>JACQFQ010000070.1 GCA_016199985.1 Verrucomicrobiota bacterium | reverse complement strand
GCTGTGAGGACAGATTCTATTGGCGGATCAGGCAGCCGTGAGGACCCCTATAACTGTTCCTTTATCAATACACCTATCGCAGCAGTCACCCAAATCACCTTTTCTAGCGCTACCGCCACCGCCACGGCTGCCGGTCATGGCCTTAAGGATGGCGAGCGGGTCCTCGTTTGGGGCGCTACGGGAGGGAATGCTCCCTTCTACAACGGCGTTTTTACGGTTCTCAGCGCGACGCCTTCCTCTTTCCAATATGTGATGACCGGAACTCCCTCCGGCAACGCGACGGGTACCATCCAATGCCGCCGCAATCCCTTCCTGTTCGATCAGGTGATGCGCTCCCTGCCCACCACAGCGCCTATCGCGGTGCATCTGGGTTCGGGCATTTTCTTCACTTTGGGGTATCACGAGGGCCTGAGCGGGGGGGGCCAGATCCTGAACAACATGAGGATCGTTGGCGAAGGCATCGATGTGACGACCGTGACCGTGGTGGCGGTGACCGCGCAGTCTCAAAACGCTTACGCCATGGGACACGATCTGGTGAGCCCTTCGGGCACCGCTCCCAATTCGCGGGATTTCGTAGAGATCCGCGATCTGACGCTGAACTTGGACGGTTCCGGGGTCTTTCCAGCCCCAACCGTCATCGACTCGCTTTCTCCCGTCGGAGGAGTGCGATTGATGGGCAACCACACGCGAGTCGTGAGGGTGAAGCTCAGGATGTGGAACAACCAGAATTCCGCGCTGATCGGCTATGGCATCTCCCTGATCACCGCGAACACGAACGCGTTAAACTCCCTGGCGAATGTCGCCGGCGTGAGCAACTGCGGGATCGAGGAGTGCATCGCAATCGAGGCCAACACCCCTAACACCCTGCGGTTTGTCCTCTTCCATGTGGGCGGGAAGGAGATTCCCGGCGTTACCCCTGGCTTGGGCAAGGGCTGCTACATTCGGAACTGCTTCGTGGATGGAACCGATTTCCAAACGAACCAGGATTTCGGTCAATTGACCCAAGGCTTGTCGATGGCTTGGTGCACTGGCGGCGTGGTCGAGGGAAACCAGGTGCTGAACTGCTTGTTTGGCGGCCCTTATATGGAGGAGGGAAGCGGGAACACCGCGAATCGCGGGGCCTACGGGATCACCGTTCGCGGCAACACCTATCGGAATGTCGCTCTCGGTTTGGCCTGGCAACTGGGTTCCGTCGGCGCTCCGAACGCAGGCGTTAAGAAACTGCTCATAGAGGACAACACGTTCGAACTCGCCACAGGCGCCAACATCGCAACAATTAATGTGGGCGGCCTGGCTGCCGGCGTCTACGCGATGATTCTCGACGACAAAGCGGCTGCCACCGCTCCTTACCAGAGCGTGATCATTCGCGGGAACCGGATTCGGTATCTGGATGGAGCGGCCAGCGGCAGCGGGAACGGGGTGCGTGTGTTGGGCGCGACCAATCTGCAGGTTGGGGAGAACATTCTGGAGAACATGCCGAGCAATCCCTTGAAGAACCTTCGCTGCGGCAGCGTGAGCTATTTCGAGAACAAGACCCCGGCGGGCGTCCTGATCCGCGGGTTTAACGAATTCAGTACCAATCTGTACACCGAGCTTGAAACCGACGCCGAGGAGGCCTTGGTGATCGGGTTCATGCAGAGTTAGCAAAACCAACAAACAAGAAGGACGGGAAATATGGCAAACGAAGTGAATGTTCAGGCGACGTTGACTTATTCGAAGTACACACCTCAGATTCTGCAGGTGGCGGCATTCAAGGATGTCACGCAAACGGGCAAGTCTGCCTCCTCCCGTACAGTAAATGTAACGGCGGCAGCCCTGTTGCCACTCGGGAACGAGAACGCTAGTCCAAACTTCCTTGGCTACATCTTCGTAAAGAACCTGGACGCTGCCCTCTCCGTGAAGCTGTCCCTCGCCAGCAGTTCGCAATACTTTGCGAATTTGTTGCCAGGCCAGTTCTGTCTCATCCCTTGGAACCTTAATGCTGTTTCCAGCATCTGGGCGGAACCTTCCAGCGGATCGCCACTGGTATTGATCATGGCTGTCGAACAATGAGTACGGAACCATGTGGAGGTAGGGTCGTGGTGAAATTGGGATCCAGACGCATCACTCACGTCTCGGAGATCTGTCAATGCTCACTGCGCTCCAACCTTCTTCGCTGATCAAACGCCTCCACGGATCATTATGTCTCTCTCCATTAAAGAACTTACAAACACATCGACGAGCATCGACAATTCCATCGCTGCTGTCGTCGATTCTTTTAACGTCATCCCCACGGCGAACGTCGTTTACGATCTCTACACAGCTCCGAATTCAAGCCCCACGAGCGTGAAGGCGGCAATCGTGAAAGGCATACGGCTTGCCAACATTGGGGCGACCGCCGCCAAGGTGAATCTCTACTTCATGAGACTCAATGCCACGGGCCAAAACCGGCGCAGGCAACTCTCCCCGGTCGATCTCACGCTGCAACCCGGGTATCTGTACATTGATGATTCCGAACTCAGCCTGGAGCCCGGAGACCGCATCCAGGGCAAGTGCGACACAGCCAACGCGATCCAGTTCGTGATCAGCGGAGCTGAAAGGGATGTCGTATGAGAATGCTGGATGCATCCGGTCGGGTCCTTGTGACCCTGGTGCCCGCGCCTTTCGAAACCGGATTATTTGGTGATAGCTCGGATTTGGGTCCGACATTCGACGGCGCTAACACCTACGCGTTCTGTACCAAGACAGGAACCACCCCAAACTTTGTCTATACCCTTACCCGATCGGTTTTCTGTTCTGCAATTACGATTGGTCATGTGACGAATAATGTCAGAGTAGTAGCTGCTGGCTTCAAAGTATTCTGCGCAGGGACGCTGAGCATCTTGAACAATGGCGTTCTCTCGAATAATGGCATCGATGCAGTCGGTCAAACGGCCGGGGCTGCGCTTGCGGCTGTCGAACTCGGAGGCGGCTCCGCAGGAGGCGCAGGGGGGGCCGCCAATACGGCTGGTAGCAATGCGCCGTCCAACAGCGCGAATCCCACGATGGGCGGGACTGGCGCCAGCGGAGGCGCTGGCGCGGCTAGTCCAGGGACCGGAGGATCGAACACACTGCTGCGGCCTGTGCGATTCCAAACGCATCATCTGCTATCGGGCAGCGCTCTCGTCACGGGGGGCAGCGGGGGCGGTGGGGGAGGCGGTGGGGGAACGGCCATCGTTGGTGGGGGAGGCGGTGGCGGTGGCGGGGTGCTGATGGTCTACGCCAACAGCATCCAGATCGACACCCTGGGTTCCGCCGGAGGCCTTATCAGTGGGAGAGGTGGAGCGGGAGCCGCAGGCGGTAATGCGTCTGGAGCCATCGTCAATGGTGGGGGCGGGGGCGGGGGCGGGGGCGGGCTGGTCTACCTCTGTTATTACAGTCTTTTCGGCTCCAGCAAGATTACCGCGGCTGGCGGAAGCGGAGGCGCGGCAGGCACGGGCGGGGCTGGTGGAGCCGCTGGGAGTTCGGGAGGCAATGGCGTGATCCTGCGCTACAATATGCAGACTCGAACCTGGGAATAAACTCCAACCCGTCATCCTATGAATTCAGTAGACCCAAACGGAGCTCTCACGCTCGTCACGCCCAGCCTTCTAGATTCCGCAGTCTTGGGCGATGGCTCGGACGGCGCAGTGGTGTTCAACGGCACGTCGACGGTATTGGGGTTGGTTCCCAGCTCGAAGAGCTACACGCTTACGCGGTCCATCTTTTGCGCGTCAATCCGGATAGATCCGACCGTCACAGTTCTCGCCAACGGCTACAAACTGTTCTGTGTTGGAACGATGGTGGTCAACGGGACGCTCTCCTGCGACGGCGGCAAAGGCGATGATGCCGTGGCGAGCTCCTCTGGATTCGGGGGCGCCGGTGGAGCAGCAAACGAATCCGGCGGAGGAGGAGCAGGAGGGGCTGGAGCTGTCGGGTCGAACAGCGTGATTAATCCCGGGGGTGACGCCCCGGCTCTTGCATTATCGAGATTTGGAGGACTGGGTGGAGGAGGAGGGGCTAACAGCAGTGGATCTATCGCAGGTGGGCAAGCTGGAGCTAGCACTTCCATCGCCGGAGCACGGATTCTCTCGCAGCAAGTCCTGATGGGGAACCTGTCGATCATGGGGGGATCCGGCGGGGGTGGGGGTAGCGGGGGACTCGGCGTCCCCGCTGGCACCGCCGGCGGGGGTGGGGGAGGTGGCGGCGGCGGAGGAGGGCTATTAGCCATTTTCTCCGCCGATCTCGTGCTGGGTGCCGGTGGTCTGATAACCGCGCGAGGGGGGAATGGGGGCAAGGGGGGCGACGGCTCCGGGGGCGCCGAAGGAGGAAGCGGCGGCGGTGGCGGTGGGGGTGGCGGCATCATCATCGCCTGCAACAATTTTGTGGGCACTACCGCAGCGCTGCCTGTCAGCGCGGGCGCGCTCGGGGCAAAGGGATCCCCGGGCACAAACCAACACGATGGCAACGCCGGAGTCGCAGGCAAAGGAGCGCTCTACAACGCGACGACCAAGACTTGGACGAACTGGTGAGCCCGGCCTGTCATCACTCGTTTTCCCCTGCGTCCCCGCGCCCCTGCGTTTCTTCCCGCTTCGCGGAGGGGACGGAGCATTGTTTCATGGGTTGTGACGAACCCTACACGCGTCCGAATTCGCACCGGCCTTAGGGCGGCCCACACATATCACCCCGGCGGGAGACACCAGCGGCAGACGTCGAAGGGCAGGTTGCGAAACAAGCCGAAAAGGATCATCGCTCCCAGCGCCAGAGCGATGCCGCGATAGCCGATGTCCAGACCGGGCCGCGGGACGCCGCGAAGCTCGCGCGCGGCCCATCGAAGCGCCAAGACCGCTATCCAGGGCAGCGCGGCGACGAGGAGCAGGTTGGATTGGACGGCGGCGAGGAGGCGGCCGTGGAGAAGGTGATGCAAAGCGCGCGTGGCGCCGCAGCCGGGGCAGCTGAAGCCCGTGAGCTGATGCAAGACACAGCGCGGATAGAACCCGGACTCCGCCGGAGGGAAGCAGTAGAGGGTGATCGCGCCCGACGCGAGGACGCATGCCACGAGGATCCGCGGCGCCAGCCTGCGGCGAGGCCTGGGAGCGATCTCGGTTTCCTCGACCGTTTGCATTTCAAGGTTTCGCGCTTACAACGCCGAGGCGGCGATGAGCGCACGCAGGTGTTGGATCGCCCGACCGGAGTCGATGACCTGCGCGATCTGGTCCCAGCCCTCCCCCAGGGACTTTGCCTTGCCGGCGATGAAGAGCGCGGCGCCGGCGTTCAGCAGAACCGCGTCGCGTCGCGGTCCGCGGTCCGCGCCTTCCAGCAGTTTCCGGATGATCGCGGCGTTGGCGAATTTGTCGCCCCCGATGAGATCATCGAGGCGCGCGGGTTGGAGGGGGAGATCGGAGGGCGAGAGCAAGGAGATGGCGAAGCCCTTGGCCTGATAGAACTCCGCGATGGTGTTTTTCCCCAGCGTCGAGAGCTCGTCGAGCCACGCGTCCTGCGCCTCGCCGCACACCACCATCGCCCGGCGCGCGCCCAGCGATTGGAGCACGCGGGCCAGGGGCTCGCAGAGATGCGGCCGCGAGACGCCGAGCAGCTGGGCGGTGGGGCGAGCGGGGTTGAGGAGAGGGCCAAGGAAGTTGAACAGGGTTCTCTGTCCTTTCTCGGCGCAAAGCTTTCGAGCTGGGGCGATGTGCCTGAATCCGGGGTGATACTGCGGCGCGAAAAAAAAGGCGAAGCGATGCTCGCCCAGCCACCGGACGGCTTCGGCGGGCGGAAGATCGATGCGGATTCCCAGGGCCTCCAGGACGTCGGCGCTGCCGGACGCGGAGGTGATCGCGCGATTGCCGTGCTTCGCCACGGGGACGCCGGCCGCGGAGACCGCCAGCGCGACGGTTGTGGAGATGTTGAATGTGTTCAGGCGATCGCCGCCCGTGCCGCAGACGTCGAGGATGTCCTGATCCCGGAGGCTCGAGGGCAGCTCCGGACGCACCGAGACCTTGAGGATCTCAGACGCGAACGCGGCAATTTCCTCGATGGTTTCTCCCTTCTCCGCGAGCCGCGTCAGGAACACCGCCTTGATGTGGGCGGGAACGCCCTCGTCGGTCAGCTGGCCCACCGCGTCCCTGACCTGCGTTGTCGTCAGCGACTGACGTTCACCCAGCTGGTTCGAAAGCATCCTTAACATGGGGCGAGCCTAGCCCGGTTTTCTCAGACGTCAACGAGCGGTCCCATCCCTGAGGCGCGGGCGTTGCGAAGGCGACGGAGTTGTTCGATGCGAAACACGCGTCAGGCCTTTTGCCGCTTGCGCTTTCCCCTGCCGTTTTTAGAGTCCGGTCATGTCGAGTCGAGAGTCTGCGTCGGACACGTCCCACCGCGGGTGGGGGGACATTGTGGGCATCCTTCTGATCGCGAGCGCCGTTCTGCTGTTCGCGGCCCAGGTGTCTTTTGATCCAGCGGACGTTGCGTCCAATCACGCCGGCCCCGCGCGGCTGATGCACAACTGGGTTGGCTCCTTCGGCGCGTATCTCGCCAATGGTTTCTTCTTCCTCTTCGGGCTCGCCGCGTTCGCCCTTCCCTTTCTTCTCTCCCTGTTCGGCCTCGGTTGCCTCATGCAGTTTCTTTCCTATCTGAAGGGTCGATGGTGGGCGGGGCTGATGCTGTTCCTCGCGGCGTTAGGCTTGCTTGACTTGTACTCAGGGCACTTCAAGTCCGTTTCTGCCAGCCTGAACATCCCGAGCGCGGGCGGCGGCGTGGGGATGGCGATGAACGGGGCTTTCTTCAAGTATTTTGGAGTTCCCGGAGCGACGCTGCTCTTCGTGGTTATGTATGCCATTGCGCTTTTGTTCCTGACGAACTTTCGCCTGGGCGCCTGGATGCGCGAGCGTCTCGAGCGAGCCGAGCAGGCGAAGCAGGCGGGCCTCACGGCGGAGGAGAAGCAGTTGGAGAAGCGGCGCAAAGAACTCGAGCGCGAGGCGGGGCGTTTGCAGGATGAGCTGGACCGCAAAGCGAAGGCGTCCGAGAAGAAGCCCGCGGAGAAAGCCGCGCCGTCCGGGCTGGGCGCCGACCTTCAGCCGGTCCCCGCTCCCTTGGTGCGCGACTTGAGCGTCCCCCAGGCTCGTTCGACGAAGGCCTCCAAGTCCAAGCCTGTCGAGGAAGCCGAGGCGCCCAAGGAAGAGGTCACGGAGGAAATCATCACCGCGAAGGAGATCGAGACCGCGGTGGCGGGGTCGGTCGAGGCGATTTTGGGACGGCCGTTCGGACAGAAGGCTCCGGAGCCGGCCGCCGTTTCCAAGCCGGCGTCCACACCTGAGAGCAAGACTGAGCCCGTCCCTGCGAACGCCGACCTCTCCGCGGCTCCGGCGGCCCCGGCCGCCGCGCCGGTCGATAGCGTGACCTTCCACGACAACTCGTTCTCGAAGCCGAAGCGCGCGGCTCGAAGGCCCAAGCCCATCGCCGTGGCGTCCACGCCCTTGATCGGGAACTACCAGCTTCCGGGGATGAACCTCCTCAATCATCCCGACACTTCCATCAAGCCGACCGAGACGAAGGAGGAGCTGATGGCCAACGCGCGACTCATGCAGGGGACCCTGGCGCAGTTCGACATCGAGGTCGCGCTGGGCGATATCACCAAGGGCCCAACCATCACGCGCTACGAGCTGCATCCGGCGCCGGGCGTGAAGCTGGAGAAGATTTCCGCGCTGGCGAACAACATCGCCGCGGCGTTGAAGGCCGAGCGCATCAACATCCTCGCCCCCATCCCCGGCAAAAGCTCGGTCGGCGTCGAGGTGCCCAATAGCGTGAAGACGAAGGTGATCATGCGCGATCTCCTGGAGTCCGAGGAATGGCAGAACAGCAAGGCCCGCCTGCCGATCGCCTTGGGCAAGGACGTCTACGGACATCCGATCGTGGCCGACCTCTCGGACATGCCCCACATGCTCGTCGCTGGCAGCACGGGCTCCGGGAAATCCGTCTGCATCAACGCCATCATCGCGAGCCTTCTGTATCGCTTTTCGCCCGATCAGCTCCGATTCGTCATGATCGATCCGAAGGTGGTGGAGCTCCAGCAATACAACGCGCTGCCGCATCTCGTCGTCCCCGTCGTCACGGATCCCAAGAAGGTCGTTCTGGCGCTTCGCTGGGTGGTGAACGAGATGGAAAAGCGCTACCAGATCTTCGCGAAAGTGGGGGTGCGGAACATCAAGTCCTTCAATGAGCGTCCGAAGACGCCGCCGGCGGCCAAGCCGTCGGAGCCCGAGCTGCCCCTGACCGCCAAGAAGGAGCGCATTGAGGTGAACTCCGAGGGCTTCGCCGTGGAGCTGGACGAGGAGATCGTTGTGCCGCGCGACGAGGACATCGTCATCCCGGAGAAGCTGAGCTATGTGGTGGTGATCATCGACGAGCTCGCGGACTTGATGCTCGTGGCGCCGGCGGACGTGGAGATGGCGATCGCGCGCATCACGCAGATGGCCCGCGCGGCGGGGATCCATTGCATCGTGGCGACGCAGCGTCCCAGCGTCGATGTCATCACCGGCGTGATCAAGGCCAACATTCCGGCGCGCATCGCGTTTCAGGTCGCGTCGAAGGTGGACAGCCGAACGATTCTCGACGCGATGGGCGCGGACAAGCTTTTGGGCAAGGGCGACATGCTGTTCCTGCCCCCGGGTTCCGCGAAGCTCACGCGCGTTCAGGGCGTGCTCATCACCGACCCCGAGCTGCAGGCCGTCGTCGACCATATCGCGAAGCAGGGGAAGCCGAGCTACGAGCTGGACATCCATCAACAGCTGCAAAAGCCCGCGAGAGACCTCGACGCCGACTCGGGCAGCGGCGAGGACGAGGAGCTGATCGAGCAGTGCGTCGAGGTGATCCGAAGCGAGCAGAAGGCGAGCGTGTCGTTGCTGCAGCGCCGGCTGAAGCTCGGATACGGACGCGCCGCGCGGATCATGGACGAGCTGGAGGACCGCGGGATCGTGGGTCCGAGCCGCGGCGCGGAGCCGCGGGACATCCTCATCGACCTCGACGGCACCGGCGCGGACGGTCTCAGCGCGAACTCTCAAAGCGACATCGCCCAATAGGGCGGGGCGGCATTTGATTCGTGACGTTCGGCCGGGGCTCCGACTATGTTTTCGCGATTCCTTTCCCGGAAAGCCGAATGGTTCCGCCCGGGACAGCGTCTTGACCCTGGTTCGACAGCTCGCGGCCGGACGCGAAACGGCCCGCCCGCGAGCTTCTTACCGGTAGAATGACACCGAGACCTCGAACAATAATATGATGAACACTTGGACCTCACCTTTCCGGGTCGCATTCGTTGCGGCGCTGGGCGTCGCGGCATTGAATGTGGGCGCGGCGGATGGACAGAAACTCGGATATAAGGACACGCCGATGGTGCCTGGCACGTCATGGCACGTGCACGATGGCGATCGTCCGCAGCCCCGGATCGTCACGCCAGGGGCCACCTTTAGCCACCTGTGTCCCGCGCCGTCGGACGCCATCGTTCTTTTCGATGGAAAGGATTTCTCGAAATGGCAGGGCGAGAAGGGCGAGGTGAAGTGGAAAATCGAGGGCGACTACATGGAGACCACCCGCTCCGGGCGCATCCGCACCAAGGAGGAGTTCGGCGATTTCCAGCTTCACCTCGAGTTCGCAACCCCCTCGAAGGTGGAGGGCAGCGGGCAGGGACGCGGAAACAACGGCGTCAACATTTATGGGATGTATGAGATCCAGATCCTGGACTCCTACCAGAACCCGACCTATCCGGACGGCCAGGCGGGCGCGATCTACGGGCAGACGCCTCCGCTCGTCAACAGCTCGAAGCCTCCCGGCGAGTGGCAGACGTACGACATCATCTGGGAAGGACCGCGATGGGACGCTGATGGGAAGCAGACCCGAAAGGCCTCGGTCACAGTCCTGCACAATGGCGTCGTGCTTCATAACAAGCGCGATCTGATGGGCGGCACCGGCCATAGAACCTTCCCGACATACAAGCAGCATCCGCCGCACGGCTATCTGGAGCTCTATGAGCACGGCAACCCCGTCCGTTTTCGGAATATCTGGCTGCGCTCGCTGGGCGAGTACGACAAACCTTGAGCGGTCGGATCACGCCCTCGAAAACCTGACGGATGATGGCACGAAAGCGCCCTGTGATGAGCCGGGCGCTTTTGCTCTTTCTGAGGGCCGGGCGAGGGCGTTCCCCCGCGGCGGGCCATCTGTTTTCCGGTTGACCGTCAGGAATGGGTTCTCCTAAGTTTCGAGGACTGTTTACCATTCACACTCAACCTCAATAAACATGAACACGATCGTCCCTCTCATCAGTTCCGGCGTCGCCGGTCCTCTCGGCGTTCTTCACCTGCCCCGTCTGTGGCTCAAGGTTTCCCTCGAGCAGAGCGGCAAGCTGGCGGCGGGTTATCCTGGCGCGGGCAAGGGCTATGACCAAATGGTCCTGGACGCGCTTCACCTGAACCGCGACGCGGTCATCAGCTACATCAAGAGCAAGCGTCCGACCTATCCTCAGTTCGAGGCCTGGATCAAGCAGCAGCCTGGCGTGAAACTGGACAAGGCCAGCATCGACGGCATCAACGCCGCCATCCGCGGGTACAACCACGACGACGGAACCCGGAAATCCATCCTCTCCGCCAACTCCCTTCCGGACGACGCAGGCGCCTTCAAGGACGCGATCAATCTCAACAACCTCGACGACTGGAAGGAATTCCACGACGCGGTTTTGAAGTAGGCCCTCTTCCCTTTCGACGAGGAGATTTCGAAACGCCGCGCTGAACAGAGCGCGGCGTTTTCTTTGGTCTTGCGGCGCCCAGGGAGGCTGGCGCTCGCGGGAGGCGCCTGGGATGAACCTGGGTTGCCGGGGGAGGGAGGTTTAACCGCAAAGGCGCGGGGCGCATTTCGAAATGAGCGGCATTGCGGGGGCTCCAGGCCGATCCTTGACACGCCACGTCTCGCTGCCATGCTCGCCGGGTCGTTGGGGAGCCTAAAGGCGTTGCGAGATCGCAAGGTCGTCGGCTGAGAGTTACGCGGCGAGGTCGGATCGGGATCGGAATGGATCGCGTGTCGGACGCCGCGGAAGACCCGTTGAACCTGATCCAGGTAATTCTGGCGAAGGGATGCGTTCCGCAGTTGTCGTCTCATCCTTCCGCTTTCCTTCGGGTCCCGCTCTCGCCGCCTGACAGCCGCGACATCGCCGCCCCGGCTTCGACGCGTCAATACAGTCACCATTAACCGTGCGCCCATATGATCGCTAGAAAAGACGACCTCGAACCGAAGAGCGGAGATCCGCTTCCCAACTCCACGAAGGTGTTCCTTCCCGGACAGATTCATCCTGACGTGAGGGTTCCGATGCGCGAAATCCGTCTGTCTCCAACGCGAAGGACGGACGGATCCACCGAGGAGAATCCTCCGGTTCGCGTCTACGACACGAGCGGCCCTTGGGGCGATCCGGGCTTTGAAGGGGACGTGCGACGCGGCCTGCCCGCCCTGCGGCGCTCCTGGGCGCTTGCCCGCGGCGACGTCGAGGAGTACGTCGGACGTCAGGTGACTCCGCGCGACGACGGCTACCTGTCGGAGACCCACGCCCGGGCCCGCGAGGACGCCCGATTTCCTCTTCAGAACGAGGCCTTCTCCGCTCGGAAGCCATTGCGGGCCTCGAAGGGCCACCCGGTCAGCCAGCTGTGGTACGCGCGGCAGGGCGTCATCACGCCCGAGATGGAGTTCATCGCCCTGCGCGAGAATCAGGGGGTTGAGCAGCTGAAGGACTCCCGTGTTCCAGTCGGGGATCGCGGCTCGCTGGCGAGACAGCACGAGGGACAGCCCTTTGGCGCCGCCATTCCCCGCTCGATCACGCCGGAGTTCGTCAGATCCGAGGTGGCCCGCGGCCGCGCGATCATCCCCGCGAACATCAACCACCCCGAACTGGAGCCGATGATCATCGGCCGGAACTTCCTGGTGAAGATCAACGCCAACATCGGAAACTCCGCGGTTGCGTCGAGCATCGAGGAAGAGGTGGAAAAGATGCGCTGGGCCACGAAGTGGGGCGCCGACACCGTCATGGATCTTTCAACCGGCCGGAACATCCACGCCACGCGCGAATGGATTCTGAGAAACTCTCCGGTTCCGATCGGCACAGTTCCGATCTATCAGGCGCTGGAGAAGGTCGGAGGCAAGGCTGAGGAGCTGACCTGGGAAATCTACCGCGACACGCTTCTGGAGCAGTGCGAGCAGGGCGTGGATTATTTCACGATCCACGCCGGGGTTCTTCTGCGCTACGTGCCTCTCACGGCGCGCCGCGCGACCGGGATTGTCAGCCGCGGCGGGAGCATCCTCGCGAAGTGGTGCCTGGCCCACCATCAGGAGAATTTTCTCTACACGCATTGGGACGAGATCTGCGAAATCATGGCGGCCTACGACGTGAGCTTCTCCATCGGCGACGGGCTGCGCCCGGGCTCCATCGCGGACGCCAACGACGAGGCGCAGTTCGCGGAGCTGCGAACGCAGGGCGAGCTGACCCAGCGCGCCTGGGACCGTGGCGTGCAGGTGATGAACGAAGGGCCGGGGCACGTGCCCATGCACATGATTCAGGAGAACATGCAAAAGCAGTTGGAATGGTGCCAGGAAGCGCCGTTCTACACCCTGGGCCCTCTCACGACGGATATCGCTCCCGGCTACGACCACATCACGAGCGGCATCGGCGCGGCGATGATCGGCTGGCACGGATGCGCCATGCTCTGCTACGTCACGCCGAAGGAACACCTCGGGCTTCCCAACAAGAAGGACGTGAAGGACGGCGTCATCACCTACAAGATCGCGGCCCATGCGGCGGACCTGGCGAAGGGACATCCGGGCGCGCAGTACCGGGACAACGCGCTGAGCCGGGCCCGATTCGAGTTCCGATGGGAGGACCAGTTCAATCTGTCGCTCGATCCTGAGACCGCTCGGGAGTATCACGACGAGACTCTGCCGCAGGAAGGCGCCAAGACCGCCCACTTCTGCAGCATGTGCGGGCCGCACTTCTGCGCGATGAAGATCACCGAGGATGTTCGGAAGTACGCGGCGGAAAAAGGATTGTCGGAGCAGGAGGCCCTGCAATCAGGGATGAACGAGAAGTCCCACGAGTTTCTGGCGAAGGGTGGACAAGTTTATTCAGGGGCCATCAAGCCCGAGGCTTGACGGATCCAGCGTCCGCTTGCGATTTGGCAGTTGAACGTCATGGCCCCCTTGACTAGGGTGCGTTCCAGTTCTCGGTCATTATGACTGCGCGCGGCATCATCTCGGGATTGACGATGATGGTTTTGGCCCTGTTAGCGGGTCTGGGCTATCTCCTCATTCGGGAGCCTCTTGTCCCGCCCCGGCCCAGGGTCGAGAATATCTACGTCACCAACACATTCACGCGCGTTGGTTTCAAGAAGGTCAACACCACCAACTACCTCTATTTTCCGTCCGGGTTCAGCTGGGCCTCGCTCGAGACGACAAATTACCCCGCTTACATCGAGAATCTTCGCGCGATCGGATGCCCGGAGCAGACCATCCGCGACATTGTTGTGGCGGACGTGGCCAAGCTTTATGCCCAAAAGCGAGCCCAGGTGTGGGCGGCCGCGGAGGGGGTGCCGTATTGGAAGGCGGGCGACACGTTGAACGCCCAGATGCGACAGGCTCTACGCGGGATCGACGATGAGCAGCGGGCCCTGGTTCGCCAGTTGCTCGGGATCGACCTGGACTCCCATCTGGAACGGTTCAGCTCCGATCCGCCCGCGCGCCCGGTGGACCTGCTCTTTCTTGCCGCGGACAAGCAGGCGAGAGTTCGCGACATACTCGAGCGACATCGCCGCGGTCAGCAGGAATTCCGTGATCGCGCGGGCTCGCTGTGGACCGACCTCGATAACCAGCAGCTCAGGGCGCTTCGCGATCAGGAGGACGCCGAGCTTCGCTCCGTGCTGACACCTCAGGAGTTCGACGAGTATGAGCTGCGTCAGTCCGACCTGAGCCAGGACCTCCGCGAGCAATTGGCCGGGTTGAACGTGTCCGAGGAGGAGTTCCGAAGGATTTTCCAGGCCCGCCGCGCCTTCTCGCAAGTGGAGCGCTCCGCGGAAACGGAGACCGTCGCCGCGGACGCCGACCAGGCCGCGGCGCTGCGGACCCAGGCGGAGGAGAGGATGAACACAGAGCTGCGCGACGCGCTGGGCGCGGATCGATGGCAGCGATATCAACGATCCCAGGAGCCCAGCTACCAGACTTTGTCGAAGCTCACGGAGCGTCTCAACCTCGGCGGCAATGTGGCGGAGAACGCCTATGATTACCTGCGAGCGGCGCAGGATCGGATGGAAGTTCTCCTGAACGACGGCAGCGTGGAGGCGGATATCCGGGAAACAGCGCTGCGCGCCTTGTCTGACGAGGCTAGCGTGGGGCTTCGAACGATTCTGGGCCCTGAGGCGTTCAATCTCTTCCTGGGGTCGGGCGGTCGGGAGTGGCTGAACCCACAGTGATCCGGATCAATCCCCGCGCGAAGGCCGCCGCTTATTTCAACAACGAGCGCTGCCATGGCAGCAGGTCCTGAGCGGCCTTTTCGGGGTCGTTGGACAGGCTCACAAGCGTCGCCCGGCTCGCGATGAGCGTTGGGTCGAGCTCCAGCTCGGAGGCTTTTTGGTTCCGTTTTCTTTCCAGCTCCTCGAAGCGACGCTTGCTCGCTTCCGTAGGAGGCGGCGAACGAAAACGAAGCACCTGAGGGAGCGCTTTCGCCTCGCGGCCCGCCTGCGTCGCGGCGAGGAGCTCGCGGCGCCGGCGCGTGGTGAGGTGTCGCGGCAACAGCGCCTCGATCGCTCGGCGCGACTCCCCGGAGCTTGCGGCGATCGCGATGAGCGTTTCGGAGGAGAGGATGAAGTAGGGAGGCCTGTTCGCCGCGATGGCTTCGCGCTCACGCCACTGCCAGATCTCCTTCAGCACGGCCAGCGATCTCGGGGGAAGATGGCGGCTGCCCTTGATCCGCCAGGTTTGCTCCGGGTCGGGCGGCGGCACATGGGAATTGTCGGCGATGAGGCGTTCGCACATTTCGCGATGCCACTCCAGGCGGCCTTTTTCCTGAAGTTGTCCCCGGATGAGTTCCGCCAGAGGCTTCAGATGAGCGGTGTCGTTGCGCGCGTAGTCCTCCATGCGAGGCGTTAGCGGACGCCGGGCCCAGTTCGCCTTCTGCGGGCCTTTCTCCAGCGTGATGCTGAGGAAACGGGACACGAGGTTGTTCAGCCCAAACTCTCGAACGCCCAGCAACCGCGCCCCTAACATCGTGTCAAACACGGAGGCGGGCACGAAGTCCAGGTCCTTCCTGAGCATCCGAAGGTCGTAATCGCCTCCGTGGAGTATGATCTCGTGGCGGTTGAAAACCTCAAGAACGGGGGAAAGATTGAGTCCCGCGAGGGGATCGACGAGGAAGTTTCCGGCCGCGATTCCAACCTGAAGAAGGCACAGCTTTTCTGGGTAGGCATGCAAGCTGTCCGCCTCGGTATCGATGGCGATCCACGGAGCGGACTGTAGCGACTGCAGCCATTCTGCCAGCCGGGCCTCGTTGTCAATCACGGGCGGGACTGTAGAGGGTGGACCTGTCTGGGTGAAGCGAGAACACGCTCGGATCGACCTAAAAACGTTGTTTTTTGGCGGTGGCCCGGCTCGTTCGCCCGTTTTGTGGGCTGCGGCTTGCGGCGAGTGGCGCGGCTACCCCGTCTTTTGCCGCTCTTTAGCCCAGGCGTCCCGGAGGGTCGCGGTGCGGTTGAACACCGGCTTTCCAGGAGCCGATTCCTTCGAATCCACGCAGAAGTAACCCAGGCGCTCAAACTGGAATCTCTGTCCCGGCTGGGCTTCCTTGAGCGAGGATTCGAGCCGGCAGTCCGTGATGACCTCCAGGGATTTCGGGTTCAGGAACGACTTGAAGTCGCCTCCGGCCTGGGCGTCGGGATGCTCGACGGTGAACAGCCGGTCGTAGAGCCGGACCTCCGACGCGAGGGCGTGCGCCGCGGACACCCAGTGGATCGTGGCCTTGATCTTGCGACCCGCAGTGGCCCCGCCCGCCTTGGAGTCGGGGTCGATCGTGCAGCGGAGCTCCACCACTCTCCCCGTTGCGTCCTTCTCCACGGCGACGCATTTCAGAATATACGCGTAGCGGAGCCTCACTTCGTGCCCCGGGAACAGACGGTAGAACTTCTTCGCCGGGGTTTCCATGAAGTCGTCCTGCTCGATGTAGATCGTCTTCGAGAAGGGGACGTTGCGCGTTCCCGCGGACGGATCCTCGGGATTGTTCACCGCCTCCATCATTTCGACGCGGGAATCCTCGTAGTTCTCGATGACCACCTTGAGCGGCCTCAGCACAGCCATGACGCGGTTCGCCCGCTTGTTGAGATTCTCGCGAACGGCGAACTCCAGCAACGACGCGTCGGTGAGCCCGTTGAACTTTGTCACGCCGATCAGCTCGCAGAAATGTCGGATCGCCTCGGCGGGATAGCCTCGCCGGCGAAGGCCCGAGATCGTGGGCATCCGCGGATCATCCCAGCCCGTCACGATCCGGTCCTGGACGAGCTGCAGGAGCTTGCGCTTGCTCATCACCGTGTAGCCGAGATTCAGCCGCGCGAACTCATACTGGCGCGGGAGCTCCCGGGGCAGCCGCAGCGCCTCGAGGATCCAGTCGTAGAGGGGGCGGTGGACTTCGAACTCCAGCGTGCAAATGGAGTGCGTGACGCCCTCGATGTAGTCGCTCAGGCAGTGGGCGAAATCATACATCGGGTACAAGCACCACTGTTTGCCCGTGTGATGATGCTCCGTGTGACGGATGCGGTAGAGGACCGGGTCTCGCAGCCAGATATTGGGCGAGCTCATGTCGATCCTGGCCCGGAGCGTGCGCGCGCTGTCAGGGAACTCGCCGGCGCGCATCCTTTGGAAGAGAGCGAGACTCTCCTCGGCCGACCGATCCCGGAAGGGGCTGTCCTGGCCCGGACGATCGGGCGATCCTCGGTATCGCTCCGTGTCCTCTGGCGACAGATCGCAGACGTAGGCCTTGCCCTTGCGGATCAGCTCCACGGCGAACTCGTAGATCTGAGGGAAATAATCCGAGGCGTAGAAGGGCTCCAGCGGAGTCCCTCCGCGGTTCTTGCCCGAGACTCCCGCGCCCGACGCGTCGCCGACTTTTTTCAAGGTCAGCGAGTCCTCCGCCCAGCCCTCGATCAGCCATTGAACATCGTGGCGGATGGAATCCACGTACTCGACGTCCTCGCGGGTGGGATTCGTGTCGTCCATCCGCAGGTTGCAGGTCCCGCCGAACTCGCGCGCGAGGCCGAAGTTCAGGCAGATGGATTTCGCATGGCCGATGTGGAGGTATCCGTTGGGCTCGGGCGGGAACCTCGTGCCGACCCGGCCACCGTAACGACCCGCCTGCACGTGGCCCGCGATGATCTCATGGATGAAGTGCCGTGCCGGCGCGGCCGGAGGCGCGTCCTGGGAACTGGAGTTCTCGTGCGACATAGTCTGGTCTGCTGCCCATCAATTGACGGGGGCGGAGGCTATCGGAAGTCGCCCACAAGGGGTAGCAGAAATCGAGGTTCCTACTGCTGGCGCGGCGTGACAACGCGGTAGAAGCGATTGGTGGTATAGCCGGCGTCCAGGACTTTCTCGGTTCGGTTTAAGGACTGGGCCGCGAAGTCGGCGAGCTTCAGCCATGTCTGTCCGTTCACGATGTCCTTGAACTGAATCGTGTAGGTGCGATTGGAAATCGCGCCGAATTGAAGCTCGGCCCCCGCGGCCAGCGCTGTCGCGTCGATCCGCAGGTAGCTCTGGTCGTCCTTGGGGTTCGTGCCCGCCAGAAACTCCGCCGCGTTGCTCATGCCGTCGCCGTCCGCGTCCGCGGCCCCATCCGCCGCGAGGTTCGGGTTCAGGCCAAGCAACCCCTCCACATCATCCGGGATGCCGTCCTTGTCGGTGTCGGCGACCGTTGTGATGATCGCCCCCGCGGAGACGTTCGTCGTCATGGACGCCAAATTCCTGACGATCGCCCGGTAGGTGAAGTTGGTGAGTTTGTTCGTCGAGTTGAACGTGAAGAACCCTGTGTTTCCCGAGAGCGTGTTGCTCCCCAGAACGGTGTTGCCGCGCCGCCACTCGACGCCCATCGGCAGCGGAAACCCATCCGCGACGATGCTGAGGGTGACCGGACTTCCCGCCGGCACGGTCTGCGACAGCGGCGCCTGCAAGATCACCGGCGTCACCAGCGGCACAATCTCGCTCGGGGCCGTCTCCACGGCCAGAACTCCGTCCTGCACCCGCACGCTGTAAGAGCCGGCATCGGCCACCTTGACGTCCTGGATGACCAGCGAAGCGTCGTTGGCGCCCGGGATATCCTGTCCGTTCCGCCTCCACTGGTAGCTCAACGCCCGGGGGGCGTAGGTGGCGACGCTCAGCGTGACATTTGTTTTCGGCGCCGCGTTCGGATCCGGCCGCACGCGCACCTGGACGCCGCGGGGTGGAAGAAGCACGAGCGGACCGTAGACGAGAAACACCGGGACCTTCGCGCTGTCGACCGCGCCGGCGTCGTTGAACACCTCCACGTCATACACGCCTTCATCCGCCGCCTGCGCGGAGCGAACGGTGAGGAAAGCGTTCGTGGCGTCGGGGAGCGGGACGTCGTTGCGTCGCCATTGGTACCGCAGCGGCGCCGAACCGTTCGCGACGACGTTGAGCGAGAAATCTCCGCCTGCGGGCCATGAGTCCTGTTTCGGTTGCTCGGAGATCACGGGCGCTCCAACGCCGTGGTTGGCGATCTTCCCGGGCGATGGCGCGGCGGCGAACCAGTTGGCCGGATCGTTTCCGTAGTCCTCAAGCGACACGCGCTGCAGCGAGGCGCCGGTCCCGTTCGCGTCGGACGGCCATGGCGCCGCGGGTCCATAGTCCACTTTCTCCACCGACGCGTCCTTCACGCTGCCGTCCGGGAGGACGATCGGCTTGCGAAGCGAAATGCCCTCTCCGGAATCGGAGAGTTTCCCGCCGTAGGGCCCGAACATGCGAACGTCGGGTCCGACGCCAAAGCGTCCTATGAACCAGGCGCGCGTCGCGAGGTTGGTTTGCGGATCGAAGTTCACGAGCAGGACGGCCTCTTTCGCCTCGAGCGTGATGTTTGTGGGAAATGTGAACGCGACGCCTCCGGCGACCGACCAGGTGTTGGTGGGGCTGGAGGGCTCGAAGAGGCTCGTTGCCGTCGCGGCATGGTTGATCAGTTCGATGAACTCTCCCAGGGAGTCGTCGGGCTGGGACGGATCGGACAAGGGGTGATAGTGAATCTCGCTGATCACCACGGGCTCCACCTTTGGGGCGCTATTGGTCGAGCCGAGCGTCGGGACCGCGAGGCGGACGTAGTGGCTTTCGCCGGTGCTGATCACATAACGTCCGAAGCTCACGCGGTTCTCCGCCGCGCCGAAGGAGAATCCTGTGACGTAATCCATGAGCTCGCCCGCGCTGTCCGCCGAGAAGAGATAGATCTCCTCTCCCTGGGCCGACAGTGTGAACCCGTTCGGAGGCTGGTTGAAGTCCGTCTCACGGAACACCAGGTACTCGCCCGGCTCAATGCGCGTTCCCGGGGGTATTTTGAATTTCTTGGGCTTGGAGAAATCATCGGTGAGGAACCAGCCGCCGATCTCGGCCGTTGTTTTCTCCGGGTTGTAGAGCTCCACAAGATCGAGGGCGCCGGGGGTGTCGTTGCGGGAAAGCGCCTCGTTGATGACGACATTCGCGCCGGGGGCCACGCTGGCGTCAGGAGCGCCCGGGGTCGCGTCCGCGAACGCGCTGGGACGCCAGTTCGCCTTGGAATTCCACAGCTCCGGCTCCGCGAGTTCGTTCGCGCACACCAGCGAGAAGCCCAGGCCATCAGTGAGGGGATACCATCCGTTGTTGTAGGTGAAGTCCAGGATCTCCTCGCCTTGCGCGTCCACCAGACGAATGCGCTCGCCCGCGTTGTCCAACGATCCGTCGAATTGACCGGCGATGGGGAGCGCGGCGCCATAGCGCGCTTTGAAAGCGGCCAGGTTGCCGGCCACGACAACGCGCGCGCCAGGCGCCAGGGATTGAATGGCGCCCGTCGTGAAATCGAACAACACGCCGTCCGTGAAGCGAACGCCCGTCAGGCTGAGCGTGGTGTTCGGGGAGGTGTTTCTCAGCTCGATGAACTCCAGATCCTCGACTTCATGCGGCGGCGTTCCCGAGGGGACGGGGTGATACATGATCTCGGTGATCCGCAGGACCTGCTGCGCCAGGCTCGGCTGACCCGGATACGCGTTGGTCCACACCGGACGGCCCGTGTCCGTGACGAGCGAGAGCGTTTCCCCTCGCGCGGAGAGATGCCCTGAATAGGGCCCGATGACAAAGAGCCCCTGGCCGCGCCTCGGGCCGGTGGTTCGGGATTTGAAGCCGACGTAGCTGGGCGTCAGGAAAGCCGCGCTGCTGGAGGGAAGCACCGTGCCCGGATGAAACGTGAATTGAACGGCGCCGCTGAGCTGCCAGCCTGAGATGTCCACCGCATAGGGCTGAGGATTGGTCAGGCAGATGTATTCCTGGTCCTGGTTGCCCGAGGAAGGATTGACCTCGAGGCTGTGGAGGAGAACGAGGGCGTCGCCGGGTTGGGAGTTCGGGATGCCGACGCTCATGTTGACCGTCAACCCGCTGGCGATGCCGATGGGCAACGCGGTGTTGTTCACGCTGTGCTTCACCTGGTAGTGCAGACGGCGGCCGCCCACATACTTGAAAAGCAGGTCGTTGATTCCATCGATGGGCTGGATTCCAGGGTCAAAGTTGCCCTGGCCTGTGTTGGGAGGCCAACCCCACGTCTTGCGGTCCAGGTTGGCCTCGTCGAGGATCAAGTCGCGCCAAGCGAACACCTTTTTCCCAATCGGCGTCTCGGCCACCGGGGTCGAAGGATCCTTCACATAGGTGTCGAGGAGTGTTCGAACGCGACGCAGATACATCTCGCGGGTTTGGGGAATCGTGAAGAAGGCGTCGTAGACGCGATTGAACGCGCCCCCAGGACCCGTCTGCGGCAGGGCCTGTGAGGAGCCGTACATGGGGAAGCTCTTGTGCGCATCGTTGGTGATCATCAGTCCATGATCCACCTCGTCGCCGGTGCCGAACGCCGCGCCCCAAGAAAGATTCATGTCGAAAGGCACAATCCTCCACAGACCGTCGCCGTCGTTGTCGTGGTAAAGGCTCATGTTGGCCCATACGTCGTCGTTTTCCTGAACCCAGCGGGCCACAACGAGGTAGTTCAGGATTTCCGCGACATCGAAGTTCTCAAAGACATTCGTGCGTCGGAGGCCAGGGTTCACCGTCTCGACGATCGCCGCCGCCAGCTTCAGGTAGTCCGCGTCCGTCTCCTGCCTGCGCGTCTTCTTCTCGAATCCGCCCGTGCTGTACTCGCTGACCTCCGCCGTTCCGACCGCGTTGTACAAGGCGCCGTTGGGGTCGTATCCGACTCGCGCCAGCATCTCCTCGCCGAGAACGTCGTTGTGGTTGGCGAGTTGGTAGAACTTCGTGTTCAGCTGGAGGCGCATCGGATAGTAGAACGGCGCGGGCGCTCCAAAGAGGTCGCACAACCAGAAGGTCAGGCCCTGTCGCATGTAGCTGGGATCGGGGTAGTCCGCCGTGAAAGAGGTCTTCTTGATCCGCCCTCCGGGTCCGGGGTGGCGGAAAGGATGCTCTCTGTTGAACTCGACTCGATGCGATTTTTTGGAATACCCCGCCGTGGAATTGCCTCGAACCTGCATCTGCACATTGTCGTAGAACTCCCCGTCGAAGAACACCGAAGCGCGTCCTCCGCTCTGGCCGTCCACCGAGTCCTGCTGCGCCGGCGCGACGAAAAAGTGAACGATCGGCAGCTTGCTGGCGAGCTTGGGCGTGTCGACGATCGTGCCGAGGTATTCCGCCGATCTGGCCGGATCCGTGAACGGCGGGAAGCGGTTGGTGTTGTTCAGCGCGTCCACGGCGCGGATGGAGTAGCGGATCATCTCTCCATTTGTGGACGCGCTCGCCGGGATCGTTGCGCCGAACACGCCGTCGCCGGCGGGGCCGTCCCCGTGATGACCATCGTCGAACATCTGCAGCACGATGTCGTCCTTCGCGAACATCACCTTGTAACGCAGGAACACGTTGGAGACCGCGGCGAAGGTGGGCCCCACTTGCGCGGTGACCACCAGATCGTCGTTGTCCTTGGGCACGTTGGGGGAGTGGGACGCGCCGAGGATCGCGGGCCCAGGCGTCTTGGCGCCCGTGATGTTCGGGTTCCCCGGGGTCGGCGGCACGAAGTAGCCCGGCTCCAGGCTCTCCTGAGTGATCGAGGTGGCGACGAGTTCGGCCAGCGCGAGAAAGTCGGAGTCGCTGGGCGAAAGGTTTAGCCCTTGGATCGCCAGGATGTTGGTTCCCGGTACGAGGCTTCCTGTGCCCAATCGAAACTCTTCGATCGGGCCTGGCCCATGAGGCCCGGTGGCTTCGGCGTCCCAGGCGAGAGGGTCCGGAGCATTGACCCGGGCGATCGGATCGCCGTTGATGTAGGCCACGAAGCCATCGTCATAGCGCAGTCGCAGGGTCAGGAACGCCAGCGAATCGGGGTCGTCGACCCGGAACGGCAGGCGGATGTAAGCGCTCGCGTTCTTGTTGGACATCTGCAGGCTGATATCCGTTTTGACGAACGCGCTCGCCAGCACGCCCTCGGCGTTGGTGCCGCCTTGATAGAGAGAGAGCACCTCGCCGTCGGAGAGAGCCCGGTGGTGGACGAACACTTCGTCGATCTGCCCCTTAAAGAAGTTGCTGGAGGTGTCGAAGATGCCCCCTCCGCCGATGCGGAAGGGGTCCACGGAACTGCCGTAGCTGGCGGTCGGCTGGACCAGGTTGCCCGCCAGCTTTCCATCGAGAAACATCTTGAGAGAGTTTCCGTTCCCGACAACGGCGACATGGTGCCAGGTGTTCGCCAAGAAGGCGTGGGTCGCGTTCACGGCGCCTCCCCCCGCGGTCCACACCTGGAGAGTGGCGCTGTCGGCGAAGCCAAGCTCGACGCAGTCGTTCTGGCCGAACAGGCCCGAGCGCGGAGCGGGGTTGAGCCCGGGCTTTATCCATCCGCCCAGGCTGAACGCCGCGAGGTTGTTGAGCAGCGGCCCTGGCGCCTGGATATAGCTGTTGGTTCCGTTGAAGCTGGGCGCGTTGTTCTTGGCTTCGAAGCCGCGGAATGAATTGGGCCGCGGGCCCACGCCGCCTTGTGTGTTGGACCCGAAGTAGGTCGAGTCCGAGGCCGATCCCGAGCTTCCCGCGTTCTTCGCGAGCGGGACGCCGCTGGTTTCTTCGAGCCTCCAGTACTCCACGGGCTGCGTCGGCAGCACGACCTGGCTGTAGTCGGCGACGGGCGTTCCTGTGGGACCGTACCCCAGCCCGCCTGGGCCTGACTGCCACCCGGAGTCGTCGAAGCTGATCGCCTGCCAGCCCAGGGAGTCGTTCGCGTCAGTCGGGACATGGAAGTAAATAGTGTCGTTCGTTCCGATGAGGATCCGATTGGTCGCGGTCAATCCGAAGCCGTAGGAGACGTCGCCAATCTGCGGCGGGTACGCGGGGGAGAACTCGGTGGCGATTGTCGCGCCGTCGGGTTGGGTGAGCGCCAGATAGGATCCGCTGACCGAGAGCTTGAAGTTCGTGTGGAGCGGCGCGCCGGGACGTTTGCGATCTTTGCCGGACGCGAACACAATCATGAAGTTCCCCGACGCCAGATTCGTCGCGGGGAAGCGCCACTTCTGGAGCGATTGGGCCTTGTCGGTGAGGAACCAACCTTCGAGGCTGACGTTTGTGGGGCTGGTGTTGCGAAGCTCGATCCAGTCCTCGAAGGATTTATCCTCGTCGGTGATTCCCTTGACGTTGCTCGCGAGGAACTCCGAGATCATCACTTGCGCGGAGACGAACGAGGACGGGAGGAGGAGGGTCGCCAGGACGAGGGCACGAATGACGCACTTCATAGTCGATGACACATTACGAGCTTCAGCGGGACGGTTTCCCCGAAGGATCCGGCGGCCTTTTCCACGGTCTTTGTGAGCGGCTGTCCCAAACCGGGACAATCGAGCGAGATCGGGTCGCGCCAGGTCCACGGCTATTGCATCGGCTCTTTCGGGTGAGCATGGAGAAGTTGCCTGAGAACCGGCCAAAGACCAAGGCAAAAGACCGGGCGAAACCTCAAGGCGCCGCGGCGACCGCGGCTTGCCTTTGCCGCAATCGCGCGGACGCGGACAGCAGGCGTTCCCGCAGTTCGGGCGGGTGAAGCGCGACCGCCTCGCCGCCCCAGCTAAGGATCCACCGCTCCACTTCGCCGAGGCTCGAGAGGGTCATGCGCAGCTCGACCTGGCCGTCGCCGATCTCGATCAGCTGCTGCGAAGGATGCCATTTCTTCTCCCGGACAAAGTCCGCGACGCGGTCGCTGAACCGAACAGCCACCGCGTAGTCGCCGTCGCCCGAGTGCACGTTGAAGCTGTTCTTCAGACGGCTTTCGAGCGAGAACCGGGCGGGGCGCAGGAACTTTTTCCCGGTGCGTTCGAATTGCTGGATGCGGGCGGGGACGAACGTTCTCAGCGCTTTGCGGAGGTGATCGTAGGCGAAGAGGTACCATTCGCCGTTGATGTTCGCCAGGTGGTAAGGGTCGATCACCCGCTCCTCTCCGGCCGGGCTGCCTGGCTTGCGGTAGCGGATGCGCAGCTGCTCCTGCCGGGTGGTGGCGCGGGCGAGCGCGTCGAAGACCTCCAGATTCAGCAGCGGCTCCGCGCTCGTGCGGAACGAGATGGTGTCGCCCCAGTCGGCGAGGTTGAGGGAGATGGTGTCGGGCAGGCTGGCGGCCATCTTCTTGAACGCGCTCAGCAGCGGCTTTTCGAAGTTCGTGCCGCGATACTGCTGCAGGGCCTTTTCAGCGACCAGCAGCGCGAACAGCTCCCCTTCGGAAATCTGCAGCGTGGGAAACGAGGCGACGTCCTCGGAGTAGAACCAGCCGTGGCGGATCTCCTCGTATTGCAGCGGAAGCTGCAGCCGATCGCGCATGAACTCCAAGTCCCTGTGAATGGACTTCACGCTCACCTCAAGGCGCGCGGCCAGGCTGGTGGCGTTGGGGTAGTCGCCCGCCTGGATCGCCTGATGGATGCGCATCATCCGCTCCAGCGGGGGGCGGGAAGCGGGACCGCGCTGGGAGCGCGGCGACGGACCTTTGGACTTCGCTCGGCTCATGCGAGCAGCGGTCGGGTCAGCCGCCGGAGGACAGCTTCGCGAGCAACTCGTCGTTGACCTTGTGCTTCTTCAACGCGGCGAGAAGAGTCTCCATCGCCTCGACCGGGTTCAGGTCCACCATCATCCGGCGCAGCTTGCGCACCGCCTCGATGTTTTTCGGCGAGAAAAGCTTTTCCTCTTTGCGCGTGCCGCTCTTGGGGATGTCGATGGCCGGGAAGAGGCGTCGATCAGAGAGCTTGCGGTCCAGGATGAGCTCCATGTTGCCCGTGCCCTTGAACTCCTGGAAGATGAGCTCGTCCATGCGCGATCCGGTGTCGACCAGCGCGGTCGCGAGGATCGTCAGGGACCCGCCGCCCTCGATGTTGCGCGCCGCCGCGAACATCTTGCGCGGAATCTCGAGCGCGCGGGCGTCCACGCCGCCGGTCATCGTGCGGCCGCTGCCTCCGTGAACGCTGTTGTAGGCGCGGGCCACGCGGGTGATCGAGTCGAGCAGAACGAAAACGTCCTTTCCGGTCTCCACCATCCGACGGCAGCGCTCGATGATGAACCGGGAGAGACGCACATGCGTTTCCAGCTCCTGGTCGTTCGAGGACGCGACCACTTCCGCTTTCACCGATCGCTGGAAGTCGGTGACTTCCTCGGGGCGCTCGTCGATCAGGAGAACGATGCAATGCACTTCCGGGTGGTTCGCGCAGACGGCGTTGGCGATCTGCTTCAAAATGGTGGTCTTGCCCGTGCGGGGCGGCGCGACGATGAGCCCTCGCGTGCCTTTGCCGATCGGGGTGACGAGGTCGATGATCCGCGTCTCGAGGATGTCGGGGCTGGTCTCGAGGTTGAACTTCTCGGTCGGATCGATCGAGGTCAGGTTCTCGAACCGGACCGACTTGGTGTAGTCCCCAAAGAGCATTCCGTTGACCTTCTCCACGCTCTTGAGCTGCGGGCTGTTGCCGCGATGCGGCGGCTGCAGCGCGCCGGCGACCAGGCAGCCTTCGCGGAGGAAATTGCGCTTGATGGTGTCAGGGGTGACAAAAATATCCGCGGGCTTGGGCGCGAAATGGTTTTCTGCGGTGCGTAGGAATCCGAACCCTTTCTCGGAGATTTCCAAATAACCGGACCCTTGCTCCAGTGTTGCGCCTGAGGCGTTCGACATAGCGTAGTTTTGTGTGTGCGTTGAGCGGCTCATAGGAAAATTCAAGAACCCAATTGAAATGGATCGAATCAGACAGAAGCTGGGCAACTGAATTTGAAATGCGCCAGCGAGGCCCTCAACGAGTTGAAATAAAGGGGAAAGGGCCGAGGAAGGCAAATGATTTTTTTGAAAAGTTGGGAAACGAGAGGCGAGTGGAGGCCTTGCGTCCCCGCCCTCGAGGCTGGCTGGAGCGCTCCTGTCGATCCCTCGGCGCTCCCTTTCTTGCCGCCCGCCCGCCGTTGCTCGCGCGGCTCGCCAGCGCGCCTCGCCGCAATGCCTTCCATTCGCTCGCGGGACTACTGCGCGTTCAGAACGTCGATCATCTGCCGCAGCCGACCGTAGTCTTTGCGGTTGAACTCGAGGGCGATGCGCGGCAGCTCCAGGAATTGACGATCCTCACGCTCCTCGGGGGTGGGTTCGATCGCCTGGATCTTTTGCCCCACGATTATGTCGGCGAAGTCCTCGTTCAACGCCTCGATGGCGGTGGGCGACAAGGGATGGCGGAGGCGGATCACCAGCGTTTCCCTAACGAAGCGCATGGAGTGGAAATTACGATAGAAGCGCGTGATGAGGCGCACCGCCTCGTCCACGTTCGCCGCGATTTGATAGAGATTCAGGTCCTCGGGCGAGATGAGGTTGTTTCGGAGCAGATGCTCCCGGATGTGCTTGTCCCAGGTTTTCCAATACGTGCCGCCCGGGCGGTCCATCAGGACCAGCGGCATGAGCTTGCTCTTTCCCGTCTGCATCAGGGTGAGCGCTTCGTAGCCCTCGTCGAGCGTGCCGAATCCGCCCGGGAAGAGCACGATGGCGTCCGATTGTCGGACAAACGTGAGCTTGCGAGTGAAAAAATACTTGAAGGTGATGAGCTTCTTGTCGTGCTGGATCACCGGGTTGGCGCTTTGTTCCCAGGGCAGCCGGATGTTCGCGCCGAAGCTTCGCTCGGGTCCCGCGCCTTCGTGTCCCGCCTGCATGATGCCCGGCCCGGCCCCGGTGATGACCATCCATCCCTCGTCCGCGATTCGCTTCGCGAACTCCGCCGCCTCCTGGTACTCCTTCCGGCTGGATTGCAGCCGCGCGGATCCGAACATGGTGACCTTGCGGACGCCGGCGTGCGGGGCGAAGAGTCGAAAGGCGTAGCGCAGCTCCCGGACCGTGGTCTGGATGACGCGCACATCGCCCCGCGATTCGACGTCCACCAGGAGCTTGAGCGCGTTCTCGATGACGTCCAGCACGAGATCCGGGTTGTGGCCGCCACCCTTGTAGGCGATGAGGTCGTTGATCCGTCTTCGAAGTTCGGGGTCCACCGGAGGGCGTTCTTGCTTTTCCATCTTCGTCATCAGGTTAATCGGCAATCCTTGGAATTCAATGAGCGCCCTCGGGGCTTGGGCCCATCGCGACGCGCGGCTTCGATCTCCGCGGTCAATCCGGATCGCGCTGCCGGCGTCCAAAGGCCAGGCATCCCCAGCCCGCGAGGAAGGCCGCGCCTCCGAAGGGCGTGATCATCCCAAGCGCCTTCGCCCCCGTGAGCGCCAGCGCGTAGAGCGAGCCGCTGAAGAGGAGGACGCCGATGAGAAAACTCAGGAACGGTCCTTTGCGGAACGGCGTCCAGGCGGCGAGGGTCAGCATCGCGACCGCGTGGAGGAGATGGTAGAGCGCCGCGGTTTCCCAGGAGTGGGTCGTTCCGAGTTGCGCGAGCCGGTCTTTCAGCGCGTGCGCGCCGAAGGCGCCCAGCGCCACGGCCAGGAAGCCCAGGATTGCTGCGACGCGGGAGGCAAGGCGGGGGGTCATGCGAGGATGGCGTTCGCCGTAGCGAGGCGTCAGACCACCGGGGGCGGCTGCGGCCCGGCGGGCGGCAGGTGCTCGTCGATCACCTGGATCAGCCGCTCGGCGCTCACAGGCTTGTTCAGGAATAATCCGTTTTGCGTGCTGAGCCCGGCGGCGCCGGCCTCCCTCGCCGAAACCGTCGCCGTGAGGAAAATGATGGGAACGTTCTTGAGCCGCCGGTTTCTCCGGATCTGCGCCTGCACGTCCCCGCCGTCCATGCTGGGCATCAGGACATCGAGGAGGATGAGATCGGGCGAGAACGCGCGCGCGGCGGCCAGGGCGTTCGCCGCCATGTTCTCCTCGCGCACCTCGAACCGTCCTGTCTTCTCGAGGTTCAGCCGGACCATCCGGGTGAGGGAGGATTCATCGTCGACGATCAAGATACGCCGTTTTTCCATAAGCCGTTCACACCTTTAGCCAGATCGTCACCGCAACACCACCATTTTTCCGGTTCCGGATGTCGATCGTGCCGCCGTGCATCTCGATGAGCCTTCGCGTGACGGTCAAGCCCAGGCCGGTGCCCTTGCCCGGCTCCTTTGTGGTGAAGAAGGGGTCGTAGATGTGCGCCAGTTTGTCGGGAGGTATCCCGGGGCCGTTGTCCTTCACATCGATCATCGCGACACGATCGCCCTGGTGGAACACGTGGGCGTTGCGCGAGTCGGTGACGCGGTCGAGGTCCGACTGGTCCAGCGTCTTCAGCTTCGTCCGCACCGTGAGCGACCCGCCGTCGCCCATCGCGTGGATCGCGTTGGCGAAAACGTTGACGAGCACCTGCTTCAGCTTGTCGGGATCGATCCACACCTCGGGCAGATGCGGCGCCAGCTCGCGGACGAACTTGACCTTCGATTGCTTGGCGGGAAAGCGAACCAAGCTCACCGCCTGCTCGACCACCGCGTTCAGGTCCTGAGGGCGCGCGTTCAACTCGCGCGGCTTGGCGAAGTCGAGCAGGCCCAGGATGATTCCGTCCGCCCGCTGCACCGCTTCCCTCATGTCGCGCAGGCTCAGCTGGGCTTCGACATTTGTCTCCGGAATCTCCTGGCCCAGGTGATCCAACCCCATGCGGATGATCGCCAGCGGGTTCTTCACCTCATGCGCCACGCCCGCCGCCAGGCGTCCGATCGATTGCATCTTCTCCGCCTGGATCAGCTGTCCTTGGGCTTCCTTCAGCTGCCGATGCGAGCCCTGGAGATCCGTGAGCGCGCGCATGAGCTCCTCGCGGCTCCTTGCGAGCTCGCTGTTGGCCTTCTCGAGCCGTTCCTGCGCGAGCCGCGTGTCGGTGATGTCGCGCGTGATGCAAACCAGCCCGTTGACCTGGTCATTGGCGTCGCGCAGCGGGATCTTGCTCGTGCAGTGCCAGCGCTGGTTGTTCAGCCGGTCGACCGCGGGCTCCTCGTGGTTCACGAGCGGGACTCCCGTCCGCACGATCGTCTGGTCATCCTTGTCGTACTGCCCGGCGAGACGGGCGGGGAAGAAGTCGGTGACTTTCTTGCCGAGGATTTCCTCCAGACGGGAAACGCCCAACAGGCGTCGATGCGCCTCGTTGTCGAGGGTGTAGCGACATTGATCGTCCTTGGCGTAGATGTAGTCGGGAAGGTGATCGATCAGGCTGCGCAGGAGGTTCCGCTCCGACGCCAGGGCTTCCTCCGTCTCTTTGAGCTGGGTGATGTCGCGCGAAATGCCGAAGGTGCCGATGAGGCGCTGCTGCTTGTCGCGCAGCGGCAGCTTGGAGGTGATCACCCAGTGGCCCGTCCCGTCGGGAAGGGTTTCGCGCTCCACCTTGTCGAGGATCGGCTGGCCGGTCTCGATGATCCGCTGCTCGTCCCGTCGCGCGATCTCGGCGTGCTCGGAGGAGAAAAAATCCGCGTCGGATTTCCCCACCATATCGCGAGGATGCGACGGGCCGAATCGCTGGGCCAGGGAGCGGTTGATCTTCATGAACCGACTTTGCAGATCCTTGATGAAAATGCGGTCGGGGAGGTTGTCGATGATGGTGTGGAGCAGGTCGCGCTCCTGGGCGAGGGCGTCCTCGACCTGCTTCCGCTCGATGGCGTAGCGAATCGCGCGGGCGAGAAGCCGGCTGTCCACGTCGCGCTTGGCCAGGTAGTCCTGGGCGCCCATGTGGACCGTGCGCAGCGCGAGCTCGTCGTCCTCGTGTCCGGTGAGCACGATGATCGGGACCTCGGGCGCCTGCTCGCTGACTTTGCTGAAAGTCGAGAGCCCCTGGCTGTCGGGCAGCCCCAGGTCCAGAAGCACGAGCGCGATCGGATGCTGCCGGAGCAGCTGGAGCCCCTCCGCAAGGGTGCGCGTGTGGTGGAGATCGAAGGGTTGGTCCGGGAGGTCGGACAGATGGGAGCGCATGAGGCTCGCGTCGCCCGCGTTGTCCTCGATCAGCAGCAGGGGGGTTCGGGAAGGGGGAACCGTTGCGCTCATGGAGCTTTCCATGAACCTTCGGCCGGATCTCTTCAATGCCAAAGTGAGCGGCCGGCGCCCTTCTCGCCTCCTCCGCGCCGCGGGCCTGCCCCCGTGTCGCCGACCGCCCAGGCCCGAAAGCCGATTGCCCGATTGTTCAACGCCGGATTTGCGGGCGGCGGAGCGTTCATCGCGGATCGCGATTCCACCCCGCTCTTTTGGTTTGCCCCAGATGCCCGTTGCTTTGGTTTGGCGGCTCTGTCTATCGTCCGGCTCAGCTCCCTATGAACCGACGCGATTGGATCCGCTCTTTGGGCCTCGGAACCCTGGCCACTTCCGCCGCCGCCCTTCCCTCAGCCTCCGCTTTCGCCGCCCCGTCCCCGGCCTCGCGATCGATGGATCTCGTGAAAATCACGCGAGTGCGCGCTTTCGCAACGCGCCCCAACAAGGTCAATCTCATCGTGGTGAAGGTCGAGACCAGCGAGCCCGGCCTCTACGGACTGGGCTGCGCCACCTTCACCCAGCGACCCACGCCCGTGCTCGCGGCCGTCGCCGACTTCCTCGATCCCTTCGCCCGCGGACGCGATGTCAGCAACATCGAGGATCTCTGGCAGAACGCCTACACCAGCTCGTATTGGCGCAACGGACCCGTCCTGAACAACGCGCTCAGCGGCCTCGACATGGCCTTGTGGGATATTCAGGGCAAGCGCGCCGGGATGCCCGTCTACCAACTGCTCGGGGGCAAATGTCGCTTCGCCGTGGATTGCTACAGCCACGCCAGCGGACGTGATTTGAAGGAGGTGGAGGACAGCGTTCGCTCCAAGCTGGAGCAGGGATTCCGTCACGTGCGGATCCAGATGGGCAGCTACGGATCCGAGCATCTCTCCACGCGATCCGACTTCAAGGACGCCGGGTTCGGAATGCCGCAGGACCGGCTGATGGAGTCGCAGCCCTACATCAAGGCGACGCTGAAAATGTTCGAGCATGTGCGCAACGTGTTCGGCGATGAGCCGGAGCTGCTGCACGATGTTCATGAGCGCATCGAGCCGCGGGACGCGATTCGTTTTCTCAAGGAGCTCGAAAAGTATCGGCCATTCTTCATCGAGGATCCGCTTCCGCCAGAGGCGAACGACTATTTCCGGCAAATGCGCGCGGCGACCACCGTTCCCATCGCCATGGGCGAGTTGTTCAACAGCCCGCACGAATGGATCCCGCTCATCAAGGACCGGCTGATTGATTTCATCCGGGTGCACCTGAGCCAGACTGGAGGTTTCTCCGTGGCTCGAAAAATCGCGACCCTGGCCGAGATGTTCAATGTCCGCTCGGCATGGCATGGCCCCGGAGATGTTTCGCCCGTGGGACACGCGGCGAACTTCCATCTCGATCTGGCGATTCACAACTTCGGCATTCAGGAGTACTCGCCGTTCAATGACGCGACGCAGGACATTTTCTCCGGGTGTCCGACGCTCAAGAACGGCTACGTCTCCGTGAATGAAGCGCCCGGCTGGGGCGTGGACTTCAACGAAGAGGCCGCCAAGAAATACCCCATCGACAAACCCGAACGCCCCGCTTACTGGGATCCGGTCCGACGCCGCGACGGCACCGCGGTTCGGCCCTGATTCTCCTTCACGCCACACCCCATGAAATCGATCCCCCCCGTCACTGCCTCAGCGGCCTCCCTTCTCCCCTCCCGCGTCCATGCCTGGCCGGCGACAGCCCGCCTCCTCGCGCTCTGCGCGTTCGGGAGCGCGGTGATCCTCTCGAGCGGCTCGGCCGCCGAGTTGAGCTTCGCCTATGAGTCCAATGTCAGGATTCCCATGCGGGACGGCACGAAGTTATCCGCCAATATCTTCCGACCCAAGGACGACCTGCGTCATCCGGTTCTTCTTATGCGGAGTCCCTACGGCAAGCCCGATGAAAAGTTCGGCGACGCGAGGAAGCACACCGCGGCCGGTTACGTGATGGTCGTTCAGGACTGTCGAGGCAAAGGGCAGTCGGAGGGGGTGTGGGATCCTTTCGCTTTCGACACCCATGATGGTTTTGACACACAGGAGTGGATCGGCGCGCAGAGCTGGTGCAACGGCGAGATCGGCACGTTCGGCGGATCCTATGTGGGTTGGACCCAGTGGGCCTCCGCCGCGAACGCGAGCCGGTTTCTCAAGTGCATGGTCCCCGTCGTCCCCTTCGCCGATGTCTATGAGGATATCGCGTATCCCGGCGGGGCTTTTCAACTCGCGCTGCTCATGGGGTGGGGCACGGGCGTTGGCGGGGTGGCGTTGTCGCCCGACAAACTCAAGGAGGCTTTCCTCCATCTGCCTCTCCGGGATTTCGGCGATCAGTTCGAGAAAAAGGTGGGCTACCTCAACGACTGGGTCGCGCACAGCACGCGCGACGATTACTGGAAGAGCCGCGGCATCCAGCGCGATTACGAGAACGTCGCCGTTCCCGTGCTGAACATCGGCGGATGGTACGACATCTTCTCCAAGGCCACCCTCGACCAGGTGGCGGGAGTGCGCGCCAAGAGCAAGAATCTCATGGCGCGACGCAATCAGTTCGTCGTGATGGGACCGTGGGCCCATGGAGTCGGAGCCCAGAAGGTGGGACAGCTCGATTTTGGCACGAATGCGCTTCTCAAGATCGGCGACCTCCAGTTTCAATGGTTTGAGTATTGGCTCAGGCATCAGCCCACGGGCGTCGAGAACTGGCCCGCCTGCCGGCTCTTCGTGATGGGCGAGAATCGTTGGCGCGACGAGCAGGAATGGCCGCTCAAGCGCACGGTGTTCACCGACTACTATCTTCACAGCCTGGGCCATGCGAACACGGCAAGCGGCGATGGGGCGATCAGCGCGCAGGTTCCGGCGGAGGAATCGTCGGACACCTATGTTTACGATCCGGCGAACCCCGTTCCATCGCATGGAGGCAACAATCTCGTCGGCGCAAGCGCGGGTCCGATGGATCAATCGAAGATCGAGGAGCGAACCGACGTTCTCGTTTATTCCACTCCTCCGCTGAAAGACCCGGTGGAGATCACCGGTCCGGTCCGGTTGGTTCTTCACGCGACGTCCACCGCTCCCGACACCGACTTCACCGCGAAGCTGGTCGATGTGCATCCCGACGGGAAGGCCTATAACCTGTGCGAAGGCATCATCCGAACCAGCGCTCCGGGATCGAAGGCGATTGAACCCGGCAAGCCCTTTTCGCGGGACGTGGATCTTTGGGTCACGAGCAATCTTTTTGAACGCGGTCATCGCATCCGGGTGGAGATCTCGAGCAGCAACTTCCCGCGCTACGACCGGAATCCGAACACAGGAAAACCTTTCGCGAGCGATTCCGAGCTGACGCGAGCCACGCAGACCCTCCACCACTCCGGCGATCGGGCTTCGCGCCTCGTGCTCCCCGTGATTCCGAGATGAACAGATCCATGGTGAGCGTTGAAGTGGGCGCCGTCGGGCCCTTGCGCCCCGCCGCTCCTCCTCTTCATCTTTAACTTGATCTTAATCCTCATCCCCGCCGCAGCGTAGGATTGCGATCACAACCACGATTACGAATAGAAAAGGGGCCTGGGAAGATCCTCCTTATCGGCGCTCGGCGGCGCGGCCGGACAGGAGGAGGATCGGTTAGGCTGGTCCTCGGGGGCGCGTTGTCACAGAAAGCCGGGAGACACACGAGGCCGGCAAAATTTTCCGAAAGAACATTGACAACCTTGGGACAAGATTCTGACTATGTGGTTACTGTATCTTGGCAGTTGGGTCAGGAAGATACCAAACCGAGACTCCAATAACGGACTGTGGAACCTACGAGCGAGCCGTTAGGGCCTAGAGCAAGCCTCCAATCCTCCTTTCAAGCGGTGGGAGCGGAGAAAGGCTGGGATTCGCTCGCGCCGTGGTTGCCCATCCTCCCGCTGACGCTCTTCCGCCAGGACTTCGATGGATCCTTCCGTTTCGTCACGGCTCACATTGAGACTTGGACGGGGATGTCTTCCGAGGAGTGGGTGGAGGGCGTCGATTTCTGGGAGAGCGTTCATGAGGCGGATCGGGATCGCGTGCGTGAGCATCTGGGCCGGACGCGGGAAGGCGCCGGGGTTGAATCGTTGGAGTATCGTCTGAGGCTCCCGGGGGCGTCTCGCGTGATTTGGGTGGGCGAGCGACGACGGGTGGCCCTGACCCGCGGGCAGCCGGACGGCTTCGAGGGCTCCTGGGTGGATATCACGACGCGGCGCATGGCGGAGCTCCGCATGGCGCCGGGCGGTTGGCAACAAACGCTCGCTTCAATGACTCCTGGCGTGGCCCACGATCTCAACAACCATTTTGCGAGCATCCTCGCGCTGAGCGATAATTTCGTTCGCAAGACGCCGCCTGATCACCCGTTCAGCGAGGGGTTCCGCACCATTCGCGACTCGGTTCAGCAGGCCGCTCGCCTGCTCCAGCGGCTGATCACGTTGCACCTGGGCCGCTCTGGCGATCGCCGTTATCATAATCTCGACGAACTCTTGGACGACACCCTCGACTTTCTCCGCCACACGATCCCGCGTCGGATCGGGTTCCATGTCCAATTCGCGCCGGGGAGGCTCCCGGTGTATCTCGACGCGGTGGAGTTTAGGAAGGCGTTCATCTCGCTTGTGAAGAACGGGGTCGACGCGATTCCCAACCCGGGCGCTGGATCGATTCGATTCTCCTCCCGATGGAGCGCGGAGCCTCCGGCCGGGATGCCGGATCCGCTGCCGCGTCATGCGCGGGGCTACGTGGGCATTTCCGTCGCGGACTCCGGCATGGGCGTCTCCGAGACCGATCGCGACCGGCTGTTCCAGCCCTGGTTCTCCACCAAGTCCCCCACCGAGGGCTCAGGCCTTGCGCTCCACGCGGTGCGGCGCTTCGCCCGGGAGTGCGGCGGCGAGGTGGCTTACGAACCGTCGGCGGGGGGCGGGTCATGTTTCACGCTTTGGCTCCCGGTATCCGACCTCACGGAAGCCGACCAGTTCGCCCAGGCGCGGTCGCAGGTGGTGTACGTCGCCGGACCGGGGTCCGAAACGGACGACGCCGCGGGCGAACTGAGGTCCTGGGGCTTGCGCGTCGTCGTCACCGACCAGAGCCCCATGGAAAGCCTGCTGGACGAAGACGTCGCCCCTGACGCCGTGATCCTGCTGCGGCGGACGGATCCTTCCTGGTTGCCCGGCCTTGCGCGCCTGATTCGCAATCGGCGATGGAACACCAAGATCATTTGCGAGCGATCCGGCGACAGCCCTTTCCCGGACGCCGACGTCGTCGTCCGGCCCGACCTCTCCCTCCCCGCCCCGGTGGCAGGCCCGGTCAACCATGCGCGACTGCGATCTTTGCTGCTCGCCTCGCCCGGATAATCCATCCTGAAACGCCCACTCACTCCTCACTCCTATGCCCATCGAAAAAATTGTGGTTCTCGAAGACGATCCGGTTCAGCGAAAGAACTTGGAGTCGCTCCTCCGCTACCGCCGGTATGATGTCGCGGCCGTCACCAGCATTGCGGCGGCGGAGGAGATGCTCGGACGCGACCAGTTCGATCTCCTTCTGGCGGACGTGCAGCTGCCGGACGGCAGCGGCATCGACCTGCTGAAGCGTCTGCAGAGCAAAACGCAGCGCCCGCTTACCGTGATTATGACGGCGTTCGGATCGATTGAGGCCGCCGTCGACTGCATGCGCGACGGCGCCTTTCACTACCTGGTGAAGCCGTTCTCGGCCGAGCAGTTGGAGATTATTTTAAAGAAGGCGGAGGAGTTCACCCAGCTGGTCAAAGTGAATCGCTATCTGGCCGGGAGCGAGTCGAACGACGAGCGCTACATGTTGATCGGCGAGAGCGCGGGGATGGCCCGGCTGCGCGAGACGATCGATCGCGTCGCGCAGGCCGACGCCACCGTGCTCATTCAGGGCGAGAGCGGCACCGGGAAGGAGCTTGTGGCCCGGGCCGTGTTCGCCCAGAGCCCCCGGGTCGGCGCGCCGTTCATCCGGGTGAACTGCGCGGCCGTGCCTGAGAACCTGATCGAGAGCGAGTTTTTCGGACATGAGCGCGGCGCGTTCACCAACGCCTTCACCCGGCGCGAAGGGCGATTCGAGCTCGCGAACAAGGGCACCATCCTCCTGGACGAAATCAGCGAGGTGAGCATCCAGGTGCAGGCGAAGCTGCTCCGCGTGCTTCAGGAGCAGGAATTCGAACGCATCGGCAGCACGCGCACCTGCAAAGTCGATGTCCGCGTCATCGCCACGACAAACCGGAACATGGAGGAGAGCATCGAGCGGAAGGAGTTCCGCGCCGATCTCTTCTACCGGCTCAATGTTGTTCCCATCTTCGTGACGCCGCTGCGCGAGCGGATGGAGGATGTGCCCCTGCTCGCCGAGACGTTTCGCAAGCGGTTCGCGCGCCAGCATGGGCGCGAGGTGGTGGGGATCTCGGACGGCTGCATGAATCTCCTGATGTCGCACCGGTGGCCGGGCAATGTGCGCGAGCTGCAGAACGTGATCGAGCGGGCGGTGATCATGTGCGACAAGTCCGTGTGGCTGGAACCGGTCCACCTGGGATTCGGCCGCCGGGCCGACGCTCCCCTGACATCGTCGTCGACGTCTCCGATGGCCCCCATCACCGTGCCGATGGCGTCTTCGGCGCCCGCGCCCTCTCCGATGGCCCCCGTGTTCCGCAATCCCGAAGGGGCGAGCGCGCTGGCGACGCTTCAGGAGATCGAGAAGCGCCACATCCTGGCGACCCTCGAGCACACCAAGGGCAACCGAACCCGCGCCGCCGAGATTCTGCAGATCAGCATTCGCACGCTGCGCAACAAGCTCAACGAATACGGCTACAAGTCGCAGGGCGCCGCCGCAAGCCCCGAGTGAGCTTGCGCGTTTGGCGGGCCTGGTTCTCATTCCATAACGCCCCGGCTTGTTCTGCCTTTCCGGCAAGCAGGGTTGTTCAGTAGCCTCGCGGCATGCAGATTGTTCCCGTCAAACTCGGTCGCCGCAGCTACGCCATTCACATCGGCGCGCGTTTGGTCGCGGGGCTGGGGTGTTCCTATGCGGAACTCGGGCTCGGATCTCGTTGCGCGATCATCACGGACTCTCGAGTGGGACCGCTCTACGCGAAGCAGGTGGTTCGCAGCCTGAGGAGCGTCGACGTTGACGCGGTGACCATCGCGATCCCCAGCGGCGAGGCGGCCAAGAGCCTCAAGAACGTGGATCGATGCTATCGGCAACTGGCGGCGCATCGGCTCGAGCGCAAATCGTGCGTCGTGGCTCTCGGCGGCGGGGTGGTGGGCGACCTGGCTGGCTTCGTCGCCGCCACCTACCTGCGAGGCGTTCCGTTCGTGCAGATCCCCACCACGCTGCTGGCCCAGGTCGACAGCTCTGTGGGCGGCAAGACGGGAGTGAACTTGAAGGCGGGGAAAAACCTGGTGGGCGCGTTCCATCAACCGCGCCTCGTCCTCTGCGATCTGGCGACCTTGCGAACTTTGCCGCCGAGAGAGTTCCGCTCCGGAATCGCCGAGATCATCAAGTATGGGATTATTTACGACCCTGATCTCTTCGCCTTCCTGGAGCGCGAGATGCCGCGCATCCTCCGACGCCAGGAAAAGCCGCTGGCCCACATCATCGCGCGGTCCTGCGCCATCAAGGCGGAGGTGGTGAGCCAGGACGAAACGGAGTCCGGCCTTCGCGCTATCCTGAACTTCGGCCACACGATCGGCCACGCCATCGAGGCGATCTCGGGCTACGGCCGGTACCTTCACGGCGAGGCGATCTCCATTGGACAGGTCAAGGCGGCGACGCTGTCGGCGCGGCTCGCCGGGCTTCCCGCCTCCGACGTCGACCGGATCCGTTCCCTCTTCGAAGCCAGCGGCCTTCCCACCACGATCCGGCTCAACGCGGCCCAGAAGCGGCGGCTTCTCGCCGCGATGCGCTTGGACAAGAAAGTGAGCGACGGGGAGATTCGATTCGTCCTCGCGCGAAGGATCGGAGAGGTGGTTTGGGGTCAAAGGGTCGTGGCGCAACATGTCGAAGCGGTCCTCGCGTCGGACGCTTGACGCCGCCTTGGAACCTCTGGAACGGGCAACGGCGCTCCACGACGCTCCGCGATTCGATTTGAGATGTGAGCGGGCAAGATGAGAACCGCTGCGGATTCGGAGCAGCGGGCAGCCAGGCCGGTCACGAGCGGCCGCGCGGAAAACCTTCTCGGCGCCGCGTGAAATGAAACAATACCGCGGCGATCGAGCGGGGCCTCCGCCAATTCCCGGTTCCCTTTTCGCGAGGCTCTGGGCATCTTCGGCGCATGACCCAGATTGATCTGAATGGACAGCGCGCTGTGGTGACGGGCGGCGCGCGGGGGATTGGGCTTGCGATCGCCCGACGCCTCCTCGACTCCGGCGCGCGCGTCAGCCTTTGGGACCGCGACGCCGCCGCGCTCCAACAGGCCGCTCAAGCCCTCAAGGCCGGCGACTCCGTCCATCTCCAATCCGTCAACCTCGTCGATCCCTCCGACGTCGATCGCGCCGCCGTCGCCACCGAACTGGCCATGGGTGGCTTGCAGATCGTGGTGAACAACGCCGGCATCGCCGGAGTGAATCGGAAGACCTGGGAGTTCACCACCGAGGAGTGGCGATCGGTCGTCGACATCGACTTGAACGCGGTCTTCTACGTGTGCCGCGCGACCGTTCCGCTCATGCTCAAGGGGGGCTACGGCCGAATCGTCAACATCGCCTCCATCGCCGGCAAGGAGGGCAATCCGAACGCCGCCCACTACAGCGCCGCGAAGGCCGGCGTGATCGGGTTGACCAAGTCGCTCGGCAAGGAGCTCGCGACCTCGGGCGTGCTGGTGAATTGCGTCACGCCCGCCGTGATTGAGACAGACATCCTGAAGCAGCTCACCCAGCAGCATATCGACTACATGCGCTCGAAGATCCCCATGGACCGGTTCGGCGGCGTCACAGAGGCCGCCGCGCTGGTGGCGTGGCTGTGTTCGAAGGAATGCTCGTTCAGCACCGGCGCCGTCTTCGATCTCTCCGGAGGACGCGCCACTTACTGAGGGCTTGCGGGAACGCAAAACCTTGCGGTGTTCGCCCAACGCCAACCCCTAAGGGTTCGGAGGTTTCGCTTCTCCGCCGCTTTTCAGAAACGCGATGAGATCAGCCATGCCTTGCACGGTGAGCGTCTGTTCCAGGCCCTCGGGCATCATGGACACCTTTAAGGCGCGAAGGCTGATCAGGTCGGAGGTCGTCACGGTTTCGGTCTGGCCGCCGCTCAGCGCAAGCGTCAGCCGCCCGCCGGACTCGGAGCGCACGATGCCGGCGAGCGATCGTCCGTCGCGGAGCTCCGCCTCATAGGCGATGTATCGCGGCTCGATCGCGGCGTTCGGATCCACGATGTTCAGCACGAAGTATTCGACCGGCTTGCTCTTGAGCGGGAGGAGGTCCGGCCCGACCGCGAATCCCTGTCCCCCCAGAGCGTGGCACGACGCGCAATTCTTCGCGAAGAGCGCCGCGCCTTCCTGGGGCTGGCCCACGAGGTTTGCCGCTGGAGCGAACCGAGCCATCGCCTCGGGACGCGGGCTGGCGGCCGGCGCTCCCAGGAGCCTCGCGGCCTGCGCCCGGATCTCCGGATTGGGGTGCTTCTCCAATCGATGGCGGTCGGCGAGCGACAGATCGAACCGCTCCACTTGATGAGACTCCATCGCTTGGAGCAGCGCTTGTGTCCCCGACTCCCGCGCCAGAAGCGTCGCCGTGGCCTGTTGTCGCGCGCCTGGCGTGTAGCGGCCCCAGCGTTGGAGAAGCCGCAACGCGACTCTGGGATCGTTGCAGGATCTCAACGCGGTCCATGCGGCGCGGCCCAATCGCTCGGAGGGAGGGGAGACCAGAAGGTCGCAGAGGATTTCGGCGTCCTGGTCCACGCGCTCCCGCACGGCGGCGAGCGTGAGCAGGGCCATCTCGCGAGCCGTCTCGCTCTGCCGTGAATCCACGGCGTCGCGCCTGCCCTGGTCCAACATCGACGCGAACCGCGTCGCCATGCGATGAAACGCCGGTCGCTGCTCCTCCCAGACCGCAAGACTGAGCGGCAGCTCCGACCGCGATCTGAGCGTCTGCTTGATGACGAAGAGGGCGGTCAGCGGCCGAATGCGTTGGTCGACGGCGAGCGCCTCCGACACGAGGGCGTCCTGGTCGGCGGTCGAGCCGTGGAGCGCCGTTGAAAACACCCCCTCGGCGAACGCGCGCTCGTTTTCGTCGAGAAGATCCGCGGTGAGCGCCGAGGGCAGCAGCTCGCGGATCCACGGCGCGGCCGAGGAGAGAACCGCTCCGCGGATCCACGCGTCCTTGCGGGCGAGCCCGCCCAGTTCGCCGGCGAGGGACGCCCACTGGGGACTTTTCTGCGGATCCGTCCATCCCAACGCGATCGCAAGTCGCCAGCGAACTCCCGGGTCTGAGTCCCGCGAGAGGCTCGCGAGCGCGGCGAGCGTCGCGGTCTCGGGCTTCGCGTCGACTCGCAGCCATTCCTCGGCGCATTCCACCGCCGCTTGTCGGACTCTCGGATGCGGATCGCGAATCGCGGTTTGCAGCAGCGACGCCCACGACTCCTTTGGCGTCGCGCGCTGGGCCAGCCACAGCGCCTGCGCGCGAACCTGCGGCAGGGAGGCGGATTGCGAGATTCTTCGGAGCTCCGGCAGCGCGGCGGCGCCATCCGCTCGGGTCAGCAGCGCAAGATGAACACGATCGCGCTCGGCGCCGCTGGGATTGTCCAGCGCCGCCGCCAGCTCCTGCGGCGTCAGCCTCGTGAGATCGCGGATCGGGCGTTTGGGCTTTCCTGTCGCGACAACGCGGTAGATGCGGCCGCGATCGGACCCCGCCCGCACGTCGATCTTCGCCAATCGGGACGGCTCGATCCACCGGGGGTGTTCGATCAGGAAACGATACATGTCGACGACGTACAGCGCGCCATCGGGGCCGCCGCGGACCTGCACCGGACGAAACCAGTTGTCGCTCGACGCCAGGAACTCGGACTCCAATTCCGAGGGGGCCCGACGACTGGTGAACTGCGTCCCGTCGGATTCCAAAACTTCGCGATGAACCAGGTTGTGGACGGGCTCGCAGGTGAAGGCGTTTCCGTAGAATGACTCGCCCAGCAGCGTGTCGCGGTACAGTCCGACGCCGCACGCCGATGTCGCGCGATTGGCGTTGTCGGGATCATTGAATCGCTCGAGCAGCCGGCTGATGGGGAACACGCGGCTGGAGTTGGGATAATCCGGAACATAGTGAGACTCGTCGGGCAGCGCGACGTGAGGGTTGCGCCGCGCCGCGTTGGCGGGAAAGGGATACTCGCGCAGCAGAGTGCCGTTGTCGCAGCCGAACCACCGGCCCCAGTCGTCCCTGACGCGGCCTTGCTGACTGAGCCCCGCGACGGTCTCGAATCCGCTTCTGTCGAAACGGAATCGAAAGTCCTTCCCGCGGATGTCCACCGCCAGGCCGCCTCCTGATGCGGACTGAATGGCGCCGCCGAGCAAGCCATTCGCCCCGTAGACCCAGTGGTCGAGTCCGAGGCTCAGGCCGTTCACCCTCGCCTGGTAGTTGTCGGTGAAAAATCCGGTGAACGCTTTCTCGATCCGGTCCGCTTTTCCGTCGCCGTCGAGATCCTCGGCGTAGAGCACGTCGGGCGCGGCGCAGATGAGCGCGCCTTTGCCCCAGGCCATGACGCCGGTGGGGAAGGGGAGTCCGTCCGCGAACACAGTGGACGTTTCGTAGCGCCCGTCGCCGTCCTTGTCCTCGAGAACCCGGACGCGTCCGCCCGGGCCCCACTTCTCATCGATTCCCGTCGGATAGTCGCGCATCTCGCAAACCCAGAGGCGTCCCGCGGCGTCCCAGTCGATGGCGACCGGATCGATCACCTCGGGCTCGGACGCCACTAATTCCACTGAGAATCCTGGCGGAACGCGGATGGATCGCAGCGATTCCTGCGCGGATTTCGGGCTGGTTCCTTCGGTCCCTCGAACGGGAGTGAAGGCTTCAGGAATCTGGGCGCGAGCGGCGTCGATGATTTTCTGTTCCAGCCCCGGCGCGAACTTTTGGGGGCGATCGTAGTAGATCATCGCGTCGCCGCCTTCGTAACCCCCCTCCTTCAACACGCGCTCGGAGGGAATGTAGCACGGGTCGTCATTGGAGTAGCCGAGAACCCAGATCCGGGAGCGATCCAGCTCCTTCTTCAATCGCAGGCTGTAATCAACAACCACCTCTCCGGACAGAAACACCATCGCGAGCTGATCTCCGAAGATCCACGACTGAACCGGATAGCTGATCTCCGTCTCGAGGCGTTCGCCCCGATCCAGCTTCGCCAGCGTTACCCTGGCCTGATGGCCGACGGCGTCGGCTCTCTTCGCGCGCGTCTCCCATTCCTCGCGGTTGCGCGGCGCGTCGAAGGGAAGAGCGATGCGCTGATATCGGGTTCGCGGCTTGTGGGTGAGGGCGGACAGCGGTTTTGACATCAGTCGTTTCACCTCATCCGCGATGGCCTGTCCCTGTCGGGCGCAGAGTTCGACGTCGGACCCCGAGCCCATGGAGTTGGGATTGGAGTCGGCGCCGCAGCCTACGGAGAGGAGCGCGACGGCCCCCGGAAAATCGCGTTGGATGGCGATTTGCGCGAACCCGGCCCAGTCGCCGCCGATTTGATTGTGGGAGAGCGTGACGCAGTGGCAGGCGTAGCTGGCATAGATCGCGCGAGGGCGTCCTTCAGGATCTCGGACCACAAGCATCGGCATGTCATGGTCCACGGGGCCGCCCGGGGTTCGACGGTTGGCGGCGAATCGCGCGGCGCCCAGGCCCCACTCGAGCGTCGCGGGCCGCAGATCCTTCACCGCCGCGAGCGCGACCGTCTCCAGCTTCTCCTCGAACTCTTTCGTATAGCGATCCAGATGGGCTTGGTGATCCGGCGGCACCGGCGCGCCGAAGATGGTTGGCGCGAGCCCGTTCAGCATGGGCGCGGTATGGGTGTGCGTGGCGGTCACGGTTAATCGCTCTCGCTTCACGCCCACGCCGCGCGCGAGCTTCTCCGCGAGACGTCCCACCATGGCGTCCGGAATCCCAAGGTTGTCTGATGTGATGAGGATCGCCGGGCCTTCAGCCTCGTCGCCAAACGCCAGCGCCTTCACCCAGATCGGATGCGTCACTCCCTCGGACTCCGCGCGCCTGAAACCGTATCCATGAAGCCGCGTGGGATACGACGGGGTCACGTCCACCTGAGCCACGCCGACCCGAAGAACCTCGCCGTTCGAGGTCATCGCCGGCGCGAGCAGGGCGCACAAGGTCCAGGGAAGCCAGGAGGGCACGCGTGAGGACGAGGAGATCATGGCGGCCAATAAAGCCGAGCCGCCGGCAATGATCAAGGCTGTCGGACAAGTCGGAAATAGCGCTGGGGACCGTTCAGCGGCACGATCTGGGTCGTCGTGCCGTCTTGAATGGAGGGCGAGCCTGGCGCCTCGGTCCAGGCGGCGGAGACCAGATCGGCGGCGCCTGTGAGCTTGAAATTCCCCGACAGGTCGTACCAGGACAGCTCGATCCCCCCGGCTTTCACCCGGATTTCGATGGGCGGCGTGGGAGTCTCGACCACCGCGGTGGTCCATGGTTTGCCGCTCAGGCCCGCCCGGTAGATGGCCAGGACCTCCGCCCCGCTCAAAGACCTACTCCACAAAGCCAGATCATCCACGCGTCCATTCCAGAAGCCGGGCGCGAGCGGATCCGGGCCCTCTCCTTGATCATCCAGCTTTGCCCCAACGGAGAAGGGGCCCAAGTAAACGGGGTTAATAATCCCGGCATAGGCCGCTGACGCGACTTCCTCGCCATTGCGATAGAGCCGCGCCGTCATTCCATCCATGACAAAGGCGATATGTTCCCATTGGTGAATCGAGAAGGGCGCCGTTGTGTCGCGAAGGACCGGCACGGTCCCGTCCTCCAGGGCAAAATAGAGGCTGAGGAATCCTGAGCTGTCCGAGAGGCCGAGGTGAAACTGGCCTGGCAGGCTCCTTCCCCAGTTTTTGATGAGAGATCCCCAGGGCGCGAGTGTATCAGCCCAAGCCCAGAGGGACGCTGTCATCTGGTATTGAGGCTTCGGGTAGTCCGGGATCCGAACGAATTGCGAAGTGCCCGGTCCGCCGAGCGAGAGGGCGCCTTCGATCTGTCCCAGCGTCCAGGGCGATTGGTTGCTCGGGAAATTTATCAGGATCCCGTGGTCCGAATAAGAGGTCTGGTCGTTGGCCTGCAGCCCGACGATCTCGTCGAAAGGCCAGTAGCCAATGATCCGATCGGAGATGGGCACGGATTGCGCGAGCAGGATCGCTCCGCTGCTCGCGCTGCCCGCGCCGTTGGCCACCGCCAGCGCGTAGAAGCCCTCATCCTCGGCGACGAAGGGCTGGATCCGGAGCCGGCGCGTGGTCGCCCCGTCGATGCGGCCATCATCGGTCAACGGAGCGCCGTTTTTGAACCATTGCAGGTCTAGCGGGGGGGTTCCGAACACGGTCGCGGCGAGAATCACTGTTTCGCCCGGACTCGCGGCGACATCGTCCGAAAGTTCGGCGACTCGCGGCGGATCCGCCAGAACGAGATTCAATCCCTGAACATCCCCCTGAACGCTCAGATCGCCGCTGTCGAAGCGAGCTGTCGCGTTCGTTGGAACGCCCGCGCCGTCGCCGGAGACGTCGAGAAAAGCGACGAGGCGATAGCGGTCTCCGTTGGGCGCCCTCGGGAAGAGGAATGGGCCGGGCTGATCCATGACGAGGGTTTGCGAGAAGGCCTTCGCGGGGAGATCCTCCGCGGGAACTATCTTCGCTCCGCCATGAAGCGTTCCGTGAAAACCGCCCGGCCCGGCGTCGCGCGCGGTTCCATCATCAAAGCGCCAAAGCGCCTTCAGCCCCGGTTCGGCGCCGGCGAGGCTCAGGTTCCAGCTCGACGCCACTTCCTCGGCGCCGAGGGCGCGGGCCCAGAGCGCGACCTCGTCCACGAGTCCTTGCGTGAACTCGGACGTTCCCTCCCGGGAGCCGATGCGCCAGGGAGCGTTGAGCGCGGGGATCGGCTGGTCGGCGCTGTTCCTGCGCCCGACCAGACGGCCGTCGAGATAGCTGGCGAAGCCGCCGACGGTGTTTCGCTTCCAAGTCAGCGTGACGTGTCGCCACGCGCCATCGGCGACGTCGCGCCCCATGGAAAGTCCCGCGAGTCCCCCGTCGAAGGAAAGGGAGTGCAGGCGATTCCATCCCGCGATGATCCATCCCGCGTCGTCCTGTTGTCGCACCACCGATTGCGGTGTTGCGCCGCGAAACCAGAATTGGATCGTGAATTCGTCCTGATCGGAAATGCGGTTGAGGGGCAGCGCGACGTCGCTCGCGCCGTCCAGGGACAGGGCTCGGTTGGGGCCAGGATTGGGTTGAGTGAGCGTCACTACGACGCGCCCTGTTTGGCCGCCGTCATAGCGCACGACGCCTCCCACGGAACCCGCATTGAGGCATAGCGAGTCCGCGAGGAAGGCCAGCGCAACCAGGAATGGAAGGGCAGGGCAACCCATAACACAGGCTAGAACGAATCGACGGTCACACTCTAGACAATACACCCATCGGGTAAAGACATGACCGGTGAAGCGCAATCGGGTTCCTGCCGAGGGCCAACGGCCGTAATTGCAGGCGTTTCTTGCGGACTTCTCGAAAGCCGCTTGCGGAGTGCGGGGCGCGGGGGCGAAGAGGAGTGGGAGAAAGGGGGAGGAAACCGGAGATCTGGCTTTCCTGTCGCCTCAGGTTTCCTGGTTGAATCCATCCGGTTTGGCGGTATCGTGTCGCAGCCTTGATGAAGCCACTCACCCTCGCCTTTCCCTTCGTGCTCTTTGCTGTCGTCGCCGCGTCCGGCGCAGAGAGCGCCCACGTCTTTCTTCTGCTCCGCCAGGACCCCCTCGCCGCGACGCAGGAGTCGGGTCGACGACCGTCGAAGGCGGCTCTGGTCGACCATCGCGCCCGTCTGGAAGCCGAGCACGCCGCGCTTTCCGCGCATGTCGAGGGGCGTGGCTGCCGCGTGCTGCGGCGCTACATGACCTTGCACAACGCGCTTTTTGTTGAAGCGCCTTTGTCGGAGCTTCCGGCGCTTCGCGGGTTGCCTGGCGTCAAATCCGTCCAGCCCGAGCGGCATTTCAAGCGATCCACGAGCACCAGCGTCCCTTTCGTTGGAGGCGGCCGCGCCTGGACCTTGCCTGGCGGCGGGTTTACGGGAAAGGGCATGAGGATAGGAATCATCGATTCCGGAATCGACTACAACCACGCCGACTTCGGCGGCTCGGGCGACGTTGTCGATTACGACAATAATGATCCCACTTTCATCGAGCCGGGGAGCTTCCCGACCGCGAAGGTTGTCGGCGGGACGGATTTCGTCGGAGACGACTACGATTCCAGCGGCATCGTGGGCAGCTCCATTCCATTCCCGGACGACGATCCGCTAGATCCCGCCGTCAATGGCCATGGAACGCATGTGGCGGGAATCGCGGCTGGCCGCGGGGTGAGCAAATCCGGCCTGACGTTCAACGGCCCTTACACGAGCTCCCTCGCGCCAGCTGATTTTCGGATCGGTCCCGGCGTCGCTCCGGACGCCCAGCTTTACGCCCTTAAGGTGTTCGGCGCCGATGGCACCGTCTCCTCATCGATCATTATTAGCGCCCTCGATTGGGCCGCGGACCCCAATGGCGATGGCGACACGTCGGATCATCTCGATGTGGTGAATCTCTCGCTCGGGAGTCCTTTCGGGGACGATGTGTCCGCCGACCTCGAAGCGGACGCCGTGGACCGGCTTTCGCGCCTCGGAGTCGTTGTCGCGATCGCCGCGGGGAACACCGGCAACACGGCCTACTCGATCAGCAACCCGGGCACCGCGGCTCGCGCGCTGACGGTCGCGAATTCGTACGACGACGGCGTCCAGTTCGAGGCGTTCACCGTCAGCTCCCCCGCCGCGGTCGCGGGCGATATTGGCATGGTGGAAGGGGCTTTCACACGCGCTCTCAGCAGCGTGACGGGGTTCGCAGGTTCTGTCGTCGCCACGGATCCACTGGACGCGTGCGCGGCCCTGCGCAACGCGGCGAAGCTCAAGGTCAAGATCGCGCTCATCGATCGCGGGACCTGCTTTTTCTCGGACAAAGTCCGCCTGGCGCAGAACGCCGGCGCGATCGCGGTGATCATGGTCAACAACGTCGACGGCCCGCCCATCGGCATGTCGGGAACCGGCGATACCAGCGATATCAACATCCCTGGGGTCATGATCACCAAGCCCGACGGGGCTCGTCTGCGGGCACAGTTGGGCGTCGGCTTGAGCGTGTCCTTCAAGAAGGGCGGCTTGGTCCTCCACCCTGAGCTCGCGAACACTTTGGGCGACGGATCATCGCGAGGCCCCGCCCTGGGCTCGGGCTCGCTAAAGCCCGACTTGTCGGCCCCTGGCGGGTTCATCCAATCCGCCGAGGCGGGCGGCGGCGCCTTCGGCGTTGAGTACAGCGGAACTTCCATGGCGACGCCGCATGTGGCGGGCGCGGCGGCCCTGGTCCGACAGGCCCATCCGGGATGGTCCGTCGAGGACATCAAGGCCGCCCTGATGAACACGGCGACTGTGGCGATGCGCGACATCTCGGGGAGTCCTTATCCCGAGTCGCGCGCCGGCGCGGGGGAACTCAATGTCGCCGCCGCCGCCCGGACCGCGGTGATCGCCAAAGTCGCTGATGACTCGGGTCGCGTGTCGTTGTCCTTTCCTCCTCAGGTCATCTCCGAGCCGATCTCTCTTCCCGCGAAGGTCCGCGTCGTCAACCACGGCGCCGTCTCCGCGACTTACGCCCTCACGAGCAGCAACACTTTGGTTCAAGCCGGCGCTCAGCTGATCCCCGCGGTCGACCACGTGGTGGTTCCCGCCGGAGGATTCGTGGTGGTGGATGTGAGATTGTCGCTGGATCCATCGCGACTCGTCGCGGACGCCGACCTGACGTCGCCGCCGACGGTGCCCGGCGGCAGCCCGCGTTACGGAATCCCGGAAGCCAGCGGGCAGCTCTGGCTTCGCGGCGGCCCGACGGGTTCCGAGATCCTGCATGTCCCGTGGCATGTTGTCGTTCGCGCGGCGTCGGCTCTCTCCCTCGTTTCCACGGCCGCGGGGCTTCCCGCCGGGCTGAATCCCAGCATCGCCGTGCCGATGCGCGGCGCTGCGGTGGTCCCCCAGCCTTTGGTGGGGCTGTTCCTTTTTGGATCCCGGGCGGACGGGACGCACGGAGAGTTCCTCGCGGTGGGCGCGGCGTCGGACGGAGCCGTGAGCGGCGTGGGTGTCGGCACTCGAGTCTTTTTTGGGATTGCGTGGAACCCCGGATGGATCACGCCTCAGCGAGTCGATCAGGAGCTGTCCATCGAGATCGACTCGAACAACAACGGCGTCGCGGACACCGTCCTGTCCAACAGCAACACGGGAAGCCTCGCTGGCCTCGGGCTGGATGACATCGACTCCGCCAATGACGGGTGGGTGACCGCGGTGAAAGGGGCAGGGGCGTCGACGCCCGTGGCTGGCGAAGTTTGGAACGCCTTGCCGCCGAGCTTTCGGGACACTGCGACTCAGCCCGCGGGACGCGCGGTTTTGGCGGCGAAGGCCGGCCTGCTGGGACTCTCCGCTGGCCAGACCTCTTTCCGCTTCCGCGCGACGGTTTCCGGCAGCCGAACAAACGACCCGCTGACGACACCTTGGCAAACCTTCGATTACGCGAAGCCTTTCGTCGACGCCACGCCCTTCGGCCTTCGTGGCACGCCTTGGTGCGACGCCTCGAACGCACAGGTCCGCGTCTACCGTCCGTCCGGCAACACGATCGCCTCCGTGGATGTCATGGTGCTGCCTCAGCACAATGTCGGCGCAGGCTATGAATTGCTCAAGCTGAACCTCGCGACGAACGACGTGAACGGGAACGGGCTGCCCGACGCCTGGGAACTCGCGAACCTTGGCGACATGAACTCAAGCGGCCTGCCCGGGGCGGATCGCGACGGCGACGGTTTCGCGGATGTTTCGGAATTCTTGGCGGGGACGGATCCTCGGGATCCGGCGTCCAGGCTCGCGTTGCTGCCTCCCGTCCTCCCTGACCTGAAGGTGCGGTGGCTGAGCGCGCCGGGCCGCAGCTATTCACTCTGGCGCGCGGACGCTGTGGGCGGGAGCTTTCGCGCTGTGGCGCGGAAGATCGCGTCGACGCCGCCGATCAACGGCTTCGCCGATCCCGAGCCGATCGGCAAAGCCGGCGCCTTCTATCGTGTCCAGCTGGAATGACCGGCGCTCTAGGCGCAGCCCTTCCAAAGGCCTTCATGCGGCCTGAAGCCTTCGAAGCGCAGATCCATGCGACAGGAACGGGGCACACGGGACCTTGCCTCTTGGGAATGGAACCGATTTCTCCACTCGATTCTGAACCTTCCTTCGCTCACTTTCCCGGCATGCACCCGCTTCGGTTCCGTGTCCAGAGTGTCAGCGTCATCCTTCTGCTATGGGGTTGGGCCATTTCGGCCGCCCAGAATGCGGACGTGCCCGCCCTTGATCCCGCGAAAGACCTCCCGCGCGTTCCTCCGACCGAGCCCGACAAGGCCGTTGCCACGTTCCAGGTGAAGCCCGGCTTTGAGATCCAACTGGTCGCCGCGGAGCCCTTGGTGGTCGATCCGGTCGCGATGGACTTCGACGAGGACGGCAGGCTGTTTGTGGTCGAGATGCGCGACTACTCCGAGCGGCGGGACGAACGGCTTGGACGCGTCCGGGTCCTCGAGGACACCGACGGCGACGGACGCTTCGACAAGAGCTGGGTTTTCGCCGAGGACTTGCCCTGGCCGACGGCCGTGCTCTGCTACGACGGCGGCGTGTATGTGGGAAGCACCCCCGACCTCCTTTTTCTCAAGGACACCAACGGCGATCATCGCGCCGATGTTCGCGAAGTGATCTTCACGGGCTTCGCCGCGGATTCGCTCCAGCGACTCAATGTCCAGGCCTTGATGAACTCGTTCCGATGGGGGATCGATCATCGCGTGCACGGATCCGCCAGCATGAGCGGAGGACGGATCACGAGCCCGAAGCGGTCGGGCCTGAAGGAGATCTCCCTGTCCGGCCGCGACTTTTCCTTCGATCCGCGAACGCTGGATTTTCGCGCCGAAACCGGCGGCGGTCAGCATGGGATGAGCTTCGACAACGCGGGCCGAAAATTCATGTGCAGCAACAGCGATCATCTCCAATGCGCGCTCGTCGAGGATCGCTATCTCGCTCGAGGGGCCTTCCTGGACGCGCCGGCCGCGCGCGCGAGCATCGCTTCCGATGGCCCCGCCGCGGAGGTCTACCGGATCAGCCCCGATGAACCGTGGCGCGTGGTGAGAACCCGGTGGCGCGTCACCGGCGCCGTTCCAGGGATGGTCGAGGGCGGCGGCCGCCCCTCCGGCTACTTCACGGGCGCCACCGGGGCGACGATCTATCGCGGCAGCGCGTTTCCGTCCGAGTACCTCGGCGACGCCTTTGTCGCCGACTGCGGCAGCAACCTGATTCATCACAAGAAGGTTCGTCCGCAGGGCGTCGGATTCGTCGCGGAGCGCGCGGCGGATGAACAGCGTTCCGAGTTCGTTGCGAGCCGCGACAATTGGTTTCGTCCGGTCCAGTTCGCAAACGCCCCGGACGGCGCGCTCTACGTTGTCGACATGTACCGCGAGGTCATCGAGCATCCCTGGTCGCTCCCCGAGCCCATCAAACAACACCTCGACCTGAACAGCGGAAACGATCGCGGCCGGATCTACCGGATCGTCCCGAAGGGATTCCAGCAACCCGCGCGGCCGGCTCTGGGGCGTCAGTCGAACGCGCAGCTCGCGCGTCTCCTGGGGCATCCCAACGGATGGCATCGCGACGCGGCCTCGCGGCTTCTGTATCAAAGGCAGGATGCGGCGTCCGTCGCGGCGGTGGAGCGGATCGCGCGCGACTCGCGTTCCGGGCTCGGGCGACTCCACGCGCTGTGGACGCTGGATGGCCTCGGCGCGTTGGGGGAGGATCGGCTCGCCGCCGCGCTCGCGGACAAATCCCCCGTCGTTCGCGAGCATGCGCTGCGGCTGCTCGAGCCGACGGCGTCGCGCGGCGCTTTGCGAGTCGCGACCTGGGCCGCGTTGAGAGAACTGGCCCGGGACAGGGATCCGCGCGTTGCCCACCAGCTCGCCTGGACCTTGAACAGGATTCATGGCGTCGGGGAAGCCGCGGTTCACAAAGTCTTTCTTCAATCCCAGCCCGCGTCGGCGGTGTTGACCGCGCCGATGCTCGGCGCCTTGGGGAACGCGGCGCCGGATCGTCTCGTCGAACTTTGGCCCGCGGCTGGGTCCACAACATCGGGCAACCCTTGGCTGCCTGTGTTGGCGCGCGGAGTGGGATTGCGGAATCGCCCGCAGGAGCTCAGCCGGCTGCGCGACCAGTTCGAACGCGCGCCGCCCTCGCGCCTTTCGCTTCAATGGCTCGCGGCGCTGGCGTCGGGTCTTTCCCGCGCCGGCGCTTCCTTGGGCGCGTGGGATCCCGAATCGAAGCTCTCGTCGCACTACGTCCTGGCCCAGCGTTTCGTGCAGAACACGGCTCGTGGTCAGAGCGATCGCCTCGACCTGGAAGCGGGGCTTGGCCTGTTGGGTTACATCCTCACGCCCTCGCGACTGGAAGCGCTGGCCGGCGCGCTGACGAAGTCGTCGGATGAATCAATCCAGCAGGCGATTCTGGGCGCGATGAGCCGTTCCAGCGAGCGGGAGACCGCGTTGGCGCTGCTGGAGAATTGGGCTCATCTGACCGGCGGCGCGCGGAAGGACGCGCTGCAAATCCTGCTTCGAAGGAACGCATGGATCCCCTTGGTGATGGAATCCGTGGAGGCGGGAAGGATCCCGCGGACAGAACTGAGCCAGGATCAGGTGCAGAAGCTGCGCGGCGGCCCGGACGCGGCGTTGCGGAATCGCGCCGTTGCGCTGTGGGGGGCCGCGCCGTCGGAGAATCGACAGGAGGTCGTGAATCGATTTCTCCCGGCGCTTTCCGAGGACGGGAACAAGGACCGCGGCAAGCGCCTGTATGAGGAGCGCTGCATGATCTGTCATCGCGTCGGTAATCGCGGCGGCGCCGTGGGCCCCGATCTGGAATCCGTCCGCTCCATGGGCAAGGAGAAGCTGCTGACCCAGATCCTCGATCCCAATCGGGAGGTGGCGCCGAACTACATGGCCTACGATTTGGAGACAATCTCCGGGGAGTCGGTCACGGGCCTGATGAGCTTCGAGACCGCGGAGCAAGTGCGTCTCAAGCTGGCGGGCGGCGCCGAGTCGTCCTTCCCGCGCTCCCAGATTCGGCGGCTGCGCGCCGCGGGCCGGTCGTTGATGCCTGAGGGGCTGGAGCAAGGCCTCGCGCCGCGCGACGTTGCGGACCTGCTGGAGTTCATCAGTCCGGGGCCGACGCGATGAAGCGGCGGTCCCGGCCGCTCTCGTTCCGAAAACGAAATAGTTTTTATTGGCGACTCGAAGTCGGGTTCGACTAACCTTCGCGTCCACAGATGACGTCTGGCCCGATGATTGAAGTCGACAACCTGATCAAGCGGTATAATGGCAACACCGCTGTATCGGGGGTCTCCTTTACTGTCGAGCGCGGCGAGATCGTGGGGCTTCTGGGGCAGAACGGCGCGGGCAAGAGCACGATCATGAGGATCCTGAGCTGCTTCCTCCCCGCAACGTCCGGGACGGTGAAGGTGGCGGGCCACGACGTGTTCTCGCAGCCGGATCAGGTGCGCGGCTGCATCGGGTACATGCCCGAGAACAATCCGCTGCATCGCGATATGCGCGTCCGGGAGTACCTGAAGTTTCGCGCGCGGCTCAAGGGCCTGGGAGGCTCGCAAACCCGGCGGCGGGTGGACACGGTGATGCGGCAGTGCGGCTTGATCGAGGTGCAGCGGCGGCTGATCGGCCAGCTCTCGAAAGGTTTTCAGCAACGCGTCGGCCTTGCGGACGCGCTCGTCCATGAGCCCCAGCTCATCATCCTGGACGAGCCGACCATCGGGTTGGATCCGAACCAGATTCGGTCCGTGCGGCAGCTCATCAAGGATCTCGCCGAGCGTCACACCGTGCTGATTTCCTCGCATATCCTCCCGGAGGTCGAGGTGACGTGCAATCGCGTGCTCATCTTGGAGAAGGGCCGCATTGTGGCGGCGGACACTCCGGATCAGCTGCAAAAGCGGATGGCGAAGGGCGGGCAGGTGGTGGCGGAGATCGCGGCGTCGGCTCGCGATCTCGAGGACTCCTGGGAAGCGGCCGCGGACGTGGAGGACTACGACGTTTCGCCGATCGACGGAAATTTTTATCGATGCGCCCTCACCGCGCGCGAGGGCGTCGATCTTCGCCCGCAAGTTTTCGAGCTCGCCAAACAGCATGGGTGGGAGCTGCGCGAGCTCACCCGGAGCCGCCACTCGCTCGAGGATATTTTCATCGCGGTGACGCGCCGGAACGCAGAGGAGGACAATCACTGATGCAGGCCTACTGGACCTTGGTGAAGCGCGAGATCGGGGGCCATTTTCTCTCGTGGTCGGGCTATGTGGTTGTTGCGGCGACCGTGTTCCTGATCGGACTCAACCTGGTCATCCTCATCGAGTCGTTCGGCAACGAGGCGACCCACCGTCCCATCACCGAGCTGTTCTGCGGGAGCTATCCGTTCTGGATCATCCTCCTCCTGGCGCCGCCGGTCGTGACGATGCGGGCCTTTGCGATGGAGAAGTCGAGCGGCACTTTCGAAACCTTGATGACGACGCCCGTGAGCGATGTGTCGGTTGTGCTGGCGAAGTTCACGGGAGCGATGCTGGTGTACGCCTGTCTTTGGCTGCCGCTGATCCCGTGCCTGTGGATGGTGCAGAGGCTGTCGCAGGATCCGGTGATTCTCGACCAGAGCTCGGTGGGGGGCGCGCTTCTGGGAATACTGCTTCTCGGCATGGTCTTCATGTCGATCGGGTGCCTGGCCTCCGCGCTCACCCGGAGCCAGACGGTCGCCGCGATCATGAGCTTCTGCGCGGGCACGTCGCTCCTCCTGCTGAGCTTTCTCGCCTGGGCTTACAGCGGGGAAGCCGCGAGCCTCAAGGGACGCTTTTTCGCGCAGATCAATCTGGTGGAGCAGCTGCAGGATTTCGCGTCAGGGGTGATCGACACGCGTCCCCTGGTTCTTTACACGTCGCTAACGGCGTTCTTTCTGTTCTTCACGAAGCGCGTCGTGGAGAGCCGCCGCTGGAAATGAGATGAACGACGACCTGACACCCAGCTTTTCGCTCTCCCGCAAATGGAGCCAACGGATCAATGTGCTGGTGGGGATTGTTTCGCTCTTCGCGATCGTCGCGATGTGCAATTACGTCGCGTCGCGCCATTTCAAGCGGTTCCATCTTCAAGGAGGGCAGCGGACGCGGCTGTCGCCGCTGAGCTTGCGGCTGCTCGCCTCGCTCACGAACGAGGTCAAGGTCATCTGCTATCTCGCCCACGACGAGAGCCTCTACGGCGACATCCGGGAGCTGCTCGCCGAATACAAGGCCGCGAGCCCGAAGTTTGTCGTGGAGATGATCGATCCTCGGCGCGATGTCGGGGCCGCGGAGCACGTGAAGGCGATCCACGCCCTCCCGCCGAACGAGTCGGCCTTCCTGCTCTTCGAAAACCAGGGACGCACCAAGCTCATTCGCAAGGGCGATCTTTTTGAGTATGATCTCCAGCCCCTGGTGAGCGGACAGACCCGCGAGGTGAAGCCGAAGGATTTCAAGGGCGAGCTGATTTTCACGTCGGCCATTTATTATCTCACTTCGCAGCGCTCGCTGAAGGCCTACTTCCTGACCGGGCACGGCGGACCGTCGCCGCGCGATCAAGAAGCGCGAAGGGGGTTGTCGCGGCTCGCGGGGCTTCTGCAGATGAACGGGATTGAATGGGCGGAGCTCGAGCTGCTTGACAGGCAGAGCGTGCCCGAGGATTGCGGGCTTCTCATCATCGCGGGGCCGCGGCAACGGCTGCCGGACTCGACGATCGACACGATCGGCCGCTACCTCGACAACGGCGGACGCGCTCTCGCGCTGTTCGATGTGTTCGGGAAGGACATTGAGACGGGACTTGAATCCCTGCTCAAGCGCTATGGCGTTTCGGTGGGCATGGACACGGTGAAGGATCCGCAGAGCCTGAGCATGGCCGGCGGGCAGGATGTGGTGATCTCGGCGTTTGGGCCCCATCCGATCACGAAAGCGCTGAGGGCCAGCGGCACGACCCGCCTTCAGCTCCTGCTGCCGCGGTCGATCCAGCCCATCGCGAAGGCGGGCGGCGCCACCGACTTGATCCTCGCCGAGTCCCTCTTCACGACGGGGCCGATGGGAACGAGTTACGAGACCACGGGCGGGGCCGGGGGCGCCTTGAAGGCTCGCGCGTCCGCCCTTCGCACAAACTATCCCCTGGCCGTCGCTGTCGAGCGCGGCAGCGTGCCTGGCGTGGAGGCGGCCCGGGCCGGGACCTCGCGTCTCGTGGTCGTCGGCGACTCCTTGTTTCTGAGCAATGAGCTCATCGACTCCTCGGCCAACGCCCAGTTCGCCTCGTACTCCGTGAACTGGCTTCTCGATCGCGCGCTCCTACTGGCCGAGATCGGCCCTCAGCCCTATCGCGAGTACCGGCTCCGGCTCACCGAGTCGGAGCGCGGCGTCCTGACCTGGGTTCTCCTCGGCGGGATGCCGGGCGCCGTCCTGGGGTTGGGGTTTCTCGTCTGGCTGCGCAGGCGTGTGTGAGCGGCGCGTGAATCCATGAAATGGAGATCGACATTATGGTTGCTGGGCGCCGCGGTCGGAATGTTCCTTCTGATCTGGGGCTACGAGCGCCACACCCAGACGACGGACACAGAGTCCGCCTCCCAGCCCCTGCTTCCCGGCTTTCGCGCCCGCGATGTCAGCAGCCTCCAGATCCACCGGACGAACTCATTTTTTCTTCAGATCCAGCGCACCAACGGTGGATGGGACTACATCGCGCCGTTCTCCTATCCCGCCCTGGCGCCGGCGGTGGATCAGTTCCTGTTGTTTGCGGAGGGGCTCAACCGCGACTTCCTCATCGCCGAATCCCTCGATCAGACGACGAATCGATTCGGCCTCGATCGGCCGCAGGCGCTGGTCACCTGGGTTCAAGGCCCTCTCCGGGTCGAACTGAGGCTGGGATCGCGGACGTTGTCCGGGGACCAGGTCTACGCGCAGCTTGTCGGCGCTCCCGGCGTCTTCGCGCTGCCGGGCCGTTTGCTCGACCTGCTGCCGGCGACGGTTCACGACTGGCGCGAGGCCTCGATGATCCACTGGAAGGGGCTCAATTTCAACCGCCTCTCGGTGAGCAACGCGTCGCGCGGATTCACCCTGGCCTTCAGCCCCAGCAATCACGGCGCGTTTCTTCTCAAGCCCTTCCAAGCCCGCGCCGACAACGCGCAGGTCAGCCGGCTCCTGGTCGGACTGGGCTCCGCGGAGGTCGCGAGCTTCGTCAGCGACGCGGGGCGGGTGGACTGGGAGACGTATGGCTTGCAGCCGCCCGCGCTGGAGCTGAGCGTCAGCATCGACACCAACCAGCTCGTCGCAGTCCATTTCGGCGGCGCTCCCGCGAAGGATCCCAGGCTGATCTACGCCCGTTTGAGCGGGCACAGCAACCTCGTCACCGTGCCCCGCGCGGTTCTTGATTCGCTGCAGCTGTCGTTCGAGGATCTGCGCGACACGCGACTCTTGTCGTTTCAGCCCGACCGCGTCGACAGCCTCGAGGTCCACGGCGTCGAGGAGTTCACGGTCCGGCGACAGGACATGAACGAGTGGGTCGTCACGCCGGGAGGATTGCGCGCCGACGCTTCGCTCGTCAGGGACGTTTTGTCGTGGATGCAAAACCTCACGATCATCGAGTTCTCCAAGGATTTCGTCACGGACTTCAGCCCCTACCGCCTCGAGCCCGCCACCTACTCCTGGATCCTCCGCGGATCCTCGACCAACGCTGGCGGGGCGGTCACGAACAGCGTGCTGGCGCAATTCGGCTTGGGCGGGAGCCAGAACGACAAGGTGTTCGCGAGACGTCCGGACGAAAGCTCGGTTTACGCGGTTCGCCTCGGCGACGCGCTCAAGCTGCCCGACGCTTCGTGGAAGCTCCGCGACCGGCGCGTGTGGTCGTTCGCCACGAACGAGGTGACGCAGGTCCTTATCGAGAAGGAGGGGCGAAAGTCCCAGATCCGTCGCGCGGCGGACGGATCCTGGGCGACGCCCGCGGGCAAGCTCGACAACTTTCTGTCGATTGAGGAGACCGTGCATCGCATCGGGCAGTTGCGCGCGAGCGTTTGGACGGCTCGGGGCGAAACCAACCGCGCCGCGCTGGGGTTTGTCGACAACGGGCATCGCCTGACCTTCGACGTCAAGCGCGGCGACAAGGCGGAAAGCCTGTCTGTGGAGTTCGGCGCCCGCGCTCCCTCGCTCTACACCTACGCCGGCGTGAAACTGGATGGCGAGTGGTGGTTCTTTGAGTTTCCCTTCGATCTGTACTTCATGGTGCTCCGGGACCTGAGCATCCCCAAGCCTCTGCAGCCATGAGGGCGTCAGCCGTCAAGAAGCTCCGCAAAGTCTGTCTGTTTTGTTGGCGCTCGTTTCGGACGCTCCTCGTCATTCTCATCCTTGTCACGATCGCCGCGCTCATCCACCTGCACAATGTTGGGCTCCCGGGACCGATGAAAGAGATGCTGGTGGAGCGCCTTCGGAAGCAGGGCTGGGAGATGGAATACAGCCGGCTTCGGTTTCGATGGATGCAGGGCATCGTGGGGGAGGGGCTCCATTTCATGCCGGTTCAGGGAAGGCCGGGGCCCCAGATCTTCGCTGAGCGGGTCGACTTCCGGTTGAAGCGCGACGACCTGCGGAGCCTCACCCTCACCCCCGAGTCGTTCTCGCTGCATCAGGGGCGCTGCGTCTGGTGGCTGCGTTCACCGGGCGAGCGCGCCGAAGTCCTCTCGCTGGAGAACGTGGAGGCGTTGCTCCACTATCGCGAGCCTGACGAGTATCACCTCACGAGCTTGACGGGCCGTTTCCACGGAGTGGATCTCACCCTCGAGGCCGGCCTCACCAACGCTTCGCATCTCCTCAATCTGCGGTGGCCGGAGCGGAAAAAGGCGTCGACCCAGGGGCTGTCGACTGAACAGTTTCTGCACGCGGTCGGCAAGCAATGGGATCGATGCACCATCGGATCGGGGACGGCGATCGCGCTCAAGGTCGCCGGGGACGTGGCCCTCACCAACAGCTTTCACGCGGAGCTCGACCTGAAGCTTGCGTCCATCGACTCCCCCTGGCTGGTGGGCACGAACGTCGCTCTGTGGGCGAAGGTGGTCCCTCCCGACAAGCTGGCGCAACCCTTTCAGCTGCGATGGCGGCTGCGCGCGGGCCACGGGCGAACCCCATGGGGGGAGGCGGACGCTCTCAATGCCTCGGGGCGATTTGATCAGCGCCTGACCGACGCCTGGGCTTCCGCGGGAGAGCTGAACCTGGAGTCGGCGGCGCCTTCGACGGAGTGGGGACAGGCGGACGCGCTCCGGATGATGGCGGAGTTTGTGCCGGCGTCCGGCGAGCCGGGCCAGACAGAGATCCATTTCTCCGTCGACGCGCCGCGATTGTCTGCGCCCGACACAAAAGCGGATCGCGCTCAGTTCGAGGGGACGGTCCGGGTGGCGACGCCGGATTGGAATCCGCTGAACGGACGACTATCGGGAAGCGCCTCGTCGCTCGAGGTTCGCGACACTTCCGTCGAACGCGTTCAATTCGCCTTTCAGTTCACCAACCTCCCCACCCACAATCTGTGGAGTCCGTCCACCAACGCGTTGAACGCGCCGCTCGATCCCGGGCGTTCCTGGAGGGATCTCTGGAGCCGCATCGAACCCGTCCGCATCCAGAGCTCGCTGGCGGTGACGGGTTGCGCGATGCCGCGGCTGCTGATCGAGGAGGCGCAGTTGGGGGCGCAATGGGAGCGGCCCTGGCTGCGGATCGAGCCGTTGAGGGCGCGAATGAACCGCGGTCTCGCCGAGATCACCCTCGCGCTCAATACCACAAACCGCGAGGCGGCCGCGGTGATCACGAACACCTCGGACATCCATCTTCTGGGCTCGATCCTTGGGACGAACACGCAGCGATGGCTCCGGCAGTATGGGTGGAAGCAGCCGCCATGGGTTCGCGCCGAGGCCTCGCTCTTGCTGCCGGATTGGTCCCACTTCACGGCGCTGCTCTCGAAGCCCCGCGGGGCCGTGCCTCCACCGATTCCCTGGGAAACCGAGAGCCTGCCGACCTTGCGTGTTCGGGGGTCGGTCAAGGTGGGCGAAGGCGACTATCGCGGCGTGACCTTCGAGTCCGCGACGCTGAGCTTTCAAGGATCGAACGACGTGTGGGTGGTTCCCGACATTGTGGCTCATCGGAGGGAGGGCGTGCTGGAGCTGGCGCATGTCTCCAATGAACGAACCCGCGACTACTCGTTCACCCTCCGCAGTCGCATCGATCCGAACGCGATTCGGCCGCTCCTGCCGGAGTCGGCGAGCGAGGGATTCAACCTTTTCTCCTTCGCCTCGCCGCCTTTCATCACGGGCGAGGTGCATGGCAGGTGGCGCGCGCCGGAGCGGATGTGGGCGAGCGGCGCGATTTCGGTCGAGGATTTCAAATTCCGCGGCGAGGACGCCAAGAGGTTCGAGGCGCAATCGGTGGTGTTTTCGAACCGGCTCTTCCAAGCGCGCGGCCTCCGATTGGATCGGGAGGAGGGCCGCGCCACGCTGGGGGAGGTGTGGTTCGATCTCGACGAAAAAAAGGTGCGGCTGACCAATGTCGTCAGCCGTGTCGCCATCGCCCCGGTTTGTCGCGCGATCGGGTCGAATGTCATGGAGAGCATGAAGGACTACGAGTTTGCCTCGCCGCCGTTCGTGAAGCTGGAGGGCGTCATCGACACCTTGAAGGCCAGGAAGCAGAACGACCTGAAATTCGACGTCGACGCCCGCGATTTTGGTTGGAAGCTGTTCCATATCCCCTCCATTCAGGCCTTGGTGCGGTGGGACAACGATCACCTCGACATGAAGCCCGTGAGCGCCTCATTCTACGGCGGGTCCCTCAAGGGCGAGGCGCACTTCAGCTTCGGCTCCAACCCCGGGACCGACTTCACGTTCGATCTGACGGCGCGGAGCGTCGATCTCTCGCTCCTGATGAAGGATATCGGGAGCCGCAGCAACAAGCTCGAAGGGCGCCTCGATTGCGATCTCGCGATCACCGAGGCCAACACGCGCGACAAGTTCACCTGGAACGGGCGAGGGCAGGGCGAGCTGACCAACGGGTTGATCTGGGACATTCCCTTCTTTGCCGTGGTTTCTCCGGCGCTCAACACCCTGATGCCCGGAATCGGCAACAGTCGCGCGCGCCAGGCCACCGGGACCTTCGAGATCACGAATGGGGTGATCGTCACCCGCGATCTCGACATCCACGCCAGCGCGATGCGCATGAAGGCCTCCGGGTCCGTGGACTTCGACAAGCAGCTCAATGCCCGCATGGAAGCGGAACTGCTGCGTGACATGCCCGGCATCGGCTTTCTCATCAGCAAGGTTCTATGGCCTGTCACCAAGCTGTTCGAGTTCAAGATCACGGGAACTCTCGACAAGCCCAAGACCGATCAGCTCTACGCCGTGCCCCGGCTGCTGATGATGCCCCTGCACCCGATCCGGACCCTGAAGGACATCTTCCGGTCCGACGACAAAAAAAAGGACGAGGAGAAGCAGCCGCCTTGAATCGGCGGTGGAGATTGTTTCAAGTTCCCTCCATCGACTCACTCAACACCTATGGCCACCATCGGAATACTGGGAACAATGGACACGAAGGGCGAGGAGCATGGCTACGTCGCCGAACGCGTTCGTGAGCGCGGGCATCGCGCGCTGATTATCGATGTGGGGACGCTCGGCCCGCCGACCCTCGCCCCCGACGTCACTCGCGAGCAGGTGCTCGAGACGATCGGCGTTCGCCTTGCCGATCTGGCGGCCCGAAAGGATCGTGGGGAATCGGTGGCGGCGATGGCGAAGGCCGCGCCGGAGTTCCTGAAGCGTTGCGTGGCGGAGAAGCGGATGGATGGCGTGATCTCGCTTGGCGGCGGCGGCGGCACCGCGATCGGCACTGCCGCGATGCGCGCGCTGCCCATCGGTTTTCCCAAGGTGATGGTGAGCACGCTCGCCGGGGGAAATGTTGCGCCCTACGTTGGGGTGAAGGACATCGTGATGTTTCCGAGCCTGGTCGACATCGCGGGCCTGAATCGGATCTCACGGCAGATTTTGGCGCGCGCCGCCGGCGCGATCTGCGGTATGGCGGAGGCGTCGATTCCGTCCGCGGGGGACAAGCCGGTCATCGTCGCGAGCCAGTTCGGGAACACCACCCAATGCGTCGACCGAGCCCGCAAGAGGCTGGAGGCCGCCGGATTTGAGGTGCTTGTGTTCCACGCCACCGGGACGGGAGGGCGGATGATGGAGTCCTTGATCGAGTCGGGCATGGTGGCTGGAGTGCTCGACATCACCACCACCGAGTGGGCCGATGAGCTCGTGGGAGGCGTGCTGGGGGCGGGCCCGACGCGCCTGGAGGCCGCCGCTCGCGGCGGCGTTCCCGCCGTGGTCGCCCCGGGCTGCCTGGACATGGTGAATTTCGGCGCGGCGGAAACCGTCCCGTCCCGCTTCCAGGGCCGCAACTTTTATCCGCACAATCCGCAGGTGACCTTGATGCGCACCACGCGGGAGGAGTCCGCCGCGTTGGGGCGGATTCTGGCCGAGAAGCTGAATCTTTCCCAAGGGCCCGTGACGGTCATGATTCCGCTCAAGGCGATCAGCGTCATCAGCGCGCCCGGACAAAAGTTTCATGATCCCGCCGCGGACCGGGCGCTGTTCGCCGCTCTGCGAGAGGGCCTGAGGAAGGACATTCCGGTTCGGGCCTTGGACTGCGAGATCAACGCTCCCGAGTTCGCGGACGCCTGCGCCGACGCGCTGCTTCAGCACTTGGGCCGCGCGCTGGCTTCATGAGCCTCCACCGAGTTCACCGAATGTCCTCCGCTTATCGCGCGTCAAAACCCCAGCCCCGCATCGCTTGCACACAATGATTCCATCGCCCTCGCACACACTGTTCCCGATCCGCCCCGGGTCGCGTTTCACCTCGCTTCTCCTGACTCTTCTGTTTTGCGCGTTCTCCGCGACAGCGGCGCCGAAGAAGATTCTGCTCATCGCGGGCAGCCGCAGCCACGGGGCGGGCGAGCACGAGTTCCGGGCGGGCTGCCTTCTGCTGCAGTCGTGCCTCAAAGCCGCGCGCGGCGTTGTGGTCGAAGTGGCGACCAACGGCTGGCCGAGCTCGGACTCCGCCTTCGATGGCGTCAGCGCTGTTGTCATTTACTCGGACGGAGGCTCGGGCCATCCGGCGATCCAGCCCGAGCGGCTGAAGAAGCTGCGCGAGCTCATGTCGCGAGGCGTTGGGCTGGGCTGCGCGCACTACGCGGTCGAGGCGCCGAAGGGCGAGCTCGGCGACGCGTTTCTCGATTGGATCGGCGGCTACTTCGAGATGTTCTGGTCTGTGAACCCGCACTGGACCGCTCGGTTTGGCGATTTGCCGAAGCACGAGATTCTGCGAGGGGTGAAGCCGTTTCAGATCAACGACGAGTGGTATTATCACATGCGGTTTCGTCCGGAGATGAAGGGCGTCACGCCTTTGCTGAGCGCGCTGCCTCCGGCCGAGACGCTCAATCGACCCGATGGTCCGCATAGCGGAAATCCCGCGGTCCGCGCCGCGATCGCGAAGGGCGAGCCGCAGCCGTTGATGTGGTGCGTCAGCAGGGCGGACGGCGGACGCGGATTCGGGTTCACTGGCGGGCACTTCCACAAAAACTGGCAGGACGAGAATTTTCGGAAGGTCGTGCTGAACGCGATTCTGTGGATCGCGAAGGCGAAAGTGCCGAAGCTCGGCGTTGAATCTCATCTGGCGCCCGGCGAGATCGACTGGCGCTTGGACGCGAAGCCGTAGACGGACGGAGCGAGGATGGGACTACTGGTTTGCCGCCTGGCGCGTTCGCTGAAACGCGGCAAGTCCGTTCCTCTGCCACGCATCCAGGCTTCCCGCCTTTCCGATGGCCATCGTGTACTCCAGGTCGAGCAGCTGTTTGAAGAGCTAGGGCTTGCCCTCGCTGCACGCGTGATCCAGGGCGTTCGCCGCGTGGACGGCCGCCAGCGCGTTGAACTCCGTCGAAGGGGCTTCGAGTGGATCGTTGTGAAAACCCACGGCTTCGATGATGGACTCCGGAATCCCCCAGAGCCCCAGCAAGTAGGCAGCCACCATCGCGTGGGAGCAACCGAAGATTTCCCGCTCGGCCACATGCGTCGGGATCTGCTTTTTGGCGGACAGGGCCGTGGCTTCGCGGCACAGGGGGGATAGGTTGGCCACCAGGATCATCTTGCCCAAGTCATGCAGAAGCCCCGCGAGAAAGGCGTCTTCGCACACGGATCGCGGCTGGTCTTCCTCTTGAGCCAGGGCCCGTGCCAGCACGCCCGTTCTCCAGCAATGCTCCCAGATCGCGGTGGGGCTGTAGTCCTTCACCCTTACGCCTTCAAATCGCGAGAACACGGGGACCGTCAGCGCCAGCGCCTTGATGATCTGAACGCCGACGTAGTTCACCGCCTCGCCCAGCGATTCAATCTTGCGGGGGAGGCCGAAGAAGCTGGAGTTGACGAGTTGGAGGATTTTCGCGGCGATCGCGGGATCCCGGGAGATGATCAGCTCGATCTGCCGGATCGACGCGACGGGCGACTTGAGCTCGTTGGCCAGCTCCAAATACAGATTGGGCACCGTTGGAAGGAGGCTGCATTGGGCGACGAGGCGCTTGAGGACATCGTTCCCCATCAGGTCGCGCAGCGCGCTGACCTTGCGGATGGTTCGCCGCAGGAGATCGATGTCGACGGGCTTGGAAAAGCATTGATGAGCGGGGAAGGCGATTCGAAGCACGTCGTCCGGCGTGAGCTCTCCCGACACGAGGAATCGCATCGCGCCCGGTTGCGCCTCCTGCACCTTCTCTAAAAAGACGACCCCATCCATCTGGGGCATCTGGTAGTCGGCGACGACAACATCGAACCCGGTCTTGGAAACATGGTCCATCGCCTCCTCCGGGTTGCCCGTGAAGGTGACGGACCAGTTCGGCTCCGCGATCCGGAGCGATTCCTGGATGGCGCGCAGAAACTCCACGTTGTCATCCACGAACAGGATGTGCTTCTTCGTCATAGTTCAGGATTGCCGGAGCCCATGACTCCTGGTCTCCGAGCAAGCGTGGGCGCCGGACCTCGGGTCCTGAAGGTTCTATCGTAAGAGCGCGCCGGTCCTTAACGGGCTGCTAACCGCGATGCCAGAGCCGGAGGAGGAGTTTCTGGGGAGACTGGATGAGCACCTCGCGGGCGAGGGTTTCCATGCTGGAGGCCTCGGGCTCCTCCAGCCGCCGGCAGAGGACGGACGCGACCAGGACGAATCCGGCGGCGGCGGAGAAAAACAGCGAGAACCGATTCCATTCCAATCCTCCGGCGCGGCGTTCGAGCGATCCGACGACATCGATCGCGAATCCCCACAGCATGGGCGCGACGCCGAGGCTCACATTGCTGACGACGGAGAACAGGGCGAAGAAGTGGCTGCGCCCCATCCTGGGCGCGATGCCCATGACCAGCCTGGTGTTCGCGAGTTGCACCAGCGCTCCGCACAATCCCGACAACATCGCGAGGGCGGTCACGAGCGCCAGCGTCGGCGTCAGCAGTCGGCCGGCGACAGCTGTCCACCCGGCGAGCGTGACCAGGCACAGGCACTGCGCGAGCATGAGGGCGGGCTTGCTGCCAAGCCGATCCAGCCGTTCACGCATCAGGCCGAGGCTCGCCAGGCCGCCGAGGAACGTCGCGGATGTGACCAGGAGGATTTGGCCCTCGGAGAACACGCCGAGCTGCTTGAGGAAGGCGACCGTGAAAACCGCGACGCCTCCATAGGCGAACGCCCAGGCGATCGCGAAGCAGAGCAGGCGACGGAACGGCGCGAACCCCGCGATCGCGCCCCAGGGAACGGGCTGATGGGAGAATCGCTCCTCAACCGGTGTTTCGACATCCGGCACGCGCTTGAGGAACGAGAGGCTCACGGCGCCCATCGCGGCGCTGAACGCGAACAACGCCGCAAATCGCCATTCGGGCGGATTCGACCCCAACGCCCCTGCGGCGAGGATCATCACGAGGAAGCTCGCGAGGTTCACAAAGGCGGTCTCCACGGTCAGGTAGCGTCCCCGGATCGAAGGAGGGACAAGCGCCGTGATCCAAGGAAGCCACCCGCAGCTGGAGACGCCGCGGGAGAAGTTGAATCCGAAAAGCGCCGCCAGCAGTAACGCCAGCCGCGTGGTCTTGTCCAGCACGCCTCCCAACAGCGGGAGCACGGCCATCGCGCAGATGAACATCACCCGAATTGTCCAGCCGCCATAGACGAAGCGCTTGTATCCGACGCGTCCCACATAAGGGGCGGAAAAGATCTGGAGGATCACGAGCAAAGGCATCATGCCGGCGATGAGTCCCAAGACCGTGGCGCCCGCCCCGAGGCCCCGCGCGTACAGGAACATCGGGCTGCTGAGAACCATCTGGAAGGAGAAAGCGTTGAACGTGGCGAACCAGAAGGCGTTTCTCAAACCAGGGTCCAATCGCTCGGGAGATGCGTCGGCAGTGATCATCCAGCCGCCGACCATCCTTCGCGCGACGCGGTTTGCGAAGTCTAAAAGTTCAAGCGCAGAGAGCTCGTCAGCGCGCGACCGCGGGCTCCGTTGCCAGCCAATCTTGGGGTTGATCGTCGGGCCGGCCTTCGGCGGGGACCCTTGGGCGATCTCAGGGAGATCGCGAGCTACGCGATGGGAGGCGGGCGATCTCCAGGCTTACAGGCGTTCGTGGAGTGGGCGGTCCAATGGATGGATCGAGGCGGCACGAAGAGCCGCCAGGCTCAGCGATGGCGGAAGCCGGTGGCCCTAACGAAAGAATGGCCCGCGTGCGCGGAGCGAAATTGCGTCGTCGCGTAGACGGAGTAGCGCGGCGCGGCTTGCCAGTAGGCCCGCGCGGGATAGTGGTAGTAGGGCGCGTTGTAGCGGAAAGGGAAATAGAACGCCGGCGCGAAATAGGGAGACACATACTCCCGGTAAACAGGATACGGGTACGGCGTGTAAACGGTCTGCACCACGGGAGGGGAGAGGGGCGGGGCCGGGATTGCGACGGGCGCTTGCGGCGCCGCCGGAGGCTGCTGGGGGACGACAGCGGCGGCCTGGGCGTCAATGGTCGCGTGCTTCTGCATCATGGACGCCACGATCTCGGGAGGGACTCTGCTCTGATTGAGGTAGAGGATGTCGTCGGCGGTGAGCCGGTATTTCTCCCGGGTTTGTCGAATGAATTCCAGGATCACCTGAGGGCTGACGCCTCCAGCGTTCAGCCGGGCGACATCCGCCACGCCGGGAGAAAGAGCCGGGGGTTTGGGGACCTCTGCGGGGGCGGTCGCCACCGGATTCACAGGGGCTTGGGCCGCCGCCGGGGTCGAAGTCGGCGGTGTCGTGGAGTCCGTGGCGCTCGTTGCGGCGGGGGCGGCAACGCTCTGCGCGAGAATAAGGGAAAGAGCGAGGGGGGAGATCGCGAGCGAAGGAGAGAGCCAGTGAGTCTTCACGCTGGTCGTTACGACAGCCGCAACATAGGGCCGCGAGGTCGGCAGGGCAACTGAAACTTAACGGGAAACGGGACCGGAGGTTCGCCCTGCCATCAGATCCTGGATCGCTTCGGCGGCTCGGATGCTGGCGCCGGGCGCTCCGAGCGTGGCGATCACCTTCCTCAGATCTTCCCGCATCGCGGTCCACCTCCGATCGTCGTCGAGGATTGTTCGCGCCGCGCGCGCCAGGTTCTCCGCGGTCGCCGCTCCCTGCACGAACTCCGGCATCACTTCCCGATCCGCCAGGATATTGGGCATCGCGAGATAGCGCACGTTCACCAGCCGCTTGCCGATGGCATAGGTCAGGAACGAGGTCTTGTACAGGGCGACCGTCGGAATCCCAAAACAAGCGCATTCCATCGTCACGCTCCCCGTTGACGCCACGGCCATCCACGATTCCCTCAAGCCTTCCGCCAGCCCCCCCACGCGCAGCGTCACGCGGGAAGGCTCGGCGAGACCTTCCCGCGCCTGTCGCAAGAGCGACTCGTTCGGGAGCACCGCGATGAAACGCGCGTCGGGAAGTTTTTCGGTCATCTCCGCCATCACGGGCCAGTGACGCCGGAGCTCGCCCTCGCGGCTGCCCGGAAGAAGCAGGATCTCGTGTCGTTTGCGTTCCGAGGCCTGCAAGGATTTCTCGTCCGGATACCGATCGAGAACGGGATGTCCCACGTAGCGAACCGGCAGGCTGGGCGCTCGCGCGGCGTACCAGGCGGGCTCGAACGGGAAGAGGCAGAGCAGCAGATCGAGATCCCTCTCCATCGCGCGCGCGCGACCCGGGCGGGACGCCCATACCTGCGGCGAGACGTACTTCACGATCTTCGGGCTCCAAGCCCCGTTTGTCTTTCGAGCGCGCTGCCGCAGGGCCGCGGCGAAACGGTGGTTGAAGTGCGAGTAATCGACCAGAATCACGAGCTCGGGGCGCCGCTCCTCGGCCCAGCGCAGCAGGTCGAAAAACACCTTGCGGAACGAGAGGTAGCGTCGCGCGAGATCGAAGGGTCCGATGACGGACTGGCTCGCGAGATCGTGTCGCACATCGATTCCGGCCTGCCGCATCGCGGCGCCTCCCGCGCCGAAGTAATCCAGGGGGGCGTCGCCGCGCTCCGCGGCGCGCGTCCGCAGGGCGGTCGCCAGCTCGGCGGCGAGGGCGTCGCCGCTGGGCTCGCCAGCGATGATCATGGCGGGGCCGCGGATCATTCCACTCGATTCCGCGACGCCTGGATTTGCGCCGTGATTTCGAAGGCGAGGTCGAGCGCCAGCTTTGCGGACTCGCCGCTGACCACCGGCGACTGACGCGCCTGAACGCACTCCACGAAACTTTGCAGCTCCAGCCGCAGCGGCTCCTCCTTCAGGAGGGGCACAGGCTCGCGGACGATCCGTTTCCCGGCAAACTCGCTCACGATTGTGGAGTCCTTCGACGCCAGCAGCTTCTTGAGCAGCGAGCTCTCGCTCTCTCCGCCCTTGGCCAGTCGATAGACAAAGCCTTCCTGAGCCCGGTAGTCGAGGGAGACATAGCTGGGCTGGGCGCCGCCGCTGAAGACGCGGATCTTCCGCATGCGTTCGGGGCTGATCCGGCTTGCCGTCAGGTTGGCCACGCAGCCGTTCGAGAAGCGAAGGCGGGCGTTGGCGATGTCCTCGCTGCCGCTGAGCACCGCGATCCCCACGGCGTCGACCTGAACCACGGGCGACTGAACGAACGCGAGCACCACGTCCAGATCGTGGATCATGAGATCCAGCACCACTCCGATGTCCGTGCTTCGGGCGGGATAGGGCGACAGGCGGTGCGTTTCGATGAAGCGCGGATGCGTCGCGACGTCGCGCAAATACTGGAACACGGGGTTGAATCGCTCCACATGCCCGACTTGCAGCACCACGGCGCGCGTTCGCGCCTCGCGGACGAGCTCTCCGGCCTCCGCCTCGTTGTCGGTCATCGGCTTCTCGACGAGAACATGCTTCCCTTCCGCCAGGAGCGTTCGCGCCACGGCGAAGTGGGTGTGCGTGGGGGTGACGACGCTGAGCGCGTCGGCCGCCTGCGCCGCCGCCGCGAGGCTGTCGAACACCGGCACGCCGTGTTGATGCGCGATGCGCCGGGCTTGCTCCGCGTTCACGTCATGAAGGCCGACGAAGTCCACGACGCCTTGCGAGGCGAGCTCGGCGTAGATACGGGCGTGCTCCTTGCCCAGAGAGCCCGCTCCGATGACCGCGACGCGGAGGCGCGGAGAAGATTGCTTGTGATTTGCCGATGCGGCCACGCGGAAAGCCTGCCAGCGGAGCGATCGACCCAGCAACCCGATACTCGCGGCCTGTTAAACTTTTCCTTTTGAGAATGGGCGACGTTCCGGGCATGGTCCCTCCAGCGCTTTTCTTGCTATGCCGAAAGTCACCATTTTGCCGGGAGGAAACACCGCCGAGGTTCCGGCGGGAGAGTTGCTTTTGGAAGCCGGCGAGATCGCAGGGGTCGAGATGGAGGCGGGCTGCTTCAACTGCTCCTGCGGCACCTGCGTGGTGGAGGTGATGCAGGGGATGGAGAACCTCGAAACGCCTTCCCCCGAGGAGCTCGACGTCCTGGATCAGTGGAACAAGGACCCTGAGCGCTTTCGCCTGACCTGCTGCGTTCACATCAAGCAGGGCGATGTGGTGATCCGGCAGAATCACTGAGCCCTTCAAGGCCCAAGATTTCCTTTGCCCGGCGAGGGCCCTCCCGACACCATGCGCCCCATGCTGGCGTCGGTACGGATCAAGAATTTGGCGTTGGTGTCCGATCTGACCCTGGAGCTGTCCCCCGGATTAAATGTCATCACCGGGGAAACCGGCGCCGGGAAATCGGTCATCCTCGGGGCTTTGAACCTGGCGCTCGGCCAGCGGGCCGACCGTGCTTCCATCCGGTCCGGCGAGGATTCGTGCGCCGTCGAGGCTCTTTTCGATGTTTCCGAGCTCAAGGCGCCTCTCGCCGCTTTTCTCGAGGAGCGTGGGTTGGAACCCTGCGAGGACCAGCAACTGGTCATCAAACGCTCCTTCACCGCCGCGGGCGCCAATCGGCAGTTCGTCAACGGATCGCCCACCTCACTCGCGGTTTTGGCGAGCTTGGGGGAGTGGCTGGTGGACATGCACGGGCCTCACGACCATCAGTCGCTGCTCCACTCCTCGCGCCAGTTGGACATGCTCGACGCCTTTGGCAATCTGGGCGTCCCGCGGCGGCGCGTCGCTGAGTTGGCCCAATCCTTGAGACGTCTCCGTGAGGAGTCGTCGGAGTGGAATGTCGACGAGCGCAGCCACGCTCAACAGGTGGATCTGCTCCGGTTCCAGGCTCAGGAGATCTCGCGGGCGCGGTTGAGTCCGGACGAAGAGGAACCTCTGAAGGAGGAGTTGAGCCGCGCCAGCAACGCGTCCCAACTCCTGCAGCTGTCCCGGACCGCGATCGAGCTCCTCTCGGAGGGTGAACAGTCGCTCCTGATTCAAGCGGGCCAACTGGGCCGCGCGCTCCAGGAGTGCGGTCGCCTGGATCCTCGAGCCCAGGACATCCAGGATCTCCACGTGCAGTCGGTCTCTCTGCTGCAGGAGCTCAGCGACGCGCTTTCCCATTACCATGAGCGTCTCGATCTGGATCCCGCTCGTCTGGCTGAACTCGAGGACCGGCTTTCGTTGATCCAGTCTCTCAAACGCAAATACGGAAGCTCGCTCGCCGAGGTGATTGAATTTGGAGCCAATGCGGCGGAGAAGCTGCGTCGCTTGGAGAGCCGCGAGGAGGAAGTCGCGCGCTTGCGGGCAAAGATCCAGGCGGCGGAGCAGGCGCTATGGGAGGCGGCCGCGGCCCTGTCCAGGGAACGCGCCAAGGTGGCGCCGAGACTCTGCCGCGAGGTGTCGCGACAGCTGCAGGAGCTCGGCTTTCAACAGAGCCAGTTTGAATGCTCGTTGCGAACTCTCGAGAAGGGCGAGTTTCTTGCGGCCGCTCGGGCGTCGGGGATCGATGGGCTCGACTTCCAGTTTGCTCCCAATCCCGGCGAGCCCGCTCAGCCTTTGAAAGCCATAGCGTCCTCGGGCGAAATGGCCCGCGTGATGTTGGCGGTCAAGACGGTGCTGGCGGCGGAGGATGAAGTGCCGGTTCTCGTGTTCGACGAGGTGGACGCCAATGTGGGCGGCGAGACAGCCAAGGTGGTCGGACAGAAGATGGCCCAGATCGCCAAAAAGCGGCAGGTGCTCTGCATCACGCATCTCGCGCCCGTCGCCGCCTCCGCCTCCGCTCATTACCTGGTGAGCAAACAGGTGAAGAACGGGAGAACGCTTTCGGAAATCGATCGCCTGGGCGGCGACGATCGAGTGAAGGAAATTGCGCGCATGCTGGGCGGCCAGTCCACCGCCGCGCGCCAGCACGCGGAAGAGCTTCTGCGATAGCCCCGCGATCCTCGGCGTCAGGCTCTTTCGCCTGACGGGGGTCGATGCGCGCGCGGTGTCATGACCGAGCCTCGGGACGCGCTTCGCGGAGGCGCGCCTCAGCGCGCGTGTTGGGAGAGTTCTCGCATGAGTTGGACTCCCGCGGAGGTTCCGATCCGGTTGGCGCCGGCCTCGATCATGGCGAGCGCCGCGGCGAGGTCGCGGATGCCGCCGGACGCCTTCACCCCGAGTTCATCGCCCACCGTTTTTCGCATCAAGGCGACATGTTCGCGCTTCGCTCCAGCGGATCCAAATCCCGTGCTGGTCTTCACGAACCGAGCCCCGGCCTCCTCGGCGAGTTGGCAGGCTTTCACGATCTCTTCGTCGGAGAGGAGGCAGGTCTCGAGAATCAGTTTCACCGGCCGCTCATCCGCGGCTTCGACGACGTCGCGAAGCTCGCGCAAAGTCAGGCCGTGGTCGCCATCCTTGAATTGGCCCGTATTGAGCACCATGTCGATCTCGGAGGCGCCGCCATCGATGGCCACCTCGGTCTCATAGCGCTTCACATCGCTTTCGCAGGCCCCGGCGGGAAATCCCACCACAGCGACGACCTTCACATCGGTCTCCTCAAGTCGGGAGTAAGCCCTCGACACCCGTGATCCATGGACGCAAACGCCAAAGAAATGATGCGCCATCGCCTCTTCGCACAATCGGTCGATGTCCCGCCCGAGAGCCTCGGGCTTCAGGAGGGTATGTTCGATGTAAGCGGCGAGTTCGCTCGCAGTCGGCGTTTGCATTCGTGGACCCTAGTCGAGCGCGTTCATGGACGCCAGTCCTGAGCGGGCTGGCTCCGCGTGTGTTGCTCCAATCCCACGACCGGCTCGCCGGTCTGATCGCGCCGTCCGAGGACGCGCTGGCCCTCAGGCTTGATGCGGCGCGTCTTCCCCGCCGGACCCCGAGGAAGCGGCCGCACGCTCCAGGTTCAGTGGATTGTCAGGGGTCGGGAACAGCCTTCTCAAAACAGACGTTTGCGGGATCGAGACATATGGACCCAAGGCAGTCCTTCGCCGTAGCGTCGGACTGCGGCGTAGGACTTGACAAGCCAGGACGACCGTCCTAGGGGTTTGACCCTCTTTGCAAACGACACGAGACCCGATTATCAGTGCCACTGACCCATGAACACAACAATTGCTGGTCCTGACGGCAAGCCGCGCTGCCGCTGGTGCGGTGACGCGCCGGAGTTTCTCCACTACCACGATACGGAGTGGGGCTTCCCGGTCAGAGACGATCATCGCCTGTTTGAGAAACTGAGCCTCGAGGGTTTTCAATCCGGCCTGAGTTGGCGGACCATCCTGGTCAAACGCGAAAACTTCCGCTCCGCGTTTCACGGCTTTGATTTCGACAAGGTCGCCCGCTTCACCGGGCGCGACGTGGAGCGGTTGCTGAAGGACGAAGGCATCGTCCGCCATCGCGGCAAGATCGAAGCGGTCATCAACAACGCGCGGCAGGTCCGAGAACTGGCCCAACGCGAGGGCTCGCTGGCGGCCTTCATCTGGCGCCACGAACCCGGCATCGGGGAGCTGGCGCAGCCGCAAACCGCTTCGACTTCCGCCGCATCCATCGCCTTGTCGAAGGATTTGAAGAAGCAAGGTTGGAAGTTCGTCGGCCCGACCACGGTGTATGCCTTCATGCAGGCGATGGGCCTGATCAACGACCACGCCGAAGACTGCGTGATCCGGGCCAGAGCCGAAGCCGCACGAAAGCGTTTCAAGCGGCCGGAGCGCTGACTGACGCGGCGAGGCGGGCGGAGGGTGATCGAGTGAACAATGAATGATTGGGGAACCGGAATAACCTATGACGACTCGTTTGAAGGACGCCTGCGGACTGAGCCTGGATTTTCTTGCCGAGGTATTCCGGCGTGCGTCCGACCATCAATCCCGCGATGAACACCGCCATCGCGCCCACGTAAATGAAATCGCTCATAGTTGCCTTTGTGCGATCGGGGAATCCGATCGCGTTCTTTCACGTCTCACGATGCCTCAAGGCGCGGCGCCGCGACTAATCAAGATAGGGAGGGAGCGCGTTAAGATTTCGTAAAGAGGCGCCCGCTGAAAGAGAGCCCGTCAGCGCTTCAGGATCGTGTGGCAGGGGTGGACATCGGCCCGGCGGGCGGGGGAACGGGAGCGAGGCGGAGAAGGATGCGCGAAGCGAGGATGCGTCGATTATTCACGGGGCAAACCAACCGGCGACGACCGCTCGCCCTCGCGAAGTCTTTCTGCGCCGCGATTGGTTGGCAGGTCGACTCCGGCGCAGAACCGGGCGCGCAAATGAGCACGCCCGGTCTAGATAAAAACCGCTGAGGGCGGCCCCTTACGCAAGGTCGAATCGATCGAGGTTCATCACCTTGGTCCAGGCCGCTACGAAGTCGTGAACAAACTTCTTCTCCGCATCCGAGCCTCCGTAGACTTCCGCCAGAGCGCGGAGTTCGGAGGACGAACCGAAGACGAGGTCGACACGTGTGCCGGTCCATTTGAGCTCGCCCGTTTTTCGATCGCGGCCTTCAAACACGTCCGCTTCCTTCGAGGCCGCCTTCCACTCCGTGCGCATGTCGAGCAGGTTCACGAAGAAGTCGTTCGTCAGCGCGTCCGGTCTTTTCGTGAACACCCCGTGTCGGGTTTGGCCGGCGTTCGCATTCAAGACGCGGAGGCCGCCCACGAGGACCGCGACTTCCGGCGCAGTCAGGGTCAGTAGTTGGGCCTTATCGATCAGAAGCGTTTCGGCCGATACGCCGCATTTGGCCCTGAGGTAATTGCGGAAGCCGTCCGCGATGGGTTCGAGCACCGCGAAGGAAGCCGCGTCGGTTTGCTCCTGCGAGGCGTCCATGCGACCTGGCGTGAAGGGCGCCGTGACCTCATGACCGGCGTTTTTCGCGGCCCGCTCGACTCCGGCGCAACCGGCCAAAACGATCAGGTCGGCCATCGACACCTTCTTGCCTCCCGACTGGGAGCCGTTGAACGCGTCCTGGATGGCCTCGAGCGCTTTCAGGACCTTGGCCAGTTGGGCAGGTTGGTTGACTTCCCAGTCCTTTTGCGGAGCCAGACGAACACGGGCGCCATTCGCGCCGCCGCGCTTGTCTGAGCCACGGAATGTGGACGCCGACGCCCAGGCGGTGGAAACCAGTTCCGAGACAGACAACCCTGCGGCCAGGATCTTGCCTTTGAGCGAGGCGATGTCCTGCGCATTGATCAACGGATGGTTGAGCTTGGGGATGGGGTCTTGCCAGATGAGTTCCTCCGTCGGGACCTCAGGCCCGAGATAGCGCGGGAGCGGGCCCATGTCGCGGTGCGTCAGCTTGAACCAAGCCCGGGCAAAAGCGTTCGCGAACTGATCGGGATTCTGCAGGAAGCGCCGCGAAATCTTTTCGTAAGCAGGATCGAACCGCAACGCGAGGTCCGTGGTCAGCATGGAGGGCGCTATGCGTTTAGCGGGGTCATGCGCGGCGGGCACAGTGCCGGCGCCGGCGCCATTCTTCGGCCTCCATTGATTCGCGCCGGCTGGGCTTTTCGTGAGTTCCCATTCGTAGCCGAACAGGTTTTGGAAAAAGTTGTTGCTCCACTTCGTGGGCGTGGTGGTCCAGGTGACTTCCAGGCCGCTGGTTATCGTGTCGCCCCCTCTTCCCGCGCCAAAGGCGTTCTTCCAGCCCAGGCCTTGCTCCTCAAGGCCGGCGGCTTCCGGCTGAGGCCCCACATGGGAGGCAGGGCCGGCGCCGTGTGTCTTGCCAAAAGTGTGGCCGCCAGCGATGAGCGCCACCGTCTCCTCGTCGTTCATCGCCATGCGAGCGAAGGTCTCGCGGATGTCCCTCGCCGCGGCAACTGGATCGGGGTTGCCGTTCGGGCCTTCAGGATTGACGTAAATCAGTCCCATCTGCACCGCTGCCAGCGGGGTTTCGAGCTCCCGATCGCCCGAGTAGCGCTTATCGCCCAGCCACGTGGTCTCGCTGCCCCAATAGACGTCATGATCCGGCTCCCAGACATCCTCACGCCCTCCTGCGAAACCGAATGTCCTGAATCCCATCGACTCCAGAGCGACGTTCCCGGTGAGAATCATCAGATCAGCCCATGAAATCTTCCGGCCGTACTTCTGCTTGATCGGCCAAAGCAGCCTGCGCGCTTTGTCCAGGCTGACGTTGTCCGGCCAGCTGTTGAGCGGCGCGAAGCGCTGCTGCCCCCTGCCGCCGCCGCCGCGTCCGTCGGCGGTGCGATAAGTGCCGGCGCTGTGCCACGCCATGCGGATGAACAAAGGGCCGTAGTGGCCGAAGTCAGCCGGCCACCAGTCTTGTGAGTCAGTCATCAGCGCCGTGAGATCCCTCTTCACAGCCGCCAAGTCCAGGCTCTTGAACTCCTTCTGGTAATCGAAGCTCTCGTCCATGGGATTGGACCTCGAGGAATGCTGATGCAGAAGTTCGATCTTCAACTGGTTCGGCCACCAGTCACGGTTCGAGGCGCCGCCGCCGGCGGCCTGGTGGAACGGGCATTTGGCTTCAGTGGACGTGCTCATCTCGTTGTGTCGGTTGGATTGTAATCTGTGAACGTGCGGGGAGTGTTTGGCGCCACCGCGCGGAGGGTCAACTCCGAACTCGACAGAAATCTCGGCGGAACCGCAGTCGGATCGCGCGCGTTGACGCGTGATAACGGGAAGAGCTCGCCCTGAGCCATCCGCTCGGCGCGAGCAACATGAGATCATCGAATGAAATGGCCGAATCAGCGTCAGGCGATTCGAAATCTCACGAGCGGCAAAGTCGACGATAGAGGGCCTCGTATTTCGGAACGATGACCTCGGCGGAAAACCTGGCGCGAGCGCGAGCCTGGGCGGCCTGGCCGAACGCGGCCCTTCGCGCCGGATCTCGAACCAGGCTTTCCACGGCGCGACCCAGCGCATCCGCGTCGCCGGCCGGCGCCAACAGGCCGGTGACTTTGTCCTCAAGGACCTCAGGAATGCCGCCAACACGGGTCGCGACGCTCGGGCACGCGAAACACATTGCCTCAAGAATGCTCAGGCAGAAGCTTTCGGTGTCGGAAGTGATGAGTCCAAGGTCGGCGGCCTGGAGATAATCTTCGATGGCGTTCACGTTTTCACGGACGATCACTCGGTCCTGCAACCCGAGTCCGCGCGCCTGGTCCGCGAAGGGCGCGAAGCTGCCGCCGGCCAGGATGAGGAGCTTGAACGATTCCGCGGGACGAACGCGGGCGACCGTTTCGAGCAACAGATCAATGCGTTTCAACTGGCGCAGATTCGAGGAATGCAGGATCAGCGCCTCGGAGTCCTTCACTCCAAGCTCCCGACGGACTTCCTCTCGCGAACGTCGCGCGGATCGCGGTTCAAAGAAATTGTGAATGACTTCAATGGAGCCGTCGAAGTTCAGCAACCGTTGACTTTCATCCTTCAGGAAAGAGGAGACCGCGGTCACGGCGTCAGAGCATCGCAAGGCATGGCGGATCGCGGGGCCGTAGCCCGCGTCGCGGCCCAACAACGTGGTGTCCGTCCCATGCAGGGTCGTGACGACCCGTGGTTGTTGATCGGGCGGGAGCATCGCTCGCGCAAGGATTGCCGCGGTCGCGTGAGGCACCGCGTAATGGACGTGAAGCGCGTCGAGGCCATGATCGCGACTGACCTCCGCCATCTTCACGGAGAGTGGAAGCGTGTAATCCGGGTGCTTGAACAGATCGTAGTCGTTGATGACAACCGGATGAAAATGGAGGCGCGGAGCGTCCGTGGGCAAGCGGAAGGGGCGCTCATAGCTGATGAAGTGCACCTCGTGCCCGCGCCGCGCCAGGCTCTCCCCCAACGCCGAGGCCAGCACTCCGCTGCCGCCCACGGACGGGTAACAGGTGATGCCAATCTTGAGTGAGGATTGCGTATCCAAGCGTGCGGCTGGTTCAGGAGCGATTCAGTTTCTCTTGAGATCGACTCGCTTTCCCGTTCGCGCGGAGGCGTGGGCGGCGTCGAGAATCTCCACCACCGTCATGTTTACGGAAAGCGACGAGAGTCCCGACGGCACGATCTCTTTTCTCGCCACCGCCACGAGATAGGAGATCGGATCAGCGTTCGGATTCGCGAGGGCAGGCGGCGTGATCTCCGTTTCCTTGCTGTTGGGCAGGCGCGCTCGGAGCAGGCTTGAGGCGGGCGCCAAGACATAGCCGGCGCGGCCGTAGATCTCCATGTCCTTCCGGTCGAACGGCCAGTTCCAGGATGCCTGAATGATCGCCTGCGCCCTGGGATACGCGAGGACAATGGTGGCCTCGTCCTCCACCTTGGGATACACGTCGGGCTTGATCCGTTGCGTCGTGGCCTGGACCGACAATGGCCGTTGACCGTCCAACAGCCACGTCGCGAGGTCCGCGCCATAGCAGCCGAAGTCATTCAAGGCGCCGCCTCCGTTCAGGATCGGGTCGGTCAGCCACGCCAGAAAATGGGATGAGCAGCCGATTTCCTTCGGACCGCGATGCCCGTCGTGGACAACGATGCGTCGAATCTCGCCGATCTCCTTCCGGTCATGAACCATCTCGTACGCCGCGTGATTGGCCGGATACCAAGTCGTTTCGTAATTGACGAAAACCTGGACACCGCCGCGTTTGGCCGCGGCTTCGATGCCTCGCGCATGCTTCATGTTCACGGCCAGCGGCTTTTCCATCATCACGTCCACGCGCTCCTTGGCGCAGCGTTCGACGACCGCGAGATGCTCGAATGTGCTGGTGAAGGCGGCCACCGCCTGGGCCTGCGTTCGCGAAAACAGCGCGTCCAGACTGGGATAAAACAGCCGAGGGCTGAGATTGAAACGGCGCGAATAGGCCTCAATCAACGCGCGATTGGTCTCCACCACCCCGACCAGTTCGACCTCAGGGCGATCGCGCAACCGCGGAAAGAAGCCGAGCGCATGATCATGCGCAAGCCCCGCGACGGCGACGCGCACCGGCGCTTTTGCGTTCTGTCCGCGCAGCTCCATCGACGCGGCCAGAAGCGTCCCCATCAGCGCGAAGCAAAGGCTGTTCTTAAAGTGATTTGTCATGTGAAAGCTCCTTTCAAAAGCGGCGAGCGCCGCGACTGATGGGCGCGAGGGAGTTGAGGACCAACGGATCGTTTGGAAAAACAGCGATGGCGTAGTCGACTCCCGCCCGCAGGCCGTTCACGCGGGCGCGGGCGATTTGAAGCTCGACATACTTTCGCGCCGAGGTCTGGGACCCGTGCGCTTCCATCGCTTTTGTCCATGCGGCGATGACTTCCGGCGCGGACACGTCGATGAGCGCCGGCGTGATGTCCGACGGCTCCGCTTCGGGAGTGACGGCGTAGAAAAGAAGCTGCTCAATCGTGTGCGAAGCCATCTTGCGCAGCTCCCTCACCCCGCCGTAGCGGGCGAGTCGCGCCGCGTCGCGGAGCAAGCAGCCGAGCCGCCAATGATCGGGATGCTGGTTCTGAACAACGCTGGGAGCGAAGACGACGCCGGGTTTCAGGCGACGAATGATCCCGGCCAGCCTGACGGCGTGGACAGATCGGATCTCGAGGCGGGAATCGCCATCCAGTTCGATGAATTCGATTGTCGCTCCGAGCCGCTTTGCGGCTCTCCGCGCCTCCGCGACGCGCTGTTTGGGCGTGCCGTGCGAGCCGGCTTCGCCTCGTGAGCAAACGACAAGATGCGCGGCCCGGCCGAGCTCCGTTTCCTTCGCGATGACGCCGCCACAGCCGAATTCGACGTCGTCGGGATGAGCGCCGAACGCCAGCAAGGGCGCCAGTTCAGCGGGGGATGTCGGCATACGCTTCATCGGAACGATCGATAGGGTCGCGGTTGATGTAGGTGATTTCCGGCGCTTCCTCGCGCGACAGGTACGCCTGCTCGCCCGCGCCGGCGATGTAGTGCGTGCAATGCAGCACGGATTGCATCCAGCGCAGCCGGGTGTCGCGCGTGGGGCTGATGTGTTCCTTCGCGAAGATCATCGGCGGCAGAGTTTCGTAGGAATCGCCGCCTTTGTGCAGCTTTAATTCGCCTTTGATGAATCGCGCGCGCGCAATCTCGCCTTCGTAGGGGGCGTCCACAAAGAATTCCGGCACGTCGCAGGCCGCCCGGCGAAACTCCGCGTCGGAGGAACGCGCCACGCGGACGCCCTCGATAAGGCCCATGCGGCGGTACATATCCAGGCAGAAGTCGGCGACGGTCCCGGCGGAGACTTGCTGGAAGGCCTCGACCCAGCGCCTGTCGACATAAGCGGGCAACTGGAGCGCGGTCTTGGCCCGCCAGTCGGCGCGGACTCGCTTGAGATAAAGCGGGGAGAACTTGCGTTGCGCCTGGTTTTCGAAGGCGAAGTTGAATTGGAAGGGCTCGCCGGTTTTTCGATGGCGGAGCGTGGTCCGCGTTTCGCGCGGATCGTGGTCGCTGTCGTGGTAAAAGAAGACGATCTCGCCGCCGATATCGGATTGCAGCCGCAGGGCCGTCTGGATTTTCGCGAAAAGGTAGCGCCGCGGGAAGAAGCCGCACGGCTGCTGGCCAAAACAAATGACGGGAGAAACGCTCACGCGGTTGGAAGGGCTGGCTCGCGCTTGCCCTCCAGCACTGCTTGAAGAATCGCGCTGAAGATCACGCACGCGGCGCAGCCGATGGGGTTGAGCCAGAGGTAACCAATTTCACGAGCCGGATAAGCCTTGCCCAGAAAGAACAGCGCCAGCACGAGCGCCTGCGACGCGACAGCGGCCCAGAATACCGCCGAGCCGCCGACTCGCTTCAGAAAGAACGCCACCACAAACACGCCCAGGAGCGCCGGATAAAAGATGGAAGCGACGATGTTGAGCGCTTCGATCAGGTTCTCCGCGAAGCTCACGAACAGGGCAAATCCGATGGCGAAGAATCCCCAGAGCGCGGTGAACCATTTCGCGTTGCGGACATTTCGAGCCTCGTCATGCGCCGCGAGCGGACGGAAACAGCGCCAGAGATCAATGGTGCTCGTGGTTCCGAGAGCGTTCAGCTCGCCGGCCTTGGAAGACAGCGCCGAGGCAAACATCGCCGCGATGAGCAGGCCGATGACGCCGTGCGGCAGCTGCGTCAGGATGAACGTGATGAACACGTAGTCCGAGTCCTTGGTCTTCGCTTTCGGGTCGACGGAACGCAGCGCGTCGCGCGCCTCCTGCCGGATCGCCTCGGCCGCCTTTTGCGTGGCCAGCATCGCTTCGCGCGCCTGGGCTTCAGCAGCGGCGTCGCCGCGCTCTCGCGCCGCCGCCCAGGCGCGGATTCTCGCCTGCTTGTCCGCGTGGATCGAGGCGTGCTTTTCCTCCAGCGCCCGGAAGGCCGCGCCCTGCGGACCGTCCACATGACGACGCCATTCCGTCTGATTGAAGAACAGCGGCGTGTCCGGCTGAAACTGGTAGAACACAAACAGCAGCGCCCCGAGCGTGACGATCAGGAACTGCATCGGAATCTTGAACATCGCGTTGAACATCAGTCCGAGCCGGCCTTCGCGCAGCGCGGCTCCCCCGATGTAGCGCTGCACCTGCGATTGGTCGGTGCCGAAATACGAGAGCGACAAGAAGAACCCGCCCAGCATCCCGCTCCAGAGCGTGTAGCGTCGCTTCAGGTCAGGGGTGAAGTCCACGGCTTGGAGCTTGCCCATCGCGCCGGCGATGCGCGCCGCGTCATGCGGCAGTTTGGAGAGCAGCACGACGAACGCCGTGATCATGCCCCCGAAAATCACCGCCATCTGCCATCGTTGCGTGAGGTTCACCGCCGCGCTGCCGCCGGTGACCGTGTAAATGATCACAAGCAGGCCCGTGAACAGGATCGTCAGATCCAGGCGCCAGCCGAGCACCGTCGACAGAATGATGGCCGGCGCGTAGATGGTGATGCCCGCTTGCAGCCCGCGTTGCAGAAGAAAGAGGCTGGCGCCAAGCAGCCGCGTCTTGGAGTCGAAGCGCTGGCCGAGATACTCATAGGCCGTGTAAACGCCGAGCTTGCGATAGATCGGCAGGAACACCGCGGACACGATGATCAAGGCGAGGGGCAGCCCAAAATAGTTTTGGATGAACGCGATTCCGTTCTCGTAGGCCTGGCCGGGCAGCGAGAGGTAGGTGATCGTGCTCGCTTGCGTGGCCATCACCGACAGGCCGATGGTCAGCCAGCCGGTGTTGTGATTGCCCTTGAGGTAGGTGTTGAGATTGTCGGTGTGCCGCGTCCGCCACGTCGCATACGCGGCGATGCCGACCATCGTGCCGACGAGCACGAGCCAGTCGAGGAGATTCATGCGAAGGCGCGCGCGAAGAGCGTCAACAGCGCGACGCAGAGCGCGAAGAACGCGAAAACGAAAAGATAGACGTCGCGCCAGCTGCGGAAGCCAGGCACGCCGGGCGATTCATCGCGGCCTGATTGATCGGACGGCGGCTTCATCGGCCCAGGGAAACCAGGTTGGCAAGCAGCCGGTAGGCGCCGGGCACGCCCGCTGGCAGTTGCCTGAAAAAGGCCAGGCCGGTGTAAACGAAATTGCCCTTGCCGTGCCTCGCGACGAGCACGCTGCTCCGGAGCGGTTGCTCGCCGGGATCGCTCATCGCGAGCAGCGGCGTGTAATGTTCGGCGTCCCAACTGCTGGGGAAATAAGCGCCGCGCTCCTGCACCCAGCCGTCGAAGTCCGCGGGGCCGATTCGGTTGGGCGTCGTCAACGCCGCGTGCTCAGGCGCGAGAAAGGCGACGGGCGCGGCCTCGTCCGTCACGCGCCACTGCGGAGGGTTGCCGTTGATGGAGAGCGGATACGGACCGAGGCGCTGCGTTCGCAGTCCGGTGGGTCGATTGTATTGAACGACGACGTTGCCGCCGTTTTCGACGTAAGCGAACAGCCCCGGCAGGTTCGCCGCGATATCGTCGCGTTCGTTGAAAGCGCGCACGCCGATCACGACCGCGTCGAATCCACGCAGTTTCTCCGGAGTCAGGTCCGCGCCCGCGAGCGTCGTGACGGCGTAGCCCAATTGTCGCAGGCTTGCCACGGTGTCGTCGCCCGCGCCGGGCAGATACCCGACCGCCTTTCCGCGAATCGCGAAATCGAACGCGGCGACCTTGAGCCTTGCCGGCGGCTGCAAGAGCTGCACCGGAACGTGGTCGTAGCGAATCTCAACTCGCTGATTGCTGAATCGCGCTCCGCCGATCTCCGCGACGGCGATAATGCCGCCGGACCCTGGGCCTGTGGGCGTGATCTTGAACGCAACTTTGACTTTGTCGCCCGCCCTGGAGAGCCGGAAGGTTTGACGCGACGGAGAGACCTTCCACCCGGCTGGCGCTTTCAATCGCAAAGCGCCACGGGCGGCCGATCGCGCCGCCGTCACCTCCACTTCAACGCTTTTCGCCGCGCCCGGCTTGAACAGCGCGACGGACGAACCAAAGCTCAGCGCCACCGGGGCAATCACCGCCAGCTTGCGCGGCTTGCCGCCGTCCGCCATGGAAACCGGCTCATCCGCGATGACGAGCGTCTGTCCCCCAATGTCGAAAACGAATTCGATCGGGAAGGTTGGAGGATTCTCCGGGCGACCGATCAGCTTCTTGTCATCGACGCGAAAAATTCCGCTCGCGCCTTCTTCCCGCAACCAATAGGGCTGCGTGGGCGGGGTGTTGGCGGGAATCACTTGCGTGACGTGGCGCCGGGAAGGTTCGTTCGAGCGCAAGGGCACCGCGATCCCGACTTCACGCTTGAAATCGGGGTAACGCACAGCGAGCCATCGGATGGGGATCTTGGCCAGCACGGTCGCGGTGTGGGCCAGCTTTACCGCTTCGCCAGGGGTGACTTCCGGAGCGGGGACGATCGTCTCGACTGAAAGGCCGAGGCATTTTTTCAAAATGCCGTCCAGCTGTTGGCGCTTGTCATCGACAACCGGGTCAGAGGCGAGAGCGGCCAGCTTTGCGCGGATCGCGAGCAGCGCCGGGACGCTCGCTGAGGCGTCATCCGTCTTGAAATCAGCGATGGTTTCTTCCACGAGTTTGCCAATCGCCGCGCCGCCCGAGACGCGGCGCCATGTCAAGTCAACGCCGTCCATCAGGTCATTCGTGGCAGGCTCGCCAGCGAGCAGCGTGAATGTCTGCGCGTTGGGTCCACCCCTGCCGCCTCCGCCACCCCCGCCAGCATTGCCAAATCCCTGAGTCTTGTGCATCGCGCGGCTGCGCCCGGCGATGGCGGCGAAGGATTCGCCGGTCACGGGATCGGCGCCCCCGATATCCACCCGCACAGTCGCCCCGCCGACCGCCGCGCCGCCGCCCCCGCCGTTCCAGAGCACGCGTTTTGGTTGCCATGGCTTCAGTCCCTCCGCGAGTTGTTCCGGGAAGGCGCTTGCGTCGCCGCACACTTTGAACGCTTCGACGGCGAGCATCGCCGACGCCGTGTGATGCCCGTGTCCGCCGCTGCCGGGGGGGATGGGAAAGCGGGTGACAATCACGTCGGGACGAAAAGTCCGGATGACGCGGACGACATCGGAGAGCACCTGTTGGCGATCCCAAAGGCGCAGCGTCTCTTCGGGCGTCTTTGAGAATCCGAAATCAATCGCCCGCGTGAAAAACTGCCGGCCGCCATCGAGCTTTCGCGCGGCCATCAGCTCCTGCGTTCGGGCGACGCCGAGTTTTTCGTCGAACTCCGGCCCGATTTCGTTCTGACCGCCGTCCCCGCGCGTGATCGAAAGATAGGCCGTGCGATAGCCGCGCCCGCGCGCGAGGTAGGTGATGAGTTGGGTGTTTTCGTCGTCGGGATGCGCCGCGAGGTGAAGGACTGAGCCCATCTCCCGAAAGCCGCGGAGGGCTTGGAGAATCGAGGCAGCCGGGGACGGTTCCGCCGCGCGGCCGCTGCCCGTCATCAAGCTGGCCGCCCCCAATGCGCCCGCCGCCACGTGGCACAGAAGCCGGCGAACACGCCACTGCGACGCTGTGTTTGTGGTTTTCATTTTCACGCGAAGGCGCGCTCCGAAAATTCCTCGGGCGCCCAACGCGCGATGCGCGATGATCCGTCAACCGCGCTATTTCTTGACCGCGAAAGGCACAGAGAACTGCGTGTCGGCCCACATCAATTTGATCACGCCGCCGCCCGACGGGCTTTTCACCACGGCCATCGCGAATTGGTCGTTCACCTTTTCCATTGGCTCTTTCTTCATGTCCACACGGACGAGATCGTTCTTTTCGTCCACCGGGACGCCCCACGCCCCAAGGTTCTTGCTGAAGGCCAGCTTCGAGCCGCCCGACTCCGAGGGCACCGTGTAGAGGGTATATGCCCCGGCTGGAATTGTGGCCTCGCCGATCACAAGGGGGTGTTGGGTGATGAGCAGAGTGGCTTCGTCCGCGCCGGTGCGCCACGGCTTATCCCACGGCACGAGACTGCCCCAGATTTTTCGTGGCTCGCCGGTCTTTGGGTCCTTTGTGAAAGGACGACCGTAGGTGATCGTCACCCGGCTGCCGTCGATCACGGCGCTGGTGGTTTCATGCGGGCTGGTGCCCCCGGTGGAGGCGACTTTCTTTTGCTGCTGCGCCAGCAACGGCATGGCGCTGAGCACCAGGATTGCGGCAATGATGTAAGGCGCGGTCTTTTTCATGATGTTTCAGTTGTTTGGATGGGTCGAATTAAAGGGGCGAAGAAGGTCTTGGAGCCAGGACTCGATGCGTTCGGATGCCAGGTTGTTGGTTCACTCGCATTCGATGACGGCTCCTACGGCGTCGCGGCTTGCCGTCGCGCCGAGGTCATGAAGTCGAGGAAGTAGAGCAGCCGCTCTTTCATCAGATTCCTGGAAACGATCGCGTCAATGAGTCCGTGCTCCATGAGGAACTCGGCGGTTTGGAACCCGGGTGGGAGTTCCGCCTGGGTGGTGTCCTTGATGACGCGCGGTCCGGCGAACCCCACCATGGCGCCGGGTTCGGCGATGATGAGATCCCCGACCGTGGCGAAGCTCGCGGAGACGCCGGCCATCGTCGGATGGGTCAGGACGCTGATGAAAGGGAGCTTCTGCTGCGCATGATAGGCCAGGGCTCCGCAGGTCTTCGCCATCTGCATCAGGCTGAACATGCCCTCATACATCCGCGCGCCGCCGCTCGTGCAGAAAATGATGACCGGGATCTGGCGATCGGTGGCCGCCTCGATCAGTCGCGTGAGTTTCTCGCCCACCACGGATCCCATGGATCCCCCCAGGAAGCTGAAATCCATGACGCCCAGGGCCACCTTGAAAGCGCCGATCCTCCCGATTCCCGTGATCACAGCATCCTTGAGCTGGGTGGATCGCTGATAGGCCTCCAACTTGTCGCGGTACGACGCGACGCCGGTGAAGTCCAGCACGTCCACGGAGATCATCTCCGCGTCCATTTCCTCGAAGGAGCAGGTTTCCACCAAGCTGTGGATCCGTTCGCGGGCGATGATCGGGAAGTGGTAGTCGCACTTCGTGCAGACCTTTAGGTTCGCGTCCAGCTCCTTGTCGAAGACCATCGTGCTGCACTTGGGGCATTTGGTCCAGAGACCCTCGGGGATCTCCTTCTTCTTGGACTTGCCCGACCCCATCTTGGACTTTTTGGCAAAAGTGGTCGCGGTGGAGTCCGCAGGGGGAGGAGTGACCGCCGGCTCGACTGTTTCCAAACCCAAAGTTTTCTTCGTGATGTAGGTCGTCGACATATCCAGAGCATTCCCGTTCGGATAATCCGTTACCTGAGCTATGAACCCTACTCATCCGTCGGAACAAAGCCGAACCTGCCGCGTTCAGCCGAACGACGCAACAATGAATTTCCTTCCGATGACTCCAGAGGACCGCCAGAACAACCGCTTTCAGCGGCTGGGCGTAGCGTTAACATTAAACTTCCGTTCGGAAGAGGAAACAAGGGCTTCCATAGCGGTGTCAGGGCAAGGAATCAAGGAATAGGTCCGTGTCACTGGACCTGATTCTTGAAACCCCGAGGGTGCAGGAAGAGGGGAATGAGCTTTCAGTTGCGCCTCGAGGCCAGAATGAGTAGACGGAGTCCTGGGCTATGTGGAAGAACTTCTTTCTTGTCGGGATCTTTCTGGTCGTGCCGGTATTCTTCGTCGCGCTTTTTTTGTCCAGCGCGTGGGCAAAAAGACGGAGCCGGGGCGCGAAGACCCTGCCGCCCCAACGCGAATCCGAAGGACAGTCGGCGCAGAAGGGAGAATGACCAAAGCCTCGGTAGAGGGGGGCGGTGTGCCGTTGCGTTTACGCCCAGGGCTTCCTCCGGCCCGGGGACGGGGCCCGTCCCGTTTCTGGTCGGCGCCTGACGGTCTTTTTTCGTGCGCTGGGGCCCCCCACATGTGGTAGTTTCCCCCACCCCATGAAGTACGCTGTCCGAGCTGATCTGGTCGGGAAAAGGACGCGGGCCAACCCGAGCCCAGTGGGCCTTCGAGCGTCACTTTCCTGCCGGCCTGCCTGGGTCGCTGGGATCCTCCTTGTTGCATCCCTCGTCCTGTCTGGCGCTGGGGTGTCGCCTGTTTCGAGGCGTCCGGGTTCGGAGGCCTATCGTGCGGACCGAATTCTGATCCAGTTGAAGCCGGGAGCAGCCCCTGATCAGGTCAACGCCACCCACCGACGGCTGGGGAACGCGGTTCGTCGGCATCTTGCCGGCGCCGGCGATATTCAGGCGATCCAGCTCCCTGTCGGCGCGTCGGTGCAAAGCCACATCGAGGCTTACATCGCGAGCGGGTTGGTCGCGGTCGCTGAGCCTGATTTCTGGGTGAGGCCGGCCGCGGGTCCCGATGATCCGTATTTCCTCAACGGCGACCAGTGGCATCTCAACAATACGGGCCAAGATGGAGGAGTTTCCGGCGCCGATATTCACGCGCTGGAGGGCTGGGAGACCCTGAACTCCGCGTCCAATGTTATCGTGGCCATCATCGATACCGGGATCCTCGCTTCGCACCCGGACCTTGCCGGGAATCTTTGGACAAATCCGGGCGAAATCCCTGGCAACGGCATCGATGATGATGGCGACGGGATCGTGGATGATGTGCACGGGCTCAACGCCGCCTCCAACTCCGGCGACATTCAGGATGTGGTCGGACACGGCACCTTTGTGGCTGGTTTGATCGGGGCGGTGGGGAACAACGGGGCGGGCGTGTCGGGGGTCGCTTGGAATGTGCAGCTCATGATGTGCCGGTTCGTCGATAACGCGGGCAACGGCAGCGTCTCCGACGTGATCCAATGCTTCGATTACGCGCGGACAAAGGGGGCCAAGGTGATCAACGCCAGTTTCGTTGGCACGAACTTCTCCTCGACGCTTCTCGCGGCCATCAACAATTGCCGCAACGCGGGGATCGTGGTCGTCGCGGGCGTGGGCAATGAAGGCGCCGACAACGACATCCTACCCGGCTACCCTGCGTCGTACAATCTCGACAATATCATCGCGGTCGCCGCGACTGATCGCTCCGACCAGTTGGCGTCGTTCTCCAACTACGGCGCCACGAATGTCGATCTGGCCGCGCCGGGGGAAGCGATCACCAGCACCCGGGCATCCGGCGTCAATCCCTACTCGGCCAACAGCGGCACGTCGTTCAGCACCGCCATCATGAGCGGCGCGATCGCCTTGCTCCGGGCCCGATACCCCGGGCTGTCGCCGTCGCAATTGATTCACCGCGCGATGACCACCGTGGATCCCCTGCCTTCGCTCAGCGGCAACTGCGTCTCGGGCGGGCGGCTCAACCTGGGGCGAGCCCTGGGGCCGCCCGTGATCGCCGATTTCACTCGATCGATTTCGTTGGGCTCGCCGCCCGTGTCGATCCAGTTCACGGACGCGTCGTTCGGTTCCATAACCCAGTGGGCTTGGGATTTTGACGACGGATCCACCAGTGTCGCCCAAAACCCCGCCCATATCTTCCTTTCCGCAGGGAGTTACTCGGTGAAGCTCACGGTGAGCGACGCGAGCGGCCATGTGGGATCGACGAACCTCCTCGTGGAGGTTGTGGAGAACTATCAGATCACCGCGGGGCCCTATTCCTGGATCGACCCGACGGGCATGCCGACCGTGGTTTTGGCCCAGAACGGCGTGAGCGACGCGATCCCGCTGCCGTTCTCTTTTTTGTTTTACGGACAGTCGAAAACCACCGTCTACATGGGCGCCAACGGATTGCTTGGATTCGATCCGACCTCTCTCAATGCTTCGGTAAACACCGATCTGCCGAATTCCGCGGCGCCCAATGGGATCATCTGTCCGTTCTGGGATGCGCTGACGCCCGCGGCGGGGACCAAGTTTTACGCGGGCTTGGCGGGGATGGCGCCGAACCGCCGCTTCGTGGCTTCCTGGGTCGGGGTAAACACGACTGGACCGAAGTCCGCCACGCTGACCTTTCAATGCGTTCTTGAGGAGGGATCCAATCGGATTCTCTTTCAGTATGAGGACGTCGCCCCCGCTTCCAAAAGCGGCAGCGCCTCCGGAAAGGCGGCGTCGGTGGGAGTGGAGAACGGAACGGGGCTCGTCGCGGCGCGGTATTCCTACAATGGCAGCGCTGCTCTTTCCAACACCACCACTCTCGTTTTTGTCCCCCCCTCCGTTCCGGTCGGTTCACTACTCGTCAGCCACTCCCCCGGCTTGACCGCAACCGGCCCCGTGGGCGGCCCGTTCGCGCCGACGTCGCAAGTCTACACACTGACGAACGCCGGAACGGCGTCGCTGACGTGGACCGGATCGGTGACGCAGCCCTGGCTCACTCTGTCTTCCAGCATGGGAACGTTGGCCCCAGGAGAACGCATGGTGGTGACCCTGTCGATCAACGACTCGGTGAGCGCATTCGGGGCCGGACCTTACTCGGCGCTTGTCCAATTCGAGGACGCTTCCGTGAACGAGGGAGGTTTTGCGGATTCGATTCGGTTGACGGTTCTGAGCGTGCCCCGCGTTTCGATCGAGCAGGTCTCGGGATCCCCTGATTTTAACATCGCCGTCCTCGGAGATCCGTCAGCTCGCTATCGGGTGGATGGTTCAACGGATCTCGTCGTCTGGACGCCCGTGGCCACAGGCGATGCAGGTCCGGATGGCATGCTTGTATTACGCCAGGAGTTGAGCGGCCTCCTGCCTCTTCGCTTCTATCGAGCTGTGGCGATCCTGCCCTAGCGGCAATGCCGTTAAGGCAATTCTGCCTTGATGGGAAGAGTTTGGTATTCCGGGCCGCCGATTTTGTAAGTGTTTTTTGTGATCCGCGGCCAACTGCTCACCGGTTGGCGCAGTCCTCGCGGGCAGGATCTCTTGCGCCGCTTGCCTAACGCTGAGTCGGCCACCTGTTGGAGAACTTTCTTCACCAGCTGGTCCACCTGCTTGCCCGTCATCATCCCATCAGCCGCCTCCAGGAATCGCCACAACCCGCTCACCGTTTCCATCACTTTGAGAAAGCTGATCCGCGCCACCTCCACCTCGCCCATATCGGCCACTTTGAGCCTTTGTTCCACCAAGAGCGCGTAGGAGATCAGCAACCCTGCAATCTCCTGCGCTGCCGTCTCTGGGGTGTGACTTCGGATCAAGTCGCTCGAACGCGTATCCACTTTCAACTCCCGGTAAAATCCCTCCTGTTCCCAGCGCCGGGAATAGAGCTCCACCAACACGGCGGCCGGATGCTTCTTGCAATCCACCAGGCTCGTCCACAACCGCACCGTGCTCCACTTGCCTTGCCCCACTCGCACCCGCGCTTGAATCTCTCGTGCCGGCATCTTTCGTCCTTCTGACTCCACCTCTATCAGCGCGCTGCCATCGCGATTAACTTCCAGCACACGCCCTTTGAGATTGCTTCGAACTCGCAGCAAAAACTCTCGTTTCCCCTCAGGATCGAGCTCTTTCAAGAGTCCGTTGGGATGCTCTTACGGTTTTGCTCGGAGCTTCAACGCCACCCCAAGGATCGACTCGAAGATCTCCCAGTCCAGGTTTCCACGACGTTGGGAGAGGGCGCTGTTGCTGATCGCAATTCCGGTAATCTGGCTCACGTGTTCAGCCAGCGTGCCGGCTCCGTTCATCGCATGAAAGACCATTCCCATCACCAATTGATGGGCCGCTTTTGGTCCAGGTCTCATCATGGCGGCAGGAGAATCCGCCAACTGCCGTTCACGAACCACCGCTGTGGGAGATGAACCTCGTGACGACGCGCCACCTGGAATCTGCCTGAAGAGCGCGGGTCCTCTGGGTGTGAACTGGAGTCATGAGGCCGTGGGCAGCCCCCCAGGCATCGATGGGTAGCGACCCTGGAACGCGTGTCCTGGCGCGCGCTCGGCATGGGCTTTCGAAGCCGGGTGGTTCAGGTGACGCATGAAAACTTTTGTTCGCTAAATAAATCCTCCTTGGCGAGAGTCAAACATCGACGATGCAAGAGCGAGGCCGCCTCGACGTCTATTCGAGTCAGATGTCTGTTTCATGGCGTTACAGATTTGCGAAGGCTCGAGAGCCCCTCCGCTCGATTGAGCAGAACGCATCCCTCTCGATAAGCCCGTCAATGCCTTCGTATACGTTACAGGGACTGCAGTGACCCCCCCGTCGATGCCTCTTCTCCCGATTGGGGTGAACTTCACTCCAGCTTCACCCCATTCCGATATGCTTCCCACGCTGAACGATTCGCAACCCCACCTCAGACACTTGCCGTGGCTCCAGGGCTTACGTGATCAGGGTCGGCTGTTCTCCTGGCTCCTTTGGGCGATGATCGCGGGAGTGGCCTTCTGTGAACTCGGCTGCTCGGATCATTCGGGTTCCCCCCCGGTCGGTCAGAAGCCTGGGATGGCACCTGGCGGAAAGGCTGAGTTGCCCCCCGTGCCTGTGGTGCCTGGTGTGGTGTTGGAGAAAGATGTTCCAGTGTATCTCGAAGGGTTGGGCACCGTTCAGGCCTTCCAGACAGTGACCATCCGCCCTCGAGTGGACGGACAGATCCGCAGAATCGCGTTTGTCGAGGGCCAGGAAGTACACGAAGGGGATCTTCTGGCTGAGATCGACCCGGATCCCTATCGCGCTCTGGTCGATCAGGCGGCCGCCAAGAAGGCCCAGGATGAGGCGCTACTTGCCAACTCTAGAGTCGATCTGAAGCGTTACGCGAGTCTGCTTGCGGAGGAGGGAGTGACTCAGCAGGCCTACGATACTCAGAGCGCTCTGGTGAAACAGTTGGAGGCGGCGGTGAAGGCCGATGAGGCGGCTGTCTCGAGTGCCCGCGTTCAATTCGCCTATACCTCGATCACTTCTCCGATCGGGGGTAGGGTAGGCATCCGTCAGGTGGATCAAGGGAATATCGTCCGGGCCAATGACCAGACCGGGATAGTAGTAGTCACCCAGATCAAGCCCATTTCCGTGGTTTTTACGCTACCGGAACAGACACTTTCGAAGATTCGTGGCGAGGCCGGCGACACGCCGTTCACCATCCTTGCGGTGGACCGCGACAACATGACACCGCTGGCGGAGGGCAAGCTGAGCGTGATCGACAATCAGATCGACACGACCACAGGGACGCTTCGCCTCAAGGCGACCTTCCCGAATCAAGATCTCCGCCTCTGGCCCGGTCAGTTCGTGAACGCTCGTCTCTTGCTGACCGTGAGAAGGAAAAGCCCCGTGGTGCCTGCGGCCGTGATCCAACGGGGGCCTGAAGGCGCTTTTGTGTTTGTGATCAAAGAGGACCAAACGGTGGATCTGCGTCCGGTCAAGGTGGGACCTGTTGAGCAGGGGGAGGCCTTGATCGAGGAAGGGCTCCGGCCGGGGGAAAAAGTCGTCGTGGACGGCCAGTACAAGCTGCAGCGTGGATCGCGCATCCGGCCCGCAGAGGCCCCTGCTCCGGCTGGGGCCCCCGGCCCACGTTCAAGCGCCGGCGCCGCGATGCCCGGGAAGCCGGGGCCATGAGTATCTCTGAGCCCTTCATCCGACGCCCGATTGCCACATCGCTGCTGATGGCGGCGGTGGTTTTGCTAGGGTTGCTGGGCTACTGCCTACTTCCTATTTCGGCGTTGCCTCCCGTCGATTTCCCGACCATTCAGGTCGCGGCCCAGTACCCCGGCGCCAGCCCTGATGTGATGGTCAGTTCCGTGACGACGCCCTTGGAGCGGCAGTTCGGACAGATCAGCGGTTTGGCGACGATGACGTCTGTCAGTTCGTTTGGAAACGCGGGCATCACACTCCAGTTCAACCTGGATCGTGACATTGACGCCGCTGGACAGGACGTGCAGGCCGCGATCAATGCGGCCGGCGGCGTGCTTCCCAAGATGCCGACGCCTCCCACCTACAACAAAGTGAATCCAGCCGACACGCCGATTCTCACGCTCCAGATCACGTCGGACACCTTGCCTCTCGAGAAGGTGAACGACTTGGCGGACACGATTCTGGCGCAGAAGCTCAGCGAAGTCACCGGTGTTGGGTTGGTGACCATCGAGGGAAACCAGAAGCCCGCGGTCCGTGTTCGGGTGAACCCCGTCGCGCTGGCGGCGCAGGGATTGAGCCTTGAGGATGTGCGCGGCGCCCTGGTGCAAAACAATATCAACGCGCCCAAGGGGAGCTTTGATGGGCGACGTCAGGCCTACACCATCAACGCGAACGATCAAATGTTTTCCGCGGCGGAATTTCGGAACGTCATCGTGTCGTACAAGAACGGCGCGCCGGTCCGCATTGCTGATATCGGCGATGTGGAAGACAACGTGGAGAATGTCCGGCTCGCCGGCTGGGTGGATCAGAAGCCCTCCGTGATCCTGGACATCCAACGCCAGCCCGGCGCCAATATTATTGAGACCGCGGATCGGGTGAAGGCTCTGCTGCCCCGGTTGCGCTCTGCTATTCCCCCCTCGGTCAGGATTTCAATTCTTACCGATCGGACGGAGACCATCCGCGCTTCGGTGCGCGATGTGCAATTCACCCTGTTGCTCACCGTGGGGCTCGTGGTCTTGGTGATCTTCGTGTTTTTGCGCAAGTTCCGGGCGACGGTCATTACCAGCGTGGCGCTGCCGCTGACGGTTATCGGCTCCTTCGGGGTCATGAAACTGTGCGGGTTCAGCCTCGATAACCTGTCTCTCATGGCGCTGACCATCTCCACCGGTTTCGTCGTTGACGATGCCATCGTGATGATCGAGAACATCGTTCGCCTGATTGAGGCTGGCGAAGCTCCCATGGCGGCGGCCTTGAAAGGAGCGCGTCAGATCGGGTTCACCATCGTCTCCCTGAGCCTTTCACTCATCGCGGTCTTTATTCCGCTCCTGTTCATGAGCGGCATTGTGGGGCGGCTCTTCCGGGAGTTTGCCATCACGCTGACGATCGCCGTGGTGGTGTCCGCGATCGTTTCGCTCACGCTCACGCCGATGATGTGCGCGCGTCTGCTCAAGCCGCAGAGCCAGGAGAAACATGGCAGATTCTATCTTCTTACGGAGGGATTCTTTCAATGGATGCTGCATGCCTATGACCGCTCCCTCCGCTGGGTCCTGAGGCATCAGGCATTCACGCTTCTGGTGGCCGTGGCCGCCATGGTCGCCACCGTCTGGCTCTATGTCCTCGTCCCCAAGGGTCTCCTGCCGCAGCAGGATACGGGCTTGATTCTGGGAGTGACGGACGCCGAAGCCTCCATTTCATTCAAGGCCATGGCGCAGCGGCAGCGGGAGGTCGCTGAAATCGTCCGCAGGGATCCCGATGTCGTCAGCGTGGCTTCATTCGTCGGAGGAGGCTCGGTCAATCCGACGGTGAACTCGGGTCGTCTCTACATCAACCTCAAGCCACGGCGTCAACGCGCGGCCAACGCCGCGGAGATCATCGAGCGTTTGCGCCAGGCGACGGAGCGGATCGAGGGAATTGCCCTCTTCATGCAGGCGGCGCAGGACGTGCAGATCGAAAGCCGCGTCAGCCGCACTCAGTATCAGTACACGCTTGAAGACGCCGATTCCGCTGAGCTGGCTGAATGGTCTCCCAGGCTTCTGGCCGCCCTGCGCGCACGCCCCGAACTTGTGGATGTGGCCTCGGATCAGCAATCAGGCGGACTGCAGGCGCACGTCGAGGTTGACCGGGAGCAAGCCTCCCGACTCAACGTGCTTCCGCAGGCGATTGATGACACGCTCTACGATGCCTTCGGTCAGAGACAGGTTTCCACGATCTTCACCCAGCTGAACCAATACCGCGTCATTCTCGAGGTCATGCCGCAGTTTCAGGCGACGCCTGGCGCTCTCGAGAAGCTCTATGTTAAGTCGACCACCGGGCAGATGGTCCCGTTAAAGGCTCTTGCCAGAGTCCGGGTAGGGACAGGGCCTTTGGCGATCCTGCACGAGGGGCAATTCCCCGCGGTCACCTTGTCCTTCAACCTCCGCCCGGGGGCGTCGCTCGGCGAAGCGGTAAAGGCGATCCAAATGGCGGAGAAGGAAACCGGGCTTCCGGAAACCGTCGTGGCGAGGTTTTCGGGAAGCGCGGAGGAGTTCCGCGCGTCCCTGAAGAGCGAACCCTTTCTCATTCTCGCCGCCATCGTGGTCATCTACATCGTGCTGGGCGTCCTGTACGAGAGCTACATTCATCCGATCACCATCCTTTCCAGTCTCCCCTCGGCCGGTGTGGGCGCTTTGCTGGCTCTTTTCGTTTGCCGGGAGAGTTTGGGCTTGATCGCCTTGATCGGGATCATCCTTCTCATCGGCATCGTGAAGAAGAACGCCATTATGATGGTGGACTTCGCCATTGATGCCGAACGGAACGAAGGGATGAAGCCGGAGCAATCCATCTATCAGGCCTGCTTGCTGCGTTTTCGTCCGATCATGATGACGACCATGGCCGCGTTGCTCGGAGCGCTGCCTCTTGCCTTGGAGGAGGGGACGGGTTCCGAGCTTCGTCGACCCTTGGGAATCGCCATAGTCGGCGGGTTGCTCGTTTCCCAGTTCCTGACGCTTTACACCACGCCCGTGATTTACCTCTATCTGGATCGGCTGGGGAATCGCTTCAGAAGGCGGGCGGCGGACGCGCCGTCGTCTCCCTCACTCTGGGAGGACGCGTCCAATCCCAAGGCGATATGAACGTCTCCGATCCTTTCATTCGGCGGCCTGTGGCGACGACTCTTCTCTCCATCGGCCTTCTGGCCCTTGGGATGGTGGCCTATCGACTCATGCCCGTGGCCGCGATTCCACGCGTCGACTTTCCGATGATGAGCGTGACGGCGTCGCTGCCCGGCGCCGATCCGGCCACCGTCGCCTCATCGCTCGCGGCCCCATTGGAGCGGCGACTCGGCCAGATTGCCGGGGTTTCGGAGATGACCTCGATCAGCACACTGGGCGGGTGCACGGTCACGATTCAATTCGATTTGAACCGCAAGGTGGATGGCGCGGCTCGCGATGTGCAAGCGGCGATCAACGGCGCCGCGGCGGATCTGCCCAGCAACCTGCCTTCCCCGCCGACCTATCGGAAGATCAACCCGGCGGACGCGCCTATTATGGTGCTGTCCATGCGGTCGGAAGCGCTGCTTCCCACCCAGGTCTTCGAATACGCGGACTCGATCATCGGGCAGCGCCTGAGCCAGGTGGAAGGCGTGAGCCAGGCCTTGATCAGCGGCGCCGACAAGTCGGCTGTGCGGATCCGCATGGACCCTGGCGCGCTGGCGTCCAGCGGGATCAGCATTGATGAGGTGCGTTCGGTTCTGGGGCAGGCCAATGTGGACATGCCCAAGGGCAGCATCGACGGAGAGAGAGCGTCCTACACCATCACGGCCAATGATCAACTCCTCGAGGCTCGTGATTATGACGCGCTCATTCTGACGCAGCGTCGTGGGGTTCCCGTGAGGTTGAGTTCGATGGGGAGGGCGGTGGAAGGGGTGGAGAACGGCCGTGTCGCGGGATGGTCTGGAACGAACCGGGCCGTCCTGGTGATCGTTCAGAAGCAGGCGGGCGCGAATGTGATCGAGACCGTCGATCGAATTCGCGTCGTGCTGCCGCAGTTGAGGAAGTGGCTTCCCCCCTCGATCCAAGTTGAGGAGGTGAGCGATCGCACGACCACCATTCGCGCCTCTGTGCACGACGTGCAAAACTCGCTGCTCATCAGCATCGCCCTGGTCGTGCTGGTGATCTTTGGGTTCTTGCGGCGGTTCTGGCCCACGTTCATCGCGAGCGTGACCGTGCCGCTCGCCCTGGCCGGGACTTTCGCCATCATGTATCTCTGCCACTACAGCCTGGATAACCTGTCGCTGATGGCGATCACGATATCCGTCGGATTCGTCGTGGATGACGCCATCGTCGTCATCGAGAATATTCATCGATTCATCGAACTGGGCAGCGCTCCGATGGAGGCGGCGCGGAAAGGCGCGAAGCAAATCGGCTTCACGGTCATTTCCATGAGCGTCTCCCTCGTGGCGGTGTTCATTCCGCTGCTGTTCATGAGCGGCTTGATCGGCCGGCTCTTTCACGAGTTTGCCGTCACGGTGACTCTGGCAATTCTGGTTTCTGGAGTCATTTCGCTGACGCTGACTCCGATGCTCTGCGCAAGGTTCCTGAAGCCCGAGTCGGCGCATCCCACGCCGGGATTGTGGCATCGCGTCGCGGAGCGCTCGTTCCAATGGTTGCTGGCCGGGTATGAAGCGAGCCTGCGATGGGTCTTGCGGCATCCCGCGTTGATGATGGTCGTCAGCGTGCTGACCGTCGTCGCGACCCTCTGGCTCTATCAGCTCGTTCCGAAGGGGTTCTTTCCACAGCAGGACACCGGCATTCTCATGGCAGTGACCGATGCCTCGCAGGACATCTCGTTTCCGGCCATGGCTGAGCTTCAGCAGACGATGGCTCGGATCGTGATTGAGGATCCTGCGGTGGCGACGGTGGGGTCCTTCATCGGCGGTGGCATGGGGAACTCCACAATCAACAACGGGCGAATGTTTATCACCCTCAAGCCGCTGCATGAGCGAAAGGTCAGCGCGGAGGCGGTCATAGATCGCATGCGTCGCAAGGCCTCCGGCATCCCTGGCATCAGCCTCTTTCTGCAACCCGTGCAGGACGTGCGCGTCGGGGGGCGAATGGGCAAGGCCCAGTACCAGTACGCGCTCCAATCCGGGGATCTGGAGGAGCTGAACGTTTGGTCCCCGAAGCTGGTTGAGGCGATGCGACGCATGCCGTCGCTGCGCGACGTGAGCAGCGACCAGCAGACGCGTGGGCTGCAAACGACGGTGGTGGTGGATCGCGATCGCGCCGCGCGGCTCGGAATCTCGCCCATAGCGATCGACAATACCCTCTACGACGCGTTCGGACAGCGACAGGTCTCCACGATGTACAAACAATACAACCAGCATCGCGTGATCCTGGAGGTTTCGTCGCAGTATCTCGCGGAGCCCGCGGCTTTGGAAAAGATCTACGTTCGCTCCACCAACGGATTGCATGTGCCGCTCTCCACCGTGGCATCCTTCAAGCGGGCCAACACCTACCTCTCCGTGAATCACCAGAGCCAGTTTCCAGCGGTCACGATCTCCTTCAATCTCGCGCCAGGCGTGGCGCTGGGCGACGCGACGTCGCAGATCGAGAGCGCGGCCGCCGGTCTGAAGATGCCCTCGGATATTCAGGGAAGTTTTCAAGGCGCCGCCCAGTTTTTTCGCGCTTCGCTCGCCAACATGCCGCTGCTCATCGCGGCCGCGGTCCTTGCGGTGTATGTCGTGCTGGGCATGTTGTACGAGAACCTCGTCCACCCGCTCACCATCATCTCCACATTGCCCTCCGCTGGCGTGGGCGCGCTGCTGGCGCTGATTTGGTGCGGACTGGATCTGTCGCTGGTGTCGTTCATCGGGATCATCCTGCTGATGGGCATCGTGAAGAAGAACGCGATCATGATGGTGGATTTCGCGCTCGAGGCTGAGCGTCACGGATCGCTGAGCGCGAGGGACGCAATCTACAAGGCCTGCCTGATTCGGTTTCGTCCCATCATGATGACCACGCTGGCGGCGCTGCTCGGAGCGGTCCCTCTCGCCACGGGATGGGGCACGGGGGCTGAGTTGCGCCGACCTTTGGGAATCGCGGTGGTAGGGGGCCTGATTGTATCGCAGGTCTTGACGCTTTACACCACGCCCGTGACCTACCTCATCCTCGAAGGGATCCGACAGCGTGTGAAAGGATGGCGCCGTCGGCGTCACGCGCTGGGCGCGCCGGTTCCTGCTTAGACTGGATTATGAACTCACTCATCCCTGAAAAGAGACCTCGCTACGCGAGATCCTTGAGACCGTTCGCCCCAGGCGCAGGCGGCGTCGCAAAGGCAGTCGAGATCATGACGGCTTTCAAGCCGGGCTTGCTCGCCAAGTCAGCTTGTGGGCGTGCCGGGCTTGCTCTCGTGCTGCTTGGGTTGATGGCCTCGGGCTGCGCCGTGGGCCCGAACTACCAGCGCCCACCGGGGCTGGCGTCGGGGACGCTTCCTGACGCGTTCCGGGAAGTTGCCTCGACGAACAAGACCGAGTGGAAAGCGGCCGTCCCTTCCGACCGAGAACCTCGAGGCCCGTGGTGGGGCTTCTTTGCCGACCCTGAACTGGACCGGTTGGAACGGCTTGCCACTGCGAGAAACCAGCAGCTCGCCGTGGCGCTCGCCAATTTCGCGCAGGCCCGCGCCGCCCTCAAAGTCGCGCGGGCGGATGGGATGCCTCAGGTCTCGGCCAATCCGGGTGTCACGAGGCAGCGCACCAGCGCCAATCTGCAGCAGCGATTCGGTTCCTCGCGCGAGGGCGCCACCACCACGACGTATGACTTGCCCGTGGAGGCGAGCTGGGAACTGGATCTTTGGGGACGTGTTCGTCGACAGGTTGAGGGCGCAAGAGGTCGGTTGGCGGCAAGCTGGGATGATCTGGAGACCTTCCGCCTTTCCGTTCAAGCGGAGGTGGCGTTCGACTATCTTGCGCTATGCTCCTCGGAGGCGCAGAGGCAGGTCGTCGAGAGGAGCATCGAGACCTATCGCCGTTCCCTTGCCCTCACACGAGCGCGGCGACGGGGCGGTGTGGCGACGGGGCTGGATGTGTCTCAGGCTGAAACTCAGCTGAAGGCCGCGGAGGCATTGTTGCCGAGTCTTGAGCTCCAGCAGATCCAGATGAGAGACGCGCTCGGCGCCTTGTGTGGGGAGTCCGCGACAACATTCCAGGTTCACGGCCGGTCTCTGTTGGCGCTGGCGGTCTCTCAGGTTCCCGTGGGAGTGCCCAGCGAGCTGTTGGAACGGCGCCCGGATGTTGCCGCGGCGGAGCGACGAATGGCGGCCGCGAATGCGGATATCGGGTTGGCTCGGGCGGCGTTTTATCCCCGGGTCACCCTGGGAGGAGGCGCTGGACTTGAGTCCGTTGACGCGGGAGTTCTCTTTGATTGGCCTAGCCGGTTCTGGTCGGTGGGACCTTCTTTGCAGATGCCCCTTTTCACCGGCGGCAGGAACCGCGCGCGCCTCGCATCGGCTCGAGCGGCCCACGATGCCGCGGTGGCAGCCTACCGTCAAACCGTGCTGACCGCGTTTCAGGAGGTAGAAGACCAGCTCGCAGCGCAACGACTCCTCGCCAAGCAGCTGGTCGCAGAACAGGAGGCGTTGGATGCGGCGCGAAGGACGCTCGAGATTTCCACGACCCGCTACAAGGATGGGGTGATCACCTTCCTGGAAGTCGCGCTGTCCCAGAGCACCGTGCTGACTCATGAGCAGACAACGGTGCAGGTCAAAGAAAAACTGGCGACCTCAGCGGTGTCTCTGATCAAGGCCTTGGGCGCTGGTTGGGAGGGATCCGATTCGAATTCTCACAAGGGATCGGAAGGCGGACCGGCCGCTCCCTCGCCATCAACGACTCTGAATGCGGGGCGGGGTGGGTCGGTCCAACGGTAGGCGCGGGTTCTTGTGCGAGTCACAATCTTGAGGATGATATGAAACTGTTTTGCGGCGTGGTCTTTTGCGTGTTGTTGGCCCTGTCGACCGTAGCGCCCGCTTTCGCGGACAAAGCGAGCGCGATGCAGGACTTGCGTAAACTCAAGGCTTCGGGGGTTGGAGACGATACCCTCGTGGCGTACATCAAATCGAGGAACGAATACTACGATCTTTCAGCCACCGAGATTCTTGAGCTTCGAGATCGAGGATTTTCCTCGATTGTATTGAATGCCATGCTCGCGAGCGGCAGGGCTTCCGTCTCGGTGAGCCCCAACCCGGTCCCTCCTGCTGCGGTTTCCACCTTGCCTGCGTCCACACCGCTACCGGCCGTGCCTGCCCCCGCGGTTGTTCCAACGACGCCGACAGTCCCCTTTGCGCCTTCGGTTTCAAGCCAGCCTGTGGTCACGGTTCCCGGTGTGCCGGCTCCACCAAACAATAACCCGGATGTCGCTTATTTCCATCAGGAGCTGAGCCCCTACGGTCGCTGGATCTTGGGAGAGGATGGACTGCTTTATTGGCAGCCCACGGTCGCGGTGAGCGCCCCTGGATGGCGGCCGTATGTGGATAGGGGCCATTGGATGTGGACGGATCACGGTTGGTATTGGGTGTCGGATTACCCGTGGGGCTGGGCAGCGTTTCACTATGGTCGGTGGCATCTCCATCCACACCATGGATGGATCTGGCTTCCCGATCGTTTGTGGGGGCCTGCCTGGGTGGTCTGGCGGTCTGGCGGTGATCACTGTGGCTGGGCTCCTTTGCCGCCTGGGGCTGTTTACGATACGGCCGGGGGCTACTTTGTTTTCCGCGGTCGGCGTGTGGAGGCGGGCTTCGATTTTGGATTGGGGGCCAGTCATTTCACTTTTCGCCTCGTGCGTGAGTTCGGTGAACCCATGCGCTGGCGTCCCCGAAATGAGGTGGAGATTCGAGAGGTTTTCAGCCGCACCACCGTGGTTCACAGCTACTCGGTTACTCGGACGGGGAGCGGGGCCGAATCGCGTGTGGCTGTGTTCAACCGCGGTATCGAGCCCGCCGCCGGCGTGGGTGGGCGTGGACACGGTCTGGCGCCTGTTCATATCCAGGATTTGGAAACCCCGGCCCCCGGCCGAGCGCATGAACACCTCGATGCTCACGGGCGCACACTTCAGGTTTACCGACCTCGGTTCGGTGCGCATCGTTGATCTTGAGAGGATCCTCCCCGCTGCGCGAGATGGTGCGCGCTGCAGGATTTGAACCTGCGACCCCTTCCGTGTGAAGGAAATGCTCTACCACTGAGCTAAGCGCGCTCCAGAGGGAGCGAAAGCTACGGCGGATGGCCGCGTTTTCAAGATCTTTTGTTCCCATTCTGGGCGCTCTTGAGCGAGGCTTTTCTGGTCCAGTTCCCTCGCCCGGGTCGTGGCTTGCGCTCTGGTTCTTCCCCCTCGCTGCGGCGACATCGAACCTACTTTGAGGTTTTCCCCGCGCCTGACTCCTACTACGGTCCAGCGCTATGAAGATTCTCGTCCTCAATGGACCGAACCTGAACTTGCTCGGACAGCGCGAGCCGGAGACCTACGGCCGCGCCACGTTGCCGGAGATTGAGACCCTCGCCCGAGACACCGCCAAGCGGCTTGGCGCCGATCTCGACTTCCGACAAACCAACCACGAGGGAGAGTTGGTGGGCTGGATCCAGGGCGCCCGCGGAACCGCCGATGCGATCGTCATCAACGCCGCCGCTTTCACACACACCAGCATCGCGCTCCGGGATGCCATTGCCGCCATCGGCGTTCCTACCATCGAGATTCACCTGTCCAACGTTCACGCCCGGGAATCCTTCCGTCACCACTCCACGATCTCCGCGGTTTGCCGCGGGGTGATCGCCGGGTTCGGAGCTCACTCTTATGTTTTAGGGATTCAAGCAGCCGTTAACATTATAGTGACTCGATGTTGAATTAATCTCTTCCTAATCCGGTAGGGAAACCTGTGGTTTTCGTGAGTTGGTCGAGGGCTTCCGCTTCGTTTTTACTCCTTGACGCTTCTCGGCATGCTCCCTAACTTCCGCCCCCAGTTCAGGTCTTGTTTCCAGCAGTGTCGTGTTGCGACCCTGCTTTTTTGCTTAATGAACCGATCACATACCTTTCGAAGCTTCGGCGTTCATCCTATGGAGGGTGTCACGTGGACCTAAAAGATATTAAGGCGATCATCGACCTTATGAAAAAGAACTCGATCAGCGAGTTCGAACTAGAGCGGCAGGAGTTCAAGATAAAGTTAAAGCGAGGCGGCGTTGTGGCCAATGAGGAGACTTCCTTCACTTATTTGCCCTCTGGAGGCCCTGTGTCCAATCAGTCTGCTTTGCCGCCGCCCGTCCCTGCTGCCGCCTCGGGCGAGGCCGAGATCAAGTCGCCGATGATCGGAACCTTCTACCGCGCTCCTTCTCCTGAATCCGGTTCCTATGTCGAGGTCGGCACCGAAGTGAACCCGGACACGGTGGTTTGCATTATCGAGGCAATGAAGGTGATGAACGAGATCAAGGCCGAGGCCCGGGGCGTCATCACTCAAATCCTTCTGGAAAACGCGAAACCAGTCGAATTTGGCCAACCGCTCTTCAAAATACGGCCTCTCTAACCCAAGCCTGTTCTCGAAGCCAACAGCAAGGCCGGTGCTGGTTTTGGCGCGCCTCCCAACCCTCACTCTGACACATGTTCGAGAAAATACTGGTGGCCAATCGCGGTGAAATCGCTGTGCGAATCATCCGCGCTTGCAAAGAGCTGAACGTGAAAACCGTCGCGGTGTATTCCGAGATCGATGCGAACTCGATGCACGTTCAGCTGGCGGATGAGGCTATCTGCATCGGTAAAGCCCCGAGCTCGGAGAGCTATTTACGCATTGATCGCATCATTAGCGCCGCGGAGATCGCCGATGTGGACGCGATTCATCCAGGGTATGGCTTCCTGTCTGAGAACGCGCATTTCGCGGATGTTTGCGAGAGCTGCAACATTCGATTCATTGGGCCGAGTTCCAGGGCGATGAACGCGCTGGAGAACAAGGCGACCAGTCGCGACCTCGCCCGCAGGGCGGGTGTGCCTTGTCCTCCTGGGTCGGACGGGCTTGTGGAAAACGAGCAGGAGGCCTTGGCCATCGCGAAGAAGATCGGGTATCCGGTCATGATCAAGGCGATCGCTGGCGGCGGCGGACGCGGCATGAGGGTCGCCCACAATGACGTGTCCTTGGTGAAGGGGTACCATACGGCGCGGAGCGAGGCGGAGAAGGCTTTCGGCAACTCCGGGGTGTATATCGAGAAGTTCATCGAGAACCCGCATCACATCGAGTTCCAGATCCTGGGCGACAGCCGGGGGAACATCATTCACCTGGGGGAGCGCGACTGCTCGATCCAGCGTCGCAACCAGAAGGTGGTGGAGGAAACGCCGTCTCCCTTGATTGAGGGGAAGTTCAAGGATCTCCGCAAAAAGATGGGGAAGGCGGCCGTGCGCATCGCCGAGGTGGCCCATTATTCCAACGCGGGGACGGTTGAGTTTGTCGTCGACGAGAAGGGACAGTTCTTTTTTCTCGAAGTCAACAAGCGCATCCAGGTGGAGCACCCCATTACCGAGGAGGTGACGGGGATCGACCTGGTGAAGCAGCAAATCATGATCGCCATGGGCGAACCGCTGCGCATCTCGCAGAGCGACGTGACTTTCCGCGGGCACGCCATCGAGTGCCGGATCAATGCCGAGGATCCCTTCGATGATTTCAGGCCGTCGCCGGGCCGCGTGGAGATGTATTACGCGCCGGGCGGACGCGGGGTTCGCGTCGACAGCCACGCCTACGCCGGCTACACGATTCCTCCCCATTACGACTCGATGATCGGCAAGCTCATCACTTTCGGCAAAGACCGTCGCGAAGCCATGGACACCATGAGCCGGGCGTTGAGCGAATACATGATCACCGGGATCAAGACCACCATCCCTTTCGAGCAGGCCATCCTCCAGGATCCGAACTTCCGACGCGGAGTTTACTCCACGCACTTCATCGAGCACCTGTTGAGCGGCGGCCGCGGGGGGCTGTTTGAGGATCGGGCCTGATCGCCTTCCCGACGCGTCGGCGTTCGCGCCCGGCAGACACCTCCCATGACTCGCCCCGACGGCTCGCTTTATACCTTCGTCGACACTGCCTATCTCCGCGGACGTTCTGCGGGCGACGTGGCCCGGCAGCTGTGCGATGGAGGGTCCGATTGGGTGCAACTTCGAGCCAAGGGCGCCTCGCGCGATGAGGTTCGCTCGCTCGCCGGGCAGGTCCTGCCCGTGACACGCGCCGCTGGAGTTCCCTTGGTGATCAATGATTTTCCCGATATCGCGGCGGAGTTGGGCGCGCCGTTCTGCCATCTGGGGCAGGAGGATTTTTTTGACGCGGGGCGCTTGCGAGCCGGGGACGTGCCGGCGACGGCGCGCGGGGTTCAACTGGGGCTGAGCACACACGCGCCGGAGCAGGCCCTGCGAGCGCTGCGCGCGGGCCCCGCCTATATCGCGATTGGGCCGGTCTTCGCCACAGGCACCAAACCGACCGCCGCGCCCGTCACGCTCGACTATGTTCGATGGGCGCGCGACCATGTGACCATCCCGTGGTTCGCCATCGGAGGGATTCATTTGGGGAACCTCGATCAAGTGCTCCAAGCGGGGGCGCGGCGGGTTTGCGTGGTCAGCGCGATCCTCAACGCGCCGCGGATCGTGGAGGCTTGTCAGGAATTCAAGAAGCGCCTAGCGTCCGCCCTTCATTGATGCTTCCGGCGCCGGCGTGGCTTTTGCGAAGCGCGATTTTTGCCCGTAAACCAAACTGCGACATCGATAGACATGAGCGTTCTGATTGTTGGCTCCACGGCGTTAGATTCCATCAAGACTCCCAAGGCGGAGAATCCGCGCCTCCTCGGCGGCTCCGCCAGCCATGCCGCGGTGGCCGCGAGCTTTTTTTCGCCTGTGAAGATGGTGGGGGTTGTGGGCAACGATTTCCCCAAGGCGTACCTGAAGCTCTATCGAAAGCATCGCATCGACCTGGCCGGCCTTCAAATCCAGGAGGGAAAGACCTTTCATTGGTCGGGGGAGTACGAGGTCAACATGAACAACCGGCGCACCCTCGCGACGGAGCTTGGCGTGTTCGAGCACTTCTCCCCGTCGCTCCCTGACGGTCATAAATCCACCCCCTACGTGCTCCTCGCGAACATCGCGCCCGCGCTGCAGCATCACGTCCTCGATCAGATGTGGAAGCCCAAGTTCGTGATCGCCGACACCATGGACCTGTGGCTGAACATCGCCTTGGACGATCTGCTGCGATTGCTCAAGCGGATCGACGCGCTCGTGCTCAATGACAGCGAGGCCCGTCAGCTGACAAAAACCGACAACATCGTCGAAGCGGTTCGGATCATCCACAAGATGGGGCCCCGTCATGTCATCATCAAGAAGGGCGAGCATGGCTCGATTTTGTCCAACAAAGACGGGCTCTTCATGTGCCCCGCCTATCCGCTCAAACAGGTGAAGGATCCCACCGGCGCCGGGGACTCCTTCGTCGGCGCCTTGATCGGCTACCTGACGGCGAACCGCGGCCCTGTGGAGAAGAACCTGCGACGGGCCATGGTGCATGGCAGCGTGGTGGCCTCCTTCTGCTGCGAGGGGTTCGGCCTCACAAAGACCACGCAGGTGCGGCGAAAGGAGATCCTCGGCCGCGTTCGCGAGCTCGAGAAGCTCACTCGGTTTTGACCGGCGGAGGACCGCCTCTCAAAACAGGGCTACTTCGCGGCCTTCTTGAGGTTCGCCAGAAACTCGACCAGGTCCACCAAGTCCTGCGGAGTCATGGCTTCTTGCAGGCCTGTGGGCATGGCGGAGGTCTTTAGTTTTTCGCGGCGCGCGATTTCGCTTTTCCTGTAGCGCAGCGAGATGCCGCCTCCGGCCTTGATCGTGACTTCATCCTCCGTTTCGCTGGCGAGCAAACCCGAGGCTTCATCCCCGTTCTTCAGCTCGAGCTGCCAGGTCTCAAAGCCAAAGGAGATCCCGGCGTTGGGATCGAGGATCGCGACATAGAGCGCGTCCTTTCCCAGCTTCGTCCCGATTTCCGACAAGCGAGGGCCAAAATCCACTCCGCGTTCGTTCACTTGATGGCATCCTCCGCAATTCACCCGCTGGCTGAAGAACACCGATTCGCCATGCGCGATATCGCCTTTGCGCTGGAGCAGCTCCGCGATGGAGGGCAGGGGACCTCCGCCAGGGCCCGGCGCAGGCGGGAGGGCTTTCGCGGCCTCGGATTGGATCTCCGGCCAGGCCACGTGCGAGAGCTCGGAGCTGGCGATCGTTTTCAAATCGTCGGACAGCTGGCCCCGTTGCGCGCGCTTGAGGAGGGTGGTCGCGCCCTCACGGGTTCGCGCGAGGGCGCGGACGGACGCGAGTCTTAGAGCGGAATCCTTCGCGGAATCTCCAACGAGAGCGTCCAGGAGAGGGACGCCGCGACGATCGTTCGCCGCGCCCAGCAATCCCGCCAGGACGGCGGCCTTCGCGCCTGCGAGCGTCTTGCGGAGGATCGCGAGGTCGGGCTGATCCAGGACGAGGCGCGTTGCCTCAGCCGCCGCGCTCTCCTGGGGGTGCGCGAGGGCGTAGTCGAGCAGGGGCGCCTCCTGATCCTTGAGCTTAAAGTCCCGGACCAGGTCCACAAACTGGGCCGTGCCTCGCGTCGAGTCCACCACTCGGAGCACCGCGGTTTTCAGCGCCGGATTGGCTTCCAGGTCCATGCCCTTCAGCCGGCTCAATGCCTCGATCGCGACAGAATTATCGGCCGCTGGAGCCGCGAGCAAGGTCAGGCCCAGCACTGTCGCGAGCGCGCGGATGGGAGAGAGAATGGAGGAACTGCGGAAGGCCATGGAGCGCGGGCTTGGCGTGGGTCGTTGCGCGTTCATGGGGCGCGGAGGGAATCTAGTCCACCTCGGGAAGGATGTTCGGCCGATTCTCGACGTGCTTCTCGGGAAAAACCTGAAACGCCGAGAGATCCTCGATGGTCCAGTGCGGACGCTCGCGCTCCAGCTCGTCCGCAAGAAAGCCATGACGCCAGACCCCGTAACGGAGGGTCTTGTGAGGGTCGGATTGCAACAAAGGCTGAGCGAGCAGTCCCGCCAGCCAGCCCGCCAGAAGATCGCCGCTCCCGCCCTGGGCAAGCCCTGGGTTGCCCGAGGGATTGATGAAGACAGGCCCGTCGCTTCTTCCGATCAGCGTCTGGCAGCCCTTCAGCACGACCCAGCAGTCTCCGAACTTTTTTGACAGCGAGCGCAGGGACTCCGCGCGCGAGTCTTGAATCGCGTGGGGCTTCACTCCGAGCATCCGCGCCGCTTCTCCGGGATGGGGGGTGATGGCTCGCAGCCCTGGCGCGGGAGCCGTTGAGGGCGGCAGGAGATCGAGCGCCGACGCGTCGGCGACCATGGGGATTGGAGCCTGCAACCAGAGCTTCTCGAGCCATCCGCGAGCCGCCTGCGCGACGCCCTCGCCCGCCATTCCCGGGCCGACGAGGAGGCAGGTGTAGTCGGATGGATCCGGGCCCTGCGCGACGCTGGGACGGACCATGACCGACTGCAATTGCGCTGCGATGGGTTGGAATACCTCAGGAGCCGCGTGGAGAGTGATGAGGCCGGTTTGAGCTCGTTGGGCGCCGCGCGCCGCCAGGATCGCGGCGCCGTGATAGCCGAGGCTTCCCGCGATGATTCCGAGGCGTCCGAAAGTTCCTTTGTGGCCGTCAACCGGACGCACGGGAGGGAACCATCGGAAGTCGGAGGCCTGCCCCCACATCATGTCGGACGAGTGCGGACAATCGATCAATCCGATATGGGGCGCGACTTCCAGTCGGCCAACGTAAGGCCAGGCCTGGGTCGACAGCAGGCCGCGCTTCGGCGCTCCCAGCGTGAGCGTGACCTGCGCCTTCACCGCAGCGCCCCAAGGCTCCCCAGTGTCCCCGTTCAGCCCGGACGGCAAGTCCACCGCAAGGATTGGCACGCCGCTCTGGTTGATCGCGTGAATCAGCTTTTGAAAGCCTTCGTTCAAAGCGCGGTTCAGTCCCGTTCCAAAAATCCCGTCGAGGATCAATGAGGGCTTGAGCGCCAGCGCCGACTCGAACTCCTTCAGCGCCTGCGCGGGGTGTATCGCCTCGATCCGATGCACCTCGTGCTCGATGAAGAGCCGACAGGCCTGGAGGGCGTCCTGCCCGTTGTTGCCGCTGCCGTGGAAGGCGACGACGGACTCGCCGCGCTTGAGCATCTTGTGCGCGCGCTCGGCGACGAGATGGCCCACGCGACGGATCACCTCCGTCTTCGACCGCCCCGCCTTCCAGGTGGATTCTTCCCACTCTCGCATCTGACCGACGTTCAATACAGGGATCGACATTGCGTTTCTTCCTTCAGGAGGGGTTCCGGGGACGCGTGGCTGGGAGCTAGGCGCCGGGGTAGAGCTTGGCTACATACTCGCCGTAGCCGTTGTAGAGCTGCGTCCGGATTCGGTCGCCCGTGTCGACGATCCGCTCGGTGGCTTGCGACCATCGCGGATGGGGCACTCGCGGGTTCACGTTGCTTTCGAAGGGATACTCATCCGGCCCCAGAGTTTCCCAAAAAGTCTTGGGCTGGGTCGCGACGAATTCGATCTTCACCACCGATTTGATGCTCTTGTATCCGTACTTCCAAGGCACAACGAGCCGCGCGGGCGCTCCATTTTGCTTGGGGAGCGTCTTGCCGTAGATGCCCGTCGCGAGAAGAGTCAGCGGGTTCATGGCCTCGTCCATGCGCAGGGCCTCGAAGTACGGCCAGGGGTATCCCGCGGTGCGCGGGTTGGAGTAGCCCGGGAATTGATCCGGACGGTTCGCGGTTTCGAATCGGATGAACTTCGCTTCGGCCTTGGGCTTGGCTTTCTCGATCAGCTTGGAAAGCGGAAAGCCCGTCCACGGCACCACCATCGACCAAGCCTCGACGCATCGAAGACGATACACGCGCTCCTCCATCGGCATCTGCGACACGAGCTCATCGACATCGATCTTCATGGGGTAGTCGCAAAGCCCCTTCACCTCAATCGGCCACGGAGAGGTGATGAATTTGCCGGTGAGCAAACGAACCGATTCCTTGTCCAGCGAGAACTCGTAGAAGTTGTTGTAGGAGGTGACGACGCTCTCGTCCGTCAGCCGGACGGCGGGATTGAAGGCGTTGTTTCGTGTGTAGGGATAGCCCTTGCGCGCGGATGCGGCGGCGTCGGCGGCGCGGGTTGCCGAGGGGAGGAAAGGGAGGAACGCGGCGCCCAAGCCGAGCTGGGCGAGGAATCGGCGTCGATTACGATAGGCGGACTCTGGCGTGATGTCGCGATCCGGAATGAACCAGGCGGGTCGACGAATGATGTTTGCCATGGCATTAAGATGCCGGAACAGCGGCGAAACTCCATCGGGAAATTCCGAATCAGCCCGAAGCGCGCGTCAGGGCTCTGAGCCCCGTGACGAGCCGCTCCATCGCGCCTTCGGCCGTTTCCGCGGTGAGAGCGCCATAGCTCACGCGGAGGCAGCACCCCGGCGCGCCGAACGCCGTTCCCGGCACCACCGCGACGCCGAAGCGCCGAACAAGCTCCGTGGCGACATCCAGCGGACCGCGCGGGGAGTGGACGCGGATGAGGTAGTAGAACGCCCCGTCGGCGACGGGAACATCGCAGCAGTCCGCGATCTTGGAGAGTCCCGACCTGACCGCGGCGCGGGCTGCCAGGACGGTGGGGGCGTGGCGGTTCGGCCAGGATCGGCCGGCCTCCAGCGCTCCGAGAGCCGCGAACTGGGACGCCACGGGCGCGCAGATCAGCAGCGTGTCCTGGATCTTCATCAGCGCATCGGTGAGCGAACGCGGCGCCAGAAGAAACCCGATCCGCCAGCTCGCGAAACCGAATCCCTTTGACATCGAAAAGAGCGAAACCGTGTGCGGTGCGCTGCTCGGATCCGACGCAGGGGAATAGTGCGAGGCGCCGTTGTAAACAAAATGCTCGTACGCCTCATCATGGATGTGGAACACTCCCGCTTCCGCGCAGAGCTGGTTGACTTTCTTCAGGTCCGAGGAGGGGTAAACCGCGCCCGTGGGATTGTTGGGAGAGATCGTGACCACGGCGCGGGTCCGTGGCGTGATGGCTTTTCGGATGCCGTCGAGGTCGAGTTGGTAGCGCGCGTCGGTGGGGACAAGGACCGGGCGGCATGACGCCATCGTGATCGCCATCTCGTGGTTGAAGTAGTAGGGCGTTTGGAGGATCACCTCGTCGCCAGGGTCCGCGATCGCCAACAGCGCGTTCGTGAATCCCAGGTTGCTCCCGGCCGTGACCATCAGCGCGCGGTCGTCCGACTTCGCGATCCCGTTTTCCAAATCCAGCTTTTGGGCGAAAGCCTCGATGAGATCCGGCAATCCGCCAACCGGCCGATACTTGTGATTCTCCGGATCGGACATTCCCCGCAGCAGCGCTTCAATCGCCGTTGGCGGGGGACCATACGAAACGACGCCCTGTCCCAGGGACAATGTCCCTGGATTCTCGCGAATGAGCCGGGCCACGACGGGGATGATCGGGGATTGCACCCCTTGGAGTCGCGCGCTCGGTCCCAGACCCGGTTTTTCAGAATCAGGATCGGACCGCAATGCCATGCCGAACACCCTGACCCGTCACGCAAAGCGAGGCAAAGCGTTTCCATTTCGAAGACTGGATCCTTCTTCCTTCTCCTTCAGGCGCCCACGCCAATCTGGACTCCCTCCCCCCTCTCATCATTCCGTCCCCAACTCTGCCTCCGTTGGAGTTGCCCTGGTTTTCAGGCCGAAGGCCTGAGAATCAGGGGATCCCCGGTCTGGCGGCCCGTAGTGTCGCCCCATTGTGAACCCCCTCGAGGTGGTCTATCTTGTTCGCGTTACCAGGCTACAACAACTCTTATACTCGGAGCCCCCCCCTGTTTGGGGGGGCTTTTGTTTATAGGCCCAACTTCAGGCAGGATCCGGCCTCGGATCGGTCGGCTGTGGAGGGTGAGGGAGGGAGCTGAGGATATCTATGAAATCTCGTTCTGTTTTGGGACACAACACAGCGGCTCGTTTCGGTTCGAGGTCGAGGTCCCCCTTGTGCGGCAGCGTGAGCGTTTCGACGCTCCCGGGCTGGGTTGAAGTCAGGGGGTTTCGATTTCCTTCCACGACTGGATGCCAATCACCGGAAGCGCGAACGAAAACGCCGCCTCCCAGTCGGGGTGGTCCGCCTTCTGGAACACCTCGTACATCCGACGCCGTCGGTCGGGATCCGCAACGGAGCCGGGCTTATGGGTCCAAAGCCCCAGATTGAGGCCTCCCTCATGCGCATGGTCGACATGTCGGTGAAGGATGAAGGCGTCGATCCCCGGGTCTCGGGCGATTCTTCGATACGCATAGGCGTAGGCGGCGGCTTGTCGAAGTTCCCCCTCCGGATCGTTGGCGCAATGGAATCCCTGCTCGGAAAGAATGACTCTTCGCGCGCGACGCGAGTAGCTCTCGTTGGGCGGTGGATCGTATCGCCACTCTGATCGCGCGAGTTGAGCGGTCAGCAGGTCGATGTTCTTGAAGGTGATTCGCGGCGTGTCGTCGGATCGGGTCGCGCTGCGATCGTTCCAGGCGCGGCATTCGAACAGGTTCTCCGGATAGGGATGAAACGCGATATGCCATTCGAAGTCGCCCTCCTCGACGGATCGCGCGTGGATGTAGTCCAGAAACGGTCGTCCCGCGAAGGCCTGTTGGGCGTCGCCTCCCGGGTAGCGGATGTTCCAGTGATGTTCGAGGGAAACATAAACCCGAGCCGAGCTGGACGCCTTGCGCACCGCTGTGGAAGCCAGGCGGAGCGCGTCCAGATAGTCGTTCGCGAATTCCTCCATGGAGCATCGCCCGCGATTGCTCCAAAACCAATGGGAGTTCACCTCGTTGCCTAGGATGAAATTGGCGACGCGTCCGTGGGGATAGTTGCTGGCGCAGTATCGATGCGCGAGAAACTCGATCGTTGCGATGAACCGTTCGGCGCCCTCGTGTGTGACGGTGTTGAAGGCTCCAAGATGATTGGGGCCGGCGCGGTCGTATCGCGGATGCAGGAGGAGCTTGTTCAGCGCCGGGTCCCCGCTCTCATAGGCCAGCAGAATCAGGCTCACGGTCGCTCCGGCCTCGCTGAGCGTCTTGATTTGACGATCCATCGCCGCAACGTACCCGGCGTCGAACGCGAAGGATCGGTTCCCAAGGGTCCAGGTCTCGCTGGCGGGTTGGCGCTCCCGTTGAACCAGTTGGCTGAAGTTCAGGTTCAGCGCCGCGTGCCGAACGCCCAGCTCAAGCGCGTCGTCGAGCATCTGGACTTGCAGCCCCTTCTTACTGCGCGTCACGGGGAAAGAGTCCGAGTTGCGCGAAATGCCACGCAGCACATGGGCGAAGCGCCTCGCGCCGACGGGCCTCGACGCGCCATCGGCTCCCGTTCTCGCCAGTTGGAAAGACGAGTAGATCCGGTCGCGTCCGTCCAGGAACCGGGGAACCGCGACCTCGAATTGACAGGGACCGTTCAGAGACGATAACGGGACGGGTCTCGGTTCGGCCCCGCGCCCCGGCTCATTCTCGAGCAGACCCGCCTTTCCTTCACCCAGGACCCCGGCGACGTAGAGGGTCTCCGGCGTCGCTGTGACCTCCAGCAAGGACGTAGGCTGCGCCGCGACCCTCGCTTGGGCGGTCAGCAGCAGAAGGAGCAACACGGCTCGGCGGCATTCAAGGCAATTGGACCAGGAAGCAAGGGACATGAACCAACAACGCCCGCTTTCGGATCACGATTCAAGATAACTTTGGATCGGGCGGGCGAGATTCCGAGCGGAGTCTCGCCCTTCCTCCCATGGGAGCGCCCAGGGAACACTCGCAGTATCCGAATGTCCGCAGGCCACGGCAGGCAAGACGCGTTAGATAATCCGCCGGAATCCGTACGCTAGCTCGCTGACCACTGGCGCAAAGTTTCTTAGCAGATAGAGGCGTCTCCCTGCCTTGAGGAGGCCACCAACCCGGGCCTGAGAGTCGTGCATCGGCCCACGAACATGGATTGTGACGTTTATGCGTCAAATCTCCGCCGCTGCTTGGAGCCCGCACCCCCGCCGGCCAGACTCATGGTCCTACAGTCTTGTAAGGAACGATACCTGCTACTCTCCGTTTTTATGAGTTTTAAGGCGCGTTTTTTCTTCCGGCACACCGCTGTATCGCTGATTTGCTTTGGATGGGCCTTGTCCTCGTTGGAGACTCGGGCTGCCGTCCCTGCCCAGCCCACGCGTGTGCTGATGCTCTGCGTGGATGGATTACACGAGCTTGATCTGGCCAACTACATCGCTTCCCACCCCGCCTCGGCAATGGCGCGACTCGTGGCTAGCGGCGCGAGATACACCAGCGCGACGACCGTTCGTCCCTCCGACTCCTTCCCCACTTTCCTGGCGCTGATCACCGGCGGCTCGCCGGCTTCGACGGGCGTTTACTATGACGATAGCTATGATCGCTCGCTTTGGCCGCCAGGAATCACGTCCGGGCCCACGGGTGTTTCGATTGTTTTCAACGAGACGATCGACATCTCCTCGACCGCCCTGAATGGCGGCGGGGGCATCAACGTGAATCAGTTGCCGCGGGATCCGAAGCGAGGCGGAGCGCCGGTCTATCCGCACGATTATCTGCGGGTGAACACGATCTTTGAAGTGGTGCGGGCTTCTGGCGGCCGCACCGCCTATTGCGAGAAGCATCTGTCCTACGAGATTGCCCACGGGCCGAGCGGCAAGGGCGTTGATGATCTGTTCACTCCGGAGATCGCCGCGAACAACAACTTCGGAGTCAGCATTACAAAGAGCGTTCCGGCGACCGAGGATTACGACGATCTCAAGGTGGACGCGGTGGTGCAGCAGATCGACGGCCTTGACCATGCCGGCTTGAACAGCGTGGGCGTTCCGATTCTGTTCGGAATGAACTTCCAGGCGGTGAGCGTCGCGCAGCGGCTGTCGACGAGTCTTTCGGCGACGAGCAAGAAGGTCACGATCCCCGGTCAGGGCGGCTATCTGGACGGAATCGGAACGCCAGGCCTTCTGGTGGCCGACGCTCTGGATCACACCGACGCGTCCATCGACCGCATTCTTTCCGAGCTGCAGGCCAACAACCTTGCGGACTCGACCTACGTGATCCTGGTCGGCAAGCACGGCAATTCGCCGATGGATCCCGAGAAGGTAGTGATCGCGGGCGTGCAGAGCGTCAACAATCCCAAGGCCGTCGACCTGGCTAAGATTGTGGGTCAGGCGACGCCGGTGCTGAAAGTGACCGCCGACGATGGCGGCCTGATCTGGTTGCAGGACCAGACACAGGTGGACGCGGCCGTGGAGGTCTTGCGGGCCAACAAGGACGACGCGCACATCGACGACATTCTCTATGGGGCCTCGCTGAAGGCCTACTGGCCCGATCCGCTTCTCGATCCCCGCACGCCCGACATCATGGTCTTTCCGAAGCCGGGGACGATTTACACCACGTCGACCAAGCGGATCGCCGAGCACGGCGGCTGGGCCGAAGACGACACGCATGTCGCGCTCGTGGTGTCGCATCCGACGATCCGCCCCGAGACCCGTCGCACTCCCGTCAACACAACCCAGGTCGCGCCCACCATCCTCCAGCTCCTCGGCCTGAATCCCTTTTCCTTGGAAGCGGTGGTCCAGGAACGGACGCCTTTGCTGCCCGGATTCGAGCCTCTTCAGGCTGGGGGCATGTCCCTGCTGCCTCCGGGCAACGCGGCCTTCGACCCACCAGGGATCCTGCGCTTCGACAACGGGCAGGCGCAGCTTCAGCTGATCGAGAGCCGGAGCCGGACCTATGTGCTCCAGTTCTCCACCGACCTGACGACCTGGGTGAGCGTGTCCACGAATTCGCTGGAGTCGCGAGGCGTTCTCCAGGTGAAGGATCTCCAACCCGCGCCGGGCGCGCGGCGATTCTACCGGGCCCTCGTCAGTCCCTGAGCGGAGTCGCTGACTCTGGCGATCGCATTCGCGCGGGAAGCCGTTGCTTCAGGTTTTGATCGCGAGGATCATGCGACGCGAGCTGCTGTATCGGAACAGCTCCGCATAGCGCGCCCATGCGACGATGGTGCGCAACAGCGTGTGCGGCTTCTCGTGAGGGAAGTGCAACGCGAACTGGGTAAGCACCGTCTCCTCGTCGACTTCGCCGTGATCCGATCCTCCAAGCATCCGCAGCACCGTGGCGAAAACAAAGATCTCGCGCAGCAGCGCGTTGAGCCGGCGCTTCCTCTCGTTGACATTGAGCCCCAGGAACTGCCGCCCCTCCGCGGTCATCTCCACACGCTGCCCGGGCGTGTTCACCCAGCCGAGCATCTCAGCGGCCTTGACCACGAGCAGGAGCTCGGACAGTCCCATGTCGACGAGCCTGGAGAGATCGAAGACCTCCATTGCGCCCTCGTTCTCGAGGATCTCGAGAAGCCCGATTGTTCTGCCCATCGATACGTTGGGGATGGACTGGGGCAGGTGCTGCGTTTGACGCGGGAGCTGGTGATGCGCCTCGGCTGCGTCCGGGATGAGCGTTTGCGTGATCATGCCGTGCAGCTGTTCGCTCATCCGCTTGAATTCGGGATGGTGTTCGTCGCGAGGGTAGGGCAGCGGGTTCTCGAGCACCGAGCGGATTCCGCCGGGGTTCGCCTGCATGACCACGATCCTCGTCGCCATGAAAACCGCCTCCGTGATGCTGTGCGTCACCATGAGGATCGTGTTTACCGGGGAATCCTTGGCGACGTAGAGATCGATCGTTTCATTTCGCAGCGTCTCGCCCGTCAGGACGTCCAGCGCGCTGAACGGTTCGTCCATGCAGAGCAGCTCGGGCTCGACCGCGAGCGCTCGCGCAAGGCCGACGCGCTGTTTCATGCCGCCTGAGAGCTCCTTGGGGTAGGCCTCCTCGAAGCCCTCCAGCCCAACCGCGTCAATCGTTTTCCGGAGCCGATCCTGTCGCTGGGCGTCGGTCCACGGGAGGTTCGCCAGCCCCAGCTCGACGTTTTCGTTGATCGTGAGCCAGGGGAACAGCGCGAAGTTTTGAAACACCAGCGAGGCCGACGGATTGAGCCCGATCTGGCGTTCGCCCCGGTAGAGAATCTCGCCGCTCGCCGGCGTTTCCAAACCGATGATCACACGGAGCAGCGTGGACTTGCCGCAGCCGGACGGCCCCAGAATCGCGATCACCTCGTTCTCCTGGATGTCGAGGTTCACGTCGCGAAACACCTCCAAGGTTCTTCCCGCGCTCGAGAAGCGATGCGTGATGTTGCGAAGGGAGATGAGCGGTTGTGTCATGCGGGGTTTATGCGGAGGCGGCGAAGCGGGTTTGCGCCCAGTGGCTGAGGGGACGCCAGACGAGGCGGTTGAATCCGACGACCACCGCGGCCATGAACCCGACGGCGGCGGCGAGTTGGGCGAATTGTCCGCGCTCCGTGGATTGGCTGATCAAGGCGCCCAGCCCGTGCGTCGACAGGGTCTGTCCCTTGAATTTCACGTACTCGGCCACGATGCTCGCGTTCCACGCGCCTCCCATCGCGGTGATCCACCCCGTCAGCAGTTGAGGGAAAATCGCGGGCATCACCAGCCGGCGCCATCGCTGCCATCGCGACAATCGCGCGATCCGGCTAGCCTCGACAAGTTCCCGCGGGATCGCCCGGGCGCCCGCGATGATATTGAAGAGCAGATACCACTGCGTGCTCAGCAGCAGCATGACCACAGCCGCGCCGCTCAGCGTTCCCCCCGCTCCCAGCACCAGTCCCAGCGCCACGGGAAAAATCATCGGCGCCGGAAAGCTCGCGGCCATCTGGATCCAGGGCTGGAGCTTCGTCGCCAGGCTCGGACGTTGTCCGATCGCCACGCCTACGGGCACCGTCCAGAGCGTGGCGATCGCGACGGCGGCTAGAATCCTCGCGAAGGTCAGCCCTGTTCCTGACATCAGCGCGGACCAGTCCGAAGTCGTCAGCCCCTGGATCATCTGGAAGTAAGCGAACGCGCCCGCCATCGCGGCCAGCCCGATCGCCCCCGCGACCACTGTCGGCGCCCAGCGCCATCCGGCGGACCGGGATGGGGTCGCGGCCCGCGCTGGACGCGAGGGGCGCTTGAACCGCTTGGCGAAGGCGGCTGTCGCCAGAGCGAACCCTCGCGTCAGGCGAGCGCGGCGGACGTGGTTCCAGAGCCAGGAATCGGTGTTCGGATGGCTCTCCTCCGTGGTGAACTTTTGCGACCACGAGACCAGGGGTCTCCAGACGAGCTGGTCGAGGGCGATGATCATCAGGGCCATCGCGATCAGCCCGAGCGCCTGCGCCGAGCCGTCTCCGCGTTCAATCGCCACCGCCATGTAGGATCCCAGTCCGGGAAGTCGATAGTCGTGCTCGCCGAGGACGAACGATTCGCTGACCGTTAGAAAGAACCATCCTCCGGCCATCGACAGCATGCTGTTCCACAACAATCCCGGCGTGGCGCAGGAAAGCTCCAGCCGCAGGAAGGTCTGCCACCGGGTCAGCTTTGCGATCCGCGCCACCGCGGTGAGATCCGGCGAAACCGATTTCACCGAGGCGTAGAACGAGAACACCATGTTCCAAACCTGGCCTGTGAAGATCATCAGCACGGACGCCATCTCCAATCCGAGATTCGAACGGGGAAACAGGCGCACCAGGGTGAGCACCAAGCCCGGAAGAAAACCCAGGACCGGGATGCTTTGAAGAATGTCCAGCACGGGAAGCATTACTCTTTCCGCCCGCTCCGATTTTGCCATCGCGTATCCGTATACCAGCGTGAAGCAGAACGACACGACGTAGGCCATCATTCCGCGCGCGAAGCTGAAAAGGGTGTAGAGAGGCAGATAGCGCGTCTCGAGATGGATGTCTGCCACCGGCCGCAGCGGAGCGCTCCATTCGCGCGCGAGGATCAGGAGAGTTTGGATCAACCCGATCAGCAGGCCGACAACCATCAGGTCGATCCAGAGCGCGGGCCTCCGAGGCGGGTTCGTGGAGGAACCAGGGCCGGTTTCGAATGGTTGCGGGGCCGGGCGCGATGGATGCATGGAAGCCTGCCGACCCTCATGCAATAGCAGGGAGCGACAACCCAAGGGAACATTTTCTTCCGCGAATGCGCTTGCGCTCATCGGGAGATGCGATACGTACTCAGCGCACACAGCGATGAAGCCCATGACCGTTCAACCTATGATTGCCCGCAAACAAGCCTGCCTGAAGCCGCTGCTCCCCGTTCGGTCGTGGCTCCTTTGTTCGATGGTTGTGGCTTTTTTTGGCGGCGGCTGCGCGGTTCGCTCGGAGCCCCTCCAGGTCATCCTCTTCCGGCACGGGGAAAAGCCCGAAGACCGCGAGCAGCCCCATCTTTCCGCGGAGGGAAGGGAAAGGGCCAAGGCTCTCGCCACGCTCTTGGGACCGTCGTCATCGCTCACCGCCGGGGCGCCTGTGGCGGCTCTTTACGCGACTCGCATCACCAAGCACGAACATAGCCAGCGCACGGGCGAGACTCTCGCGCCTCTATCGAGCGCGCTCGGATTGCCGGTCATCGCCTCGGTTGACTCCGAAAACTACCGCGAGCTCGCGCACACGATCCTTCGCAACCCCAGATTCCGTGGCAAGACCGTGATCGTCTGCTGGACGCATCATGACATCGCCCAATTGGCCGGCGCGCTGGGCGTGCGGCCGGAACCGCCTCCGTGGAAGGACAAGATCTTCGACCGGCTGTGGGTGATTGACTATCGCTCCGGCAAGGCGGAACTCAAAGATTTGCCGCAGCATCTGCTCAAGGGCGACTCCAAGCGCTGATCCGTCAGGCGAGAATATCGCGGATGACCTCGCCGGAGACATCCGTGAGCCGGAAATCACGGCCCGCGTAACGATACGTCAGCCTTGTGTGGTCCAGCCCCATGAGGTGGAGAAGGGTGGCGTGGTAGTCGTGGACATGCACGGGGTTCTTGACGATGGAGGCGCCGAATTCGTCCGTCTCCCCATGCGTCACGCCGCCGCGGGCTCCGCCTCCCGCGAGCAGGCAGGTGAACGCCTTGGCAAAATGGTTCCTCCCCTTCCCGTTGCTTGCGTCGGTCCAGGGCGTCCGGCCGAATTCCGTGCAGATCGCCACCAGAGTGTCGTCCAGCAATCCCCTCGCCTTGAGATCGCCCAGCATCGCCGCCAGGGCGCGATCGACGCGCGCCGCCTTGGGCCTGTGAGCCTGCATGTCCCCGTGCGAATCCCAGTTGTCGTGCGAGCCCGTGTCGATCAGTTCCACCACGCGCACGCCTCGCTCGACCAGCCTCCGCGCCATCAAGCACTGCCAGGCGAACGATGTCTTGTCGCCGGGATTCACGCCGTACGCCTCCAACGTCCTGGGCGATTCGCCCGCAAGATCGAAGACGGACGGCGCCTCGCGCATCATGCCGCGCGCGATTTCGAAGCTGCCCATGCGCGCCGCCAGGTTGAGGTCGGCGGGACGTCTCCGCGCATGGGCCTCGTTGACGTTCTCCAGCATCCGCCGCTCCAACTCCGCGAGCGATGACGGCTCCTCCGGAGGCCTGAGATTCGGAATCGGGTCTTCGCCGGGGATGATCCGCACTCCCTGATGCTGAGGCGGGAGAAAGTTGGAGTCGAAGACCTGAGCTCCCGCGTAGGGCAGGTGTTCCGCCATGACGACATACGGGGGGAGATTCGGGTTCATCGTCCCGAGTCCATGGCTCAGCCAGGAGCCGATGCTCGGCATCGGAACCGTGGACGAGCCCGTGTGCATCGCGAGCGTGGCCTGGAAGTGCTCCACGATGTCGGTGTGGAGGCTGCGGATCACGCAGAGATCGTCCGCGAGGCCCTGAAGCCGCGGAAAGAGGTCGCTGATCCACAGGCCCGATCGCCCGCACCGCTGGAATTCGAACGGCGATCCGAGCAATGGCTGCTGGCGCGTTTCGTCCGCGCGAAGTCCGAAGGCCGGAATGCGCTGCCCGTGGAGCGCCTGCAGCCGCGGCTTGTAGTCGAAAGTGTCGACGTGCGAGAACCCGCCGGTGAGGAAAACGAAAAGCAGCCGCCGGGCCCGCGCGGGCGAGTGCGAGGGGCTCGGGGCGAGCACTTGAGCGCCGCCTTGGGCCGCCGCCGATCGTAGAGCCGCATGGAGACTCAACCCGCCAGTCAACAGCCCAGCGGAGGTCCGACGCAGGAAAGCGCGACGACTCAAGGGCGCGACGGCCTCGCGCGGATTCTCAATGATGGAATGGGCGGGATGAGGCATGGGCGATCTCAGTCCAGATAAAAAAACTCGCTCGCGGTCATCAAGACCCTCGCCTCGCTCTCCCAGGCGCGCTTCGTCGCCTCCTGCTCTCCGACGCCTTCCTTGCGGGCCTGGGCTTCATAGCGTCGCAGGTAGGCGGTGATTCCCTTCTCCTCCGCCAGGCCCGGTCGTCGGCTCCACGCCAGCGCCACGGCTTCGCTAATCCGCGCCTCGTCGGTCGAGCCGGCGTTGATCACGCGATCGGCGAACGCCGCGGCCTGGGTTCGAACAAATGGGTTGTTCATCAAATACAACGCCTGCTGCGGGACCGTCGCGCGGGTTCGGACGTCCGTGGACATGTTCGCGTCCGGCGCGTCGAAAAGCGAAAGATACGGATGCCGTTGCAGTCTTTGGCGCATGAGATAAACACTGCGATGGCTCGACTCGTAAACGACTTTGAACGGATTGTGCTGAGTCCAATGCCAGTCCTCGATCGGCGGAAAGGGATGCGCCTCGGGCGGCGCCAGATCCAGCGTCCCCGCCGTGGTCATCATGGCGTCGCGGATCGACTCCGCGTCCAAGCGCTGGCGCTCGAATCCCACCAGGAGCCTCGCCGCCGATTCCGACTGGCTCTGAGCGCCCCGCGCCTGTTGCCGCCAAGTCGCCGAGTTGAGAATCAAGCGGTGCAAGGATTTCACCGACCAGCCGTGGTCGATGAGATATCCGGCCAGATAGTCGAGAAGCTCGGGATGAGTGGGCGTTTCGCCTCGAAGCCCAAGGTTGGAGGGGCTCGCCGCCAAACCCCGGCCGAAGTGATAGTGCCAAACCCGGTTCGCCATGACGCGCGCGGTGAGAGGATTGTCGGGACTCGCGATCCATGAGGCGAGCTCGCGACGTCCACTCGATCCGGGCTTCAACGACAAGCCTGGCTGACCGCTCAGGAACGCCGGCAAACAGCGCGGCGCAACGTCTCCAAGCTGCGCGGGATCTCCCTTGATGTGGACGGCCTGATCCGTCGGTTTGTCATCCGCCACCGCGTAGGCCACCGGTAGATCCGGCAACGCCCCTGATCGCTCGCGACGCTTGAGCTCGCGGCGCAGGCTGACGAGTTGTCCTTCGATCTCCGATTTCAACGCGCCTTTGGTTTTTCCCTTTGCCGACTCCTTCTCGAGGCCTTCCAGCTGGGCGCGCAGCGATTCCAGGCGCTTGCGGTTTTCCTCGATGGGGCGGGCGGATTCCGTGGGCGGGACCAGCGGCAGAAACCCGGTTCGCGGGAGGTTCTTGGATTGAAATTCCTCAGAACCGGCGTAGGGAAACCGCGTGCTCGCGAAGAAGCCGTAGAGCCCGTAGTAATCGCGCGCCGTGACGGGGTCGAACTTGTGGTCGTGGCATCGGGCGCACCGCAGGCTCAGTCCGAGGAATGCGCGTCCCGTCGTCTCGATCGCGTCCTCGATCGTCAGGTGCATCAGCTCGAAGGGAGCTGTCGCGTAACGACGCGAAAGAGCCAGAAACCCGGTCGCGACCACCTGCTCGGCATAACGCTCGCGCGGGCCTTCGGCGGCGAGGATGTCGCCCGCCAGTTGCTCTCGAATGAAAACGTCGTAGGGCTTGTCGCGGTTGAAGGCGTCGATGATGTAGTCGCGATAGCGATAGGCCTCGGGAACGGGGTAATCCGCGTTGTCGCCGGCGGTGTCGGCGTAGCGCACGACATCCATCCAATGGCGTCCCCACCGTTCGCCGTATCGCGGCGATGCCAGCAGCCGCTCGATAACTTCGTTGAAGGCCTGGGGCGATGGATCGCGGGTGAACGCGTCGATGTCGGCGGGGCTGGGGGGAAGTCCGATGAGATCGAAGGAGACGCGTCGCAGCAGCGTGGCCTTGTCGGCCGGGGGCAACAGCGTCAAGCCCTGCGCCTCCTGTCGCGCCAGCACGAAACGATCGACAGGGGTTCGCACCGCGGCCGAGCGCTTCACCGCGGGGAGGGCAGGGGAGGAGCGGAGAGGTTGGAACGCCCACCAGCTTTTCTGTTCGGGGGTGGCGTTCGGCGGCGGCGCGGCGGCGATCGCGGCCGACGCGAAGGCCGTCGTCATCATCCCAAGGACACAAGCGAGGATCCGCGCTTGATTCGCCGGGCGCGCGTCGGGAAATCCGGTCCCCGCAAAACATGATCTGTGATCCACGACGGCGGAGTCTAGCGCCTTTCGAAAACGGATCAAGATGGGATGGCCTGATGGGTGGGTCGCTTGGATCGCCCTCCTCGAATCAACCAATGGTGGACAAGCACCGCAGGGATTTGTATCAACGTTTCTGTGAACGACTCGGGCCAGATGAGCATGACGATATCCTTTCTGAGATTGGCCGACTGCAAGGCTCAAGCATGAGGGTTTCTCTCGAAGAAATCCTTACGTACCGTCGAGACTACGGAGCAATCCGTCTGGTCAAAGCTTTCTCGCAACACTTCCTGTACCGAAACGAGACGAGGATAATCGCTTCCGTGCCCACAACCAGCCCAGGCCCCGATGAGAGGTGTTCCGAGGATATCCGTATTCGATCCGCGGATTTGAAGGATTTGGAGCCTCTCCATGAACTGCTCCTAGGTTCCGAGGGGCGTGTTAGCATCACCAGGGTTCGCGAGCGCTTATCGAGCGGATGCTCGTATGTCGTGGCTCTGCACGAGGGAAGAATTGTTGGTTACGCTGTCGCATCGCCTTTTGAATTGTTGCGGGATCGGATGTTGACGAGAGCGATCTTCAAAGCGGTCCAAATCTCCGCCTCCGACAGATTGGTGGCCAATGCCTTCATTCACCCCTCCTACCGCGGCAAGCGCGTTTTCCCCTCGTTGCATAGATCCCTGCAAGAGCTGGTTTCCCGGACAGGCGTCAGGCGGCTTCTTTCTGTTTTTAAGAAGGATAACCAAGCGTCTCGAGCGAGCCACAGGCGCATAGGGTATCAGGAAATATGCGAAGTAAGATTGTGGCGACTGCTGTTCCTAGAGAGAACTTGGGAGTCTGCAAGGCTGGAGGGTCAGTGGCCTCGTGGTCCAGTCGAGTGAGCAGAGGGCTGAAAGGACCACGCCGTTTCGAAAGCTGTCGGGGTTATCAGTTCTTGATGATGTGCAAGGGGCGTCCGAGCCTGTTCGTCCCTTGACCCTTTCCGTCGGGTGCTACGGTTGACCGGGAATCGGGGGTGGAAGGAAGGGCGCCCCGTCCGGGGGCGGTGTCTCGGAGAGCGGTTGAGTCGGGCTTGACGTGGCGTCGGGATGGCTGGTGGCCCACACAGGTTTGTCCGCGGTTGAAGAGGCTCGCGTGAACTTTGCGGCGGGGGAGGGCCGCACTCGGGCCTTTCTGGCGGCAGCGGCACTGAGGCGCGGGGCAGGCTTGTATGGACGGACAGATTTGACTCCGGGCCTCGGTTGTCCCGCGGCGGCCTTCCCTAGACGAGCGTCGCGCCGGGTCGGCGGCGTTGGCCGCCTCTTCCCGGATCGGCGCATGGCGCGCGCCTGCGGCGCTTTGGCATCGCTCTTCTTCGCATGAACCCTCCGCGCCTTCTTAACCTTCTTCTGCATCGCGACGGCATGGGCCCGAGCTTCCTCTGAGGAGCTCTCCGCTTTGGCCAGAGCGCGTTTGGCGCTCTTGACAGCCGCGCGCGCTTGCTTGGCCGCGCGCTTGGAGGCTTTGAGGTGGAGTTTGGATTGGCGCGCCTTGTTCTTCGTCGATTTGACGGTTCGGCGCAGATGATCAATGCCGCGTTGTAGGCCCCGCGCTAGTTGGAGGGCGGCGACGGCTCTCTTCTCCAGAGTGGCGAGTTTCATAAACGGTTTTGCGGTGTTGAGGCGTGGGTGACTTCGGCACCCTGCGCGTCCAATGAAATCCGGTCAACCCCGATTCGCGCCGGGTCGTGGGATGGTGGGTGGAGGCGCAAGGTCTGGATCGTGTCGAAGCGTGTCCGATCTCTGGAATCCGGCCATGCGTCGGCATCGAGGCTCCACGCAATAACTCAACGAGCGACCGCAATGTGCGCGTCTTGCTGGAGAGGTCGTCGAGGGCGGATCCTCCTCTTTGCTCAGTAGCCGCCCTGACCCAGTTGAGTGGAACGCGACTGCTGAGCGTTCGTGGCCCCGGATTGCTCAGCGGCCTCGCGCTTTCGATATTCGTCGAGCATCGCCGCTGTCGCGGTGGCGCCGCACCGGCTGCCGCCGAGATCGCGGACCTTGATCAAGCCGTCCAAATCCCGCACCCCTCCGGCCGCCTTCACCTGCACCCGGGGCGAGCAACTCGCGCGCATGAGCTTCAGGTCGGCTTCAGTCGCGCCCCGGTAGCTGTAATTGCCGTCGGCGCCTTTGACGAATCCGTATCCGCTCGAAGTCTTCACCCAATCCGCCCCCGCACGCTCGCAGATCTGGCAGAGCCGGACCTTGAACGCCTCGCTGCTGAGCCCGGCGCCGCCCTGGGTCAGGTAGTCGTTCTCGAAGATCACCTTCACCTTCGCGCCGAGCCGATGCGCCGTGTCGCAAACCGCCTGGATATCCTGCTCCACATAGACCCAGTCGCCGCTGAGCGCCTTGCCCAGGTTCACCACCATGTCGATCTCCACCGCGCCGTCGCGGCAGGCCAGCTCGGTCTCGTAGCGCTTCGACTCCGTGCTCGAGTTGCCGTGCGGAAATCCAATGACGCATCCGACCTTCACTCCGGTTCCTTCAAGCCATTTCGCCGCCTGGCGAGCCGCGTAGGGCTTGATGCACACGGAGGCCACCTTATAGCGGGCCGCGACGCGGCAGCCTTCCTCGAGCTCCCGATCTGTCATGGTGGGATGCAGGAGCGAGTGATCAATCATCTGCGCAAGCTCTTCGTACGTGTATTTCATGAGGAATTACGGTTGGGGGAAGAACGGGGAAAGAATATTGCGCGCCACACGGAGGGCCCGTTTGCGGGCGTTCAAGGACTTGCCGAACGTGTCGTCCTCCACTTCGATGCTCATGGCTCCCGTGTATCCGACCGCGTGGAGCTCCGCGACGAAGCGGTTCCAGTCGATGTCGCCGAAGCCCGGGATGCGAGGGTTGTGCCAGTTTTTGGGGTAGTCGAATGCGCCGACCTGGTTGAGTTTTTCCGGACGCAGCTCAACGTCCTTGGCGTGCACATGAAAGAGCTTCGATCGAAACTCGGCGAGCGGGCTTAGCGGATCCATGTGTTGCAGGATGAAGTGGGATGGATCGTAGTTGAGGCCGAAGGAGTCGCTGGGAATGTCATGGAACGCGCGACGCCAAATCGCGGGCGTCGTCATGAGGTTCTTTCCGCCGGGCCATTCGTCGCGCGTGAACAGCATCGGACAGTTCTCGATCCCGATGCGCACTCCGTGGTCTTCCGCGAAAGCGACCAGCGGCTTCCACACCTTGAGGAAGCGTGGCCAGTTTTCGTCCAAGGATCGCGTCCAATCGCGTCCGACAAATGTGTTCACCTGCCGGAGCTCCAGGAGGCGCGCGGCGCGGATCACTCGCTTGATATGGTCCGTCGCCCGCTTCGAGACGTGCGCGTCAGGGTCCAGCGGATTGGGATAGTAGCCCAGGCCGCTGATCTCAACACCGAGGCGAGTCGCCAGCGCGCGGATCTCGCGGGCTTCGCCTGGGGCGAGATCAGCGGCGTTCACATGAGTCACGCCCGCGAACTTGCGCTCGGCCTTGCCGACAGGCCAGCACATGAGCTCCACGCTGGAAAACTTTTCCGCGCCGGCGAACCGGAGGACTTCCTCGAGGCTGAGCTCAGGAAGAATGGCCGAGACGAATCCTAGGTTCATGGCGGAATCGCCGGCGAATCGCTGGGCGCTTTGGCTGTGCACTTCGAGGGGTGTTAGTAGGCTGCGGGGCTGTCGGGGGTCAACTTCGATTTCGGGCCTGCGTCGCCGGAGGAAAGCTCTCGCTGTATCGCTGGTATCGCTTCATGACATCCCGGACGTAGGCGCGCGTGCTGGGAAATCCAATTTGCTGAACGAACGCCGCGCCGTTGGTGGCCGCGGCGCCTCGCGCCCACTTGAGAACGTTCCCGCGTCCCGCGTTGTAATCCGCCAGAGCGTAGGGAAGGGGGTTGTCGGTGTGGGGATACCGTTGACACAGCTTGCGAAGATACCAGGCGCCCGCCTGGGTGTTGCGCGCCGGGTCGAGCATCGCGCTTTGGAAATGCAGGGTGTCCTTCTCGTGGCGCGCCCACTCCTCCGCGGTGGCCGGCATGATCTGCATCAGGCCGAGCTCGCCCTTCGAGCCATGCGCGAAGGGATCGAAGCCGCTCTCCCGCCATACCACGGCCTTGACCAGCGCGGGATGGATCCCATATCGCGACGCCGCGCTCAGGATGAATCGGTCCTGGCTGTTCTCCCGCCAGGCGCGGTGACGATCGAAAGCGAAGGCGATCAGCAGCAGCGCGAGAAGGAAAAGCAGCAAGCGACGTCTGCGTTGGATCCAGGGGAGCATCAGGGCTGCGAGCGCATCCGTGTTGAAGAGTCAGTCGGACGAGGCGTCCATGTTTCGCGCGAAGGTTCCGCCACGCGGTCCTAGTTCTGCCTGTGAGAGGGAGGACTCGGCTTCAGCCCCACCTCGTTGGCGATCTCTTCGAACTCGCTCGCGCCGACCGTCTCGAGCTCTTTGCCGCGCTTCTTGAGTTTCTCGTTGATCTTGATCGCCTTCTCCACCATCTCGTCGTGGGTGTTTTCAGTGCCGCCCACCATCGCGAAGTTTTTTCCGGTGGTGACGCGTTTGTGGCCGTCGGAGTCCAAACCGAGGCCGATCATCACGCTCTTCTTGGCATGGTCTTTCATAGGCGTCTTGGCCATGTCAGCACCCTACAAACGGCCCTTCGGATTGCAAGCCCGCGCGCTGGGCGCGTCGCAGGGTCGATGCGCGGCCTATTCAGGCTTCGTTGTCTTGAACGGATTGCGCTCGGGGGCTTCTTCGTGGTCGACCGTGTTGATGAGGCCGCGAAGCACCCAGTTGAGCGCGGGCACGCGGTGTCGCATCCAGGCGGTCATCGGCTCCGGCTTGGCGCCCATCGCGGCCTTCGGCTCGAGCGCGGTGCGACCGAGCGACAGCCGTTTGCATCCCCACGCGATGGCTTGATCGATCGTCGAATGCAGGAGGCGAAGATACAGCGGCACGCCCTGGCCGGCGAGTTCGCGATCGAAGCCAATATAGTACGCGATCGCCGTCTCCCCGTCGCGCAGATGGGTCACGAACCCCACGATGCGTCCGCCCTGCCTCGCGACCGTGCAATGGAAGTCGCGGCCCGCGGCCTTGGCCAGCTCGGGCAGGAAGTCACGGGGCAATGTCACCAGGCGCACTGACGCCTTCTCATGCACCGCCAGATAGAGCTCATGCAGCCGGGCCGCGTCCGGCTCCAGATCCACGAGCGGTTCCAGGACGCAGCCCGCGGACGCGAGCTTCTTCAGCTGATCCCTGGCGTTCCGGCGGTACTTCGCGTCGAGAGCCTGGAGGTAGTCCTCATAGCTCCGCCAGTCCGGGTCAATCTCCAGCACCATGTTGGGCTCAGTCTCGAGCGGCCGATAGGAGAGCCGATGCAAACCATCCAGGCTCCCTTGCGCCGCGGTGAGATCCTTGACCATCACGAGCTGCGTTTGGCCTTCGAGCCTCGCGGCTCTTCGGATGCGGTAAAGCGCCTCGCCGATCGCCGGCCAGAGGTCCGACGGATCCAGCCCGGGACGGAACGCGATGCCGTGGAATCCCCAGGACATCAGGTTCCCGGCGACAAGCATTCGCTGTCGCATGCGCTCCGAGGCCGCGGCGGCGGGCTTCAACGCGCGCTTCAGCAGTCGCATTCGTCCCTCGCCCGCGTTGGTCTTCACCGCGCGCAACCGATCGCCGGTCAGCTCCACGATCTGCGCGGCGACCGCCGCCACGGGCTCTCCCTCGTCATAGGCGAGAGCGTAGCGCGGTCGGAGGTTCTCCGGGCCTGATTCCTCCACCACGCGCAGCGCCTCGCGGCGGAGGAAAAGGGACTGGCCGGCGCACACGGCGTCCCAGTGGTCGGGACGCAAGGCGTCTATCGAATCGGCGAAGGCGAATTGCAATCCGGTGGGCCGGCGTCGCGCTTTGCGGCGCTCACGAAGCGAGCGCAGAGAAGAGAGGAGTCCTCGGGTGCTGTCCATGCCGCGACCTTGCGCGAAGGGGCGCGACAAATCCATCCCGTTCGCGCGCCTCTTCTCGTGCGCCCTTGCCTTTGGTTTCCCTTCGCCTAGATTCGCGGCGCATGAAGCTCATCAAGCTGGCGGCGGCTGTCTTGAATCAAACGCCGCTCGATTGGCGAGGCAATCAGTCGAATATTCTCGCCGCCATCTCCGAGGCCCGGGCTCAGCGCGCCTCGGTCCTCTGCCTTCCCGAGCTTTGCATCACGGGCTACGGATGCGAGGACGCGTTTCAGGCGCCGGGAGTTCAGCGGATGGCGCTGCGGATTCTTCAGGACTGTCTGCCGGCGACGCAGGGGATGATCGTGTCGTTCGGGCTTCCCCTCCTGCATCAGAACGGACTCTTCAACACGGCCTGCCTGGCGGTCGATGGGCGGGTGGCGGGGTTTGTCGGGAAGCGCTTTCTCGCCGGCGACGGCATCCATTACGAGCCCCGATGGTTCAAGCCCTGGCCGATGGGAGTGCGGTCCAGGACGTCCATCGACGATCAGTCCTATCCGTTGGGCGATCTTCACTTCGATGTGGGCGGGGTGAAACTGGGATTCGAGATTTGCGAGGACGCGTGGGTGGCGAATCGCCCCGGGACACAGCTGGCGCTCCGAGGCGTCGATGTGGTGCTCAATCCAAGCGCCAGCCACTTCGCCTTCGGCAAGATCGAGGTGCGGAAGCGGTTCGTGCTCGAAGGCTCCCGCGCCTTCAACGCGAGCTACGTCTACGCCAACCTGCTGGGCAACGAGGCGGGGCGCGCGATCTATGACGGCGAGGCGATGATCGCGTCGCGCGGACAGCTCATAGCGACGGGCCCGCGCTTCTCCTACGCGGACTTCCTGGTCACGAGCGGAGTGGTGGACATCGAGGCCACGCGCATGAATCAGTCGCGAACGGCAAGCTACGAACCCCGCCTTGAAGGCGATCTCCACGACGTCGTCGTCGCGCCGTTTCAGTATCCCTCGCTCAGCCCCGAGCTCCTCCCGTCCCGTTCCGACGACTGGGAGTCCTCGAGCCAAATCAAGGAGGAGGAGTTCGCGCGCGCGGTGCCGCTGGGGTTGTTTGACTATCTGCGCAAGAGCCGATCGCTGGGCTTCGTCGTGTCGCTGAGCGGCGGCGCCGATTCGTCCGCGGTCGCCTGCCTCGTTTCGATGATGGTGGACTTCGGGGTTCGAGAGCTGGGCCTCGAGGCGTTCATCCGAAAGCTCGGCCACATCAAGTCGCTGCAAGGATGCAAGACGGCCCGCGAGGCGACGAGGCAATTGCTCCTCACCGTGTATCAAGCCACGCGGAACAGCGGATCCGTCACGCGCGCCGCGGCCCGGTCGGTCGCGGACGCCGTGGGCGCCGAGCATCACGAACTCGACGTCGCGGCGCTGCACGAGGGCTATCTGACGATGATCTCGGCGGCGCTGAAGCGCGAGCTTCACTGGGATCGGGATGATCTCGCCCTGCAGAACATCCAGGCACGCGTTCGCTCCCCGGGCGCCTGGCTGCTCGCCAACCTGAAGGGCGCGCTGCTCCTCTCCACGAGCAATCGCTCCGAGGCCGCGGTGGGCTACGCGACGATGGACGGCGACACGAGCGGAGGGCTTAGCCCGATCGCGGGCATCGACAAAGCCTTTCTTCGTCAGTGGCTCGTCTGGCTCGAGAAAGAAGGGCCTCTCGGCCTGCGTCCCATTCCCGCGCTGTCCGTCGTGAATGAGCAGGATCCCACCGCCGAGCTCCGGCCCCCGACCTCGAAGCAAACCGACGAGGCGGACCTGATGCCCTACCCGGTGCTCGACGCGATCGAGCGAGCCGCGATACGCGATAAGCAGATGCCCGTCGAGGTGTATCAGCTGATGCTCCTGAAGTTCCCCCGCTACGACGGGCCCCAGATGGGCGTCTGGGTGGAGCGGTTCTTCCGGCTTTGGTGCAGGAATCAGTGGAAGCGGGAACGCTACGCCCCGTGCTTCCATCTGGATGACGAGAACCTGGATCCGAAAACCTGGTGCCGCTTCCCGATCCTATCGGGAGGATTCGACGTGGAGCTCCAGGAGCTCCGTCGCGTCGTCGGCCGGGGCTGAGCCCCAGTGGAGTTTGGACTTTTGCGAGCCCTCCTCGGCCTTTCTTTGTCGGAAACTTCGTCGGCCTTCCTGTGCGGGCTAAGCGCGCCGGCCTGCCAGTCGGCCGGCGGTTTTGTTGAAGGCTGTCGACACCATCTCACGGGCGTAAGGGCATCGGGCCATGGTGGCGATTCCTACATAAATGGCGCCAGCGGCCAGCGCCGGGGCGAAAACGGCCCCGGCCTTCAGAACAAAGCTGCCATGGCCCCATTGGTTCTCCCAGAATCGCAACCCGAACCAGGCTACCATCGCGGCGCAGACGCCGCTCGCTCCTTGGATCAGGATGCTTTTCTTCAACGCGGACATTTCCAGCCGCGCCAGTTTTTTTCGGAGCGCGAACAGGAGGAGCAGCGCGTTGGTGTACGAGGTGATTGAGTTCGCGAGGCCCATCCCCGCCTGCTGCAGGCTCCAGACGAAGAGCGTGGTCAGGAATAGGTTGAGGAGCAGGCAGGCCATGCTGATGCGGGTCGGCGTCTTCGTGTCGCCCAGGGCGTAGAAGGCCCGCGCGAGAATGTTCACCGTGGAGTAGGCGATGAGGCTGGGCGCGAGAAACCGCAGGGCCTCGGCCACGCGCTCCGTGGCTAGCGCGTCGAACTTGCCCCGCTCGAACAGGAGCCGGACGATCGGCTCCGACAGCACCACCAGGAGGATGGACGCCACCACGTTGCCGAAAAACACGTAGCCGAGCCCGTCGCGAAGCGTGGTTTTGAACTCGGGATATTTCTTGTCGGTCGCGAGATTCGAGAGCGTCGGCAGGAGATACGTCGCCATGGACACTCCGAACAGGCCCTGGGGGAACTCCATCAGTCGCACCGCGAAGCCGAACGACGAGACGATATGGTCTGCCACCATCCATCCCAGGCCCTGGCTGATCAGCACATTGATCTGGAACGCCGCGACGCCGAGGGTTCCCGGGATCATCTTGCGAACCACAAAGCGGACCGACTCGTTCTTCCAGGGCGCGACCCATCGCCAGCGAAATCCTTCCTTCCGCAGCAGCGGCCACTGGAACAACGCCTGGGCGATGCCCGCGATCACCACGCCGATCGCCACGCCGAACACCTGCTTGTCGAGCGTCGGGCCCATCCGAGGCGCCAGCCACAGCACCGACGCGATCATCGCGAGATTCAGCATGCACGAGCCGAGCGCCGGGATGAAGAAATAGCCGCGCGAGTTCAACATCCCCACCGAGACGGCCGCGATGCACACCATCACCAGATACGGGCTCATCACCCGCAGCAGATCCAGCATGAGCGTGTCCCGCACCTTGAACCAGCCGGAGGCGATCAGCAGGGACGCCACGCCCATCATCAGGAGCACCACCGCGCCGCTGACAAGGATCAAGGCCGAAAGCACGGCGTTCGCGGTCTTCCACATCTCCGCCTCGCCTTCGAGTTTCTCCTTTTCCTTGAAGTGTGGAATGAAAGCGGCGGTGAGGACGCCTTCTCCCAGGAGTCGGCGGAAGAGGTTGGGGATCGTGTAGGCGTACGCAAAGGCGCTCGCCACGAGCTCCACACCCATGAGCTTTCCGTAGGCGATATCCCGGAAGAGACCCAGGATGCGGCTCAGGAGGGTCGCTGCGGCGACGGCTCCCGATGACTTCAGCATCTGCGACATGGGGCGGATCGTCCTTTCGGACTCCTCCCCCGAGCAAGGCAAATCCTGACTCCGTTCCTTTGTGAGGGGCGAGATCTCGCGCCCGAGACGAAGGTTCGCCACGCAGAATAGAGATGAGAGGGCATGGGACGGGACCGATGATCCGCGGGTTTTACCGGGCGGGATTGCTGCCGATAACCCCGCGTGGGCCTTTCCATGCCATGAGCCAGCCGACGCTGCCGATGTCCTCGAAGCTGACCGATCCGAAGCGACCGGATGTCGAGTGGCATATTTCGCACGAGCCTTCGGACAAGGAATGGGACGGCTTTGTCGCGCGAGATCGTGAATCGCAGTGCGAACAGACATCGATGTGGGGCGAGGCTCGCGCCGCCTTCCGATGGAAGGCCTGGCGTGTGATCGTTCGCAAGGAGGGGCGGATTCTTGGCGGCGCGCAGTGCTTTGAATTCAAGGCCAAGTCCATCATCAAGGTCGGCTACATCTGCCGCGGCCCCGTCATCGAGGCGGGGGTGGAGCCGGAATGGATCTGGGACGCGATCCTCTGGGCTGTGCGCCAGCGCGGCATTCTTTATGTCGCACTGAGTTTCCCGTATTGGGGGGACGAGATTCTGCCGTCGTTTCTCAATCGCGGCGGCCTCCCGCGTCCGCCGCAAATGCCTCCGGCGGTCTGGACGCAGGCCACCAGCGTGATCGATCTCGCGCCGGACGAGGACGCTCTCGCGGAGAAGGTTCGCAAGACGACGCGCAAGCACATCCGACGCGCGGAGCGCGCGGGCCTCACGGTCGTGGAGGGATCCTCCGAGGACTTGGAGCGGTTCAACTCGCTCATGCTGTCGCTCTGCCGTCGTCGAGGGGTCTCCCCCAATGTGCCGGGCGACACATTCGTCGCGCTCCTGTGGTCCAAGCTCGCCCCGGCCGGATGCTGCAAGCTGCTTCTTTCGAAGCTGAATGGCGAAACGATCAGCTCGATGCTTTTGATCACGATGGGCGCGTGGGTCAGGGCGTGGCGGATCGGTTGGTCGGGGCAGGAGGAGAAGTCTTTCCCCAACGACCTGCTTTATTGGGAATCGGTCCTGTGGGCGAAGCGACACGGATTCCGCCATTTCGACATGGGCGGCATCGATCGTCGCGACGCCGACGAGCTCGCGGCGGGTCGTCCTCCGGAAGGCTCGTTCCATTGCTCCATCACGTTTTTCAAGCTCGGCTTTGGCGGGAACATTCTGCGGATGCCCGGCGAGTACTGCTACTTTCCGAACCCCGCGCTCCGATTCCTCTTCCGGACCGTCGGCTGTCGCCTGCTGGAGAATCAGGCCGTCATGCGCGCGCTGCTGGGGCTGTACTCGAGGTTGTTTCCTCGAAGCGGCGGCTGATTCGTCTGGCTGGTGAAATCCGCGATGAAAACCTGCTTGTCCGACCCGGGCCTTGCCCCCAACATCCGCGCCGCTTGCGTCGACTGATTTTCCAGTCTTGTCTGCTGTGGTGCTGGGGCCTCGGCGCGTGGTCGTGCGCGGCCCTGGGGCCCACGCTGCCTTCCCTCACCACGAACGAGGTGGATCTCCCGATGGTGATCGTGGCGCCGCAACCTCTCGCGCCGCCGATGCTCCGGCCCTTCTCCTGGCCGCCGCCGGCGAAGGCCTCGTTGCCGGTGGTTCTTCCCGCCCCGAGCCCTCTGTCGCCGTGGCCCAATCGCCCGCTCTCGGGGCCCATGGTTCCGTTGAAGGAGTGGGCGCAATTCACGGGCAGCGGAGGGCCCCGCCGCATCGCCGACTCGCCTCAGCCGACCTATGAGATTCGCCACGCGCGGGGCGCGACGGTGATTCGCGTGGGCTCGGGGCGCGCCACGGTCTTTGGAACCGACGTCACGCTCAGCCACCCTCCGCAGTTCATCGGCGGCGAGCCCTGCCTGAATCGAGTTGATTGCGAGAAGACGCTCTTCCCTCTCTTCTGGCCCGGATCGACGATGCTGGCGAACACGAACCGGATTGTGGTTCTCGACCCGGGTCACGGGGGACGCGATGTGGGCACGCAGTCGATGGAGGGAAACCGGTACGAGAAGAGCCTCACACTGGATTGGGCCCTGAGAGTGAAGCCCCTGTTGGAGTCGCGCGGCCTCACCGTGGTGCTGACGCGCACGAACGACGCCGACGTTCCCCTGGCCCAGAGAGTTTTCATGGCGGAAGAGGCGAAGGCGTCGGTGTTCGTGAGCCTCCACATGAACTCCGCGGCGCCGCATGCCAATCGGCGCGGATTGGAGGCCTATGCGCTCACACCGCCGGGTCTGGCCTCAACTGTCGTGCGCGATGGCGAGGACAACCCGCGACTGGTGTTTCCCAACAACGCCTTCGACACGTCCAATACGCTTCTGGCCTGGCTGGTTCAGCGGGCGGCCACCCGCGGCGCCGGCGCAATTGATCGCGGCACCCAGCACGCCCGCTTTATGGGGGTCTTGCGGGGGCAGAATCGTCCCGCGGTGCTGGTCGAGGGGGGCTATCTGTCGCATCCCGACGAGAGCCGCAGAATCGCCGATCCTTCCTATCGCCAGAAGCTCGCCCAGGGAGTGGCCCAGGCCATCCAACAGTTCTTCGATCTCTCCGATTAGCCGGGGTTGTCGGGCTTCAACGCGCGCTCCTGTCATTGCGTCGTAGGGTTTGCGATCGTCGCAGCGTGCTCAGAAGCGAGGAGAGCCCTTTCGAACTCCGGCAAGTCGGAGTTGAACTTTAGCGGGAAGGACCCAGGCCCAGGCTTCGGATCTGGGCCGCGACGAGGGAATCGATCATGCGCTCCTCGAACCCCGAGATTCCAGCGGAGTCGAGGTCCACGGTGAACGCTTGCATCCATCGCTCTTCGCGCATCTCGTATTTCAACTGGGACTGCAGCCGCGACGCCATGTCCTTCATATGCCCGGCGCCGTAAAACACCGCGACTCCGGCGCTGTTGCGCGATGGCTTCAGCGCCGCCTTCAGGTCCGTCAGCACTCTTTCGTTCCGGGCGCTCAGCAGGACCTCCAGCAATTGCCCCATGCCTTGGGACGCCTGCCCCGCCGCCTGAAGCTCGTCGCCCACGGCCCCCATCACGCGGATCATCGCGAGCTTGGACAGCGTCTGCAGCCGCGGGCTGGACTCCAGCACTCCAAAGAGCGCGCGCAGGAATTGATTCAGCCAGGAGGCGTTGTCCATCGCCTGAAGCAGGAGGTTGAACTCCGCGTTCTGCTTCGGCGACGACGCGTCGCGCGCGAGTTTGGACGAGGGATCCGCCTTCGGCGGATGCGCGCGCATCAGAGCCTGGATTTCAGCGAGCGAGAGATCGCTGTGTTGGAAATTGGCCTTTGAGTAGTCGATCGCCGAGAGCTGGAAGGCCAGCCCGAGGGAGCGCGCCATCGATCCCTGCAATGAGTCTTCCGCGGAGCGTCGGATCCGCGCGGCCTCCTCAGGCGTGGCGGTCGCGCGCGCGGCGCTGTCGGGCCTCACTCCCTCGAATAAAACGACCGCCTGCGACGCGAGGAAGGACTGAAGCTCGGCGTAGTATTTCGGATCTCCGATGTGCGTGACGCCCACCAGCCAGACGCTGGGCGAGTCCTGCCGCCGCGGCGTGAACCGGCGCAGCGCAATGTCGAGCGAGATCACCCGATTCGTTTGGTGGATTCGAATGTACGACGGAACGACCGCCATCGGAGCGGCGACGGACGGCGCCACGGCCGATGCTCCCGTCGAGGCGGAGCGCTCCGACGCGCAACCAAAGGCCATGGCGACGCAGACACCCAACGGAACCCAGGCCAACGCTCGAGAGCGATGTGGAGTCATATTGATTTGCGGCGCGTTGGATCGGGTTCGCCGCCGCTAGCCGATATATTCGAACGGCGGCGGCCCTTTGACGCCGAGCTTCACGCGGAACAGCCCGCCCGCCAGCGGCTGCTTCGCTAGAGTCGCGGCGTCCAGCCTTGTCGTGGCGCTGGTGAGATAGAGCTCGTCGCGGTTCTCCCCGCCGAAGCAGCAGGCGGTGACACGGGCGACGGGCAGCTCGACCTTGTCGATCTGCCTTCCTGTTCGCGGATCCCACCTCAACACCGCCCATCCGTCCCACATCCCAACCCAAAGCATGCCCTCGTCATCGATGGCCATCCCGTCCGGATAGCCGACGCCTTCGGGCACGCGAATCACGGTCCGACGGTTGGAGATCGACGAGGTGGCCGGATCGAAGTCGAAGGCGTCGACTCGCATGGTGGGGGTGTCGATGTAATACATTGTCCGGTGGTCGCCGCTCCAGGCGAGCCCGTTGGAGATGGTGACGTCGTTCAGCGCCTTCCTGGAGACCCGGCGCTCGTCGAGGACATAGAGGCCGCCCGCGGGGGAGTCTTCGGCGTACGGAAGGCTGCCCGCCCAAAAACGGCCAGCCGGATCCGCCTTGCCGTCGTTGAAGCGATTGCCGGGCAGATGCGACTCGGGATTCGTAATCCATGTCACCTGGCCCGACGATCGATTCAGCTGTCCGAAGCCCTTGGCGGTCGCGATAAGAACATCACCCCGCCGGCTCGGAACAGCGCAACCAACGTGGCAGCCGACATCGAAGGTTTGGTTCGCGCGGGTTTGGGGATCGAAAAGGTGGACGAGAGATTTCTCGATATCGACCCAGAGAACTTTTTTCTCGTGAGGGAGCCATGAAGGGCCTTCACCGAGCTGGGCGCGCCCTTCGTAGACGCATTCGACTGGCGACTGTTGGATGGAGCTCATGATGTTCCAGTAGTTTGGGAGCCAATACAACACAGCCCCCTCGGTGAAGTCCAAGGCGAAAGAAGCGGGCTTAGCGCAAGGGCGCAAGGGCGCGGAGACGCGCGTTTGCCGGTAGCTCGCTCTAGCGCAGCCAGGCGAAGAGGACGGGGGTCACGATCAGGATGTGAAGCAGGCTGCTGACCATGCCGCCGATGACAGGCGCGGCGAGCGGCTTCATCACCTCGGCGCCGGTTTGCGTGCTCCACATGATGGGCACAAGGCTCGCCACGATCGTCGCCACGGTCATCACCTTCGGACGCAGCCTCAGCCGCGCGCCGTCCCGCACGGCTTGCAACAGGTCCGCCCGATTGAAGAGATCGCCCCTCTGCCTTCGCTTCTGACAAACCTGCTCTTCCAAATACACCACCATCACCACGCCTGTCTGGATGGCGGTGCCGAAGAGCGCTATGTAGCCCACCCACGAGGCGACGCTGAAGGGATATCCCAGCAGCCATTGGAGAAACACGCCGCCCGTCAGCGCGAACGGAACGGCCAGGATCACGTGGGCCGCCTCCTTGAAGCTGCCATACACGATGTACAGCAGGACAAAGATGATCAGCAGCACGGTTGGCCCCACGACCAAGAGAGTTCGACGCGCGCTGAGCTCGTGCTCGTACTGGCCGCTGTATTCGATGGTGAAACCCTGGGGCAGGGTTGGACGGATCTCCTCGTCGATGCGGCGTTGGACCTCCTGAACAAAGCCACCGAGGTCGCGGTCCTGGACATTGGATTGAACAAAGACGCGCAATCGTCCGTTCTCGCTGGCGATTTCGCTCGCGCCCTGGACGCGTCGGAACGTGGCGACCTGGCCGAGGGGCACCTGCTTGCCCGAGGGCGTCGCGACCAGGATGTCGCCCAGCCGCTCAATGTCCTCGCGCTCGCCGCGATCGAGCCGCACCTGGATGGGGATGCGTTTACGGGCTTCGAGCGTGGTCGTCACCACACGCCCTCCCATGCCCGCCTCGACCACGTTGAGGACGTCCTGCGCGCGCAATCCGAAGCGAGCCATCGCGGCGCGGTTGACCTCGACTTCCAGGTACGGCTTCCCCTGGACGCGCGACGGGGCCACTCCCGCCGCTCCCTGGATCCGGCGCACCACTTCCTCAACCCGATACGCCGCCTTCTGAAGCTCCTCCAGGGGCTGTCCCAGGATCTTGATGCCCAGCTGCGCGCGAATGCCCGTGCTGATCATGAGCACACGATTCTCGATGGGCTGCAGAAATCCGGGCACGTAGCCCGGCGCGGCGGAGAGTCGCTCGGTCATCTCGCTGATGAGCCGCTGCCGCGTCATGCCCTTGCGCCACTCCGACTCGGGCTTGAGGAGGATGGTTGTCTCGATCATTTCGACCGGCGCGGGATCTGTCGCGGTCTCGGCGCGGCCGAGCTTGCCCGCCACCGAGGCGACCTCGTTGCTGAAGCCCGCGATGACCTGGTCCTGCCAGGCCATGATGCGCTTCACCTCGCTGAGCGACGTGCTGGGAACCAGGACGGGCATGAACAGGAGACTGCCTTCATTGAGCGGCGGCATGAACTCGCTGCCCATGCCCTGCGTCGCGCGCGCCAGGCCGGGCCATCCACGGTCCGCAAGATTCCGCCGCCAGTTCCTCGGCAGCCCCGCGGCGAGGATTGTCGCGAGGGCAAGAAGCAGGAGCGCCGCGGCGATGACTGTTTTCCGCCAGCGCAGGGCGAGCCCGAGCAGGGGATCATAGATCGCCAGCAGCATTCGCATGATCCAGTTGTTCCGCTCGGAGCGGAACGGGCCGCGAACCAGCAGTCCGCACAGGACGGGCACAACCGTCACCGCCAGGATCGTTGACCCCACCATCGCGAAGGTCTTGGTGAACGCGAGGGGATGGAACAGCTTTCCTTCCTGTCCGCTGAGCGCGAACACCGGCACGAAGGCGAGGATGATGATCACCATCGCGAAGAAAATCGGGCGTCCGACCTGCCGAGAAGCCTCCAGCGTGAGTCGCCAGTAGTCGGCGGGGGCAAGAGTGGCGGTCGCGGGGGCCTCGCCTCGCTCGCGTTGGAGGGCGAGCGCGGACTCGGCCTCCTCGCAATGCCGGATCACGTTCTCGGTGATCACGATCGCGGCGTCGACGAGGACGCCGATCGCGATCGCGATGCCTGAGAGCGACATGATGTTCGAGGAGACTCCGAAATGCCGCATCAGGATAAACGAAATCAGGATCGAGACGGGCAGGGGAAAGGTGACGATCAGAATGCTCCGAAAGTGGAAGAGGAAGAGGATGTGCGCGAGGGTGACCAGCAGGATTTCCTCCGTGAGCGCTCGCTTGAGCGTGGCGATGGTGCGATCGATGAGCTCGCTTCGATCGTAGAAGGACCGGATGCTGACGCCGGGCGGAAGGCTGGGCGCGATGGACGCGATCTTTTGGTGAATCCGCTCGATCACCCCGCGCGCGTTTTCCCCTGTTCGCATCACGACGATGCCGCCCACCACCTCATGTCCAGCGACGTCGAGAGCGCCTCGTCGGAAATCGCCGCCAATCTGCACCGTGGCGACGTCCCGGAGATAGACGGGCACGCCCTCGCGCTCGGCCACGACGATCTGCTCGAGGTCGGCGCCCGATTTCACCAGGCCCACGCCCCGGACCACAAACTCCATTCCGTTTTCCTCGATCACCTTGCCGCCGACGTTGAGGCTGCTTTCGCTCACCGCCTGCATCACGGACTGCAAGGTCACGTGTTGCGCCCGCATCTTCAGCGAGGAGACTTCCACTTGGTATTGCTGAACGAAGCCGCCCACGCTCGCGACCTCCGCAACGCCCGGGATCGAGTTCAGCTCATAGCGGATATACCAGTCTTGAAGTGAACGCAGCTGGCCGAGATCGTACGCCTTGTCGGAGGGCAGGCGCGGATCGACGTCGAGATAGTATTGGTACACCCAACCCAGCCCTGTGGCGTCCGGACCCAACTTGGGGATGACGCCCGCGGGCAGGAGATCGCTCAGGTAGCTGAGCCGCTCGAGAATTCGCGACCGGGCGAAGTAGTTGTCGGTGTTCTCCTGGAAGATGACGGTGATGAGCGTGAATCCGAACATGGAATTCGCGCGCACCGTCTTGACCCCCGCGAGTCCCTGAAGGTTGACGGAGAGCGGGTGAGTCACCTGGTCCTCGACCTCCTGCGGGCTGCGGCCCGGCCAGTCGGCGAAGACGATCACCTGGTTCTCGCTCAAGTCGGGGATCGCGTCGACCGGCGTCTCGTAGACGCACCGAACGCCCCAACCGATCACGATCAGCGTGGCGCAAGCCACCAGGAAACGGTTGCGCATCGACCACTCAATGCAGCGATGGATCACGGTTTCACCTCCGTTCCGCAATCAATCATGTCCTTGCCCATGTAGGGGTTCTCGAGCGGGCCTTGAAGCTGGGGCCAGATGGCGGACTTGGGCGCGCCGGGGAACGCGCGGCCCGCCATCGGACATTGGTAGAATTTCAATTGGGGAAGATGGGTGATCGATCGAGCCGCACGAGCCATCGCCACCACGCTCTCATTGAGCGCATGAAACTGCTTGCGAGCTTCGGCCAGGTTCGCTGAGGGCGCGAAAGCGGATCCTTTTTCCAGCTTTTCCGTCCACGGTTTCCACTCAGCGCGCGCGCCGAGCTTTTCCGAGAGCGATCGCGCCGAGGGAGACAGGGTCGCGATCGCGGCGCGGAATCCTTCGAGATCGTCCTGGGCGAGAGTTTTTCGAACGCGGTCGAATCGGTTGAGAAAATCCACGACAAAGGCGGCCTCGTCGGCTGTCGGCGCGATGAGACTGCCGGTGGGCGCGGGCGCGGGCGATGGTCCCGGGGCCGACCGCGGCGACGGCTCGGCGCTGTTCTGGATCTGCGCCTGCGCGTCGATGAGCAGGTTCCCGGAGACCACGACCTCGTCCCCGGCTTTGAGCCCGGACAGCGCCTCGTAGTAGTCGTCAGTCGATCTCCCCAGCTCCACGAATCGGGCCTGATAGTGTCCTTCGCTCAGGCTGACATACACCACCGGCTTCCCCGAAGCGTTCAGCACCGCGCTGCGCGGCACGGCCAGCGCCTCGCCGAGTTGAACCCGCACCAACCCCTCCGCGTACAAGCGATGCAGCAGCTCCCGTCTTCGCAAGCCGCCTTCCTCAATCCAGGGATTCTGAATCTCGACGCGCACCTTCGCCGTGCGGGTGGCTTCGTTGAGATTCGGATTGATGAAGCGGATGGAGGCCTTGAAGACCTTGCCCGGAACAGAGGGCGTGGTGACATCGACGAATTGACCGACCTTCAGCCATGCGAGATCGCGTTCATAGGCGTCGAATTGGAACCACATCGTCGAGAAGTCGGCGATCTCGAAGAGGCGATCCCCTTCCTTCACATACTGCCCTTCGTAGACATCGCGGGAAACCACCGTGCCTGAGATCGGCGCGAGGATCTCGAAGAGGTGCTCGCCCTCCTTGCGCTGCGGCATGGCCTCGATCTGCGCGGTGGTGAGCCCCATCAGTCGGAGCCGAGTCTCCGCGGACCGCTTCAGGCTCTCCAGCTCGGCCTTCAACGCCGGCGTGGCCTGGGCGAGCTGGCTTGCGACGCCCACATACTCCCGCTCCAGGCCGAGCAGCATGGGGCTGTGGAATGTCGCCAGAGGCTGGCCTTCCTCCACCGTGGCGCCGACGTGATCAATGTTCAGCTTCTCGATGCGGCCTTCGATGTAGGCCGAGAGCCGTCGATGCTTCGTGTCGTCGTCGTCAAGCGCTCCCGACACGCGCAAGGTTCGCTCCAACGCCCTCCGTTCGATCCGAGCGGTTCTCACCTGAAGGACGGAGATGTTGTTGGAACTCAGGGGAACCACGCCCGCCATCGCTGGAGCCCCGGTCTCGCCTTCGTACACTGGCGTGAGAGGCATGCCGCAGATCGTGCATTTGCCTGGCTTGTCGGAGCGGATCCATGGATGCATGCCGCTCTGGTAGTACAGGATCTTGCGAGCGCCTCCTGGAGGAGCATCGCCATGCGTGGCGTGGCCGGCGGCGTTGGTGGCCTGGCGTCGCCCGGCGAGCCAGCCTCCGGCGGCGGCCGCGAGGGCGACAAGGATCATCAGAAAGAATGCGAGTGAACGGTTCATGGCTTCGGTTGAGAGGGGGTTGATGGGGAGGCATCCCGGAAAATGTCCAGCGCCTCAAGATCCGAAAGCCCGCAACAGAGCAGGAGCTCGGACAACGATAGAAACTGGTCCGCGATCGCCTGCAGCCGGAGCTGTCGGGCTTCGACGAGCATGCGCCGGCCTTCCATCAGCTCGGCGAACTGGCCCCGGCCTGCCCTCCATGCGCTCGAGGCCGTCTGAACAATGAGCTGGGCTCGAGGGACGATTTCGTCCTGATACAGCAGGGCCTCGCGTCGCGCGGTGTTGGCCATCGTGGTCAGTCGGTGCACCTCCTCGCGGATGGCGAGCTGGTAGTCGGCGGACTCCAGCCGCGCGGCTTCGACCCGCGCCTTCTCCTTCCCGATACTCTTTCGGTTTTTGTCGCCGTTGAACCAGGGGAGCGACATCGCGAGCATGATGCTTCCGCCGCGCAGCCCGGCGTCTCCGCTGTAGTGGCGTCCCTCGACGCCCACGGCGACTTCCGGTTTGGTCTCGGCGCGAGCGAGCGAGACCCGCGATTCCGCGATGACGGTCTCCTGGTGCAGCAGCTGGAGCCGGGGCTCGTAGCGCACCGCAATGTCGGCCAGGGCTGCGGAGTAGGGAAGATCCGGGAAGACCTCCGGGAGCGAGAGCTCCGGCAGCGGGGCCTGAGGATCGCGCGCGAGGATGCGATTCAGCGAAGCCTGCTCCTGGCGAAGCTGAAGCCGGCGGGTTTGCAACGCTTCGCGCAGTTTCGATCCTTCGGACCGCAGGCGCAACACTTCGATCTGCGATCCGCCGCCGGCCGAGTAGCGCTGTTCAGCGACGCTCGCCCAGGTTTCGAGCTGGGCCAGATCCTCCTGAGCGCCTTGGATGCGCCCTGCCGAGAGGGCGGCGCGGAACAGAGTCTTGGCGACCTCGCGACGGAGCATCTGGAATTGATAGTCGGCGGTCTTCTGCGCCAGGGACCACTCCTGCGCGGCGACGTCCGCCCGCGCGGCGTATTTTCCGAAGAGCGGGAGTCGCTGCTCCGCCCCATAGATCAAATCCCCGTCCTCCCGCAACTTCAGTCCCCGCGGCGTGGCGCCTGCGCCCCCGACTTTCGCGACGGGATCTTCCCACTTCTTGATCGCCCCTATCGCGAGTCGCGCCGACTCCGAGCGGGACTGGGCCGCCTGAAGCCCCGGGTTGTTCGTGCGCGCCCATTCCACATAGCCTTGAACCAGCGCGGGGGTGACGACGGCCGGCGCGGGTTCCGCGGCGGGCGACGAGAGTCCGCCAACCACCGCGCCGAGCGCCAACAGGAGGCGCGGCCCCATTTCGGCGAGACGAAGGAGCCTATACGAGCAAACGAACAAACGTGGAGAAATCATAAATCTGATCTGGAAACCTGCACTGCAGGACAGGACGTACGGAGCAAAGCGTCCAACGCATCCACGCGTGGACACAGCACTTCTGCGAGGGGAGGGGGATCAGATCAGCCAGGCGCAGTCCCGCGCGAACAGCGCGAGAATGGAGGCGGGGCGGGAGAGACGAAGGGAGTCTCGCAAAAACGATGGCGCGGAGGGCGCCGACGTCCATGCGAGCGAGGGAGGAATCAACGCCGCGAGCAAGCTGTCGTCGGCGTGAATGGGAGCGGCGTTCGAAAGGGGAAGGGTGGAGGGGGCGGCCGACTGCATGCGGCAGCAGGCCGCCCTCTCGCAGGGAATCTTGTCGGAGGCGTCCGAGACGACATCCGTCTCGGACTCTGAGCAGGCGCAGCGCGCGCCTCGTCCGACCACCCAGCCCATGGAGGCGGGCGAAATGGCGAGGAACTGCAGGCAGATCAGCGCGAGGGCGATCAGCCGGATTCCGCGTCGTTCAATGGGGGTCGGGGGGCGCACAGGAACAGGGGTCCGGGCGGCTAGGCCTTCTTCTTGGCCTTGTCGTCCTTGTTGGCCGCGGCGTTGAGCTTCTTGACGTATTTGGCCGGGTCTTTCTTGAAATCCTTCATGCAGCTCTTGCAGCAAAGCTTGATCTCCTGGCCTTCGTGGTTGAAGGCGACGGACTTCATGCTGGGATCGGCGTCCAGCTTCTCGTCCGAGACGATGCAGGTCTTGAGCGGGTAGGGCTTGGCCTTGGCGGCTTTTTCCTTGGAATCCTTGGCGGGCGAGTCAGCGGCGCTCAAGGTGAAGGCGAGAGCCAGGGCGGACGCAGTGGCCAGGCACGTTTTGAACCAGGTGGAGCTTTTCATAGTTTTTGTCAGTCGATCGACCAATTATTAAACGTTTCGAAGAGGCAAATCACTCAATTTTTTTCACGGCCGCCGGGGCGCAAGGCCTTCCGGCTTTACTGAAACAATGGACGAATAGAGCGCATCCTGGCTAGCGTCCAAGACCTGACATCATATGACTCGGCAAAAACTGCTCGACCTTTACTTCATGGACGCCCGGGCTAGGCTCATTGACTTGGCGGCGTTTCTCGATCGGATCGATCGGGGACAGGGCGAGGCCGATTTCCGTCTCAACGCGTTGCGTCAGGCGATCGCCGAGTTGGGGAAGCCGGATCAGGGTCGCGCGGAGCGGGTTCTTCTTTCGTTGAGCGATCCCACGTTGGAGCCGATCGCGGCGGCCCCTGGCAAGGGCGCGATCGGAGCTTATCCGGGCTGACGCCCTCCCCAGCGAGACCAACACCGCTTCAACTGACATCCCTCCACTTCTCCCCAAGGTTTTCATCGGATGCGATACATCGAGCCTCACGGACACATGGTCAGCCTGGTGACGGATGACTACCTCGACATGGCGACGGCGGGCTGCCAGGCGGTTTGCGAGCCCGCGTTCTGGGCGGGATTCGACCGCAGCTCCGCGGACGGATTCCACGACTACTTCTGCCAGCTCACTGAGCACGAGCCTAAGCGGGCCGCTCGGTTCGGCCTCCCGCACTTTTGCTGGCTGTGCATCAATCCCAAGGAGAGCGAGGACATCGCGCTGGCCGACGACGTCCTCGCCCTCATTCCCAAGTTTCTTGATCGTCCCACGGTCCTGGGCATCGGGGAGATCGGGTTGAACAAGAATTCGCGGAACGAGGTGAAGGTGCTCGAGAAGCACGTGGATCTGGCCGCTCGCGAGCAGCAGTTGATCCTCGTCCATACCCCGCACCTGGAGGATAAGTTGAAGGGCACGCGCTTGATTCTCGATGTGCTCCAGTCCGATTCACGCATTCGTCCGGAGCGCTGCATCATTGATCACGTGGAGGAGCACACGGTTCGGCGGGTGCTGGACGCTGGGTTCTGGGCCGGGATGACGTTGTATCCCGAGTCCAAGTGCACCTCCGCGCGCGCCGTCGATATTGTGGAGATGTACGGGGCTGAGCGTGTCTGGATGAACAGCGCTTGCGACTGGGGCGTGAGCGTTCCGCTGGCGGTGCCCTACGCGGCGCTGGAGATGCGCCGTCGCGGACACAGCGCCGAGGCGGTCGATCGCTTGATCTACCAGAACCCGATTCGCTTTCTCAGCCAGTGTCCGAAGTTCAAGCTTCCCGCTTGACCGGCTGGTCGCTGACCGCGCGCAGGATCAGGAATCCGACCAGCACCATGCCCAGCAGCGCCACGACCGCTCCGCCCTGCGCCACGCGCGCCCACTGCGCTTGCTGCAATTCGCCTGTCGCGGCCTTTCCGCCCGATTGCCACTGCACAATGAAGTGCGTCGCCGTGCCCCAGATCAGCGGGCCTGTGATCGCTGAGAAGCGCCCCACCATCCCATACAATCCATAAAACTCGCCGACCCGATCCGGCGGCGTCAGCCGCAGCATGAAGGGACGATCCGCCGACCACACCCCTCCCAGGCAGAAGCCAGCCAGCGACCCCATCACATACATGGTCCACAGCGGCCATCCCATAACGCCGATCAGCCCGGCGAAGATCAGTATTCCCATCCAAGAGATCAGGACGATGCTCAGGGTTTTCTTGGGTCCCAGGCGATCGTTCAGCGCCCCCCAAACAAACCCGCCAACGACCGCGAAGGTGATCGCGCAGACCATGATCCTGGTGACCTGGCCTTCGCCTTCCTTTCTCTCCAGGCCCGAGGTCATGGCCACGTTCATCACAAACAGCGCCATGACGCTGATGACCGTGTTGATCGCGTCGGTGTAGAACATGCGACCGATCAGGAATCGCAGAAGCCCCGGGTATTCCTGGCTGGAACGGATCGTGCGGACGGTTTCGGCCACGCTCGCGATCGCGGCCTGAAGGTTCAAGGGCTTGGGGTTCGGGTTGCCGCGCTCTCGCAGGCAGAGCATGCACGGCAGCGAAAACGCCAGAAAGCTGGCGCCGTAGGCGAGGAAGAGGGTCGACTTTGGCCGCTCGTCCAGCATCTGGCTCAGCGCCACCGCGACGAACGATCCCAGATAGCCTATCCCCACTCCGATGCCCCCGATTCTCCCCCGATTGGATTCCGTGCTCACTTCGGGGAGCAGCGAGTCGTAGAACTGAGTGCCGGCCTGGTAGGCGATGTTGGCCAGGATGAACATCAGCGCGGTCCAGCCGAAGCCGCCCCGTCCCAGCATGGCGGTGAGGCCGACGCATATCAGCGTGCTGACGGTGAGGAAGGGCAGGCGGCGCGGAGCTCGATCGGTCATCGCTCCGAGCAAAGGAGACATCAGGAACACGATTCCCATCGAAATCGCGCTGATGAATCCGTATTTCTTGTCCGCGTTTTCGGCGCCCACAGCGTCGCGCACCCAAAGGGGAAACGTCATCGAGATCACCCCCATCGAAAAAATCGTGTTGGCGAGATCGTAGAGGACCCATCCGACGACGGAGCTCTTGGGGATCCGGCGTGTTCCCGCCGCGGGGAGGGAGGGGCCCTTGCCCTGTGGCTCCTGAGGTTCGTGGCGCATGACGGGGCGGTATAGCCGCGGAAGGATCGGATGGGAACCCGTAAATGTTTGCTTCCCGTACCGCGCCTCGCTAGTGATCCTCCCCCACGCAGACAAACTTGTGACGCCCGCGCTTCATTCTCCAGATTCGCCCTGCTCATGTCGCCCATCCTGATCCTTGGTTGCATCGCCGCGTACTTCGCATGCCTGCTGGGGATCGCCTCGGTGACCGGGAGGAACGCGGGCAGCGCCGCGTATTATCTCGGGAACAAGCAGTCGCCCTGGTACGTCGTCGCCTTCGGGCTGATCGGCGATTCGCTTTCGGGCGTGACTTTCATCTCGGTCCCGGGCGCCGTCGGACTCACACACTTCTCGTATCTCCAGGTGGTGCTCGGCTACATGGTGGGCTACGCGATCATCGCGGCTGTGCTTCTGCCGCTCTACTACCGCCTGAATCTCACTTCCATCTACGGCTACCTCCTCGGTCGCTTCGGGAGGCATGCCCAGAGAACAGGCGCGGCGTTTTTCCTTGTTGCTCGATTGCTCGGCGCCGGGGCGCGCCTCTATCTCGCGGCCAGCGTGATCCAAACCTTTGTCTTCGACGCGTGGCATGTTCCATTCTGGCTTTCGGTAACAGCCATTATCGCTCTGATCCTCGCCTATACCTACCGCGGCGGAATACGCACGCTGGTGTGGACCGACACCTTTCAATCCACGTTCCTGCTGCTCGGAGTCGTCCTTTCCATCGCGGTCATCCAGCATGAACTCGGACTCGGATGGACTGGCGCCTGGCGGGCCGTGGCGGACAGCCCTTATTCCGACGTTTTCTTCTGGGATTGGCGGGGGCGCGACTACTTCTGGAAGCAGTTTCTCAGCGGCGTCTTTTTGGCGGTCGTGATGACCGGCCTGGATCAGAACAGCATGCAGAAGAACCTCAGCTGTCCGAACCTGAAGGAAGCCCAGAAAAACCTGTACTGGTTCGGCGTGATTGTTGTTCTTGTCAACGCGCTGTTCCTGGGGCTCGGAGCGTTGCTTTACGCCTACGCTTCCGCGAAGGGAATTGCGACGCCTCAGCGCACCGACCAACTGTTCCCGCTTCTGGCGTTGCAGCATCTCGGTCCTTTTGCCGCGGTGGTCTTCGTGATCGGATTGACCGCCGCCACCTTCTCCAGCGCGGACTCGGTGCTCACAGCCCTCACCACCTCGTTCTGCCTCGATCTCCTCGGCATGCAGGACGGCGCGGCCTTGGACTCAAGATCCGCCGTGCGGACCCGGCACATCACGCATGTCGCTTTCGCGGTGTTGCTCCTTCTGGTGATTCTCGGGTTTCGGCTGGTCGACAGGCCTGCGATTATCCAGGTCGTTCTCGATCTCGCCACCTACACCTACGGGCCGCTGATGGGGCTCTTTGTGCTCGGCATGATGAGCCATCGTCGGGTGTCCGACCGCTGGATCCCGATTCTCTGCGCGGCGAGCCCGGCGATTTGCTGGTGGGTGAACGCGAATTCGAAGCGATGGTTCCGGGGCTACGAGTTCGGGTTCGAATTGCTCATCCTCAACGCGCTGATCACGATGGCCTTGCTCTGGGCGGCGCCGCGGCAAAGGGAAACGCCCCGCCTGGAAGGGCGGGGCGCTTGAAAGGTCGGGAGACGCTGGGCGCGATCAGGCCTCGAAAGACTTGCCGCAACCGCAGCTGGTCTTGGCTTTCGGGTTGGAGATCTTGAAACCTCCGCCGGTGAGCGCGTCGGAAAAATCGACGACCGCTCCTTTGACAAACTCGGCGCTCATGGAGTCGACGATGACCCCCACTCCGAAAAACTCATGCGAGACGTCGCCATCCCGCCTTTCATCAAAGGTCATCCCGTATTGCAGTCCGGAGCAACCGCCCTCCTCGACATAAATCCGGAGGGGTTTGCCCTGGTTCTCGGGCTGGTCCGCCTGCATGGATCGGATCTGGTTGGCGGCGGACTCGGTGAGAGTGACGATCGGGTCTGTGTGGACGGCGGTGCTCATGTGTCTTGGTTTCTAACCGGAGCGAACCTATCGGTGGGCCGGAGGGATGTCAAACGAGCCGCGCTTTTTTTTGGGTTCTTTTTGCGCCCTCCTTTACTAACGTCCCTCGAATGCGCCTGCCGCGCCCCCTGATTCTTGCCGCCCTGGCATCGTCTCTTCCTTTGTTTGGAGGCGTCGCTTCCGGCGCGGACGGACCCGCCGCGGGCGATTCCGATCACTCGCGGGGACGGCTCCTGGCGCTCAGCTACTGCCAACTCTGTCATGCCGTTCCCGATCCCGCGCAACTCGATCGCGCGACCTGGAAGAATGAGCTGCTGCCCAAGATGAAGTACATGGCCGGAGTGGAGCCTCCGCCGACGAATGGATACTTCAACGATCTGGACGTGCTGCTCGCGGCGAAATACTTCCCGGAGAAGCCCCTCATCCCGAAGGATGTGTTTGAGGAGATCGGCGCGTACTACATCGCCGCGGCGCCTGAGAAAACCTTTTCCATCCAGGACCAGAGCCGCATCCAGGTCGGCCTGAAACAGTTCAGCCTGGTCGTGCCTTCCCACCGCCGATCGCCTCCCCGCACCACGATGATCCGCATCGACCCGATCGAGCACAGCGTCATCATGGGCGACGCGGGTTTTCAGGGCATCGATGTCCTTTCCCCCGGCGGCAAGCTCCGCTATTCCCTCGCTCTCGGAAACATTCCCACGGCGATGGTCGAGAACTCGCGCGGCTTTTTCTTCGCCTGCGTCGGACACTTCTTTCCGCGAGACCAGCAGATCGGGCAGATCCTCTTTTACGAAAAGACGGAGCAGGGAGTCGTCCGACGCGCGCTGGGCGGGCTTATGCCGAGGCTCAGCGACATCCAGGTGGCCGACCTGAATGGAGACGGACGCGAGGACCTGGTGGTGTGCGCCTACGGCAACATGCTGGGGCGCCTGTCGTGGTTCGAGGCGAAGGGCGGAACCAACTACGTCGAGCATGTCCTCCTGGACAAGCCGGGATCGCTGCGGACCGTGGTTCGCGATCTCAATGGCGACGGGCATCCGGATATCGCTGTCCTTGTGGCGCAGGCCCTCGAGTCGTTCATGATCTTTCTGGGCGACGGCAAGGGCGGGTTTGAGAAACGGGTGATCTTCCAGCGTCCGCCGAGCTGGGGCCACAGCGGATTTGAGTTGGTCGATTTCAACGGGGACGGCAAGCCCGACCTGCTCGTGACGAACGGCGACAACGCCGACTTCACCACCTCGCCGCCTCGCGCGCATCACGGGATTCGGATTTATCTGAACCGCGGCAACCTGGAGTTTCGTGAGTCGTTTTTCTTCCCGCTGAACGGCGCCTATCGCGCCGTGGCGAGAGACTTCGACGGCGACGGCGACATGGACATCGCGGCCATCTCCTTCTTCCCGGACTATGAGCAGTCGCCCCGCGAATCCTTTGTGTATCTGGAGAATCAGGGGGGGACCAACAAGTTGGAGTTTGCCGCGAGCACCTTCGGGGAAAGCATCACGGGCCGGTGGCTCACCTTGGAAGCCGGGGACGTCGATGGCGACGGCGATGACGATCTCGTGCTGGGATCGCTCGTGGAGATGCCCACGGCTGTCCCCGATTTTGTGAAGAATCTTTGGAAGGAGAAGGGGCCTTCCGTGCTGGTTCTGCGGAATAATCGGCGATAGGTTCGCTCGCGATCCGCGACTCATGAGCATTGCCACAAAGACCGGCGACAACGGAACAACGGGGCTGATGTACAATCGCCGCGTCAGCAAGTGTCACCCCCGTGTGGAGGCTTACGGGACGATGGACGAATTGAACACCGCACTCGGCATGGCCAAAGCCTGCTCCTCCGACGCTCTCATCCGGGAGTTCATCCTCGCCACCCAGGCCGATCTTGTTGTTGCGATGGGCGAGCTGGCGACGCTTCCCGAGGATCTCCCGCGATACGCGAAGGACGGGTTCCGGCGGGTCGAGGCTTCGCTCATCGATCGGCTGGACGGGATGGTTCGAGAGCTCGAGTCGCGGAAGATCTCCTTCAAAGGCTGGGCCACGCCCGGGGCGACGATTGGCGCGGCGACGCTGGATGTCGCTCGGACCGCCTGCCGTCGCGCTGAGAGGCGCGCGGCGGCGCTTGCCGAGACGGAGGCGTCTCCTAATCCGAGTATTCTGATTTATCTTAACCGGCTTTCCGACGCGCTATGGCTGTTGGCCCGCTGGGCCGAGACCCGCGAGCCGGACGTTCAACCGACGCATGAGCAACCCGCCAAAACCTAACGCCGAGGAGCAGCGACTCCACGAGGATCGCCTGCGGCACAAGAACTGGAAGCGTTGGGGCCCCTATCTCTCCGAGCGGCAGTGGGGGACCGTTCGCGAGGATTACTCGCCGAGCGGCGAGTGCTGGACCTACTTGTCGCACGATCAGGCGCGCAGTCGGGCCTACCGTTGGGGCGAAGACGGGCTGCTGGGAATCACGGACCGGGAATGCCGGCTCTGTTTCGCCCTGGCGCTTTGGAACGAGAAGGATCCATTTCTCAAGGAGAGGCTTTTCGGCCTGACGGGGCCCGAGGGCAACCACGGCGAGGATGTCAAGGAAGCCTACTTCTACATCGACTCCACGCCCACGCACTCCTACCTGAAAAGCCTGTACAAATACCCGCAGGGGGCCTTTCCTTATAGCGAGCTGGTGAACCAGAATCGGGCGCGCGGACGCGACAAGGCTGAATTCGAGCTGGGCGACGCCGGAGTGTTCGCGAACGATCGCTACTTCGACGTGACAGCCGAGTACGCGAAGGCATCTGAGGATGACATTCTCATTTGCGTCACTATCGCCAACCATGGTCCGGAGGCCGCGGCGCTGCATGTGGGGCCGACGCTGTGGTTCCGCAACACCTGGTCGTGGGGATGCGGGCATGAGGGCTGCGGCCTGCGACCCAGGATCCGCCGCGAGGGGACCGACGCGCTTCGCGCGGACCATGAAAGCCTCGGGCGATGCGTTCTGTATTTCGCTCCGGCGTCCGATGGGACGGCTCCTGAGACGCTCTTCACGGAGAACGACACCAACTCGCGGCTTCTGTTCGGCGTGGCGAACGCCCAGCCGTATGTGAAGGACGCTTTCCACCGACGAATCGTCAACGGCGACAAGGAGGCGGTCAATCCCGCCGGCGTGGGATCGAAGGCCGCCGTATGGTATCGACTTCTCGTGCCCGCCGGCGGCTCGGTCTCGCTCCGCTTGCGCTTGACCGCGGAAGAGGCGCCGCGCGAACCCTGCGGCGCGGAGTTTGACAGGATGTTCGATCTGCGGCGGTCGGAGTGCGATGAGTTTTTCAAGCGTCTCGCGCCGTCATCGATCCACGCGGAGGAAGCGCGCGTTTGGCGTCAGGCTTACGCGGGGCTCCTGCATTCGAAACAGTTTTATCATTATGTGGTGAAGGATTGGTTGAGCGGGGATCCGGCGCAGCCGCCTCCGCCCGACGAGCGCAAGCGGGGCCGCAATTCCGACTGGGGGCATTTGTACAACCGCGACGTGATCCTGATGCCCGACAAGTGGGAGTATCCGTGGTACGCCGCGTGGGATCTGGCGTTTCACGTTGTCGCGCTCGCGCGCGTCGATCCCGACTTCGCGAAATCCCAGGTCACGCTGTTTCTCCGCGAGTGGTACATGCATCCCAACGGGCAGTTGCCCGCCTATGAGTTCGCTCTGGGCGACGTCAACCCCCCCGTGCATGCCTGGGCCGCGTGGCGCCTGTACAAGATCTGCGGCCGTCGCGAGGATCGAGACCGCGATTTCCTCGCGCGCGTGTTCCAAAAGCTGCTGATCAATTTCACCTGGTGGGTGAATCGGAAGGATGTCTCAGGCCGCAACATTTTCGCCGGCGGGTTCCTGGGCCTCGACAACGTGGGTGTCTTTGATCGTTCGAAGCCGCTGCCCACCGGCGGCCATCTGGAGCAGGCGGACGGAACGGCCTGGATGGCGTTTTATTGCGGCACAATGCTGTCCATCGCCCTGCAGCTTGCCGAGGCGTCGCCGGAGTACGAGGACATGGCCTCGAAGTTTTTCGAGCACTTTGTCGCGATCACGAACGCGATGAACACCCTCGGCGGCTCCGGGCTCTGGGACGAGGAGGACGGATTCTACTACGACCAGATCCACGTCGATGGCCGCGTGATCCCGCTCAAGATCCGCTCCATGGTGGGGTTGATACCGTTGTTCGCCTGCGAGGTGATCGACGAGGGCTTGATCCGGCGCCTGCCCGGATTCTCGAAGCGGATGGCCTGGTTTTTGAAGCACGAGGCCGAGCTCGCCAAGCACATCGATCGACGCGAGGCGGGCGAAGGCCGCGCCGCCATGGCGCTTCTCTCCATCCCGTCGAAGGAGCAGCTGAAACGCGTGATGCGGTATCTGCTCGATGAAAAGGAGTTTCTCTCCCCCTACGGCATCCGTTCGCTGTCGCGCGTTCATGACGCCCAACCGTATGTCTTTCGCGTCAACGGGGACGAGTTCCGCGTGGATTACAGCCCTGGCGAATCGACCACGGGACTCTTCGGCGGCAACTCGAACTGGCGCGGCCCCATCTGGCTTCCCGTCAACTATCTTCTGATCGAAGCCTTGGAGAGGTATCACCATTTCTACGGCGATGAATTCAAGGTCGAATGCCCTGTCGGATCCGGGAAATGGATGACGCTCCAGGAGGTCGCCGGCGAGATCGGAAGGAGGCTCATCCGACTGTTCATGCCGGACGCCGCAGGTCGTCGTCCCTGCCATGGAGAGGAGGAGGCGTTCGCGAGAGATCCGCATTGGAAGAATCTCGTCCTTTTTCACGAGTACTTTCACGCCGACACCGGCAGGGGCTTGGGCGCCAGTCACCAAACGGGATGGACCGCCCTCGTCGCTCGATTGGTCGAAACCTGCTCGCGAGCGCGCTGACTGAGCTGGCGGCTTCCAGGCTCCGCGATCCTGGCTCCCAGGATGGAAAGAAACGCGGGCGTCGCCTTTTAGCCAATCCAGCGGCATCCGATGGGAACTTTGGATCGTATACCTTAATGACGACGCGCACTTGAGGGTTGGAGAACGTTCTGATAGACAGCCTCCCGAGCTCGGTGCCGGACGCTGGAGTTGCCCGCGTTCAGACGCACATGGCCGTCCAATTGAACTCTGAGATCGAGTCCGCCGCCTCCGTGGATGACGCTGAACTGGTGCGACGCGTCGCGCACGGCGATAGGGCGGCGTTTTCACTGCTCTACGATCGCCTCTCCACGGTGCTCTACTCCACGGCGCTGCGGATTCTGAACGACAACAAGGAGGCCGAGGACGTTATTCAGGAGGTTTTCGTCCAGATTTGGGACAAGGCTGTGACTTACAATCCGCAGCTCGGACGCCCCTTCAACTGGGCGGTGACTCTGACCCGCAACCGGTCGATCGACCGGTTGCGCGCCCTGAAACGTCGCTACGAGTTCATCGCCGAAGCGACGGAGACCGCGCAGACGACACCGATCTACGGGCCCGAGTCCGGCCCTGAGATCTATCAGCGGGAGCAGGCGGCCATGGTGCGCCGCGCGCTCGACGGGTTGCCGCTTGATCAGCGACAGGCGCTGGAGATGGCGTTTCTGGGCGGCATGACGCAATCCGAGATCTCGGAGCAGCTGGGGCAGCCGCTGGGAACGGTGAAGGCCCGCATCAGGCGAGGCCTCTTGAAACTCAGGGACGTGCTGACTGAATGGGTATGATTGACGAACCGCTCAAAGAGCAGGCGAGCCTCTATGCCGCAGGCGCCCTCCCGGCCGATAAGGCCCGGGAGTTCGAGCTGGTCATGAGGAGCAACCTGGAGCTCCAGCTCCTGGTGTCCGAGTGCCGTCACTCTCTCGACGCCCTTGTCATGGCCCTTCCCCGACGCGCGCCGTCGCCCGCGTTGAAGGCCCGACTCATGCGTCGCGTCGAGACGCGTCCCAAGTCCGCGAAGGGGGCCGCGGCGGCGGAGCCCGTCCCCGGGGGAAAAGCCTGGGCGATGCTGCCGTGGGCGCTCGCCGCGTGCCTTGCCTTTGTGTGCGTCGTGCTCCTCTCTCGCGGTCGCCAGGAGAGGATCCAATGGGTCGATATGGAGCAACGGTTCAACGAGGCCGTCAGCCAGGCTCAGCGTTCTGAGAAGATGTTGGAGGCGCAGAAGATGGAATTCCAGAAGCAGCGACAGCAGATCAGCGAGATGATCGTCCAGCAATCGGCCGACCGACAGCGTCAGTTTGCGACAAGCTCCAACCAGCTGGTCGAGCGGATTCGTGTGCTGGAGTCCAAGCCGAAGGACACGACGGTTCGTCGGAATCCAACGCAGGGCGAAACCGCGGGGAATGAGCTCGCGGCCGCGCCAGCGATCCCGGGCGGCGCGCCGGGGTTGGGCGGTCCGATCGCGGTGGCTTCCCCCCAGACGAGCTTCCTCGGCGTTCTTCGTTCCACCCAGGGAGGCTCGCCCGCGGCGGGCGCGGTTTCCTGGGATTCCCTCCAGCAGCGTGGCACGATTCTCATCGAGCACCTCACCCCGCCCGCGGTGGATCAGGACTACCAGCTTTGGCTCTTCGTCGATGGCGCGGCGATCAGCGGCGGGCTTCTCAAATACGACGCGGCGGGGAAGATTCAGTTCACTTACCTGGCGGGCGCCCCCATTCCCAAAGTCGATTCGTTCGCGATTTCCGTGGAGCAAAAGGGCGGCGTCGAATCGCCTCAAGGCCCCGTGATCCTGGTCAGCAACTAGCCGCCCGCAGGGGGAGCCGACAACCCTCTTCGGCGGGGCTTCCGCCGAAAGCGATCTGGATCCCGATCCATTGGGCGCGTTCACGAACTCGTCGACTTGCGTGATCGAACGGTTGATCTCAGCGATCGGCCTTAAGATCTCATCCTGGACGTCCGCGGCTTCGCCGTTCAACGCAAGGAGGGTCTATTGACACCTATCCAGCCTGTGCGACTTTCTCACCGTTCGTTGCAGCCTAAGTTGGCTTCCCTTCCTGGGAGTCAACGCGGGGGACCCAGATCCCCGCCGCGTCGCGGCCATCCGGTCTCGACGCGCCGGGGCGGGGCGCAGGGACGCGGGCAACCGCGTCGCCAGGTCACTTCCTTGACCCAGCCCGTCAGCTAACCTCGTCGGCATTGGGAAGGGCGATCCTCTGGGACCGCGGACGCGGCCCCCATGTTCACCCCGTTAGAAAAACACGCAGGCGTTTCGCGCCCGCGCGGCGGACTCGGTGCGCCTGCGCGCTTTGGAGCTGGATATGAACACGACATTGACGGCGGTTTGGATGATGGGGTTGACTGCGGCGGAATGGGGATATGTGAGCGGGGCGATCTGCATCGCTCTCGCTTTGACACCGTCGCTCCTGGGCGCGGTGTTCATTCGAGAGCGTCAGGTTGGGGTAGTGATCAAGAAATTCGGGACCGGGAGGTTGCCTCCCGGACAGCTGATCGCGTTGAACGGCGAGCCTGGGTACCAGGCTGAAACGCTTCCGCCAGGCCTGCACTTCGGCTACTGGCCTTGGCAGTATCGCGTGATGAAGGCGGCGGTGACGGTCATCGCTCAGGGCGAGATCGGCCTTGTCCTCGCCGCCGACGGCGCGCCCACGCCGCCTCAGCGAATCCTCGCCCGCATCGTCGATTGCGACAACTTTCAGGACGCGCGACGGTTCCTGTTGGGGGGCGGCGAGCGGGGACGCCAGCTGGGGATTCTCACCGCGGGCACGTACCGGATTAATCCAGCGATCTTCGCCGTCATCACAAGCGCCAACGCCGATGAGCATGGCATGCATCCGCTCTCCCTCACGCTCCAGCGTGTCGAGTCGGATCAGGTGGGGATTGTCACCACCCTCGACGGCCAGCCCATCGACACCGGGGAGATCGCGGGACCGCCCGTTCCCGGGCACGACAACTTCCAGAACGCGCAAGCCTTCATCGATGGGAACGGGCGTCGCGGACTTCAGGAGCACATTCTGCTCTCGGGCTCGTGGAATCTGAATCCGTGGTTTGTTCAGATCGAGCAGGTGGCGATGGTGGAGGTGCCCATCGGCTATGTGGGCGTCGTGATTTCCTATGTGGGGTTGGCTCATGAGGATGTCAGCGGCACGGACTTCAAGCATGGCGATCTGGTGAACGCCGGTCACAAGGGCGTGTGGGTGACCCCTCTCTACCCTGGCAAGCATCCCATCAACACGCGTGTGATGAAGGTGGAGTTGGTGCCGACCACGAACATTGTGCTGAACTGGGCAAATCGAACGGAGTCCCACAACTACGACGCCAAACTCTCGTCCATCACCGTTCGGTCGCGCGACGGCTTCGGTTTCAGTCTGGACGTGTCGCAGATCATCCACGTCGGCGCCCTCGACGCGCCGAAGGTGATCTCGCGGGTCGGTTCCATGCAGAACCTTGTCGACCACGTCTTGCAGCCGATCGTGGGGAATTACTTCAGGAATTCAGCCCAGCATTACATCGTGCTGGATTTTCTTGGCAATCGCGGACAACGCCAACTCGAGGCCGCGGACCATATCCGACAGGCCCTGGGCGCCTACGACGTTCAAGCGATCGACACGCTCATTGGCGACATCAATCCGCCAGCGGAGCTCATGAAGACGCAGACCGACCGCAAGATCGCGGAGGAGCAGCGCAAGACGTTTGAGGTTCAGGAAGCGGCGCAGAAGCAGCGTCAGCAATTGGTGCGGCAGACTTCGCTGGCGGACATCCAACAGGAGGTTGTGGGCGCGGAGCAGGGCGTGAGCATCGCGGAGTTGCACGCCAGCGCGCACATCAAGCAGGCCGCCGGCGAAGCGGAGGGAGTGCGCCTCCGATCTCACGGCGAGGCCGAGGCGATTCGCGCGACCGGTCAAGCCAAGGCGGAAGCCTATCGCGCCGGCGTGGATGCGGTCGGAGCCGACAGCTACACTTTGATGCAAGTCATGCAGATCGTTGGGGAGCGCAACGTGAGGGTCGTCCCCGACGTGGCGGTCAACGGTTCCAATGGGGGCGTTGGGTTGGTGGAAGGATTGCTCGGCCTCGCGCTCAAGAAGGAAGCGCGCCCCATGAGTCCAGCCGCCGCGAAGAATTGACGCCGGGAGGCGGGAGGCGCGCACGCGCCAGAAGACGAGAGGCTCGCCGCGAGAAACAACGCGGCGAGCCTCATTTCATTATTGGACGGTCTGTATGGAGGGACGGGCCGTAGATAGAGGGACAGACCGTATAGAGCGTATAGAGGGACAGGTTGATAGGTGATATCGAAGTCACGCCAACTACGGACCTGTTCCAAGGTAGTGATCCTTCGTATGGGTAATGGGTCATGCTTTGACCTCTGATGTTCCTGGTTCGAAGGGCCGCGCGCTTCCGACAAAGAGACCGTTTCCGAACAAAGGGTCAGGTCTTCTGTTCTCCTCCTCGCCCTCCTCCCACCTTCCCTGGCGCCAACGGCGCTTGCCGACAAAGAAGCTGCCAACAGAGGGACAGGCCCATAGCCAAGGCCGCGCGCTCGCGCAGCTCGACAAGGCAACCTATGACAAAGGGACAGGCCCATGGTTGTCCCCTGCCCGCGTTCCCGATGGACACGGAGCAGATGGATAGAGGGTCAGGCCCATTGTCTTCAGGCCATCATATGGGGTCAGGTCATTCGTTTGCCCCTATGCCGGCCCTATGCCGGCCGCTACAAAGGGTCAGGTCTTCTGTTTTATCGCTGCCTTCACTTTTTCCGCTTTCTCTTCCCTTTCCTCTTGCCCCCCTCCACCGCTTTCTGCTTTTTCTCTCCCATGCGTTTGCCAAGGTTCAAAG
>JACQFQ010000068.1 GCA_016199985.1 Verrucomicrobiota bacterium | reverse complement strand
CCCCCCCTAGGGGGGGATGAGTTCTTACTCTTCTCTACTCGTTCACTCTCGTTCATGTTGACACTTTCCTATCATTGAAGTGTCAACCAATTCCCTGCTTACTTCCTTCTCATGAACTGGTCGTTAGCACATATAAGACGCCATCCTGAGCGCTAAACTCGGAGTTCTCGGGATCGACCACGATCGCCTGCAGTTGGAAACACGTGCTGAACGTGCAATCGGTGAGCTCATGGATGCTCTTCGGCAAGGTGATGTTTGTGAGTGCCCCGCAGTTGTAGAACGCATCCGGGGAAACCGAGACAATACTCGGGAGGATGTAGCTTCCGGATTTCGCGTAGGGGACGATCAGAAGTCTGGTCTTCTCCTTGTTGAGAAGGACACCATCGATACTGCTGTACAGTGGGTTTCTGGGATCGACATCGATGGAGGATAAGCTGTCACAGCTCTCAAAAGTGTCCGGGAACCCGTCCACCAATGAGTACTGCTTCTCGTCGATCGCGCCGATCGTGAATGGATTCTTGCCCAGACCGATGCGCGTCAGAAACCTACAAGATTCGAACGCGTAAGGAGCCACAAATACCGTCTCTTCCGGGATCACAAAGCCGCCTTTCCTGTTCATCGGACAGCGGATGAGCCACGATTGAACCTTGTCGAACAAGACGCCTTGGATCGAACTAAAGTTGGGGTTATCCGGGTCGACTTCGATGGACTGCAGATTGTAACAACCCCTAAACATGAATTCCTCCCCATAAAGCTGAACCACGGTCTTCGGAATAAACACGTTGGTGATGCCGTACTTAAAGGCGAATGCTGGAGCGGCCAGAGCCGTCACAGGCTCGATTCCGATTTGTTCCGGAATGACGACGTTCTCTCCGGTCCCTCGATAACCAGTAATCAATATGCCGTCTGAGATGTTTTCATAAACGAAGTCTTCAGGGGGAGAACTCGGTCTCGCAGCCTGTGCGCCAGCGACAAGGATCACACTCCAGATGACCATGGCAGCGATGAGGTGTTCTGTGCCTTTCATATGTGCGGCGCTAGTTTGGTTGTGGGGACACAACTCGTTGGAAGTGGTTCAGGCTGGTTTTGTGGGACGCGCCTGGCACGGATCCATCCCTGGCGGCGGCGTCAGTCCGCCACGATGTCCCGCCAGGTGGCGGTGCGAGTGGGGCAGTCTTCATCAGGCGGGTCTTGAGCTGGTTATCAGAACCGCCCAAAGGTGTCATCAAGAATCCGTTTCCCGGTCGCTCCTGGCGCCAGGGTGAGTGACCTTTGGCCGTCCTTCTTCATTCGTGGTGGTGACGCAGGTTTTGCATTCACGGCGAGGTTGGAAGCTCGCGAAAGAGAACTGACGAAACGCAACGTGACTTTGGACGAGTCTAACGTTCGCGAGGAGTCGCGATATTCAGTCACTAAACCCGACAGGCAGTCCGCAGAAGACCTGAGACGGATGCCGGCTAAGCCGCCCCGGGGAAGCCGGAGAGGTTTCCAGCCGAGAAGAACAGCTTTCCCCTTTGCGGTCGGCTTCTGGTGCTGGGGCTGGCAGGCATCCGTGAAATCCTAAAAAAACTAACACAGAAGTTTCACTACAGAGTGGTCAAACGACATAAGGAGGAAAACCAAAAGATGCGTCTAGCCCCAATAACCATGCGGTCAGAACGCTGTTTTACCGAATCACCACGAAGGTCGGCTAGTAGATCTGTCCAACCTGCGTCGCTGTCGAATTCGCCGCGCGGTTGAACAACGACGCCCTGCAGTCATGGCGGACGGCGATACGGCAGGCAAGGCTGGCTGACCTACAGAGGAGTAGCCTTGAACCACGGAAGCGCGGAAAGACTCATTCTCGCGCTGATTAAAGCTGCCAAATCCGCGGCGTGGAGTAGCATGGTCGGGCATGTCGTCGCGCGCTCACTGGCCGGTCGGGTTCTTTCTGTCCCTGATGGGGATCCTCCTCCTGGCTCAGGCCGAGGCCTCCGCCACGATTGTTTACGACGCCGCGTCCGCGCTGGTCGCCGATGAGACGGTCCCTGGCGCCGAGAATGGCGTGAACGGAGTGTGGACGTACGGCGGCTACAACCCAACGCTCAAGGTGTTCACGCCTTTCACCGCCGCGCAGCACATCAACCATTGGCCGCTGGGACTCCCCAACCCTCCTCCCCAAGGGACGTTCCAAGGCTATGGCAGCTTGGTCGGCGATCAAACCCCCGCTCTGCTCGTCAACACGGACCTCGTTCAGGCTCGCGTCCCCTGCTGTGATATCGCCCCGATTTCACCGGGCAAGTTCCTCATCCATCCGAGTTCGCCAGGAGGCAACAATTTCGGCGATACCTACGATGTGCCCGTGACGCGCTGGACCGCTCCCGCCGCGGGAAGCGTCCTCGTGATCGCGCGATGGATCCAACGTCACGCCAATCCGCAGCAAGCCGTTGTGCTCACCAACGGCGTGAAACTATTCACAGGCGTCCTCGCCATGGGCACGGGCCTGGCGTTCTCATCCAAGTCCCTGACGGTCGCCGCCGGAGATCGCATTGATGTCGGAGTCGCTCCCGGGCCCGGAGGCTATTCGGCGGGAACCAGCGAGCTTGATTTTCGGATCGAGTTCACCCTCGCCAACCCCGAACCCATCGTTCTCTCGCTCCAACCCGCCAGCCTGACGGTGAATGAAGGCGCCTCGGCGACCTTTCGAGTGACGGCCGCGAACCTCGATCTCGTGAGCTATCAGTGGCAACGCGATCAGAAGAGTCTCCTCGGGGCCACCAACGAACTCTACGAACTCGCGAATGTCGGCGTCTCGGACGACGGCGCCGTGTTTCGATGCGTTCTCACAAACGTTGTCAGCACGAACATTTCCAGCGACGCCGTGCTGAAGGTGCTGCCGGACACCGTGGCGCCCACACTTGTCGGAGCGTTAAACGATGGCGCGACCTCGTTGACAGTTTTCTTCTCCGAGCCGGTGGAAGCCGCCGGCGCAACGAACGTTGAGAACTACAGCCTCGCGCCCGCGACCCCCATCACGCGCGCTGTTCTGGCAGTGGACCGTCGATCCGTCCTGCTGACGACATCGGCGCTTTCCTTCGGCGCGTCGTACACCCTCACCGTGAGCAAGGTTCGGGACGTCGCGGCGGCGGCCAACCCGATCGCGGATAACTCGACCTGGGTGTTCACGCCGCTCGACTATCGACCCAAGGACATTGGCAATCCGCCCCTGCCCGCCGTTGTCAGCGCCGGAGACGGCGGCTACAATATCTCCGCCAGCGGGCGAGATATCGGCGGCGTCGCGGATCAGTGCCATCTGAGCTTCCAACTCCGCGCCGGGGACTTCGATATCCGTGTTCGCGTCGCCTCCCTGGACTTCTCGGACCTCTGGGCGAAGGCGGGATTGATGGCTCGTGAGAGCCTGGACGCGAACAGCCGCTTCGTCAGCGTTCTCGCGACCCCGAGCGTTGCCGGGACCTTCTTTCTCTCCCGGACCGCGACCGCCGGCGAGGCCGTCCCGACGGGCTCGTTCCCCGTCAACTACCCCCACACCTGGCTGCGATTGCGGCGCGCGGGGATGGTCTTCACAGGCTTCGCCAGCCTCGACGGCGAACACTGGACCCAGTTGGGATCGGTCTCCGCGGCGCTTCCGAGCACCCTCTATTTCGGCATGGCCGTCGCCAGCCACGACCCGAGTCGCGCAACGACCGCCAGGATGCGGGATCTCGAAAGCGTGACCCCCGCGAACTCCGGTCCGGCGGCGCCTCTGCCCTTCGAACCGCTGGCCGCCTGTAGTCGACGAACCCAGTTTGTGATCTCCGAGATCATGTATCATCCGCCGCAGCGCGGCGATGGCCGGAATCTCGAGTTCATTGAGGTATATAACTCGAATCCGTTCCCGGAGGATCTCAGCGGTCATCAAATAGCGGGCGACGTGAACTACGCCTTTCCGTCGAACAGCATCCTCCAGGGCGGAGCGTTCGCGGTGGTGGCAGCGTCGCCGAAGGACATGCGCGCCGTGTACGGGATCTCCAATATCGTCGGCTCCTACTCGGGATCGCTCAAAAAATCGGGCGTCGTGAAGCTGCTGAATGAGCGCGGCGCGGTGCTGCTGGACACGCGCTACGACAGCCAAGCCCCATGGCCCTACGCGGCCGACGGCTTGGGACACTCCCTGGTGATGGCGCGCCCTTCGTACGGGGAGTCGGACCCGCGCGCCTGGCGAGCCAGCGATCTTGTCGGGGGGTCTCCCGGATCGGCCGACTCCTTTGGCAACGAGCCTCTGCGTTTCGTCGTCGTGAACGAATACATCGCCAACTCGGACGCTCCGCAGCGCGATTTCATCGAGCTCTACAACGCCAGCAATCAGGAGGTCGATCTGTCAGGCGCCGGGCTGAGCGACGATCCATCCGCCGTCAAGTATCGCTTCCCCAACGGCACGATTCTGAAACCGCAAGGCTTTATCAGCCGGGACGAGATCGCCCTCGGCTTTGGTCTGCGGAGCTCTGGAGACGAGATCATCCTGGTGAACTCGAACCGCTCGCGAGTGATCGAAGCGATCAAGTTCGGGGGCCAGGCCGCGGGAGTGAGCCGGGGTCGATCTCCGGACGGCTCGCCCTTCTGGAGTGATCTGACAATCCCAACCCCCGGCGGGACCAACGCCCCTCCCTTGAATCGCGACATCGTCTTCAACGAAATCATGTACCACCCCATCTCGGGGCTGAACGAGGACGCCTACATCGAGCTGATCAACCGCGGGACGAACGAAGTGGATCTCGCGGGATGGCGTCTGAGCGATGGCATCGGCTTCACATTCCCGCCCGCCACGATCGTGCCGCCGAGCGGCTTCATGGTCGTCGCCGCCGATGTCGCGAGTTTGCGAACCCGTTACTCAAACCTCGGAAGCACGAATTCCGTGGGCAACTACGCGGGTTCGCTGAAGGGCGCCGGTGAGCGGCTGGCGATCGAGATGCCGCTTGTGGAGCTCAAGACCAACAGCCACGGCGTCGTCGCCACGAACCTTTCCTATGTCCTGGTGAACGAATTGACGTATGGCACGGGCGGGAGATGGGGCCCGTGGACCGACGGCGGAGGCTCGAGCCTGGAGCTGGTCGACGCGCGCGCGGACAATCGTTGGGGCGGCAACTGGGCGCCCAGCGATCCGGTCATCGCGCCGGCGCCCTGGACCTCCGTTGAAAACACCGGCGTGCTGGACTTGGGCAACCCCAACTATCCTGCCACGGCCGTGCAGATCCTCCTGCTCGGCGAGGGAGAATGCCTCGTTGACAATATCGAGGTCATCAGCGGCGGCAGAAGCCTGCTGGCCAATGGAACATTTGAGAATGGAGTCGGAGGCTGGATCTTCGATGGAAACCATGAGGCCTCCACGCTGGAGAGCGGCGAAGGATACAACAGCGCCCGATCGTTGCATGTGCGCGCCACAGGGGACGGCGATTGCAACGCCAACCGGATCCGAGCGTCGCTGATAGGCGCCATCAAGGTCGGCGCGGTCGCCACTCTGCGCGCGAAGGTTCGGTGGCTGCGCGGCCACCCGGAGATCCTGCTACGGCTCCGGGGGAATTGGCTGGAGGCTTATGGGGCCCTGAAGGTGCCCTCCCCTCTCGGAACGCCCGGGCTTCGCAACAGCCGCTCGGTCGACAACACGGGCCCCGCCCTCCTCGATGTCGTTCACTCTCCGATCCTTCCCGCCGCGAACCAACCCGTGGTGGTGAGCGCGCGCATCCTGGACCCGGACGGCGTCGCCTCGGCGCGACTGCGTTACCGCCTCGACCCCGCAACGACGTTCTCAACGGTGATGATGGTGGACGATGGTTCGAACGGCGACGACCTGGCCGGCGATGGCGTTTTCAGCGCCACCCTTCCCCCCCGCCCCGCCAACAGCCTCGTCGCCTTCTACATCGAAGCCACCGACGGGGCGGCGTCGCCCGTCTCCTCGCGTTTTCCCGCCGACGCGCCGGCGCGCGAATGCCTCGTGAGGTTTGGAGAAGCGGCGCCCTTTGGAGGGTTTGGAACCTATCGCCTGTGGATGAGCCAGGCCACGGCCAACCGCTGGGCGTCGCGCGGACCGGCCAGCAACCAGCCGCTCGATTGCTCCTTCGTCTACGGAGGCGAGCGCGTGGTCTACAACGTCGGCGCCTACTACAGCGGCAGCCCGTTCAAGACGGCCAGCTACAGCGGCCCCATGGGCAACCCCTGCGACTACGATATCCGATTTCCCGACGATGATTCGTTTATGGGATCCAAAACCATCGAACTCGCCTTCCCCGGCAACCTGAACAGCTACGACGATCCGAGCGCGCAACGGGAGCAGTTCTCCTACTGGATCGCGCGACAAGCGGGGCTTCCCTACAACGCGCGGCGCTATGTCAACCTGTTCGTGAACGGGACACGGCGGGGCCAGATCATCGAGGACACCCAGGTCCCCAACCGGGACGTGACGCAGGAATGGTTCCCGGCGGACCCGGACGGAGATCTGTATAAGACAGCGATCTGGTACGACGTCGACAACGTGCTGTCTGACGACTTCTCCTCGAGCCGCATGGACGCGAGCATGGCCAACTTCACGACCACCGGCGGCGAAAAGAAGACGGCGCGCTATCGATGGAACTTTCAGGCCCATGCGGTGAGAGGATCCGCGAATAATTTCACAAATTTGTTTCGCCTGGTGGACGCGCTCAACAGCCCGGCGGCCGGGTACACAGAGGCTGTGGAGGCTCTCGTGGACACCGAGGAATGGATGCGTGTGTTCGCCTTTGAGCACCTGGTGGGCAATTGGGACACGCTCGGCTTCGTGACTGGCGCGAACATGTTTCCTTACAAGGGCCGTCTGGGAAAATGGACGCTGTTCCCGTGGGACCTCGACATCTCCTTCGTCGCGACGCCTCCCGGCAGCGATCTTTTTCAGTGCGACGATTCCGTTCTCGCGCGCATGAACAGCAATCCCCCGTTTCGAAGGGCGTATTGGCGAGCTCTCCGCGATTTCGCCAACGGCCCGCTCCTCGGCGCGCGCATGGACGGCTTCCTGGACCCCCGCTACGCCGCGCTCCGAGCCAACGGCCTCAATGTCAGCCCGCCCGACGACATGAAGTCCTTCCTCGCCCAGCAGCGCGGCTACATCCTAAGCCAGCTGGCGACCGTGAACCCGAAGTTCGCCCTGAAGCTTCCGCCCACGGTCACGACGAACAAGAGCACGTTGGTCGTTCGGGGAAGCGCGCCCGTGGACACGGCGGGAATCACGCTCAACGGAAAACCCTTGCCGATTGTCTGGGTCAGCGTCACCGACTGGACCGCGCAGGTCCCTCTGGAGTGCGGAGCGAACGCGCTGACGTTTACGGCGCTCGGCAAGGACGGCCTGCCCATCGCTGGCGTCGCCGCCGCCGCCACAATCGTCACGGTCAATTGTCCGCCTCCGCCGCAGCTGACCGACTTCGACATCCTGCCCAACGGGGACATCATCTTCATCTGCCGCGCCACCCCCGGCTATCTGCTTCGCGTGGAGTACCAGGACGCGCTGGGCGCCGCGACATGGACGCTTCTGAGGCCGGAGCTACTGGCGCAAGCATCCCAGATATCCTTCCAGGATTCCCCCAAGGGATCTCAACGCTTCTACCGCGCGCGCCAGTCCGTTCCCTGAAACGCGTGTATTGACGATCATCCGATCGCCCGATCTTCCGGGCAGGCGCGCCGGCTAGCGCAAAGGAAGAGCGCGCGCACGATACAACTGGTTTCCGGGAAGAATCGGCAGAGACGCGCGATACCAGGATCCATCGCCTACACTGGGCGGATCCGTCGCAATCCATCCCTCATTCCGAAGTTCCGCGTTGTGTTCGAGAACGTAGCGAGCCCCCCGTTCCAGCGGATACGACAGGTTTAGTCGATTCTGCCACAGCGCCGCATGAATCGATATCGGGGGAAGCTCCCGGTTTGGATCGTACGTTGGCAGGGTGACGCGGTTGACTACGAACTCAGCCGGGCGCGCCATCGCCAAGCCATATTGCAGATTGACGCGGTGAGCGGCGATTTCGGCCGCCGACGTTGTGGTCGCGTCGCAACGGACGAAGTAGGCCTGGCTGGGTGTCGTCCCCACCAACGCGCCATCGCGCCACAGAACCACCAGGTAGTTTTCGACCGCTTGCCGGATCTCGGTCCAAAGGGCCGCGTCATTCGCGCGGGCAGAGGTGAAGGCAAGACCGCGCTCAATCGATGAAGCGATCCAACCCCGCGTCCTCACCGTCGAAATATAACGATTGTCGGGGTTGACTCGATCGAGCGTGCGCGCGCCCCAAGGGATGACGCCCGTCCCCGCGAACGCGCGTATCGGAGAAATGCCGTGCGCGGTCAGCAAATCGGATTCGTCCGAGGCGATCGCAATGGAAAGAGTCGCTCCGCTCAGATTCGGACTCCGGGTCCCGGCGGGGCTTGCCCAGATTCCGAAATTGTTGTCGAAGCTGCCGTAGATGGCCGCCATCGCCCCGCTCGCTCCGATCACGGCTGAAGCTCCCCCGAACTTCACCTTCAAATAAGGGAAATACAGAGAGCAGTAACCTGAGTCATTGGGAACAAACGCGTCCACCCACTCAACCATCTGATTCACTCCTGCAATCTCCGGAGGCGGGTCCAGAATGAAGAAAACCCCGCGCGGCTCGAGGAAGGAGCGAAAGGCGGCCAGAGTGCTGACGAATGAGGAGGTCGGAAGGCGGCTTAGTTCGGGGGCGATCAGCGCCCGCAGATCGCTAATCGGGGTGAGAGCGTGGAGTCCTCGCAGAGACTGCGCGTCGCCCAGCAATGCTTCGACGAGGGGGATATCCGAGGCGATGCGCACGACCTGCAACGCGTATCCTCCGTTCGCGAAGAACTGCCTGGCCTGCGCCTCCGAAGGCCATTGGACGGGGTTTGCCGAACCAAAGACCGCTCCGAAATCCGCCGCAGTGACCCGAACTGGAAGATCAATCGGTCCCCGCTCGAAACGCCCCAGGAGGGCTGTCTCTGTGAAAGGCAGTCCCGAGACGGGACTCTGAGCGGTGGCGAGCTGCGACGTGGCGAGCAGGAATCCGGCGAGAGGAACTCGAACAAGGCGCAGGACAAGGAGGGACATCAATCGACACTACGCATAGCCCTGGATCTCTCGCAAGCAGTCTGGCGTTGTCCGATTGCGCTCCTACCGCGTTCAGACCCGTGTTGAGCCCGGCAAACCCTGCAGAATCTCCGTCACAACCCGGCCATGCACATCGGTCAGACGGAAATTTCGGCCCTGGAAACGATAGGTCAGGCGCTCATGATCGATGCCGAGTTGATGCAAAACCGTCGCCTGCAAATCATGGACATGAACCGGATCGCGAACCACGTTCATCGCGAGATCGTCCGTCTCGCCATGGCTCATCCCCGCCCTGACGCCCCCGCCGGCCATCCAGACGGTGAAGGCGTACGGATGATGATCCCGCCCCCAGCGCTTGCGGTCCTTGATGTCGCCCTGGATGAACGGCGTCCGACCAAACTCTCCGCCCCAGATGACGAGCGTGTCTTCAAGAAGACCCCGTTGCTTCAGGTCCGCGACAAGACCCGCCGAGGGCTGGTCGGTGTCGCGACACTGCGTGTAGAGCTCCGTGGTGATGCTGCTGTGCTGGTCCCAGCCCGCGTGCATGACCTGCACGAACCGGACGTCGCGCTCGATCAGGCGTCGGGCCATCAAACAATTGTACGCGTAGGTTCCCGGCTCCTTCACCGACGGGCCGTACAGATCGAGAACGCTCTGAGGCTCCTTTGAGAGATCCGTGAGATCAGGAACGCTGGCCTGCATCTTGAAAGCCATCTCGTACTGCGCGATCCGCGTGGCGATCTCGGGGTCGGCGAACGACCGCAGCTTGAGCTCATTGATTGCGGCGATGTCGTCCAGCATCTCGCGCCGCATCTGGCGGCTGACGCCGTCCGGATTCTTGAGATAAAGGACCGGGTCGTTGCTTCCGCGGAACTTCACTCCCTGGAAGCGCGAGGGGAGAAACCCCGCGCCCCAGTAGAAGTCGTAAAAGATCTGCCCGCAGGTCGTCCCCTTGCTGACCGAGGTCATCACCACAAACGCCGGAAGGTTTTCGACCTCCGAACCCAGCCCATACGTCAACCACGCGCCCATCGTGGGCCGGCCCGGGGGTTGCGCCCCGCTCAGCAGGAGCGATATCGCGGGAGCATGGTTGATCGCGTCGGTGCGCATGCTCTTGATGAAGCAGAGATCGTCCGCGATGCCCGCGGTGTAGGGCAGCAGTTCGCTCACCCACGCGCCGGATTGACCGTGTTGATGGAAGTGCTCGATGGGCGCAAGGATCAGCTTCCCGTCCGCCTTGCCCGTCATGGTGCTGAAGCGCTTGCCTCCGATGTATCCATCGGGAACCGGGGTTCCGTGAAGGTCCGAGAGGCGCTTCTTGTAATCGAACAGCTCGACATGCGTCGGCGCGCCGTTCTGAAAAAGATAGATGACTCGTTTCGCCTTCGCGGTGAAATGCGGAAGGCCCGGCAGGCCTCGCCCGGGAGCGGCGCCAGCGGCGGGCCCACGGGCGCCGCTCGCCCTGCCGCGTCCGAGCAAGGAGGCCAGGGCCGCCACGCCGATGCCGGTGGCGCTCCGGCCAAAAAACTGGCGGCGGGCGCTCTGCAGTTGATGTTCGAAAAGGGGATTCACGGCTCTATTCCTTGGTCAAGGCCTCGTCCAGATTCAGCAGGCTCCCGCACACCAAGGTGAGTCCCGCGTGCTCCGCCGGATCCAGGCGGTCGCTCCTCTTCGACTCGCCCACCGCGAGGAGCTTCTCCGTCGCGGAGGGATCCGCGCGGAACTCCCGCTCGTACCGAAGGACGGCGCGATTCAACACCTCCGCCTCTTGGGGTGAAGGCCCGCGGCCAAGCACTTTGCGAAAGGCCAGGGTCACCCGCGCCCGGCGATCCGCGCCCGCTTCCTCGATCACATGCTGCGCGAGCGCGCGTGCGGCCTCGACATAGGTGACATCATTCAACGTCGTCAGCGCCTGAAGCGGGGTGTTTGTGCGCGGCTGTTTCACCGTGCAGGTCTGGCGCGACGCCGTGTCAAAGAACAACGGCGGCGCCACAATGCGACGCCAGAAGGTGTACAGGCTCCGCCGATGGAGGCCGGCCCCTTTGTCCTGATGATATTGCTTCGCTCCGAACGTTGCCTCCTCCCATACGCCGGGAGGCTGATAAGGCTTCACGGGAGGGCCTTCGACCGTCGTTTCCAGGAGTCCGCTCGCTGACAACGCGATGTCCCTTAACATCCAGGAAGGCATCCGGAACCTGGGGCCACGGGAGAGAAATCGGTTCTGCGGATCCCTCTCCATCAGCTCAGGAGTCGCGCGGGAGCCCTGTCGATAGGTGGCGCTGGTCACAATCAATCGGCAGAGGCGCTTCATATCCCACCCGGACTCGCGGAACTCAACCGCGAGCCAGTCGAGCAACTCGGCGTTCACGGGCTTCTCTCCTTGAACGCCAAAATCCTCCGACGTTTTTACGAGACCCACGCCGAAGAATTGCTGCCAGATCCGGTTCACGACCACTCGCGCCGTCAGGGGATTCTCCGCGGAGACGATCCATTGCGCGAGGCCGAGACGATTCGTGGGCGCGCCCGCCTGCAGCTGCGGAAGGCTGGCGGGAACCCCCATCCCCACCTTCTCCCCGGGCTTGTCGTAGAGCCCCTTGAACAGAACAAAGGTCTCGCGAGGCTCGCGCCGATCCTCCATCACCATGACCTGGGGGATGATCCGCGCGTGATCCGCGCTTTCGACCACCGCCTTCCGCAACGCCTCCAGCTTCCCAAAGTACGCGACGTCGTTGGTCTTCCAGAGCGCGATGAGCTTGCCCAGGTGATTGGCGTCGCGCTTCACGGGCTCGACGGACAGGGCTTCCTGAATCTCCTTGGGAAGCTCCTTGAACTCGCGGCTTGCGCTCACTCCTTCGTTCGTTCCGCGCTCGAACTTTCCTGTTTCGAATTCATGGACGGTCAGCGCCCGATCCTTCACGGCGTCCCGCAACGCGCGGGTTCGTTGCTGTTGCTCCGCGGTGGCGACCTCGAGAACCGGGGGCGTTTGCGGGTTGCCGCCGCCGCCGTCCACGGAGGTTTGGTTGAAGAAGGCGAGCATCCGATAGTAGTCGCGCTGCGTGAGCGCGTCGAACTTGTGGTCATGACAACGGCAGCAGTTGAAGGTGAGTCCGAGCCACACCGTGCCCGTTGTCTCGCTCATGTCCATGGCGTAGTCGACGCGATTCTCCTCGGCGATCCGGCCCCCTTCGCCGTTGATCATGTGATTCCGCAGGAAGCCCGTCGCAAGTTTTTGCTCCGGGACGCTTTGAGGCAGCAGATCTCCCGCGAGCTGCCAGACCGTGAATTGGTCGAAGGAAAGGTTCTGGTTGAACGCCTTCACAACCCAGTCCCGCCACGGCCACATCGTGCGCTCCAGGTCTCCCTGATATCCGTTGGAATCGGCGTATCGCGCCGCCTCCAGCCAGTCCCAAGCCATCCGCTCGCCGTAATGGGGCGAGTCGAGGAACCGATCGACCACCCCCTCGTACGCCCCTCGGAACAACCCGCCGCGGGAGACGGCCTCCACATCCTGCGAAGTCGGAGGGAGTCCGAGGAGATCCAGGGATGCCCGTCGGACGAGCGCAGGAGTCGATGCTTCCGGCGACGGTCTCAGCCCCTCCCTTTCCATGCGGTTGAGGACAAAGAAATCCAGGGTGTTCCGCGGCCAGGACCGCTGTTTGACCCGCGGCAAAGGCGGGCGAACAGGTCGTTCGAACGCCCAGTGCGCTCCCCACCGGGCCCCCTCGTCGATCCATCGCCTGAGCAAAACGATCTGGTCTTTTCGGAGCGGATGTTTGGCCTCGGGCGGCGGCATCATCTCGTCCGGGCGGGCGCTTTCGATCCGTAGGATCAGTTTGCTCTGGCCGCCGCGACCGGCGACGACCGCGGGCGCTCCATCCTTGCCCTTCTCAAAAAGGCCTTCGCGTGTGTCCAGTCGGAGCTTGGCTTTCCGCGCCTTCTCGTCCGGACCATGGCATTGAAAGCAATGCTCCGACAGAACCGGCAGGACCTCGCGCGAGAAGCTCGCTGGCTCCCCCGCGCTTGAAGGCATCGGGATTGCCAGAGCAACGAGCGCCGCGACCAGGCGCCTTCCGCGCAAATACGTCAGCAGGACGAACACGCCTCGAAGCTAGCGTCGGGGACCGGGCATAGGAATTCGAAAACGTCTCACTGCTTCCTGGAGTGTTCCGCCCGGCACAGGCACTCTTGCGGCTTGCCGACGCGGCCTTTCACAACCATCGCCGGGGGAATGATCGCTCCCTTGACGGAGATCGGTCCCTTTCGGGAGCGTCTGCTCTCGTTCTGCAAAGCGCGGCGAATCCGCGGAACCATTCTGCTCAGCGCGGAAGGCATCCAGATGCTCGTATGCGTCGCCGACGGCCAGCTTGACGCGTTGCTCACCGAGATCCGCGGCCACCCCGGGTTGGCAACACTCGAGGCGACCCTCACCGGGAGCCGATACCAACCGTTCGAACGCATGGTCGTTCGGGTTCAAAAAGGAGTCGCCTCGCTTGAGGCGACAGAGCTCGCCCTCGGCCTGAAGGCCTCTCGCGAACATCTGGCCCAAGTCTCCGCGACCGGTCCTGGCATACCCTCAGAGGAGCAGATCGCCGAGAACATCGCCCATCGTCATCGCCTCATACGCAAAGCCGTGGATCCGCTGCCGGGTCGGGCGCCGAGCGATCAGTTCAAGCCCGTCAACATTCCTCAACGCATGGACGGCAGAACGCTGCTCGACGTGGTTTGCGCCGCGGTTTCGCATGTCCCGCGTTCAGAGTGGGAGCGGGAGTTCTCAGCCGGCCTGTTGGTGAACGCCAGCGATGCGGCTGTTGGCGCCGGCCACATTGTTCGCGCTGGAGAAAGGTACCGGCATAAAATCCCGGGCGTGATCGAGCCCGATGTCGCCGGCGACGTTCGGATCCTTCACGAAGACGAGGCGCTCCTCGTGGTCAGCAAGCCCGCGCCGCTGCCTATGCATGCCGGGGGACGCTTCCACCGCAACACCCTTCAGCACATTCTGAACACGATCTACCATCCGGAAACGCCGCGCCCGGCTCACCGGCTGGACGCGAACACGACGGGGATCGTGCTCGTCGCCCGCTCACAGCTGTTCGCCGGAAGGCTTCAAACTCAGTTCGCCCGCGGTCTGGTGAAGAAGCGATATCTGGTCCGCGCGCAAGGCCATCCCCCTTCGGACATCTTTAGCTGCGACGCCCCGATCAGTTCCCAGTCCGGGCGATTGGGTTCGCGACAGGTGGACTTTCAATCCGGCCTCGCCGCCCGCACCGAGTTTCACGCCATTCGGAGGAGCGGCGACGGCGCCACGCTGCTGGAGGCGCGGCCGATCACCGGGCGGACCAATCAGATTCGCGTTCATCTCTGGCATCTCGGATACCCGGTCTGCGGCGACCCGGCCTACCTTCCCGGTGGAAAGCTCGGCGACACTCAGACGCTGCCCGTGAACGCTGCGCCGCTCTGCCTGCACGCCTGGCGGATCGCCTTCACGCACCCGATGACGCAAGAGGCCATCGAGTTCACCGCGCCACCGCCGCCCTGGGTTGAGGGCGTCATGGTGTCCAACCTTCCATGACATTTGGCGAGCCACGGAGTTCTCCCCGAGTCCCCTCGTTGTTTGGAGTTGATCCCTGAACGCTCCCCCTCTTCATCGGCCTGTCTGCCCAGCGGGATCATCGGACAAAGCCGCGTCGCGAAGCCGGCGAGAGAACACAGAAGGCGCGCCCAATAAGCCGGTCATTCGCGACCTCGCCGCTGTATCGGCTATCGAGCGAGTCGATCGAATCATCGCCGAGCATGAAGTACCCCGCGACGCACTTCACCTCGCGGCCCTCCGCGAGACTGCCATACGGATAGTACCGAACGGGAGGCAACCGATGCGGTCGTTCCAGCGGGCTCCCATTCACGAAGACCGAGTCCCCCCTGATTGAAATCCTCTCTCCGGGCAGACCCACGATCCGCTTCGCAACAAGGATGCTGTCCTCATTGTAGTACGAATAGATTTCCCACCGTTGCGGCGACCGGAGCCGGCGGGACAGCTTGTCCACGAGAACGTGATCGCCGGTCTCGAAGGAACTCCCCTTTAACGCCGGGGACATCGAGTCGGATGTCATCACGAGGACCTCGAGGCTGAGATGGAATAAGAGGAACAGCAATCCAACGCACGCCAGACCGCGCTCAATCCAACGGGCCAGCCGCCGGCAGGCCGTGACGAATGGCGCGGAGAGAAGAGTCATTTTTGACCGGCGTCCAGTGGATGAGAGAGATTCTCAGCCTCGACGGCGCCCTCGGCGTCGATCGTCGTCTGGATCTCTCGCTGATGCTGCTGCCAGAGAAGCCTCGAGGAGCGTGTGGCGCCGGCGGTTCGACTCGGGAGCACCATCGCGGCGACGAAGACCAGCCAGCCGGCGGAAACAACCACAAGGCTCGCGCCTTGTTTCAGGGCCTCCCACCCTCGGTTGTCCTGAATAGGAACCGGAATGTCGATGGGATGGGAAGGCTGAGGAGCGGATTCGGAGTTCATGAGAGAGTTTCGGTGTGGTTGGCGGGAAAGGATTTCGCAAGCGCGGGCGCTCCGGTTAGCGCGGCGCAGGCGGCTCGCCCGGTGGCTTTGTTGAGCAGGCACAGGAGACCGTCCGGCCGGTTCACATCCCCGGTGCGAACATAGTTGCTGCACCGGCAACGCGTGTCGCAAACGCTCGCGATGACGCAACGGGAGCACGGATCGCAGGCGACAAACGAGAGTGGGTCCGCAACGAAATCCTCGCGCCCGTCCAGAACGTGGCCGGGAAGGCGACGCGGATGATTCGGGCCATCCTCTCCAATCAGACGCTCGCAGGGATAGAGATTCCCGCTCGGCGCCACCGCGATCTCACCGTCCCCAAATCCGCAACGCGTCGTCTCCTCGCTCAGGGGGAGACGCGCCAGGTCTCCGATCTTTCCGTCGAACCAGTTCAGGCTGAATTGGGGCAGCCACGCTCGCCAGAGTTCGGCGGCGCGATCAACGAAGCGCTCGAGACGCGAACCGTCGGCCACGTTCCACTGGGTCCAAAGATCCAGCGACAGGTCGACGTGAACCACGCCCAGGTCGCGCAGATGGATCAGGCCCTCAGGCAACTCCTCAAGATTGTCGGGTCGCACGACCACGTTCACGCGAAGTGGTTTTCCCAGCTCGATCAACCGCCGAAGGGTGGCTTCCACCAGGGCCGAGGTGGGCTGTCCGCGAGCATCGCGTCGATGGCGATCATGGATCCTCGCCAACCCGTCGAAACTGATCGTCAGATCCAGGTCCTCCGAGGTCATCACCTCCCAGGCCCGCCCCGTCGCCAGCGTGCCGTTCGTGGTGAGATGGAATCGCACGCTCTTATTGTCTTCCGACGCCCGAAGCCGCGAATGAAGCATCCAGTCGATGACCTGCGCGGCTTCCAGGAGAGGCTCTCCGCCGAAAAACCCGAGGTCCAGCCCGCCGCCCGATCGAACGCTCCCCAGCGCTCGGGCAATCGCAATCTCTCCGATCCGTTTGCTCATCGGGGAGTGAAACTTCGCCCCCGTGTAGCAATAGGAGCAACGCAGATTGCAAGCGTGATTCACCATCAGAGTCAGACCGAAACGCTGAGGCAGAACATCCACGCCACGCCAGAAAGCAGAGCGTGTGCCGTGGGGTGATATTCCGAGGTCACGTCAGAATACGCCCCACAATGCCCTGTTTCGCAGCCAGGCGGGCACCCGCGTCGGCGTGAAGTCAACGCGGACAGCGTGGACTTCAATCATCCGGGTTTCTTCTAGGACTTGCGATAGAGCTCGAGACGACAATCGAAGCCTCCCAAATCCACCACTTGGCTGAACTCCCGCTTCAGGGAGGGATGATGGCTTTCCAGTTGGAACGGATTGGTGAGGACAAGCCGGCCGCCCGGTTGGAGCAAGGCGGCGGCCGAGGCGAAGAGGTCGTTGAAGAGCCCGCGCAGGTTGGGAATGGGCACGCGTCGACCGAGAGGGGGATTCGTGATAACCAGGGTCAGGGTGTTCGGAGCGATCCTCCGGAGGCGCGCGAAGTCTCGGAAATCGCAGCACGTGAAATGGGCTTCCACGGAGGAGATCCGCGCGGCGTGGAAGTTTCGTTCAGCGATTCCAATCGCCTCAGCGCTCCGGTCCGTGCCGTAAACCTTGCGAACGCCCCCCAGCCGGGCACGTTCGATCAACTCCAGGCCTGATCCGCAGAAAGGATCCCAGACGCTCTCGTTGGCGATCTTTCCCGCAACATAAGCCATGCAAGCCGCCAAAGGCGGATGCGAGGCAGCGGGAACATCGTCCAAGCGGTGGGTATGACGCGGGTCCGGCGACAGCCGTGGACGCAGTTCCACGGAGTGGGCCTGCTCCGTGGAGTGGATATCGATCGCCCAAGGCGCCTCGCGAGCGTCGTTCAGAATGCGGGGACACAGTTCGAAGGCGCGGCTGGCCACCACGCGAACCGCGCCGCGTTGATGCCCCTTGTCCACAAAATCGAGCCGGTAGCGCAGGGACCCTTCGGTGAGCGTTTCGAGCAATTGCAGGGTCAGGGGCGACGCGATGGCAGCCGCCAGCGCCTCGTTCAAATCCCCCGCGCCGGAATCGTCGACACGATCGAGAACAAAGCCGGCCGTGCTGAAGCATCGGAGGGCAAACACATCCGCCAGCGAGAACGAAGCCGGCGGCCGAACCACAACGAGGCCCGGGCTGACCTCCACAACAGAGAATCTCCCCTTCTCCTTCACCTCCTGGGAAACAATGCCTTCGAGCCCTCTCCTGCCACGGAGATGAATTCGCAAGCCCGGCAGGTTGGAGATCGTTCGATCGAGCAGGACTCGGCTGCGTCCCTGACCGCGCGCCACCGCGGCTTTCACTCTCTGGACGGTCTGGACGGAAAACGCGTTGGGGCCCGCGATCGCGGCGGCCGTCGCGGCGCCACCGAGCTTGCCCAGGGCCCGCCCGACATAAGCTTCCTCCCGGTCATTGATCGCGGTTCGCGTCAGGGCGAGGAGTTCCGCCTCGACCGCCGCTCCCGCGCCGACCTTCGGCAACGCGGCCATGGCGTAGCGTCGGATTCTTTCCTCCGGATCCTTCAGCAGTTGCAGAAGCCACTGTGTCACCTCCGCCTTGTCGGAGGAGGGTCCCGACTCCGCAAACACCACGCCGACGGCGCGAATCCAGGACACGCCCTCCAAACGCTCCTTGGGGGGCGCCTGGTCAAAGCGCGTCACCCGCTCCGTCCACAATCGCGACCACGGCAGAGCCCGCAGCTGCTTGTAGAGTCTCTTGCTGTGATCGCCGTCGGGCATGCCGAAGTAGGGCCGGAAGCGCCAGGGAGAGCAACGTTTGAGTTTGCGGCCCCATCCCTCCGGGTTCGGCGCTCTCAGGCTTCATGGAGGCTCCTTGTTGCTGGCGTTTGCTGAACGGACTCATCTCCCTGCGAGGGTCCCGCGAAACCACTCCATTTTGCCGCTGAACTGCCGCTTGCCTCGGCGCGCGAATTGGAGCAATCCTTCCGGCGATGCCCCACACGATTCGCTCAGGCTCGCGTCGGTGATTTCCTTCCAGGTCGGTGGAAAGTCTCCTTGAGCGGCGATCCTCGTCGCGTTAGCTCTCCCGGACGCGGCGGAGGTCGGATCACGGGCGCACATCCAGCGTCATGCAAAACTCTGAACGATCGCTCCTCGACCACGAGGCTCTGACACGAAGGCACTTCATTCAGATGGGCGTGGTGGGCGCCGCGGCTCTGGACTGCGTGTCCTCATTGGGCCGCACAGCCCCTCCACCCGCTCCAGACCCCGCGCAGGGAAGTCCGGAGCTCGCCAAGGCCATTGAATCACTGGAACCCTACTTCACTTCGCAGGAAAAATTCCGCGACGTCTCGCGTGGCAAGCCGCTCCCGCACTCCCTGCCGGCGGAGACGATGCGCAAAGTCGGCCTGACGCGCGAGACATGGAAGCTGGACGTCGTCTCCGATCCGGATCACCCGGCGAGGATCCGTCGTCCCTTCTCTCAAAAGGACGGCACCGCGCTGGATTTTGCCGCCCTGTTGAAGCTCGGGGAAAAGCACAGCGTTCGCTTCGCGAAAACAATGACCTGCCTGAACATCGGCTGCCCGCTGGGCTCTGGAATCTGGGAAGGCGTGCCGCTTCGCGAGGTGATCTGGCTGACGCAGCCGCGCGAGAATCTGCGCCGTGTCTTCTACTACGGCTACCACAACGACGATCCGCAGCAGATGTTCCGGAGCTCGCTCTCCATCGACCGGGTGCTGGAGGACCCTTTCGATCTGCCGCCGGTGATCCTGTGCTACAAGCTGAACGGTGAATGGCTGAACAGCGAGCGCGGAGGCCCGGTTCGCGTCGTCGTGCCCGAGGCGTATGGATTCAAGTCGATCAAGTGGCTTACGCGCGTCGTGCTCACGAACCTCCACAATGCCAACGATACGTACGCCGAAGGCAACAATGACTTGGAAAGCGCCTTGAAGACCTTCGCGGCAAGGCTCTCTTTTCCGAAGCAGACGAAACCCGGGGAACCCATCCCGGTCACAGGCTACGCCCAGGTGGGCGTCTCAGGCTTGTCCAAGGTTCAGGTTTGGATTCAATCCAACGCGGTGGAACTGCCCGAAGGGGATCCCTACTTCACGACAGCCCCGTGGATCGACGCCCAGATTCTTCCTGCGCCTCGGAACTGGGGCGCCGTCCCCGGAGGAAAGATCCCAGCAGACACCCTCGGCTTCGACGGACCGACCGGTCAGCCGCGCGCATGGCCCATGCGTCTCGGAAAAGCCCACTGGGCGGCGCTGCTCCCTGGGGTTCGTGCCGGCGACTACACGTTGCGATGCCGCACCATCGATGACAAGGGCATGGCTCAACCGATGCCCCGCCCGTTTCAGAAGTCCGGGAATGCCGCGATCGAAGCTGTCGAGATCAAGGTCAAGGCCTGATCCCTGGCGGCTGCGCACGCGGGTTGTCCGGCGCCAGGGCCGTCGCTGCGCCCTCGCGGTCCGAAACCGGGGGATCGATGAGAATCCGACGTCGCTTAGGAGAGTCTCCACTTCCCGCGCATCGGCTGGTGGATGTACCGATTCGCATCGGCGTCGCCAATGAAGCGATGCGTTTTCGGATCGAACCGGAGAACGCGGCCGGTTTGCATCGCGGTCTTGGCCAGGTTCACCAGGGTGCAGGAATGGTGTCCATTGACCTCGTTCAACGCGAATTTCTCGCGCTTCCTCACCGCCTCGACAAAGTTCGTTTGCTGCGGCGGGGGATCGCTCAGGCCCGCCAGCTTCTTCTCGAGATCGGGAATGTTCGACTTGAATCCCTTCGTGATCTTGCCTTTGGGCCCCTCGATGAAAGCCGCCTGCTTGTCCTTGTTCTCCCCGTCGAGAATGATCTCGCACCCATCCTTGTAAACGAGGCGGATCCTCCGGAATGTGCCCACGGCGTCGCTATCCTGCTTTGGACAATCGGCCTCCACCTCGATGGGGCTCTCATTGTCCTTGCCGAGGATATACTGGACAGGATCCAGGTAATGCTGGCCCATGTCGCCGAGGCCGCCGCCGTCGTAGTCCCAGTAACCTCGAAACGTGCCGTGCACGCGATGGGGATGGTACGGCTTCACCGGAGCGGGCCCGAGCCAGAGGTCATAGTCCAGCTCAGGCGGCACAGGCTGCTCCTTCAGGTCGGTGCGGCCCACCCACTCGAACTTCCAGTTGAATCCGGTCTCGCCGCTCAAGGTGACCTTGAGCGGCCAGCCCAACAATCCATTGGAGACCGCCTTCTTGACCGGTTGCACGGTCGTGCCGAGGCCGTAAAAGCCGTCCTTGAAGCGGAACCACGTGTTCAGGCGAAAAATCCTCTGATACTTCCTCACAGCGGCGACCACCGCCTCCCCTTCCCCGATGGTGCGGGACATGGGCTTCTCGCACCAGATGTCCTTGCCCGCCTTCGCCGCCGCGATCGAGATGATCGCGTGCCAGTGCGGAGGCGTCGGAACATGAACGATGTCGATATCCTTTCGCGCCAGCACTTCTCGAAAGTCGTGATACCCCTTCACGTCCTTGCCGCCCGCCTTCAGCGCCGTCTCGAGATGCTTCGAGTCGACGTCGCATACCGCGAGCAGTTTGCATTCCGTGTTGATCGAGTTGACATGCCCCATCCCCATGCCGCCGGTGCCGATGACCGCGCGGGTGAGGATCTCGCTCGGAGGCGAGTGGCCAGGTCCGCCGAGAACATGCCGCGGCACGAGGCTGATCGTCGCCATCGAGGCAATGGTGGTGGTGAGAAAGGAGCGCCGGGTGAGCGTGTGGCGTTTGTTCATGGTGTGGGAGGAATGTATGACGCCCGCCCCGGAAGTCGCAACTCTTACGTGCGAATCCGCGCCGCGCATGCCACGGGTCGTCGCGAAGGCGTTAACCGTGGACGCTGCCCGCCCGAGGCCATAGCATCCGATGATGGGTCGCCGAAGAAGATACGACGTTCGCTGCCTTCAATGCCGCATGCGCAAGGAGATTTGCATCTGCGAGGATATCGATTCCTGCCGTCGATCGATCGCGTCGAGGACGCGCATCTTCATCCTGATGCACCACCGCGAGCTCTGCCGCACGACGAACACGGCCCGCTTGGCCACGCTGGCATTGGCAGGCTGCGAAATCCGGGTCCGGGGACTCCGAGGCGCGCCGATGACGGACGAGGGGATCGTCGATCCGGAACGCCACGCCCTCCTGCTGTATCCCACCGCCGAGGCCCGCGAGCTGACGCCCGAGTTTGCGGCGAGCCTCGACAAACCCGTGACGCTCATCGTGCCCGATGGCACCTGGGGACAGGCGGCCAAGGTGGCCAAGCGCGAGGCCTTCTTGAAGAACGTGGAGCGCGTGAAGCTGACGCCGATCGAAGCTTCGCAGTACGGGCTCCGCCGCAATCCCAAGGAAAACGGGTTGGCGACATTCGAGGCCATCGCAAGGGCGCTCGGCATGATCGAAGGTCCCCTCATCCAGAAAAGGCTCGAGGAGCTTTTCCAGGTCATGGTGAGCCGGACGCTCCGAAGCCGGGGTCTTCCTCTAGGCGGTTGAGACGACGACGCGTCGCGGAGGAACCGAGAACGTTACCCGTGGGTTGCCCGATCCGGCGGGAGGTTGGATTACCTGACGCGCTTCTTTGTGGCGCGTTCTGCGTGATCCGCCTTCGCAACTCGCGCGCCGCCCTCCGCGCGGCCAGGTTTCAAGCGATTGGCGGTCGCTCCACCGCCGGAACGCCAACGCTCCGGCGCAGGGACAGCGCCGGCGGCGCCCTGGGGCTTGGCGCGCGGAAACGGCGTCGCGGGCGGCTCAACGGTTGGCGAGGCCGCGCCTTGAGGCTTGTCTTCACGAAAGCCAAACGTCTTCAGCCATTCGCGGGAGGGCGCCTTGATCTTCACCACCTGGCGATCGAACGGGTTTTTGTAGGAAAGAAACACGGATCGTAATCCCATGGCGTCCCCAACCTTTGCGCCTCCTTCGGCGCGACGGCCATAAAGAGGGTCGCCGACCACAGGACAACCGGATTCGGCGGCGTGAACACGGATTTGATGCGTGCGGCCGGTGACAGGAAAGGCTTCGAGCAGCGAGACCCCGTTCAACTGATCGATGAATCGGAAGCGGGTGATCGCGGGCTTGCCGTCCCGGGAGTCGACACGCACACGACCGATCTGGTGCGGATCCGCCATGAGGGGATGTCGACACGTCCACTCCTCGCGATTGGGCTTGCCCTCCACCACCACCAGATAGCGCTTCTCCACCTCCCGCGATTCGAACAGGTGCGTGTAGGGCCGGATGGCGCCAATCGACTTCACGAAAAGGAGAATCCCCGAGGTCTCGGCGTCGAGGCGATGCACGTGTCGCAAAAACTTGATATTGCGGCAGCGCGCCCAGAACGCGCGCTCCTCGATGCTGGAAAGGATCGCGGCGTGCAGGTTCCGGTCGGTCTTTTGCCAGGACACAGGCACCAGCATCCAGCCGGGAGGCTTGTCGATCGCGAGCACGGATCGGTCCTCGTACAGAATGGGAATCTGCTCGCCGTCGCCCAGCTCGATGTAGTTTGTTTTCGCCACGTCAGCGCCACCCTGGTCGATCCAGGCCCAACTGTCGCGTCGAAACTCTTCGCCGCGGAGACGCCTTTCCGGGGGCCCCTGAAGCAACGCGCCCTGTCCGTTGCCAGACAGGGCGCGCGCCGCTAAGACTTTCGCCAAACGACCTGATCAGTCGCCTCGCACTCGGAAGAATTTCGCCAGGCCAGGCTGCCTGTCGAGTCGGCGAACATATTCACCCGGAGTTCCGGTGTCCTGATCCGCCACGACGTTCCAAGGCCCAGTGATCGAATCGGATTCCTCCAGGATGCCTCCGAACCCAGACCAACGAATGCCCACCTGGGTCAGATCCTCGCTCAGCTCGGGCGTTTCCAACCTGAACTGAGGCTGTCCCGGCTCGAGGCGCGCAAGAACGAGAGCATCGCCGCCGCTCGCCTCCACTCGCAGGCCGGTCAGGCCGGTCACCGGATACGCGTCCGTTTCGATCAGCACCCGCAACTCAACAGCCTCCATCGTGGCGCCATTAATGCGAAGCGTTGTGTGGCCAGGCCATTGGAATCGACGGCACGGCGTCTTGCCTCCGAGCTTCCCATACACCGTCGGAAGCTCCGAAGCGATGACGTCCAGATTCTCGTCCGCATCCGCGTCGAACCGTGTCATGCCGCGGTCGCGGCCATAGACCCAGTAGATCCTGTGCACCGGATGAACTCTCTCCGAAGCCCAGGACAGGCTCCATCCCTCTTCGGTGGATTGGAAGGTTGCGGCGTCGACATCCACCTCCTCGCCTCCAATGATCCCGCGAACCACCGTTCGCAGCGTCGACCCCGGCCCCGGCGCCTGATCCGAGCTGAAGGGCGAAGGCAGTGTGGCGTTGAACTCGTCCGCGGGATTGAACTGAGCCGTCAGTTCGGTGTTCACCCAGGGAACAGAAGCGTCGAGGGGCGACGCCACGAACTGGCCTCCGGAGATTTCCGCGTAAGCGGCGTCACTGGAGCTGACCCATGTCCCGCCCAAGCCGAGCTGCAGCTTCGGAGCGAGCAGATCGACGCGGTCGATTCCTGAAGCCATCAGGCTCAGCCCGAGCAACGAAGTGGTTTGCCGAGGACCTCCGACCAGGCGAATTCTCAACAGAAACTTTGCGCCAGGGTGTTGGGGATCGTCGGTAATGGCCCCGACCAGGAATTCGTTATTGTTCGCGACGCCCAGTTCCGTGAGCGACTCGGTGGGGCCGAAGCCGGCAACGACAAGCCCGGCCTGAGGATCGAAGCTCCCTCGCCCGGTGATCTTGCCATCCTGCTCAAGCTCCGCCTCCACCTGGGTGACGCCAGGGGGAATCTCGCCGAGGGAAATCTCCCCGGCGCCATCGGCGCTGACCCTCAGCCGCAAACGTTCCGGTCCCGGCTCGTCGTCGGAGCCGTCGCCCAAGGCGATGACGGCGCCCGGATGCGCGGACAAGCGCAGCGGAGGCATCGGCAATCGCAAGCCCGGGCCCGACCCCAGGTTGAACCGACCGCCGAACGGGGTCCCGTCGGCAGAGACAGGGCTCAGGGACCAGGTCAGATCGCCATGAACGATCTCGGCGTTGGCGAGGGCAACACCCACGCCGGCGATGACGGGATTCGGAGCGCAGCGAAGAACGCGGAGGCGCGCAAAGTCCACCGTCGTGTCGTCCTGAACGAAGAAATCCAGGCGCTTCACGCTGTTCATGTGAGGCAGGAGGCTGATCGTTCCGCTCGGCGTCAGCGGGAGCGCCGCCAGGTTGAACGAGAACGGATAGGTGCACTCCCTGCCGCTGCACCAGGGCGCGTTCACGAGTCCGGGGCTTGCGTTTCCGGATCCGAGATAGCGCGACCAGAGCCACGCGGGAGATGTGCAATTCGCGAGGCCAAGGCTGATGCTGTCGTTCCCGGAGATCCCGTCGCATCCGTAGATCGGCGGGCTGGCCCGCGTGTCCAGCGTTGCGCCCAGGATGGTCCACGACGCGGGGAAGCTCCAGGTGTGGCCAACCCATCGATTCACCCACGTGAAGTCGAAGTCCTTCCACCGGTTCCCCGGATACGCGGTGAGCAGACAAGCGCCGCGCACCGTGGGCTCCAAGCCGGCGAGCGAATAGCAGTCGTTCACGCCGCAGGGGAGGGTCTGCCAGAAGGTGGGATTCAGGCTGACGATGACCGGGAACTGACAAGTGGTCGTGTTGCCCGAGGCATCGGTCGCTGTGCAGGTCACTACCGTGGTCCCAACGCCAAAAGCGCTGCCGGACGGCGGCACGCAGACGATCTTAATGGGGCCGGGGCAGTTGTCGGTCGCAAAAACATTGTAGAAGACCTTCACTGGAGGAGTGCAGGAGGCGACGAAGATTCGTGGCGGACAGTGCAACGTGGGCGGTGTGTGATCCGGGGTCACCGTCACAGTGAAGGTGCACTTGGCCTTGTTACCCGCCGCGTCGGTGGCGGTGCATGTCACCACCGTGGATCCCAAGGGGAACGCCGATCCGCTGGGCGGCACGCAGACCACGCTCGCGAGCGCCGTGCCGCACTGACTGGTGACGAAGGGCGGCGGATACTGAACGACGACGGTGGGTCCGCACGCGTTCGTCAAGATGTCGCTCGGACAACGAATATGGACACAGCATTCCGAGACCGCCGTCACCACAACGTCGCAATCGCGGCACACACCGCCGCCATCGCAGGTGCGGACGATGGCCACATGGACGCCCGGAGAGAGCACGGTCCCAGCCGGGATCGATTGCGTGATGGTCAATCCGGCCGGCAGCGGGCAGTTCGTCAACACCGCCACCGAACCGGACAAGTCGGGCATTACGGGCGGGCAACCTGTCACGCTGAGGCTCAACGGCGGGCACTTGATGCCCCAACAGGAGCAGCACTGCGCCGTGCCGATCAGCTCGGTGCGAAGTCCCGTCGGGCTCCAGCCGAATGGGTAGTTCGTCACATAAAAGACCAGGGTGTTCCATCCCGCGACGAATCCCGTGTTGATGCTCACCGGCCACCACTTCTGAAACGCGTAGCCTGTGGTGATGCTCACGCCCGTCGGGACGCCATTGAGCTCGATCGAGCCGGTGTCATCCGTGCTCCACCGACCTTTGATCTGCGCCTTGTCGCAAGGGAGGTAGAAACGGTTGGTGTAGGCGTACACGCCGCCCGGCTCGGAAATGTAGCCGTTTGAGGCGGGGCCGATCCACAAAGAGTTCGGGCCTCCAGGCAGCCAGGCGGGGTTCTGGGCGGCGGGGCCCATGACGTAGGGGCTGGAAGCGGGGAACTGCGGAACGGGCGTCGAAAACTGCGTGTCGAGGGATCCGGTCGTGAGAAGGCCTGGAGGACTGTTCGTCCGTCCAGAGAAGAGCGTGAGAACGCGTTGAACATTCGTGCAGCAACAATCGTTGAACACGTTAGTGAGCTCCGCGCGAAAGCCCGTATAAATGATGGCGTTCGTGACATAGAGGTCGAGTGTGTTGACGTTCGGAGCGGGGAGGAAGCCGCTGGAGATGTTGACCGGAGTCCAGGAGGCGTAGCTGCCGGTCGTGGTGACCTGAGGGACGCCGTTCAGCGCGAGAGTCGCGATGTCATCCGCCGCGAACTGGCCCACAATTCTCGCCCTTTCCGCGCAAGGAATAATAAAGGACAACTGGTAGTGATACAGCCCGGGAGCGCACTGGGCGGTCAGGGCGGAGGGCCCCACCCATGTGGAGTTCGGGCCGTTCGGGATCCAGACGCCTGGAATGCCCGCGGGTTGCAACACCTGGGCCGGCCCATTGCAGCCGCCGGCCGGAAACGAGACCAGGCTCCAGTTCGCGTCGGGAGTTCCGGGCGGGAGCGCGAGAGTGCCATCGTTGCTGAAGCCTGTGTTCCAGACGTTCGTCTGCTGGACGCAGCCGTCGCATCGCGGATCGGCCTGCCATGAAATAAACACCGAGGTCCCGTTCGGCCAGGACGGCGTCGAGGGCGACCAACCCGTGTTCAGATAGACGTAGACTGTATAGCCGCCCGTCGCGGGATTAAAGATGCTGACTTTCGATCCACATCGCGGCGGACAGTCGGTCCCAAACAGCGAGGCCCAAGTGGTCACGCCTTGCGCGGCGCCGGTGTTGCCGAGCAGGCAGACCTCGTTCGTCAGCGGACAACGATGAGGGCATTTGGGTTCGCATCCCGTGAAGGTCAGGGTGAATGGGTTTCCCGGGTTGTTCAAAACGAAGCCCACGCCTGGATCGAGGGGTTGTGTCGGATTACTCCAGCCGCCCAGGCTGACGTCGAACAAATCCGAAACAAACGCGCCTTGCGTCTTGTCCCAGGTGGAAAGGCCGGTTTGGTCGGGCACATTCGCCAGGATAACCCCCACGGTGTTGAGGTTGCCGTGGCACAGCGGATTCACGAGGTAGTTGAATCCCGTGTTCACCGTCACCGTAAAGCTGGCCGGAAACGGCACGGGACAATCGGGACAACAGGAGTTGGTGGGACATCCCCCCGGCGGCGCAGTCACGGTGAACGAGACCTGACAGGACTGGGCCACGCCGGTGGAGGAGATGATGGTCACAACAATCGGATGCACTCCGGGGCCCACAATTCCGCCCGGCGCAGGCGTCTGTGAGCACGGCGAAGTAGCGGGGTCGGCAAAGATGCACTTCGCGGCAAGCGTGCACAAATCAGGGATAACTCCGTAACAGCCATTCGTGCGCAAAACGGGGAGATCTGAGAGGCAGTTGCAATTGATGATCTGCTGCGCCGAAGCGGGCATCAGGCCCAGCCATGCCAGAACGAGCCAAGCGGCAAGGTAACGTCTAGTCTGCATCGAATTCCTTTTGGAGGCGCACCTCAACCCGTGGAGCGGCGAGGCGCTGCGTTGATGGATTTCGGACAGCGTTAGCCTATAGTGATGCCCCAAGCAAGATAAACCACGGACCACCGGACGCGTCCTTCCCCCTCTTCCCCCTCCTTTTCCAGTAACCTTTCAACACGAGAAGGTCTGAACCCACCAACGGATCATTCGTGTCCGGGAATTAATTGTATGAAAACGTTCAAGACCTCTCTTCTCTCGGCGACCACCTTGCTTCTGGCAGGCTTCCTACGATGCGTGGGGGATCCAGGCGACAACGACTCGACATTCGCCCAGCGAGGTCAGATCGAAGGTCTCATCAACGACGTCAGCGCCAACTGGGACGGGGAGATCTGCATCGTGGGATCTTTCACCTCGGTCTATAAGACACCCGCCCTCCATTTCGCGGTTCTGGCGTCCGATGGATCCCTGCGATTCACCCTCCAGAGCGATCCGACGATCGGCGGCCTCGGCGACACGCTCTATTCCGTCGCCGCGGATGACAACGGCGGCTTCTACATCGGCGGCCCGAACGGGCTGGCCCATCTTGAGAGGAGGATTGATGGCTCCTGGCGAGCTGACACAGGCTTCAGGGTGCAAACCGGTTCCGGCGCCAGCGCGTTTCAGACTTTTGTCAGGGAGGCTCGGAGCATCACCAGCGCGCCGGATGGCGAGATCTGGGTCGCTTGCGACGCCTCGGTCTCGGGCGGAGCCTTTAGCAAGAGCTTCTCGATAATCCGCATGAGCCGCGGCGGAGAGGTGGACCTCCAATTCCAGCCTCCAACTGGTTACGTTTCGCGAGTCCGCTACCAGTCCCCCACGGTTCAAATCGGCGCGGGGGGGTCGCCCTATCTGCTGGTCGCGGGCGGGTTTGGATCGGGAACACTGTCGCTAGGCGGCGGCGATTTCCAGGCCTTCGGCGCGAACATGGGTTGCGTGGCCGTGCGCGACGGCAGCGCGGCGGCTTGCGTGTCGGTTTCGGGACGATTCGTGGCGGGTGGACTCGTCGAGCCCAATGACAGGGCCGTGAACTATCCCCTGTCTTTCGGCATGCAGCTCGTCAGCCACAGCGGAGCTTCCCTGGACTCAAGCTTCCGAAACATCCCGGACGCGGCAAACCCGGATGCCGACCAAGGCGCGTGGATCGCGGCCATCGAGGCGCTGGATGGCGGAGACCTGCTCATCGCGGGCAATTTCCAGCGCATAGCAGGGATGAATGTTCGAAACTTCGCGCATCTGCTTCCCAACGGAAAGCTCGACACAGGCTTCCACAACACTTCGGCCAACGGCGGCGGACTCCTCTCGATGTTCAAGCAGCGCGATGGAAAGCTTCTGCTTGTCGGCACCACAGGAGGCAGCCCGGTCCGCGGCACCATCGAGCGTCGGCTCGCCATGTCCCCCGCCGCGCCCGTCAGCATCGAGCGCGGCCCCGCCGACATGACGATCTACGAAGGGGACAGCGCCTGCTTCTTCGCCGAGGTTTCGGGCGCCCCCGCGCCCGCGCTCTCCTGGTATCGGATCAACGGGGCGACGAGAACTCTCCTGGACGGCCGCTCTTCGAGTGCCCTGTGCGTCGACAACGCCAAGCCGAGCGATGCGGGCTCCTATCAGATCGTGGCCAGCGGAACTTGCCACGAAGTCGCCTCGCGTTTCGCGCGCCTCACCGTGCTCCCGCCTCCCCCGCCGCCGGCCAACAACAACTTCGCCGACGCCATCGCGCTGGACGGACTCGCGGCCACGGGAACAGGCGCCATTCGCGGCGCCAACCTGGAACCAGGAGAGCCGAAAGTCCCGGACAGCTTCGGAGGAGCGTCCGTCTGGTGGCGTTGGACCGCGCCCAACTCCGGCCCTGTCGCCGTGGACTTGTCAGGGTGCGGCTTCCCCGCGGGCTGTGTTGTGTTTGTCGGGGAGACCTTGCAGACGCTCGCCATCGTCGCTGAGAACTGCCAGCAACATTGCTTCTCGGACGGCGAAGGCGGAGAGCCCATCTGCTTCTGCAATGGGGCCCAACCCCAATTCACGTTCGATGCGGCGGCTGGGAAAACGTACAGCATCGCGATCGGAGGCCAGCCGTCAGCCGGATCGCCAGGCGAGATTGTCCTGCGACTGAACCCGATCGTGTTGCAGCCTCAAACATTGCGGCACAACGACGATGGATCCTTCTCGTTCACGCTGAGCGGCCCGGACGGGGCGTTGGTTGTGATTCAAGCGACCCAGAGCCTCTACCCCCCGGATTGGAAGGACGTCGCGACGCAAACCATTTCGGGCGGCCAGGTCTCGTTCATCGACAACGCCGCGGCCAACAGCGCGCGTCGCTACTATCGCGCGGTGTTGAAATAAGACTCCCCGGAGAAAACGGCCCTGCTTGCGGTCAGGCAAAGGACGCGTCCGTGGACGACATGGGCCAGGCTCGACGCGGCCAGATCCGTTCCAGCGTCGCAACACGGTTCATGGCCGGGCGCGCGATCCCGCAGGGCAGAAGGGAACCCGCGCTACTGGGAACCGCCGGGATCAGCGCCCAGCGCGGCCAGGGCGCGAGCGCGCAGCTTCGGGTTGGGATGATGTCTGAGCGCGGCGCCCAGCCCGACGGGCACCTCGCCCCGACTCACGCGCCCGGATTCCACGCCTCCCAACAGCGCGGGCCACCAAGCCTCCCGCGACTCAAACGACTCCAGAATCGCCGTCCGCACAGGCGGCGCCGCCTGATCCGAAAACGAAAGGAGCGACGCCGCATCCCCGCTCGCGCCGATCTCGCGCAGCGAATCCACCGCGACCACTTTTAGGTCCACGCTGGATGAGCTCTTCAAAAGCTCCCAGAGGGTCGCCTTGGCCTCCTCGCTGGGAACCCAACGCGTGAACTCGATCGCCTTGATTCGCTCGCCGTCGGAAAGCGCCGCGTTGTTGATCCGGGTTAGAAGCCCTTCCTGGGCTTTGGGGTTGCCGCACAGCGCGTCGACGCGCTGCGCCGCCGCCGCGAGTTCCGTGTTCCCGCTTTCCGCGAGTTTCCGCAGCAAGCGTTTCACGCCCTTGTGCCCTGCCCAAGCCTTGCTCGTTTTCTGCCCTTGCATCATCCCCTCCAGCCCGAAAGCGCAAAGGGCGGGCGATTCATCGGCCAAAACAAGCAGGCGTTCCAGCAGGCGATCCACCTTGTCCTCCTCGCCGGCCGCGAAGGTCGAACGCACCGCCTTCTTCAGCAGCGGACCGCTCATAGGCAACGCCGACTCCCCCAAGCCTCGCAATGCGTCCGGTATCGCGATCGGCGCCGACGCGACCAAGGGCTCCACAGCGCTCCAGACCGCTGAGGCGACCAGGGAATCAGGAAGTCGCGCGCTGGTCAGGATCACCGGCCCCAAGACTTGGAACGCCTCCCCAACATCGCGCGCGGACGCGGACGGATCGCGGGCGGGCAACGGCTTGGCCAGGATCAACCGTCGGGTCGCCAGGGCCACCTCGCGACGGATCCGCGGGTCAGGATCGGCGGCCAGCGCCACGAGCAGGCCCCACGCTCCGGCGGCGTCGCCTCGTCGTTCTCCCAGCGCTCTCGCGGCGCCGACGCGAACTTCCGCGGATCGGTCCATGACGGCCCCGCGAAGGGCGTCCAGGGACGCTCCTGGCTTGCCTGCGTAGATCTGCAAAGCCGCCGCGCGAACGGAAGCCACGGATGAGGTCGCGCACAAATGGCTCAGGACAATCGCCGCCTCCGCGTCGCCGCGTTCGAGGAACGCGCGCTCCGCGATCCGACCTTCCCAGGAGTCGAACGATCCGGCCCAGGCCTCCGCCAACTCCCTCGCGGACAGGCTGGCGAAGCGCTTCGCGTCTCCCGGGACCCGGCGGTCACGAACGCGCGGTGTCATGCGCACGAGTCCGCCTTGCGATCGAAAGAAGAGCGTTCCCCCCGGGCCCGCCACGCCAGCGTCGGAAGCCGAACCCACCACCTTGGCGTCCTGGGGCCGCGCCGCAGGGGACGTTGTCCCGCGAACCGTGAGCGCGGCGCCCGACGATTTGATGACGGTGGGAAACCAGGAACTCGCGTTGGAGTAGCGCACCCAGACGACATCCTGCTGGGCGACGGCCGATGGATCCGCCACGGGCTCTCCGATCACGAGCGCGAGGGCGCCAGGCCTTTGCAGGACCGAGGGAACGATCGATTCCTGAACATCCAGCATGGAGTTGAGCGGCCTGGGATAGGCATCGCGAGGAATGAAGACGCCCCCCGCGAAGGCGTGGAACAGACCCAGGCGTCCGCTCGTCGCCACGATCAAATCCCCAGCAGGAGTGAACGCGATGGCCTGCGCGTGGAGCGGGCCCTCCGTGAACTGCTCAAGGATTCTGAGGGCGGGATGCAATCGGATCACTCCCGGACGCAGCCTCGCTGGAGCGACCAGCCCGCGCTCCATGATCTGAGGAGTCACGGGTCCGTCCGCTTCCAGCGCGCCGTAGAGCCAGCCGTCCCGATGAGCGACCAGGCTTCTGAAGATCGTTCCGTGGCCGGAAGCGGAGCCCCAACCCAACCACGGGATCGCTCTCTCGGCGGCGCGCGCGTCGGCCGCGCCGTTGAGCCTGACAAGGCGGGATCCCGACGCCAGCCACACGGACGATGTCGACACCTCAAAGCCGGTGCTCTCGGGAAGCCCCTGCGCCCACACGCGCGCCCGGACCTCGCCGCGACCGACGGGAGGCGGATCAACAACCCAGATGCGACTGCCCGGCGCTCCGCCAGCCGTCTCTCTCTCCAACAACCAGAGCCGGCCTGACGAATCCCACTGCATCGCGACCGGTTCGCTCGTGAGATCCAGGCCCGACAAACGTTCGGCGTCCCATCCCTGCTCGGCCGGCGCCGCGACGAGTCGCGACCGCAAGAGCGCGAGCAAGAGGAGCGCCAGGGAGCGCATCGTTGAGTGACGCCGCGTCATAGTTCCATTCACTCCATCGAACGGCCGAGCGGAATATTGAGGGGAATCACGAGCGCAGCAGCTCCCGGACAACGCGGGCCGGCTCGACGCCCGTCAGTCGTTGGTCCAGGCCCTGATGGCGGTAGGTGAACCGCTCGTGGTCCATCCCGAGCAGATGAAGAACGGTGGCGTGAAAGTCATGAACGCTCACAGGGTCGGCGACGATGTTGTAGGAGAACTCGTCCGTCATGCCGTGAATCGTCCCGCCCTTGGCGCCGCCCCCGGCCATCCACATCGTGAAGCACCGGGGATGATGGTCGCGGCCATAGTTGTCTTTGCTCAGCCCGCCCTGGCTGTAGATGGTTCGCCCGAACTCCCCGCCCCAGATGATAAGCGTTTGGTCAAACAACCCGCGGGCCTTGAGGTCCTGGATGAGCCCATACGTGGCGCGATCCACATCCTTGCACTGCATGGGAAGACGGCCCCCGACATTGCCGTGATGATCCCAGTTGTTCAGATACACCTGCACGAACCGCACACCCCGCTCCACGAGCCGGCGCGCCATCAGTGTCGTGTAGGCGAAAGTGCCCGGCTTGCGCGCCTCCTCGCCGTAGAGCTTGTACGTCGAATCGGGCTCGCCCGAGACGGCGTTCAGTTCTGGCACGCTCGACTGCATCCGAAACGCCATCTCGAATTGCTGGATGCGGGTGTGGATTTCTTGATCGCCCACCTTCTTGAAATTCATCTCGTTCAGGGCCCGCAGCCCGTCGAGCTGGGCGCGCCGCAGATCGGAGGAAACGCCAGGAGGGTTCTTGATGTACAGGATCGGGTCGCCGACGCTCCGAAACGAAACGCCCGCGTGTTCTCCGGAAAGATAGCCGCTGGACCACAGCCGCGCCGAGATGGCCTGGATCTGCTCCTTGTTCGTGGGCTCAGCCACGAGCACCACGAAGGTCGGAAGGTTCTCGTTCATGCTTCCGAGCCCGTAGCTGGCCCACGATCCGATGCAAGGACGGCCCGTGATCTGGTTCCCCGTTTGCATGAAACAGATCGCGGGCTCGTGATTGATCGTGTCCGTATGCATGGACCGGATGAAGCACATGTCGTCGACGCACCGGGCGGTCTCAGGCAGCAGCTCCGTCACGTGCATGCCGGCCTGTCCATGCTGGGTGAATTTGTATTTGGAAGGAGCGATGGGAAAACGCGCCTGGCCTGACGTCATGGTGGTCAGCCGCTGCCCATTGCGCACGGACTCCGGCAAGTCCTTGTCGTACCACTTGGCCATCTCCGGCTTGTGGTCGAACAGGTCGATCTGCGAAGGGCCGCCCACCATATGCAGATAGATGACATGCTTGGCGGCCGCCGGGAAATGAGGGAGCCGTCCAGGCCCAACGCTCCCCTGCTCCGCGGCGCGCGTCAGGCTCCGCCCCAGCAAAGTGGAAAGCGCCGCGCAGCCCAGCGCGCTCTTGCCGCGGCCGAAGAACTGTCGCCGCGTTTCGTATCGAAGGTAGTCGTCAAAGAGGCTCATATTGGGGCGTTCTTGAAAGGCTTGGTTGCTTACTTATTGAGGACCTCGTCCAGATTCATCAGCTGATTGGCCACGAGGGTCCACGCCGCGAGCTCGGGCTTGGAGGCACCGACGCCAGCGGGCGACTCCCCGACCCTGAGCAGCCGCTCCGCCTCGTCGCCATGGGCCTTGTAGTGCTCGCGGAACTGGCCCCAAGCCTTCATCACCAAGTCGCGCTCCTCCGGACGAAGCTCGCGCGACAACAACCGTCCGCTCATCGCGTCAAGGGATCGCTTCGACCGACCGCGGCCCTCGCGGATCGCGAGGAGCGCGAGCCGCCGCGCGGCCTCCACATACTGCGGATCGTTCAAGGTCGCGAGCGCCTGCAGAGGCGTGTTCGTGCGCTCCCGACGCAGGCAGGAGGTCTCCCGGCTCGGGGCGTTGAACAGATCCATGTTCGCCGGCGGCGCGGCGCGCTTCCAGAAGGTGTAAAGGCTGCGACGGTAGAGCGCTTCCCCCGTGTCGGCGTGGTAATACCGCGTGTTGCTCTCGGGCATCGCGACCCCCTCCCACACGCCATCGGGTTGATAGGGCCTCACGCTCGGCCCTCCCACTTTCCGGTCGAGCAGATCGCTGGCGGCCAGCGCGTAGTCCCGAACCATCTCGGCATCCATGCGAAATCGCGGCCCCCGGCTGAGCCAGCGGTTCATTGGATCCTTCTCCAGCTTCTCCGGAGTGGTCTCCGCCGACTGTCGATAGGTCGACGATGTCGCGATGAGACGGAAAAACTTCTTCACATCCCAGCCGCCCTCCCGGAACTCGACCGCCAGCCAATCCAAAAGCTCCTGGTTCTGCGGGGCCTCCCCCATGATTCCGAAATCCTCGGCGGTCTTCACCAGCCCGACGCCAAAGAGCTCCTGCCAGAACCGGTTCACGATCACGCGCGCGACCAGCGGGTTGTCGGGAGCGGTCAACCACATCGCGAGCCCGAGCCTGTTCGTGGGCGCTTGCGCGGGGAAAGGGTTTAATGCCGCGAAAACGTTCGGCGACACTTTGTCCTTGGGCTTGTCGTACTGGCCGCGGAAGAGCACATGCGCCATCCCGATCGAGTTGGGCTTCTCCTTCTGGACATGCGTCGCGGGGTAGTTGAATCGGAAGCCGTCATTCTCCCTCTCGAGAGCGCGCAGTCGCCGCAGCGCTTCAGACGCCGGCTTTGATTGTGTGGCCAGATAGTGATCGAGAAGGATCGCTCGGGGCTCCGGCTTGCGCTCGGCGACGGGCTTGCCCAGCCAGTCACGAACGGTCCCCTCCTCGGCCAGCAGCCGAACTTCGCTCGGCGTCAGGCTCCGGCTGTAGACGCGGAAGTCCTGGATCGAAAGCCCATCCAGATGGGGGCCGGGCCGCTCGGGAGCAAATGTCATCGGCGCCCGCGTTCGGATGCTGCCTCGCAAAACGCGAACGCCGTCCGTCTCGATCTCGACGGCCTTCCCATCCACGAAGAGATGGATTCCTTCGGGCCTCCCGCTGCCATCGTGCGTCGCCATCACGTGCTGCCACCCGCCCTTCCGGGCAACGCGGAACTTCGTGCGCAGCCGGATCGCGTTGTCGGGCCACTCGTGAATCAAATGAACGGAGTAATGCCCATGCTCGTGTTCCAGGTCCCAACCCCGCCCATGCGGCCGATCCTCCATGCGCGACACGATCGCCGCCTTCCCGTCAAAGTCGCCGGGAACCCACACCCAACCGCCCAGCGAGAACGCTTCGTCCCTCTCCACGTCGCCCAGGAGCGGCAAGGCGGCGGATGCTCCGCGATCGAAGTGAAGGGACGGCTCGTTGTTCCTCCCCTTGGGATTCACTCGAGCCGGGACGTTCAGTCGAACCCAGCGGGTTCCCCGCGACGCGACCACAGACAGCTCATTGCTGCGCCCCTCGTTCATCGGCAGCCGGGCCGCAAGCCCGTTGGTCAGAATCACGCGGAACAGCTCATCCGCCTTCGCCGTCTCCGCCCATCGGGTGAAGTCCGCGTCGGCGTCCTTCTTCGCCTTGTCGAAGGCCTTTCGCGCGACGTCGATCTCCCCAGGCAGCGCCTCCAAGCGCGCGCGCTCGGCGTCGGTTTTCACCAGGACGAGGACCGGCGACGACTCCTTCACGTTGCCATCGAAGCCCGTCTGGGTCGTGTTCCTGAAGAACGCCGAGAGGGAATAGAAATCCCGCGTGGTGATCGGGTCGAACTTGTGGTCGTGGCAGACGGCGCAGTTCGCGGTGAGCCCCAGCCAGGCCCACGACAGGGTCTCCACGCGATCCCGCGCATAGTTCGCCAGGTTCTCCTCCTCAATGGTGCCGCCCTCGTTCGTCGTCGGATTGCAACGCTCGAATCCCGTCGCGATGATCTGGTCGGTCGTGGGATGCGGGAGCAGATCGCCCGCGAGCTGCTCGATCGTGAATCGATCAAACGGCAGATTGCGATTGAACGCTCCGATCACCCAATCCCGATAGGGCCACATCTCGCGATAGTTGTCGAAGTGGAGGCCATGGGTGTCGGCGTAGCGCGCGACATCCAGCCAGTACCGTCCGCGATGCTCTCCCCACTGCGCCGAGTCCATCAGCCGATCCACATACCGCTCGTAATAGTCCGGCGAGCGGTCCTTCACGAAGGCCTCCACCGCCTCGGCTCGCGGCGGAAGGCCGACCAGATCGAGGGACAACCGGCGCGCCAGGACGCGACGATCCGCTTCGGGAGCGGGCGCCAGGCCCCTCCCCTCCAGGCGGGAGAAGACAAACGCGTCGATGGGATTCCTGACGCGCGACCGCAAGGAGCCGGCGTCGGGCGTCGGAGGACGCTCGGGCTTGATGAAGGACCAGTGCGGCTGCCACGGAGCGCCTTCCTGAATCCATCGGCGAATGATCTCGCGCTCCTCCGGCTTCAGGACCTTGTGGGATTTCGGCGGCGGCATCACCTCGTCGGGATCCCGCGTCGTGATCCTCGACCACAGCGCGCTCTCGTCGAGCCGGCCCGGCACGATCGCGGGACCTCGCTTCGCGGTCGGGGAATAGAGCCCCTCCTTCGTGTCCAACCGCAGACCCGCTTTGCGCGTTCCAGGATCCGGCCCATGGCACAAAGCGCAGTTGTCGGACAGAATCGGTCGGATATCGCGGTTGAAAGCCACGGGTCCCGGCTCCGCGGCCTGAGCCGCGGAAGCCGCCGCCAGGGCAAGCATCAGCGCGAGCGCGAAAGCGAGAGCGAGCGTTGGGAGACAAGCCGAGCCTCGCCGCGCGCCGGCGGCGGCGCGCGGCAGGATCCGGGGCGACAAAACATTCATGCGCATAGTCGATGGAGAACCGAGAAAAACTAACCCATGAGCAGACGCAATCAAACCTCCGGCGCTTCAGAACAATCAATGGGGAACAATAGACAAGGACCGAGCGACGACGGTCGCGGTCGGCGCCCGTTCAGGGAATGGAAGAGGAAGAGGGAGAGGAAAACTCGTCGAAGTAGATCGCGCGGTCGACCAGGGCCGCGAATCCGGGATTGCGCAGGCCCGGCTTGCCATAGCGCAGGGGCGATCCGTCCAGGGTCCAGACGGTCCCTCCCGCGGCCGCAAGGACGGCATGCGCCGCCGCCGTGTCCCACTCCATCGTGGGAAGGTCGCGCAGGTACAAATCGGCCGCGCCCTCGGCCACCAGGCAAAACTTGAGCGAGCTGCCCATGCTCGTCGTTTGGGCGTCCGGGTGGCCGCGCAGCCACGCTTCGACGCGCGGACCGGCATGATCGCGGCTGGCGACAGCGGTGAGGCGACCTCGTTGCGGCGCGCGAGCCCGAATGACCTCTGCCGGCCCCGATCCGCGCCGTCGATGCGCGAGTCCTCCGTCGTCCGCCCAGTACGTCAATCCGATCGCGGGCGCGTGCACCACCCCGAGAACCGGCCGACGATCGCGAATGAGCGCGATGTTCACCGTGAACTCGCCGGACTGCTTGAGAAACTCCTTCGTTCCATCCAACGGATCCACCAGCCAGAACTCCCCGGGAAACGCGTCGGGGGCGAACAAAGACGGATCCGACTCCTCGGACAACACCAACGCGTCGGGGAGGAGCTCGTTCATGCGCCCCAGAATGAGGTGGTGCGACGCCAGGTCGGCCGCGGTGAGCGGCGACTCGTCGGCCTTGAGAGTGGACTGCGTGGCGCCGTAGCGCTCGAGGATCGCCCGCCCAGCGCTCGCCGCGATGTCGAGAAGCGCGTCAATCATTCGAGCGAAGAATCAGCGGCATCACACGATCTCGGGCCTGGGCGGCGTCCTGAGGAAAATCGATTTCAATCCACGGCAGCCCCGTCGCGTCTTCGTGCGCGAACAGCCCTTTAAGCGTCATCGCGCGGATGACGTCATGATAGGAATCCATGCGACCCTCTCCACGGGAGCGCGAGCGGACGTCCTGCGCGAGCTCGACCATGTCCGCGGCGCTGACCTTGAAAAACCCGACCGACTCCCCCACCTGATCCGCCTCGCCTCGCCAGCGCTTCGCGAAGTCGACGGGCCGGCCGCGCATGATCGGGACAAGCACCGGATCATCGTCCGCCGCCGAGTAACCCCGATCAATGAGCAGCGCGGTGGGGTGCGGCGAGCCAATCAGCCGCGGCAGCATGCGCGAGTCGTACAGAACGTCGCCGTCCATCAGCAGCGCGAACGGGTCGCAAAGCTCCGCCTCCGGGACGGAAACCGCCATGCTGAGAACGCTGCCTTCCTGGAAGTCGGGATTGAAAATCTCCCGCACGTCGGCGGCGTGCCTCCCCTTCAGCGCGTGGATGGCCTTCGACACCGGCTCGCGGAGATGGCCGGTGATCACGCGAATCTGGTCGACGCCCGCCGCGGTCAGGCGCAGAACATGCCACTCGAGAAGTGACCGCCCCCCGAACTCGAGCAGAATCTTGGGCGTGGTCTGCGCGATCGGCCCCAGCCTCACAGCGATGCCCGCGGCGTAGATGAAGGCCTTCATGCCACGGATTCCAGGCAAGCTATCGGATGGCCGGCAGGATCCGCTCGAGCAACTGCGCGATCGGAACGCGCTCCTGCAGCATCGAATCGCGATGCCTCAAGGTCACGGTGTCCAGGAGCTCGGGTTTCTCGCCCAGGGTGTCGAAATCGATGGTGATCCCGAAGGGAGTCCCCGCCTCGTCCTGGCGACGATAACGCCGGCCAATCGCGCCGCCGTCGTCGTAGAAGACGTTCATGTGCGGACGCAGGAGATCGCGGACGGCGATCGCCTTGCTGACCAGCTCCGGGCGGTTCTTCAGCAGCGGGAATACGCCGACCTTCACTGGCGCGACCCGCGGATGCAGCCGCATGACCACACGGGTCTCCTTCTTGCCCTTGTCGTCGGTGACTTCCTCCTCAGCGTACGCATTGCAGATCAGCGCGAGGATGAGCCGGTCGGCGCCCGCGGAAGGCTCAATCACGTGCGGAACATAGGCGCCCTTGGCGAGCTTCTCGACGAAGGTCTTCGCCTCGGTCGCCGCGAGCAGATCGACCTCGGACGCGGCGACGCCCTTCTTGAGCAGCGCCTGCCGGCGGGCGGCGGTGATCCGGGCGAGAAGATCCTGCTTCTTCGCGTCGTCCAGCTTGCCCCAGGCGTTCTTCAGGTCCTCCTCGAAGACCTCGGTCGATTTGCCGGAGAATTTCTGGTGCTGCGTCAGGTCGAAATCGCCGCGAGCCGCGATGCCCTCGAGCTCCTGCGTGCCGAACGGGAATTTGTACAGGATGTCGACCGTGGCCCGGGCGTAGTGCGCGAGCTCGTCGGGCTTCTGCCAGTATTCCTCGAGCGTGGATCGCGAGAGGCCAATGCCCTCGTAGAAGCGAACGCGCTGCTCGACCCAGTACTTATGCCAGACCTCCCAGCCCCAATTGGGCTGAGGTTCCTTCTGCCAGCCGCCCTCGTCAACCCGCGCCACCGAGCCATAAAGGGCCTCGACGGCCTCGTCGGGGCGGATGAAAAACTCCAGCTCCATCTGCTCGAACTCGCGGGATCGGAAGGTGAAATTGCGGGGCGTGACTTCGTTGCGAAACGCCTTGCCGATCTGCGCCACGCCGAATGGCACGCTCTGACGCGAGGTCTCGAGCACGTTCTTGAACTGAACGAAGATCGCCTGCGCGGTCTCGGGCCTCAGATACGCGACATTGTCCTCATCCGCCACAGGCCCGACATAGGTCTTGAGCATGAGGTTGAAGGGGCGCGGATCGGTGAGGAGCGCGCCGTTCTCTGGATTGTAGCGGATGGAATCCTTTACCGGTTCGGAGCGCTCGCCCTGCAGCTCCACCTGCTGAAGGCCGCGCAGCGTGTAGAACTGCGTCGCCACCTTGCGGGCGCTTTCGGGAGGCTTCCCCAGCGCCACGAGGACGGAGAATGGCTCATCCATGGCCTTGCCCGTGATCGCGTCGCGGGCGCCGGTGTAGAAATAGGCGATGCCGGACTGCGGATCGACCTGGTCGGCGCGAAACCGGCGCTTGGTGATGCGGCAGTCGCACATCGGATCGCTGAAGGTGTCCACATGGCCGGAGGCCTTCCAGATCATGGGGTGCATGATGATGGTGGCGTCGAGACCGACGACGTCGTCGCGGAGGCGCGTCATCGTTTGCCACCAGAGCTCCTTCACGTTGCGCTTCAGTTCGGCGCCAAGCGGACCGTAGTCCCAAAAGCCCTGGATGCCTCCGTAGCTTTCGGAGGATTGAAAGATGAAACCGCGACGCTTGCACAGAGAGACGACTTTTTCCATCGCCTCGTTGGATTTGGGCTCGGCCATAAGCGCTGGAGTGTTCCGGGAACGGCCTTTCGAAGTCAAGGCAGCCGAGGCGCCGTGGCATCCTGGGACACGGTTCTTTGTTGGTGATTGATAACCAGCTGAGTTTGCCCGGAGTTAAGTTTTTTATAGACAAAAGGCGCTGGTAGGCGCACTTTATCCTGGCATGAAAGGCACTTCTACGGTCAATCGGGTGGGTTCAGCGCACCGGT
>JACQFQ010000067.1 GCA_016199985.1 Verrucomicrobiota bacterium | reverse complement strand
GCCAGGCTGGAGCCGCGGATTTTTGCTCGCTTCGATCAAGGCCGGGAGATAGGCGTGCTCGTTCTCCATTCCCAGCAGGACGACAATGTCCGCCCGGCTGAGCTTGGGCACGAAGCTGGGTTTCATGGGAACGGCGTGCGGGTCCTCGACGCCCGTCGCCAGGCTATCGACTTCCACGAGGCTGCCGCCGATCTCACGCGTGAATTCAGCCAACTCAGGAATCGAGGTCACGACGCGGATGCGTGGGGCCGCGTCGACGTCAACGGCTAGAAGCAGGCTCAGGACGGGCAGCGCCCAGGCCAGGGAGGAAAGCATTGTCTTGTTCATAGGAATCGCAGTGAAGGTTAGCGCTGTTTGAATCCGTGCACGTGGCGCCCCAGGATGAACTGCCATTGGAAGTAAACCGCGTCCGAGTCGCGAAGGCCCGTGGTTGCGCTGGGGGAAGAATGGCTGTACTGGAGGCGCAGCATCTGGAATTCGCTGGGATGGTACGTCAGGTACGGCGAGTAGCGCAGCGTCTCCTCGTGGTGGTTCGCCGGCGCCTGCGTCCAGTCGAATAGAAACCCCGCTTTGAGCGGCCGGCTCAGCTTGGTTTCCAGATAGCTGTACAACCCAAGCGCTCTCTCCCGGGCCCGAAACTCATCCCCGTTCGCGGGGACGCCGTCCGGATCGCGATCAAACGCGGCCGAGTTGAACAGGATCTCCGTTCCCCATACCCAGCCCCGTCTCAGGCCGGAGTCCAGGGGTTGGTAGCGCAGAGTGATGTCCGCGGCCCCGACGCGGCGACGCCGCTCGGCGATGCCCGCGCGGGATTCAGCGCGATCGTTCAGGAGGCCGGAAACTCCCGTTTCAAGGCTGAGATTGGAGTTGAGGTCGAAGTAGGCGCCTAGATGAGCCCAATAGTTCAGTTCGTTCAGGCTTCGGTATCCGCCCACGGCGTTGGGGCCGGCGTCGCCACCGAACGAGTTGCCGGCTCCCCAGGTGAGGCTGAGATAGCGACTGGTGGGAAACAAATAGTTCAACTGAATGCCGTCGGTGCGGGATTCGCCTCCGATGTAGCTGTCGAGCACCAGCGGACGAAAGACGAACGGAAGATCGTGGTCATGCACGGAGGAGAGGCGCCCGAAGTCCGCAAAGAAGCGCCCTGCCTGCGCCGTGAGATTCCAGGGGAGCGACGTGGTGACCAAAGCCGCCTCTTCGACGCCCAGCGTTGTCTCGCCGGTTCTCGCGTCCGCCGCGCCATTGATCACGCCATAGGCGCGGGCAAATGGGTCGACGGTGGCCTCCAGATTTAATTCCACGGTGCGCAGGAACGCGTCCGCTCCTCCCGGCCGATCGGCGCCGGTGAGGCTGCGTCCGCGGCTGGTGTACGAGAATATCGTGTCGCCGACGAATCCAATGCCTGGGTTCATCTGGCCGATGAATGTTTTCTTCGAGGCGGCGGTGAGCTCGTCAACCCGGCGCTTGAGCTCCTCCGTCTCAGCCCCAAGAGGCGTTTGCGCGCGAGTCGTTGCGAGCGGGCTGGGTGGAGCTTTTTGGAGAAGGTCCAACTGCCTCTTCAGCGCGTCGATCTGAGCTTGCTGTTCGCGCACGAGCTTCTCAAAGCCTTCGCGAAGCTCTCGTTGTTGCCGTTCGAACTGTTCCTGCATTTGCCGGAGCTGTTGTCCGACTTTCTCGACCTGAACTGCGTCCTGGGCTTGCCCGGGCTCTGCCGCCAGACACAGCGCCGAGGCATAGCCGAGGAATAATCTCATCTTCATAAGCTTTCTCACAAGGATCCCCGCTGGCATATGCGGCGGGGGATGGCCGGCTCCCGATACCTGGAATGACGGGATGAGAAAGGCGGAAGGTAACCTAGCTGGGAGCCACGACGCTCAGGCCTTGCCGCCCCTCTCGGATTGAGAAGAGCGGGTCGAAGGCGGGCCCCGGTCCCTGGGTTCCGACAGAGCGTTGGACGGCAGTGCCGCCTGGGACTCGTGGAGGGTGAGGAGCAGCCCGGGCTGCGGAGGAGGGAGAACGAACTGCGTCACGGCGGGGCAATCGACGTCCTGCCGGTGAAGCTGGGTAATGAAACACTCGTGTGAGGAACTCTGGGCGTCGGGGTGGAGCAATGCGTGGAGGTCGGGGGACGCGGCCATCAACGTCGAGAGGAGCCAGAGAGCGAGCAGACATCCGCCGACGATCGACCTCCATAAAGGATGGCCCGGTCGCGATGGAAGGATGCGGCGCACGTCGGACCTATACAGAGGCCCGTCGCTCGGCGCAAGGGCTTGTTTGAATTTGGGTCCGACAGACAGGGTGCAGATCTTGACTTCGCGCCTCCGTCCTTTCACTGTGCTCATCGTTGCGCCAGGGACGGCACGAGCGTTGAACGAGCTGAAACTATGAACCCTGCAACCACACAGATCACTCGCCAGTCCTCCTTCCGTGACCGGAAGCAAACCTCACTTTGCGCGGGCGCGCGGCGCTTCCTGCTCCGGCGTACCCAGGTTCTCATTCTCCTCGCGACGGTGTCGACGATTCTTCCCCTCGGATCGCTCCCGGCTTTCGCGACGGATTTGGTTTGGACCAATAAGTCCGGAGGCTCCTGGTCGGTCGCCGCCAACTGGAGTCCGAATCTATCGCCGTCCGCCGGCGACGCTGTTTGGATCACGAACAACGGAACCTACACGGTGTCGCTGGATGTCGCCGCAACCCTCGGGGGCCTCGCGTTGGGCGGGACCACCGGCACGCAAACATTAAGCCACGTTTCGGGGGCGACCCTGACCCTCAATGGACCGGCATCGAGCTCGACTCAGGGAGTCTACGCGCTGGGCGGCGGCAGCCTGCAAGGAACGGGGCCGATGACGCTCATGGGTCCCTTTAGATGGACGGCAGGCACGATCGTTGGCTTGGCGGCAACCCCGATGATCATCGCTGCCAACGGCGGGTTCGCAGTGAGCGGTCCCAGTTCGAAGACCGTGACATCCGCGCAGATCGCCAACGGCAAGAGCGGAAGCTGGAGTGGCGGCCTCGTGTGGTTCAACGGCAACTCGAGCTTCAGCAACGCGCTCAACGCCACCTTCGACCTTGTGGGTGATGGGAACTCTTTTCTGCTGAATCTGGGTTCGCCCTGGATCGCAAATCTGGGCACGCTGAGGAAGACAACCGGCGCGGGGAGGACGATCCTCAGCGTCCCTGTGGGCAACTCGGGGACGGTGGAGGTCAACGCAGGAGTGCTGGCGCTGACGGTTGCCGATAGCGCAGGCCAATTCACTCCTGGCGCCGGCGCGACTCTATCCATGGATGGCGCGGCCACGTTCTCCGACACAGCGAGCATCAGCGGGCCCGGGCATTTCACGCTCAGCGGCGCCACGCTGACGAACAACGGCGTCTTCAATGTCGCGGGCACGAACCTCTTCGCCAGCGGCGTCGCTATTCTCAACGGGGCGACGTTCATCACGAACGCCCCTCTCGTCGTCAGCGGCGCGACGCTGTCCTTGAACGGATCGGGGGTCATCCTCGCGTCGTCTGTGAGCCTGAGCTCGGGCAATCTCTTGGGGAGCCTCCCTATCGGCGTGTCCGGCGCCTTCTTCTGGAGCGGCGGTAGTTTTGGAAACGCGGCGTCCAGTTTGGCCATGACGGTGGATGGCGGGATCACGGCATTGGGGGGCTCCAAGCTTTTCTATGGAGGCATGATTGTGAATCGGGGTTTGGCGACTTGGAATGCCGGGCAGATTCTGTTCAAAGGGTCCGCTGTGTTCAGCAATGCGCCGGGCTCGATTCTCGACCTGCCCCAGGACGGCCCGGCCCTGAGCCTGGTTGGCGGGAGTCCGCTGTTGGCAAACTCGGGCACGATCAGGAAATCAGCGGGCAAGGGGAAGACCACCTTCTCCGTGGCCTTGGAAAACAGCGGACGCGTCGAGGCCTTGAGCGGAACCTTGGAGTTGAACGGCGGCGGGGCGAGTCGAGGCGAGTTCTTCGCTGACTTGGGCGCAACCCTTCTTTTCGATGGAGGAGAGCCCGCATTGCTTCCCGCATCAAAGCTCGACGGCCCTGGAGCCGTGACGATCGCCGCGGCGGTTTCGATCCAAGGCGAAACGGCGATCGGCTCTCTCACGAATTCCAGTCAACTCTCTCTCGGCGCCAGCGAGACTCGATTCGTCACCAACTTCACAATGAGCATGGGAGTTCTGTCGGGGGGAGGAACTCTGCGCATTCCGGGTTCCTTCAGGTGGAGCTCGGGGGCGATCGGAAATGGCGTGTCAGCGCCCCTCGTGATCGCCGAGGGCGGAACGACCTTCGACGGGAGCTCCAAGGTGTTGAACGGCGCCACCTTGATCAACACCGGCCTTGCGACGTGGTTGGCCGGGCAGGTGACCTTCTCCGGGGCTTCCACGCTCAGCAACGCGCCCAATGGGGTGATCGACTTCCAAGCTGACGGGAGCGCGTTTGCCTTGGGCGCGGGCAGCCCCCAGTTCCTCAATGCGGGCTTGTTGAAGAAAACCGGCGGCCTGGGCGTCGCCGTCGTCAGCGTTTCCTGTGGCAACGCGGGTTCTGTCGCGGTGAACAGCGGAACTCTGGCTCTCACCTTGGATGACAGCACCGGAGTCTTCACCATCCCCGCCGCCTCGACTCTCAGCGTCAACGGAACAGCGACGCTTTCGTCCACGGCCTCCATCACCGGTTCCGGCAACTTCGAGATGACTTCCGGCGCGATGACTAACAAAGGCCTTTTCAGCGTGTCGGGCACAAACACATTCCGAGGCGGTGTGGCGGTGGTGAGCGGTAATTGTGTCGTCAACGGCGGCGCGATGGTGGTGACCGGCGGAACTGTCCTTTGGAAAGGCGTGGGCGTTGTTGCGCCGGACTCCCTCTCTCTCTCACTGGGCCTCCTGGACGGCAGCATGGGCTTGTCCGTCTCGGGACCCTTCAACTGGCCGGGGGGAGCGATCGGAACCGCCGGCTCCAGCTTGGTCCTCTCCACTCAGGGCAAAACGACGCTCAGTGGGAGCACGAAGCTGTGCAACGGAGGAACGTTCATCAATCGGGGGCTCCTCACATGGCTGTCTGGCCAGGTCATTTTCAATGGAACCGCTGTCTTCAGCAACGCCCCCAGCGGCATCGTGGAGCTCCAGGGAGAGGGAAACTCCTTTCTTCTCAATAACGGTCCTTCTCTGCTTCTGAACGCTGGGCTCCTCCGAAAAGTCGGGGGCGTCGGGGCTGCGATCGTGAGCCTTCCTCTGAACAACTCGGGGGTCGTCGAATCGGACGCTGGAACCTTGGCGGTCGTGATCGGCGACAGCTCCGGCAGCTTCATCCCCAACGCGGGCGCCACGTTGAGCGTCGCCGGACCCGCCGTCTTGTCGTCGTCCGCCTCAGTCACGGGATCGGGCGTCATGATGTTCAACGGAGGGGCCATCACGCACAATGGGCTCTGGAACATCACGGGCACGAACGTTGTGAGTCAGGGTGGGGTGGCGATGAACGGAACTTGCATCATGACGAACCCGGCCCTGGTCGTGAATGGCGGGACGTTGACGCTGAACGGAAACGGCTTGATCGCGCCGTTGTCTGTCAGGCTATCGAGTGGCGGCTTGTCGAGCAGCCTGCCCATTTCGGCGCCGGGCTCATTCACCTGGACGGGGGGAACGCTCGGCAGTGCCGCTGGGACGACTACGCTGACTTCAGGCGGGACGCTGAGCATCGAGGGCGCCGCCTCCAGGTCTTTCCAAGGCGGCATGCTGATCAACGCGGGCGTCGGGGCATGGACAGGGGGGTTGGTTTTTTTCAACAACGGCGCGGTGCTGAGCAATGCGCCAAGCGGCACGCTCGATATCCAGGGTGACGGAAACGCGTTCCTGCTCATTACGGGCCCTTCCGTTCTGGCCAATGGGGGCCTGCTCCGGAGGTCTTCGGGAGCCGGAACAGGCCAGATTTCAATCCCCTGCTACAACTCCGGAACGGTGCAGGTCAGCTCGGGGGTTCTCGGGTTCGGGGCCGGCTACCTGCAGAGCGGCGGGCAGACGCTGATGAGCGGCGGAAGCCTGAATTTCGGCCAGACAGCGGCCCAGCTGATCGGAGGATCGATCGGCGGCAATGGAACCGTGACCGGGAGCGTTTCGAACAACGCAACCGTGAACCCCGGCGCGTCCCCGGGATTGTTGTCGATCACGGGAAACTATTCCGAGGGGCCGGGCGCGCGTTTGCGGATTGAGTTGGCGGGGACAACCGCCGGCGTGACCTATGACCAGCTGTCGGTGGGCGGCAAGGCGAAGCTCGCCGGCGTCCTGGAGGTTTCCTACTTGAACGGGTTTGTGCCTGCGCCGGGGAACGTGTTCACCGCTTTGGTTTGCGGCGCGCGCAGCGGCGGCTTCTCTCGCCTCGAGACGCCGACGAACGCCATGGGGACGATCTACACTCCAAAATCGGTCCTCGTTGAAACAGGGAACGCTTCACCCGGCGCCCAACTGCTTGTCGAGGCCGCTCCTATCGTTTGTCGCACGTTCTCTCTGCGGGCCACCGCCGCCGATCCCGACGGATCGATCACGAACCTGGCAATCCTCCTGGACAGCGCGACGCTGGCCTCGACGTCCGGGGGCGCAGTCGAGGTGACCTTCAGCACCGACGCGCCGGGGCCGCTCTCGTTCACGGCGATCGCCACGGACAACAAGGGCGCGCAGGGCACGACCAATATCGTGGTGGATGTGTCCACTCTCCCTCCCCTCGTTCTGGACGCCGTCGGATTCCAGACGAATCGCGCCTTCAAGCTCTGCATGAGCGGAGAGCCGGGCAAGAGCTACAACGTGGAGGGCAACGAGGACCTCGGCGGGAGCGCCTGGCCCACGCTGGGGGCGATGGTGAGCTCCAACGGGATCTTGCAATTCCTGGACACGACCGCCACCAACGCCGCTCATCGGACTTACCGCGCTCGGGCCACGCCCTGACAACGGGTCCGAGCGTGTCGCTCGTGCCTCGTTTGATCCCGGCTATCGCTCCGCTGTCGCTGTCGCGGAAAGCACTTCGAAGTACTTGCCGCGCATGTCGCCTTGACCCTCCCGGCTGGAGGTCACAGGCGTTGGCGACGCGATCGGAAGGGCCTGGGCGAGGAGATTGCGATAGGTCGCGAGAGCCAGCAGAGGCCAAGTGTTCCGGTACATATCGTACTTCAGATAAAACACGCGCGGGAATCCCGTTCCGGTGGTTTCGTCCTCGGTCCACGATCCGTCCCGATTCTGCTGATGGAGCAGGTATTCAACGCCTCGGCGAATGCTGGGGCGGCTCGGGTCGCCGAACGCCAGGAGGCCCATCACCGCCCACGCCGTCTGGGACGCGGTGCTCGGACCCTGCCCTTTGTGCACAGGATCATCGTAGGTGTTGCATCGCTCGCCCCACCCGCCATCCGGCCGCTGCACGCTCTCGAGCCAGTCGCGCGCTTTCAGCAACCAGGGCTTGTCCATGTTCAGGTTCATCGCGCTCAGCCCGCGCAGCACCTGCCACGTTCCGTAAATGTAGTTCACGCCCCATCGGCCGTACCAGGAGCCGTCGGCCTCCTGTTGTTCGCGCACATACTCGAGCGCTTTGCGAACCTGGGGATGGTCGATCGAGTAGCCTTCATAGCCGAGCAGCTCCAGAATCCGCGCGGTGATGTCGGCGCACTCGGGGTCCAGCATCGCGTTATGGTCGGCGAAGGGAACCTTCTCCAGGATGCCCTTGGTGCAGTCCTTGTCGAACGCCGCCCAGCCGCCGTCTTTGCACTGGAACGCCATCATCCAGCGGAGCCCTCGATCGAAGCACTCGTCGCGGCGCTTGGGGTTGTCGGTCGGGATCTTTCTGAGCGCGAGGAGCACCATCGCCGTGTCGTCGACGTCCGGGTTCCACTTGTTATTGTGCTCAAACACCCATCCGCTCGGCTCAACCTTGATGGGATTCTTGTGATGCCAGTCGCCGCGAAACCGGATCTCGCGGTCCATCATCCACTCGCACGCCTTCTTCATCTTGGGGTGCTCGGCGGGGACGCCGGATTCGTGGAGGCAGATGAGAGTGATCGCCGTGTCCCATACCGGCGAGAAGCAGGGCTCGATGCGGACGGAGTGCGCTGTCTCGTGCTCGAGCTTCTTCAGCTCCTTCTCGGCTCGGAGCACCTCCGGATGGTTGTCGGCGTAGCCGAGCGCCTTGAGCGCGATGAGGGAGTTGAGAATGGCGGGGAAGATCGCCGCGAGCCCGTCGCTGCCTTCGAATCGCTCCAGCATCCACTTCTCCGCCTGCCGCAGCGCGCGCCGGCGGAAGGGATGGATTCCGGCCTGAGCCCAGAGCTCCGCGAACTTGTGGAGCTTGTCGAGGGAGAGAAAGAAATTGCGCCAAGTGAACCATTGCGGGTCGCGGGGCAGGGCGAGATCGCGCTCATGGAAGCCTTCGGGATAGATCTCGTCCAGCTTCACGGCGCAAGGGCGCGTCGGCTTGAAATGGTTGATGATCGCGAGCGGCACCAGCATGGCGCGGCTCCAGTTGCTCATGTCCCAGAAATTGACGTGAAACCATTTTCCGATCAGCAGCACCTCGCACGGGATCGTGGGGACGTACTGCCACGGATACAGCCCGAGAAGGGCGAGGTAGAGCTTGGAAAAAGTGTTCATCCGGGGAACCCCGCCGAGGCTGCGGGCGATCTCCCGGGCTCTGAGCATGCGCGGATCGGTGACGGGAACTCCCGCGAGCTTCAGCGCGAGATAGGCCTTGATGGTGGCGTTCACCTCCGTGGGGCCGCCGTGGTAGATATTCCATCCACCGTCGGGCAGTTGCATTGACAGGATGTGGTTGACCGCCTTCCGCTGCCACTCGGGATCGACCTTCCGGTTCCAGTGGTGATATGCGATCGTGTCGGAGACCACCGTGGAATCCACCATCAGCTCTCCTACCCAGAAGCCCTCGGGCTTCGTTTCGCCGAGGAGAAAATCCTGGGAGCGGAGGATGCCTGCGTTGAGGCGGTGGAGATGTTCGTCCGGGGCGGCGGTGTCCGCGGTCGTTGGCTGCTCGCCTGGCAGCCGACCCTGTTTCGCAGTTGTCACTAGCACGCGGGAATATGTTCGATCCCTCTTCTCCAGTGCAAATAGTTTTGCGTTGAGCGGAGGGCGGGCGAGCCGCGAGGCATTGGCAAATCCGGGCTTGCAATGACCTTTCTGTGAACTATCTTCCCGGCTCCCTGGCTTCGATCGTGACCAGACGAAGACCGGAGGATTCCCGACTTATGGCAACAGCAAACGATCTTCGAAAAGGCATGGCGATTAGTTACAACGGCGACGTGAGCGTCGTGCTGGACAGCCAGCATCGCACACCCGGCAACCTCCGCGCCTTTGTCCAAGCCACGCTGCGGAGCATCCGCACCGGCAAGTCGTCCGATGTGCGATTCAGCTCCACGGAAAAGATCGATGTCGTTCCGCTCACCACCAAGCGGATGGAGTTCAGCTACAAGGACGGCGAAGATTACGTGTTTTCGGATCCCGAGACTTTCGAAACGGTCACCGTCACGCCGCAGATCGTGGGCGACGGCAAGAACTACCTCATTGAGAACGGTTCGGTGACCATGACCTTCGTGTCCGACAAGGCGGTGGAAGTCGACGTGCCGCCGAGCGTTGTGCTGACAGTGACCGACGCTCCGGACGGAATCAAAGGCGACTCGGCCAACAACGTGATGAAGACTGTCCAGATCGAGACGGGCATCACCGTCCAGGCCCCGCTCTTCATCAAGACCGGCGAGCGCATCAAGATCGACACCCGCACCGGCAAGTACATGGAGCGGGCCTGACTTGAGTTGATGCCGCTTTACGGATCCAGCGGATCCTCCGAGACGGACGGTAGGATCACAACGATGGGCCCCACACCGGTCCTCCATAAACCCGGGTCACCCATTGGAGTATTGGGTCAAGAGACAAAATGTTTGTGTTCCCAAATTGGTTCATCACTTTTTGGGCTCGGTCGCACGGACTGAGCAGACGCCTCGAACGATCTTGATTCGTTCCTGCAGCTTCGTCTTTTGATT
>JACQFQ010000069.1 GCA_016199985.1 Verrucomicrobiota bacterium | reverse complement strand
GCCGTGTTCCAGGCCCATCGCCACCGCTTCGGACCCAAGAGAAAGACCGGCGCCAGACGCCTGCGCGGCGTCCAGTCCCTGTCCCTCTTCTGCCTCAGGGATCTCAGACTCAACCTCTGGGGGTGAGCTGCCAGGGGCGCTCATCCGATCTATGAGCCGTGATTGATTTGCGCGTCACGCAAGATAAACGTTCGAGACACGGCGCTGTGCGGTGGTCCTCTTCAAAAAGCTTGGCTGCGGGCCCTGGCTGCCTATGGTTCGAGGACAAAGTCCAACCCCGTTTGAGGTCCCTATGAGCCAAATCCATTCCTTCGCGAACGGCGCTTCTCAAGAGTCGATTCCCGCGCGACTTATCCCCGGCCAGCGAGAGGCCGCCTCCGAGCGCCGCCGAAAGTTTCCGTTTCGATTCCCGCGCGATGGGCGCGTCCTCGGCGGCCAATTTACGGTCGCGGAAAACTCGCGCCGCTTGCTGCGATTCTTCTATTTTGAACGTCGCTTGATGCAGGCGCTCGGGGCATGGACCTTGTCGATCCCCGAGTTTGAGGTAAAGCTCGAGACTGGGCGTCACATTTTCTGGCATGCCGACGCGGCCCGGGCGTTGCGCGAGCGCTTAAGCGAACAGGAAAAGAAGCTGTCCGAGATTGACGCGTTTCGCGACCCGGAGGTCGATCGATTCATCGAGGAGGTTCTCAGCGCCGAAGGCGCCGCGGCTCTGCTCGTTGGAATCCATCAGGTCGCGGGCCGCGCGCTCGCCACCGCTTACCGCCACCACATCGATCTCACTTGCCCTGTCGCCGATGTTCCTACCCGTCGCTGCCTGAACAGGATCCTCGCGGACTACGCGCCGATGCTGGAGTGGGCCGACCTCGCGATCGCCGCGTACGTCGAGGGCGGCGTCGAGGAAAGCGCGCTGGCTAGTTGGCGCTGGCACTTGCAGCGCCTGCTGGCTTCGATCGGAGGAGTGACGGGATCGGATCCAAAAGTCGACGCGCCTTCCCCTCTGCGCTCCTCCCTCGTTCCTTTTCAGCGGGGGACGACGCCCCTTCGCGATTGTCGATTCGATACGTTCAAGAGCACCGGCGACTACGACGTGGCCGATGGGGGCGAGCGCTTTCCAAAGGACTCCTACGAGTCGCTGCGCCTGCGGTTCATCCGAACCCAACGCGATGAGGTCGACGCGATTGAGGCCTTCGGCACGTTCATCTGGGATATCCGATTCAAGAGCTTCCAGGCCGAGCATGATCTGGCGCGGATCACGTGGGACGAGGCGCGTCATACCGAAATTGGGCACAGAGCGCTTCTCGCCGCGGGTTACGATCCCTTCGAGTTGAAGAACCGGCTCACCGGCTCGACTTGCCGCGGTCCGATGGAACCGGCGTTCGCCATGGCGGAGATCAATCTTTTTGGCGAGGTGGGCGTGTTGAAAACCATCAACAGCCTGATCGACGCCGCGCGCGACCGCAACGACGAGCTGCTGCGACACATCAGCGACTTCATCCGGTCGGACGAGCGGACGCATGTGCGGAAGGGCGCGAAGATCATCCAGGTGATGACCGACCTCAGCGCGAAGGACCTGGAGCTGCGGACCCGCGAGCTGTTCACCGAGTGCCTCGTGAGCCTGGGCGCCGTGAAGAAGGACATGGATGTATTCACCGTGAGCCGCGAGGACATCGAACAATTGGTGGGCGAGTGAAGGGACTGAACTCTCGCGTGATGGCGGCCATGATCGTTGCCTTAGGCGCCGCTTGCTTCGACCCGCTCTCGGCCGCCTCGGTTTCCACCCGGATCCGGACGGAAAGGGTGTTCGGCCCCGAGACCGCGACGGGCCGATACAAGCATCCCGTTTGCATCACCGACCTCCGCGGCGGCGATCTGTTCATCGCTTACTACGGCGGCGACGGCGAGTACTCCACGACGACTTCGGTGTTTGGATCGCGCCGAGCCCGGGGCGGCTACCATTGGTCCAAACCTCAGGCGCTCGCGCATAATCCGATGTATGCCATGGGCAATCCCGTGGTCTGGCAGGCCCCGGACACCACGCTGTGGCTTTTCTTCGTCGTCCGCCCGGGCGAGACCTGGTCCAGTTCCCGGATCATGGCGAAGACATCCAAGGACGAAGGCAGGACATGGACGGACCCTTTTGTAGTGACCTGGGAGGCGGGAACCATGGTGCGCGGGCGTCCGATCACCGTTCCGAGCGGCCAATACCTGCTGCCTGTCTATCATGAGACCGGCGACGATCCGGAATTCACCGCTCCCGACACGAGCTCGTTCTTTCTCCTGTTCGATCCGAAGACGCGTCGATGGACTGAATCAAACCGCGTTCGTTCGCGAATCGGAAACCTTCAACCCGCGGTGGCGTTGCTCGATGGGAACCATCTTCTGGCGATGTGTCGTCGCGCGGGCGACTACGTGGCCGGCCACGACGGATTCGTCGTTCGCACCGAGTCGACCGATGGCGGCAAGACCTGGAGCTCCGGCGTCGAAACCGAGTTTCCCAATCCCAACGCCGCCGTGGAACTGTTGCGCTTGGCCAACGGCCATCTGCTCTTCGTCTTCAACAACAGCATGACCGATCGCACGCCGCTCACAGCCGCGATCTCAACGGACAACGGACGATCGTTCGCGCATAGAAGAAACCTTGCGGAAGGTCCTGGCGACTTCGGTTATCCCACGGCGATACAAACACCGGATGGCAAGATCCACGTCACCTACACCTCTGACGAGCGATCCGTGATCCGCCACGCCGTTTTCGATGAGTCCGCCGTCCTCGTTCCCTGAGCGCCGCCGGAGCGCCCGCTCTTCCCGCGTTCCGGACCGTCCCGGGAAAACGCTCCGTGGGCGGAAACCTCCGCGCCGCCCCTTGGCAGAATGAGGCTCAAATCTTTTTCCTCCTTCTCCACCCCGCCGACCGTATTTGTCCTACCCCCCTTGGTAAGGTTTGCGCGTCACAAACGATCAAATCTTATGAGAACGACAACATCGCAACAGATCGAAATGAACTTCAATCGGACCAGTTCCGCGGAGTGCCGCGCGGTCCGGGGGCAGCGGAGGCGTCATCGGGCGCGGTGGTGGTTTCAGCAAATGCGATTGGCCGTGGACAAGGCGATGGATTGGAAGCCTGTGCCTCCGCCGCGCCCTGAGCAGATCTACATGCCTCTGAAGTAGGCGGGGCGGCCGTGAAGGTCAGGCGGGAAGCGCGTCCGGGATCGGTTCGACAACGGCCTGTCGGTTCAGGGGCGGGAACGAGCAGGCCGCTTTTCGTTAGGACTGGTGCTGCCGGCGATACAGGCGCGGAGACACTCCGAAGTTCTTGGTGAATTGCCGCGTGAAGTAGTTGCTGTCCGTGAACCCAACCTGGAAGGCGATCTCCGTGATGCTTTGGTCGCTTTGTCGCAGGGCTTCCGAGGCCCGATTGAGGCGGGTTTGGATGAGGTAAGCGATCGGCGAGTTCCCCATCGCGGATTGGAACGCGCGGATGAAGCTGCGTTTCGACATATGGGCGATGGTCGCGAGCCGGTCGACGTCGATTTCCTCCGCGTAATGGGATTCCAGGTGGCTGATCGCCTCGCCGATTCGGAGCAGGGCCCGTGAATCCGGGTTCTTGGCGCGTCCGTAGCAACGCGAAAGATAGGCCGTGATCTGGAGGAAACTGGCCGTCGCCATGACGCGGAAGCCGGGGGTTCGAGCGCGAAGCTCCTCGTCCAAGTGGTCCACATAGCTCATCACGACCGCGAATTCGGACGGGCTCAGGTGCAGTCGACTTTTGAAGTTGTGCCGCCGTCGCCAGGCGGGCTCCAGGGTGAACAGGGCGTGGTAGCCCGGCAGCCGCGTGAGATCGCCGGTGTCCAGCTGGATGCGCGCGGGCTGGAAGAGGATGTTCACCAGGCAAAGGTTCTCCATTTCCCGATACTCATGCGCCCGATGCCCGCTGATCACGAACGCGTCGCCGGGAGTCAGCGGCCACGACTCGGACCCCAGGACATGGAGGCCCCGCCCTTCGGTCACGAGCACGACTTCGGCGAACTCATGGTTGTGCCGCGCGAAGGGTTCCTGTGGATGGCGTCGCTCCACGGCGATGGGAAACCCGTCGGCATGGAACCAGTCTTTTGTTTTCAGGGTTTGAGGCATTTGGATGACGCCCTGATCTCCGGCGCGCGTGGGAGCCGTCCCCGCGATGGGGGACACTGGCGTTTCAGTGCTAGTCTTTGGCCATTTTGTCAAGGAGACTGGCTACGACAATCCATACAGTTCTTCAGGAACCCGAACTATGCCCTCAGATCAAAGTGTGCAGCAAGCCTACGCGTTGGCGGTCGAGAGCTACGCGGCGCTGGGAGTGGACGTCCTCGCCGCGACTCAGAGAGTGGAGGCAATCGCGCTCTCGCTCCACTGCTGGCAGGGGGATGATGTCGGCGGATTCGAGAAGACCGGATCGGCGCTCGGAGGGGGCATCGCCGTCACAGGACAGTATCCAGGCAAGGCGCGGAACGCCGACGAACTCCGAGGAGATATCGCCCAGGCTCTGGCCCTTATTCCAGGCAAGCATCGGCTGAGCCTCCACGCGTCCTATGCCGAGACGTCCGGCCGACCCGTGGAGAGAACCGACTTGGAGCCGAGACACTTTCAAGCCTGGATCGAGTGGGCCTCGAGCCAGGGGCTGGGCCTCGATTTTAATCCCACGTATTTTTCCCACCCCAAGGCCGTGGATGGGTTTACGCTGGCGCATTCGGATCCTGGCATCCGGGATTTCTGGATTGAACATGGCATCGCTTCCCGTCGCATCGGGGCGGCAATGGGCAAGGCTTTGGGCAAGGCGTGCGTCACGAACTTCTGGATTCCCGATGGATTCAAGGACACGCCGGTCGATCGTTTCCGTCCGCGCGAGCGCCTTGTCCAGTCGCTCGATCGCATTTTCCGAGAGGCGATCGACCCTTCGCTCAATCGGGACGCCCTCGAGTGCAAACTCTTCGGTCTGGGCTCCGAGAGCTATGTCGTGGGCTCCCATGAATTCTATCTCGGCTACGCGATTCGCAATCGGAAAATGATCTGCCTGGACGCGGGGCATTTTCATCCGACGGAGACGATCTCGGACAAGATCTCATCGGCGCTGCTCTGGCTTGACGAGATCCTGCTGCACATGAGCCGCGGCGTTCGTTGGGACAGCGACCATGTCGTCACGCTCTCGGAAGACGTTCAAGCCGTCGCGCAGGAGATCCTTCGGGCCAGGTTCGATCGTCGCGTCCATATCGGGTTGGATTTCTTCGATGCGAGCATCAACCGGATCGCGGCATGGGTGATCGGGTCGCGGTCGGTGGCGAAGGCTTTGCTTCTGGCGGCGCTCGAGCCGCTCGCGGAACTGGCTCGACGGGAATCCGCCGGCGACTACACCGGCCGGTTGGCCTTGCTTGAGGAGGCGAAAACCCTGCCGTTTGGCGCTGTGTGGGATTACTACTGCCTTCAGAACAATGTTCCGCGGGGCGAGGACTGGCTGCGCGAGGTTCGGCGTTATGAGAAGACGGTTCTCGCTCATCGATGACAGCGGCATGTCACGAAAGCCCGGCGCGACCAGGGAACGGTGTTGCCCGAGTTGACTTCCCCGTGGGTCGGCCCCGCGTTGTCTCCCGATGATTCCATGAGCGAGCGACTGCTGGAACTCACCCAAGTGACGAAGTCGTTCGGCGCGGTGCGCGCACTGAAGGGCGTATCGTTCGACCTGAGGCCCGGCGAGGTGCATGCCCTGCTTGGCGAGAACGGCGCCGGCAAGTCCACATTGATCAAGATCATCACCGGCGCCCACGCCCCCGATTCAGGCCGGGTGGAGATCGGGGGATCTCGGGTGGAAGGCCTCAATCCCGCGCGGGCGCGCGCTCTCGGAATCGCTTGCATCTATCAGCAGCCCGCCCTCTTCCCTCAGCTCAGCGTCGCCGAGAACATCGCGCTTCGACTGGAGCCCTCGCGGATGCTGCGAACCATCCGCTGGAGCGAGCGTCGCCGCGTCGCCGAGCGCCTGCTCGCGCAGGTGGGGGCGGAGATCGATTCGCTCTGCGAGGTGGGCGACCTTTCGATGCCGCAGCAGCAACTCGTCGAGATCGCCTGCGCTCTGGGCGTCGGCGCGCGGATTCTCATCATGGATGAGCCCACGGCATCATTGACTCAGAAGGAGCAGCGGCTTTTGTTCGGGGTGGTCGAGGATCTTCGGCAAAAAGGCATTGGGATAGTCTATATCTCCCATCGTCTGGAGGAGATCTTCCAGCTTGCGGACCGTGTCACAGTGCTTCGGGATGGCGAGAGCGTCGGCACTTTCGTGGCGTCCGAGGTCACCGAGGCCGCCTTGATTGAGAGAATGGTCGGGCGCGAAGTGGCCCAGGTGTATCCCGAGCGGGAAGGAGAGGTTGGCGAGCCCGTTCTCACGCTGGAGTCGGTTTCCTCCGCCGCGGCCGGAGTGGGCGATGTTTCCCTTGTCGTTCATGCCGGGGAAGTGGTGGGGGTTTCGGGCCTCGTCGGAGCGGGGAGAACGGAGCTCGCCCGTGTGTTGTTCGGCCTCATGCCCGCGGACCGGGGCGTGATTCGAATCCATGGCGAAAGGGTCGATATCGATTCGCCTCGGCGCGCTGTGAGCCACGGGATCGCGTATGTGCCCGAGGACCGACGCAGACATGGCATCATCCTCGAGATGTCGGTCGCCTCGAACACGACGCTCGCGATTCACGAACGCGTTTTTCCGGGCGGCTGGCTGCGCTCGTCGGCGGAGAACGCCCTTGCCTCCGAGTTCATCCGGGACCTTGGGATCAAGGCGGAAGGACCGCACGCCGTTGGCGCTTCCCTCTCAGGCGGCAATCAACAAAAGGTCAGCCTGGCCCGTTGGCTGGCGACGCGACCCCGCCTTCTCATTCTCGACGAGCCGACGCAGGGCGTTGACATCGGGGCGAAGGCTGAGATCCACAAGATTGTTCGTCGGCTGGCCCGCGATGGACTCGCCGTCTTGATGATTTCCAGCGATCTCCCCGAGGTTCTGGGGATGAGCGATCGGATCGCGGTGATGAGGAACGGCCGCATCGCGGGAATTCTGCCTGGGGGGACGGACGCTCGCGCCGTCATGGCCCTGGCTTTGGGGCAAGCGTGATGTCGAACCCTATGAGGAATCATGCCTGATCGCGCCCAGGACGTTTCCGGTCCGCCTCAAGAGAGCGGCGCCTCGCGCGGCCCGCGGCGTCTTTCGGCTTTCCGCGCGCATTTTCGCGAATGGACCGTCGCGGGGGCCCTCGCGTTCCTGCTTCTGTTCCTGCTCGGGGCGGCGCCGGGATTCTACCAGTCCCAGCCGTTGCTCTCGCTGCTGACCCGCGAATCGCCCACGCTCGTGGTCGCCTGCGGCATGGCGCTGGTGATGATTTGTCGTCATGTGGATATCTCCGTCGGTTCTCTCTTCAGCGTTTGCGGCGTCGTGGCCGGCTTGTTGTGGAGCTCGCGCTGGCCGGCGCCCGCGGTGCTTCTGGGCGCGGTGACGTGCGGAGCGTTGGGCGGCGCCGTGAACGGGGCGCTGGTCGCCGGGCTGCGTCTGCCCTCCATCGTTGTGACATTGGCCACGATGGTGGCCTGGCGCGAAGGACTTCGCTGGCTTCGTCAAGGCCAGTTCGTGAACTTGCCCGACGGTGCGCAGTGGCTCGGAATGTCGCAGTGGGGGGGGCAGACCGCTCTCATCGGCCTGGGACTGCTCGTGTTCCTCGCCATTCTGTACGTGTGCGCCCGGATCGCGGGAGGGCGCTATATCTACGCGGTCGGCTCGGACGCCGAGGCCGCGCGACTTACGGGAATCCCCGCGTCGCGCGTGACATTTCTCACCTTTGTCTTGCTGGGAACGCTGACCGGCTTCGCCGCGTGGATGGGCGCGCTCCAGTCCCCGCAGGTGGATCCCAAAGCGGGCGCCGGCCTTGAACTCAAGGCCATCGCCGCCTGCGTCGTCGGCGGCGTCGCGGTTTCAGGCGGACGCGGCAATCTTTGGGGCGTCCTCGTGGGCCTTCTGCTGCTGGTTTGCGTGAACCCGGCCCTGACGCATCTGCGCGTCGAGGCGCATTGGGAAAAGGCGATCCAGGGTTCCGTGATCCTGCTCGCGGTTCTCGCGGATGGATGGAGGAGCCGACGGCGATGAGCAACGCGGCTTCCCAGAGCGCTTCATCAAGGCCGGGCGCGGCGCGAGGGCTGGCCAGCGCCTGGTGGCTCCGCCATGAGACGATTCTCGCGGTCCTTGTTGTGGGCGAATGGTTGTTTTTCAACTCTGTGGGCCGGAGGTTTGGAACCTGGGACAACACCTTCGACATCCTGCGTCATTCGGCCGAGATCGGCCTTCTGTCCCTGGCTCTCACTCCGGTGATTCTCACAGGCGGCATCGATCTCTCAGTGGGCTCGTTGCTCGGCCTGTGCGCGGTGGTGTTCGGGAAGTTGTGGCGCGACGCGGGATTGCCCGTGGCGGCCGCGGCGTCCATCACCCTGGTCGTCGGCGGTTTGGCGGGCGGCGTGAACGCGGCGCTGATCAGCGGTCTTCGTCTGCCTCCGCTGATCGTGACGCTCGGCTCGTTCTCGCTGTTCCGCGGACTCGCGGAAGCGCTCACTCGTGGAGTCGACACTTTCACCAACTTTCCCTCGGGCTTCCTTTTCATAGGGCAGGAGCGGTGGTTGGGGGTTCCCGCGCAGACGCCCGTGTTCCTGGCGGCGGCGAGCTTCTTCTGGATCTGGGTGCATCGGACAGCGCAGGGCCGGTCGTTTCGAGCCATCGGCTTCTCGCCGGAGGGAAGCCAATACGCGGGGATTCCGGTGAGGCGCCGCGTCGCGAGCGTGTATGTCGCGGCGGGCGTTGTGGCGGCCGTCGCGGCGATCCTGTACACAGCCCGTTTGGGACAGGCGAAAGCGGACGCCGGAACCGGATACGAGTTGTACGCCATCACCGCGGTGGTGCTCGGGGGCACGAGCATCTTTGGTGGCGTCGGCAGCGTTCACGGAGCCCTTCTGGGCGTGATCGCCATCGCGATTCTCAACAACGGCCTCGTGCACGCGCGACAGCCTCGTGAGGTCGCCGGGATGCTGACCGGAGTGCTGCTCATCGTCGCGCTCAGCGTGAAACCCGCGATTCAGCGCGTCGCTCTCTCGTGGAGCCGACGAAAGCCGGGCGCGAAAGTCTAGGGAAGCGCGGTCGATGTCAGAGCGGTGGACAAGCGACGCGGTCCTGGGTGTTGTGGATAGGCTCTTGTGGTCGTTGCGAACCGGCTGACGCGCAAAACAGACGCAGAGACCCAGGGGGCAACGACAACGACAACGACAACGGGGAAGGCGACGCGCGTATCGCGAGCTATTGGAGCTCAGGGGCCGCTGGCGGCGGCGTGGGAGGGGGGGGAAGGCTCACGCCGGAGGCTTCGCCGCTCTTCGAACGTTCGCGACGGTATTTCTTGGAGAGCTCCTCGAACTTCTTTCGCTGATCGGGTTTGAGCTCGCTGACGACCTGGGCGCGGAGGCGCTTGAACTCGTCCTGCACTTCGGGTCCGACCAGATCCCAAAGCAGTCGCGTGCGCTCCTGGCTCTCCTGAATATGAGACTCGATCCGCTCCCGCTGCTCCGGAGCGAGATCCAGGTTCTGTGTGAATCGGCGGAGCGCTTCAACCCGGCGCTCATTGGGCAACGGGGGCGTTGTGGTCGGCGGCCCGGAAGGCCGCAACGCAGACTGGACGGTCGCTGGTTGCGGATGGGGGAACAGCACACCGGCGAAGAAGCCGGTGGAAAAGATCAGCAGAGTCGCGAGGATGAGTTTCCCCAGGTGCATTACAGGCCGTCCTCCACGCTATCGTTAAGGTCAATGCTGTCCACGACGGCCACCTCGAGATCGTCCACGGCGCCCAGTCCGGACTCGCCGGCGGATCCTCCCGGGGTCGCTTGGGTCAAGTGCCAGCAGAACAGCATCACGGTGAACGCGAAGCAGGGGATGACGGCTCGCCAGAGCCCTTGCGAAATCTGCGCCCAAGGATCCAAGGCCTGAGCCCGAGCCAGGATGAGCCGTGCCATGACCCTCTTTTCGAACGCGTAAGGAACGCGCTCCGAAGGCGGGTTCGCGCGCGCGACCCGCAGCAGCCTCTGATATAGCGTTTCAAGACTCATAACGACCTGAAATTGAGGACGAGACCCTGTGTTGAGGGGTTACAGATACTTATCTCTAGCCACACGTTTAAGGCACTTTCGCATCTCGGCGCGCGCTCGAAAAGCGCGAACCTTCACGAGAGGCACCGACCACCCGGTCAACGCCGAAATCTCTTTGACCGACCGATCTTCGATCTCCAGCAAGATGATGATCATCCGCGAAGCGGGGGACAATTGATCGAGAAGACGTTGGACCAGCTGACGAGCGGCGTCGGAGTCGTCCTCTGTGGAGGCGGGCGCCGCCGCGTGTCGCTCCAGCCAGTCCTCCTCATCCCGGCTGAGATCTGTGACGCTGTCCTCGCGGTTCCTCTTGTGGTCGCGCAGGAAGTCATAACAGGTATGCACGGCTGTCCGCATCAGCCAGTGCTCGAAGGGAGCGTCCCCCCGCCAGGAGGAGAGCTTTTGGTACACCTTCCCCCAAATCTCCTGCACGATGTCCTCGATCTCGCTCTCGCGTCGCGCGTATCGGCGGGCCGTGCCGAAGAGCCTGGGCGAATAGCGCCGCACAAGCGGCTCAAAGCTCTCCGGGTTCCCCTTCAGGACTTCCGCGATCAGCTCCGCGTCGCTCTTTTCCTGACTCACGATGTCCGAAGGGCTCAAGGGATTGCCGGAGTCGGAGGCTATTTGGGCGGCGTGGGCTCTGTGTGAAGCGACGGAACGCCCCTCTCCGTCTTCTTCTCGGTGAGGGTCTCCGGAGGGGCCTTCTTGAGGGCGGGCTGAAAGCCGTGTGAGAGCGATTCGAGCCGGTGCAACTGCTTCTCCTCTTCGGCGGTTAGCGGGGCGGTCTTGCGCTTCTGGCGAAGCGCTTCAAGTCGATGATTCAGTCGTTGCCGGATCTCGACGCGACGCTGCTCGCGATCGGCCGGAGCGAGCGGCGTCGCCGGTTTGACCTTGAGCCCGCGCTTTTCGCGCAGCTGTTGCAATTCTTGCTCGCGCTCGCCGGGCGACAGCAGCCGCAAAGACTCCCGTGTCGGGACAGCGGATGTCTCGGTCTTGGACAGCGCCCTATCGAGGGTCGGGGCGACGACAACCGCGGCGGCGTCGCCGAAAGCCGAACACTCCTGAGAGCACGGGATCGTTAGAACCAGCAGGAAAAGCCCCGCCCCGAACGTCCCGAGGACGCTGTGACCGCGCAGTGAGTGATGGGTCGCCATAATCTGGTTCAAGGCGGCACGGTGGCATTCGCGCGCCGCCTGACTCAAGACGAAACGGCTCCCCAACAGGTTACGAGACCCGCGCCCGGGCCGCGCCCAGATTGGCCTCAAGGATCGACATGAATTTCTGCATGGAGACGCCGATCTTGGCGGGTTGATCGTTCATCGTAGGCAGCATCCTGGGTAGCGTGTCGGGATTCATGCGGATCAGCTCCGCAGCGGCTGAGATCAGCGAAAGCGCGTTGTTGATATCATGCCGTGTCGAGGCGAACTCCGTCAGCAAAGTCGAGATCTGCTGAGGTTCGAGTGTCACTGCTTGGGTCGGTGCTACCATGCGCGACCCTGATCGCAGGAAGCATGCCTGGCAGCCTAGCGGCCCCCCCCAGTCTCCCCATGGTCCGGGGTGATGATGAACCTTCGCGGTGGGCCAAATCGTCCACAAAACGCTCACGAGAGGCCGCCAGAGGGGCATTGCGCGGATGAAAGAACCCTACAGAAAAGTCGTGCGGAGGCGGACGCTGGAGATTCGCGATCCGATGGCTACTTTCCCAGTGACGCGGGGGATGCGGCAAGGTCGAACGCGAACAGTTTGTTCTTCGACCGGGCGAACAGAACGCCGTCCGCGAGTGCGGGATGCGCTCGGGCCAGGAAGGGGAGAAGTTGGTGTCGGGCGCTCGGGTGAAAGCCAGAGGACGTTGCGGGAGCGCGGATGAGTTCACCCTTTTCGGTGAGGATCAGCAGCTCCTTTCCCGCCAAGGTCACCGTGCCCGCGCCCAGTCCTTCCTGCGACCACGCCACGGCGCCGTCGCGAAGACCCACGCAGCGCAGGCTGCAGCCTTGTTCCTGGCGTCCGTCGAATCCGTACAGAAAATCCCCATCCGCGACGCTCGTGGCGTAGTGGTTCGAGAGAGCGTCGTCCTTCTGCCAGAGAACCGTCGCGCCGCCATCCGCGCATCGCAGCAGCGCGGCGCCCGCGCCGTAGCTTGCCGAGAGGAAAACGCGGTTTCCAAGCACGAGCGGAGTCGCCGCGCTGACGGACGCCTGCATCGCGGGCCGCCAGGGGAATCGGAACAGCTCCCTGCCGTCCGCCGGGTCGATCGACACGAGGCCCTCGCGGGTCAGCGTCAGGATCCGCGCGCGTCCTTCGAAGCTCGCCAGGACGGGCGAGGCGTAGCTGGCTTCATCCTCGCCGCACGACCACGTTTTGCGGCCTGTCTCAACGCTCAGCGCGACGATTCCCGCGCGATCGATTCCTCCGATGTTCAGGATCACGTTGCCGCCCACAATGAGCGGCGACGGCGCCAGGCCGAAGAACCCTTTGCGCATCTTGAAATCCAGCTTGCAGTCCACGCTCCAGAGCTTCCTGCCCGTGGCCCAATCGCGGCATATGGCCGCGCCCTCCGCGCCGAGGGTGATCACTCGATCCCCGCCGATCGCGGGTGTGGCGCGCGGACCTTCGTCGAATCCGAAGTCGTCGCGATAGTGTGTCGTAGCGGAATCCTTCCAGATCGTCCTGCCCGAGCGCGCCTCCATGCACTCCAGGGTTTCCTGGTCGTCCACCCGGTGGAAAAGCAGCGCGCGGCCTCGCGATGACACCGGGCCGCTGAAGCCCTGACCCACATCGCGCGACCACAGCCGTAAGGGTCCCTCCGCCGGCCATTTCGCCGTCAGGGCGGGCCCGGAGTAAACGCCGTCGCGGCCCGGGCCTAGGAATTGAGGCCAGTCGGAGGCGGCGGCTCCCGCTCCCGGGATGGCGGCCATCGCGATCCACACCGCCAGAATCCACGCCGCTTCTCGAGGCGAAAGAGACTTCAGGAAGAAGGCTCTGGCAAGGGATGGGGAGCAAGCGCTCATTGCGGGCGAAGCAGAACCTTTTCGATTTCCGAGTAATCCGACACCACGAGATCGGCGCGATGGAGTTCGTGGGCCGGATAGGTGTTCGTGATCGCAATGACTGGCATCCGGGCCGCCCGGGCCGCTTCGACCCCCGCCGTGGTGTCCTCTATGACGCAGCATTCCTCCGGCTGCACGCCGAGGAGCATCGCAGTGCGAAGGAAAATGTCGGGCGCGGGTTTCCCCTGCTTGACGTCCTCGGCGCTCACGACCGCGCGGAAGAACCTCCGGAGATCGCGGAGCTTGAGCACTTCGGCGATGACGCGATGCACGGATCCCGAGGCGACCGCGAGCGGATAGCGTTGAGACAGGGCGTCGATGATCCGGGGCGCGTCGGGGAACAGCGGCTCCGTCTTTCGCAACACATGGATAAGGCGGCTCTCCTTCAGGTCTGTGAGCTCCTCCATCGATTGCCGGGGCTGATGCCGGTCGATGAACGCGTTCCAGACCGCGCGGTCGGAGCGGCCCAGGTAATCGGCGAATCGGATGCCGTGCGTGTCGCCGTATCCGAGTTCGTCGAAGGTCTCGAGGAAAGCCACTTCGTGGAGCGGTTCGCTGTTCACGATCACGCCGTCCATGTCGAAGATGACGGCCTTGAACTCGCGGTGGAGGGCGCTCATCAGCGGGAGGCGATGGGAGTGGAGGCCAGGGAGAGGACGCGTTCGAAGTGTTCGGCGGAGACGGGCGTGACCGACAGCCGGCTTTGGCGGACGAGGCCCATGCCGCGGAGCGCCGGGTCGGCCTTGATCCGCTCCAGAGACACAGGCGATTTGAGCGCCTTCATCGGAACAAACTCCACCGCGGACCAATCGCCCTCCTTCGCGGTGGCGTCAGGGAAATGCTCCTTCGCGACTTTCGCGACGCCCACGATCTGCTTTTCGCTCACGCTGTGATAGAACAGCGCAAGGTCGCCCTTCTTCATCGCGCGAAGATTGTTGCGCGCTTGGTAATTCCGAACGCCGGTCCAGGCGGTCTTCCCTTCCTTCTCGAAGGTCTTCCAGGAGTAGGCCTCGGGCTCTTGCTTGATCAACCAGTACTGAGATGCCATGGGCCGAGGTTGTAACAGCGCGGTCGGGCTTCAGCACGGACTTTTTCGGGCCGACTTTCTGGCGCGCGGTCGCTCAGGCGGTTCCCAGGCTCGACGACAGAGAAACCGCCGACGCCCGTTGACCATCAGCACAGGAATCTTCAGGCGCCTGGCAATGACGGCGTCGGGGGCGGCGCCGAGCAGCCGATCCTCGCCACGGCTCCATCGGCGCGCGGGCGCCTTAACGGGCGAGCGCTTCAGCTTGAGGCGGCGCAGGGAGACGGCCTCCACCGACCGGCCCGTCCGGCGGGCGATCTCGGAGTCGGAGACTTTGCCCAGCCACCGGTCCTCCTCGGGTCGCCATCTTTTGCGAAATGGCGTCGTGATGCCCAGCTCCTCGCGCTTCCATCGCACGAAGTGAACCCATCTGCCGATGCGTTTGGCGAGCACGCGATCGTTGACCTGGCCCAGAAGAGCGATTTCCGCCGGAGTCCAGGGGCGTTGCGTGCGCTGGCGACGACGCAGCTTTCTCGGCGTGTAGACCCCCAGACGGGAGCGTCGGTGCTTGATCGCGTTGACGCTGACCCCGAATCGCTTCGCCAGCTCCTCGTCGCGAAATCTTCCGAGCAGTTTGTCATCCGCGGGATTCCAACTATGAAGCTTGCGGTCAAACACCGGGACGTGCCTCCTCTCACGATAGCTCCGAACGCGCGCTTCCGGGAGGTTCAGGCGTTTGGCGATCTGGGCGTCCGGCATCTTCCCGAGCATCAGTTGTTCCTTTTCTGTCCAACTCCGGCGGGACGGATTGAGGCAGGGGATTTTCAGGCGCGACCGCCGCAGGGAGACGCTCGTGACGGTGCGGTCCAAGAGACGCGCGAGCTCCTTGTCGGGTCGCGTTCCCAGCAGCGCTGTTTCCTCAGGCGTCCAGCGAGGCGCCATCCGCGGAACGGTCTTGGTTTTTCCCTTCCGCGCGAAATCCCGGCTGCGACGCAACAGTCGTCCGAGCTCCTTGTCGGGAAGCGATCGGATCTTCTCGATCAGCTTTAAATCCAGCCTCGGCTTGGTCATGCGATGGTTTTAGGGCGAAGGGAGGAGAGCAGTCAACGGAGTCCTGATGGCATCGCGACCTGTCGGAGCGACGCGCTCCTCAGCGCTTTTGAATTCCCTGGCCTCCGGCCGAGTCGAAATCTGCCCTATGCTCAAAACATCAAAGCGCGCTCTCATCTGCGCTGTGTTGGCGGCTGTCGCAGGCGAGGCGGGCGCGGGCCAACCGCCGGACTGGCTGATCGATCCCTCGTCGTTCAAGGCGCGGGTGGAAATCGCCCGAGATCGCGGTCAGGTCGAGTTGAACAACGGGTTGATCCGTCGCGTGATCCGGCTCTCGCCCAACGCCGCGACCGTGGCTCTCGACAACCTGGTCACGGGCGAGTCGCTCGCGCGGGGCGTGAAGCCCGAGGCGATCGTCGAGATCGACGGCAAGCGCTTTGAGGTCGGCGGGCTCAAGGGACAGCCCAACTACGCGTTCCTTCGTCCGGAGTGGATTCAGCGGCTGCGCGCGGATCCTGCCGCTTTCCGGCTCACGGGATTCGAACTGGGCAAAATCCAGGAGCGGATGTCCTGGAAGCAGACGCGACACCACTCGCCCGACGCCAAATGGCCGCCGCCGGGCGTCGCGCTTCGCCTCGACTTTACGGGGCCCGACAACGCGAAGGGCGGGGATGCCATCGGGGTTCGCGTCTCGGTGCACTACGAGCTCTATGACGGTTTGCCGTGCTATTCCAAGTGGATCACCGTGTCGAACGCGACAGACAAGACCGTGCGGCTCGACCGGTTTTCCAGCGAGAGCCTTGCGGTGGTGGAGCGGGCGTCCGAGGTGGACGAGTTGAGCGAGGGCCGCACGCCGCCAAACATCCATGTGGAAACCGACATGTCCTTCGGCGGGATGATGGCGTCCGGCGCGAACCGTCGATCGTTCCGATGGCTTCCGGATCCCGACTTCCACTCGCAGGTCAATTACGAGAAGAAAACGCCCTGCCTGCTCGACATCGGCCCGGACCTCGGACCCGCGCAGGACTTGCCGGCAGGCGGAGTCTTTGAGTCGTTTCGCGCCTGGGTGCTTCCCTTCGACAGCACCGATCGTGAGCGAGGCGGCCTGGCGGTTCGCAGGATGTACCGCGTCATCGCGCCCTGGGCCACGGAGAATCCGATCATGATGCACCTCGTCTCCTCGAAGGGAGAGGCGGTCACGAACGCGATCAACCAATGCGCGGCCGTCGGCTTCGAAATGCTGATCCTCAGCTTCGGCAGCGGCTTTGACATGGAGAGCGAGAAGCCCGCCACGCTGGAAAAGGCGAAGAGCTTTTCCGCTTACGCGCGGTCGAAGGGAATCGAGATCGGCAGCTATTCGTTGCTGGCGTCGCGGAGCGTGGGCGGTGGAAACGACGTGGTGATGCCGCCCGGCGAGAAGCCGGTGTTCGGGAATTCGCCTTGCCTGCAAAGCCGATGGGGCACGAACTACTTCAGGCGGCTTTACGCGTTTCATCGCGAGAGCGGCTTCACTCTCCTTGAGCACGATGGCTCTTATCCCGGCGACCCCTGCGCCAGCGAGTCGCATCCGGGGCATCACGGGCTTGCGGATTCCCGCTGGGCCCAGTGGAGCGAGATCGACGGTTTCTATCGCTGGTGCCGCGCCCAGGGCGTCTACCTCAACGTGCCGGATCACTATTTTCTCTCCGGATCGACCAAGACCGGGATGGGATACCGCGAGGTGAACTGGTCGCTCCCGCGCGAGCAGCAGGTCATCCACACCCGCCAGAATATTTACGACGGAACCTGGCAGAAGCTCCCGAGCATGGGTTGGATGTTTGTTCCCCTGACGGAGTATCAGGGCGGCGGCGGCGCGGCGACCATCGAGCCTCTGGACCAGCACCTGGACCACTACGCGCGGATGATCGAGAGCAACCTGGGCCTGGGCGTGCAGGCGTGCTATCGCGGACCGCGTCTCTACGACACCGATCGCGCGCGAAGCATGGTGAAAGCGAAGGTCGATTGGTTCAAGGCCCACCGCGACATTCTGGAGAGCGACCTCGTGCATGGACGGAGAGCGGACGCCCGCGACCTCGACTGGATGCTGCATGTCAATCCGAGCCTCAAGGAGAAGGGCCTTCTGGTGGTGTTCAACCCCCTGGATCAGCCGGTGACGAAGACGCTTCGCGTGAATCTTTATTACACAGGCTTGCGCGAGTCAGCCCGCGTCCGCCATCAAGGCCAGGCGCCGAAGCGGGTCGGATTGAACCGCGATTACTCGATCGACGTCCCGGTTCAGGCCGCGGGCCAGAGCATGGATTGGTTCGTCATCGAGTGACGTAGCCCGAGGGGTGTCGCAGATGCCAGTCCCACGCGGTCGACACGATCTGCTCGAGACTTGAAAGCCGCGGAGCCCATCGCAATTCTTCGAACGCCTTCTTCGGCGCCGCGACGAGCTTCGCCGGATCTCCGGGGCGACGCGGCTGCAGGGAGAAGGGAATCTTGCGGCCGCCGACCTTCTCGCACGCTCGAATCACCTCCAGAACGGAATACCCCGTCCCGGTTCCCAGATTGTAGAAGCCGCTTTTTCCTCGCTCCAACGCGAGGAGATGCGCGGCCGCGAGATCCCGCACATGAACATAATCCCGCACGCAGCTGCCGTCGGGCGTGGGATAGTCGGATCCGAAGACGGAGCATTGTTGCGACTGCCCCAGCGCCACCTTCAGCACGTTGGGAATCAGGTGCGTTTCGACGCGGTGATGCTCGCCGAACGCTTCGCTCGCCCCCGCGGCGTTGAAGTATCGAAGAGCGACGAACTCGAGTCCGTGGATCTTTTCGTACCACGGCAGCATCCGCTCGACGAGGAGCTTGGATTCGCCATACGGATTCACCGGGCGTTGAGGATGCGACTCGTCGAGGGCCTCCGACTCGGGCGCGCCGTAGGTGGCGCAAGTGGAGCTAAAGATTATTTTTCTCGCGTTGGCGGCGACGCAGGCGTCGAGCACCGATTGCGCGCCGACCGTGTTGTTGAGGAAATACTTTCCAGGGAATTGCATCGACTCTCCCACGAGGGCGAAGGCCGCGAAATGGATCACTGCTTCGATCTGGCGCTTGCGGAGGGTTTGAGCGAGCAACTCCCGGTCCAGGCAGTCGCCGACGACGAGCTCCGCGCGGGCATCGACGGCCTGTCGGTGGCCCTCGACCAGATTGTCGTACACCGTGACGCAGTGTCCTTCATTGAGAAAAAGTTCCGCGCATACCGAGCCGATATAACCGGCGCCCCCGGTGATCAGAACGTTCATTCGTTGCGGACTATGGGAAAGGGGAGGCGAGGGATGAAGGAGAAAATCGTCAGTGGCGTCGGACGTCGCGCCCGCCGTTGTAGCTGGCTGAGCCGTGAGACCTCCGCGCTTCATGAAACCATCGCGGTTCGCTCAGCTGTTCATGGGCTTGCCATCCATCCTTGCCGCGGCTTCGCCATGGTCGGACGCCTATCGCCAGCGCTGGAAGACAATCTCCGAGCAAGGGGCCGTTCGGATCGCTCAGGCCGCCTTGCGGAGCGCGTTGCTCGCCGATGCCGCAAGCCCGGCGTCGACCCTCGACTTGATCAACACGGCAAGCTCCTGCACGAAGGGCTCCACGAGCATAGCGTGAGGATTCACGAGCAGCTCCATCGTCCGGATTCCTCCTTTCGCCAGGTCTCCCCAGCCCATCAACGGATCCGGGTAGAAGTCATAGTTTACTTCCGGGCGGAACAGCGTGAGGACGCCGGCGTAGGGCTTCGGCCTGTAGGCCAGGCACGCGTTGTCATTGCTCTCCTGGACCGCAGGCTCCCGCAGAGCCGTTTCCGTTTCCGTTTCCGGGGTCGCTCGCGGTTTGGCGTTCGAGGTCGACTGAAACAGGTTGGTCCACTCGCCGTCGCGGGCGACACGAAGCTTCTCCGACAGATAGGCCAGCATGTCCCGCGGTCTCAGCCGGGCGAAGTTCCCCAGGTGGAACTTCAGCCTCTGCAGCAGCAGTCGCGTGGGGCTGGGATGCTTCATGACCGCGAAGTTGTACGTGTCGAGCAGGGCGACGAGCGCGATCGTCTCGCCTTCCTTGCGCAGCTGCTGGGCAATCTCGTACGCGATGGTTCCGCCCAGGCAGTATCCGCCCAAGAAGTAGGGGCCATGAGGCTGAACGCGTCGAATCTCGCTCAGATACAACGTCGCCATCTCCTCAATGCTTCGGAGAGGCGGCGTCTTTCCGTCGAGCCCCTGCGATTGCAGTCCGAAGAGCGGGTAGTCCGGCGCGAGGTGTTCGGCGAGCGCCTGGTAGAGCAGCACGTTGCCGCCGGCCCCGTGAACCAGAAACAGGTTGGGCTTGGCTCCGAGGCGCTGGATAGGCACCAGCGAGCGCCATAACTCCGAACTCGCGGTCGCATCGGCGGAGCTTCTGTCGTCCAATCGGGCCGCGAGCTGCTCGATGGTGGGCGCCTTCAACAGCGTCGCCAGCGGAAGTTTTCTCCCAAAGGCCCGCTCGATCTCCGCGAACAAGGCCACGGCCTTCAACGACCGGCCGCCCAGCTCGAAGAAGTTGTCTTGGATCCCCACGTTGCTCAGCTGAAGCAATGAGGACCAAATGCCCGCGAGCGCTTTCTCTGTCGCTGTGCGAGGCGCCACGCGGTCCCTGCGAGGCCGGCCCTGCTCCGCCCAAACGCCATCGGCGCGAGCCCCGGGGGCCTTGGCCTGAGTGTTGGCCTCTTGCGGCCGCGTCTCATCGCGCGGAGGCGTCGGCAGCTCCGTGATGAGAATCCCTGGATTTGTCAGCGAGGCCTCCAGCAGCGCGTGAAAGTGGCTCAACCAGGCGGCGATCCGCTCTGGAGCGAACAGGTCGCGGTTGTAATCCAGCTCAGCGACCATCGTGTCGCCCTCATCCACGACATTCAGCCCCAGGTCGTATTGAAAGTGCGCGCGGGGCCCGGACGCGATGTGGTGGCTCAAGCCCGCGAATCGAACTCCGGTCATCGGAGGATCGATGTTGAACAACACGGAGACCAGCGGCAGACGACCGGGGTCGTCCTCAACGCCCAGCTTCTGCGCGATCTTTCCGAAGGAGCAATTCCAGTTCTCCTGCGCCTCAAGGATGAGGGATCGCTGCGATCGAAGCAGTTGGGCGAACGATTGATCGGAGGCGACCGCGGCCCGCACGGGAAGCGTGTGGATGCACTGGCTCACGATGGACGGCCGTCCCATGGACGATTGGCCGGCGAAGGGGACGCCGATGACGAGATCGTCCTGGCCCGTGAGCTTCGACAACCACGACTGATACGCGGCGAAGAGGACGCCGAAGGGGGTGCTGGAATGCGCCCGGGCCGCGTCCCGGATGCGCTGGCAGAACGCCCGATCCCATCGCAGAGATTCCCTCGCGCCCGCGACGGTTCGAAAGCGCGGGCGCGGGCCGGACAACGGGAGCTCCAGAGGGCGGGGAAGCGATTGAAACTTCGTTGCCCAAAACGCTTCGGATTCCGCCGCCGCGGCGACTTGATCCGGCTCGGACAACCATTCCACGTACGCCCGCAGCGGGACCGTGGGCTTCAGCTCGGGAGAACGATTCTCCTTCAACGCCGAGTAAATCTCCCCGATCTCCTCCAACACCACATTGATGCCCCAGCCGTCGCACGCGATCATGTTCAGAGTGAACACGAAAACGCTTCGTTCCGATGTCTGCTCGATCAGGCAGGCGTGGAAGAGCGGGCCGTCGCTCAGGCTGAAAAGCCGCGAGGACTCCCGTTCAAGGAGCCGCGCGGTCTCGCTTTCGCGATCCGAGTCGGAACCGTTGCGCAGATCGTGTCGATCCAGTCGCGCGTCGATGTCGGCCCTGACCTGAATGCCTGAGCCGTCCTCCAGAAAGGTCGCGCGCAGGGCTTCGTGACGAGACGCGGCGCGCTGGATCGCCGACTCCAGCGCGTTCGCGTCCACGGGTCCTTCGAAGTGAATCACGCAGCAGGCGTTGGACGTTCCCGACGCCTCAGGATCCAGTTGGGCCGAGAGCCACATTTCCTGTTGGCCTTCCGTCAGAGGGATGACGGTCGACGGTGATCCGGTCGACGACGCGGTGGGCGCGGGCGTGTTCGAATGAGGAAGAACTGAAAGAACGCTCCCTGCTTCGTTGACGGCCGAGGCGCCCTGACGCGCGACCTCGACCTCCCGCGCGACCTCAGGATCGCTGGTTCCAGGCAGAAAGCCTCCGCTTTGCATCTCGGCGACGCTGAGCTTGAACGCGCGCTCAATGAACGCTTCGTCCTCCGCGGTATGCGCCGTGGAGAGGAAGCAGGGGCGTCCCTCCCAGATATGAAGACCCTTTTCGCGCAGATGATAGAAGATCAGCGAGCCGTGCTTCACTTCCGGACCCCAATGCGGATACCAGACGCTGGTGAAGTGCTCCAGACGCAGGGGGACCTCGTGGCGGATGAAGTAATCGTTGAGAGAGCCGACCATCCGGTCTGTGCGCTGGGCCAGAGTGGCCTGTAGCGACGGCCCCTCCTGGCGCAGATGGAGCAGCATCGCTTTCGCGGCCGCCATGGCGAGGGGGTGCCGGACAAACGTCCCTGCGAAGAACGTCACTCCCGACGGCGGGAAGGAGTCGTCCCCGTATTGCCATTGGCCCCCGTCGAAGGCGTCCATCAACCAGCTTTTCCCTGCGATGAACCCGAACGGCATCCCGCCTCCGACGATTTTTCCGTACGTGGCGAGATCCGCCTCGATCCCAAAATACTGCTGGGCGCCGCCCGGATGGCAGCGGAAACCGGTGATCACCTCATCGAAGATCAACGGCGTCTCGGCGGCGGCGGTGATCCTCCGCAACTCCTGCAGGAACGCCTTGGGTTGGAGATCGGGATGGCGGCTTTGGACCGTCTCCACGAGGACCGCGGCGAGCGAGTCGGCGTGCTGTCGGATCCAGTCCAGCGACTCCTGCGTTCCGTAGTCGAGAACCACAACGGACTCGATCAAGTTGGGCGCGACCCCCGGAGCGATCGGCAGCGTTTTTGGCTCTCCCTTCACGCGCGCCCCTTTCACCAGCACCTCGTCGAAGGTGCCGTGATAAGCGCCCGCGAAGAGCGCTATCTTCTGCCGTCCGGTCGCTGTGCGGCATATCCGCAGGGCCGCCATCACGGCCTCGGATCCTGTGTTGCAGAACGTGACGCGCTCCATGCCCGTGAACTCGCAGATCAGCTCGGCCACCTCTCCGGCGAGCGGCGACTGCGGCCCTATCTCCACGCCCGCGTCGAGCTGCTTGCGAATCGCCTCCGTGATGAAGGCCGGCGAATGTCCCAGCAATGCCACGCCGAATCCCATCGTGACATCCACCCATCTGTTGCCGTCGATGTCCCAGAGATTTGCGCCCGACGAGCAAGCGCTGACGATGGGATAAACCATCTCCTTCCAGTTTTGCTTGAACCCGGCCACGGCTCGCGGATCGGCCAGGCGTTTTCGGAAGCGCTCGGTGTATTCTCGTGAGCGAGGAGATTTTGACAGGTAGCGAGGGATGAACCAATCGAGATGCGACTGCTGCGCGCCGGTTAGTCCTCCGCGCGCTGTCTTGTCGATTTGCTTGAACGGTCCGTGACCCGAGGCGGCGGACGGGACGGCCGCCGCCTGGGGCGCCGCGACGTCGGCCTGTGGTGGAGCGTTTCGCGGCGCGGCCGATGTCTCCTGCGGGGTGAAACAGGCGCTCTCGTGGCGAGAGGAGGGATGTTGATGGAGCGGCGGTGCGCTGGATTCGCTTTGAGTGACGGCGGACGCGAGGTTGGCGACCGGTCGAGGACTTCCCTGTCTCAGCAGCGCGAGTTGCTGCTCCATCAGCCGCAGTTGCTCCTGCACGATGCGTTCGAGCGCGTCCTCTCCATTCGGCGACGCCTGCACGGCGACGAAGGGCATGCCTTCCGAAAGTTGGATTTGTTGCGCCTGGCACTGGGCCGAGAGCGTGGGGGGCGAAGGAACCGGCCAGGTTGTCGGAGGGGGCTGGGTGCGAGCAACCGGCGCGGGCGTCGCAGGCGTGGGCAAGGCCTGCGACGCCGTCGCCTCCGGAGTCGCCGCCGCGCAAGGCAGCTGCTCGTCTAGATAAGTCGCAAGTGCGTCGATCGAGGTGAGGGTCTCCAGCAACTGTCGGAATGTGATCTTGATTCCAAAGCGCGACTTCATCCCCGATGCGGCCTGGGTCAGGAACAGCGAGTCGAGGCCCAGGTCAAGGAACGACGTTGACGGCGACGCTCCGCTGAGGTCCTGGCCGCCCAGTTCGCCCAGAAGGTCCCGTAACTGATCGATGAGTGCTGCCTTCCGAGTGCTCATAACTTCATGCTCAATGTCGATCCGCTCTTCATTCTCAACAGGCTTCCTTCTTCTCTGCGTCCGCGTCATGGCTGGCGCGAAACATCTCCAACTGGAGCTTCATCACCTGGATTTGGCGTCGAATGGTTTCCTCAACCCGATGAAGACCGCCGCCCGTCTGCGACGCAGCGGGCGCGCCCGCGGCTGATGGCGATTCGACGGGCAGCGATCGGATCGCTGAAGGCGTTGGGGCGTCCGCCCAGTGGCGCTTGCGCTCGAAGGGATAGGCGGGAAATGACGTTTTCGTCGAAGGCAGATGCCGCGCGACGGCGTCCCAGTCGATCTCGACCCCCTCCGTCCACAGTCGCCCCAGCGCCAGGAGCAGCGATGTCCGCTCCGCCGGCTGGTCGGCGGGCGGCATGGAGGGAACGGTCGTGTGCGTGGAGTTGCGAGCGAGATTTTGACGGGCAAGCGCGGTGAGCGTTTGGCCCGGTCCCACTTCGAGGAAAACGCAGCCGGCGGGGTCGTTGAGCCTCTGGACCGCGTCGGCGAAGCGAACAGTCTCGCGGATTTGGCGCGACCAATAGCTCGGCTCCGTCCAATCCTGCGGCTGGATCCAATCGCCGGTGCAGCTCGAGACGATGGGGAGGTTGGCGGGCTGAAGCCCCGCGTCAGCCGTCACGCGCTCGAATTCGCCGCCCATGGGAGCCATCATCGGGGAGTGAAAGGCGTGGGACGTGTGAAGCGGCTTGCACGCGACTCCGGCGTCGCGCAGCGCGCGCTCCACCTCGGTGATCGCCGGCGCAGGGCCGCTCAATACGCAGGACTGGGGACTGTTGATCGCTGCGACCGACACCTCTTCCGTGAGGAATCGTTGCAGTTCCTCCCGGCCAAGCCGCGCCGAGAGCATCGCGCCGGGCGGCAGCGATTGCATCCGACGGCCCCGCTCGACGACGAGATGGAGCGCGGTCTCCGGCGACATCACTCCCGCCAGCGTGGCGGCCACATACTCGCCGATGCTATGCCCCAAGAGGGCGGCTGGCTTGATCCCCCAGGAGAGCCAGAGCTGGGCCAGCGCGAATTCGACGCAGAACAACGCGGGCTGAGCCAAAGCGGTGTCGCGCAAGGTCCGCGCGGCGCCCTCCCTGGCTTCGGCGATCGGATACAGGATCTCGCGAAGATCGAAGCCCATCGGCCCGCGCAGAGCGTCGCAGCAGCGGTCGATCTGCGCGCGGAACTCCGGCTCTGTTGCGTAGAGCTCATGGCTCATCCCCGGATACTGGGAACCCTGGCCCGGGAACAGAAAGACGATCCGACGCGCGGTCGCGCTCGCCTTTCCCGAGAAGACGGTCTTCGGCTCCTGAGACGTGAGCGAGCAGGCGGCCTCTTCCGCTGAAGCGGCAACCACGATGCGGCGGTATTGGAAGAAGCGCCGGCCTCTCTGCAGCGTGGCGGCAATCCGGACGAGGTCATTCGCCGACTGACTTGAAGCGTCTCCGGACGGTGGCTCTCTGAGTCGAAGAACGGCTTGCTGGCACTGGGCTTCCAGAGCCTGCTCCGATCGGGCGGAGAGCAGGAGGAGCTGTTGCGGGTGTCCGCCGATTGTTTGACGGCCGACCGGCGACTCTTCGAGGATAATATGAGCGTTGGTCCCGCCGACGCCAAACGAGCTCACGCCGGCCCTCCGCGGAGACTCGCCCTGTTTCCATTCGACGCTCTCCGACGAGACGCGAAACGGGCTGCCCTCAAATTCGCACTTCGGATTCGGCTGCTTGAAGTGAGCCGTTGGCGGAATGGATTCATGATGGAGCGCGAGGGCCGCCTTGATGAGGCCTGTCACGCCCGCGGCGCACTCGAGATGGCCGAGGTTCGGCTTGATGGATCCCAGGACGCACCCGCCAGGAGGCCCGCCGTGGGGGCCGAACGCCTCCTTGAGCGCGGCGACTTCGATGGGGTCGCCGAGTGGCGTTCCGGTTCCGTGAGTTTCGACGTAGCCAATCGACGATGCGGGAGTCCCCGCCTGCGCCAGGGCGGCGCGGATCACCCGGGCCTGGCCTTCGATGCTGGGAGCGCTGAAGCTGACTTTGCCTGCGCCGTCGTTGTTCACCGCGGCGCCGCGGATGACCGCGTAGATCCGATCGCCATCCTCCAGCGCCTTCGAGAGCTGTTTGAGAACCACCGCGCCCGCGCCCGCGCTGAAGACGGTGCCGGTGGCGTTCGCGTCGAAGGCTCGGCAATGTCCGTCGGACGAAGCAATCGCGCCTTCCTGGTAGAAGTATCCGCGCTCCTGCGGAAAGGAGATCGACACGCCTCCCGCGATCGCGGCGCCGCACTGCCCCGACCACAGGGCGGCGCAGGCCTGGGCCACCGCGACCAAGGACGTGGAGCATGCCGTCTGAACCGTGATGGCGGGGCCGTGGAGATTGAGCTTATAAGCGATGCGCGTCGCGAGGTAATCCTTGTCGTTTCCGACGAGCACGGGGTAGTGATCGACCTGAAAGCCCTGCGTGAACTCCTCCAGTCGAGCTCGCGTGGGCAACACGTGCCGCAAGAAATAGGTGTTGAGGCTGGATCCCGCGAAAACACCGATGGGTTCCGGATGGCGTGATGGGTCCACGCCGGCGTCCTCGAGCGCCTCCCAGGCGCATTCGAGCATCAATCGATGCTGCGGATCGGTCACGGCGGCGTCCCTGGGGTTGATGGAGAAGAAGTCGGCGTCGAAGAGCTCCACTCCTGGCAGCGCGCCGCGTCGGCGAATGAATGTGGGATCGCGGAGTTGCTCCTCGCTGACGCCAGCCTTACGGAGCGCGTCGTCGCTGATGTCGGCGACGGTTTCCTTGCCCGCGAGCAGGATTTGCCAGAGCTCGTGAATGTTCTTCGCGCCAGGCCAACGTCCCGCCATCCCCACCACCGCGATCGGCTCGCGCTTTGACGCGCAGGGGGTCGGCTCAGTTCGCGACGCGACGCCGTCGTTCGCGGCCAGGGAGGCGCCGCGCCCGTTGTTCGATGATTCCTGCTCAATGGAGGCCAGGTGTTTCGCGAGGCCGCGGAGCGTCGGATGGCGAAAGAGGTCGAGGATGGAGAGGCCGCGTCCCAGTCGCTTTTCGAGCGCGCGTTGCACTTTCGTCAGCAGGAGGGAGTGTCCGCCCAGGTCGAAGAAATGAGCGTCGACGCTGATGTCGCGGAGCCGCAGCGTCTCCTTCCAGACCTCTGCGACCATGCTTTCGTAGTCGTTGATGGGAGAGCGCGGCGCTCCGCCGAGGTCCGCATGTCCCGGCGGCGTATCCTCGGCCGCCTCGGGAGGGCGGAGGCGCTCAGGCTCGGGCGTGGGCAGGGCGCGGCGATCGAGCTTGCCGCTGGGCGTGAGCGGCAGCGCGTCGAGCGTCGTGAACCACGATGGAACGGCGTATTCGGGCAGCGCGCCGCGGAGGAGCCGGCGCAGATCTTCGGTCGCGCTCTCCGACCGAGACCGCCAAACCACGTAGGCGGCGAGCAGGCGATTCGCGCCTTCTCCGACGACGCCCACCGCGCACTCCTTCACCGCGGGATGTCCGGCGAGGATGGACTCCACTTCGCCGAGCTCGACGCGATGTCCGCGGATTTTCACCTGATGGTCCTTGCGTCCCAGGAATTCCAACGATCCGTCCGGATTCCATCGCGCGAGATCTCCGGTGCGATACACGCGAACCCGTTCGTCGTGGCCTTCTCCCGCCCCGAGCGGCAGCCATGGAAAGCGCTCCCGCGTGAGGTCGTCGCGGTGGAGGTAGCCTTGCGAGAGGCACTCTCCGCCGATGAACATCTCCCCGGCTTCGCCAGGAGGCGTCGGGTTGCCCTGATCGTCGAGCAGTTCGACGCGCGCGCTTGCGATGGGGAATCCGATCGAGGGCAGGGGCGCCCAGAGATCGGGATCGGGGTCGAGAGCGAACGCGGTGGCCACGTGGGTCTCGGACGGACCGTAGTGATTGTGGAGCCGGGCGGAGGGCAGCGCCTTGAACAACGCGCGAATGCGCGGGGTGGCCTGGAGGGCTTCCCCCGCGGTGATGACTTGCCGCAGATCCGAGGGGAGGGCGTGCTGGGATTCGACGGCCTCGGCGAGCTGGTTGAGCGCGACAAAGGGGAGGAAGAGACGGTGGATCCGCTGCTGGCGGAGATACGCGAGCAGCTGGAGGGGATCGTAGCGCAGTTCCTCTCGCATGAGGACGAGCGTTCCAGCGTCTCGCGCGGTGGAGAAGATCTCCTGGAACGCGACGTCGAAGCTGAGCGTGGTGAACTGCAGCGTTCTGGCGCGAGGCGGGAGCTCCGATTGCAGGCCGGCCTGCCACTCCGCCAGGTGGATCAAGGGACGATGAGGCATCGCCACCGACTTGGGACGTCCGGTCGAGCCGGAGGTGAAGATGACATACAGCAGATCGTCTTCGCGGACGGGGATTTCAGGATCGGACGCGTCGAGACACGGGAGCCGTTCGAGGATCGCCTCCAGCGTGAGAAGAGCGACGCGGGGTAGTTTCGAGAAGACCGGAAGCAGCGCGGACTCGGTGAGGAGGGTGGAGATCCGGGCCGTGTCGGCCATGAGGGCCAGCCGGTCCGCGGGGTAGTGGGGGTCGAGAGGCGCGAGCGCGCATCCGGCTTTCAGCGCGCCGTAGATCGCGACGAGTGAGTCGAGGGAGCGGGGCAGCGACAAGCCGATCAGCGTTCCGGGCGCGACGCCGAGGCTCAAGAGCGCACGGGCGAACCGGTTGGCCTGGGCGTTCAGTTGGTGATAAGTGAGACGCCGTTCCTCGAACTCCACCGCGACAGCCTCGGGAGATCGGACCGCGTTCCGCGCCACATACTGATGCACTGACGTTGGTAAGCTTTTCTCCATGCCTCCGCTCGATCCCTTCTTACTTCGGGCGTCGCGCGAGGGAACTTTACAAAATGGGGACAGTTGGGTGTTGGGGAGGCGAGAGGCTGTCAGAATACAGGACACTTCAGGCCAGATACCCGCGTTCGGGTGCTGTGAGGGCTTGAGCCCAGTCACACGGTCCGGCGAGCGCATTTGTCGCCGATCACCCCGGTTTCAGTCTGCCTTCCCTCGGCATCGCGCACGTCGCTTCCATTGCTGTTGAACTGTTCTGGCCCCGTTGACATTGCGGATAGGGAGAGTGAACCGCGATGGACAGCGATGTGCGCGACGAAGGCGGGAAAGCTCATGCGAGCCCAGGGCGAAGTATCAGGCCTGACACAGCGGTCCTTGACGTGAGCGTTTCCCGCCCTCGTTGTCAGAGTCTCCATGAGCACAAACCCAGGCGTTGTTCGTAGGGCAGCCTCCCCGTCGGTTGTTCCGATCGCTTTGATTCTTTCCTCGGCCGCGTGGATCGTCGGCGTTTGCGCGTGCTACGCGAGTCGTCGATCGACGGGCGATTTGTCGACGATCCCCTTGGTTTGGATGCTGATGGTCATGATCGCTCCCCCGAGTTGCTTTGCCTTCGGCATGGGTCTGATGGGCGCCCGCAAGGGCTCCGGATTGTCGCTTCTGGATCGGTGGGCGCTAAGGGCCGCCGTCCTCCCCGTTACGGTCGGGACGGTGCTTTCGATTTGGGCCGCCAAGGAAGTCATGTCGCTCGGGGCCTGACGCGGCATGGCGTCTCAACAGCAACGGCTGCATTGATCGTCCTTTCACTCATGCCGCGCTCGCCCGACCCGGCGTTGGCAGCGGTCGGAGCATGGTGGCGCGGAGGGGCGCCTTCAGCGTTCTTGATCTTCTGGCGAGACTTCCTGCCTTGGTTTCATAATCATTGCCATCCGGCACGACGTCTCCGGGATCGCCCATAGGGGTTCCGACTCAGAGGCGGTTCGTTAGCCGGAAGGACAGATTGAGCGCACTATGAAGCAAAACGACATCGCAATTCCTATACTGCCCAGTCGTTCCGTGAGCGAGACGCTGGTCTTTTATCGACGGCTGGGCTTTGACGGTGAGATCCGCGGGGTCGGCGACTCCTACGCCATCCTTCGGAAAGGCCCGCTGGAGCTTCACTTCTTCGCGCACAGGGAACTTGTTCCGGCCGAGTCCTGCGCGGGTTGCTACATCAGGGTTTCAGACGTGGAGAGCATTCACGGGGCATTTGCTCAGGCGCAGCTGCCCCGTAGAGGGATTCCGCGTCAGGACGTCCTTGAGGACAAGCCGTGGGGAATGAGGGAGTTCGCCGTCGTGGATCCAGACGGCAATCTGTTGCGGATCGGACAGACGCTCGAACAGTGAGTGGCTGAGCGCAGTGCGAACCAGCCCCCTAACAGGGCAACTCTGGCCATGAAAAACCCCGTGGTATGGCTTCTCACCGCGCGTCCATGGACGGCGTGACGGAGCCGCGGGCGGCAGTCGGGTGGACTAGATCGCAATGAAAGCTGACGAACGAGTGGAAACAACGCGCCTGGTCCTGCGGAGACCCCAGGCGACGGACGCGGAGGCGATCTTCGATCGCTACGCGAGCGATCAGAACGTGACGCGCTTTCTGGGATGGCCGAGGCACCGGTCTCTGGAAGCAACGCGCGAGTTCCTCGGATTCAGCGATGCTGAGTGGGCGCGATGGCCCGCAGGGCCCTATCTCTTGGAATCCTTGGAGGACGGCCGCCTGCTGGGGAGCGCGGGGTTCGCGTTTGAGACGCCTTACCGGGCCATGACAGGTTACGTGATCGCGAAGGACGCGTGGGGGATGGGCTATGCGACCGAAGCGCTGCGGGCTGTTGTTGGGATTGCCTGGGGCATCGGTCTCGTTCGGCTTTATGCGCCATGCCACGTTGAGAATGCGGCCTCGGTCCGAGTGCTCGAGAAGTGCGGTTTTGCGCGCGAAGGGGTTCTGCGCAAGCACTCCGAGTTCCCCAATCTGAAGCCCGGCGAGCCTTCCGACGTTCTTTGCTATGCGTTGGTGAACGACAGGGCGCGTTTGAGGGGTAGCGCGCCCTCCTCGGAGGCGAAGCGCGGCGATTCGCCTCCCTCCAAAGGTTGAACTTCGCGGGCTGGATCGTTAGCTTCATCGCCCATGAAGCGCTCCGCCATTCTTCTTCGCCTCCCTCCGCTCCTCTTCTTCGCTTCGTTGCTGGGCCTGATTCCCGGATTAGCGCAGGAGAACTGGACGCAGTTTCGCGGGCCGCAGGGCAACGGGCTTTCCCACGCGCGTCAGCTTCCCGTCTCTTGGAGCGAAACCAACCATGTGGCTTGGAAGACGGCCATTCATGGGAAGGGCTGGTCCTCGCCCGTGATCTGGAGCAATCAGATCTGGATCACCACCGCGACGCCCGATGGGCGCGAGCTCTCCGTGATGCGATTGGACCGCGCGTCGGGGAAGGTCACGCTCGACCAAAAGCTCTACGACATCGAAAAACCCCAATACGCCGATCGCTTCAACAGCTATGCGTCGCCAACGCCCGCGATCGAGGAGGGACGCGTCTATGTTTCGTTCGGATCTCCCGGAACCGCCTGCCTCGACGCGGAAACGGGCAAGGTGCTCTGGGAACGCCGCGATTTCGTCTGCAACCACTTTCGTGGCGCGGCGTCGTCTCCCGTGCCCTTCCTCGATCGTCTCCTTCTGCACTTCGACGGCAGCGACAAGCAATATGTTGTCGCCCTCGACAAGAAGACGGGCAAGACGCTCTGGGAGACCGACCGCTCCGTGGACTACAAGGACATCAAGGCCGACGGCAAACCGGACGCCGGCGGGGATTGGCGCAAAGGCTTCTCCACGCCGACGGTCACGCTCTATGGGAACCAATTCACCGTGCTGAGCCTGGGATCGAAGGCGTTCTATGCCTACGATCTGACGACGGGCCAGGAGCTATGGAGGACCGAGGAGCCCACTTCTCATAGCGGAACGGTGCGACCGGTCGCCGCGCTGGGCATGGTGTTCGTGTGCACGGGCCTTTCGAAGGGGCAACTCTGGGCGATCAAGCCAGGAGGATCGGGAGTCGTCACCGACACGCGCGTGGCCTGGAAGGTCACCCGCAACGTGCCGACCCGTCCTTCACCGGTGGTGGTCGGCGATCTCCTGTTCATGATCGACGACGGAGGGATCGCGAGCTGCCTTGAGGCGAAGACGGGCAACGAGATCTGGCGAGAAAGGCTGGAGGGGAACTACTCCGCCTCGCCGATCGCCGCGGCGGGACGCCTCTATTTCCTGAACCAGGAAGGCAAGACGAGCGTTGTGCGGGCGTCGAGGCAGTTCAAAGTGGAAGCCACTAATTATCTCGAGGACGGATTCATGGCGTCCCCCGCGGTCTATGGCAAGGCGCTCTACCTGCGCACCCGCTCCCATCTGTATCGCATTGAGGATTGAAAGGCGCGACGCATCTCAAAGGGCTTTCTTTTCCGCCGCTGACTCAGTAGTTTCTCTGGCACAATCCAACCAAAGTTTTATGAGAAGCCTTTTTTCGGCGCTGTTGTTCGCTCTCGTGCTCAAGCCAGCATCCGCTTTCTCCGCTGAGATCCGTGTCTGGAAAGGCGGAGGCGCCTCGAATCTCTGGTCTCTTTCCGACAATTGGAGCAACGGCGCGCCTCAGGACGGCGACTCGGTGTTGCTCTCTCGAAATCCTCTCGGCCTGCCGTTCACCGCCGTGAACGACATCACGAATCTGGCTCTGAGAAAAATCGTGGTCGAGGCCCAGTCCTACAACCTCTCGGGCGGAAAGATTCGTCTCAGTGAAGGCATTGAGGTGGGTTCCCCAATGGGCGCAGCCGCTCTTGTCGCGAGTCTCCCGGTGGATTTTGTCGGATCAGCCATGTCGCTGCTCATTCAGGACAACAGCGGCCTTCAGATCTCCTCCACGGTGACGGCCTCTCCCGGCACGGTTGTGACCATCGACGGCTCCATCACCCTCCGACTGACGGGCGGGGGCGCTTATGCGGCGGAGACTCATCTGGTTCGAGGGTTTCTTGCGCTCCTCTTCGCCCCATTGAGCGTGGGGGGACCCGTGATCGTCGGCGGCGGGGCCAACGTCGCAAATATAATCACTCAAGCCGGCAACCAGTTCGCGAACAGGCCTCCGGTGACCATTTTGACGAACGGCTCCTTTTTCAATATCGCCACCTTCCAGGACATAGGCGCCTTCAAGCTGGATGGAGGAACCCTGAGCCTGGGGGGCACGGCTCCTCAGGGAAGAATTGCCGTGAACGGGGATGCTGTCCTCACAGGCGAGGGAACGGTGAACGTCTCCGCGTTCAGCTCAGGGATCCCCGGAGAGTTGAGCGTGACAGGCCGTGTGAGCATCGCCCACTGCAAGCTGCGGGTTTTTTCCACAGTCGCCACCACGGCCCCGGCGGTGTTCATCCGCAACGACGGAGCGGATCCTGTTGAGGGCGTTTTCGACGGATTGCCCGAAGGCTCGCTGATCAGCGTCGTCGACAAGGTGTTCGAGATCACCTACCACGGCGGCGATGGCAACGACGTTGCCCTTATCCCGCGGGGGGCGCTCGTCATGACCGCCATACACCTTGGTTCCCCGAACAGCATGGTGGTGGAGGGCATTGGACCTGCGAACGCGTTAATCCATATCGAAGCAAGCCCGGGTATCGCCTCGCCCGGCTGGACTTTCCGAGGCGAGACAGCGAGCGACGCCGGAGGGCTCTTCCGATTCATGGATCCATTCCTGAGTTCGAGCGGGCCCCTCTTCTATCGCGCGGCTCTTCCTTGATGCCTGGCGGGATGACAGGTTGGGAGACTGCCTTCGCCGTGAACGCGGCTTTGTGGTTCTTCGTGAATGGAGCGGCGCTCTGGCATCTGCGGTGGGTGCGGCGCTTGCCGCCCCTCGCTTCGGACGAGTCGGAGCGCCTCCCTTCGAACCTTAAGGCATTCCCCTCCGTGACCGTGGTGCTCGCCGCTCGCGACGAGGAGGAGCGCATCGGGCCGACGGTCGAGCATCTGTTGCGTCAGGAAGGCGTCCGCATCGAGGTCGTGGTCATCGACGACCGATCCCGGGACCGCACGCCTGAAATCCTGCGGCGCCTCGCGGCCACCGATCCGAGGCTGCGTTGTCTTCGGGTGGACGCGTTGCCGGACGGCTGGCTCGGCAAGTGTCACGCGTGCCACCTGGGCGCCGGCGCAGCGAGGAGCGATTGGATCCTTTTCACGGACGCGGACTGCTGGCTGCGACCGGACGTTGTGGCCCGCGCCATCGCCGCCGGCCAGAGCGAGAAGGCCGACCACGTGACGATGACGCCGGGACTCGCGCCGGAAAGCCTGAGCGGGCAGGCGTGGCAGCTTTGTTTTCCCGTCCTGGTCGCGGACTGGTTCGCGGACGTGAATCGGGACGGGCGTCGCTTCCATATGGGTGTGGGCGCTTTCAATCTCGTTCGTCGCGACGCCTATCTCGCCTGCGGCGGGCACGAGGCCCTGCGACTGACCGTGGTGGATGACGTGAAGCTCGGGCTGCTGCTCGGCCGCGCTGGCAAGCGCACGCGCGCCTTCCTCGGCGGCCCTGATGTCGAGTGCCACTGGGGACGCACCGCATGGAGCATCATTCCACTGATGGAGAAAAACGCGTTCGCGGTGATCGACTATCGGCTGGAGCTCGCCGTGGGCGCTTTTCTCGGCCTGCTCGCGTTCTGGATTCTGGGAGCGATCGGATTCCTATACGGAGGGCTCTGGGGCTGGCTGTCCACGGCGGCCTGGCTTTCTTTCGCGCTGCCGGCGGGATGCGTCGCTCGGCGGCTGGGTTGGTCGCCGCTGCTCGGGATGCTGGCGCCGTTTCTCGTCCCGATCATGCCCTGCGCCATCGCGAACTCCACTGTGAAAACCCTCTGGCGAGGCGGCGTTCGTTGGCGTGATACCTTCTATCCGCTCGAACTCCTCAAGCGGCACAATGTGAATCGGTGACTGGTTATCCGAGCCTGGACCGCGTTCATCGCCTCCGCCATGCCACTGCGCATGCGCTTCTGTTTCATCCTTTGGATCGTCCGAAGGATGAGCAAGGCAAGAATGTGAGAAGCTCCAAATCTGTCGAAGTCAGTTTGCGCGAAGGGAAGGGGGGGTGCGATGGGGGATCGGTTCGGGATGGGGCGGGCGAAGTCTCGGGCGCGCTGGGGCGGTACAAAAAGGCGGGGCACCGGTTTTGCCGGGCCCCGTTGCAACCATAAACAACCAACAACCAAATTATCTATCGTCAGAACCGGCGCTTACTTTAGCGAAAGCTGCCATTGATTCTCACGCGCTTGTTGGGAAGCTTTGAGGGCGCCAACCGCGACGTAGCCTTCAACTGCCTCCCCCAACAGGCGAACTTTTGCCTGCTCGATGCCCCGAGAGTGCAACAGACGTTCGAGCTCTCTGCATATATTACGAATCTTGGAGCCTCCACCTGTCAGAAGAATGTTGGAAATCAGCTCCGGGGCGGTTTCGACGTCGGCCGAGCCGATCAACTGGATCATGGCCTGGGCAATTTTTTCCAGGAAACGGTGGCAGGAATCTCCCATGATTTGTGTCATGTCCACGCGTTGAAGGCGTCCGCGAACGAATAGTTCGGCGATCGGCCGCGCCTCGGGCGTTCCCGCCCATGCGGATTGTTCCTTGAGTTCGCGGAGCTTCAGAGGGGAGATCTGGATGTCGGGATACGCGGCCTGAAGTCCGGCCTGCAGGTGCTCATCCAGGGCGTCTCCGCCTCCGCAGATGTGGATTTGCTCCACGGCGCTAGGGTAGCAGCCTTGGATGACGCAGACGTCCGTGGCCCCTGCGCCGAGGTCGACGAGGAGGGAATTGCGGATCGGGTCCACATAGTTCACGTCCGCGGGAGGAGGATTCTGTCTGGCGCCGATCGCGGCGAGGAAGGGCTTGGGAATCAGAATGCATCCGTCGACGAGGCTGTCCAATGCTTCGCGAAAATCTTCTCTCGCCTGCGCGTCGCAGCCGCATGGGATGCCGACCACCGCGCGGATTTGAACGTGGTCGCCGTGCGGCAATCGTTCGCGGAGATGTTCGGCGAACAGGCGCGCGGCCTTGGCGTCGCCCATCATCCCGTTCACCACCGGCTGCGCCATCTTGAGGTGCAGCCGGTGGCGAACCGCGTCCTGTGCGAAGAGAACCTCAGGGTTCCCTGGGAGCAGGTTCTCCACTATCCCATCCTTAGCGTAGCCAACGAGAGTTGGCAGAGTCTCATTGTGAACCGGCGTCGTTTCGCCGGCCCACGAGGCGATCATCACCGTGCGCGCGGTGCCCCAATCCAGGCCCAGATGTAGGATCCGGGGTTTCTGCTGATCCGAATCCTGAAAGTCATCGCCGGGCAACGCGGGCGCGGCTGAGGCGCCCGCCCGACGCCCTTGCTCGGCCGGCAATTGGATGTGCGGCAACGTCGGTGTCGAGGGCTCCATCGGGCTTTTTCGCGCGATCATAATTCAGAATCAGTCGTGGTTTTTCTCCGCCGTTTGCGACCGGGCTACGCGACAGCAAGCGCTTCGCGGCGGAAGTTCTCCCCGGAATGCTCCGCGAAAATGAAATCGATGACAGCCGGCAAATCATCAGCGCTGGGGCCTCGCTGGGAGGGAGAAATCGCGGGCAATGGCTCTGGCGGCTGGAGTTCACGAGGCGGTTCCTCCATCGGATGAGGGGCTCCCCGCAAATCAATCGACGCTTCAGAGCTCGATTCAATGGATGAGGCCGCGATCGGCGCGTCCTCCGAGGCCATCTCGGGGGATGGTTCCGACGCGCGCGTCGGCTCCGGTGGCTGAGGCGGAGGAGGTTGATATGCCGCAAGGGCCGCCTCCAGTTCCTCTCGTATCTGCGCCCGCACCTGCGCCGCAACGCTCTCGCGCATTTCATTGAGAACCATCTGCTGGATCTGCCAGGCGTCCTCGACGCGGCGCTCCTCGGCGACGAACATGTCATGAAGCGTCTGTCGCTTGGTCGTGGCGTCCTGCGGCGCCTCCTGCGACCACAAGGCGATGTTGCGCGTGAGCTCTCCCGACAGGAGGCGCTCGGATTCCTCCACCTTTCCCTGACGTTTCAGCAGGCAGACCTGACGGAACTCGCTGACGACTTGACTCCAGATTCGATCCATTTCGGGCATGGGACGGTGTTTCGTGCTCGCGCAAGCGGCCACGAATCGCGGTCCCTTCAGCAATCGGTATGCCGCGGCACGGTGGCTCGCGCCAGGATCGCCGCCGGTTTGCCTACTCTCGGTTTAAGGACTCCGGCGCCGCGTTGGATTGCCGCGGAAACATGAGGCGATTCGCTGTCTTGAGTGTCCAGAGCGCGCGGCGGACCCAGGCTGCGTGGATGGTTTTCGCGACGGGGGCGCCGGCTTTCTCGCTTGGGCTGGGATGAAGTCCGGCCAATATTGCCTCTTTGAGATTGCTCCAACGGCGCGCTCACGCATTCTTTGCCCAGTTCGGATGCATCCTCTCGTCGAAAGAATCCCATCGAGCGTTGACGCGCGAGCGCTTGGGCAATTGATCGCCGATCGGCCTGGCGCCGTGCTCCTCGAGAGCGCGAGGCTCATGAGCGGGCGAGGGCGGTACTCCTTCGTCGCCGCGGATCCCTTCACCACGTTCCGGTCCTATGGCTCCCGATGCGAGATTCAGTCCGGCGGCTTGCTCCAGACACAGTACGGGGATCCTTGGAAGCTCCTCGACGCGTTGCTCGCTCGATGCGAACTGCTGGAGGAAATCGACCTGCCTTTTCCGCTCGGCGGATGCTTCGGCTTCTGGGGCTACGACCTGAAGAACTTTGTCGAACCAAAGCTGAATCGCACGTCCTTCCATGACCTTGATCTGCCGGACTGCGCGGTGGGTTTCTATGACTCCCTGGTCGTCGCCGACCACGAGTTGCGCGAGAGCTGGATTGTTTCAACAGGGTTGGACGCGACGGGCGCCCGTTGCTCGGAGCGCGCGCGCGCCGCGGTTGAGGTGTGGGTCGACCGGCTTCGGAGACTCAAAGCCATAAACTCAGAATCCAGAGATCCGACCACGAAGGCCCCAGTTTCGAGGCCTTTGGAGTTTGTTTCGTCGCTTTCGCGGGAGGCGTTCATCGAAAAGGTCGAGCGGGCTCAGCGTTACATCCGGGCCGGAGACATCTACCAGGTCAATCTCGCGCAACGCTTGACGGTTGATGAGGGCGCGCCGGCGTGGGGCCTCTATCAGGAGCTCAGCGCGGTGTCCCCCGCGCCCTACGCCGCGTTCTTCAACGCGGGGGATTTTTCCATTGTGTCGTCCTCCCCCGAGCTGTTCCTGCGGATGAGCGGGTCGCATGTGGTGACGCGGCCCATCAAGGGGACCCGTCCACGCTCCCCTGATCCGCTGCGCGACGCGCAACTGGGGTACGAGCTCCAGACCAGCGCGAAGGAGATGTCGGAGTTGGTCATGATCACCGACCTCATGCGGAACGATCTGGGGAGGGTTTGCGAGTACGGATCGATCCACGTCCCCGAGCTCGCCCAGTTGGAGCGGTACTCGCATGTCCAGCATCTGGTCTCCACCGTGGAGGGGCGATTGCGGCCCGGACCCACTCATCTCGCGGCGTTCGCGCAATGCTTTCCGGGAGGCAGCATTACCGGCGCGCCCAAGATCCGAGCCATGGAGATCATCGAGGAGCTCGAGCCTGTCTCGCGCGGGCCCTACACCGGAGCTCTGGGTTACCTGGGATTCAACCGCGAAACGCAGCTGAGCATCCTCATCCGCGCCGCGCTGTGCTGTCCCTCAGCCACGCACATCCATGTCGGCGCGGGGATTGTCGCGGACTCGGATCCCTCGGCCGAGTACGAGGAGACCCTCGCGAAGGCCGCCGGCATCCAGATCGCGTTGCAAACAGTGAGCGACGCGGCGCGCCGGGAGGCGCGGCAGACCTCTCGACTGCCATAGGGCGGCGCGTCCCGCCCGGCGGTCTGAGGTCGCGCTACGGCTGAGCCGGCGTCGTCAGCTTGTAGTAGCGCGCTCCGGTGATCGGGAGCGCGTCGAGCACGGTCTGCGTCTGAGTCGCGGGCCTCGCCTGAATGTCGGTCAGCTTCGTCCAAATCCCGTCCACGCGATCCCGCGCGAACACGGAATAGCTTCGATTCGACACCGCCGTGAATCCCAGCGCGATCTGGTTGCTGATCGCCTGAGTGCTCTCCCATCGCAGAGGGCTGGACGCGTTCCTCGGATCGCTGCCAGTCCAGTACTCTTGCAGAGCCGTATAGCCGTCCCCGTCGATATCGGAGCTCGCGTCGGCCGGGTTCTTTGGATTCAGCCCGTTCGCGAGCTCCCACTCGTTGGGCATGTGATCGCCGTCGCTATCGGCAAGGACCCGAATGGCGAACGCCGGGCTGGCGATGTTCATGCCCGAGACGTTGTTGATCGAGACGGTGTAGTTTCCGGTTTGGTTCGTTTTCACGTTCCTCAGGAGCAAGGTGGAACTGCCGGATGTGGAGATGTCCGTCAACAGCAGGACCGCGCCTCGTCGCCAGAGGAAGGTGAGGGGGCGGGTGCCGGCCCCGCGGGCGAATAGGAACACGTCATCGCCTTCCACCGCGATGGTTTCGCTCGGAAACGAGAGGAGCGCGGGACGGAACAGGATCTCCAGCTTTACGGGGTCGGTGGTGGTGGATCCCACATCGTCCGTCACTCGCACGGAGTAAAGCCCTTCGTCGGCCCTGCCAAACGCCGGAATCTTCAGGCTCGCGGCGACGCCGTTCGCCAGAGCGAAGCCGTTCTGGAACCACTGATAGCGGAGAGGCCCCGTGCCATCGGCGAGCACGTTGAGCGTGACGACCGTGTTGGAGATCACCGCGCGCGAGACCGGCGGCGCGTAGATGAAGGGGAGGGGGAGCGCGCGCACCACGGCGTTGTCGCTCAGCGCGGCCCCGGATCCGTTCGATACGCTGACGCGGTAGTCTCCCGCGTCCTCCTTGGAGAGCGAGGGGAATTTGAGAACGCTGTTGGTGGCGTCTGGAATCGCCGATCCATCCTTTCGCCATTGGAATTCAAACGGTCTGGTCCCGTCGACGAGCGCCTCCAGCTGGACCGCGCTTCGTTCCGCCGCCGTGAGATTCTGCGGCTGCTGGAGGATGCGCGGGGGCAGCCCGGAGGAGATGGGGGCGTCCGGCGAAGGCGTCGCCGAGGCCCAGTTCATCGGGTCATCGCCGATTTCGTCGGCCCCCAAACGCTGCAGGGACGGGCCATTGCCATCCGCGGCGGGCGACCACGGCGCCTTGTCATTGTAGCGCACCGAATCAATGATCTCGTAGGCGATCCCGTTCGTGGTTTGATCGATCGGCTTCAGCAACTCGAGCCGTTCTCCGCTGTCCTGCAGAGCTCCCGCGAACGGGCCCAGCACGAGCGCCGCGGGTCCAAGGCCCATCCCCTGGCGGAACGCGGCCGGGTTCGTGTCGCAGATCACGAGCCGCTGGCCGGGGGCGAGCGTCAGGTTGGCGGGCATGAGATAGTTGATGCCCTTAAGCGCCCACGTGTTCGTGGGACGCGCCGGATCAAAAAGCGGAACGGGCGAATCCGTGATGTTGAGCAACTCCACGAATTCAGGGTCGCCGTCCAGGGGGTGATAGTGGATCTCGCTGATCACCACGGGGCCGATCCAGGGGGGAGCGTTGGACGATCCGGGCGTGGGAACCTGGGAACGGAGCAGCAGCTCGCCGCCGACGCTGTTGATGACGCGAATCCAGGAAACCCCGGGCTCGGAAGCCTTGAAGCTGAGGCCGTGCGAGTAGCCGGTGAGGTTCCCGGCTGTGTCCGCCGAGAAGAGGTGGACCGAGTCGCCGAGCGCGTCCAAACCGAACGGGACCCCGCCTGGCGCCGGGCGCGCTGGACCGTATTCGCTGTCGCTTACGACCAGAAAACCGCCGGAGGGAACTGTGGTTCCGTCGGGGATTCGGTATTTCTTGGGCGTCGCGGGATTGTCCGACAAAAACCATCCCCCGATAGCGGCGGGCGCGGGCGAGAGATTCTGGAGCTCGATGAAGTCCCCTCCCGCGGCGACGCCGCTGGAGAGCAGTTCGCTGACGACCACTTGAGGGCGCGCCTCGGGCTGATCCGGCTTCCCTGGCGACCCTCCTGGTTGCGAACTTGCCCGCCAAGCGGAGGAGGGCTCCTGGGGATTGGGCGCGACGCCATCCGCGCGAACCAGCGAGAACCCGCCGCCATCCGCCGACAGGGGCCACAGCGAGCCGGGCGCGTAGTCGTAGGACCAAATCGTGTTGCCATCCGCGGTCCCGAGCGTGATCGCTTCGCCGTGGTCCGAGAGTTTTCCGGTGTATTGACCCGACGCGGTCACGCCGGGGTATCGGGACGCGAAGGCCGCGGGATCGCGAACGAGGACAAGATAGGCGTCGGCGGCCAGCTGTGATCCGTTCGTGAAAGCGAACGTCATCCCTGAAGTGAAGCGGAGCCCCGCAAGATCGAGCGCCGTCGGCCCGGCGTTGTGGAGCTCGATGAACTCGAAGGCGTCCGGATCCTGTCCCGGCGTCGCCGCGGGATGATACATGATTTCGGTGAGCTCGAGGACGGATAGATTCTGCGTGGGATGATACTCCGCGAAGACCAGCGCGCTCCAGTTCGTGCCTTGGCGGGTTCGGGCCGAGATGGTGGTTCGGCGCGTGATCGGGATCGGCGTCGAGTAGAGCGTCGCCTTCGGTGAAATCGCGCCGCCGCGAAGCCTGGGATCGCTGCCGTCGAGAGTGAACAGGAGGGTTCCGGCGGCGTTCGTATGCGACAAAGCCACGGTGGCCCCGGGTTTCACCTCACCGCCAAAGGGCGTTAGCCGCGGCGCCCCGACGGTCGGGTACAAACGAGCGTCCGTGAACCGTTTCATGGCGATGACCTGGTTCGAAGGGTAAAACACCGCGCGCATCCAGGCGTTGCTGGCCAGCCACTCGACCTCCCTTGTGTAGGGCTTCAGCGGTCTTTGATAGTCCCCCCATCGGGCGGACTCCGCGACGACGGCCCGGTCGACTTCGGACATGCGACGATCCCATCGCGCCAGGTTGTTCGAGAAGCTCAGCGCGCCGTTGTTGAAGAGGTGCTTCTGCACCCGGTCGGCGAAGAGCGTCCGGAACTCCACGTTCGCGCGGCAGCGCGCATAGGCGAAGGTGGGCGTCTCGGGGACGTCCGCCTCCGCGTAGACCGAGCCCCAGGAGCTTTGCTGTCGGATCAGCGAGTTGATGGAGATCTCCTGGTCCCAGGCGAAGAACCTGAACCCGGCGCTGTCCGCCGTGCGCTTGCGCGACGCCCACCAGTTGTGGTTGGGCCAGTCATCGGCGCCGATGTAGATGTGCAGGATCATGTAGTCGACCAGATTGGTGACATCCAGAAGCACGGGGTAGGAGGGGTTGCGCGTGCCGTCGGGATTCATTCCCTGGATCTTGAAGTAGCTGGCGTCGCTCGCCAGCCCGGCGCCCGCGGCGGCGTTCATCTGATCCCAAGCGGTCTTGGTCCCCGCGTGAACTTCGGCGAAATCCGCGAGAACATCGTAATCCTCCTTTGCGCCTCCATAGTAGGACGCCGCGAACGCGTCGTCCGTGTGCTCGCACATATTGTAGAGGCCCCAGTAGTAGCCGCTGAGAAAGAGATGGACGTAGGTCCCGTGCGAGGACACCTCGCCCATGGCGATCTGCGCGTCTCGCACCCATTGATCCCGCACATAGCTCGCCTCGTCGCGCACCCAGCGCTGCACGCCGTCGACGAGAAAGGTGTCCCAGTTCACCACCGGCCATGTGTCCGTTGATCCCGCGCGCAGAACGAGATGATCAAAGCCGTCCACCGGGGAGTCTTCAAATAGAGGGAAGCGGAGCTTTCCATTCCCGTAGGCCGCCCGGAATTTCAGGTTGAAGCTGTGCTTGGGGGTGAAGCTCTTGTCGCGCGTGATGTTCCCATGGACCTCGATTCCGACGTCCTCCTGAAACCCTTGCCTTCCGTCCGGGTAAATGAGCTCCGCGGAGGCCGGCACTTCCGAGAGCCCGCCTCCGCTCGGCAGCGTGTAGATGCCGATCGGTCCAAAGAAACCCTCGCTCGGCGCGACGACGCTGAGTGTGGGGATGCTTTGGAATGCGTCATCCAGGCTATGATGGGGACTCGTGTTTGTAAGAACGCGGGCGTCCATTTCGAAATCGGTCGGCGCCCCGCTGGGCCAGGTGGCGCCGAGGTAGGTGGGACGTCCCTGGCGCGCGATCTGGCTCGGGAAGAGATAGGTGAACGTCGCGATGGCGCTCCCGAGGGAGCCGGGCTTCGTTCCCACAACCCGGAGCAGGGTCGTGTTGGAAACCCCGAGAGTGATCGTGTTCGAGGCGGAGCGAACGCCGTTTGTGGAGGAGGGAACGGATCCGTCCAGAGTGTAGGCGAGGCTCGCTCCCGGCGTGGGCGTGGAGCAGGTCAGCTGAAAAGGCGCGGAGTAGAATCCCCGTGGAGCGCTGACGACCGGGTCTGCCACGACGCCCTCGGATCCCCGGGTGTTCGGCCCGCCCGGCGTGGGCGCGCTGAAGTATCGCGCCCCAAGGGAACGGCCCGCGATGAGCTGGACGTTCAAGAGAAAGCGATCATCCGTCGCCGAGTTGTTCAGGCCCTGGATCGCGAGGATGTTTCTCCCGGCCCGCAGAACAGACGCGAACGCGCCCAAGTCGAAGTCCTCCCACGGCGGCGACAGGGGCGCCGGCCCGCCGGGCGTCGCGGCGGAGTCGAAGCCCAGATTCGACGGGGCTCTTCGTCGCGCGACTTCCACTCCATTGAGATAGGCCACGAAGCCGCCGTTGGCGCGGACTCGAAGCAGCGGGGAGTCGAGACCTTTGGGGTCCGGGGCGTCGAAGGGCGCCCTGACATAGATGGAGGCGTTGACGCCGCGCATCTTCGAGGACACATCGGTCGTGAACAGGCCGGAGATCCGTCCGATGTCCGAGGGCGAGACTCCCTGAGCCAGCGTGCCGATTTCCTCCGCGGTCAAGGCCCGGCTCCAGATCGCGAAGTCATCGATCAAGCCTCCATAGGACAGGCTGCCGTCGGGGATGGCGCCGATGCTGAAGCTGCGGATCTGGGTGAGCGGATCCGGGCTCGACCCCGAGAGGATGCGCGCGCCATTCAACCAGATCTCTTTCACGCTCTTGTTTTTCAGGAACACATAGTGATTCCAGGCGCCGCGCCACGAGGCGGGATCGGGGACGAGCACCGAGACCCGGCTGCGTGAAGGATCCGCGCCGGCGGTGTCCCAGTAGACCACGCTGTCGCTCCAAGGCACATGCGCTTGAGCGGAGCGCGTTCCTGAGCCGTTCGCGCCGCTAGCGCCCCAGAAAGCGCTGCCTTGGCCCGGCTGCGTGCTGTCGCCGTGGGTCCAGAGGCTGAATGTGATCGCGTCGTTGTTTTTCGTGACGTCCAGCCAGCCTGTCGCGACATCGGGAATCGTGACGCGCGCGCCGTTCCCGGTCGGTCCCATGTTCATCGCGCGGTCGCCAGGCGCGCCGCTGCGCCCCGCCTTGTCGGTCGTGTACGCCGCGGGGCTGATCACGGCGCCGGTGTGACCGTGGCCCGTGGCGTCAGCGGCGGAGGCCGGAGCCGCGTTGTTGTTGAAATCCCAAAACGCCAGGAGATCGGTGGCGGCCCGAGGGGTGAGGTCGTAGCCGAGTCCGAGAATCGCGGAGCTCCAGCGGGAATCATCGAAGGGTTCATTCGCGCCGGTCCACTGGTTGGCCAATGAGTTGTCCAGCGGCGTCAGATACACCGCGGGCGCGTTCGCCGGAATCCAGGATTGAACGCCGGGGTCCCTTCCGACGCCAAAACTGACGTCGCGGCTCTGGGGCCCATAGTCGAACTCCGATGTCACCGCGCCGCTCGGGTCGACGAGCGCGAGATGGCCTCCGCCGGTCTTTAGCTTGAAAAAGGTGTGGAGCGGGGCGCCGGAGTTCGTCCTGTTTTTTTCGGAAGCGAAGACAACCAGATAGCTCGCGGCGGGAAGGTTTGTTCCGGGAAAAACCCACCTCGGATTCAGGTCGGCGGCGTCGCTGAGCGCCCAGCCCGCCAGGGAGACCGAGGTCGCGCTCGCGTTTCGGATCTCGATCCATCCGGAGCTCTGTCCGTCCTCATCCAACAGCCCCCCATGATTGTCCGCGAGGATCTCGGAGAGCACCACCGACGGCGCCGCTCCCTTTGAGGAATGGAGGCACGAGAGGAGCAGGCAGAGGACGAAGCAGATGCGCGGGCACATAGTCACAACGGGTCTTCAGCCACCGTAGCCGAGGGAGGTGAGCGGGTCAAACGAGGACTCCCCCGAGTCTGTTGCCTTGCAACGCGGACAACGCGCCGATGGCGGGGGAGGCGAGGTCTTCAGGCGGGCGCATCCGTGTCGCGTGGCGGTTCGTCCTTCGAATCCGCGAGACGATACCGCAGGTAGTCGCGGGAGACGCCCAACAGCCGGGCCGCGGCCGAGACATTCTCGTGGGTTTGCGCGAGCGCGTGATGAATGAGCTGGCCGATCGCCGACTCCAGCGAGAACCCTTCTTTAGGGAACACATAGTCTTCATTGAACCAACTCTCGAGGCCTTTCAAGCCGGGCTCCGCCGGCGGCCGTCCTGTCGCGGTGGAGGGTTCGTTCATCGCGGCGGGTCCCATGTGGTCGAGATTCAGCTGGCCCCCTTCCTCGAAGACGACGCCGCGCTCGAGCTCATGGGAGAGCTCTCGCACATTGCCAGGCCAGGAATGGCTCAGAAGCCGGCGCCTCCCCAGATCGCTCAAGGGGCGCAGCGGAATGCGATGACGCCGGCAAATCTGCTGCAGAAGGAGCTGCGCGAGGTCCATTAAGTCTTCTTTTCGCTCCCGCAGAGGAGGCAGCGCGATCCGGTAAAGGTCCAGCCGATGGAACAAGTCCTGCCGAAACTGTCCCGTCGACACGAGCCTCGCGAGATCCTGCGGCGCCGCCGCGATGATCCGAACGTCGACCGGGATCTCGCGGTTTCCGCCGAGCCGGCGAATGCGATGATCCTCGATCACCTTCAGCACCTTGGCCTGGAGCATGGGCGAGAGGCTGGGCAGCTCGTCGAGGAAGAGCGTGCCTCCATCCGCGGCTTCGAAAAGGCCCATCCGGGCGTTGCGCGCGTCGGTGAACGCTCCGCGCTCATGTCCGAACAGCTCCGACTCCGCCAGGGTGTCCGGAAGCGCCGAGCAGTTCACCTCGACCAGCTGCGCCTGCGAGCGGGGACCCTGATGATGCAGCCATCGCGCGATGGTTGTCTTTCCTGTTCCCGTTTCTCCCTGGATCAGCACGGGCGGCAGCAGTTGCGCCATGCGGCGGTCGGCGGTGACGATCTTTTCCAGCTGGCGCGACACCGCCTCGAGGGTTTGCCCGAAAAAGAAATGCTGGCTCGACAGGGCGCCGTCGTTCCGGCGGTGTTCCTCCAGCCTGGCGTTATGCTTCAGCTGACGCGCCTTGACCAGGGCGAGCGAGACCTGGGCGGGATCCAGGGGCTTGACGAGGTAATCGATCGCGCCTAGGCGCATTGCCTCCACCGCCCCCGATACCTCCCCGTGGGCCGTCATGACGATGATCGCGGCGTTCCGGGGGTGTCGTCCGTCCTTGAGCCATGTCATCGCGTTGCCGTCGGGGAGATGCAGATCGAGGAGTATGAAGTCAAAGTCAATGCCCTCGGTGGCGCGACCCAGCGCCTCCAGCGTGCCCACCGAGGTGACGTCGGCGGCTAGTTGCTCCACCTCCAGGGACAACTGCCGTCGAAGAAGGGGCTCATCTTCGACGATCAAAACGCTGAGGCCTTTGAGGTCCGGTGACTGCATCGCTGCCGCAACCTAGCATCCGAACCGTCCGGGTCCAAGCCCTTGTCGCCTGGCGGTCGTTGTCCTCGAGGCGTCGGTAGCGTCCCTGTCGCACGTGGCGAACCTTCGCGGTGACGCATTCCTGGCCCTACGGGAACGGGGATCCGAGAAGTGAGCGCCAACGGACGCAACACCCGGCATGAAGACAGCGAAGCAAAACCGCGGAGCGGACAGGGTTTGGCGCGAGTTGATGCCCATCAGGGCCGGAAGGTTTGCTCGTTGAGCCGATGAGGTTGCGGCGGGGACTAGGATGAGGAGCGAGAGCGTGAGGGGGACGGATGCTTAGTTGCCTCGGCGCGTTGGGGTCTTGCGGCGATTGTTATGGCCGTCAGGACCAGGGCCCCTCCTGCCAGCTGCCACGCGGTCATGGGTTCGCCCAGCCACGCCCACGCGATTCCGGCGGCGACGACGGGTTGGATGAGCAGAATCAACGATCCTAACGCCGCGCTGACATGGCCGAATCCAAAGGCGATGAGTCCCTGGCCGCACAGCTGGGACACAAACGCGAGCGCGAGGATGATCCACCATCCTCCGTTGGTCGCGGGCCAGAGCTTCTCACCGCCGGCCCATGCAACAACGAACAGCGCGATCGCGCTGATCCATCCCGAGTGGAACAAGATGAATGAGGTCGTGAAGCGTTGACGCAGTCCCCGCAACGCGAGCAGGTAACCGGCGTAGAAAACGGTCGCCGCGCCGCTCAGCAGGTCGCCCTTCCAATGAGCCTTTGCGCCGGTCGCGGGCGAGTGAACAAGGAGGCACACCCCCGCGAGGCCGATGGGCAAGGCCGCGAAGTACCGGGACGTGACCTTCTCTCCGAAAAGGAGCCACGCCGCCACCATGACCAACAGCGGAGTGAGGTTCGTGATGAGCGTGGAGTTGGCAACCGAGGTTTCGTGCAGCGACCAGTTCCAGAGCGCCATGTCGCCGGCAAACATCAGTCCCGCAAACAGCAGCCCTAGGCGTTCCTGGCGGTTGATGGCCGTCACCGCTGGAAGCCCGGCGATGCGGGAGCGTCGCGACTCCAGTCGCCACCAGATCCAGAAGAGCGGCGACGCAAACAGGAGTCGATAGGCGGCGGTTGAAAAGGGCCCGAGAACGCTCAGACGGATCCAGAGCGGCGCGAGGCCAATCGCTGTCGCTCCCAATGCGACGGACAGCGCGCCTAGCGTGCCGCCCGGCCTTTCGTTGGGATTACTCGCCGACCCGGATGTCAGATCGCTCGGCACGACGAGGCGCGTTCAATGGAAAACCTCGGACCCACCATGACCCGCCCGAGTGCGTCCGAGTGTTCCATTCGTGATAGGGGGCCTGCGACGCGGCCGCTAGCGCTTGAACGAGGGATGGCCTGGGTTGCCCATCGACTCCACGTAGGCGATCAGATCGAGGAACTCGTCCTTCTGGAGCAAGTCCACCAGGCCTTCAGGCATCGGCGACAACTTCGCCTTTTGGCGCGCTTTCACGTCCGCTTTCTTGACCGTGGCCTGCGTTCCCTTGATGGGGTCGACGAGGAGGACGAATCGGTCGGGCCTTTCCTCGAGGATTCGTCCCGTGATGTCCTCGTCATCGCGCGTTGTGAACGTGGTGTTCTCGTATTGCTCGCTGATGACTTTGCTGGGTTCGAGGATGGAAGACAGGATGTCGAGCCGGCTGAAGCGGCTGGCAACCGCGGTGATGTCGGGTCCGACGGCGCCGCCGTCGCTTCCGAAGCGATGGCATGTTGCGCATTGCGCGGCGGCGAAAGCCTCCTTGCCTTTGAGGTAGTCGCGGCCCTTGGAGACCTGGCTCAGCGCGGGCGTCAGGTCGTCCATCGCCCAATGCTTCACGAATGCCCGCGGCTTGGTCGCCACCGCTCGCGATGCTTTTGCGGGCGCGTCCTGGATCAGGTCCGCAAGCTGCCCGCGCTCCCCTTCGCTCATCGATTTGGCGAAATCCTTGCGCAGCCCTTTCAGGAATCCGTTGAAACTGGCGCCGTTTGCGGAAGGGATCCCGACGTCCTGGAACCATTGGTCAAACTCCGCGGGGTGTCGCGGCGTCGGCTCGGATTGCTGGATCCAGGCCAGCGCCTGCTGGCGCTGCTCCAGAGTCCAGGCCCCTTCGGCTTTCCGCAGGGCGACGGCGTAGATCATCTTTTCTTCCTGTGTGGTCGCGGCGTCGCGCAGAGCGAGGAGTTTTCCGACAATCCCGGGCGCCTGGAGAGCGACGAGAATCTGCGACAGCTCGCGGTTCATCGCGGGGCTGGCGGCGGGGAGCTGCTTGGAGAGCTTGTCGATGGCGAGTTGGCGGAGCTCCGCCGAAGGCAGGCCGTGCCTCGCCAGGCTGACCTCGATGACGCGCAGCTTGACCAGCTTTTGCTCGTCATCCAGGGAGTCGAGAGGCCAGCGCGCGAGCGTTTTTAGAACGGGCTCCTGGTCGTCGCGGGACCCAAGACGGGACAGCGCGAGCAACGCCTGCAAGCCGGCGGCGGCGTTGGTCTCGGCCAGCGCCCGTTCCCGCCATTGGGCCACGGGCTGCGCTTCAATCGCGATTCTCGCCGCGTAGCGGATCCATCGATCGCTGGCTCCGAGGCTGGGCCAAGCCATGTCCGCTCCGCCGGGCTGCGGGTGGCCATGCAGGCTTTCCAGGCGATGCCGCAGCGCGCGAGCGTCGACGGCGCTGGCGTCCGAGACCATCGGCGCGGGCGTCGTGGTTTCGTTGCCCACGTAGCTCACCCGATAGAGCCCCGCCTGGGTGCCGCGGCCGCCGATCAGGAAATACATCGCGCCATCCGGGCCGATTTCAAGATCGGTGACGTTCAGGGGCTTTCCTTTCACGAAGTTTTCGAAGGACGCCATATAGCTGGCGCCGGCCTCGCGCAGATGAACCGCGAGAATGCGCCCATAGCTCCAGTCCATCACGTAGAGAGCGCGTTGATATCGCGACGGGAATTTCGCGCCGGTTCCAAAGCGCACGCCGGTCGGAGAGCCGATCCCCACATTCACCGCGGCGGGCAGGCTGTCGGAGTAGTATTCAGGCCATTTGGCGGAGCCTTCACGGAAACCCTGGTCGCCGCCGCTGACGACGTGAAACACGCGCGTGGGTCGGTACCAAGGCATTCCCCAATCCCACTCCATGTCGCTATCGAAGCCGAAGAGCTCGCCTTGCGGATTGAAGGCGATGTCGTAGGTGTTGCGCTGTCCGGACGCGAAGAGCTCGCAGTGGGTTCCGTCGGGATTCATTCGCGCGACGAAGCCGCCCGGGGGCTTTCGTCCCGCGCCGAAGCCGTTGCCGTCCTCGAGCCGCGGGAGCACGACGTCATCCAGGTAATTCTTGTGCGGCGAATCGGAGGCGACATCCGAGGGGACGTCCACGAAGTTGCCCTGGACCGTGTACAATTTGCCGTTTGGCCCTTGCACAATGCCATGCGCGCCATGTTCTCCGGCGCCTCCTCCCCAACGACGGATCAGCTCGACGGAGTCGTATTGGTCGTCCCCGTTGGTGTCGCGGAGGCGATAGAGATGATAGCCTTCCTTGCCCTGGCCGTTGACGTAGAGGCTATCGAAGGCGTAGAGCAAACCCATGGCGCCGCGGACGGGCAGATCGATGGTTTCGACCTGGGACACGCTCCCTTGCGCGTCGAGGGTCATGCGCATCATGGGTTCGCCGCCTTGCGGGGAGACGATGAGCCGTCCCTTGTTGTCGACGGTCATCGACACCCACGAGCCTTCCTCCGGCGAAGCGCTTCTCAGCAACTGGGCCTTGAAGCCGCTGAGCACCTGAAGCGATTCGGCGGGCGTGGCTGTTGCGGGCTTGAGAACGTCGCCCCAGGGTTCCATTCCGAGAGGGCCGAGCGCCTTCGCCGCCACCCATCCGTCCTGAGGAAGATTCCTCACGCCATTGCCGCCGGTCTTGTTCTCAACGGTTTGCCAGCTCGTGTCGGTGACGATTGTTTCCTTTCGTCCGCCCCGATACTTCAGGTCGAGCTTCAGCAGGAGCCCCGCCGAGCCTCCCTCATTGCGGGCGGCGACGACGATCTCGTTGCCGCCGGTTTTCAATCGAGAGAGGACGGAGACGACCTTGGCCTTGGACCATTCCGTGTTCCGCGCGGCGTTCTGTCCGTTAATGAAGACATCGGCGACGTTGTCGCAGGAGACGCTCAGCACCGCGGTCTCGGGCGCCTCGGGGAGCGAGACCGCGCGTTTGAAGAAGCGCGCCTCCTGATCGCGCGCGGCGTCGCCCCAAATCCATTGCGGCGTCTGGGCCGACGCGCGCTCAAGGAGGGCGATGAGGATCAGGGGTGACAGGACAAAGGAAGCCCAGGCCTGAAAAGCGGATCGCTTTGGGGCGAGGGAGGCATCGGAGGGTCGGCGATGTGTCATAGGTCAATGAGATTGAGGCGCGGATGATGAGGTGGAAATCCCGGCGGCGGCAAGCAGGAAGGATTTGGCGATGCGCCGCGGAGTCACGACGTCCGTCGGACTTCCACGCTCGACAGGACTGGGATGAACCCGTTTCCATCAAGCCATGCGGACACCGCTTATTCCCGTCTCGGTTCTCACCGGCTTTCTCGGAGCCGGGAAAACCACGTTGCTGAATCGCGTTCTCACGGAGAATCACGGACGTCGGATCGCGGTGATCGAAAACGAGTATGGGGAGATCGGAATCGACAATGAGCTGGTGATCAACGCCGACGAGGAGGTGTTCGAGATGAACAATGGGTGTGTCTGTTGCACGGTGAGGGGAGACCTGATCCGGATCCTCGGCAACCTCGCCCGGCGCCGAGACCGTTTCGACTACGTGCTCATCGAAACCACGGGCCTTGCCGACCCGGGCCCCGTGGCGCAGACATTCTTCGTGGACCAGGATGTGCGCGAGAGTTATCGCCTCGACGGGATCATCACCGTCGTCGACGCCAAGCACGCCTGGCTCCATCTCGACGAGAGTCGCGAGTGCCAGGAGCAGGTCGCTTTCGCGGATCGCATCCTTCTCAACAAGATCGATCTGGTCGGCCCCGGCGATCTCGACCGCCTCGAGCGAAAGATCCGCGGCATGAATCGCGTTGCTGAGATTATCCGCTCGCAGAACTCCGCGGTGGACATCGATCGCGTGCTGAACACCCACGCCTTTGACCTCGACGCCAAGCTGGAGCACGAGGCGGACTTCCTGAAGGTCATCGACGCCGACGCCCATGATCACAGGCACGACCACGAGCACGACTCGGAGGTGACGAGCGTGGGGATCCGGGAAGAACGACCGCTGGATCAGGAGAAGGTCAACGCGTGGATGAGCCGATTGCTTCAGGAGAAGGGCCAGGACATTTTTCGAAGCAAGGGCATTCTCAACATCGCGGGCGTGGCGAAGCGCTTCGTGTTCCAAGGCGTGCACATGCAATTTGAAGGGAAGGCCGATCGCGATTGGCGAGCGGGGGAAACGCGCCGCAGCACGATGGTGTTCATTGGGCGCAATCTGGATCGCCACGCGCTCAATGAGGGTTTCCGGAGCTGCCTCGCATGAGCGACCCGAACCCTCCGCCCGTCCCCGCCGCGTCGTCGCCCGTTCAGCTGGGCGATCATGTCCGGGAACTCGCTTGGTCCCCGGACTCCGCCCAAATCGCGGCCGCGCTCGCCACGGGGGAGCTGGTCGCGCTTGAGGCGAGGGCGGGGTTGCTGGCGCGGCGATGGAAGGCGCATGACTTTGGGACCCTCCGCGTCTCGTGGCATCCGAAGGAGCCCTTCCTTTTGAGCGGCGGCGAGGATGGCCGTGTGAAAGTTTGGGATGCGCGGGAAGGGCAGGCCGTGCGCGAGGACAAGATGCGCGGATGGGTGGAGCATGCGCTCTGGTCGCCGGACGGACGGTTTGCGCTGGCCGCCGCGGGCAAAACCCTGCGGGTCTACGACGCTCAGGGCGCGACGGCGTTCGAAACCTCGGATCATCCCAGCACGATCGCCGCGGCGCTGTGGCGCGCGGACGGCAACGGGTTTCTCACCGCTTGTTTTGAGCGGGTGCGACTCTTTCGACTCGGGGAGCCGCGGCCCTATCAGGATTTGCGACGGAAGCTGAGCCACATCGCCGCGGCCTGGAGCGCGAACGGAAGGCACCTGGCTGTCGGATCGCAGGAAGGCTCCGTGACCTACTGGAAGCTTCCCGCCGACGGGCGCGATCCGCTGACCATGAGTGGATACGCGCACAAGGTTCGCTCCCTGTGCTGGGATCCGACGAGTCGTTGGCTGGCCACGGGAGGCGGAGAGCTCGTGACGATCTGGGACGTGAGCGGAAAGGGTCCGGCCGGGACGACGCCGGCGCAGTTGAAGGGGCACTCCGCGCGCGTGACCGCTTTGGCTTACCAGCGGCGCGGAGATCTTCTTGCGTCCGGCGGGATGGGTGGAGACGTGTGGCTCTGGCGTCCGTCCCGCGGGGCAGGGGGCATGAAGACCGCTCAACTGGAGGGCGAGATCACCGCGCTGGCCTGGGCGCCGGACGAGCGATCCGTCGCGATCGGCACGGCCCATGGCGAGTTCCTGAGGGTTCCCCTCGCTTAGGACCGTCGCAACGGCGACAGGCTCCTCGGTCTTTCCCTGCCCGGCGGCAATCGATTCGATCTTCTCTTTCCGAGTTCGACGCGCTCCCCAGCGCGCGGCTCCACGCCTCTATAGGATGCCGGGCTCGCCCATGATCTCGGTGCCATCGATGCCGCTCACTCCGCGGGCGAGGAGAGTCTCTTTCGCGTCGGCGTATCCGGGAATGATTCGCCTGACTTGGGTATCGGTCGCGCCGAGGTGTTTGCGGATGATTTCGCCGAGGACGGAGCGGTAGTCGAACGCGCGCTTGAGATAGCGGTCCTGGACGCCAAACATGGATCCGTCGCCGATGCCCGCCTGGTTCGGCGGCCCCACAATCCATTTGACGGGGTCGTTGGGATGGCATCCGAAGACGCCGGATCGCGCGCCGGTGTATCCCTTGAGCGATCCTCCCGCCACCCACATCACGCCGGCTTCCGCGTGGTCCGTTCCGCCGTTCGAGTTCTGAACCGTCGTGCGGCCGAACTCCGTCAGGGTGACGACGATGACGTCCTTCCAGGCCGCCTTGTCGGCGTAGCGCGTGAAGTATTTTTGCAGCGCGTACATCGCCCAGCCGATGCGCCGCTGGAGGTTCGCGTGCTGGCCGGTCGCGCTGCCTTGGTTGGAGTGCGTGTCAAATCCGTCGAGTTGCGTGCCCGCGACAACCGCGCTCGTTTTGTTGAGGATGAGCGCCGCGGCTTTCAAGTTGGTGAAAAACTCCGTGGTCGTGGTGTCGGGGGGGGCCACATACTTTGCGGCGTTTTTGGTTGAAGGGCTTCCCGGACGGATATAGCCCCCGTTGATTTCCGCCTTGGTGGGAAAGAGATAGTAGCCCTGGTTTCCGTTGGCCTTGTACCAATCGGTGTCGCCGTCTGTGGCGATGTCATCCCGGAAGATGTTCCCGGCGTCCGAGAAATTCGGCTTGAGGTCTTTGAAGATGCCGATCGTTTCGTTGAAGTTGTCGTATTGCAGGCGCAGCATCTCGCGGTTGGCTTTGTCTGGGAACGGATGCTGGTTCAACTCGGACAGGAAGCTTGCTCCCTTGGCGGCGCCCGTGGATCCGGGCACGCCGAGAACGGAGTAGCGCCCGGTGTCGGTGAGGTTGGTCATCGCGGCCTGGGACCCGCGCAGAATCTGCGGCAGCGAGCGTTGGACGGAGACTCCGGTCAGCGGTTCCTTGGAGGCGAGGCCGGACTCCACCATCGCGCGATAGAACAGCCCGTCGCGGACGGTGCTGCTGTACGGAGCGGCGGTCTCCCAGAAATTCTGTGAATCGAAGTGGGAACGGGACTGCCTGGGATATCCGACGCGGTGAATGAGGCATAGCTGCCCCGCGTTGTAGAGCGGCGCGAGGAACTTGAGCGAGGGGTGGAGCGCGGCGAAGCCGTTGCCCAGGTTGATGGCGTTCGCGTAGGAGTACACGGCGTCGCCCGACGCGCGAGCGGTTCCCGCCGCGTCCGCCATCCGCGTGGCGTCGAAGCAGGGTCCCAATTTGGAATACTCCGCGGACGGGTCAGGGTCCTTGTCGAGCCCGATGTCCGGCCGCGTGGGATTGGGGTTCGCGACGGTGCCCATGTCGAAGTAGGCCGGATCCATTACCGGGATCACCGAGTTGAGCGAGTCGTTGGCGCCTCTCAGGAAGATGAAAAGCAGCTTCTTGCCGTTGATCCCGATGTTGCCCTCGGCGAGGGCGCGCCGGATCACGGGCGGGATGTCGACGAGAGTGCTGAGCGCTACGCCCAGGGCCGTCTTCAGGGACTGGTCCATGAAGGACCTTCTGGTCAATGCGTGGAAGGATTGAGGCTTCATAGAATTACTTATTGCTCCTGGAATCGGGGTGAGGTCATGAGCAGCGCGACCATCGAGCGAACCCGGGTGTCATAGGCGGCCGAAGTGGGATCCAGCGTCTTGAACGGCGAGGCGGTGGCGCCGCTGTCCGAGGTGTCGAGGAAACGCGTCGCTGTGGCGCGATAGCCCTCCAAGTTGCCCGCGCCTTCGGCGGGGAACAGGAGCCGAAGGAAGAGCGAGGCGACCGCCGAAGGATCGGACCACTGCGCGGCGGGCAGCCTGGCTCTCAGCAACCCCACGGGGTTCGCGAGATTTACGTTCGCGGTGATGCCCATTCCATCCAGCTTGGCGGAGTCGCTCGGCCCCATCAGGAAAGCCTCCACGAAGTGCGCCCTCTCGGCGAGGGTGCCGCCGCTGATCCATCCAGCGCCCGCCTCCGGATAGCCGTCGGGCTCCACCCGGTTGAAGAGCCTCATGACTCCCATCCGGATGAGCGGCGAGCTGGAGGAGGAGCTCGTGGTCCCGACAATCGAAACGCCGTCGGAGCTCGCCGAGAACCGGCCGTTCCCCAAATCCGAGCGCAGCGCCCGGATCGCGCTCACACAGAATTCGAGAGGCGTCTTCACCTTCTGCATCGATCCTCCGTTTTTTCGGAACAAGTCCGAGTCGAGAATCACTTTCAGCACCTTCCAGATCTGTCCCTTGGGCGAGCCGGTTTCCCAGGCCAGCATGCAGCTGTGGACCAGGCGGCCTTCTTCCGAGAGGCGAGCCAAGTCCGTATAGTCGTACACGCCGTGCTGGAAGTTGTCGTGGACCAGGAGGCGGCAGAGTTTCACGCTGATGAATTCCTGGGTGAAGGGCTGGTCGGCGAGATGGTTGATCACGTCGTAGCCGTCGTTGATGCCGTCGTTGCCCGCGCGCGCGAGGAGCTTGAGCTGGTAGTTTCTGCCCGCCCAGGGTTGGCCGAAACGAGCGGGCACTGTTTTGTTGGGGAAGATGATCTTCTCCTTCGCGTTGTGGCGCGAAGATCGGAACCCGAAGGTCCAGACGCCGCTCAGGTTGGAAATGGAGGTGAGCGCCGTCTGGTTGGTGAGCGTGTAGTCCAGCTTGTTGGTGGTTTGGAGCGCGAGCGGGTTGTCGATGTTGGGCGGATCCACGACCTTCAACGCCCATCCTGTCCACGCTTTCGACATCGCGACGATGTCCTGCTGGTCGTAGCCATTGTCGACGCCGAAGGTGTCGAGCTCCAGCACTTCGCGGCTGTAGTTCTCGTTCGCGATGTTGTTGCCGTCGCCGCGGCTGTCCACGGTGTCCAGGTAGATGATCTGGGCCGGGCTCTCGGCGCTGATCCGTAGAAGGTCCTTGAACGCGCAATCGGGCTTGAGCAGCGCCGCCCGCCACTTGGACATCTCGCGAAACTCGAGGCTCGTCGCGAGCCGATCCATGAGCGCGCTGTCGTCGTAGAAGCGGTCGAAGTAGTCCAGCGACTTGGTGTACTCGGTCACGAAATGGTTCTCCACCCACTGGCTCATCACCTCGAGGAGCTGCCGCGGGCTTCGGATCGCCCGTTGGACGAACCAGCTTCGCAGCGTGCCCAGGCCGCCCTTCAAGGATTGCAGATCCTGGTAGGCGGCGGTGATCGGCGGGAGGGCCGGCGCGAGCGCGACGTCCACTTTGCCCACATCGGTTCCCGACAGCCGGACTGTCAATTTCACGTTCTCGTTCGTGGGGAGATACCAGAAGCTGAGCGTGTAGATCTGTCCGGCGACGAAGCCCGAGAAGTCCTGGTAGAGGGCGTTGCCCGAACCCGACCCCGCGGCTGTGCCCACCAGCAGCAGGCTCTTGCTCCCGGAGTGGGATTGATTGCCGCTCTGCGCGCTGCCGGAGAAGTTGGCGGTCGATATCCATTTGGGCAGGAGGGCGGATTCGAACCCACCGTTCGCGATCAGGTTCGGTCCCGCTTCGGGCTCGGTTCCCTTCACCACCGCCACATCGTCAACGTAAGCGCTTCCCGGCGCGCTCAAATAAAGGTACAGCCTCCCCGCAGTGGCTGTGCCCGTTGCGGTCACATAAGTCCACTCGGTGCGCGGAGACTGGGAGTCCAAGTCGTCGGGGATGGATTGCGGCGCGAGCTGCTCCGCGATGTAAGCGGCGGGGCCGATCGGGCTCGGGCCGGTGAGGATCCGATCCAACTCGTCCGGCGTGGGGCCATAGGCGATCCGATTCAACGCGTTCGCGGCGAGTAGCGCGTCGTCGGACAGCGGCGTCACCTGAACCCGGTAGAAGCCGACGGGGCCGGCGTTCGTTCCCGCCCATGTAAAGTCGGAATAGAAACCCGTTGGATCATCCAGGAAAGGATCCGCAAGCGAATCCACCCTTTGTACGCGGTAGCGATCGCTTGCCGGAGCAGGGGTCCATTGGAGGGCGACCTGGTTGTTGGTCTTGGAGAAAACAGTGATCGAAACCGGAACGACTCCTGCTTGGGCCGGGGGGGGCGCCCAGCACAAAAGAGCCGCCAGTCCACCGAGGGCTAGCGAGTAACGCATATTCAGAGGATTACCGGGCTCCGTGAGACTGTCTCAATCCGCGGTTCTGCGCAAGTGGCAAAAGTGGAATCGAGCGGAAAAAACGGCGATAGGGGTCATCGCCCGCGTTCATCAGAGCGCTATCCTACGCGGCCTCCGCTGGCCCTCGTCGACTCTGGACATCAGACGCGGCCGCAGGCATGGTACCCGGCACACCCGGAGTATGGATTCCAGACGTTTCAGGCCCTCTTGGCGAGGGAGGATAGCGCGCGCAGCCTGCCGATCATGGGTCGGCTTTGCGGCGTTTTTCTTGATCGGGAACGCCGCGGAGGTGTCGCGGGGGCCCTATTTGCAGGTGGGCACGCCCACCAGCGTCACCGTGCGCTGGAGAACTGATGAGCCCACCGCCAGCGTTGTGTTTTATGGAGATGACCCCTCTTTCCTCTACCAGTTGGCAGGGAATCTCGAGCCTGTGACGGAGCATGAAGTGACCTTGTTCGGCTTGTCTCCCGCCACCCGTTACTATTACTCGGTCGGCACGCTCTTCGAACCGCTCGCCTTCGGCTCCGACTTCTCGTTCGTCACCTCCCCCCCTTCCGGAGCGCGTGTTCCCATTCGCGTCTGGGCGATCGGCGATTGCGGCACGACCGGGCTGGATCGATCGTCGCGCCAGGAGCAGGTGCGCGACGCCTTTGACGCCTACGCGAGGGAGCGCCCCGCCGACCTGTGGCTGGCGCTCGGAGACAACGCCTATTTCGCCGGCGAGGACTACGAATACCAGACGCAGTTCTTCGACGTGTATCCGCGGATGCTGCGGAGCACGGTGCTGTGGCCCACGCTCGGGAATCACGAAACCTACAGCAGCGACACCGACGGCGGACTTCCCTACTTCCGGATCTTCACGTTGCCCACGCGAGGCGAGGCCGGCGGCCTGCCGTCGGGAACCGAGCACTATTACTCCTTTGACTATGGGAATATCCATTTCGTGAGCCTGGATTCAGAGGTTGCCCAGTGGCAAACCCCCGACGCGATGCTCGATTGGCTCCGCGCCGATTTGAGCGCTCATACCTCCGATTGGGTCATCGCATTCTGGCACACACCTCCCTACTCAAAGGGATCCCACGACTCCGACACCGAAGACACACTGATTTGGATGCGGTCCTTTGTGGCGCCCATCCTGGAGGCTTACGATGTCGATCTCGTCCTGTGCGGACACAGCCACAACTACGAGCGTTCCTATCTTCTCCACGGCCACTATGGAGACTCCTCCACCCTCGCGTCCGAGATGATCATCGACTCCGGAAGCGGGCGGTCGGACGACACAGGCGCGTATTTTAAGAGCGCCGCGGGTCCCAACGCCCGTCTGGGCACGGTGTATGTCGTGGCTGGGAGCTCGGGCTGGGCCACTTTTCGCAACGGTCATCATCCGGCGATGTTCCTCGACGAACTCGAGACGGGTTCGTTGGTGATCGATGTGGAAGCGGATCGGTTGGATCTCACATTCCTGCGGGACACAGGCGCGATTGACGACTCGTTCACGCTGCTCAAGGGCGCGGACGCAGAGCCGCTGCGCGTGCAAAGAGTTTTGATGAAGCCCGCGGAAGTCACGGTGCTTTTCCGATCCATCGCGGGCCACCTCTACCGATTGGAGGAATCCTCCACATTGCAGCCCGACTCGTGGGGGCCGGCGGGAGATTGGGTGGAGGCCTCCAACGCTTCCAGTCGTATCACGCTTCCGATCGAGAACGCAGCAGGAGGACATTTCTTCCGGGTCGTCGACCTCACCGCGCCTCAGTGATCGGCCTCAAAACGGATTGCCTGATGGTCGCTGGAAGCCACTCTCTCGCGAGCTCGCGCGTGGGACTTTTTGCCAACGGGGCTGTTCTGTCAGAGTGGGTTTCGATCGCTTAAATCTTACGTTGGTTTTTAGAAATCGACGTGTCCTAAAGATTCTTCTTCGTTGCCGCAAATGGGCGTAGACATTCATTCTTCGGAGGCTATTCTTCCGCCCGTGCGCATCTTGCTCATAGAGGATGATGTTGGAGTGGCCCAGTTCATGATCCTGGGTCTCCAGAAGCATGGATACAACGTAGACTCGTCCACAGAAGCGGGACGCGGTCTTGAGCTGGCCCTTTCCGCGGACTACGACCTGATCATTCTGGATCTCTTCCTCCCCGACCGCGATGGGATTGATGTTCTCACGTCGCTGCGCGCGGCGGGTCGTGCGACGAGGATTCTGTTGCTCACATCGCGCTCCAGCGTGCAGGACAGGATTCAAGGACTCGAGCTGGGGGCGGATGATTTTCTTCCGAAGCCGTTTGATTTCGACGAGCTCTTGGCGCATGTGCGCGCGTTGCTGCGCCGCACTCCGCTCGACGTCAGCGCCACCGTATTGAAGATGGGCGATCTCGAGCTCGACGCGCGGCGGAAGTATGTCACGCGCGGCGGGCGGGAAATCCATTTGCCCGCGAAGCAATTCGCGATTCTCGAGCACCTCATGCGGCATCCGAACCAGGTGGTTTCGCGCACCGACCTCGCGCAGAAGATTTGGGCAAGCGAACCCGGCACCGCGACGAACAACGTCATTGATGTTACGGTCCACCTGCTCCGCGAGAGCGTGGACCGGGGGTTCCCGCTCTCCATGATCCAAACCGTCCGCGGGGTTGGGTATCGGCTGGGCGGTGTCTCTTCGCCCGCGCCGGACTTGGCGACCTGATCTCCGGCCCTTACTTCTCGAATCGGACAAACCCGAATCGCTCCACCGTGTGGAAGGAACCGTTGAGAGTCGGGTTCGAGGCGAGGAAGGCCTTGTGCGCGCGGTCGATCCGATAGAGGTTCATTCTCCAGACTGCGCCCGGCCGGGGCGTGGATGTCGCGAGCGAGGAGATCGGGATGCGCGCCTGGCACCTCCAGAGCCGGGCTTTTGAGTCGACGACGACGGACGATTCCATTTGGCTGCTCCACTCGAAATCGAAACGGGGCCTGTCAATTTTCAAGTCCAGGGACTCGCCATTCGGCGCCCATTCGTATTCGGTGTAGCGAGTCGGGTTCTTCTCGTCGCTGCCGACGAACAATTCCACAACATCCTTGTCCCAAAGAGCCGTGCCCCTCTGTATCCGCTCCGCCTTGACACGCGGGGCGTAGACCGTGAGATCTGTGAAAGGGCACTCGTAGGAGACGTAAAGATAACGGTCCGACCACAGCAGCCTGCAGGTCGTTGAGAGTTCGGGGCGCGCCGCGCCGTCCTGGGACTCCTGCTCCAGATGGAAGGGCGTCGCCTTGGACCAGGCGCCCTGGTTGCGGCGGGCGTTGGGCGAAAAATCAGAATCGACGCGCGCGGCCCGGAGCGTCGCGAACGGCAATGATCGCGCGAGGAGTCGTCTCGCGTTGTCGAAGTAGATCTTTCGCAGGACTTCAGGAGGGAGTCCGATGGAGCTGATGGTCCAGTCGCCCTGGATCGGCGTCATGTGCGCCCATGCCTTGTCGCGGGTCTCGAGCCATCGCCACTCCTTCTCGTAAAACGCGGCGGCATCGTCGTCCGTGGGACGCTCCGCGTCCCCGGCGCTGCCGAGGATCAGGCGGTCGTAGACCTGGAAATCCGTCGCGAAAAAGATCCGATCCTGGTGCTTGATGAACAGCCTGCGTACGCGGTCCGGATCTTGTCTGCCGATCTCCGGAATGCGCGCGGCCAGATCCGCGTTCATGTTCGGCCGCGTGTCGAGCATTCGCTCCACCCAATCGAGATCCTCGGAATTGTTCGCGAAATGCACGCAAACGAAGGTCGTGTTGGTGTGGCGGACGATAACGCGATCCAGCGCCTGCAGCAGTTGCTCGCGTCGCGGGAATTGCTTCGGGTCGCCGAACCACCAGCGAGGGTGATCCTGGAGCTCTTTCCATCGTTCGTTTTGTTGCGTGTACGGGAGCCAGAAGGCCTTGGGGTCCGCGACATGGATGCTGACAGGCATGCCGAGCTCGCCGCAGCGCCTCCAGACGCCGTCCAGTTTCGGATCATCAATCGCGATCAATTCGCCCGCGGCATTGCGGAGATTCAGGCCAAGGCGCTTGAATTCCTTGAGGCCGGCGGCGCCGAGGCGGCGCGCCTCCTCGACTTGTTTGACCGCCTGGCTTGCGAAGTCGGGCGAGTCCCACCCGGCGTAATCCAGGTTGAAGTAGTTCACAAAGCGACCCGGCGCGATCGCGTCCTCAATCTCCTTCATCCGCTCGAACGCGGACTTTTCGCCCGCCTTGTGTGTGACGGCGCCGCCGCTGAGGTTCACCCCAATTCCCAATCCCGCCCTGTCCATGATTCGGAGCGCGCGTTCCACACGTTGCGTGCTCAGGTCGATGTGCTGGTGCAGATCGATGACGCGGTGTTCCTGCCGCCAGGCGTCGCCGGGCCACGGGTGCGGCGTCGCCGCGCCATGGGAGAGGAGACAGGCGAGACACCAAGCGACGCAGGCGGCTGTCGCGCGGGCCATCGATCGAGGGAGCGAGTGGGGGGCCATGCGTTGGAATCTAGGGACCGCTGCTGGTCCGCCGCAAGCCCCATCAGGCGCTGGCGATCGGCCCTTCTAAACGAGGGAACGCGATCACCGGTCCGCCGGATCCCGAGGCGCGTCGTCTGCTGGGGATGGCGGGCCGTTCGTCGGTGGGGACGCGCTGGTCTCCCCGTCTGGCGGCGAAATCGCGGGCGCGTTCAGGAACTCCATCATCGAGTCACCGTGCTTCATCTCCTTCACTCGAAGCCAATTCTCGGGGAATGTCAGGGTGTCGCGTCGCGTGTGCCCCAGAACGAAGACGCCGGTCGACTTGAGGATCCGGGGCAGGTAGGCGTCGTCGAGAAGCCGTTGCGAGAGCGAGCGCGATCTCTTCCCGACGTTTTTCTCGCCGAAAGGCGGGTCGGCGATGATCAGATCGAAGGCCTCTGTGTTTGCGGCGGCCAGCTGATGAATGAGCGTGAGGACATCCTGGACTCGCAGCTCGTGGCATCCGGCGGGCAAACCGCTTTGCTCCAGATTCTGGCGGATCATCGCGGCGTGTCGCTGGGCTTTCTCCACGCTCACCACGCGCGATGCGCCGCGGCTGAGGCATTCGAGCCCGATGGCGCCCGATCCGGAGAAGAGATCCAGCACGCGCGCCCCTTCGATGCGAGCCCCGAGGCTGTTAAAAATCGCCTGCCTCACCAAGTCGGGCGTCGGCCTGACGTCGTAACCCTGAGGGACCTTCAACAGCCGTCCCGCCGCCATCCCGCCAATGATTCGCATGCGGGAAAACTCACCGAGCGCGGGCCCCGGGGAAAGGCAAAAAGCCGCCAAGCCGCCAAGCTTGCCAATGCATTGACGCGCCTCTAGCTTTCGCGTCGCTTTATGGAAAAGGTAGTCATTATAGGAACGGGCTGCGCCGGCCTCACGGCGGCTTTGTACACCGCGCGGGCGAATCTAAAACCCTTGGTTCTCACGGGCACGATGCCGGGCGGACTGCTGACCACGACAAGCATCGTCGAGAATTTTCCCGGGTTTCCAGAAGGCGTCGACGGCTATGATCTCATGACGCGGATGCAGAAGCAGGCCGAGAGGTTCGGCGCCCGCGTCCAGTTTGGAACCGTGGAGAGCCTCGATTTCTCCCGGCGACCCATCCAGCTGAGCGTCGACGGCGATCCCGTCGAAACGGAGTCGCTGATCATCGCCACCGGCGCGGGACACCGGCGCCTGGGGCTGGAGAGCGAGACGCTGTTGGAGAAGAAGGGCGTGACTTATTGCGCGACCTGCGACGGCGCGCTGCCGATGTTCAAGAATCGGCCCTTGGTGGTCGTGGGCGGCGGCGATTCGGCTTGCGAGGAGGCGACTTACCTCACGCGTTTCGGATCCGTTGTGCATCTCATTCATCGGCGCGACTCCCTCCGCGCGTCTCAGATCATGGCCGAGCGAACGCTGGCGAATCCCAAGATCAAGCCGATGTGGGATTCCGTGGTTACCGAGGTCTTCGACGTTAAGAAGGACAAGGTTTCCGGCGTGCGCGTGAAGAACGTCAAGACGAGCCAGGAGTTCACGCTCGACTGCGCCGGCGTGTTTGTTGCCATCGGCCATGTGCCGAACACGCAGCTTTTCAAAGGCGTCATCAACATGGACGAGAACGGATACATCATCCCTGTGGAGGGATCTCGGACGAATATCCCCGGAGTCTTTGTGGCGGGTGATTGATCGGATCATGTGTATCGCCAGGCGATCACCGCGGCGGGGATGGGTTGCGCCGCCGCGATCGACTGCGAGCGCTACCTATCGGCCCTCAACCAATAAAACGGGGAGCCTTTCCGGATGCCCTCGCAACTTGCCCCCTCGGACCTTGCGGCTTGGATGCGGAAGCCCGACGCCCCGTTGCTGCTGGATGTGCGCGAACCGGAGGAGCACCAGTTTGTCGCGTTGGCGGGGTCGTTGTTGATCCCGCTGGCGGAGCTGCCCGCGCGTTCCGAAGAACTGGACGAGTGGCGTCGGCGCGACGTGGTGGTCTACTGCCATCATGGGATTCGCAGCCTGCGCGCAATCGCCCACCTCGCCGCCCTCGGCTTCGAGAAGCTTCACAACCTCAGCGGCGGGATCGACCGGTGGACGAGCGACGTGGATTCGAGCCTGCCGCGCTATTGATGGAGGCCTCCCTTCGCCATGCCCCGCTCGCAGGCTTCAATGGAATCGACTTTCGATGTCATCGTGGCGGGCCTGGGAGCGATGGGTAGCGCGACGGCGTTTCACCTCGCGTCCCGCGGGCTGCGGGTGCTGGGCCTGGATCGGCTGGAGCCTCCGCACTGTCTGGGATCGTCGCATGGACAAACCCGGATCATTCGCGAGGCCTACTTTGAGCATCCCGCCTACGTTCCCCTGGTTCAGAGGGCCTACGAGCTCTGGGCGGAGCTGCAGGAGCGTTCAGGAGAATCGCTTCTTCTGCTTACCGGCGGCCTCATGATCGGGCCCGAGAGCGGCGTACTCTTTCCGGGCGCTCTTCGCAGCGCCCAGACTCATCGCCTGCCTCACGAGGTTCTCAGCTCCGACGATGTCGTCCGCCGCTTTCCCGCTCTGCGACCGGAGTCGACGCAGAAGGCGGTTTGGGAGCCGCGCGCCGGCGTGCTGTTCCCGGAGCGGTGCGTTGCCCGACACCTCCAGGCGGCGCGGGATTGCGGGGATGTTCTGAGGACGGGCGAGGCGGTGACGAAATGGGAGCCGGACGGAGCAGGGGTGCGGGTGGAGACGTCGGGCGGGGCGTACCGGAGCGGCGCTCTCGTGGTCGCGGCGGGGGCGTGGGCGCAGTCCCTTTTTCCCACATGGCGGCTGCCCTTCACCGTCGAGCGGCAGACGCTTTTCTGGTTCGAGGCCGCCCGGCGGGCGGAATTGTTTCAACGCGAACGATGCCCGATTCATCTCTGGGAGACCCCGGAGGGTGAATTCTTCTACGGTTTCCCTGATCTTGGCGACGGGGTGAAGCTGGCCTGCCATCACGGAGGGCCCCCTACGACGCCCGAAACGGTTTCCCGCGAGGTGACGGCGGCGGACGAGTCAGCGATGCGGCGGCTCGCTCGCCGATTTATTCCCGACGCGGAAGGGCGAACACGCTCCGCGACCGTCTGCCTCTACACCAACACCCCGGACTCCCATTTCTGGCTCGATCATCACCCCGATCACCCTCAGGTCTGGATTGCGAGTCCTTGCTCCGGTCACGGCTTCAAGTTCGCGAGCGTGATCGGGGAGATCATGGCCGACGCGGCCACCGGGCGGCGGTCCCCATTTGATCTCAGCCTATTCCGGGCTCGGGCCGTTGCGCCTTCTTGCGCCAACCCGCTTGGGGCTCGTCGGTAGCTGGCGCCCCTCCTCCCGAGCGTCCGTGACGCTGACATTGGGGATGTTTTCGCTTGGCCTCGGCGGCCTTTTAGCCGAATCCTTCAGCACCCGTTCGCGATGGGCTGGGATTTAAGTAGATTCCTTCCGGGGCCGATCGTGTTGTATAAGGTTCGACGTTCGGGCGCCCGCCGGCTCGCTTAGGCTCCGCGGAGGGGCTTTCGAGGGAGGCCGCTGTCGCTCGACGCGTCCTCTCGCTCCGGAATCGCTGATTATGCCGCTCGCAGAAATATCATTGGAAGATTACGCGGTTCTCGAACGAGGGAACTCGGAACGCGTCGTTTCCTCCAATGGCGTCCATTGGCGCGCGATCCGGCCTGGTTTCTATCAACCCCTGGCTTTGTTCGCGGAATACCCGCCAGGCTCCACCCGAGGCCCGGCGAGTTCATGGTTCGGCGGCTGGCAGCATGCGGTTCCCCCGGGGATGAAGTCCAACTCCAGCCTCAAGCTGATTGGGTTTCAGGACGTCAAGTCCTACTCCATCGACACGATTGTCCCGGCTCGCAAACGGCAGAAGATGCGGTCCGTGATCAAGGGGGCCCAGAAGCGGTATGAGGTTCGAGAGATCGCCACGGCGGCGCAATTCGCCGAGGAAGCGCACCCCGTCTACCTCGATTTTCAGCAGCGAACCGGATACGTCTGCATGACGGATCGACTGACGCCCGAAGGCTTCGCCGCCTGGGCGGAGCGGCTGTTCTCCCCAGGCAAGATCTGCGCGATGGGGGCGTACTCTGAGAGCCGGCTCCACGCGGTCACGGTCTGGTACCTGATTCAAGGGACCCTGGTTTTCGCGTCCATGTTTTCCTCGAGCGAAAGCCAGCGTCACGGGGTCTCCGACCTCCTGCTTCACCACGCCCGGCTGACGGCGGCGGAGCATCCGGATGTCCACAGCATCTTCGCCACGCGATTTCGCAGCGGCGAGGGCTTGGACCAGTTCTACCTGCATCGGGGCGCCGTCGTGATCTCCAAGCCCGCGTGGCTTCAGATCAACTGGGCCGCCGATCAGTTGCTCCGCGTGTTCAAGCCTGAAGCCCGCCAGGCCCTCTGGGGGGCGGAACCCGCGGCGGTCGTCGAGGAAGGAGCCTCGCCCGAGGCCGGTTCGCGCCTGGGCAGCCAAGACGAGGCGGCCTAGCCGCCCACCGTGGGTCGCGGCCCCCGCCATTCGCGCTTTCCCGCTCTCACCGCGCGGTGGGGTTCCCGATTCCCGAAATATTTCAAATACTTGTTGCAACAACGAGTTCCACTGTTACTATCCCGCCTCCATTTTCCCGGCGTCGTTCGGGAACTTACGCAGAATTTTTTTGATCACTTGAATCAATGCCGACGATTAATCAACTGGTTCGCAAGGGTCGCAATAAAGTGCGATACAAGTCCAAGTCGCCAGCCTTGGAGAATTCACCCTTTCGCCGTGGTGTGTGTCTTCAAGTGATGACGCGCACCCCGAAGAAGCCCAACTCCGCGATGCGGAAAGTGGCGAAAGTTCGTCTGACCAATGGCTATGAGATCATCGCCTACATCCCCGATGAAGGCCACAACCTCCAGGAGCATTCGATTGTTCTGGTGCGCGGCGGGCGCGTGAAGGATCTTCCCGGCGTTCGCTACCACATCGTGCGAGGAACGTTGGACGCCGCAGGCGTGGAGAAGCGGCGCGTCAGCCGCTCCAAATACGGCGTGAAGCGGCCCAAGGCCAAGGCTGCGGCCAAGTGAACCCTCGAACCCAGCGCCTCGATCGATTTAGCAAAAACCACTGAGATATGTCCCGTCGCCGCCAAGCCACCAAGCGTACGATCGTTCCTGATCCGAAGTACCACAGCACCCTCGTTTCCCGCCTCGTCAGCACCGTGATGATCAGCGGAAAGAAGAGTCTGGCGGAGCGGATCGTGTATCAATCCTTCGACACTCTTTCTGAAAAGAACCCGTCGTCCAGCCCCCTGGAGATCCTCCAGAAGGCCGTCGACAACGCCAAGCCCCGGCTGGAGGTGAAGCCTCGCCGCGTGGGCGGCGCCACTTACCAGGTCCCGATGGAAGTTCCGAACGATCGCCAGCTTTCCCTCGCGTTGCGATGGCTTGTTGACTTCGCGGACGCCCGGAAGGGAACTCCCATGAAGGACGCCCTCGCCTCCGAGATCATGGAGGCCTACCAGGGGCAGGGGAACGCGATTCGAAAGCGGGATGAAGTGCATAAGATGGCGCAGGCCAACAAGGCCTTCGCGCACTTCCGCTGGTAGAGCCCGATCTGTGACCGCCCCGACGTTGACTTTTCGGGGCGTTTTTATTGTCTGAACCCAATCCGTTTTGTTGTGATGGACACGAAAGCAATCAATTCACCGAACCGCCAGTATACGCTGGAGCGCACCCGGAACATCGGGATCGCCGCGCACATTGACGCCGGCAAGACCACCACGACCGAGCGCATTCTGTTCTACACCGGCCTGATCCATAAGATCGGCGATGTCGACGACGGCAACACCGTGACCGACTGGATGGAGCAGGAGCGCGAGCGCGGCATCACGATCACCTCGGCCGCCGTCACCTGCTATTGGACCCAGAAGAAGGAGGCGGGGCTTTACAAGACTTTCGACACCATTCCGCACCGGATCAACATCATCGACACTCCCGGCCATGTCGATTTCACCGCCGAGGTCGAGCGATCCATGCGCGTTCTGGATGGCGCGGTCGCCGTGTTCTGCGGCGTCGCCGGCGTGCAGCCGCAATCCGAGACCGTTTGGCGCCAGGCGACCAAGTACAAGGTTCCGCGCATCGCGTTCGTCAACAAGATGGATCGCACGGGCGCGAACTTCGACAACGCGGTGAACGACATGCGCAAGAAGCTCGGCGCGTACGCGTTTCCGATCTATCTCCCCATCGGCGCCGAAGATTACTTCGAAGGCGTGATCGACATCGTCAACCAGAAGGCCATCAGCTGGGGCTCCGGCGAGGTCGTCAACGAAGGGTTGAAGTACGACGTCAAGGAGATCCCCGAGGCGTTGAAGGCCAGGTCCGCCGCCGCGCTTGCGGAGCTGATCGAGGCCGTTTCCAACAAGGACGACGTCATCGCCGAGCTGGTTTTGGAGGAGAAGCCGATCGCTCCTGAAATCCTGAAGGCCGCGATTCGCCGCCTCACCTGCAAGATTGAGCTGGTCCCCGTGCTTTGCGGTTCCGCGTTCAAGAAGAAGGGCGTTCAATGCCTCGTCGACGCCGTCGTCGATTACCTGCCGTCCCCCATGGACATTCCCGCCGCCACCGGCCATGTGCCGGGCGAGGACGCCAAGATTGAGGTCGCGCCCAACGACAGCGCGAAGTTCTGCTCGCTCGCCTTCAAGCTTTGGACGGATCCCTACGCGGGCAAGCTGGTTTTCTTCCGGGTGTACAGCGGCCAGCTCAAGAAGGGCGACACGATTTACAATCCCCGAACCCGCAAGCGCGAGCGGGTGAGCCGCCTCATGATCATCCAGGGCGGCGAACGCAAGGACATCGATTGCGCGCACTCCGGAGACATCGCGGCCCTGGTCGGGCTCCGCAACATCACGACAGGCGACACGCTTTGCGACGAGTCGTTTGACATCATGCTGGAGCCGCCCACGTTCCCCGAGCCGGTCATCAGCATGGCGATCGAGCCCAAGACCAAGGGCGATCGGGACAAGATGTCTGAAGGCCTGCAGCGTCTCGCGGAAGAGGATCCGACCTTCCGTTGCTTCACCAACGAGGAAACCAGCCAGCTGATCATCGCCGGCATGGGCGAGTTGCATCTGGAAATCATCCGGGACCGCCTCTTGCGCGAGTTTAAGGTGGACGCCACAGCGGGCGCGCCCCAGATCGCTTATCGCGAAACGATCACCGCGGCGGCCGAAGGCGAGGGCAAGTTCATCCGGCAGTCCGGCGGCCGCGGCCAATACGGCCACGCCTGCGTGGAGGTCGCTCCCAACGAGCCCGGCAAGGGCGTGGAGGTCGTCAATGGCATCGTCGGCGGCGCGATCCCGCGCGAGTATATTCCGGCGGTCATCGACGGCATTGAAGAAGCCATCCGCAGCGGCGTTTACGCGGGCTATCAGGTCATCGACATCAAGGTGGAGATCGTCGACGGCAGCTTCCACGAGGTCGACTCCAACGAGCTCGCGTTCAAGATGGCCGGCATCTTCGCGCTGAAGGACGCCTTCAGGAAGGCGAACCCGATTCTGCTCGAGCCCATCATGAAGGTGGAAGTCAACACCCCCGACGAATACCAGGGCGATCTGCTCGGAGACATCAACCGCCGCCGCGGCCGGATCACGGGCATCGAGGCCAAGAGCGGCTCGACGAACCTGAACGCCGAGGTTCCCCTGGCGGAAATGTTCGGGTACGCCACGGCGATTCGCTCGCTCTCGAAGGGGCGCGCCTCCTACAGCATGGAGCCATTCCGTTTCGAGCAGGTTCCCAACAGCGTTCTGACACAGATTTTGGACGCGGCGAAGGCTCGGCCTGCCGCTCGGTCGTAACTGCAACAATAACTCGCATCCCTGTTCTTTGATTTATGGCAACGCAACGAATTCGGATCCGACTGAAAGCGTATGATCACCGGATCATCGACCAGTCGGCCCATGATATCGTCGAAACAGTGAAGCGGACGGGCGCCCGTGTTTCCGGGCCCATCCCGCTTCCCACTCGCATCGAACGCTACACGCTCCATCGTTCTCCGCACGTGGACAAGAAATCCATGGAGTCGTTCGAGCAGCGCACTCACAAGCGCCTGATCGACATCATCGATCCCACCGCGAAGACGGTGGACGAGCTGAAGCAGCTCAACCTGCCAGCCGGCGTGGACATCACCATCAAGATTTAATCGAGGGAACGTATGATCGCATTAATCGGCAAAAAATTGGGCCACACCCGGGTCTATGACTCGAAGGGTGTCGCGGTTCCCGTGACCGTCGTGCTCGCCGGCCCCAACCGCGTCATGCAATGCAAGACGAAGGATGGCAAGGACGGGTATAACGCGGTTCAGCTTGGATTTGACGACCAGAAGGAGTCGCGGATCACGAAGCCATTGAACGGTCATTTCAAGAAGTTCAAGGCGCAGCCCGTCAAGCGCGTCCAGGAGTTTCGCGACTTCGCTGTCGAGGTGAAGCCGGGCGACGTGGTGGGCGTGGATCTTTTCCAGGTCGGCGACTTTGTGGACGCCATCGGCGTCACCAAGGGCCGAGGATTTGAGGGCGTCGTCAAGCGTCACGGATTCCGCGGCGGCGACATGACCCACGGGGCGAAGGGCTGGCATCGCCGCAGCGGCGCGATCGGCTGTCGCTTGTTCCCTGGACACGTCAACCGCGGCATGAAGATGCCCGGCCACATGGGCCAGGCGCGTCGCACCGCTCAGAACCTGGAGGTTATCCAGGTGCGCAAGGACGACAATGTTCTCCTGATCAAGGGCTCCATGCCCGGCGCCGAGGGCGATTATGTCGTGATTCGCGGCGCCAAAAAGATGACCCGCGAGGTTGTGGCCGAGCGCGCGAAGAGAATGGCGGAGCGCGCGAAGGGCAAGGCAAAGAACGCCAAAGAAGCCAAGCAAACCAAGAAGTAAGCCATGAAACTCACTGTTACAGACATCAAGGGATCGCCGCAGGGCGAGCTTCAGGTTTCATTCGAAGTGATCGAGAACGGCCGCGGCACGCAGGCGGTTCACGACACGGTCGTCGCTTATCTCGCCGCGCAGCGCTCCGGCACCGCCTCGACCAAGACCATGGGCGAGGTGGCCGGCACCGGGAAGAAGCCCTGGAAGCAGAAGGGCACCGGCATGGCGCGCGCGGGCTCCTTCGCAAGCCCGCTCTGGCGGGGCGGCGGCGTGACGTTCGGCCCGAAGCCGCGCGACTTCGCCAAGAAGGTCAACTCGAAGGTGAAGCGCCTCGCGCTTCGCAAGGCGCTCAGCGAACGCCTCGCGGCGGGCGATGTGCTCGTCATCAGCGAAATCAAGGTGGACGCACCTCGGACGAAGACCGTGATCGCCATCCTCAAGGACCTGCAGCTCGACGGAAAATCCGCGGTGTTTGTCACCGAGGCGACCGACGAGAACCTGTATCTCTCCGCCCGGAACATCCCCAAGGTCGAGGTGACCACGAGCGAGTTGCTCAACACCTACCAGGTGCTCCGCCCGGCGAAGCTGATCTTCACCAAGGGCGCTTTCGAAAAGCTCGAATCCCGACTCAAGTAAACCTCCTGAGCCATGAATTCTTTTGAGATCATCAAGACTGTCCGGGTGACAGAGAAGGGGACCAAGCAGTCCGCCTCTTTCAACCGCTACACCGTCATCGCCGACAAGCGGGCCAACAAGATCGAGATCCGCAAGGCCGTCGAAGAGCTTTTCAAAGTGAAGGTCATCCGTGTGAACACGATGAACGTTCGCGGAAAGCTGCGACGCCAGCGCACCGCCGCCGAAGGCTGGACCCCCAGCTGGAAGAAGGCGCTCGTCACCCTGAAGGCAGGAGACAAGATCGAGCTCGCGTAGCGCAAGGCGATCGACGATTCCACCGTTTAGCTCAAGGCCCCGTGGAGGACTCCACGGGGCCTTGTCATTTCACCGGCCCAGATTCCAGATGGACGCCGACTCCGCGCCTCCACGGGGGGGCGGGATTCCCTGCCGTCCATGCGTTGAGGGATCAGGGCTTGGCGTCTGGCAAAGATCATTCTCCCTGCAGTCGAAAGAACCGTCGATGGTTGGCGTCCCTCGGCAGCGAAACGTCGAACATCGCATTGGTGATCTGGATGTTGTTCGTCACCGGCAGCCAGACCGACGAAGCAGCCAGCCCCGTTGAAGTCACGCAGGACAGGCCGGCTCCGCTGAATGGCCACATCAGTGTGAGATCCTGGTCGTTCAGGGTGGCGTCGATCCGAAGCGGGGCTGAGAGCTGGCCCATCGCTTTCACCACAGGCAGCGCGTTGGCGCCGGCGTCAAAGAACGATCGGCCCTCGAATCCCGCCAGGTTGTATCCCGGCGTCCCGACGTACTCGGCGCCCCACCAAACGATCCCGCGCCCCATTCCAGCGGGCAGCTTCCTTACCACCTTGGCGATCGTTGCGACGTAGGCGATTTGGCCGGCGGGTGTGGCCGGGAGGTTGAGCACCGGGGTCGAATTGGTCCAGGGAAACGCGGTCTCGACGATCAGCACGGGTTTGGCGTAACGCTGGGCTGTGTTGGTAAGACAGTGGCTCAGGTCCGCAAGATCTCCATGCCACCACGCGTAATAGCTCTCCCCAATGATGTCAAATGCCACGGGCTGTTGCGCCAAATTGTCGAAGAACCACCGCGTGCCGCTCCAGTCTCCGCCGCGATCGATGTGGATGATGATCTGCGGCGGGGCGCCCTCGGAAGCGTCATGAATTCCGCGGACCGCGGCGCTCAGCAGGCGGCCGAGCTGGGACCACTGCTGCGGCGTGTCGTAGACGCCTCCGACCCTTCCGTCGGGCCAGAGCAGGCCTCCAATGATCTCGTTTCCGACTTGCGCATAGTCCGGCGACGCGCCCGCGGCTCGAAACTCAGAGATGCAGTTGCTGCTGTAGGAGCGCATCCGCTGCTCGAGTTGGGGGAACGTCAGATGAGACCACGAAGCGGGTTTGGTCTGCTTTCCCGGATCCGCCCACGAATCCGAGTAGTGGAAATCCAGAAGCAACCGCAATCCCGCGGCCTTCGCCCTGACCGCGAGGGAGAGAGTGTCCTCGAGGGTGTTGCCGAAGTTGTATGGGTCCGCCGCGGCCTGGGTCGCGTTGCTGGTGAAGACGCGCAGGCGCGCGCAGGTCAGGCCGCCCTGCTTGAGAATCTCAAAGGCATCCTTCCGATTGCCGCCATCCTTGTAGACGATCCCGTGCCTTTCGAAGAAACCGAGATGCGAACAATCGGCGCCGGCGATAAAGTCGTCCGCCCTCATGTCCGTTACGGACAGGAGGGCGGACAGGATCGCCACCCAATCATGTCGTCCTAGGAACATCGCCGCTTTTCTTCCGCCGAGCGCGGATCCCCATCCAGATCAAGGACCGACCAGCCGGAAGAAAGCCTTCGCTGAACTATCGGGGTTCAACGGGAGTGAGGTCGCGCTCTGTCCCTCAGTGTCCGGAACGTCGGTCCAGTCCGGTGTTGAGAGACTCGTGGCTTGTTGCAGCCGGATGTGCGGACCGCCCGCCCAGCTGATGGAAAGCTGCGACGAGTCCGCGGTCAGCGCGATGGGTCCGAAGTTGCCAACTCGGTCAAAAAAATCGGGGGGCAGGGTTTGATCGGCGACGGCCAGGGTGAATCCTCGATTGTCGCTGCCCTCCCAGCCTCCCCCGTTCATCACGAACTTGTAGGGAACCCAACCGCCGGGAGGGATGGTCGTGATGTGGATCACGGCAAAGTAGATGTTCGGATCTTCCTGGCTGGCCGTGAGCGGGTTCGCGGTCGTGCTCCAGTTGTTGAAACCACCGGCAACCACCAATGCGCCGAGCGCGGGGTCGAACCTGCCTCGGGCGATCGGGACAGACATGTCCACCTGGAAAGTCACCGGGACCCCGTCTCCTGGCTTGGTCTTGAGATTGTTGAAATACACGACGGGCAATGTTTGGTCGGAGTCGGACAGCGTCAGCACGCGGTTGCCATTCGGCCCGCCGGGGCCCACGTTGCCTTCCCAGTTCAGTCCCCCATGCCTGATGACGAACTTATACTCCACAGCGCTTCCAGGGACGCCGGTGATATCGGCCGACCCCTGGTAAATGTTCATGTCGGTTGGGTCGGGCGCGAGCACGAACCCTCCCCCCCAATTGTTAAAGGCGCCGCGCGCCTCGACCGTGTCCGTGGCGGGGTCAAAGCTCCCCAGAGCGATCTGGATCTCCACATCCAGTTGGAAGGTCACCGCCGTCACCCCGGCTGGCGCGGATTCGTTGTTGAAATTGACCGTTGGCAGCGTTTGGGCCGCGTCGGTCAAGGTGAGCATCCGGTTCTGGGCGCCGGCCGGACCGACGCCGTTATTCTCCCAAACCGCCCCTCCGTTTCGGTTGATGACATACTTGAACTGCGCGGTGGTTCCTACGCCGCCGCCGATGTCGACCGTGCCCACATAAACGCCCTCGTCAGTCGCGCTCGCCGAAAGTTTGGCGCCAGCGTTCCAGCCGTCGAAGGACCCATGCACTTCGACGGAATCGGCGGAGGGATCGAATTTGCCTTGAGCGGTTTGAACAGCGAGGTTCACTTGGAAGGTCACGGGGACCGCTCCCGCCAGCATGGCAGAAGCGAGGAGGAGGACCGCCCAGGCCGAAAAGCGGTGGTTCATATTGGGTCTCATACGGTGGTAATCGTGTTCAGGGTCAGGTTTTTCTTCGGATTGGGTGTCTACGGTCGTCAACCATAGCCGAGAATCCGCGTTTGCCTAGCCTCACAAATGTGTGGATCGGAATTTCAGGGCCGCCTCGGTTCGCGATCGGACGTGGAGCTTGTTGTAGACGTGCCGCAGATGCCACCGAACGGTGCCGTCGCTGACGCCGACACGCTGGGCGATCTCCTTGTTGGCGAGGCCTTGGGCGAGGAGTTCCAGGATTTCGCGTTCCCGTGGGGACAGGTCCTCGACCTCAGCCGTGGCGGTGATCGATTCCTGGAAGGACGCGATGACTTTTCGCGCGATCTCGCGCGACATCGGGGCGCCTCCCTGTTGCACCTCGCGAATGGCGGAGATGAGCTCTTCGGGGGAGCAACGCTTCAGCAGATAGCCGCAAGCGCCCGCGCGCAGGGCCTTATAGATCCGATCCGTGTCCTCGTACACGGTCACCATGATGATCTGGACCGCCGGCAGGAGTTGCTTGAGCTGAGCGGTGCATTCGATCCCGGAGATGTTCGGAAGCTGGATATCCATCAAGACGATGTCCGGGCGCTGCTTCGGGATCACGCGAAGGGCCTCCTCGGCGGTCGCGCAGGCGCAGACGCACTGGCAATCGTCATCCGCGTCAACGAACTCCGACAGGCTTTCGCGGATGACTCGATTGTCTTCAACGATGGCGATTTTCGTCATAAGGTCTCAGCTCAGGGGCAGGTGGAACCGCAGCGCAGCGCCGCGCCCTGGCTCGCTCTCTATCTCGAAGCGTCCTCCGAGCCTCTCGAGTCGTGTCCGCATGTTCGCGACGCCGTCCATCTCCTGGGTGTGGGGCTCGGCGGGGAGGCCTCGACCATTGTCCGACAGCGTCAACCGCAACTGACCTTCCGCCACGACAACGCGCATGCGGACTTCTGTGGCTTCCGAATGGCGAACCACATTGTTGAGGGCCTCCTTGAACGCGAGGAACAATTGGTAACGGTGTCTCGAATCCAGGGCGTGTTCGGGCGGATCCGCCGGGCCGTCCAGATGCCAGCTCATGTTGGCCAGTCCCAGGAACCGATCGGCGTACAGATTCAAGTAGCTGATCAGGGAAGACAGCAAGTCATGCTTGGGGTTCGTCGCCCACACAATTTCGTCCAAGGCGGTGACCATCTCCCTGGCCCGGTCGCTCATCTGGTCCAGATGGCGATTCCTCTTCTCATCCGACGCGGCGAGGGCGCGCGCGCGCGCTCCGAGCATGCTGATCTCGGTGAGGCCGGAGCCCAGCTCGTCATGAAGGTCCTGGGCCACGCGGGCGCGCTCCGCCTCCATCGACCACTGATGCTCGATGCGCTGCCGTTCATGAATTTGCGCGCCGAGCTCCGCGGTTCGCTCCTCGACTTGGCGGTGAAGTTGCGTGATCCAGAGCGACGTGGCGGCAAGGATCGCCGCGAGCGCCGCGACGATGATGAGCAACCGCCTCAACGTCCACCAGGGAGGTCGCGCGAGCACGCGGACGTCCGAGGCCGCGTTGAGCAACAGCTCGAAACTGGCGATCTCTGACCCAGACACCCGGCCCGCGCCCTCCGCCGCGTAGACTCCGCGCACTTGGAGCCGGCTGCCGATCGCAAAGCGCTCCGCGGCTCGGTCGGCTTCGTCCTTCAACCTCGCCGCGAAAGTGCGGACGCCATTCTGTAATTCCAGCACCCAGTCGCTCGCCGTCTTTCGCGCGCTCACCAACACTCCATCCACTTGCGCATAGGTCGAGTCGTGCTCGGCCCTCAGCCACTCCTCGAGCCGGAGCGGCTTGGGCTCCGCCAGCGCCGCGTGACCGGTCTTGCGGGCGACCGCCTCCTTCAGCACGGGCGCAACCCCGCCCGAGACGTCGGGAAATCCCACCACATCCACACGGTCGCCCACTTGAAGCGCCGTGCGTTCCTTGGAGATAAAGCGCAGGCCCTGTTTCCCATCGGTCAAGAAATGCTCGTTCCCCCGGACGTGAAGCACCTGTCCCGTGATTTGGACTCGTTGGAACGGGCCCGCCTGCGAATCAAAAAGCCGGAGATCGGCCGCTGTTTTCACTGGCGAGGCAAAGAGATCGCGCGGCGCCGGCTGCTCCAGCATGACGGTGGTGTCGTAGAGGCGAACCTGGCCGGGGATCACCTGATGGGTGACGTAGTTCCAAGTCGCGAACAGGCATCCGCGGAGACGGACCAGCGCGTCCTGGAGCGGGATCAATGATTCGAGCGAGCCTCCGCTCAGGCGCACCTCAACCTGAAGCGCTCCCTCTCGAGTCAGGAGGGCGATCCGATCGGCGTGAACCGCGGTGATGATTCCGTGCAACTCCACAAACTGCGCGTCACCGCTGCCATTCATCAACTGGTCCCAGGTGGGACGGGCAGGCTCGGGCATATAGCCAATGCCCAGCCGACGGACCCGCAGAGCGTTCACCATGGGAGCGAACAATCCCGGGTCCGTCACGCCTTCGATTTCCAGGTAGTCGCCAAGGGCTGGGCGCGAAGCACCGGAAGGAGAGGCGTCCACGACATACAGGCCGCGTGTTGCGTCCTGAAGCGTGACCGCCTGATGCTCAGGAAGGACGCAGGTCACCACGCCGCGGATCCTCACCTGATGCTTTTGATCCGCTTCCTCGCGCTTCAATCGATGCACCTGGGCGGACGTGGTCAGCAAGGGAAGGGGCTCCTTTCGACCGGAGGGGGGACCGGCGCCGTCCGTTGATTCGACCCATGTGATGTCCTGGAAGCTCGACACGAGCATGGCGCCGGCGACGAACTCCCCGGTGGCGGTGTGAACGCCTTCGCAAACGCCGATCGCCCTGACCCGGCGCTTCAGCCACGAAGCGGGAGGCGCATTGCGGAGTTCCGCGACGTTCACTCGCATTCGGTTGGCGCCGGCGATCAGCTCGAGTTGCCAGTCTTTCGACTGAGATCGGATCAGCGAGACTTCTCCCTCCACCTCGGCCCGTTGGACATTGTCCCCCTCGAGCAGGCTTTGCCCGATTGCCATCCTGCGGGGCGGCGGCGGCGGCGAGGTCCCAATGACCTGGAGGCGCATCGCGGGTTCACCGACAAACAGTCGGCTTCCATCGTCGGATTTGAGGAAGAAGGCGTATCGGCCTCCGTGGGGAACCTCGAGGTATCCCGTAAGCCGGACAGCGACATGCTCATCGCGGCTGCGCACACCGATGTCGATGCCGGGAGACACGCCTCGCCTGACCGGAGTGAGCGCTTCGAAGTCAGGCAGCGTGGTCCATAGTCCTTCGTAAACTTCGTAGTTCAGTCCCTTCGCGCCAGCGATGCCATTCGCCGCGGTGTCCGGGTTGCGATCGCGGAACAGCGCGTCGTCAGGTATCGGCCGCCGCCGTCCGTCCGGTCCCTCGTAGGCGACTTCCATCCCGAATCCCTCCGCTCCGTTGAACCATTCGACACGGAACGGATGTCGCCCCGCCTCGAGGTAACGCGCGCCTGATTTCTCGAGCATCGCGTGCGTTCCGTCGTTGTCCACGACCGGCCCGCGGGCGCCCATCTGAAACGCCGCCCCGTTTCGCGTGACTATCGACACTCCGACGATCCGGACGCGCTGGCCGGGCAACAGGTCCGGCTCGCGCCAGTCCAGGTCGAGCTTCGCGGCGCCAGACTCATCCTGAAGCACCAGCCGTCCTTCCGCCGGGCTCGACCACCAAACGGTTCCTTCCAGGCGGACCGCGCAGACGGCGACGGAGGATCTCGCCGCGATGTCGCCCAGCTGAGCGATATTCGTCGCCGCGTAGATGGGTTCTGAGCGCGCGGTGGCATTCGAATCCACGGTCGCGGACTCCGTAGAAATGCGGGTCAGCGTCGCGAGAATCCAGGGGCCGGCGAGTAGCGCGGTCGAGGAGAGCCGTTGGCGTTTGCGCATGGTGACACGGGCATATTGCGCCCTGTCGCGGCGCCTTGCGAGCTTTGCGTTTCTCCCGCTGTCGCGGCGCGGTCGCGAGAAGGTCTCGGGTCGACGGCGGAACGGACTCGGCGCCGGACAGGGAGTCCTCAGAGAGGCTTCGCGCCCGAGGTCTTCACCGTGAAATCCCAAGTGTCGTAAACGGCGCCCTTGATGATCAGTTTGAGCCTGTAGCCGCCGTCCTTCTGGATGGGCAGCTCCAGCATCGCCGCCTTGCCTGGCAGCGATTCACCGTGTCTTCGCAGGAGGGTTCTTGCGGAATCGATCTCCACCAACTCAAGATCGAATCCTTGAGCGTAATACGCGCCTCCCGTGGCGATGCCGTATCCGACAACGACGGCGGCGGGCCGCTGATGGGGACCAAAATCCTTGCAGGGGGCGTATCCCGAAGCGGGCATGTCGAGCTCGTGGTCCTCAAGAGCGACGGTTGTATAGACTCCGCGGAATTTCGAGGCGCCCACGTCCGGGTTCGATGTTCCGCAGCCGGTGAGCGCAAGGACCAGCGCGGTGATGACAAGCCCGCCGTCGCGCAAGCGATGAATCCTCATGCCCCGCAACCTCTCAAATCACCGCGCTTCAGCTCAAGCCAACATTCGCGGGCCCGTCTTCAACAATGTGGCCGAGTTCTCGTCGACTTTCGCCGCACGTCTCCGAACCGCCAGCCCGCCTGGTTGAACTTTTGGCCGAAGGAGAAGCCGGAGGCTTCAATTAATTCCTTTCCTCGTTCGGCGGGTTTGGTGTCCAGTGTGCGCGATGCATCGGTTCGATATGTCCAGTTCTTCGCCCCTGCGATCCCTTGGCGCCGCGTTCGTGCTCTGCGTGATGGTTTCGGCCTGCCGGGACAAGTCCGGGACAACCGTCAAGCCCGCGGGCAGCGGGGGCTCGGGCGGCTTCGCGATTCAGGTCGTCGCCGTGCCGGTTCGCCAGGAGCCCGTGATCGAGTCCGTGGGCCTGGTCGGGTCGGTCGCCGCCAACGAGTTTGTCGAGATCAAGGCCGAGAGCGACGGCACGGTGCAGGAAATCGCGTTCTCCGAAGGGAAGCGCGTGGAGAAGGGCGCGCTCCTCGTCCTGCTTGATGAGACCAAGGCGCAGGCGAGTCTCGGAGAGGCCGAGGCGACGCACAGGCTGTCCGTCACGAAGCACGAGCGCTCCCAGCAAATGCTGAAGGAGCGCCTCATCTCCCAACAGGAGTACGACCAGGCCATCGCGACGCTGTCCATGAGCGAGGCGACGATCGCGATGCGCCAGCGCAGCCTTCGCGACATGCGGGTTCTCGCTCCCTTCACAGGCCTCACCGGCGCCCGGCAAATCAGCCCCGGTCAGGTCATCTCCCGCAACACGCTCCTCACCTCCCTGGTGGACCTGGATACGGTGAAGATCGAGGTTTCCATTCCCGAGCGCTACCTGAGCGAGGTGAAGCCCGGGCTCGTGCTCGACTTCAAGGTCGCCGCTTTCCCGAGCGAGGTTTTTCACGGCGAGGTGTATTTCATTTCTCCCCAGCTGGACGCGACCACCAGAACCGCCCTGGTCAAGGCGAAGGTGGCCAACCCGCTGCAGAAGCTGCGCGGCGGCATGTTCGCGAGGATGGACCTCAGCCTGAGGCTGAGGGACTCGGCGCTGGTCATTCCCGAGCCCGCCCTGGTCAACAGCGGCGACAACGTTTCAGTCTTCGTGATCGACTCCAACCAGCGCGCCGAGGCGAGGCCGATTCGCGTGGGGCTTCGGTTGGCCGGAAAAGCCGAGGTGACTCAAGGGCTTTCCGCGGGTGAGAAGGTGATTGTTGAGGGCGTTCAAAAGCTCGCCCCGGGCACGCCGGTGAAGCTTGCGCCCGCGGCGGCGGCGGCGGCATACCAGGGTCAGTAAGGAGCGCGCGCCATGGTCATCTCCAAGCTGAGCATCGAACGCCCTGTTCTCGCGAGCATGCTCAACCTCGCGCTGATCCTTTTCGGAGTCATCGGCCTGACGCGCCTTCCCGTGCGGGAGCTGCCGGACATTGATCCGCCGATCGTCAGCGTCACCACCGTCTACCCGGGCGCCAACGCCCAAGTGGTCGAGACCGAGGTGACGGAACGATTGGAGGAGGCCATCAACAACATCGAGGGGATCAAGACCCTCACCAGCGAAAGCCGGGAGCAGGCCAGCCTCATCACGATCGAATTCAATTTGTCCCGCGACATCGACCTGGCCGCGCAGGATGTTCGTGACCGCGTCAGCCGGGTGCGCGGCGCGCTGCCTTTGGATGTCCGCGAGCCCATCGTGGCCAAGCAGGACGCGGACGCCAACGCGATCATCTGGATCAGCCTTTACAGCGATCGTTACTCCACCCTCGAGTTGACGACGCTCGCCGAGCGGCAGATCAAGCCGCGTTTTCAAACGGTGCAAGGGGTTTCCTCCATCATCATCGGCGGGGAGAAGCGCTTCGCCATGAGGCTGTGGCTGGATTCGGAAAAAATGGCCGCAAGACAAGTGACGGTCCTGGACGTCCAGCGCTCGTTGCGTCAGCAGAACGTGGAGCTGCCCAGCGGACGCGTGGAGAACCTGGATCGCGAGATGACCATTCAAACTCGCGGCGAGATGAAAACCGCCGACGAGTTCAACAATCTGGTCGTGCGCGCCACCGGATCGACGCTCGTGAGGTTGAGGGATATCGGACGCGCCGAGGCCGGGGCCGAGGACTATCGAACCATCGCGCGATCCAACGGGAAGCCCTGCGTGTTCCTGGGGATCGTGAAGCAATCCAAGGCGAACACCGTCACGGTCGCCAAGGGAGTGCATTCCGAGATCGCCGCCATCAAGTCCACCTTGCCCATGGGAGTCGACATCTTCGCTGGCTACGACGAGTCCACTTATGTGGAGCAGGCGATCAGCGAGGTCTGGGAGACGCTGGCCATCGCCTTCGGCCTCGTGCTCATCATCATCTTTGTCTTCCTGAGAAACTTCCGCTCCACGCTCATCCCGACCGTGGCCATTCCCGTCTCGATCCTCGGCGCGTTCGGCGTTTTGTACTGGATGGGCTACTCGATCAACATTCTGACGATGCTGGCTCTCGTCCTGGCGATTGGCGTCGTTGTGGACGACGCGATCGTGGTTCTGGAGGCGATCTATCGGTATGTGGAGCTGGGGATGCCGCCCAGGGAGGCGGCGTTCAAGGCCATGGAGGAGATCTCCGTCGCCATTATCTCCATCACGCTCTCCCTCGTCGCCGTGTTCCTGCCGCTGGCGTTCCAGCGAGGGCAGACGGGAAGACTCTTCATTGAGTTCGCTTTCGCGATGGCGGGATCGGTTGTGCTGTCGGCCTTCGTGGCGCTGACGCTCTCTCCCGCCATGGCGGCGCGGATGCTGAAGCCTGTCTCGACGGAGAAGCACGGCTTCCTGTTTCGCTTCTTCGAGTCGGGGCTCAACGCGGTTTCGCGCGCGTACGCCGCTCTGCTCCGTCTGGCCCTGGGGCATCGAGGGTTGACCGTCGTGGTCGCCCTCCTTTCGCTGGTCGCCACGTTCGCGGCCTACCGGGCGCTGGACAAGGACTTCCTTCCTGAGGAGGACAAAGGGCGGCTGTTTTGCATGATGTTCACGCCGAACGGATCCACCAGCGAGTTCACGGATCGTCAGCTGCAAAAGATGGAGAGGATGATGCAGGCGACGCCCGAGGTGGAGAGCTTCGCCTCCATGGTCGCGCCGGGGATGGCCGGACCCGGCCAGGCGAACTTCGCGTTGTTGTTCGTCACGTTGAAAAGCGGCCCGCGAAAAAGCGTGCAGCGACTCGTCAACGATCCCGGCGGACTGCGGGGTCAGTTCCTGTCCGGCGTGGAGGGAGGCCTCGCGATTCCCAATATCCCCAAAGCCATTGGGCGAAGCCTGGCCGCGCCGTTTGAGCTTATTCTTCAAAACCAGGATCTGGACGCGCTGGCCAAAACCTCCGCGGAACTCGCCAACAAGCTTCGCGGGAAGCGGAATCTGGAGAATGTTCGTGTGTCCTTTGAGCTCAACAAGCCGGAGCTCCGGCTCGACATCGACCGCCAGCGCGCGGCGTCCCTGGGCGTGACTATCGAGGACATTTCGCGCACCGTGCAGATCCTGTTTGGCGGCTTGGATCTGAGTCGGCTCAAGACGGGTGGCAAGGAATACAATGTCATCGCGCAGCTCGATCGGAAATCCCGGCTTACGCCTCAAGACCTGGACAACGTCTATGTCCGGAGCGCCACCGGCGAATTGATTCAGCTGAGCGCCGTGGTCGCCCGGACATCGGGCGCGACGGCCAACGCGATCAATCACTTCGGACGCCTGCGCAGCGCGACCATCAGCGCCTCGCCTGTGGGGACGCCGCTCGGGACCGTCATCGCCGAGACCGAGGAGATGCTGCGCGAGGAGTTGCCCGCCGGCTTTCTGTTCACCTGGGGAAGCGAGGCGAGGGACCTGAACGAAGCCAATCGGGACGTCTGGTGGATTCTCGGCCTGGCCGCCGTGATCATCTACATGACGCTCGCCGCGCAGTTCGAGAGCCTTGTCCATCCGCTCACGGTGATGCTGGCTTTGCCTCTGGCGGGCGTTGGCGCGTTCGGCCTGATATGGCTCCTGAACGTGTTGGGAAAGATGGGCGTCATCCCGGTGATCCCGGCGATGAATTTCAATCTGTTCAGCCAGGTGGGCCTGGTTCTCCTACTGGGTCTCGTGACCAAAAACTCCATTCTCCTGGTGGAGTACGCCAACCAACAAGTGACCAAGGGACGCAGCGCCCACGATGCCATGACCGAGGCGGGGCTCGTTCGCCTGCGGCCCATTTTGATGACCGCCCTCTGCACCATCGCCGGCATTCTTCCGATCGCCGTCGGTTTCGGCGCGGGCGCGGAAAGCCGGCGTCCTATGGGTGTGGCCGTTATCGGGGGCATGCTCACAAGCACCTTTCTCACCCTGTTCATTGTCCCGGTCATCTACACGCTCTTCAGCGATCTCACAAATCGTGTCTTGCGCCGCAAAGCGCCTTCACGCTAAAGCCCCGTGTCCACCATGAAGATTGATCAACTTCTTTGCCAGGTTCTCCGTGTTCCCCAGGTCGCCGCCAAGACCGCCAGTTGCCAGGATGTGGTTCTCGTTCGGGTTCGAACCGACGACGGGATCGAGGGCATCGGAGAGGCCGACGCTTCCCCCGAGGTCGTGAAAGCGATCATCGACGCTCCCTTCAGCCATAACATCGCCTGCGGACTGCGGGAGCTGCTGGTGGGTGAAAACCCCCTTGAAACCGAGCGCGTCTGGCAGAAGCTGCTCCGTCGCACCCAATACTTTGGCCGCACCTCCGTCACCATCGCCGCGATGAGCGCCGTGGACATGGCCCTTTGGGATCTGAAGGGAAAGAGGTTCGGTGTTCCGATTCACACCCTCCTCGGAGGCAGGCACCATTCCCGGATCCCGGCGTATGCCAGCATCCTCTTTGGTCGAGACGGCGTGGAGACCCGAGACATTGCTCGACGCTGGACGGATCGCGGATATCGCGCCGTGAAATTTGGCTGGGAGCCGATGGGCCGGAGCGAGGCGCTCGACATTGAGCTCGTCCGAGGCGCCCGGGAGGGTGTTGGCGCCGGGAACACCCTTCTCATCGACGCCGGCTGCGTCTGGGACGCGCGGACGGCGTTGCGTCGCGCGCATCAGTTCGCGGAGTTCAACATCGGCTGGCTGGAGGAGCCGCTGCGTCCGTGGGACATCGACGGTTATGTTTGGCTGCGAGATCGCTCCCCGGTTCCCATCGCCGCGGGCGAGGCCGAGTGCGGACGCGAGTCGTTCCGCCCTTTCATCGATCGACACGCGCTCGACGTGTACCAGGTGGATCTCTCGCGATGCGGGTTCACCGACGGCGCGTTCATCCGATCCCGCGTCGAGGAGATCAACGCCAGGCTCTGCAACCACTGCTACACAAGCCCCATCACCGTCGCCGCGTCGCTCCAATGGCTGTCCACCTGTCGCGACGCGTTCATCTTCGAGGATTGCGTGGATGACTCTCCCATGCGCCACGAGCTCACTTTGGAGAAGGTTCAGGCGGGGAAGGACGGATTCATCTCGGTTCCCGAAGGTCCCGGCTTGGGCGTGACGCTGAACGAGGATTTCGTGAAGCGATACCTGGTGACGCAATCGAGCTGACGATCTGGGACGGGATATGAGCGGCGCTCCTACATCGTCAGCGGACGCGACGAGGGAGACCGCGCTGTCGGGCCTGAAGCGTTGGGGGGTGCTTGGGTTGTTGATGCTCCTTTGTTTCATCAGCCACTTCAACCGGGCGAGCATCACGAGCGCGGGAGACGAACGGATCATGGCGCAGTTCCAGATCTCGCCGAAGGCCATGGGGCAGCTCTACTCGGCTTTCCTGCTGGTCTACACGATCTTCATGATCCCGGGCGGGTGGTTTATTGATTGCTACGGCCCGCGCGTCGCGCTGACCTGCATGGGGCTGGGGTCGGCGCTGTTTTGCGCGTTCACGGGCGCGATCGGGCTGGGATTCGTTCCTTCCTCGGAGGTCTACCCGGCCCTGCTGTTGGTGCGCTCCATCATGGGGCTGCTCAGCACGCCGCTTCACCCGGCGGCGGCGAGGACGGTGGGATCGGTCTTCTCGCGCGGCGGCGAGGCGCTGCCCAATGGCCTGATCACCGGGGCTTCGATTCTCGCCTACGCGGTGGTCCATCCTGTTTTCGGCCGCGCGATCGACCGACTGGATTGGCCCGTGGCCTTCATCGTGTCCGGCGCGCTTACCGCCGCGGTCGCGGTGGCCTGGTGCTGGTATTCCGGGCTCGCGCTGAAGGCGCATCGCCGCGAAGCAGGGGGTGAAGCGCCGCCGCCGCCTCGCTCAGAGGCCACGCCTGCCGGTACTCGCGCCCGGGGCGCGGGCCTGAACCTGTCGCTGCTGACGCTGAGCTACGCGGCCGTGGGATATTTTCAGTATCTTTTCTTCTACTGGCTCCACTACTACTTCGAATCCGTTCTGCATTGGAGCGCTGAGCAGAGCCGCAACTATGCGGGGCTTCCCAGCCTGGCCATGGCCGTCTGCATGCCTCTGGGCGGGATGCTGAGCGGCTGGTGGGAGTCGCGGAGCGGGGCGGCGGGTCTGGCGATGGCGCCCCGGGTGGGCATGTTGCTCAGCGGACTGTTTCTGCTGATGGGGATTTATTCGACGCAGTGGGGCTGGATTGTTGTTTGGTTCACCGCGTCGCTCGGAGTGCTGGGGTTGTGCGAGTCCTCCTTCTGGACCATGGCTGTGCGGATCGGGGGGCGCCGCGCCGGCACGGCCGCGGCAATCATGAACACAGGAGGAAACGCGTTGGGTCTGGTGGCCCCGGCGCTGACGCCGCTCGTTGGCGAAGCGCTGGGCTGGAGCTGGGGGTTGGGCCTGGGCGTCGGGGTGGTCTGGGCCGGCTGGCTGTGCTGGTTTGGCATCGGGGCACGAGCGCAGGGATCGGCGCCAGCCCCTTCCCATGCGCCCCGGGGCTCCTGAGTTTGCGATTCGCTTCCTCCATCTGGTCCGACCGGCGGCTAGGAACGGAGAACTTCCAGCAGATACCGCATCTCGGTTTCCACCTCAGCCGCGTTTCCCAGGGTCTCGGCGATTTCAGCGCGGACCAACTCCTTGTATCGATGGCGCAGCCGATGAACCATCACGGCAACTGCTCCCGAGGAAAGTCCGAGCTCGCCCGCGAGTCGGTGATAATCGCCCGCGACAGCCTCCTGGGCGAGAAACCCCTGGAGGGACTTGAAATGCGCTCCCCGGTCGCGCGAGCCCGCCGACTCGGCTTCCAGGCGGGTGAACGCCCGGTCCAGAACCGTGAGCGCCCACTGCCGGTCGAAGGCTCGTTCCGGAGAAGTGGCCTCAGGCTCGGCGGCCAGCTGGTTCTCCAGGGCGGGATCATCCACGTTGAGATGGAGCTGCCCTCCCCCACGCTTGATGGCCTGGGCTCGGTCATATTCATTGGCGAGAAACCGGGAGACCATCGTCAGCAGGAACGATCGGAACTTTGCTCGGTTGGGATCGATGTCTGACAACCAGCTTTTTTCCAACAGCCGCTCGAAAAACCCCTGGGTCAGGTCCTGGGCTGATTCAGGGGCGCATCCACGTCTTCGGATGTACGCGTAGATCGGGCGCCAGTAGCTCTGGCAGAGTTTCTCCAGCGCTTCCGCCTGCGAGCGATCGCTTGACTGTCCGGCGCGCAGCACCACCGACCAATGCGTCGTGGCGAAAGTGGAGCCGGCGCCTCCGTGCGCATGAGTTTCGAAATCCGGGGGCATGCGAATTCGGACAACCTAACCCCACCCCCCCTCCTTCCGCCAGTTTTGGATGGGTTAGAGCATCTGATTAGGCGGCTAAAAGAAATTCATCCTTCTTGACCGTTAAGCCAAAGACGCTTAAAGACGATTCATCCGTTTGGGTAGTGATCAACTAACCCCAGTGGCTATGTCATTAACGAAAAGAGACCTGGTGACCCGGATCAGCAACGAGACGGGTTTGGTCCAGCAGCAAGTGCTGGACGTGGTGCAAAAAACATTGGACTACATTCGGGAATCCGTCGCGAAAGGCCAGAAGGTCGAGCTGCGGAATTTCGGAGTGTTCGAGGTCAAGATCCGCAAAGCGAGGGTGGGGCGCAATCCCAACGCGCCCGAGACCGACGTTCCGATTCCCCAGAGGGCGGTGGTGAAGTTCAAGCCCGGCAAGGAAATGCGGGACGAGGTCATCAAGCTGACCCCTGAGCAGGTCCACGCGGCCAACGCGGCGGACGCGGCGGCGGACAAGAAGCCGGAGATCTAGAGCCGTCGATGGGTCTTCGAATTCCGCGGTTGAGACGCAGATTCGAATTGATTTAATCCCGGCGCGACGCATTTCTAGCGGGCGCTTCCGATGAGCGGGAGCGCCTGTTTTTTTTTGCGAGCTGACCCCATGGAACGATTACCTGGATTTCGCGACTTCTATCCGGAGCCGCTTCCGAGCAAAGACGCTTGGAGCGCGGACGCGCGGAGCTATCTCTTCGACCAATGGCGAGCCGTGGCGCGTCGCTACGGGTTCCGCGAGTATGACGGCCCCCCGCTGGAGCCGTTGGAGCTCTACACCGCGAAGAGCGGCGATGAGATCGTCGGGCAGCTCTACAATTTTTCCGACAAGGGCGAGCGCGCCGTGGCGATGCGCCCCGAGATGACCCCGACGCTCGCGCGCATGATTGCGGGACATCAGCGGAATTACCCCAAACCCATCAAGTGGTTCGCGATTCCCCAGCTCTTCCGGTACGAGCGACAACAGAAGGGACGCCTGCGGGAGCATTTCCAGCTGAACGCCGATGTGTTTGGAGAGAAGGATCCCTCAGTGGACGCGGAGCTGATCGCGCTGCTCATCGACACGCTGAGGGCGCTCGGGTTGACCGATGAGGATTTCGTGGTTCGGCTCAGCAGCCGGAACGCCTGGCAGGAGTTCTTTGTTCAACGCGGGGGCACGCCGGATCGGGCCTACGCTTTCTTCCAGGTCATCGACAAGCTCGAGCGCGAACAGGAGGCGGAAAGCGCCCGCTTGCTTCAAGCCCTGGGCTTCGCCCTCCCGGACGTCCAGGAGTTCATCCGGGCGGCGACGCCCACAGAGGAGCTCGGGCTGATCCTGTCCCAGCTTTCGGCGCGAGGCCTGAGCCCTTACGTGAAAGTGGACTACAACGTCATCCGCGGGCTGGCGTACTATACGGGACCGGTGTTCGAGGCTTTCGACCGGCGCGGCGAGTTCCGGGCCATCGCGGGGGGCGGGCGCTACGACAACCTCGTGAAGGTCCTCAGCGGCGGCAAGGTGGATCTTCCCGCCCTGGGTTTTGGAATGGGCGACGTGGTGCTCATGGAACTGCTCCGCGCCCGCGCGCGCCTGCCCGAGTTCACCGCCGGGATCGACGTGGTCTGCCTGATTGAGGACGAAGCGCGGCGACCTCAAACCCTTCGCCTGGCGCAGCGGCTCCGGGACGCCGGGCGCGCCGTCGAGTTCTCGCTCACGGCCGCGAAGCCGGACAAGCAGTTCAAGCGGGCTCTGGAGCTGAAGGCGCGATGCACGGCCCAGATCGAGCCGGACGGCAGCGTTCGCGTTCGAGAGCTGAAGGCGCGGGACGAGAGGCGGCTCAGCGTCGACGAGTTCGTTCAGTCGATGACGCAGGCCCGGTGAGGCCTTCTCGCCATTCGAATCAAAAACAGTTTTCCCTTCCCTGCCGAAGCTGGTTTACTTCCCTGGTTTCCTGCGGCGACCGGCGACTATATCAATGGCGATGTGGGCACGATATCTATGCAGCCGACCAACAATTTGCGCGTTCGTCAGACCGCTCGCCTGACCACTCCCAACGCTCTGAAGGCCTCGCTTCCCATGACGGCCGAGGCCAACCAGACGGTGGTCCAGGGACGGGCTGAGGTTCAGGCGATTCTGGCCCGCAAGGAAAAGCGGATGCTGGTCGTGATCGGGCCCTGTTCCATCCACGATCCCAAGGCGGCGATCGAATACGCGACGCGATTAAACCGGCTCCGCGAGGAGCTCAAGGATCGTTTCGTCTTCGTCATGCGGGTGTATTTTGAGAAGCCCCGCACCACGATAGGATGGAAAGGTTTGATCAACGACCCCCGCATGGACGGGACCTACGATATCGAGGTCGGTCTTCGGATCGCGCGACAGCTGTTGCTGGAGATCAACTCGATGGGATTGCCGGCCGCCACCGAGTTCCTGGATCCCATCACCCCGCAATACATCGCCGATCTCGTCACCTGGGCGGCCATCGGCGCCCGCACCACCGAGTCGCAGACGCATCGGGAGATGGCGAGCGGGCTTTCGATGCCCGTTGGCTTCAAGAATGGAACCGACGGCAGCCTCCAGATTGCGATCGACGCCATGAAGGCCGCCATGCATTCGCACAGTTTTCTCGGAATCGACCAAGACGGCGCCACGAGCATCGTCCGAACGGCGGGCAACCCCGATGGCCATGTTGTTCTCAGGGGGGGCAGGCTGGCCGCGAACTACGACGCCCCCAGCATCGCCCTCGCGGTGGATCAATTGCGTCGCAGCCAGCTGCTGGACGCGCTGATGGTCGACTGCAGCCACGCGAACTCCGGGAAGATCCACACGCGTCAGGAGGAGGTGATGCAAAGCGTGGTCGCGCAACGAGCCGCCGGCAACGCTTCGCTGATCGGCGTGATGGTCGAGAGTCATCTTGAGGATGGGAACCAACCGATCCCCGCCGATCTCAAAGCCCTTCGCTACGGAGTGTCCATCACCGACGCTTGCGTGGGCTGGACGACCACGGAGCGCATGCTGAGGCAGGCGCATGAAGCGCTGGCGCAAACAGCCGGCGTCCCCTAGGCCCCGCTCCCGATGGCTTCGGCCCGATTGGGCATGGGACCGCCAAGCGGGCGGCCGCATAGCCCCCGAAGATCGAGGGATTGAACCTACACTTTATGTCCGATGAAAAGGAAACAGCCGCATCGTCGGCCGCAGGACGCCGCCCGGCGATTCCTTCCACCGGGCGACAGCTGACGACGTTCGTCTTCGCGATTCTGTTCATCATCCCGTTGGGCATCCTCTACAGGGAGTTCTTCGCGCGGCAAGGCGCTGGGAAGGTCGAAGTTCGCCAGGGCGCGTACCACGGCTGGACCAACGCGGTGTTTCTCAGCTCGGACACCGTGGAAGCGGTGGTCGTCCCTGAGATCGGACGCGTGATGCAGTTCCGCTTCAAGGATGAGGAAGGACCCTTTTTCGAGAACGCCGAGCTGTTCGGAAAGACCGCCAATCCGCTCGCGTCCGAGTGGGCGAACTTTGGCGGAGACAAGGCCTGGCCTTCGCCCCAGTCCGACTGGCCGCTCTGGACGCCGCGGGCCTGGCCTCCTCCTCCGGCCTTCGACGCGCTCCCCATGGCGGCCGAGTTGGCCGAGGGCCGAGTCCTGATCCATTCCGCGATGGATCCGCTCTACAACATCCTTGTCGAGCGAACCGTGAGGTTGAGCGCGGAGGCTCCCGAGATGACGATTGTCACCCGCTTCGAGAAGCAAGCGGGCGTCCCGGCCGAAGCCGCTTCTTCTCAGCTCACCAACTCCGTCGGGATATGGATTGTCACTCAGCTGAAGGATCCGGTGGGAGTGTATCTCCCCGCGCCGAAGACCTCGTTGTTTCTTGAAGGGTACAATCGTCAGTCGGAAAGCCTGCCCGCCGGTCTCAAGCGATCCGAGGAATTGGTCTCGCTCACGCGGGATCCAGCCGCTTCCCACAAGATCGGGTCCGATGCCTCCTCGCTGGTGTGGGTGGGCGCCAAGGTGGCCCTCCGGATCGACAGCCCCCGATCGCCCGGCTCCGTGTATCCCGACCAGGGGAGCAGCGCCGAGGTCTACACGAATCCGGATCCGATGGGCTATGTCGAGCTGGAGATGCTGGCACCCCTGCAATCGCTGCGCGCGGGCGACGTCCTGTTTCAGACCAATCGCTACACATTGTTCCGGCGAACAGGCGGGGATCCCGAAGCCGAGGCTCAAAGGATCTTGCGTCCGTAGGCGCCACAGCCGCCGGCGAGCTCTTGTCTCGGACTGTTGGGAGTGGAGAAAAACTTCCCAGTCTGTCGTCCGAACGCGCGGCGCTCTCAGGAGCAATCGAGCCGGATCACCTCGCCGCACGAACAACGGATCGTGATCTCGGTCACGCGATCGCCGTCCTTCTTCAACTCGACAGCGGGTTCGGCGGACGGCGAGCCTGAGGATGGGTTTCCGCACGCGCCGGCTCGAGTCCGGGCGTCTTCGCCCGTCGCGGTGTTCGAGTGGGACGCCTCGTTGCCCACGATCTTGGGGACGAAGCCGCCCTGAGCCTTCGGCAGGTTTCCTGGCGACAGCGGGATGAACTTCGTGGACATCATGCCCCTCGGACCTTCAGCATCACTGTGACCCGCCGGTTATTCTCATCGGTGGGCGCCACGCCCGCCATCGGCTCCGTGTCGGCATAGCCGGCCACCTTTTTGAACTGCCCCGGCTTCACGCCATGCTTGGTGAGGGCCTGCAGGCTTGCGTTGGCGCGATCGGATGAGATCTTCCATTTGTCGGGGCCTCCTCCTGAATCCTTGTCGGCGCGAGATTCCGTGTGGCCTTCGAGTTCGATGTTGAAACTGGTGTAGCGCGCGATATCCCATGCGAGAGTGCTGAGGATGAAATTCCCGTATTCCGTCAGCTTCTCGCTGTTGCCTTCGAAGATCGGTTTGCGGGCCCGGTCGAAGATGCTGATTTTCAGGCCTTCGCTGGTGAGCTCCATCTTGATGGGATCGTCCTCCGGGTTCTGATCCTGCAGCTGCTTGTTCAGGTCCTGCGACAGGCGGCGAAGCACGTTCAATTCAACCGCGGACGCGGAGTCGAAGTTTCCGTGCTCGGAGCGGACAGCCTGCGTCTCCTTGCTGGGGATGATGCCGACGGATTCCTTGGTGAGGGAGGCGAAGGGGTTTCGGAACGCGCGCTCGACCGACTCCTTGATCTTTTGGTCCTGCGACACGAGCCAGAGCACCAGGAACAAGGCCATCATAGCTGTCACGAAGTCCGCGTACGCCACTTTCCATGAGCCACCGCCGCCAGCCATAGTGTTTGGGTCCTACCGCCTACCCCTTGGGCGCGGTGTTGAGAGTTTTCATCATGGCCTCGAGCTCCTCGGCGCTGGGCTTCACATCATGGCCCAGGCCGCGTCGCGCGACCTCCACCGCCATGATCGGCGCCATTCCGTTCGCGAAGCTGACCACGGAGAGGGCGATGCACTTGGTGTAGCCGTGCTCGGCCTCGCAGTTGATTTCCATGTTCGTGGCCAGAGGGCCCAGGAATCCATACGACACAAGAATTCCGAGGAATGTTCCGACGAGCGCGGCCGCGACGTGATGGCCGATCTCCTCGGGAGGGCCGCCGATGGACGCCATTGTGATGATGATGCCCAGGACGGCGGCGACGATCCCGAATCCGGGCATCGCGTCAGCGGTCTTGGTGAGAACCACGATCGGAACATGATCCTCCTCCGTGGCCTTGTGGATCTCCGCGTCCATGAGGGACTGCAGTTGATCGGGCTTGATCTTGCCGTCGATGATCGGCTTCAGGCCGCCGCAAAGGAACTCCACCGCGTGGTGATTCCTGAGGAACGAGGGATACTTGCTGAAGATGTTGCTCGATTCGGGCTTCATCACATGCTCTTCGAGAGCGATCATTCCGTTGCGCCGGCCGAGCATGAAGAGCTCATAAAGCAGCTTGAGCAGCTCCTCGTAGGCCGCCTTCGTGTAGGGGGAGCCCTTGATGCATCCGAGGCACATCTTGAACATCGAGATGAGCACGGACTTGGGCGCCATGATGACCATGGCGCCGAAGGCGGATCCGCAGATGACGATCATCTCGGAGAGCTGCCACAGCGCTCCCACGTGGCCGCCGGCCATGAGGAACCCGCCGACCACCGCGCCCATGACGATGATGCTGCCGATGATGACGAACATAGGGGAGCTTCAATACTGCGCGGTCATGAGCGTCACGCGGCCATCGACTCGAGCTTGCGTTGATCGAGGCGGTTGATGGACGACCGGATGGCGAGGATCGCCTTGGCGTGGATCTGGCATATCCGGGACTCCGTGAGCCCGAACACCTCCGCGATCTCGCGGAGCCGCAGATCTTCAAAGTAATAGAGGGCGAGCACCTTCCTTTGCATGTCCGGGAGCGTGTTCAACCGTTCTCCGATCAGCCGCGCCAGCTCGCGGCGCGAGACGTCGTCGCCGGGCTCGTCCTGGCGCGGATCCGCGATGGTTTCATTTTGGCCGGTGCCGTCGTCGACGTCGTGATGCACGGCCGCGTCGAGGCTGATGAATGTCGCCGGGCGGATCTCCTCCAAAATCTGCTGATACTCGTCCACGCTCACGTTCATCGCCTTGGCCATTTCTTGGTCTGTGGGAAGACGGCCCTTCTTTTGTTCCAGGACGCGCAGGACGCCCTCGACCTCGCGGGCTTTCATGTGGACGGAGCGGGGCACCCAATCCATGCGCCGGAGCTCGTCGAGAACGGATCCACGGATGCGGAGACGCGCGTATCCTTCGAACACCGTTCCGAGCTTAGGATCGAACTGCCGAACCGCGTTGAGCAGGCCCACCATTCCGGCGCTGTAAAGATCCTCGATGTCCACATGCGGCGGGAGCGTCATTGCCAGGCGGCCGACCACCGTCTTCACCAGGGGCAGGTATTGGAGGATGAGCTCGTTCTCGACGGAGCGGTCCGCGTTGGGCTTTCTGTATTGCTGCCACAATGACGCCTGAATCGCTCGTGTCTCGGTGATGTTCGTGGTGTCCGGGACGAGGGTGGATAGGGATTTCATGGTCTATGGGTGTTGGCCAAGGATGGATTGGGGGAGTTGGTGACTTCCGTGCGAGATTCCTGCTCGGCTTTGAGCCGAGCGAGTTGCCGCTGCTGACGGTTGGACTCCTGCAGACCGCGGAGCCAAAGGTGGCTCCACCAGCGTAGAAGCCAGCCCATGAGCAGAGCCCCAGCGCAGGCCCGAGCCAGCATCGCCGGCCAGGACCCTTCCTGGGAGAGTCCGAAACTCAAACTCAGGACGAACCCCAGCAGACCACCAAGAATCGTCATGAGCTTCATACAGTTTTGGCACCGAGGAACGCTAAGCAGATGATTTGCCAAGCCTTACAGTCCGCCGTCTACCGCCGCAGCCAGCGGTCGTTGAGCTGGTCCGGATTGGCCTGAAGGAATCCGCCCGGGATCGCGGGTCCCACGCTCAGAAATCGCAATGCCAGAGGGGCTCCGAGCACAAGGTTCCAGAGCTTTCCCCATCGCGTTTCTTCGTCCAGATGGGTGACGATGAGGCCGTGGGGCGAGAGGTCGGAAAAGGCGCGGATTTGGGAGAGAAGGACCGGGATCTCGTAGGCTCCGTTGAGGACCAAATGGACCTCCGCACCGGAAATTTTATCCAATACCCGGCGTAATTCTCCTATGGCGCGAGGGTCGCGCCAATCGACTCCAGGAATATCGACCAATTCCCATTCCCCTGAAGAGCGGTCGCGCCGGCCGGCGGGGATTCGGCTCACCGGGATGCCCAGGATCTCCGCGTGCACGTCGAGCGTCTCGGACGTGTTCGCGGTGACTCCATCCATCCGCACCACACGGGGCTGTTTCCCTTCGGCGAGGAAAAGTTGAGCGATCCATTTGCAGAGCGCCGTGGTCTTTCCGCATCCCTGCGGCCCGATGAACACCTGGGGTCGCCCGGAAACAGGATGCCCCTGCACCCGCCAGTGGCGGCGCAGCGTTTCTCTCAGATGCGTGATTTCGGTCGCGAGATCCGGGGGAGGCTCAGCGCCCCATTCCGCCTCCAGGTCCGCCAGGAGCGCTTCAATCGAAAGCGTGTTCAGTCCCGCGCCAGGAAGGAGCCCCGCCACGCCCCATCGACTGGACCCTTTGCGGAAGCTCGGACTTGGAGGCGTCGTCGTCGCCAAAATCTCGGTAGAAGTCGTCTCGACGGGCTTCGGCGCGGCGGGCGGGGGTTGGACAGGCCCCGAATCCATCCGGAGCGCCCCGGGCGGACAGGCAAGAACTTCGATGTTGGGCTTTCTCCAGAGGCGAGCCAGTCCGCTCACCGGTATCTGTCGGACATTGAGGACCACCGCCTCGGGACCCATCTGCGATTGGATTCGCGCGAAGGCTTCCGCGGCGGTGGAGGCGACAAAGGGTATGATCTGCATAGGGGATCTGCTTCTACGGCGCGACCTCGGCGAACGCGGACACAACCGCCACGTTTTGAACATCCATCTTCGGGGGAATCTCGGGATAGGAGAGCACGGAAAGATCCGGGAAGGTGGACTCGAAGAATCGGCGGAAAGCGAGGCGGATCTGGGGCGCGCAAATCACGACCGGCGGATGCCCGGCGGCGAGGAGCGATTGCAGATGACGCGAAAGAGTCTCAACGATGTGCTTCGCCAGTCTCGGATCCAGCGCGAGGGTGATCTCGTTCTGGGTGTGGCGCACGAATTGCGCGATCTGTTGCTCCAGCTTGGGGTCGAGGGTCACCGCTCGCATGCGATTGGGATCCGTCTGATACGCTCGCGCGATCTGGGGACCCAAGGCTCTGCGGGCGTGCTCGGACAGCTCGTCGGGATTTTTTGTGATCGTCGCGAAGTCGCTGACTTTCTCAAGAATGCCGGCGAGGTTGCGGATGGACACCCCCTCGGCGAGAAGGTTCTGGAGGATCCGCTGCACCTGTCCGACGTTCAGCTGTCCGGGGATCAGCTCGTTCACCACCGTGGCGTGCGTTTGCTTGAGATGATCCAGCAAGGATTGCACATCCTGGCGGCTCAGCAGCTCATGGCAGTTGCGCTTCAGGCACTCGGACAAGTGGGTGACCAGCACCGACGACGCGTCCACGACCGTGTAGCCCGAGATCTCCGCGTTCTTCCGCTCGGTGTCCGTGATCCAAGTCGCGGGAAGCTTGAAAACCGGCTCCACCGTGGGGACGCCCCGGAGCGTTGTCTTGCTCTGCGTCGCGTTCATCGCGAGCAGGTGCCCCGGCATCAGCTCGCCCGACGCGATGACGCTGCCCTTGAGGAGGAATCGGTATTCGCTGGCGGCGAGCTGAAGATTGTCGCGCAGACGAATCGGCGGCACGACGACGCCCACTTCTTGGGCGAAGCTGCGACGGATCCCTGTCACGCGATCGAGCAGGTCCCCGCCCTTGCGTGTGTCGGCGAGGCTGACCAGGGAGTATCCGAGCTCAATCTGAAAGGGATCGAGCGTCAGCAGGCTCTCGATTTTCTCGGCCGCGGGCTTCGCTCCGGGCTGCGCGCCCGCCGCGTCGGCCCCGCCTTTTCCGGCCGGATGCTGGGCGTCGGAGGCGCGTTGAGCGGCGCCGCCCGCCCCGAGGGGCTCTTGCAGCACCGGCCCCCAACGTTCGATCGAGTAGGCCAGGAAACCCGTGACCAGGGCCAGCAGCAGAAACGGAATCATGGGCAGCCCGGGCACCAGCGCCAGCAGGGTCAGCATTCCGGACAGAATGCCAATGGCGCGAGGCGAGAACAGCAGCTGCGACCCGAGCTCATGGCCAAGATCGGTGCGGGAAGCGGCGCGCGAGACGAGAATCGCCGCTGCCGTCGAGGTGATGAGCGCCGGCACCTGCGAGACCAGCCCGTCCCCGATGGAGAGCAGGGTGTATTGTCGCAAGGCCTCCGCCAGCGAAAGGTTCTTCTGGGCGACGCCCACGGCGAAGCCGCCCACGAGGTTGACGAGAGTGATGAGGATCGCGGCGATTGCGTCGCCGCGCACGAACTTGCTCGCGCCGTCCATGGAACCGTAGAAATCAGCCTCCTGCTCCACGCGCCTCCGTCGCTTGCGCGCCTCGCCTTCGTCGATCATCCCCGCGTTGAGCTCGGCGTCGATCGCCATCTGCTTTCCAGGCAGCGCGTCCAACGTGAACCGCGCCGCCACCTCCGCGATGCGTCCCGCGCCCTTCGTGATCACCACAAAATTGATCACCACCAGGATGAGGAACACGACGAGGCCCACGACGAAGTTGCCTCCCACCACGAAATTCCCGAAGGCCTGAATGATGTTTCCCGCAAATCCATTCAGCAGGATCAGGCGCGTCGACGCAACGTTCAGCCCGAGCCGAAACAGCGTGGTCACCAGCAGCAGCGTCGGAAACCCGCTGAAATCCGAGGGCTCCCGCAGGTAGAGAATCACCAGGACAGTCAGGAGCGAGAGCGCGATGCTCATCGCGAGCAGGATGTCGATCAGGAAGGATGGGACCGGGAAGATCAGGAGCATCAAGGTCCCGAACAGGCAGACAACGAACCACAGGTCGGCTTGACGCAGCAGTCGGAGAACATGGGAACTCGGGTTGGCCATTCGCGTTGGCGGTTAGGAGGTCGGCCGATTCTGCTCGGCGTAGTAGCGATATCGGTTCACGCGGTAGACATAAGCGAGCAACTCGGCGACTGCGGCGTAGAACTGAGCAGGAATTTCGCCACCCACCTTGCTGTGCTTGAAAAGCATCCGGGCCAGGGGCTTGTTTTCGATGATCGGCACCTGGTGCTGCTGCGCGATCTCCCGGATCCGGAGCGCGTTGAGCCGCGACCCCTTCGCCACCACCATGGGCGCCCGCATGGTCTTGCGATCGTAGCGCAGGGCGATGGCGAGGTGCGTGGGGTTGGTGACGACGAAATCGGCCTTGGGCACCTCCAGCAGCATCCGGCGCTTGCTCAGCCGCTGTCGGCGCTGCTTCAAGGCCGCCTTGACCTGCGGATTGCCTTCCGAGGTCTTCTGCTCGTCCAGCATCTCCTCATGGGTCATCATGAGATCCTGGCGATTCCTCCAGAACTGGTATCCATAGTCGGCCATCGCGATGACCGCGAGCGAGACGGTGACGCGGATCAGGATGCCTTGCGCCGTTCCCCACAAGAACTCGGCAACTCTTGCCGCGCTCACCGAGCTGACGAAGATCGGATCCTGCAAAATCTGCATCACTTGGCTGTAGGTCAGCAGGATGATCACGAGCAGCTTCAACACGGCGAGGCTCGTGGGGATCATTGATTTGCCGGAGAAGATGCGCGAGAACCCGGCGAGGGGCGACACGCGCTCCCAGTCAAAGCGAAGGGCATCGGAGAAAGTCTGGAAACGGCTTTGCAGCGCTCCCGCGAGAAGCGCGCCGGACGCAATCGCCAGGAGGAGCGGCCCTGTGGTCCTGGCGAGGTAGAGAGCGGCGTCGATTCCCTGGCGCTGGAGGCCGACGGGAGAGAGGTTGAATTCGTGCAGATGCCCCAGCACGCCGTTGCACGCGCCGAGCAGCGCGAACCAGAGGTCGCGCCCCGCGAACGTCATGCCGCCGAGGAAGGCGATCAGGACAAATGCCGTTTGAACCTCCGCGCTGACCGGGATCTGGCCGCGGCGCAACGCCTCGTCCATGCGACGTTGCGAAGGCTCGTGGATCTTCTCGCCGAGTTGTTCGGGCATGGGCGGGTCAGGTCAGGGCCATCATTTTCGCCACTCGCGCCAGGTCATCCGGGAGCCGGCGCAAATAATTTGCCGCGTGCTGGGCGGTGAGGTTCAGCGTGAATCCGGTCACCATCAATCCCGCCAGAATGCGGAACCCGAAGCTCTCGGCGAACACATTCATGCTGGGGACCGCCCGGCTCAGCATCGCGAAGGTGACCGAGATCAGGAAGGAGATCGCGACGACGGGCGCGGCCATGATGAACCCCGCCTGGAACACCTCGCTGACGCGCGACATCACGCCGTGGTAGAGCGGCATGGAGATCCCCGCCCGGTGGATGGGAACCAGCGCGTAGCTCCTTTGGAACGCGCCCAGCATCCAGTGATGGAGGTCCAGCGTGAATAGCAGCATCGCGCCGAGCAGGTAGGCCAGGGTTCCGAAGACCTCGGTGCGGGACTCGGAGAGCGGATTGAAGATGAACGCCATGTTGACCCCCACCTCCATCCCGACAATCCCCGCGAAAAACTCCAGGGCGTTGAAGGTCAGTCGACCCACAAATCCGAGCAGCAACCCGACGGCGACCTCGCGCAGAAGGTCCGCCACCAGGTCCCAGAAGCCCAGGCCCAGCGTCGCCTGCGAGGCCAGTCCGGGGGTGATCAGCACCGCCACAAAGAGCGCCAGTGAGATGCGCAAACGCGCGGGAAACTGGGGCGAGGCGAAGATCGGGAATGTGAGCAGCAACGCGCTGCAGCGCGCGAATACCATGGCTCCCGTGTAGATCTCGTGCATGAGACAACGATCAGTGCGCCATTTGGGGCATGCGCTCGATCATCGCCTGGGTGAACTCGAGCATGCTGCGGGTCATCCATGGCAGAAGGAAGATCAGCAGCGCCAGAATGCCCACCACCTTGGGCACAAAGGAAAGGGTCTGCTCATGGATGGATGTGACCGCCTGAAACAGGCTCACCAGGAGCCCGATGGTCATGGCGGTGAGCAGCACAGGCGCCGCAAGCGTGGCCGCTTGCAGCATCGTGTTCTTCAAAAGGTCGACGGCGTACTCAGGATTCATGCGGATCGAGGCGCTTCAGACATGCGCTTCGAACTCCGTTAAGCGAAAACCAAGCCAAGCCGTCCCTTCAGCGCGCAATGCCCACGATCCGTGCAGTTTTTGCCTTGCTGCGACCTTCTCTCACCGACCTCGCCGCCATCGCAGCCAGGTCGTGAAGACCGATCGCGCCCGATCCGTCAGCCGGCCTTTGTTGAAGAGATCGCCGCATTTGCGGATCGCGTCGGCGCGAGTGGGGTAGGGGTGGATCACGCCAGCCAACCGGGAGAGAGTCAGGTTGCCCGCCATGGCGGCGGACACTTCGCTGATGAGTTCTCCCGCATGCCGCCCGACAATGGTCCCTCCCAGGATGGCCCCGGATCCTTTTCTCGCCACGATCTTCACGAAGCCGTCCGTGTCGCCATCCGTGAGGGCGCGATCGACCTTGTCGAAGGGCGTGATGAAGGTTTCCGTCGGAATTCCCCGCGCGTCCGCCTCGCTGGCGCGAAGGCCCACCTGGGCCACCTCGGGGTCGGTGTAGGCGCACCACGACAGGTTCCATGCGCTGAGACGTCTCTTGCCTATTCTCCCGACGCTGAACAGGGCGTTTTGGATGACAATCCTCGCGGCAAAGTCCGCCGCGTGCGTGAATCGCTGACTCAGGCAAACATCTCCGCAGGCGTAGACGCGCGGGCAGGTGGTTCGCAGGAAGTCGTCCACCTGAACTCCGCCCGAAGTCGTGTGCGCGACTCCGGCGGACTCCAAGCCCAGTCCCTCGACGTTGGGCGCGCGACCCGCGGCGACGAGGATTTGATCCACATCCACCGCGCTCCGCCCGCCGGTCTGCGCGATCACCAGCCTCTTCGCGTCGCCCAATCCTTCAACTCGGGAGCAGATCGCGTCCAGCCGGACATCCACGCCATCGCGCTCCAACGCCGCCCTCAGGGCCTTTGCGGCGTCGGCGTCGTCGCGATCCAACAGCCGGGCTTTGTTGTGAATCAGCACGACGCGGCTCCCCAAGCGTTGGAAGGCTTGCGCGAGTTCGCATCCGACGGGGCCGCCTCCGATGACCGCCAGTCGGCGAGGCAATACGGTGAGGTTGAAGACGGTTTCGTTCGTGAGCGGGGCCGCCTCGATCAAGCCGGGAATCTCCGGGACGATGGGACGGGCGCCGGTCGCGATGACCGCTCGCGAGAAGCGGAGCGATTCGCCCGCGACCTCAACCCTGTCGGGGCCGGCAAACGATGCGGATCCCAGGAAGACATCGACGCCCAGGTCCGTGAAGCGCCGGACCGAATCCTGCGGGCTGATGCCGGCTCGCAGTCGTCGCACCCGCTCCATCACCGCCACGAAGTCGACCTGCGCCGCTTCGCATCGAACGCCGAGGTCGCGCGCGCGCGCGATCATTGAGGCGGCGTGGGCGCTTGCGAGCATCGTTTTGGAGGGGACGCATCCGACGTTCAAACAATCTCCGCCCATGAGATGCCTCTCGACCAGCGCCACTCTCGCGCCAAGCCCGGCGGCGCCCGCGGCCGTCACCAACCCGGCGGCGCCCGCTCCGATCACGACAAGATTGTAGGGGTTGCGCGGCTTCGGATTCTTCCAATCCGGCGGATGCGCGTTCTCGAGCAACCGACGGTTGTGTTCATCCAAGGGCGCGGGCCAAGCGGCGTTGGAGGCGGCTGTGGAGAGGTTCATGTCACGGGGTTTTCAATCGCTCTGCCAGGGCGGACTTCGCGACGCGGGCGACACCCACCGTCACCGCCACGGTGGCGATCAAACCGATCCCATAGAGCGTCCATTCCAGGGGGGTTCGCCCCTCGGATCGTGGTTGGGCGAGGCTCGCCACATCATGCGCGAGAGATCCGAGATACACATAGAGGATCGTGCCTGGAAGCATGCCCACCCAGGAGGCCAGCCAGTAGTCGCGCAGGGAAACGCTCGTCAAGCCGTAGGCGTAGTTGAGAAGGACGAACGGGAACACGGGCGAGAGCCGGGTGAGTCCGACGACCTTCCAGCCCTCGGAGGCGACCGCTTGATCGATCGCCTGGAACTTCGGATGGCTCGCGAGCTTTCGACGCACCCAGTCGCGCGCGAGATGGCGTCCCACGAGGAAGGCGCAGATCGCGCCCAGGGTGCTTGCCACCGAGACGAGCAGTGTTCCTCGCGCGATTCCAAACACGCTTCCGGCGCCGAGCGTCAAGATGGATCCCGGCACCAGCAGGACGCACGCGGCGATGTAGAGCCCGATAAAGCCGAGCATTCCCACCCATCCCAGCCCTTCGAGGCTCTGCACGAGTTGGAGAAAGTGCTCGGAGAGACGCCACCGGCGGGCGGCATAGACTGCGGCAACGCACAGGACTATCTTGAGGAAGGCCGCGAGTCTTCGCCGCGCGGCGGCGGGAAGCGGCCTCACAGCCGGCGTTGGTGGATCTTGGGGCATCTGTTTCGCGGACGCGCGGTTTGCGCGGCGAAGCTCTCGCGGCGGGCATTGCAATTCAAGCGTGAAGTCGGTTAAGTCCCCCGCGTGAAATCGAAGTCCAAGACCTCCCCGCTGGTGGGGATTATCATGGGGAGCCAATCCGATTGGGAAACCCTGCAGCATGCCGTGGCGCAGCTGGAGGAGCTGGGCGTGCCCTACGAAGCCCAGGTCGTCTCCGCGCACCGGACACCGGATTTGCTTTTTCAATACGCGGGCTCGGCGATCCAACGCGGCCTCGAGGTCATCATCGCCGGCGCGGGCGGCGCGGCGCATCTGCCTGGCATGTGCGCCTCCAAGACCGCTCTCCCGGTGATCGGCGTGCCCGTCGAATCGAAGTCGCTCAAGGGCCTGGACTCCTTGCTCTCGATCGTTCAGATGCCCGGCGGCGTCCCGGTCGCGACCGTGGCGATCGGGAAGGCCGGCGCCGTGAACGCCGCCCTGCTTGCGACGTCCATCCTTGGCGTGAAACACGCGCGGTTCCGCCGCGCTTACGAGCGGTTTCGCAAGCGACAAACGCATGCCGTTCTCAAAAACACGGGATTACCGCCTCGCGGATAGCCGGGCCCGGCGCCGCGTTCCGTCCCTCCATCCCCTATCCCCATGTCTCCAACCTCCGTGATCCTTCCCGGCGCAACGATCGGGATCCTGGGCAGCGGCCAGCTCGGCCGGATGCTCGCCATCGCCGCGAAGCAGATGGGCTATCGCGTGGCGATCTTCTCGCCCGAAGCCGATTCCCCCGCCGGCGACGTGGCCGACCGCGATGTGGTCGCCCGCTACGACGACCTGGACGCCGTCCGCGCCTTCGCGCAAAGCGTGGACGTGGTCACGTTCGAGTTTGAGAATGTTCCCTCGGCCGCCACCGCCGCCGCCGCGGAGCGCGCGCCCGTGCGGCCGGATGGCCGTGTCCTGCACATCACGCAGCAAAGGCTCCGGGAAAAGGGCTTCCTTCTCGAGCGCGGATTCCCGGTCACTCCCTTCCGTCGCGTGGTCGCGCTCAGGGACCTTGAGGCCGCGCTCCGCGATCTCGGGCTTCCGGGTGTTCTGAAAACCGCGAGCTTCGGTTACGACGGGAAGGGCCAGACGATGTTGCGATCCGCGCGGGACGTCGCCCCGGCGTTCGCGGGCCTGAAGGGAGCGGAGGGCATCTACGAGGCGTTTGTTGATTTTGAAAAGGAGATCTCCGTCGTTGGCGCGAGAACTTTCACGGGCGCGTTTCAGGCGTTTCCAGTCTTCGAGAACACCCACGCGCATCACATTCTCGACGTCACATTCGCTCCCGCCGCGATCTCCGCCGCGCAGACCGCGGAGGCCACGCGCATCGCGGCAGGGATTCTGGAGGCGCTTGAAGTGGTCGGCCTGCTGACCGTGGAGATGTTTGTGGCGCGGGACGGACGCATCCTCGTCAATGAGCTCGCGCCGCGGACCCACAACAGCGGGCATCTCACCCTCGACGCGTGCCCCACGAGCCAGTTCGAGCAGCAGTTGCGCGCGGTCTGCGGCCTCCCTCTCGGGGACGCGGCCCTTCACAAGCCCGCCGCGATGGCGAATCTGCTGGGCCATCTGTGGGAGGGAGGGGAACCGAATTGGCGCGCCGCCCTCGAGGATCCCGCTGTGAAGCTGCATCTGTACGGAAAGGCCGAGGCACGCGTCGGACGGAAGATGGGACACCTGAACGCTCTGGGGGGCGACGCCCAGGAAGCCGTGCGTCGTGTCCTGCAGGCGCGGGATCGGCTGGCTGCCCGGCTCTAGCGTCCCTTGGAGTGCTTCATGGTCGCGCGCTTGAGGTCCCGATCCGCCTCCCGTTGGCGGATGTCGTCGCGCTTGTCGAACTCTCCCTTGCCCTTGCCGACCGCCAGCAGCACTTTGACCTTTCCGTTCTTCCAATAGAACGACAGCGGAACGATGGAGTGTCCCTTCTGGTCGGCGTACTCGGCCAGCTTCCGGATCTCGCTTTTGTGAAGGAGCAGCTTGCGGACTGCCTTCGGGATGTGGTTGAGCTGGTTGCCGAAGGTGTATTCGTCGATGTGCGCGTTGTAGAGAAACGCCTGGTCTTTCTCGACGCGGACGAAAGCGTCGCTGATCTGGCCTTTGCCGCCGCGCAGCGTCTTGACCTCCGTTCCGTGCAGGACGATGCCGGCCTCGTAGGTGTCGAGGATGTGGTAATCGCGCCTCGCCTTGGGATTGCTGACGATCTCTGCCTGGCTTGCTTTCATAACCGCTCGGACCTAAGGGGACGCTCGCAAGGCGGGGGATCGGCCCTCAGGGTTTTGCCGAATGTGGACGACCCGCGGTTGGCGAACTGGGGAGCCCGGGCAGCGAAAGGGTTCAGCGGGCGGTTGAAGGGTCGGGCGCGTGTTGCGCCGGTTTCAGTGGGATCTGCGGCGTTTGCGGGGCGCCGGGGCTTCCATGACTTTGTCGATGAGAGGAGTTTCATAACCCATCTTGTCCTCCAGGAGCTCAAGCAAAGCAATGTCTGCGGCGCCGAGATTCTGGACGTTGGCGATGAGCGGCCGGCTGGAGCCGCCAGCGCCGGAAGTGAGCTGTCGCACCCGCCGCGAGATGATGTTCACCAGGACGTTGGGATTGCCCACTTTGGCCAGAGCTAGTTTGCAGTATTCGCTATTCACGATCAAATGCGGTTAGTGTCTATATGTCCACCGAGCCCGTGAAGTTAGCCAAGAAGTCGACCATAGCAATAAGATTCTTTGTCCAGACGGTCGGCGGTCGGGGGAACAGGTCCGACGCGCGCCGGCGAATCGGTGAAACCTTCGCGCGGGGGGCGGGGTCTAACTTTTACGGGAATCACGCGAGGGCGCTTTCATCGAGTGGACGCAGTCCCGGCTTGCGCCTGGCGGAAGGTTCTCGGCATGGTGGCTTCAGACATCGGATGCATGGGTTGAGATTGTTCCTTGTTCGCGCGCCGCGACTCCTCGCCGGGTCGCTTCTGTGGGGACCGTTTGTTTCCATCGCGCTCTTCGGCGCCACGGTCCCGCCGCCCTCGGCGCAGCGACCGGTCACGAACGTTCTTCATCAAACGTCCCTCATTGATCCCTTCCAATGGCTCGAGGGCGATCCCCAACAGAGCCCCGAGGTCGCCCAGTGGCTCCAGGCCCAAAGGGACTACACGCGGGCCGAGGTTCATCAACTGCCCCTCCGCCCCTATATTCAGAAGCGTCTGCTCGACTGGCATAGCCAGCCCGCCGAGTTGTTTCGAGGCCTCCAATGGACAAAGGATCGCGCGTTCCTGCTCGTCGCCGACACCTACAGCGGTCCGCGAAAGCTCATCCACTTTCCGTCGACGTTCGTCCGCAGCAATCGCATCGAGCGCGCGATCGTTCTGGTCAATCCCCTGGATTTGGATCCCACCGGACTCACCGACATAGACTGGTACGCCGTTTCACCTAACGGCTCCCACGTCGCGGTCCTGCTGGCCCGCCACGGGGATCCATCGCAGTCCCTCCATTTCTGGGAGGTGGAGTCCGCGAAGAAGCTGCCCGACATCGTGCCCGACGCGCAGCGGCCCTCACGCCGCGGCGCCGCGGCCTGGAGCGCGGGCTCTCAATACGTGCTCTACTCCAGCTACCCGACCAACGACTTGAGCCCGGGCGAGGTGAAGCTCCATCGATTGGGCTCGGAATCGAGCGCCGATTCGCGCGAAGCGATTCGGGAGCTGCCTGCTGGCGGCGAGATCGAAATCCGCCGGAACGAGGACGGAGGCCTTTTCATCGTCTCGGCGCATCGCCCGGACATCGATGAACACCTTCATTGGATTCGCGAGCGGAACGGCCGTTGGAGGACCATCGCGAAGGCCTCCGACCGCGTCGAGCAGGTCGAGTTTGGACGCGCCCCTGTTTATCTCGAAGCGCCCCAGGACGAGAGCCTTTACGCGCTGTCGCGCGATCGAGCGCCCCACGGACGCATCTTTCGCGTCTCCCTCAGCGCTCCTGCGGTGACCGTGAATTCGGACCTGGTCGTTCCGGAGCTCACCGACCTGATCGACAGCTTCAAGCCTTCCGCCAGCGGGATGTATCTGTCGGTGCTTCGCGGCGGAAAGGCCTTCGTGGCGTTCTTCGATCGATTTGAGAAGGAGCCCATCAAGAACGTGGTCGAGACGCCGACGCCGGGGACTTCGTCGCTGGATGAGTGGGTCGTGACACGGGGAGACGAGCTGCTCTATCGGGTGGAGACGTTTCTTGAGAGCAGCGAATGGCGCGGCTTCGACCCGAACCGTTCGGGCGAGAAGACGTTTTTCCCTCCGTTCATCGACTCCAGCCCCGTGGATTTTGTGGACGCGAAAGTGGAGCGCATGTCGGTCCGATCGCCCGATGGAGCGAAAATCCCGTTGTTCATCATCCAGCGAAAAGGGATGCGATCCGCCGGGGACAGCCCCGGGCTCCTCACCGGCTACGGCGCGGCGGGAGAGAGCCAGCTGCCCCGGTTCGACTGGCTCCGCCGGCTTTGGCTGGATCAGGTGGGGTTCATCGCGGTGGCGCAGCTGCGGGGCGGATCCGAGTTCGGACCCGCGTGGCGGGCCGCGGGCTCCGGGGCGAACAAGAGGAAGGCCTTCGAAGACCTGCAGGCCTGCGCGCGGTTTCTCGTGGCCTCGAACTTTACGCGCGCGAACCGGCTTGCCGTGATCGCCGAGGGCCATGGCGCCGCCGCCGCCGCGGCGCTCGCGATCGACCGGCCCGACAGCGTGCAGGCTCTCGTCTTGCGGGATGGCTACTACGACCTGATTCGCGCCGAGCTCTTCCCCTCTGGCTTTCGCGTCGCTTCGGAGTACGGCTTCCCCGGAACCCCGTCCGTATTCGCCGCGTTGGAACGCCTCTCGCCCTATCGGCTCTCCGAGACGCAGCGACCGTATCCCACCGCGATGTTCGTTCAAACACCGGCGGGTTCCGCGGGGGCCGGGATGCATTCACGAAAAATGGCGGCTCGCTGGCAGACAGGCACGACGGCTTCCAGGCCGGTGTTTTACCGAACGCCGGACGCGCCGCCGCGGAACGCGCGCGAACTGTTCCAGCAGACGATCGAGCGTTTCGCGGACGAGTTCTCGTTCCTGTGCGATCAGCTCAATGTCCCGTTCACGCTTGTGGATCGCGGTCCGTGGTCCGGCGGCGTGACTCCCGTGTCCGCGACGGTGAAGGCCAAATTGGTGAGCGACGGCATGGCGGCTGAACTGTTGGTCAGCGAGGACGCGACGCTCAAGGACGCGTTGCGCCTCGGGGCCGTTCGGACCCGGGAGAGCGACCACAATCTTGTCAGCTACGATGTGGACCGCCTGAGGCCCGACACCGCGTACCACTACGCCCTCGAGATCAACGGCCGTGTGGACTGGGCGTCGCGGGGGCGATTTCGGACGTTGCCTCCCGGCCCCGCCTCCTTCCGGATGGCGTTCGCGTCCTGCGCCAAGACGGCGTCCGCCAGCGAGGTGTTCGATCGTATTCGTGAGAACCATCCCTTGTTCTTCATGAACATGGGCGACTTCCACTACCTGAACATCAACACCAACAGCGTGGAGCGGTATCGCAACGCCTACGACCAGGTGCTCTCGTCGCTGCCCCAAACTCTTCTCTATCGCGACACCGCCTTCGTCTACATGTGGGACGACCACGATTACGGCGGCAACAACAGCAATCGCAAAGCCGCGTCGCACGAGGCGGCGCGAAAGGCCTACGCCGAATACGTGCCCCACTATCCCCTCGCCGCGGGCGGCGGCGATCAGGCGATCTACCAGTCCTTTGAAGTGGGGCGCGTGAAGTTCATCCTCACCGATCTTCGATCCGAGCGCGACGACGTCAAGAAGACCGACGACGCGGGCAAGAGCATGATGGGCGCGAAGCAGAAGGCGTGGTTCAAGGACCAGCTTTTGGCGGCCAACGGCAAGTATCCGCTCATCTGCTGGATGAGCTCCGTTCCCTGGCTGGGCGCTCCGGGGGCCAACTACTACTCGTTCATCAAGGCGGACCAGCACGGATGGTTCCATCACACCAACGCCACCGACACCGCGAGCAAGACCAACAAGCCCAAGCCGAGCGTCGAGGAGGACCACTGGGCGGTCTTCAGCGCCGAGCGGCGGGAGATCGCGGATTTCGTGAAGGAGCATCGCATTCAGGGGCTGTGCATTCTGCATGGCGACTCGCACATGCTCGCCGCGGACGACGGCAGCAACGGGGACTTCGCCACCGGCGGCGGAGCGCCGATCCCCGTGATGTGCGCCGCGCCGCTCGACCAAACCTCTTCCATCAAGGGCGGGCCGTACAGCCAGGGCGTTTACAAGGTGAAGAAGGATGAAGGCTGCTTCGGGCTGCTCGACATCGTTGATCGCGGAACCGCGATTGATGTCTCGTTCAGCGGACGGAACATAGAAAACAAAGAGAAGATCTCGCTGCGATTCTCCGTCCCGGCGCAGACCTCCGCCCCTCCACGGCCATGATCGCCTCTCCACTTCCCCGCGCTTCGATCCGATGCTGCCTTCTGCTGATCTTGGCTTTTCTCGACGCGCGCCTTCTGGGAGAAGACGCCGCGGCGTTGCCGGAGGAGTCGCGCATCAACGGTCGGTGGCGATGGAGCTTTACGATGCCGGACGGCGCGGAGTCGCATCCGACTTTGAAGCTTCGCTACGACGGGAAGACGCTGACGGGCAGCTCGCGATTCCGGCACGCTTCCGAAACGCCCATCGCGTCCGGTCGCTTTGACGGCCGTCAGTTGAGCTTTCAGGTGCTACGCCAGGCCAACGACCGACGCGTGGTCACCCGCTACTCCGGCGTTTTTCAGGACGACAAGATCGTCGGGAAGATCGAGTCCAACTGGGATGGCGAGACCCGGACCTACGATTGGGAAGCCAAGAGGCTGCCCGACACGCCGGAGGGAACCTGGACCTGGGAGCGGACGCTGGGAGAGAAGGACCTCGATGTGACGATGAAGGCGAAGCTCGAGGGAGACAAGGTCACGGGAAAGGTTTCGAACCGGAAGCGCGGCGGATTGGATATTTTGCACGGACGGTTCAAGGACGGTCGGATCACCTTCGAGCTCGAAGGGAAGATCGGGGCGGTGGAATTCACGTCCAAGTTTGAGGGACAGTTGGTGGGCGACAACATTCGGGGCAAGGAAACGATCAAGTCCCAGGGCGTGGTGACCGTCGAATCCTGGGAAGCCTCGCGAGCCGAGTAAAGGGGCGGCTTGAAACCCAAGAGCCCGTCTGGCGCCGCGATGCGAGGGAGTTGGCGGAGCCCTGCCGCGGATCGTTCGATTCCTCGCGTTGGAAGAGGCGCCGGCGCGCGGACGAGAGGCTTGGCCTTCGACTCACTTCGACCGCTCTTTTCCGCCCTTCCGCTTTTCCTGGAAGATCAGCTCATCGTCCGCCGCGGTGACGTGGATTTGCGCGCCAGGGGCAAACTGGCCGTCGAGCAGCTTCAGTGACAAGGGATCCAGCAGATGTTCCTGCATCGCGCGCTTGAGGGGTCGCGCTCCAAACTGCGGATCATAGCCCTTCTTGGCCAGGAAACGCTTGCCGACGTCGTCGATGTCCACACTGATCTGCTGGGCGGCCAGCCTCTTGGCCAAGCGCGCGAGCTGGATGTCCACAATGGCGAGAATCTGTTTCGCGTCGAGGCTGTGAAAAAGAATAATGTCGTCGATCCGGTTCAAGAACTCGGGCCGGAAGTGCCCCTTCAGCTCTCCCTGCACGCGATCTTCCATCTCCTTCACCTGGGACGCGCTGGGCTCTCGCTCGTTGTAATAGCCCTGGATGATCATCGAGCCTATGTTGCTCGTCATGATGACCACCGTGTTCTTGAAATCCACGGTCCGGCCTTGTCCATCGGTCAGCCGTCCGTCGTCCAACACTTGGAGCAGCACGTTGAACACGTCCGGATGCGCCTTCTCCACCTCATCGAGAAGGATCACGCTATAAGGGCGGCGTCGGACGGTCTCGCTGAGTTGGCCGCCTTCCTCGTAGCCCACATAGCCCGGCGGAGCGCCGATCAGACGGGCCACGGAGTGCTTCTCCATGTATTCGCTCATGTCGATTCGCGCCATGGCGGCTTCGTCGTCAAACAGGAATTCCGCGAGCGCCCGCGCGAGCTCGGTTTTTCCAACGCCCGTGGGCCCGAGGAACAGGAAGGAGCCAATGGGGCGGTCCGGGTCCTGAAGCCCGCTGCGCGCGCGGCGAACGGCGTTCGATACGGAGCGGATCGCTTCGGCTTGTCCGATCACGCGATGCTGCAGGCGCTCCTCCATATGGACCAGCTTCTGCCGCTCGCCTTCGAGAAGCTTGGAAACGGGAATGCGGGTCCAGGTCGCCACCACCCGCGCGATGTCCTCATCCGTGACCTCTTGTCGGAGGAGCTGGAATTTGGCGTCGGACTTCTTCAGCGCCTCCTCCGTGTCCGCGAGCTTCCTCTGGAGCTCCGGGAGCCTGCCGTAACGAATCTGTCCGGCCTGGTTGAGATCCTGCGCTCGTTCGGCGCTTTCAAGGGCCTGCTTGGCCTGCTCAATTTGTCCGCCGATCAGCTGCACCGCCGCGATGGCCGCCTTTTCGGATTCCCACTGCGATTTGAGTTTCGTGGCGCGCTCGCGGAGGTTCGCAAGCTCCTCTTGGAGACTTCCGAGGCGCTCCTTGGAGGCGGCGTCCTTCTCCTTCTTGAGCGCGGTTTGCTCAATCTCGCGCTGCATGATCTGACGGTCGAGCTGGTCGAGCTCGGTGGGCTTGGAATCGAGCTCGATCCGCAGGCGGGACGCGGCCTCGTCCATCAGGTCGATGGCCTTGTCGGGAAGAAACCGGTCGGTGATGTAACGATGCGACAGCGTCGCGGCGGCGACGATCGCCGCGTCCTGGATGCGGATGCCATGATGCACTTCGTAACGCTCCTTCAGTCCGCGGAGAATCGCGATTGTGCTCTCCACCGACGGCTCGGCCACCGTCACCGGCTGGAAACGACGTTCCAGGGCCGGATCTTTTTCGATGTGCTTGCGGTACTCGTCCAGTGTCGTGGCGCCAATGCACCTGAGCTCGCCTCGGGCGAGCTGCGGTTTCAGAAGGTTGGCGGCGTCCGGCGATCCCTCCGTCTTGCCCGCGCCCACGATCGTATGAAGCTCGTCGATGAAGAGGATGATCCTTCCTTCGCTGGTCGTGATCTCCTTGAGGAAGGCCTTGAGCCGCTCCTCAAATTCTCCGCGATACTTTGCGCCCGCCAGCATCGCTCCCAGGTCCATCGCGACGAGACGCTTGTTCTTGAGCGACTCCGGGACGTCGCCGCTGATGATCCGGCGCGCGAGACCCTCGGCGATCGCGGTTTTTCCAACGCCCGGCTCGCCGATCAACACCGGGTTGTTCTTGGTGCGGCGCGTGAGGACCTGCATCACCCGCCGGATTTCCTCGTCGCGGCCGATGACGGGATCAATCTTGTTCGCCCGAGCCAACGCCGTGAGGTCCCGCCCGTATTTCTCCAGAGTTTGGTATTTCTCCTCGGGGTTTTCGTCCGTGACGCGCTGCTGTCCCCGGATATCGGAGAGGGCTTTCAGGAGCGAGTCTCTTTGAATCGAGAGGGCTTGGAAGGTTTTCTTCAGCGCCGGCGACGCCTCCGCCACGATCCCGAGGAGCAGATGCTCGGTGCTGACGTATTCGTCCTTCAGCAGCGTCGCTTCCTTGTGCGCGGCGTCGAGGGCCTTGCGCAAAGCGGGGCTGGCAAAGTGCTCGACGTTGCCGCCGGCCACCTTTGGACGTCGGTCCAGGTCCGCGCTGATCGCGGCTTTCAGCGCGGGCAACGAAACTCCCGCCTTTCGGAGCAAGTCCGGAGTGAGCCCCTCCTGCTGGTCGACGAGCGCCAGAAGCAGGTGCTCCGAGTCGAGTTCCTGGTGGGATCGCTCTTTGGCGAGCGACTGCGCCTGCTCCAGCGCCTCTCGCGACTTTTGTGTAAAGCGTTCTCGTTGCATCATGAACCAGTAGGGGATGGCGTCGGCGTGTCAAGGGTTCGAGCGCGTCTCCCGCTCCCCACTCCTGCTTGTAGTGATGCCGCCACGCGTAATCCCAAACCCCGCCGCCCCGCCGCGGCTCACCCATTCTTGCCCTCCTGCGAACGTATGCCGGCCATTCGATGCGGATGGCCTCGGCGGAGGGTTCGCTTGAGGGCCGCGGGGGCTGGGCGATTGGGATGACGATGACGATGACGATGACGAGCAAGAGGGGAGAACCAGGAGGGCGGGTCAGCCTGGAGGAAACCCGATTGACATCTTCACCACGGAATACTCGGGATGAACGCTTCCATCCATGAGGCGGATCGTGAGCGGCGGCTCCTCGTGGGTCGCGTCCTTGAACGGCTCGGGCAGGTCGTCGCGGCGCATGAGTCCGAAGACCCCGACGAGCGGCGGCTCGCCTTCGCGAAAAACCACGGGTCTCTGGCGCACCACGCTGAGTCCCGAGGCCCGCGCCCCTTCCTCGACGCGACGACGTTGGTCCGGCGCCCAAGGGAAAACGAGGGCCATGAATCCGCCTGACGCGAGATGCCGGGATCCAGCGGCGCAGTAGTCGGTCACATCGCCTCGGATCTCGAATCGACACGCGATCTTCTGCGGATGATCCCAGAGAACGCCGGAGCCGGGCGGGACGTAGGGCGGGCTGCCGAGCACCAGATCGAATCGTTCGAGCGGATCGAGGACGCCGGTCCGACGAAAGTCCCCTTCCCGCACCTCGTAACGGGACTCCAGCCCGTTGTATTGCGCGGACCGTCTCGCGAGCGCGACGCTTTCCGGCTGCGCTTCAACGGCGACGAAGCGAGCCCCCTGCAGTCGCCAAGCCGCGATCATCCCCACGGTTCCGATCCCGCCGCCCAGATCCAGGGCGGACGACGCGCTCGGACAGCATTGCGTTCCATACCAGGCGACGAGGAGATCATCGGTGGAGAAACGGTGGCCGTCACGCAGCTGTAGGATGCGGAAATGCCCGCTCAAGGCGTCGAGCGATTCGACTTCGGCGGCGGTGATTCCGATCGAAGCGCCGGGCGGGACGGGGCCGGGCTTCGCCCAGCCCTTGAAATGCGATCCGCCTGGAATCGCGTCGCTAGGGTTGCTCGGGAGCATCGGACTTGTGCGTTCCCAGACGACGCTGGAGCCACTCTCCCAGATCGTCAAACAGCGCGTAGCTCACCGGCGTGACAAGGAGCGTGAGCAGCAGGCAGAGTACCTGGCCTCCGATGATGACTTTCGCCATCGAGGCGCGACCCGAGGAGCCCGGGCCTGTGCCGAGCGCGATGGGAATCATCGAGACCACGAGCATCATCGTGGTCATGAGAATCGGGCGCAGGCGCACGCGGTTCGCCTCAAGGATGGCCGCGGTTCGCTCAACGCCCCGGGCTCGCAGCGTGTTCGTGTAATCCACCTGTAGAATCCCGTTTTTCTTCACCATGCCGAAGAGCATGAACAGCCCGAAGATGGCGTAGATATTGAACGGCTCGTGGATGAGGAGCATCCAGCCGAGCGCGAAGGGCAGGGACAGCGGCACGGCGAGGAGAATCGCGATGGGCTGGACGAAGTGCTCGAACTGGGCGGCGAGCACCATGTACATGAAGATCATGGCGAGCACGAACGCGATGAGGAAGTTGTCCAGGGTTTCCTTGAGCTGCTTGGCGCGGCCGGTCAGCGTGACCTGATACTCGGCGGGCAGGTCCAGCCGCGACTTGATGTCGAGGACTATGTTGACGGCGTCGCTGAGAGGCAGGTCCACCAGGTTCGCGTTGATGGTCACCCGACGCTGGCGCTGGAAGCGCTCGATCACGTTCGGTCCCCGGGCTTCCTTCAGCCGGACAAAGTTCGCGAGCTGCACGAGCTCGGCGCGGGCGTTGAGATTGGTGGTGAAGCCGGGGCGAACGCTGGTCGCGGTTCGCAGCGTGATCTGCTCCAGCGCCTCCGCTGTGCTCCGGTCGCCGGCCTCGGCGCGCAGCCAGACGTCGTACTGGTCGTCGCTCTCCCGATAGCTGCCGACAATCCGCCCGCCCACCAGCGTCCGCAGTGTGTCGGCCACCTCATCCGCGCGCAGGCCGAACTGGCTCGCCTTGGCGCGGTCCAGCTGGACCTGCAGTTCCGGCTTGCGCTGGGCGAGCGAGCTGTCGACGTCCGCCATGCCGGTGTGTCTGCGCAGTTCGTCAATGATCTTGTCCGCGTAGTCGGAAAGACGGTTGAGGTCCGGCCCTGTCAGGTTCAGCGAGAGCTCGGCGTTTCTTCCGCCCCCGAATCCGATGTTGGACACGGGTTGAACGCTGGTGCGCAGGTCGGGATAAGCCATCAAAAGCTTGCGCGTTCGCAGCATGGCGTCCTGCTGCGACCACCTGCGAGAGCGACCGCGCCACTGCTCCCAGCGTCCGCCGAGCTCGGGCAGCCGGCAGAAAATCGTGGCCTGCGTGACGTCGCCCTCGCCTTTTCCGACGCGGCCGCCCGAGGTTCCGATCGTGGTGAGAGTGTTCAGGACGATGGCGTCTCCATCGATCCGCTGCTTTCGCGCCTCAAGCTCGATCTCAGCGCAAAGGGACTCCACGCGCGACAGCGTGGATCCCTCCGGCGCCTGGATGGAAATCTCGAACTCGCTGGAGTCGTCGGTCGGAAGGAAGGCGAACTTGCTGGCCGCTCCCAGCCAGTAGGCGGAGCTCATGCTCGCCAGCGCGGCGAGCACCACAATCCATCGGTGACGCAGGCTCCACCCAAGAACCTGGATATACTGATCGCCGAGCCAGCGCAGCAGGCGTCCTCCGTGGGCCTTCTTTTCGCGCAGCGCCGGATCCTTCGTTCGGCGGAGAAACCGCGAGCTCAGCATCGGCGTGAGGGTGAAGCTCACGAACATGGAAATCATGATCGAGAACGCCACGGTCCATCCGTAGCTCGCGAAGAAAAGCCCCGTTCTTCCCTTCATGAACGCCAGCGGCAGGAAAATGACGACGAGCGACAGTGTCGTCGCCACGACCGCCAGCGCGATCTCCTTCACGCCCTGGATCGCGGCTTCAATCGGCGAGCGCTCCTTCTCCTCCAGGGTTCTATGGATGTTCTCCAGAACCACGATGGCGTCGTCGATGACAACGCCGACCGCGAACACCAGCCCGAGCATCGTCGAGTTGTTGAGCGTGTAGTTCATGGCCTTGAGCAGGCCGAAGGTCGAGATCAACGACGCGGGAATCGCGATGCACGCGATCACCGTTCCCCTGCCGTCATGAAGGAATATGAACACCGTGATGGTCACCAGCACGGCGCCGAAGATCAGGTGGAAATTGATCTCCTCCAGCGACCGCAGGATGAATCGCGACTGGTCGCGAATGATCCGGGTTGAAAAGTCCGCGGGAATCGCGGCCCGCAGGGTCTCCAGCTTCTCCTTCACGCTCTCGATCACCTTCACGGTGTTGCTGCCGGATTGTTTTCGCACGAGAAGCGTCACCGAGTTCTGGCCGTCTGTCCGCGCGAGCGATCGAGGCTCCTCGATGCCGTCGGTCACCTTGGCGAGCTCGCGGAGGCGGATCGGATGGCCCGCGACGTTCGCCACGATGATCTCGTTGAACTCCTGCACCGCCTGCATCCGCCCCAGGGTGCGGACGACCACCTCGCGCGACCCCTGGTCGAGGCGGCCGCCCGGGATCTCCACATTCTGGCTCTCGAGGGCCCCTTGGACATCGGCGATGGTCAGCCCGAATTCGAGGAGGCGGTCGATGTCGACATCCACGCGGATCGCCCGGGTGCGGCCGCCGCTGATGGACACGGCGCCGACGTCGGTGACTGTCTCCAGGCTCTGCTTGAGGACCTTGTCGGCGACATAAGTGATCTCCCTGAGGTCCCGGGGCGCGCTGACGCTGATCGAGAGCACGGGGCTCGCGTCGATGTCGAACTTGTCGATGATCGGCGCCTGCGTCCCGGGGGGCAGGCGGGAAAGCACCGTGTTCACCTTGTCGCGAACGTCCTGCGCGGCGATGTCGCGGTTTCGCTCGAGGAAGAACCGAACCATGATGCTCGACACCCCCTCGCGCGAGGAGCTCGAGAGCTCGTCCACCCCCTGGATCGTGTTGATGATTTCCTCGAGCGGCTTTGTGACGCTCGTTTCCACCTCCTCCGGCGACGCTCCGGGGAGCGTGGTGGTGACGGTGACGATGGGCAGCTCGACGTTGGGAAACTGATCGACGCCCAGCTGGGGGAGCGCGAAGAGTCCCAGCACCACGAGCAGAAGGTTGAGCATCGTGGCGAACACCGGGCGCCGGATGCACAGCTCGGCGAAGCTCAGGCTCGAGCGGGTTGGGGAAGGAGGCGTGGAATCGCTCATGTTGTCCGGAGAGGCAGGTCGCGGGTTTTCACGGGCGCTTCCCCTCGCTGGACGGCGCGTCATTTCGGATTCTTACCGGCGTGCCATCGATCAACCGCGAGTGTCCGGTGACGACGACGAGCTCTCCCTTCTTCAAGCCGCTCAGAATCTCCTGCAATCCCTTGCGCACGCGGCCGGGCTCAACGACCCGGGCTCGTGCCACGCCGCTTTCGACCACGAACACGCGCGTGTTTCCCGAGGCTTGGAGGATCGCGTCCAAGGGCGCCATGAGCACCGGGACATCGGTTTCCACGATCAGCTCGCCGCGCGCGAAGCTGTTGGCCTTGAGCCGGCCGGCCGAGTTGTCCACGAGCGCGCCCAGCGAGAAGCTCCGCGTCGAGGTGTTGATCGCGGGGCTGATCAAGAAGACCTTTCCGCTGAACCTCTCCCCCGGCCAGGCGTCGACCGAGAAGGTGATCAACTGCTCCTTCTTGATCATCGACGCGTAGCGCTCGGAGGCCTGAACGATGAACTTGAGGACATTGTCATTGACGACGCGGAACAGCGGACTGCCGATCTTCACGTAGTCCCCCGCGCTGACGATGCGCTCCGCGACCGCGGCGTCGAACGGGGCTTTGACATGGGATTTTTCCAGGTTGAGCTTTGCCAGCGCCGCGCCCGCTTGCGCGGACTTCAGCTCGGCCTGGCCCTGCTCGTGCACCGCGAGGGCCTGGTCCAACTCGCTGGCCGCGGCGACCTGGTCCTTTGTCAGCGCCTGAATTCGCTTCAGGCTCGTGTGGGCGTTGGCGCTGGTCGCCTGGGCGCGCGCGACCGTCGCCTCGGCCTGGCGCGTCTGGGTGTCGTAGGTGGAGGTGTCGATCTGCGCAAGGATCTGCCCCGCTTTCACCCGATCCCCAAACTCGACGAAAGTCTTCTCGATTTTCCCCTCCACCTCGGCGCTGAGCGTCGCCTCGTCCTTCGCGAAGAGCGTGCCCAGAACGGGCAGCTGGCGGTCCATGGGCGTTTCGACGACCGGCGCCACCGTGACGAGCGCTCCCGTCTCGACCGCGGGTCGGGCCGGCGGCGCCGACTGCTGGCATCCGACGCAGAAAGAAAGGCCCGCGAGGGCAATGGCTAAGAGAACAGGCCGATTCATGAAATGATCGGTGAACCATGACCGGTCGTTGCGGGAGAGAAAAGGGTTTTCAAGCGGCTCGGCCGCGCGCTCGCATTGACAGGTCTGCTAGACTTCCGCCGTGCCGATGTCCCTCAACAACCCGACGAGGCCGCGCGCCTTTCACCCTCCAATGCCGTGATGTATCCTTCATTCCTCTCCTCCCTCGTTGGGCCACTCAGCCTCCTCTTGTTCCTGGTTTGCGGCGGCGCGCGAGGCGCTGATGTTGTCCTCTCTGAATTCATGGCGTCCAACACCCGCACCCTCCAGGATGAGGATGGGGACTATTCAGACTGGATCGAGCTTCACAATGTCACGAGCGCCTCCGTGGAGCTCGGCGATTGGTTTGTCTCGGACGACGCAACCAAGCTCGGCAAGTGGCGTTTTCCTTCCACGAACATCGCGGCGAACGGCTATCTCCTCGTCTTCGCCTCCAACAAGGACCGCCGGTCCGCCGGGGCGCCGTTGCACACAAACTTCAAGCTCGGGAGCGGCGGGTCCTACCTCGCGCTCGTGCGCCCCGACGGCAAGACCGTCGAGCATCATTACTCCCCGGCCTATCCTCCCCAGGCGGACGATGTGTCGTACGGGCTCGACACGGGGCTGCGTCCGGCGCTGTTGCTCTCGACCAACGCGGTCGGCAAGTACTTCATCCCCGCGGACCCCAGCCAGGGATTGACGTGGATCGAGCGGGGCTACGACGACGCGTCCTGGCGCACGGCGACGGGCGGCGTCGGCTATTATCTTTCGGCGCTCGACAAGGTCCCGCAGCCCGGGCTTCTGGCCCAGCTGGCCGGTTATTGGAAGATGGACGAAACGAAGGGCACAAACTTTTCGGACGCGTCGCCCAACGCGAACCAGGGGCAGATGATCGGATACCCGGCCTCGGTGAACCCGTGGACAAACGGCATTGTCGACGGCGCGGCGCGATTTCGCGGCGCGAGCTATCGCGCGGCGGGGCGGGTGCCGAACTACCCGAAGGCCGCGCACGCGCTTTCGGCGTCCGCATGGGTTCTGGCTGACGGGCGGAACACCTGGGGCACCATCGCCAAGAACTGGTCGAGCACGGGGGGGCAGTTCCACTTTGGCTTGCATGAAACGGCGGGCGACCTCGATGTCTTCATCAACACCAGCGCGGGCGCGTTCAATGTCCGGGAAGGCGCTCCGATTCCCACCGGCGCATGGCAGCATGTGGCGTTCACCGCGGACGGCGCGATCCTGAAGCTCTTCCGGAACGGGCAGCTGGTCGGCAGCGGGGCGTATTCGGGCGATTTTTTGGCCAATGGCGTCTCGGCGCTGGGAATCGGCGCGAAACTGAACGACGCCGCGACGGCCACGGATTCCCTGGCGCCGGGGCAGTGGAACGGACGGCTGGACGAGATCGCGATCTGGAATCGCGCGCTCGCGGATTCCGAGGTCCAGGCGATCCATTGGGCCGGCGCCGGCTATCGCGACTATCTCCGCTCCGATATCCAAGGCGGCGCTCTCGCGAAGTCCTCCCGCGTGTACCTGCGGTTTCCTTTCACGGTGGCGGCTCCATCGACGCTCGCGAGCTGGAGGCTCCTCGCTCGATACGACGACGGAGTGGCCATGTGGCTCAACGGCGCCTCGATCGTGGAGCGCAACGCGCCCGATCCTCTGGCCTGGGACTCCACCGCTCTGGAGGCGCGGGACGAGGATGACTCGCGATCGCAGGAGGTGTTCGACCTCACCGGCTACACGGATTCAGTCATTGCCGGGACGAACATCCTTGCGGTTCAGTTGTTGAATCGCGACCCCGGGGACAACGATCTATTGTGCGAGCTGGAACTGGCGGCGACCTTCACGGCCGACAGCACGAACCAGCCCGCCTATTTCCTGAAAGCGACTCCCGGCGAGGAGAATCGATATGGCTCCACATCGCTCGGACCGATTATCAGCGACGCCACCCACGCTCCTTCCATCCCCCAGGACGCCGACGATCTCGTTGTCACGGCCCGGGTGTCCCCGACCTTCGCGGCGGTCCAGAGCGTGCTGATGCGCTATCGCGTGATGTATTCCAACGATGTGGTCGTCGCGATGCTCGATGATGGAAAGCACGGTGATGGCGCTCCGGGCGACGGTGTCTACGGCGCGATCATTCCCGCCGCGGCCTCGGGCCCGGGACAGATGATTCGCTACGCGTTCTCGGCCGTCGACACGGCGTCGCGGACCAATCGACTGCCCTTGTTCAAGGATCGCGACCATACCGAGGAATACTTCGGCACAGTGGTGCAGGACCTTGCGATCACCAGCGCGCTGCCTGTGATGCGCTGGTTCGTCAAGTCGGCGGGATCCGCCGACCTTGACCCAGGCACGCAGTGCTCCCTCTTCTCCAATGGAGAGTTCTACGACAATGCGTACGTCCGGATCCGCGGCGGAACCTCGCGCAATTGGCCGAAGACGAGCCACAAGATCGAGATGCCCGTGGATCACCAGTTCCAGATCCACCCGGGTCTCGCCCGCGTGACCGAGTTCGATTGGAACACGACGTACACCGACAAGTCCTACGTGCGGGCCCAGTTGGTCTCGGAGCATCAGCACGACGCGGGCATGCCCTCCCCGGAGGTGTTCCCTGTGCGTCTCGAGCAGAACGCGAAGTTCTACAGCGTGACGCTGTTCACGGAACAGCCGGATCGCGACTATCTGCGGCGCTATGGACTGGACGCGCGCGGCGCGTTGTACAAGGGAGGTCCGGGCTCCAACGCGGAGAGCGAGGGCTCTTACGAAAAGAAGACGCGCAAGGACGAGAGCACCGCCGACCTGCGGGCTTTGCTGGCGGGCGTGGCTCTTTCCGGAGCCGCGCTGGAGAATTATGTCTTCGACTCCATCGACCTGCCCGCTCAGGTCAACTACATGGCCACCGTCGCGGTGACGCAGAATATCGACGCCAGCGACAAGAACTACTTCATCTATCGCGACACCGAAGGGAACGGTGAATGGCGCATGCTTCCCTGGGACATGGACCTGAGCTTCGGCCCGAACGCGCTCAACACCGACACCATCGTCTACAACGAAAACTACACCAGCCATCCGTTCCTGGGCGCGCGGCCTTACCTCCTTTCGGACGGAAAGTACAATCGCATCCTGGAGGCCGTGGTGAATGTTCCCAGGGGGCGTCAGATGCTTCTGCGCCGAATCCGCACCCTGGTGGACCGCTTTCTTGCGAAGCCCTATTTCCAAAACCGCATGGATGAACTGGCGGTTCAGCTCGGGCCCGATGTCCTGCGCGACAAGGCGAAGTGGGGAAGCTTGGCGTTCTTTTCCGGCGACACCTACACGCTGGCCCAGGCGATCGCGCGCATCAAGGATGAGTACCTGACGCCGCGCCTTCCTTATTTGATCAGCGCTTCCATTCCCGGCGTCGGGGCGGCGAATCCGGGCAGTCAGCCTTACGCCCCGGCGCTCCGATTCGTGGAGGTGATCGCCAGTTCGCCTTCTGGGAATCAGAACGAGGAATACATCCAGATTGTGAACCCCACCGACATCGCGGTGGACGTGAGCGGATGGAGGCTGGTCGGCGCCGTGAGCTTCGCCTTCAAGCCGGGCACGGTCATTCCGACCAACTCCTCCGTGTACCTGGCGCAGAAGTCCTCGGCCTTCAGGGCGCGCGCTTCGGGTCCGCGGGGCAAGCAGGGGCTGTTCGTGCAAGGCGACTATCTGGGGCAGCTCTCGTCGCGCGGCGGATCGCTCGCTCTTTTGAACGACTTCGGACGCGAGATCGCGCGAACGAACCTTCCCGCGAACCCCAGTCCCGCCCAGCGGTGCCTGCGCGTGACCGAGATCATGTATCATCCGGCTGGCGTCGCGGGCGACGCCTTCAAGCCGGATCAGTATGAATACATCGAGCTCCAAAACATCTCCCCTGATGTTTCGCTCGATCTCTCCGGCGCGCATTTCAGCCAGGGGATCCTCTTCAACTTCAAGGACGGCGCCGTCATGAGCCTCGCCCCGGGCCAGCGCGTGGTGGTGGCGAAGAATCCCGCGGCGTTCAAGGCGCGGTATGGATTGGCCGCTCCCCTGGCGGGCGGGTATCTGGGATCGCTTCAAAACGCAAGATCCGGCCTGCGGCTCGAGGACGAGCACAACGAGGCGATCCTCGACTTTCCCTACAGCGCCGCCTGGTGGCCGATCACCGACGGTCTCGGATTCGCCCTTTCGCTCGCCGACGATCAAACTCCCTGGGACGAATTCGGACTTCGAGCTTCATGGCGCGTGGGGGGGCGATGGCTTGGAACTCCGGGCGATTCCGACGATCCGATCCCATCCATTCCGCGCGTGGTGATCAATGAAGTGAGAAGCGCCTCGCCCGCGGCCGAGTTTGATCTTGTTGAACTGAGCAATCCCGACTCCAGCGAGGGGCTGGTGGGCGGGTGGTATTTGAGCGATGACTTCTCGAAGCCCAGGAAGTATCGATTGCCCGCGGGCGCGCGCATCGCGGCGGGCGGATTCCTTCTCGTCAGCGAAAAAGATTTCGGCGTTGGGCCGAACGCGTTTCATCTCTCGGCTGAGGGCGACGAAGCCTGGCTGTTCTCCGCGGACGCGTCTGGCCAGTTGACCGGTTATTCGCATGGGGTGCGGTTTGGCGCAATCGAAGCGCCCGGCACGTGGGGAAGACACGTGGGCCAGGGGGGACTGGAGTACTGGAGCGTCGAACAATCGTCGTCCCTCGGATCCCCGAATACCGGTTCGGCGCCGGCGGCCCTCGAGATTACAGAGATTGCCTACCATCCGCGCGCGGGAGCGGGAGAGGAGGAGCGCGATCTCGAGTTCATCGAACTGCACAACCCCACGGATGTTCCGGCATCGCTCGAGCTTCCTTCCACCGCGGCCGCGGGGTGGAAGATCACCGGCGGCGTGAGTCTGCGGCTGCCGACAAACGGAGTCGTCGCGCCGGGCGGTTTCCTCATCGCGGTGGCGTTCGATCCGCAGGCCGACCCCGCGACGTTGCAACGCTTCAAGGCGCGCTATGGCGACACAGGCGTCGCCGCGTTTGTCGGACCCTGGACGGGCAGCTTGAACAACTCGGGCGAGTCGGTGCGGCTTCACGAGCCGACCCGAGCCAGCGGGACGAACCCAGTCTGGGTGGTTGTCTCGGAGACGCGCTTCGATCCCGCCGACCAGCCCGCCGCCGACGGCGGCGGGGCGTCGTTGCATCGAAGGTCGCTATCGCTCGCGGCGATGGATCCGGGCGCCTGGGTCGCCGCGGCGCCCTCTCCGGGGAGGCTCTATCGCGCGGGCGACGCTCCTGTCATCGCGGCTCAGCCCCCCAGCGTGCGCGCCGTCGCCTTCCAGACCGTTCAGTTCAACGTCGTAGCGACAGGCCCGGCCCCGCTCCATCATCAATGGTTGAAAAATGGCCGCGCTCTCGACAATGCAACCGCGTCGTCGCTGACCCTGGCTCGCGTCGATCCCGCGCAGTTCGGCGTGTACCAGGTGGCGGTCTTCAACGAGTTTGGATCACGGATCAGCGATCCCGCCGCGCTGGACTTGGATCTCCCGCCCTTTCTCACGCAGCCGTTTCTCGGCAGGTCGGTGGTTTTGGGCGGGACGAACACCTTGAGCGTCTCGGCCGTCGGCGCGGGGACGCTTCGCTTTCAGTGGCGGCTGAACGGGGCGCCCATCCCGGGCGCCACGGGCGGCGCCTTCGCCGTGAAGGGAGCGAAGCTCGCGGACTCGGGATTCTACGACGTGGTGGTCACAGACGATGTCGGCAGCTTCATCAGCGACGCCGCGTTCCTTACGGTCGTGGTTCCGCCGTTGATCAGCCAGCATCCGGACGACGCCGCGGTGTTGACGGGACAGACTCTCAGGCTGTTGGTCGTCGCTGACGGCACTCCTCCGATGACCTTTAAGTGGAGACGCGGGGCCGCGTCGGTGTCGGCGCAAACGGGCGCTCTGCTTCAGATCTCCAATGTCCTGGCCGCGCAGGCCGGCAACTACACGGTCGTGGTGGGGAACGGCGCGGGATCCGCGACAAGCCGCGTCGCGGTCGTCAGCGTTCTTGCCGACCTGGACAAGGACGGCATGGCGGACGTCTGGGAGTCGGCCAATGGGTTCGACAGCGCGCAGGCCTCCGACGCGCTGGTCGACAAGGACGGCGATGGCGTGAGCAACCGCGACGAATACCTCGCGGGCACGGACCCGCGCGACCCGAAGAGCTTCCTCAAGTTTGAGCAGACAGCCATTGTGGAAACGGGCGCAGGCGCCGCGGCCGTGTTCTCCTTCATGGCGGTTTCGAATCACACCTACGCGCTCGTGAGCCGCGACGCGGCGGGCGGCGGCGATTGGACGCAGCGATGGAGCTTCGCGTCCAGAACGACCAACGGTCTCATCTTCGTCACGAACGGGTCCTTCGCCGGCCCTGCCGCCTTCTACCGCCTGCAAACACCGCGGCTGCAATAGATAGAGGCCCGCGGCGACACGCCCCGGACGCGTCTCCTGTGCCGCGGCCTGGGCGCGCGTCGAATGAAAGTTCGGTTTTCGCGAAAGGCTTGATCAGCCCCGGCGGCTGCGACAGGGTCGGGCGCATGATCACGCGCGATTCTTCCCTTCTGCGTTCGCTATTCATTGTGGCATGCCTTGTCGTGTTTCGGGCGTCCGGCGCCGAGTCGATCACGCACAGCTTTCTCGCGACAGGCTCGGACACGCGGATTGTTTCCAGCGACGGCAAGGTGACGTGGAGCCATCCGGCGTCCACGCGGGACGGATGGGTGCTCGACGATGGCCATATTCTTCTGACGCTGACAAAGAGCGCGAGCTATCCGGGGGGCGGAGTCATCGAGCTCACGCGGGACGGCAAGATTGTTTTCGAGTATCGAGGACGCCAGGAGGAAGTGAACACATCGCAGCGTCTTCCGAGGAACCGATACCTTCTGACCGAGGCGGGTCCGGAGCCTCGCATCATGGAAGTCGAACGCGGCGGCAAGGTGTTGGTCTCGGTCCCGATTTCCTGCCAGAAGACAAACTTCCACATGCAGAGCCGCATGACGCGGAAGCTGCCCAACGGGAACTACCTGGTTCCGCAGCTGCTGGACAAAGTGGTGCGCGAGTATGACGTGAAGGGCCAGATCGTGTGGGAAGCGAAGACGCCGCACTGGCCGTTTACGGCGATTCGCCTGCCGGGAGGGAACACGCTGATCAACTGCACCTATGGCAACGAGTCCATCGAGGTGGATAAGTCGGGCAACACCGTGTGGAGGCTTTCAAACGAGGATCTTTCGGAGCCCCTCATCAAGGATGCCTGTGGCGGACAGCGTTTGCCGAACGGCAACACCGTGATCACCAGCTACGGGATCGGCGCGCGGAAAACCAAGCTGATTGAGGTGACGCCGGCCAAGAAGCTGGTGTGGACATGGACCGACGATCTCCCCCACGGAATCCATCATTTCCAAATCCTCGACACCAACGGCCGGGCGCTCCGCGGCGCGGCTTTGCGGTAGCCGGATGGCTCGAGTCGGAAGGATGGGGAATTTTGACGCGACAGCGCAAACTCCTCGCCCGGAAACTCAAGAATTGAGTCCAGAGATCTGGCCGAAGGGCCGTCTCCTTCGTTGCCTCCGGTTGCTTCTGTGGAATCCCAGAAGGGCTGGTCCAGTTCGGGGGTTGATGTGGGGGGTGGAACTGTTTAGGGTGCCTTAGATCTCGCTGAGTTCATGCGCTCTTCCCGCTCATGCCGGCCGACCCTCCCTCATCCCCGAGGGGGACATCCGTCGCTTTCCAGCTCCTGCTCCGCATCCATCGCGCGCTGGCTTTGCGGTCTTTATTTCGCGGTCGTTGTTTGCGTTTTCGCCCTCGCCTCTCGGGCCGATGAGGCGACAGGCGCGTCGGGGTTGTCGGTCTTGCGCCAGCATTGCTTCGGCTGCCATAGCCATGACGCCCGAAGCATTCAGGGAGGGCTGGCTTTGGACTCTCGCGCTTCCGCCGGGTCGGGGGGCGATTCAGGAAAGCCCGCATGGGTCGCAGGTCATCCCGAAGAGAGTCGCGCGCTTTTGGTGATCGCTCAGGGGATCCCGGGGTTGAGGCGCGCCCACGAGAATCTGAGCGTTCCCTCCGACCGTGCGACCGTGCTTGCCCAATGGATCCGCGATGGCGCTCTCTTCCCGAGCTCATCGCTTCCCAAGATTTCAAAGGTTTCCAGTATTTCGGATAGCGATCGCGAATGGTGGGCTTTCCAACCGCTGAAGGCGACGCTCGTTCCATCCGAACGACTGCGAGGCTGGGGAAGGAACGAGGTGGATCGGTTTGTCGGAGATCGGCTGGCGTCCGCGGGAATCGAGCCTCAATCGGAGGCCTCTAAGGAAGCCTTGTTCCGACGCCTGTCGTTTGATCTATGGGGGTTGCCCCCGCTGCCTTCGGATCTCGCCGCGTTCATGGCGGATGAAGCGTCCGACGCCTACGAGCGTTGGGTGGATCGCCTCCTGGAGGACCGCCGATACGGCGAGCGCTGGGCGCGTCACTGGCTCGACTTGGTGCGTTACGCGGACTCCGATGGCTACCGTGTGGACGATTTTCGTCCGAACGCCTGGCGGTATCGCGACTATGTGATCCGCTCGCTCAACGCCGACAAGCCGTACTCGCGTTTCGTGCAGGAGCAGCTGGCGGGCGACGAGCTGTGGCCCGAGGATCCCGACGCCTTGATCGCCACGGGGTATCTCCGACACGGCATTTACGAGTATAACAATCGCGACGCTGTCGCTCAGTGGAGCACGCTCCTGAACGACATCACCGACACCACCGCCGAGGTGATGCTCGGGTTGGGGCTCCAATGCGCCCGATGCCACGATCACAAGTTTGATCCCTTGCTCCAGAAGGATTATTTCCGCCTCCAGGCCTTCTTCGCCGGCATGCTTCCCTACAACGACACGCCCGCGGCGACGCCGGCTCAGCGGGCGGAGCATCAGCGGAAGCTGGACGCGTATCTCGAGAGGACGCGTGAGCTCCAGGACCAGATCCGCCGGATCGAGGAGCCGTATCGGCAGCAAGCGTCCGATGATCTGCGGAGCAAGTTTCCCGCGGAGATCCAGGCGCTGATGCGGAAGCCGCAGTCTGAGCGGACGCCCTATGAGCATCAGGTTGCCGAGCTGGCCTATCGGCAGGTGACGCACGCCTACGAGCGTTTGGCGCCTCGCATCAAGCCGCAGGACAAGGAGAAGCTTGCCGCCGTTCAGAAGCAGCTCGCGGCTTTCAGCGCACTCATGCCGGCGCCTCTCCCGCAGGCCATGACGGTGACCGAGGTGGGACCGGTCGCTCCCGCGCTCGCGATTCCTAAGAAAGGCCCCGCGCCCATTGAACCCGGGTTCCCCACCATTCTGGATCCGGGCGACGCGCGAATTGAGAGATTGCCTTCGGCCCCCGGGTCGACGGGACGCCGCGCGACCCTGGCGCGGTGGATCACCGAGCCCGCGAACCCGCTCAGCAGCCGCGTAATCGTGAATCGCGTTTGGCAGTATCATTTCGGACGCGGCTTGGTTCGGACGAGCAGCGATTTTGGCAGGCTGGGCGAGAAGCCGACGCATCCAGAGCTTCTTGACTGGCTGGCTCAGCGGTTTGTGACCGATGGGTGGAGCTTGAAGAAGCTGCATCGGCTGATTCTCACTTCCGCCACCTATCGGCTGTCATCGACCGCGCCGTCGCCTGGGTTGGCATCGGCGTGGAAAAAGGCCCAACAGCTGGATCCGGAAAACCGGCTTCTCTGGCGCGGGACGGCCCGACGGCTGGACGCGGAGCAAGTGCGGGACGCTGTGCTCATGGCGAGCGGAGAGCTGAGCCGGGCGGCCGGGGGCGCCCCTGCTGACGCCTCCAAATTTCAGAGGAGCGTTTTCACAAAGGTCCTGCGAAACAGCCGCGATCCTTTGTTGGACGCCTTCGACGCTCCGCAGGCCTTTTCGAGCGCGTCGCAGCGGGATGTGACAACGACGCCCATGCAATCCCTGCTGATGATCAACAGTCCTTTCATGATCCAGAGAGCGCAGGCGATGGCGCGTCGGATCGGGTCGGATCATCCGGGAGACATCCAAGGCCAGATGTTGGACGCGTATCGGTGGGTTTACGGCCGCGAAGCGAGAACGGAAGAGCTGAAGGCCGCGGACGCGTTCTGGCGGGGACAGGCGCGTCGCGTGGACGCGGAGCTCGCTTTCTCCGCGAGCTCAGGATTGCAGACGGATCGGTTTCCATTCCGGGACGGAAAGGCCGTGGTGATTTCCCCGAGCTCCGCCGAACAGGCGCTTTCGATTCCGATGAGGAACATTCCGCGAGGCGACGGCGACTTTACTCTCGAGGCGTTCGTCTATCTGCACACGGTTCCCGACGACGCCTCGACGCGCACCCTGGCGGCGCGGTGGCCAGAGCGTCCGCAACGGCCCTCCTGGGTGGTGGGCGTGACCGGCAAGAAGTCTCATCACAAGCCTCAGAGCCTCTTCCTGGAGTTTGCGGGGACCGGGCCGCAGGCGCAACCTGTTCAAGTCTTCTCCGACCTTCCGCTGCGGATCGACAAGCCTCATTATGTGGCGGTGGCGGTTCATCGCAACGGCGATTCGGCCGCGGATGTCACCTTCCACCTGAAGGATATCTCGAATGACGACGAGCCGCTGGCGTCAGCGAGGATTTCGGCCTCGGCGCCGCGGATCACGGAAGCGTTCCACCAAATGACATTGGGGGGCAGGGTGGGCGGCGGCGCTTCCTGGGACGGCATGATCGATGACGTCCGGCTGTCCCTGGAAGCCTTGTCGGCCGACCAATTGATGCTGGCGGGCGGGGAGGCGGTTCGGGAATCGACGGTGGGGCTTTGGCAGTTCGAATCGAATCCTGGATATTACAAAGACGCCTCGCGTCGCGGCAACGACATCCAGCCTGCGGCGACGCATCAGGCGCGCCGAATGTCTCCGGAAGCGCTGGCGCTTGCGGATTTCTGTCATGCGCTGATGAACTCCAGCGAGTTTCTCTACATTGAATGAGCCTGCCCCGCCATTTCTCCGAGACGCGAAGCGCGACGAATCGCCGACAGTTCCTGTTCCGCGCCGGGCAGGGGTTGGGCGCGGTGGCCTTGCAGGCGTTGCTCGCGGCCGACGCGCGGGGGGAGGGAGCCCGAGAATCGGAGTCGCCGCGGTGGGTGTCGCCGTCGACGCCCCAGCCGCCGCAGCTGCGTCCGCGGGCGAAGAACGTCATCTTCCTTTTCATGGAGGGAGGTCCCAGCCATCTCGACCTGTTCGATCCCAAGCCGCTGCTCAATCGATTGGCAGGACAGCCCATTCCATCGAGCTTCAAGCAAGTCATCACATCGATGGGCGAGTTTCATTCGCCGATCTTGGGCTCCAAGCGGCAGTGGAAGCGGCATGGAAGCTCGGGCCTGTGGGTTTCCGACTGGCTGCCGCACACGGCGACCTGCTCGGACGATCTCGCGGTGATCCACTCGTGCTGGGGAGACGGCATCAATCACTCGTCCGGCATCTGCCAGATGAACACCAGTTCCACGCTCGCGGGGCGCCCGTCGCTGGGCAGTTGGGTGACTTATGGGCTGGGCACGCCGAATCAGAGTTTGCCCGCGTTTGTGGTGATGCAGGACGCGCCGGCGCAGGTGGTGAACGGCTCTCGCAACTGGGGCGCGGGCTTCATGCCGGCGGTTTATCAGGGCGTGCGAATGCAGATCGACTCCGAGCCGGTGCCGCATCTCGGAACCCCGCCGGGCGTGACGGAGGACCAGCAGCGATCGAAGATCGACTTTCTTGGCCAGCTGAACCGTCAGTTCGCCGCTCAGCATCCGGAGCAGTCGGAGCTGGAGGCGCGGATCGCGGGATACGAACTGGCTTTTCGCATGCAGGCTGAGGCGCCGGAGGCGGTCGACGTGGCTCAGGAGAGCGCGGCGACGCAGCGACTCTATGGCGTGGATTCCAAGGATACGCGCGCTTTCGGCCGAATGTGCCTGATGGCGCGGCGCCTGGTGGAACGCGGCGTCCGTTTTGTTCAGCTCTATCACGGGGCGGGCAATCGCTGGGACGCGCACGAAAAGATCGAGAAGAACCACTCGGAGCTCTGCCGATCGATGGATCAGCCGGTGGCGGGCCTTTTGAAGGACCTGAAGGCTCGAGGGCTCCTGGACGAGACTCTGGTGATTTGGGGCGGCGAGTTTGGCAGGACGCCCATGTCCGAGAAGGGCGACGGTCGCGACCACAACCCGACGGGTTTCACAATGTGGATGGCGGGCGGCGGGGTGCGTGGCGGGCAGACCGTTGGGTCGACGGACGATCTGGGCTTGCACGCGGAGAAAGACCGCCTGCACGTCCGCGATCTCCACGCCACCATCCTCTGGCTCCTCGGCCTGGACAACATGGCGCTGACCTTCAAATACAAGGGTCGTCCGGAGCGTCCCACGCTCAATGAGGGCGCCGCGTTTCGCCGCCTTGTTTGAGAACAAGGATCTTCCCCCCATTCATGGGCCTTCGCCAGGACTTCCGCTGGGCTCTCGTTCAACAAGGCAAGGCCTGAGGACGGGAAGTCCGGGAGCGTCCGAGTTGGGACACTGGCAATAAATGGGATTCCCATCCGACCTCTGGTTGTTACAGTGCGGCCATGAAATATCGGACGATTCGAAAGACGAATTTGAAAGTGTCGGAGGTGGGATTTGGTTTGTGGACCGTTTCGACAGGCTGGTGGGGACAGTTCACGGACGACCAAGCCGTCGCCCTCATGCGCAAGGCCTTCGATCTCGGCGTGACCCTCTATGACGCGGCGGACACCTATGGCAACGGGCGCAGCGAGGAATTGATCCCGAAGGCCTTTGAAGGCAAGCGCGACCAGATCGTGATCGCGACCAAGGTGGGTTATGACTTTTACAATCACGCCGCCGAGCGGAAGGGGCAGCGCGAGATTCCCCAGGACTTCTCGCCTCGTTTCCTGCGCTTCGCGGTGGACGAGGCTTTGCGACGCCTGAAGACGGATCGCATCGATATTCTCCAGCTCCACAACATTCACGAGGAGCAGGTGAAGGATGACGCCATCTGGTCGACGCTCGAAGACCTCCAGAAGGAAGGGAAGATTCTCGCGTCGGGGGCCGCGCTGGGACCCGCGATTGGCTGGATGTACGAGGGCGTGGACTGCGTCCAACAGCGGAATCCGATCATCCTGCAGCACATCTACAACCTGCTGGAACAATTCCCGGGGAACAACCTGCACGCGGCGACTTACGCGAAGCTGCCGCATGTCGACGCGACGGTGGAGGATCTGCCGGAGTTCAAGCATGGGCAGATGACCATTGAGCCTCAGCTGGACACGAGTTTCCTGATCCGCGTGACGCACAGCTCCGGGATGCTGGAGGGGAAATACACGGAAAACACCGTGTTCCCGCCGGAGGATCACCGCTCGCACCGTCCCCGCTCGTGGCTCATCAACGGCCTGCAAAAGATCAAGACCCTGGAGTTTCTCACGGGCAAGGAGACAGGCCGCACGTTGGGCCAGGCGGCGTTGCAATGGCTGCTGACCGAGAAAACGGTGGCTTCCTGTCTGCCGAATATCTATGACGCGGAACAGCTGACCGAGTTCTGCAAGGCCGTGGATCAAGAGCCTATATCGCAGGCGGAACTATCGAGGATCGCGGAGCTTTGCGCCGACAACTTCGGGGTGAAGGAAGAGAGGGGCAAGTACAAGGGCACCATGGAACGCGAAGTGGTGGAGCGCTGAGCTTCCCTCTTTCGGCTCTTCGAGATCCGCCCAAACTCCGCCCACGAAGCGGAGTTTCTTTTTGTCCGGATGAGGCGCGCGGCCCGCTCTCCGGGGATGCGTCGCGTCAGGGCTTCGGTTTTTCCTCAGGCGCCGATCCCAGCGCCGCGACGGTTTCGAGGACGGACTTGTACTTGGCGTCAATCACCTCGAGATTCGCCTCCTTCTTGAGCTTTCCGAAGTACTCGGGAAGCTTTTTTACCATTTCGCGGTAGGTGAGATCCTTCTTGATGTCCTCCTTGACCTTGTCGAACTCCACCTGGCGCGCGGGGATCCTTTCGGTGACCTTGAGGATGTGCAGGGCGTTGCCCGCGGAGATGATGTCGCTGACGGCGTTGATGGGCTGTCCGAACACCGCGCTTTCGACCTCCGGGAGGCGGTTGACCTTGGGGATGGTAAACTCGCCCTTCTTCTCCACCGTCTCCGGCTCCTCGGAGTATTCCTTCACCAAACTCATGAAGTCCTCGCCCGCCTTGGCCCGTGCCTGGGCGCGTTGCAATCGTTCCCGCTTGGGCTTGATCTGCTCCGCGGTCAGATCCACACCGGTCTTGGGGTCCCGAGTGTAAACGATGATGTATTGGCCTTTGGCGATGTCGGGCTGTTGGAACTTGTCGACGTTGTCTGTGTAGAACTTCTTGATCATCTCCTCCGTGAGCGCGATCTGGGGGCCGAGTTCGCGCTCGATGACGGTTTCCGAGAGGGATTTCTTGGCGAGCCGGTCTTCGTACTGTTTGACGCTCATTCCCATGCTTCGGACAACGCGAGCGAGGCCTTCGTCGGTGCCTCCGGCCTCACGGCGGGCGTTTTCCAGAAAACGCTTGGACACCGCCGCGGCGTTGGTCTTGTCGCCCTCGGTCGCGTGCACCGCGAGTATCTGGCCCACGATCAGCTGCTCCAGCAGGCTGAGCTCGGCCTTGAAGCGCTGGGCCTCGGGGAGTTCCTCCTGACGCGCCGCCATGCTCGCGCGGAGAGTGATGAACTCCTCATCCAGCTGGCTTTGCTTCACGTCCACGTTCTTGCCGCGGACAAGCACGGGGTCGCCAAATAGGGCAGTCAGGCCATCGGCCGCGCGCGCGTTGGGGGCTGGAACGAGCAAGCCGGAAAGGATCCACGCAAGGGCCGTCAGGCCGGCGCAGAGAAGTTTTCTTGAGTTCATTGGGGCCATTGGATTCATGAGTCGACGCGTGTTTCCGCGTTCATCAAAGTTTGACGACGCGGACATTGCTGATGTCGGGATCTTTTCGGATGTCCTCGAGCAAAGAGGTCGGCGGCAATGTGTCCAACTGGAACACAGACAGCGCCTGCCCACCCGCCGTATCGCGGCTGAGGCTCATGCTCGCGATGTTGACCTGGTGCTTCGCGAAGAGAGTTCCCAGGTAGCCGACGATGCCTGGACGGTCCTTGTTGTTCAAGAGGAGCACGACGCCCTCGGGATGGATCTCCACGGGGCGACTGAAGACGCGCACGATGCGGGGATTGTTGGGGGAGCCGAAGAACGTTCCGCCGGCGGAAACCTTCTGGTCGCCTGAAAACACGGAGACGTGAAGCCATTCGTTGAACGTGACGGGTTCGTCCGAACGCTTCTCCTCGACGGTCAAGCCCCGGGCGGCGGCTTGGGCTCTCACGTTGACGTAATTGAGGTCTTTTCCCGCGCTCAGCGACAGGAAGCCCTTCAGGATCGCCCGGGTGACGGGATCGGTGACGGCGAGCTCCTGCGCCTTTCCGCCATAGGTGATGAAGATCCGGTCGTTTTGCTTGGGCGCGAGCTGCGCGAGGAAGAGCCCCAGCTTCTCTCCCAGCTGCAGGTAGGGCTTCACCTGCGCGTAAGTTTTTGCGTCGAGGCTCGGCAGGTTGACGGCGTTTCGGACGCCTCCCATCAAGAGGTAATCGGTGATCGCCTCGGCGACCTCGATGCCGACGTTCTCCTGGGCTTCGTCGGTGCTGGCGCCGAGATGCGGCGTCATGATGACTTGGGGGAGCGCTCGCAGGGGGTGATCCTTCGCGAGGGGCTCGACTTCGTAGACATCCAGCGCCGCGCCGGCGACCTGGCCGTTCCTGATGCCCTCAATCAAATCGGATTCGGCGATGATTCCGCCGCGCGCGCAATTCAGCAAACGGACCCCGCGTTTCATCTTTTGGATCGCCGCGGAGTTGATCATGCCTTTGGTTTCGTCGGTCATCGGCATGTGAACCGTTATGAAGTCCGAACGGGCGTAGATCGCGTCGAGGGAGAGGGTCTCCACATTGAGCGCCTGGGCTCGGCTGACGGACAAATACGGGTCGTAAGCGACCACGCTCATCCCGAAGGCCTGAGCGCGCTTGGCAACCTCGGCGCCGATGCGTCCCATGCCCAGGATGCCCAGGGTCTTGTTGTAGAGCTCGGTGCCCGAGAATGACTTTCGATTCCACTCCCCGGCTTTCATGGATCCGTGGGCCTGGGGGATGTGACGGGCGAGAGCCATCAGCATGGAGAAAGTCAGCTCGGCGGTGGAGATCGTGTTCCCGCCGGGAGTGTTCATGACGACGATGCCGCGCTCTGTGGCCGCCTCGACGTCCACATTGTCCACGCCGACGCCCGCCCGGCCGACCACTCGCAGCTTGGGGGCGTTCTCGATGACCTTGCGCGTGATCTTCGTCTCCGAGCGGACGACCATGGCCTCCACATCCGCGATGAGGGGGATGAGTTCGGCTTCCGTCAGTCGTTTTTCGAGGACAGTCACCTTGAGCTCCGGCCGCTGCTTGAACAGCGCGATGCCTCTGGGCGAGATGGGATCACAAATCATCACGTTCATAGAATAGAACAAGGGGCGGAGAATAGGGGGCGGGCACTGGGCGGTCAAACTTCTAGGGGAGAAAACTGCGTGTGATTGCCTTGAAATGACGAGCCTCATTTTCTCGGAAGATTGTCCCGCCGCCTGCTGTTGCGGAGCAACCGGGGAAAACGTTCGGCGCCGTCGCGCTCCGAGCGGAGTTGGCGAATGGATGCGCCTTAGAGCACGGATGTGTCCTCGAAGTCTCCAGAGCCAGTCGCATCGCAAGCGGCTCTTTTCGTTCCAGGTTTTCGTGCGCTTGTCTTGTCAGGCGCCCGCGCTATTCTCGCGGGGCATGAAGCTGAAGCGTTCGCATGGCATGGCGTTGGTGCTGATGGGGGTGTTTATCCTCACCCGCTGGCCTGGCCTGATGCCTCCGAATTTCAGCGCGGCCTACGGGCTTATCTTCTGCGCAGGGGTTTATTTTCGCGGCGAACTGGCATGGTGGATTCCGCTGGCCACGATGGCGGTTGCGGACGGCTTGTTGGGCTTCTACTACTGGCATGAGTCTCACATTCCCCTGCAGTGGTATCAGTTGACCAATTACCCCGTTTACCTCGTCCTCCTGGGCCTCGGACGGTGGTTCCGGCCCAGGGACTCGTGGGGCAAGTTGGTCGGGGGCGGAGTCCTGGGGGCGATCCTGTTCTACTTCCTCACCAACACCGCCGCGTGGTTCTTCAATCCATTTGGGAACCCTGAATACTCAAAGACTCTCGAAGGTTGGTGGAGGGCGCTGACGCTCGGCACCGCGGGGCATCCCAGCACGTGGGAGTTTCTCCTGAATACCCTGCTGAGCGGCGGTCTTTTCACCGGGCTTTTTGTCGGCGCGATGAAGGCGGTGGACGTCACGGAATCGGCCGCCGAGAAGGCCACGGCGAATGTGCCGGCGCGGGAGGCGCAGGAGGAGGGGGTTGGCGAACCCGAAGCTCCGGAAAGCACCGCATGAGGATAGGCGTCATTTCAGACACTCACGGGCTTCTCGATCCGGCGGTGGCGAAGCATTTCGCCGATGTGGATCACATCATCCACGGCGGCGATGTGGGGCCCCGTGCGATCCTGTCGCGTTTGGAGAACCTCGCGCCTCTGACCGCCGTGCTCGGGAACACGGATGACGCCAGCCTTGGCCTCCGGGACCTGGAGGTGGTCGTTCTCGCCGGACGCACATTCCTCGTGCGGCACATCGTGGACCCCGACGCTCAATCAGAAGAGCTCCAGGGCCTCCTCGATCGCGTGAAGCCTCAAGTGGTCGTATATGGACACACCCACCAGCCAAGAGAGTTGAGGCAGGACGGGATCCTGTTCCTGAATCCCGGATCCGCGGGCAAGCAGCGCTTCCTCTGTCCGCGCACCTTGGGGATTCTCACGCTCACCGAGGCGTCCATGGATGTTCGGATGCTGACGCTCTAGCCTGGTTTCCAGTTTCAAGCTTCGGATCCCATGGCTTCGCCACAGGCTGCCCCATGGGGTCGCGCCTGCGACGCCGCCGCGTTCATGGCGAAGAGTTGCCCGCGCGGCGCTTTTGCGCCAAGTTCTAGCCATGTTGTCCGCCAAGCATGATCGTCTCCGCGCCCTGCTCGAGGGATACGGCTCCTGTCTGGTCGCGTATTCCGGCGGTGTGGACTCCGTTCTCCTGGCGAAAGTCGCCCACGATGTCCTGGGGCGACGCGCCCTGGCGGCGATCGCGGATTCCCCCAGTCTCCCGCGGCGAGAGTTGGCGGAGGCGCTTGAACTGGGGGGGCGCTTTGGGTTTCCGGTTCGCGTTTTGGCCACGTCGGAGTTTGAGAACGAGCGCTATCTCGCGAACCCCACGAACCGTTGCTACTTCTGCAAGTTCGAGCTGTTCACCGCCTTGGCGCCGTTGGCGAGGGCCGAGGGTTTCAACGTGATCGCGTACGGGGAGAATGCCAGCGACCTGGGCGATCACCGCCCCGGGGCGCAGGCCGCCGCGGAGTTCAAGATCCAGGCGCCGCTCAAGGAGGCGGGCTTCACCAAATCCGAGATCCGGGAGCTTTCCGCCCAATTGGGGCTTCCGACCGCCGACAAGCCGCAGCTCGCCTGCCTCAGTTCGCGAATCCCTTACGGAGAGTCAGTGACTCCGGAGAAGCTGCTGATGATCGAGAAGGCTGAGAACAGTCTTCGCGACCTGGGGTTTCGGGAGGTTCGTGTTCGGCACCATGAGCTGAAGCAGGGGCATTTGGCGCGCATCGAATTGGGGCGCGAGGAAATGGCGCGCTTGCTGGGCGGGGATGTCATGGACAGGGTGGCCGCGTCCTTGGCGGAGATCGGTTATGCTCACGTCACCGTCGATGCGCGCGGATATCGCCGCGGCAGCTTGAACGAAGTGATGTTCCGGCCGCCGTCGAAGCCTTTGACCGGGTCCTAGGATCCCAGTCTCACTCTCGAAACGCGATGTAGCTCTTCGTCAGAACCCCCAGGAACCGTTCCCGGAGGATCTGGCAATCGGGGAATAACTCCTGCATTTCCCGGTATCGCAGGAGTCGGATCTCATCCACTGTTTCCTGGATCCGCTGAGGCGATGGCTTCTCGAGCCAACCCCAAAGGGTGAAGAACCGGATCAGCTTGACGCGGAGGTTCCGAGGCGCCCAGTGGACGAAAGGGGCCAGAAAATGGGGCTCGATGAAGAATTCGTAGGCGGGGGTTTGAATCCACAGACGTTTGCCGACGCGACGGGCTTCGCTGGCGAAGGCCCGTTGCTTTTCATAGCTCCCAACGTGTTCGATGACGCTGTTGGAATAGACGATGTCGTAGGATCGATCGGGGTAAGGCAGCCGGCATCCATCGGCGCAGGCCACGTCCAGGTTGTGCCGAGGATACTGGGCCTTGTCGAAGACGTGGCGGCTGTCGAGGTTGATGATCCGGATCGCTTTTCCCATGGGCGGATGCTCCGTCCAGTTCCAGTAGTACCCTCCGATGTCGAGAACGAGGTCCGTGGGCGCGATTCTCGACTTGGCGCAAAAATGCTGGAAACGTTTCGCGCGAAACCGTCGGGCCAGTCCGTATAGGGAGTGGATGTTCATACGCCATGGCTCAGTCGCCGCCCGTTCGGAGGCGTTCCTGGGCCTCTTGCTGGGCGCGATTGGGCTGAAGACTCGAGGCGCGATCCTGCGCGGGGGTCCACGGACATGGCAAGTGTTTCTCGATCCTCCGCCTCGACAGCGATCTTGCGCAGTGGCACGTTCTGCTGCGGCGTGAGATCGGCGCGTGGTCTCCGGCCGGCTTAGCAACCGGGCGGGAATGCCGATGCATCCAACGTCAGCCCCGCGCCGATGAGCGTCGGCGGGCGCTCGCCATTGCAACTTTTGACGCGAGTTGGTTTACGCGATATGACGGTTTGATCTATGCCTCAGTTTGCCTATAAGGCTCGAAAACGCTCCGGCGAGATTGTCCAGGGGGTTCTGGATGTGTCCGATCGTAGCGTGGCCCTGCAGCAGATCGAGAGGTTGGGACTGTTCCCTGTGATCGTGGACGCCCCTCGCGGGGGCGCTGGGGCGGCTGCGGTCGCTGGCGCGGCGGCCGGACAGAGGGGCGAAGGGCAGTCCTCGTCCGTGCTTCCTCAATCAGTGCGTTCCTTCATGGCGCGCAAACGCCGTCCCAAGATGCAGGAACTCGCCACCTTCACCCAGCAGATGGCCAACCTCCTGAATTCCGGAATGCCGCTGACCGTCGCCCTCAACAGCATGACTCACCTGGAGTCGAAGGGAATCCCTTCCGAAGTCTCAAAGATGCTCAAGCAGGAGGTGATGGAGGGTCGCGGGCTGTCGGACGCCATGGCCAAGCAGCCGATGATTTTCTCCGATCTTTACGTCAACATGGTCCGCGCGGGAGAGCAGAGCGGAGCCCTCACCGACGTGCTTCGCCGACTTTCCACGCATTATGAGCGCTTTGCGGAGGTTCAGCAGAAATTCAAGTCCGCGATGGTTTATCCGGCGATTGTGGCCTGCGTGGGCGTTGCGATCGTCATTTTCTTCATGACTTTCATGCTGCCGAAATTCATGACCATCTTCCAGGGACTGAATATCGAGCTCCCCTTGTCGACCCGTATCCTGATGGACATGAGCCGGCTCTTCACCAGCTATTGGTGGCTGATGCTCCTCATGATCGTTGCGATCTGGGTGGTGGGCGCGCGGTTCAGGACATCGGCCTTTGGGAAGAAGAAGATCGACGAGTGGAAGCTGAACGCGCCGGTGGTGGGGAAGGTGATCCGGATGAATCTTTTCGGCCAGTTCGCGAGAACGCTGTCGACGCTGCTGACGAACGGAGTTCCGGTCCTGACAGCGTTGAAAATCACGGAACAAATCATCCCCAATGTCGTCATCAAAGAGGCCATCGCGATGACCCGGGAGGACGTGACCGACGGCAAGACGTTGGCTCAACCCCTGGCCAAGAGCCGCCTGTTTCCTCAGTTGATGATCGATTTGCTGAAGATCGGCGAGGAAACCGGCGACGTTCCCGGGTCGTTGAAAAACATCGCCGAAACCTACGAAAACGAGCTCACGATTCAGCTGCGCGTCATGACGACGCTCATCGAGCCGGCGATGATCATCATCATGGCCATCTGCGTGGGCTTCCTTCTGTTCAGCGTGCTTTCCGCGATGTTCAAGATCACCGCGAGCATCAACCATTGACCGCGTGCGCCCTGCGCCTCAAACCTCATGAACCACGGGCCAGAGATCCGGATCGGCGTGGCTGAGCGGGCGCATCCACGCGCGTCGGCCGGACGGCGACGCGCGTTCACGTTGGTGGAATTGATGGTCGTTGTGGGGATCGCCATGCTGCTGCTGACGGTGGCTGTTCCCGCGTTCGTTCAGAGGCTTTCTCCCGAGTCGATGCGGCGCGCCGTGTCCGACCTGGCGGAGGCGTGCAGCAACGCCCGCGCGTTTGCGATCCTGAAGGGCGCGCCCACGGTGCTCAGAATCCGGATTCCCGAGCGGGCATTCGAGGTCGCGATGATGGGGCCGCCCGTCGGGGACATCGGGGCGGAGGCTGGCCTCGCTCCCGAACGGACGGTGACCTCCGATGGCGTGATGGAAACGTCGGTCGGCGCGGCTTCCGGAGGCCCTGGAATGTTTAGCGGCGCCCTCCATTCCTCCATTCGAATCACCGCGCTGAGCATCAATGGCGAGGATTGGACCGAGGATCCGGTGGCGGAGATTCGCTTCTTTCCGAACGGCACTTGCGATGGCATGAGCCTGGTGATCCAATCCGCGAAAGGCGAACAGCGCAATGTCTGGCTCGAGGTCGTAACCGGACTCGCGAGCGTGGAGACGGATGTCACGAAGTTCTTTGAACGCTGACCCGGGCGCGCATGCGATTATTGACCCATCCTTCCAGACGCCGAGGGCTCTCCCCGAGGGGCGTCCGATCCGCGTTCACGCTTCTTGAGGTGATGATCGCGTGCTTTGTGTTCTTTCTCGTCGCGTTTGCGCTTCTCCAACTCACCACGCGGAGTCTCGTCGCGGCGAAGTCTTTGCGGAAGCGCGTCGTCGACCCTGGAATGGTGGCCGCTGAACTGAGCATCACAAACCGGCTGGAGGAAGGGACGTTTTCCGGCGATTTCGGCGAGATCTATCCCGAGTATTCGTGGCAGTACCGCGTGGAGGAGGTAGAAAGCAACGGCCTCTTCAAGGTCGAGTTTGAGGTCGTTCCGCGCGGCGGAGGGAACGAGACGCCCACCAGGATGAGCGCCTTGTTCTTTCGTCCTGGTTCCCCCCCTGGCGCGCGATCTGGAGGGCTGGCGCGATGATCCTTGTTTGCAACGCGGTTTCCCCGCGGAAGCGGGGGTTCACGATCCTCGAGATCATGATCTCGATGGCGATTTTCATGATGGTGATGGCTTCGGTATACGCGGTGTGGAGCTCGATCCTCCGCGGATCCGAGGCCGGGCTGAAAGCGGCCGCAAACGCCCAGAGGTCAAGAGTTGCCATGCGGACGTTGCATGACGCTTTGCTAACGACTGTGAGCCACCCGGAGAACCTGAAGCATTACACTTTTCTTGCCGAGAGCAGCGGGGATTTCGCCGATATTCGTTTTACAGCGCGCCTTCCATCCTCCTTCCCGGGGGTGGGTCGCTACGGCGGCAGCATCGTTCGCCGGGTGCGGTTCACCGTGGAGCCGGGAGCCTCCGGGAACAACGAGCTGGTGCTCTACCAGCAGCCCCTGCTGACGCCCCAGGACCGCGACTTCAACCCCTACCGGCTCGTGCTCAGCCCGGATGTGTCGTTGTTCACGGTTGAGTTCTTCGACGCCTTGAAGGCTGAATACACCAGGGAATGGAAGCAGACTAATTCGATTCCGAGGCTCGTGCGTGTTGCCATCGGCATGGGCAAAGGCAACGGCAGGAGCGCGCGCGAGGATATCGCCGCCACCACGATCGCCGTGCCTGCCACGCGCGTTGGGACGGAACTTCAACGGAACCTCCCGGCGCCAGGACGCATTCAATGAAGACAGCCGCACGAGCGACTCAACGCGGAGGCATCGCCCTGATCATGGTCCTCATGGTGATCATAGTCCTCGCGGCGCTCGCGGGAGGATTTGCCTACTCGATGCGAATCGAGACGAAGCTGGCTCGGAACGTTTCGTGGGACACCGACTTCGAATGGATGGCTCGCTCGGGGATCGAGGTGGCCAAATACGCATTGAGCCAACGCAGCGGCATTTCGGGAGGATATGACTCGCTGGGACAAGCCTGGGCGGGCGGGCGGGCTGAGACGAACGACACCGTCGCCCGGTTGCTCGGGAACTGGATACAGCTGGGCAACGGCGAGTTCCGGGTCACGCTCGAGGACATGGACCGAAAGTTCAATATCAACAACGCCGACGAACAGGTGCTTCGAAAGGCCGCGGAGGTTGTGAATATTGACGCTTCGCTCACGCCGACGATCATTAGCTCCATTCTGGATTGGATCGATGTGGACGATGATCCACGGCCGAACGGGGCCGAGAAGCAGCACTATCTCTCGTTGACCCCGCCCTATCTTGCGAAGAACGGACGCATCGATGACATCACTGAGTTGCTGCTGGTTGAGGGCATTCGTGAATCTCCCGGTGTGTTCTGGGGGTCAGGGGCTCCCCCTTCGCATCGAAGAGATCGATCTCAGAGAGCAAACCCAGGAGAGGAACCCATCTATCCCGTGGGGCTTAGAGACCTCTTTTGCGCGCTCTCGGGCGGTCGCCTGAACATCAACACGGCCTCGGTGACCGCCCTTCAGGTCTTGCCCTTCGTCAACGAGGTGGCGGCTCAAGCCATACAAGCCCGCCGCGCTGGTCCTGATGGCCAGGACGGGACCGAGGATGACACGCCATTTCGATCAGCCGCGGAGATATCGATGGTTCCCGGGCTTCCGCCTCAGGTCGGCGCCTCCGCGCAACTCTTCCTCTCTGTTCAGAGCGTGGTGTTCGAAGTCAAAGTGGACGTGAGAGCCGGCCAGCATCGGAGATCTTACGTTGCCTTGCTCAGGCGCGGCGCGCCCAATTTCCTTGTGTTGAATCTCATCTGGGAGGATCGCTGAGAATTCGCATGAGCAATCGGATCATTTTCGTAACAGGAACGGATACAGGGGTCGGAAAGACAGTCTTCACGGTTTGCTTAATCCACTATCTCAAATCACTGGGGGCGCGCGTCGCCGCCTTAAAGCCATTCTCAAGTGGAGGCAGAGCCGACGCGGAAACACTGTGGCGCGAGGCTGATTCAGGCCTGAGCTTGAATCAGGTGAACCCTTTCTGGACGCGTGTTGCAGTGGCTCCTGGAGCGGTCAGAATGCGTTCGGAAGGGCCGGCCCGGCTGCATCGCGCAAGAGATCACATCCGAGACATCGCATCGCGGTATGACGTCACCGTCGTCGAAGGAATAGGCGGGCTTTGTGTGCCACTTTCGAAACGCTTTCTCCTTGCAGATCTCATTCAGCAGCTGAATTCCGATGTTGTTGTAGTGGGAAGGAACGCGTTGGGAACGCTCAATCACACTTTGTTAACCGTTTCTGAGCTTCGTAGAAGAAATCAGTCGCGCGTTGCGGTTGTGTTGATGGATTTTTTTCCTCGCGACGCGTCAGCAATGACAAATCAAAAAATGCTTCTGCATATCATTGATGGAGTGGTTGTTGAGAGGTTTCCATTTTTGCCATCACTCACGGGTTGCATCGTGAAATCTTCTCGCGTTGAAAGAATTTTGAAAAAAACTCTTGCGGCTTTTTCACCTCTCGATACCTTCTCGACTCGTCGCTGCGAAACACCTGAGACAAAAACGAGTGTGGCGCGGCTGACGGTGCGGCCCAGCTAGAGATCACAAGATTGTTTAGCTTGAGTGTTTGTAACTCAGTTGCCGGATAAAACGGCACTGGGATTTTTTTTCTCCACGGCTAAGCCGATGGTCGATTTTACAGTGGTTCTTTGATATTTGAATTGTGCTATAAGTTAGAGCCCCTTGAGGATTGCGTAAGCAGTCAATCAAGTGCGATCAAACGGTTCTTCGGAACCAAATTAGCATAAAGATTAAACTCTTTAATAACGGAGAGTTTGATTCTGGCTCAGAACGAACGCTGGCGGCGTGGATAAGACATGCAAGTCGAACGCTGACTGTGAGGTAGCAATATTTTGCAGTCGGAGTGGCGGAAGGGTGCGTAACACGTGGGTAATTTGCCGTGAAGTTGGGGATAACTCGCTGAAAGGCGAGCTAATACCGAATGTGGCCTCACAAGGCCAAAGTTGGGGACCGTAAGGCCTGACGCTTCATGATAAGCCCGCGGCCTATCAGCTAGTTGGTGAGGTAACGGCTCACCAACTAGCTGATAGGCCGCGGGCTTATCATGAAGCGTCAGGCCTTACGGTCCACAACTTTGGCCTTGTGAGGCCACATTCGGTATTAGCTCGCCTTTCAGCGAGTTATCCCCAACTTAACGGCAAATT
>JACQFQ010000066.1 GCA_016199985.1 Verrucomicrobiota bacterium | reverse complement strand
GCGGTTTTTCCCCCCCTAGGGGGGGATGAGTTCTTACTCTTCTCTACTCGTTCACTCTCGTTCATGTTGACACTTTCCTATCATTGAAGTGTCAACCAATTCCCTGCTTACTTCCTTCTCATGAACTGGTCGTTAGCACAATCCACGGGCACGATGGCCGGAGTGACTCCACCGGTCACGATCAGTCCTGTTTCCTCGTCGTATCCCGGGCCTGCCACCTGGAGTTCGCCATGGATCTCCCGCAACACGGGGCAATTGACCAAGCCGCGCACCGAAGGGAGGAGGTCGTTTGTGGCGTCGGCGTGCAGAAGCGCATCGGCCATATCGAGAGGACAGGAAACAGGCTTAAGAACGGGCTCTCCGTTCCGACCTGTGCGCCACGCGAAGAGTCTTCCGAACTGTTCGAAGTAGGAACGCGCGGCCACAGGTAAGAGAACTTCGAGAGCCAACATGCCGTCAGCGCGTCGGATAAGGCGAACAGGAACACCAGCCCGCATAAAGAGGCTTCGAGTCGGGGCTATGAGGCCGAACAGTTCCTTTGCGCAGTCAGATATCGTGACCCCTGCTCCCGGCAAGACGACCTGTGGCAGGCCGTTCACATCCGCTTCGTCCGCCCAGACGGCGAACTCCGACTCGTGGCTAGCGCTCATATTGTTTCCTTGAGCGCCACTTGGCGATTGATGATAGGCGACTCGGTGGGGTGAGGATTGAGGTAGCGCAGACGTTGAATCCGTTGGCCGCGCATGGCCTGGGGGAGGCGGGTCAGACGCACGGCCGAGAGCGCGCCCGGATCAGCCCCGATCGTGATCAGGGTTGGCTTGATGAGGGTTACCCGAGTATCCCATTCAGCCTTGTTCGCTGCATCGAGTCTGACCAACGCATGGACCGAACGCCCCCCTGAATCACAGATGCAGGCAATGCGCAGGGGCATCTGGATCAGGCAGCGAAGCCAATCCTCACGCTCTGCTTGGTCACTTTCCAGGACGACGTAGCGCCAGGCCGTCACGGATTCCTCCGAGCGCCGTGACATTTTACCACCCGATCGAGGGTTCGGGTGGAAAAGGCCATCAACGGGTTGAGGCAGGAACCACACGCCCTCCGGTCCCTGAGGCATTCGATCCTCCTTGCCCCCGTCGGCCAAGTCCGCCTCCCAGAGCACCTGACCCTGGGACCTGAGATCAGAGAAGATGAGGATCTTCTCCCCGGTGCCAGGGGGGTAAAGAAGCGCGAGGACCATCGAGGACGAAACCTGGTTGATGGCGGTCGCAGAGACTCCGGCCAGGTAGGCGTCGATATCGGTGATCGATTTGGCTTTCGCTGCCAACCGCCGAAGCACCATCGGACAGAATGCGGGCTTGGGCATTCTAGTCAGCTTCACGACTGGTCCGAAGCTGGTGGCTGTGCGTTGGCGGTCGGACTCTGTGCCCAGCATATAGCCTCGCGGCCGGGCTGGAGGAGCCTGCGCTGCCGATCTGACCTTGTGGATCAGTTCGAAGGGAGTCCAAGGAGGCTGGCAGGTCTGGTTCCAGGCCGTGAGGAGATTCAGGGCATCTCCCTCCGTCAGGGCAAAACCGTGCAGGAGCACAGAGGCGGCATGGAATGTCACATTGTGTCCCTGCTGGCCACTTACCGCGCCGGGCACTCGCGCCAGGTATCGAGATGCGCGTTCTATCGAGTTCATGTCGCCCTGTTCCTGCGGCAGACCCTGAAGTTGGCGTTTAGGTGTGCCAGAACATCGTGCCAGCTGAAGCGAACAATCTTCCCGATCTTCGTGAAGGGCAGAGCTCCCCTGCGTTGGAGGTTTTCGATCGTGCGCGGAGTCACTTTCAGGCGTAGCGCCAGTTCCTTCTTCGTGAGAATCTCGTCGTGTGAGGGCTCGGTCGGGCTATGGGGCGAGCCGGGGCGTTCGTCATTCATGAGTGGGGGAGGGGGTTGGAAGATGTGAAGATACCGCGCCAACTTCCCAAGTCCGGATGTTCAACTCCCGCGCGATGGCCTCTTTGAGCCAACGGTCTGGGGTTGCTCGCCCTGTCTCTATCTTGGCGATCTGAGACTCGGAGCACCCAACGCTCCGAGCCAAGTCGAACTGTGTCCAGCCGCGTCGACGTCTGGCGTCACGCATCGACGGAGGGTCTTGGTTCTGTGTCTTCACCGCTTCGTATTCTTCGGCCCCTTGCTTCATGCGAAGGGCTCGTAACCCGTCGAAAAAGTTCAAGATGCTGCGGTACAGAAATACAAAAACGCCCGTAAAGACGGGCGTTTCTCGCATTTTGAACAGTTCAAAACGAGTTCACGAATCACTCGTCTGCTTCATCCTGGGAATCGTTCTTGTGGGTATCGGCTTCCGACTGCTCAAACGCTTCGGGTTCGGCTGGGTTGTAACCTCCTCTCCGATGGGGCTTTCTGGGACCCTTGACTGACGTCTCCATCTCCCTGATTTCTGAGGCGAAGTTGCGAAGGCTCCTGATGGTTCGTCCGAATTGCTGCTCGATCTCGCGGACGCGTGCGGAGATGAGGCCGGGTACGCACCGTGGGTTACAGCGCCTGGCAGCTTCCCTCTGAGAGAGTCCCTGAAGCACTGTCAGTTCGAAAACCTCGGCGAGCTTGGCTTTCCTATGTCTGCGATCGGAGCTAAGCTTCCTGAAGAGTCCGAACACACGCTGCGCCTCACCGGTTTTTAAGGGTGCCTCTTGTTCCGGCAACCATGGAGAGAATAACACCCCGGCCTTTGTCCGAGCTTGGAGCGCCCCGTTAGGCAGCACTGTTAGGCACGACTCCAGGTCATAGAAGCCAGCCTTCGCTCCCTTGAGCAGAGCCTGTGAGCTCGCAGTGAGAAAGCGACTGGTAGGCGCGAGCAGGATGAAACCTTTCCCGAGGCGGGCCGCCAATTCAGCTACGACGTGCCGTAGCGAGTTGGAGTCATACTGAATTGTGAGGATGATAGGCATCGAGGCGGCGCCGAAAGCGCCGATTTGCCGGGTTCTCGGGACACCAAGATCCCCGTCCTTCCAGTCACATTCGAATGCTCTGATAATCGCCCCAGCCAACGCACGGTGGTTGAACTCCCAGAGAGTTACATCGGCTGGCGAGAGACTAATGTCGCTGCAACTCTCCGGCTCGCACTGGCACACCCCCACGATCTGCCCATCATCGTGGGTCACGATTCGATGAGCACACTCACAACCACTTTGGCATGGATAGCTGTTAGCCTTTTCCGTTGTCTTGTCGAGGTAGACTTGCGCCACTGCGTCAAAGTCCTCACCCAACAACTCCTGCCACACCGCCTGCACAGCTACAGGGCCAGAGAGACTCTCAAGCGCTCGCCATAACTTTTGCATAAAGTTCCTCGGCCTCTTTGACTACAAATCCTCGTTCTTTCATCCAGTGGTGAACGAGCGTGGCATCACAGCGCCTAGAGAGCTTGAGCTTGTTGGGGCAACGGATGTGTACCTTGCGCGGCTTGATTGAAGACTCAAAGTAGAAGTCAAAGATCGCGCCCAGGATCGTGGCTGTCTCCGGAATCGTGGGAAGCTGCGATCCCAGTACGTCCCGCGCTTTGAAGTAGTCTTCCGCCCTCACGCGCACGAACTCCCCGGGCTTGCTTTTCCAACCCCACTCCAGCTCACGAAGGATGATCTTCGTGATGCCTGTGATGCCATCCGGGCGCAATGCAGAAGCCCCATCCAATCGAAGGGGTTCCAGTGTGTAACACCGCCGCTCTGAGAAATAGAGTGGATCGCCGCAAAGGTGCCGACCCCACGTTTGCTGATAAAGCGTCCGTTCTCCCGCGCTTCTCGCATGGATGCGGATTTCATTGCGCGTGGTGTTGAGGACCACGAGATCATCCTTCGCCGGTCTGAAATGTTGCACGGATACATTCCCTCCAGGTTCTGTCGTCCGAACACGAGTGTAAGTGCTGCCGTGGCAAATCTGGAACCAAATCTCCGCTCCGATCAGGACGGCCACAATGCGGGTTGTGCGTTCGCCTCGATTGTGTGCCTTGAACCATGCATCGAGGTTCGACTCCATTTGAGAGAGTATCGTGCGGTCTGGTATCCCTGTCCATGGGGGCTGTGGTGAGTTTCCGCAGCCGAAGTAATCGAATGATGAGACCCGCGCGAACTGGGATTCCTGGTAGGCACGGGCAAAGAGACGGCGATTGCCCATCCAGACTTGAAGGGCGATTTCTGCGCAGGTGGATTCCTCCTCGATGGTGATCTTCGTCCCAGCCCCAGCGATGGTTTTTTCCAGGCGATCTTGGCCCTCCTCGTTCGCCATAGCTTCTATCTCGTATATGGCTTCTGTCAGATCCGGAGGCAAGTCTTCGACAGCCATCAGGAGGCGAGATAAGGATACAAAGAACTCATCGTCGGTTTGCTTTGCCTCATCGGCGCGGTTGCTGCGGCCTCGGAGCACTGGGAGCTGATCCAGGAACCGTATCAGGAGCCCTCGTCCTATTTGCCTCAAAAACGCTGGCTTCGTGAATCGCTTGATTCGCATATGAATGATTCTGACCCCTCCCTGGAACACCCCCAGCTTGAGGCTCACCAAACTGTGTTCGCTTCCGTGTGGCTGGCAAGAAAGTAACGACAAGAATTTGGGAAGAACGCAGTTTACCCCCGCTTGGGAGGCTCGAGTGCCTGTTGGCCATTTTTGGCTTTTCGCAAAGGGTCCATGATTGCCCTCGAGGCCCGCGGACGGTGCAGGACTTTTTTTGATGCAACCGGCGGAACAATTGAAGAGACTCGATCGACACAAGAAGCGATGACACCGATTAGACCCACTGCGACCGTCCACCCAATGGCATGACCGCCCAAACACATTCCCAGCTGGCGAGCTTCATCTGGAGCATCTGCAATTTGCTCCGCGGGCCGTACAAACGAAATGAGTATCGCAAGGTGATCCTTCCGCTCACCGTCCTGCGTCGGTTTGATTGCATCCTTGCGCCGACGAAGGCCGATGTCCTCAAGGAACACTCCGTCATCAAGACCAAGGGCGAGAATGTCATTCGTCACCGCTTGGCACAGGTATCGCGCGTTCCCTTCTTCAACCTTTCCAAGTTCACTCTCGCCAAACCTGCGGAGGGCAGCGGACTTAACGGTCTCCTCGACGACCCCAACCAGCTCGCGCCCAACCTCAACAGCTACATCAACGGCTTTTCGCCCAACGTCCGCGCGATCATCGAGCGCTTTAAGTTCCCCGAGCAGATCGCCTACATGGCCGAGAAGGACCTGCTCTACCTCGTCATCAAGCGGTTCGCCGACATCGACCTTTCGCCCGACCGCGTGGACAACGTCCAGATGGGCTACGTTTTCGAGGAACTCATCCGGATCGGCGCGGAACAATCCAACGAGGAAGCCGGAGAGCACTTCACGCCGCGCGAAGTCATCAAGCTCATGGTTAATCTTCTCCTTTCCCCGGAGAAGGATCTTGCCCGCAGCCACGTCGTCAAAACGATCTACGACCCCGCGTGTGGCACGGGTGGCATGTTGTCGGTGGCGGAGAAGTACATCCGCGACCTCAACGCCCATGCCCAGCCCAAGCTCTTCGGCCAGGACTGGAACGACGAAGCCTGGGCCGTCTGCAAGTCTGACATGCTCATCAAAGGCGAGGACGCAGACAATATCATCATGGGGGACACGTTCACCAAGGACGGTTTCGACCGCGCCGCCGACGGCAAGAAGTGGACCTTCGATTACATGCTCGCCAATCCGCCCTTTGGCGTGGAGTGGAAGCAGCAGCAGCGTTACGTCGAGAACGAACGCGACACCCTCGGCTTCAGCGGACGCTTCGGCGCGGGCACGCCGCGCGTGAATGACGGAGCTCTTCTCTTCCTGCAGCACATGCTGGCCAAGATGCGCTCCCCGCAGGACGGCGGCAGCCGAATCGCCATCGTCTTCAATGGCTCACCCCTCTTCACCGGCGACGCCGGCGGCGGAGAGAGCGAAATCCGCCGCTGGATCATCGAGAACGACTGGCTGGAAGCCATCGTCGCCTTGCCCGAGCAGCTCTTCTACAACACTGGCATCTCCACCTACCTCTGGGTGCTCACCAACCGGAAGCAAAAGCCCCGCAAGACCAAGGTGCAGCTGATCGATGCCCGCCCGTTCTGGGTGCAGATGGAGAAAAGTCTCGGCAACAAACGCCGCCGCATCGGCGACCCCTCCGACAAAGAGAAGGACCCCGACCACATCGGTGAACTCACGAAGATCTTCGGCGAGTTCCGCGACGGTCAGACCCGCACCTTCACCGAGGAAGACCCCGTCACCCACCTGCCAGTCCAGCGCCAGCGCGTCATCAGCAAGATTTTCGACAACGAAGACTTTGGCTACCACAAGATCACCGTCGAGCGTCCGCTGAGGCTGAACTTTCAGGCCAGCCTCGAACGTATCGCCCGACTCGAAGATGAGAGCGGGTTCAAGAACATCGCCACCAGCGCGAAGAAAGACCCCGCCATCCGCCAGCAGGAGATTGAGGCCGGGCAGAACCGGCAGGAGCAAATCCGCGAACTGCTGCGCGCTTTCGGCAAAGCCACCAAGGAGACGCTCTTCAAAGACCGCAAAGTCTTCCTCACGGAGCTGCGCACCCTCGACCGCGAGCGCGACGTGCGTCTGAGCTCCCCGGAATTGAAGGTGGTGCTTGCCGCCCTCGGCGAGCGCGACGACACCGCCGAAATCTGCCGTGACCGCGAGGGACAACCCGAACCCGACGCCGACCTCCGCGACACCGAGACCGTGCCGCTGAAGGAGAGCATCGAGGCTTACTTCAAACGCGAAGTCCTGCCCCATGTGCCGGATGCGTGGATTGACACCACCAAGACCAAGGTTGGCTATGAAATCCCGCTCAACCGCCACTTCTATCGGTATGAGCCGCCGCGCCCGCTGGAAGTCATTGAGGCCGACATTAAGCGTCTCGAAGACGACATCATGAAAATGCTCAAGGAGGTCACGGCGTGAAGGAGCTTCGCCATGAAACGCTGTTTCCCCTTGTGCCCCTGAAGCATGCAGTGAACTCGACTAGACCCATCACTTATGGGATCGTTCAGTGTGGCCCGGATTTCCCGGGCGGCGTGCCATACATCCGGCCAGCGGACATGGAGGACGAGGAGGGAGTCACAGAACCGGAAAATCTTCTTCGGACAGACCCTGAAATCGCGTTCAGTTATCGACGCTCAACAGTCCGACCGGCAGATATTGTTCTCTCCATCGGCCCGAGTTTCGGGAAGGTGATGATAGTTCCGACCGAACTCGACGGGGCGAACCTCACCCAAGGAACGGCCCGAGTTGCACCAAACGCAGACCACGATTCACGATTCATTTTCTGGTCGTTACGATCCTCGTTCTGCAAGCAGCAGTGGGAGGCGCGTGTCTCAGGTGCGACTTTCCCTGCCCTGAATCTTGGGCCACTTGCAGAGACCCTCCTCCCTGACCCGCCGCCTGCCGAACAACGTTCCATCGCGGCTTTTCTGGATCGGGAGACGGGGCGGGTGGACCGGTTGGTGGCGAAGAAGCGGGAGTTGATCGAGCGGCTGAAGGAGAAGCGCACCGCGCTCATCTCCCGCACCGTCACCCGAGGTTTACCCGCAGAAGCCGCGGCGAAGGCGGGCCTCCCCGCCAACCCGCCCCTCAAACCCTCCGGCCATCCTTGGCTCGATGACATTCCGAAGCACTGGGAAGTGAAGCGGCTCAAGGAAGTCTCAGTCCTGTTCGGGCGGATTGGATTCAGGGGTTACTCAACCGATGACCTCGTGTACGAGGGAGAGGGAGCAATTTCCATGAGCCCGAGCAACATGGCCGATGGGGTCGTGAGCCTCGACAAATGCACTTGGCTGCGCTGGGAGAAATATCACGAGTCACCGGAGATTCAGGTTCAGCCCGAAGACGTGATTATGGTTAAGACGGGCTCGACGCTCGGGAAGACAGCGTTCGTTCGATTCGTTCCAGTGCCGATGACGGTCAATCCGCAGTTGATGATCTTCAAAGAGGTGAGGTGCTCGAAGCGTTTCCTGTTCTACTACGTGTTCAGCAACGTGGTCCAAGACGTGATTCCGCTGCACAACACCGGCAGCACGATTCCCACAATGACCCAAGAAGGGATTGGCAAGCTGCCCTTCCCGCATCCACCCCTCCCCGAGCAAGCCGCCCTCGCCGCGTATTTGGACAAGGAGACGGCGAAGTTGGACGCGTTGGTGGGGAAGGTGGAGGAGGCGGTGGAGCGGTTGCAGGAATACCGCACCGCGCTCATCACCTCGGCCGTCACCGGCAAGATTGACGTCAGAATGGAATCCCATGCCTAAAAAATACCGAGGAACAATCGAAGAACTAAAAGGCCTGGTCGAGCGGGCCGCAATCCGAGGTGACTGGGATGACGACGAACAGGGTAAGTACTCCTTTCGCAGCAAGGAAGCAGGCGTGCTGAACTGGTGGCCCTCCACCGGTACATTGAATGTCCAAGGACCTGCCGATGCGAAGGCGAAGCTAGAGGCAGCCCTGGCAGCTCCGGACGAAGGCCGAGTCGGCGCTGTGGTGACCCAAGCGCAGGGAATCGCGCGCGCGCCCAAGCACATCTTCATCGTCCATGGGCACGATTCGGATGCCCGCGACCAACTCGAACTTGCGTTGCATCGTCTAGGGCTGAAGCCGTTCATCCTGATGAACAGCAGTGGCGGCGGGAAGACTATCATCGAAGCGCTGGAGGGCCAGATTGGCCGCGATTACACGTCTGACTTTGGCATCGTGCTGATGACGCCAGATGATTTCGGCTATGCCAAGAAAGACGGCGACAAGAAGGTGGAACCGCGCGCCCGGCAAAACGTCATCCTTGAAGCCGGGATGCTGCTCGCCTCGCTGACGCGGGCCCGGATGGCGATCATTGTGAAAGGTCACCTGGAAATGCCGTCCGACCTCCAAGGAATCATCCATCTCGCCTACAACGACCACGTGAAGGAAATCATCCCGAAGCTCTGCCAGCGGTTGAAGGAAGCGGGCTTCGACCTCGAACCGAACCAAATCGCCGCCGCAGCGCAATGAAGATGAACCGTATCCTCATCGCGACCGCTGTGGCGGTCAAGGTTGACGTGCGCGCCAGTGTGCGCTGCAGTGTTGCCACGCGCCCCAGCAAACAAGTAACCTCTGCCCGCCCATGACCTACCGAGAGCCATTACCCGAAGGATGCCCGCCTGACGCCGCAGAGGAAATCGCCGCGTCACGGGAGGTCTTCCGACTAGTTCGCAACTCCCCGCCGACGCTCGACGATTTCCGATCGCAACGTGCCGAGAAGCCGCAGGCAGTTTTTGAGGTGCCTGAGTGTCGGGCTCGCGGGCTTTCGGTTTTTGCCGAACGTCGGGATGCCGAGGCGAAGGCGCTCAAATTGCCCCGGTTTCGCGGCTGCTTGGTTGGGCGAGTCACGCTTCAAGCTGGAGCAGGGCGGATTCAACAGACATTTCAGCCCAGTCATCACACTTGGTGGCCGCTGGCGTCGTTCGACATTCTGGCGCAATGTGGGGTGGACACGGTATGAAGACGATCCGACACACCGCCACGCTGTTCTATTATGACGGCCCGCAGGTCTTCGAAGCGCGCGATGCCATAGGCGGTCACTATGTCGCCGTGATGGTCGAGCCTGAGAATGCGGAGGATCGGTATCTGGTTGCGGGTGTCGAACCGGAACGGTTGCGGCAATTTCGGGCCGGGCTGCTCGATCTGCGGGGTTTGCTGACGGAGCGGACGATTGAAGAATGGTTCTTGGTGGATGCACCCGGGGACTTGAACGAACCGCTGGCATTGCAGCCCGCACCAGGCAAGCTCGCTGAGAGCGGCTTTCTGCCTGAGCCAGGTTTTGTGCTGCACGACCGACCGGCGGAGGAATTGGCACTCAGGGAAGCGCGAGAGCGCAACAATCTCGTCCTCGAAGTTGCTGCCGACCCGCCAGAAGCAGCGGCGGAGCATCGCATCCGTGTAGGAACATTGGTGGGGCTGCTGGGGCATGTTCAGCTCATCGTGAAGCATGCGTACGGTGCGGCATTGCGCGGACTGTCGCCCGACAATCGGCGGACCATCGACAAAACCGACGCGCACCTGATGGATGTGGTGATCCCGGCGGCGGCAGGGTCGTTCCGCGTGGTCATGGAAGCGGCCAAGACTCCGGACATGCTCGGTCAGAGTGAACTGGCCCGCGCTTTGCAACGTTTGGACGTGCTGTTCGAGAACGCGGGTAATCCGCAAAAGGCGTTGGCAACTGTGAAAGCGCATCGCGGACATCTGGCCGGCGCGTATCTTCGTCTCCTGCGCTTCTTGGTGGAGCACAAGACCGGGCTGCGTTACTCTTGGGCTGAGCCAGGTTTCGCGAAAGCCAACAACCGAGCGGTCACGGAGGCGGAGGCCGGGCCTCTGGTAGACTTGCTTTCGGGCGTGTCCAATCTCGGCGGCGAAGCGGTTACGCTCGTGGGGGCGTTCGAAAAGGCGAACCGCGGCACAGGCGCATGGGGTTTGCTGACCACAGACGGAGTCCTTTCGGGCAGAGTTAAAGAGGGTGGACCGAGTCTTGAAGGTCTCAAGATTGGCGGGACATACAAGTTTTCGTGCATTGAGGAGATTGAGGAAGTCGAAGGCACGGGCCGGGAACAACGGACACTCTACCTGATCGAGCACGAACCCACGTGACGGGCATGCGCGGTTTATCTGATGGATATTCGATGCAAAGCCAGCGGCGGCGGCTAGTTCTCTGGCCCCGCTGCCTGATTTCCAGCGGCTTGCAGCACGAAGCCTCGTTCCTGCTTATTTGATGGCCATTTGATCCCATGCCACAAACCACCGAACGCGCCTTTGAAACCTACGTTGAGGCGATCCTGCTGACGCGCGGCGGCTGGAGGTCCGGCAGCAACGCGGAGTGGGACAAGGAGCGGGCATTGTTTCCGGCGCAGCTGTTCGCGTTCATCGTCGACACGCAGCCGAAGCTCTGGGCCGAGATGCGGGCGTTGCACGCGGCGGGGTTGGAGGCCTTGCTGCTCAATTCGCTCGTCAAAGAACTGGACGCCAAAGGCTCGCTGCATGTGCTGCGACATGGCTTCAAGTTTTACGGGAAGACGTTTCGCCTCGCCTACTTCAAGCCCGCCCACGCCGCGAACTACGAGGTGCTCGATTTGGCCGGCAAGAACCGGCTGACTGTGACGCGCCAGGTGCCGTGTCATCCCGGCGACAACCGCACGCTCGACATGGTCTTGGCCGTGAATGGTCTGCCCGTGTCCACTATCGAGCTGAAGAATCCCGGTACGGGCCAGAGCTGGCGCAACGCCGTGCGCCAATACAAGGAGGACCGCGATCCCCGCGCGCCGTTGTTCGAGTTCAAGAAGCGGGCGCTGGTGCATTTCGCCGTCGACCCGGATGAGGTCCACATGACCACGCGGCTGGCGGGCGAGAAGACGTTTTTCCTGCCGTTCAACCGAGGGAGTCATCCGGGACAGATCATCTGCGGCGCGGGCAATCCGCAGCACGAGTCCGGCTACCGCTCGGGCTACTTCTGGGAGGACGTGCTTCATGCTGCCAGCTTTCTCGATATCCTCGGCCACTTCATGTTCCTCGAAAAGAAGGAGGAGAAGGTGGAGGACGGGCGCGGCGGGCATCGCTTGGTGACCAAGGAGACGATGATTTTCCCGCGCTACCACCAGCTCGACTCGGTGCGGAAGCTGGTCGCGACTTCGGGGATCGAAGGGCTGGGCCGCAACTACCTCATCCAGCACTCGGCGGGCAGCGGCAAAACGAACAGCATCTCGTGGCTTTCGCATCGGCTCGCCAGCCTTCACGATTCGAAGGACGTGAAGGTCTTCGACTGCGTGGTGGTCATCACCGACCGGCAGGTGCTCGACCGGCAGTTGCAGGACGCGATTTACCAAATCGAGCACGCCCAAGGCGTAGTGAAGGCGATCGACCAGGATTCGAAGCAACTGGCGGCAGCGCTGATAGACGGCACAAAGATCGTCATCACCACGTTGCAGAAGTTTCCCTTCGTGCTGCGCGGCCTCCTCCACGCCGCCGGCGCGGACAGTCAGGAGGAGGCGACCGCCGAGCAAAAGGCCGACGCGGCTAAGTGGGAGGCGGAAATCGCCAAACGCCGCTACGCGATCATCGTGGACGAAGCGCATTCCAGCCAGACCGGCGATACGGCGCGCGAGTTGAAGGCCATCCTCGGCGCGGCAGCCAAGGCGGAGAACCCGGAGGAGGAACCCGATTGGGAGGACCGCCTCAACCAGGTAATGCAGTCGCGCGGGAGGCAGCCGAATCTGAGTTTCTTCGCCTTCACCGCCACGCCCAAGGGCAAGACACTGGAGTTGTTCGGTCGCAAGGGCACGAGCGGCTTGCCCGAAGCGTTTCATCTTTACTCGATGCGGCAGGCCATTGAGGAGGGCTTCATCCTCGACGTGGTGAAGAACTACACGACCTACGCCACCTATTACCGGCTGGTGAAGGCCACCGAAGACGATCCGAATCTGCCGAAGAGGAAGGCTGCGCGGGCGCTGGCCAAGTTCATGAGCTTGCACCCACACAACATTGAGCAGAAGACGGAGGTCATGGTGGAGCACTTCCGGCAGAAGGTGCGTGGCCATCTCAGCGGACAGGCCAAGGCAATGGTGGTCACATCGTCGCGCCTCCATGCGGTGCGCTACATGCAGGCTTTCCAGCGTTATATCGTGGAGAACAAGATTGCAGACGTGCGTCCGCTCGTCGCTTTCAGCGGCACGGTGAAGGATCCAGACACGGGCCTTGAGTACACCGAACCGGGAATGAACAGGGACTGTGTGAACGGTGAGGCGATCAGTGAGAAACAGCTTCCGAAGCGATTCGCATCGCCCGACTATCAGGTGCTGCTTGTCGCGAACAAGTACCAGACCGGTTTCGATCAGCCGTTGCTCTGTGCGATGTATGTGGATAAGCGTCTGGACGGGGTGCAGGCCGTGCAGACCTTGTCGCGGCTGAACCGTCGGATCCCCGGGAAGGAGAGCCCGTTCGTCCTGGATTTCGTGAACGCTGCCGAAGACATCTACGGTGCGTTCAAGCCTTACTACGACGCCACAAGCTTGCAGGAACGCTCCGACCCCCAGCAGCTGGAGAAGATCAAGCACGAGCTTGATGCCGCACAGGTCTACTTCTGGAGCGAGGTGGAAGCGTTCGCCTGTATTTTCTACAAACCCGTCGATCGGCAAACCGCGCAGGATCATGCCGGGATGCAGCTGCATCTTCAGCCTGCGGTGGATCGTTTCAAAGCGATGACCGATGACGCGCTACGTCGGGAGTTCCGTGAGAAGCTCAACGGCTTTGTGAACATCTATTCCTTCATGAGCCAGATCATCCCCTATGTGGATCCTGCGCTGGAGATGCTCCACAGCTTCGGACGGTTTCTTCTGCCTCATCTTCCTCTGGATCGCGACAATTCACGTGTGAGGTTGGGGGATGAAGTGAGTTTGCAGTACTACCGGCTCCAGCGGGTTTCCTCGGGTGAGATCGTTCTTTCGGAAGGAGAAGCCAGGGTGTTCGGAGTCCGACCGATGTTGGCACGGGGAAATCAAGGGACGATCGCATTCCCCTGTCCGAGATCATCAAAGTGCTCAACGAGCGTTTCGGGACGAACTTCACGGACGAGGACCTTTTCTTCTTCGAGCAGATCCGTGAGAAAGCCACGGCCAACGAACAGGTGGTTCAGCTTCGTCGGGCGAATCCCTTCGACAGGTTCCAGCTCGGGCTGCGGCAGTTGATCGAAGACCTGATGGTTCAGCGAATGGCCGACAACGACAAAATCGTCACCCGTTACATGGACGACAAAGAGTTCGGCGACGCCGCCTTCACCGTCCTGTCAAAAGCGATCTATGAGGCGATCCCTCCGAACTCGACTCCGGATACATCTTCGTGAAGGATTTACATAGTGCAACAACCATGGAGAGTTATGGCTGATGCGGGCCGAGACCGGCAGCGCGCAAACGCATAACACGTCGACTTCCGGGGAGCCAGTGCAGCCCCTACATTGTTGAGAGGGAAAGACTCGTACTTTGACTCAGGCCTCTCCCAAGACTCCTCAAGCAATCACCTCCTGCAGGCCAGTTCCCTACGAGTTCGCGCAGGCTTAATTCGCAGGTGCGGATCTTGCCGACGTCCCAATAGGAATCCCGCAGGATCTGTTTCACTCTGCTTTTCATAACCGATGTCGTGTCTGGGTTCACGATTACTATCTCGCGGAGGGAAATGTTATTCTGAAGTCCTGCTGCCAGGAGAAACCGAAAGTGTGCGTCAGTGGCGGGTAGAGAGAACCCTATTATCACAATGCGCGTCGCTGTCCTCAGTTTATCGACTGCCAGATTCCACACCTGATCAATTCCTCCTCCGAAGGTCTTCTTCCATGTCGGTGGAATAAGTCCTGGATACAGGTCGCGCGACCGCACCATGTAGTAATCGTCCAAAACCTCGAACTTGTTGCCTCTCTTTGCTTCTGCCCAGTTTACAGAACCGTGGAGCTTGAGAACGGGAATGTCAGACTCGGTGTTCCCCTGTGCTGTTTGCTTCGCGGCCTTATTTCCAGGGGGATTGGAAGCTTTCTTCAACCCGTACGAGAACCGCAGGCCTAGCTCCTGGAGAGATTCCTCGACAAGGGTATCGTAGTTGAAGGTGAGGAAGCTATTCTCCCCAGTGGGTCGACCTGCTGAGTTATACATTCCCAATAGTGAGGCGACATAGGATGTGTAAAGGCCCACGAAGTAGGTTGATTCCCGTGGAGAGTTGGGTCCTCTTGCCGGATCCGGTTTAAGCCAACCTCGATGCGCCCAGTCAGCCGTATCATCGTCGCCTAGCTTTACAGTGAGTTTCGCCGCGAGGCTCCTCCGACTTCGGGCCACATCGATTGTTGCTGCAACGGCCAAACGAAGTGAGGTGTGGATCTCTTCAGGACTGGCTGACGCGAGGCTGAAGAGATCTTCGATATTCTCGAGATCCATTTGCACCCAGTAGGCTGCGGAGGAGGCTGCAAGGCGAAATCTCAGCACTGTTTCTATCGCCTTGGCTTCACGCTCACGGCCAGGGACTCCTTCGAGGACGACATGGCTGTCACGCATCTGGTTTAGAAAATCGCTGATCAGCGGGAGCCCTGCATCCTTCGAGAAGCCAGCTCCAAGAATGTAGACGTTGTGGTCGTTCTTGAGGTCCATGATCTCACTGCGTTCGTGCTTGATGCGTTCTGGTCTTGTTCTGGTCTTGTTCTGGTTGACACTATCCGGCGTTAGGTTCGAAGCAACTAGACAAATCCAGATAGGCTATTCTGGAGCGAACATTCCTATGGGGCTTTGCTTCTACCGCCCGCCGACCGCGAAAGCACAATATGCCCGCTGCTGAGCGGTGGTGAGGTCACCATCTAACACACGACCGAAAGAGTCCCCCGCACGAGCGTTCCTAACCACCGGCCTGCTGCTGATTCTCCCTCGCCGTGCAGAAAGGCAGAACGGTTCCTGGGGCTTCCGGCACGATCCCAAACCACTTCTTTGCCTCGGACGGACGCACTAATTCGCGGTAATTGCTGAACACCATCCGTGGCGAGTTGCCTGCTTCCAGAGCTACTTGGGCGACGTTCTGAACGTCGGCGACCCGATATGAGATAAATGAATGTCGAAGCGCGTTGTGCTTCCACTCGAATTTCCCCGGCGGATTCTCCTGCTTCCATGCTTTGTCCACTTCCTCCGCCAGCCACATCAGTTGTTTGGACATGTTTGCGTAGGGACACACTGGGCCGCCAGTCTTCCAGTGCGGCAGCAGCCATTGCTTTAGGTTGTCAGTGATCGGCACCAGCCTCCGACTCGCTGTCTTCGCCTTGCCCGCCTTCACTTCAATCAGCCCGTCATCGAGCCGGACTTCACTCCAATCCAGCCGCTGAATTTCCGCGTGCCGTAAACCTGCAAACGCGCCAATGGCCAGGAACGGAACCAAGGCCGACTTCTCCGCCGCGGTCAGCACCCGCACCAGTTCTTCGGGGCGGAAGATTTTGATCTCGCCCTCGTTCTCCTTGGCGACGGCGATCCTTTCGATATCGACCGCGCCCTTGACCACGTAGCCGCGCGACTCCGCGAAATACATGAGCGTCCCAATCGCCCCACGATAGTTATTGCGGGACTTGCCCGAGAGCAGCTTGCCGTCCAGGTGAAGTCGGCGTAGGAAGTCGTCCACATCAGCCGCAGAAACCATCCCGATCGGCATCCTGAAGGATTCCTGAAATCGTCGCAGCCGCCCGCGCAGGTCCTTCAAGTAAACAACACTCAAGCCATCTGCCTGTTTCGCGGCAAGGAGTTCCTCAACGACCTCTGCCACCGTCTTTCTGGGGAGGTTGTTCGGCTGTTGCTTCGCATAAAGCCGTGCCGCATCGGTGAGGGAGGCGCCATTGAGGATTCTGAAGGCCTCCGCGAATTGGAGGGTCGCGACTTCCAAAGGGACACCTGTTGGCTTGAGGGCCTCGACGGCGCGGACGTACGCCAGCCGATCTTCGTTGCGGAGCAGCAATACGTCCAGTTCACCTTGGGAAAGTTTCGTCGCCAGGGTTTCAGCCTCGGTAATTGCCAGGCCGAGGTCGGAGAAAGTCGTGCGCTGGCGCTTGTCACCCCGGTAGTGAACGACTGTGAACTGGTCGCAACCATTCGAGGGAGTTCTGTAGACTCGAACGGTGGTGTGACCCCGCTTGATGACCATTGGGAATCTGGGCTTACTCATCGCGGGGCGAATTTGTCAGTAAATTGTCAGTAATTCAACAATAATCTTCAAAACCCCAATAAAATATGGTGGAGGCGGCGGGAGTTGAACCCGCGTCCCAAGCAAGGAAACCGGCCGCGACTACATGCTTAGTCAGGGTTGATTGTCGGCTACAGGTTAACACCCCAACACGATGCCTGCTGCTTAGTCAGCATGGAATTTCTCGGCGACCAACGCGCTGTCCCCGTTGATCACCACCCCGACTAAATGCGTTCCACCCCGCCAGCCGGGATCACAGGGCGAACGTCACAGCCTTAGGCTGCGAGGGCCAACTGTTCGTTAGCTTTTATGTTTTTGGTTCGATTTTTAACGAGGCCAACGAACCATCCTCGGCATGCCGCCTCCGGCGTACTCACATGGTCGAAACCAGTACGCCCCCATCACTCACTGTTGCTGTCACTGTTACTGCCGGCCCGCTCCAGCCCCGGTCAGGACGGGCGAGCCGCCCGCAATGTGCCCCCTCCCCGCCAAGGGGTCAATGGTTCGTCTTGCGAAACCCCTAAGCCAACAATCCACGAATCACTTCGGCCTCCACAACACCCGTGAGCTTCTGGTTCAAGCCCCCATAAAAATAAGTCAGCTTTTGGTGATCCATCCCCATCAGGTGAAGGATCGTCGCGTGCAGATCGCGAATGTGATGACGATCCACAGCCGCTTCGTGCCCCAGCTCGTCGGTCTCCCCATAGCTCGTCCCCGGCTTCACGCCGCCGCCCGCCATCCAGTAAGTGAAGCCCTTCGGGTTGTGGTCGCGTCCGTCCTTGTCTCCTTGCGACAACGCCTGACGTCCAAACTCCCCGCCCCAGACCACCAGCGTCGACTCCAACAGCCCTCGCCGCTCCAGGTCCGTCAGCAAGGCCGCGATGGGGCGATCGATCTCGGGCCCGTGTATCTTCAAATTCTCTTCCACGCCGAAGTGCGCGTCCCAGTTCTGTTGCTGATGGCCGCCTCCATGATAAATCTGGACGAACCTCACTCCGCGCTCCACCAGCCGCCGAGCCGTGAGACACTGCCGGCCAAAAGGCGCCGGGCCCAGGGCGAGTGGATGATAGTCCGGCTTGCTCTCGTTGATCCCATAGCCCTCCAGCGTGCCGGCGCTTTCCTGGGACAGGTCGAGCGCCTCGGGCGCGGTGCGCTGCAGCTGGAAAGCCAGCTCGTAGCTCGCGATGCGCGCCTGGAGCTCGCTATAGCCCGGCCTCGACGCCATGTGCGATTGATTGAGCCCGTTCAATGTGCGGATCAGGTCGAGCTGCGACTCCGGCGACCTTCCGCTCGCGGATTCGAGATTGAGAATCGGGTTGCCGGCCGCGCGGAAGACGGTGCCCTGGTACGCCGCCGGCATAAATCCGCTCGACCAGTTGGCGGCGCCACTGATCGGGCCTCCGCGCGGATCCAGCATGACCACATAGCCGGGAAGATTCGCGTTGTCGCTGCCAAGACCGTAAGCCATCCACGATCCCACGGAGGGCCACCCCTGCACCACGCGTCCGGAGTTCATCTGGATCATGGCCGAACCGTGCGCAAATGAATCCGCGTAGAGCGATTTCACCACGGCGAGCTTGTCCATGTGCTTGGCGAGCTCCGGAAGCGCGTCGCTGCACCACTGCCCCGACCGTCCGTGCCGGCGGAAGACGCGCTTCGACCCCAGCAGCGTGCCCGGACGGACGTCCCGGCGGCGCTGTTCGAGGTTCGCGGTCTGGCCGTGGCGCTTGTTGAGTTCGGGCTTGTAGTCGAACAAGTCCATCTGCGACGGCCCGCCGTACATGAAGAGGAAGATGCAGGACTTCGCCTTCCCCGGGAGCAAGGGCGGACGGGGCGCGAGAGGGTTCTCCGCGGAAGGAAGCGTGGCGGCAATGGCGGGACGCGAGAAGAATCCCTCGGCGTCCAGCAGTCCGGTCAACGCCAGCCCGCCAAATCCCGCGCCCATCTGCCACAGGAATTCGCGGCGGCTGCCCGCGCAAAGCATGGAACGTTTGCTGGCGTCGCTAGTCGACATAACAAAGCTCGTTCAGATTCAGGAGGAGCAGGCATGCGCTCTCCAGCGCCCGACGCTCAACCGCCTCGCGGCTCTGCGGCGGCGACCATCGCGTCTCCCGGCCATCCAGACGCAGCCGCGCCCGATCCAGCGCCGCGCCCGCGCCCCAGACTCGCACGCCCAGCTTTCCGCGAGCGCTCGCGGAACCCACGTCGCTGGCATCGATCAAGGGATCCGCGCCACCGCCCAACCAAACACGAACGCGCGAGCCCATCCTCTCGACGCGCATCAACATCCTGTCCGCGGCCATCGCATGGAGCCGTGCCTTCGCCACAACGAACGATCGCGCGGGCTCCAGACGCCGCAGTTCACAATCGCCCGAACGCGGACGCAGCGACGCTTCGAATCCCGACTCGCCATTGTCGTCCGCCTTCATCCCAAACAGCAATGACACGGACTCGCACGCCGGGTTGAGAATCCACTCGCCCGACCAGCTGAATTCCAACGTGTCGACGCCGCCCCAAAGGGCGAACGGTCCCCTGCCCTCCTCCATGTTCTTGTTGCCTTCATACTCTCGCGGCCAGCGGCCCTTGAAATACGACCAACCTTCATTCGACGAAGGTCCCACGAGAAACTGGTCCGCGGGAAGCTTGATAAAGTAAGGAATGGAGAGGGTGTCGGACACGTCGGGCCGAAAATAAAGGACCTCCGGCGAGTCTTGCAGCCGCCGGCGCTCGCGTTTGATAAACTCCCCCAAAGCCTTGAGCTCCGCAGGGCGCGGCGATCGCGCGGTCGCCTGTTCCCAGGCTCGCCGGATCGGCCCCTCCATCGATTGCGACCCCCGAACCGCGACGCCGGGAGCGCCGAGAACCGACTCCCGCAGCAGTCTCTCCGCCCAGGCGGAAGCCTGGTCGTGGAGGAAGGAATCGTTCAACAGCATCAGGGCCTGCGGCGCGACGGTGGTGGTCGTCCGCTCGCCGAGGGGCGAGGTCGCGTTGTTGTAGTCGAAGGCCTCCATCATCGGCGGCATCGAGGTGCGACGCACATAGGCGTAGAGGCTTCGACGCGACTGCTCCTCAGGCGCGCTCACCTCCCAGTCCGTGCCGGGCCGCGAGCCGCCCGCGAGCACCTCGCCGCTGAGATGAGGAAAAAAGCCACGCCCGCCTGACTTGAGATTCAACCGACCGGAGATCGACAGCACTGTGTCCCGCAAAGCCTCTGCGTCGAGCCGGCGAAGGTTCTGTCGCCAGAGCAGGTCGTTGCCCGGGTCGATCGATTGGGCTTTGCGCTGCTCCACTGACGAGGATCGTTTCCACGTTTCCGAGGTGAGGATCTGTCGGTGCAGCTTCTTGATGGACCATCCCTCGCGCATGAACTCCGACGCGAGCCAGTCCAGCAGCTCGGGATGAGTGGGAGGGCTGCCGACGCGCCCAAAATCGGTGGTGGTCTTGACGATCCCGCGTCCGAAATGATGATGCCAAACACGGTTGACGATCACGCGCGCGGTGAGGGGATTGTCGGAGCTTGCGACCCAGTCGGCCAACGCGCGACGGCGTCCGGAGCTCGGACGGTCCCCGGCGATCGCCCGCACGACAGGAGGCGAGTTGGACAGCGTCTTCAGAAAAGCGGGCGGCGTCTCCGCGCCCGGCGACCGCGGGTTGCCCCTGGAGAGCACCTGAACAACAGGAATCGCGTCCTCTCGCTCGCATCCGGCCAGGGCCCAGTCGAAAGGCGGCTGCGCCTCCTTGAGCTTCGCGATCTTCGCCTCGATCGTCTTCTTGGCGTCGCCGGTCGCGCCCGCGGCCTCATTGGTTAGCTGCTTCAGCTCGGACTCCCGATCGCGTCGCCACCGCCCCAGTTCTTCCGGCGACGCCAGCGGTAAATAAGTGGATGATTCCAGAGTTTGTGTGGCCTTGCCTGTCGTGCGCAGGCTTCTGAAGAACGAGATGAGAGAGTAGTAGTCCGACTGCGCGATGGGGTCGAATTTGTGATCATGGCATCGGGCGCAACCGAGCGTGAGGCCCAGAAAGGCCGCGCCCGTGGAGCTCGCCATGTCATCCAACTCATCGAACTCGGCTTGGAGCTTGTCGTCAGGCTCGTCATCGCTGACGCCCAGGCGGAGAAAACCGGTCGCGACGATCGCGTCGCGCTCCTCCGTCGACAGCCCGGTCGCGCCCCCTTCGCCGCGTCGCGACGCGCGACGCTCCGACACCCACTCATCGCCCGAGAGCTGCTCCCGCACAAACTGGTCATACGGCTTGTCGGCGTTCAACGCCGCGACCACATAGTCGCGGTATCGCCAGGCGAACAGCTTCTCGCCGTCGCGCTCGTAGCCATTGCTCTGGGCAAATCGCGCGACATCCAGCCAATGCCGCGCCCAGCGCTCCCCGTACTGAGGCATCGCCAGCAGCCGGTCCACCACGCGCGACCAAGCCTGCGGCGAATGATCCTTCTCGAATGCCGCGACCTCCTGGAGGGTGGGCGGCAGCCCGATCAGGTCGAAGTACACGCGTCGCAACAAGGAGCGGGGAGAGGCTTCTGGATTGGGCTCGATGCCGGCCTTGCGAAGGGATGCTCCGGTCCAGGCGTCGATCGGATTAAGCGAAACGCCCCCGGCTCGGTTCACGGACGCGGGAGGCGGCGGAACCGGCGAACGGCGAATGGGACGGAATGCCCAGCCGGGATCGAAGGCCGGGGCATTCGTGGAGGATGCCGGCTGTCGCGGAAGCGCGCTCGTTCGAGGATCAGCGATGGATGTCGAGAGCGACGCAACGGAGAGAATAGCGATGGCCAGTGGGGCGAGCGTCCGGCGCGATCGCAACACCATCGACACTGGATTCGAAACTCGCATGAGGCGCGCTTGCAGTCTATTTCCTAACGCTCGTATGCTCCCGAAGCCAGTCGTAATCCCGTGAAGAATCGGTCGCGAACACCCCGCCCGATCCTCCCTTGATATTGGGTTTCAAGGTCGTTTCCTCCACCCAGCGGTGGCGCTCCACATGACCGTCGGCGAAGGAGAGGTTGGCGCCGCTGTCGTGATAGTTCGCCGGCAAGTTGCCCCATTTGGGCTCCGCCCACCGATTCATGAAGAAGCCGTCGTTCAAGGTGTCGGGATGCTCGTCGAGGAACACATAGATCTCGGAAGGTTTGGGGAAATCGGTGTTCTTGAAGAACTGAAGCATCTGGGGGTTGAAGCGATTCGTCAGCTCGCCGGGGTCGCCGACCATGGAGTTCATCGAGTAGCTTCGGATGCGCGAGCCGTTGTCGGCGACCGATTTGTCGGAAGGGCAGTGGAAAACGCCGGTGCTCTCGCCGAGGTAAGGCGTGAGGTGACCGGAGCGGAGGGTCTCGAGGTTCGTGTTGCCCGGGCTGAAACCCCAATCGAGGACATTGTTCACCCAGTTGTCGCGGGTCCGCAGCGTTTCCTGGATCCCATGATTGTTCACCAGCTTGCCGCCATGTTCATCCGCGAAGCCGATCCAGGCGATGTGAAGCTGCCGGATGTTGTTGGCGCAAGTGATCCCCTGCGCCCGCCCTTTTGCCTTCGCCAACACGGGCAGGAGGATCCCCGCCAGGAGGGCGACGATCGCGACCACCACCAGGACCTCGATCAAGGTGAATCCGCGACGCCGAGTTCGTGTTCTCTTCATGGAAAAGTGAAAACTATTGGAAGTTCCGAGAGAGGGCGAGCTTCAATCTGTTTGCGGTGAGGGCAATTGCGCGGGAAGCGTTGTGGAAGGCGCGGAGGGCTGGGGAATGGAGGAGGCCGCTGACAGCGATTACGGATGGCCGAAGTCGAAGAAATCTGACATACCCCCTCCCCCATGAGAACGCGATGCCTTCAATACCTTTATCTTTGCCTCGTGACATGCCAGACATTCGCCGTGTCGTCGCGCGCAGCATCCCAATCTCCTGTTCCCCCCATAGCCCCAACGCGTCCGCATCGAACCGAGATCCACGGACTCACTCTGGAGGACCCTTATTTCTGGCTCCGCGAAAAGACGAACCCCGCCGTGATCCGGTATCTCAAGGCGGAGAATCGGCACGCCCAGGCGATGATGAAGCCGACGGAGGCGCTCCAGAAAACCCTGTTCAAGGAAATGCGAAGCCACATCAAGGAGACGGACCTCTCAGTGCCTGTCCGGGACAATGGCTACTACTATTACTCAAGACAGGTTCGCGGTAAGCAATACGCCGTCCACTGCCGGAAGAAAGGAGGCCTGGAAGCTCCGGAGGAGGTTCTTCTGGACGTGAACCAGCTGGCGCGCGGACAAAAGTTTATGGCCGTCGGCGAGATGAGCGTGAGCGACGACGGACGTTGGCTCGCTTACACGACCGACACCACGGGCTTCCGGGATTATACGCTCCAGGTGAAGGATCTTCAGACCGGCAAGCTGCTGCCGATGCGCGTCGCGCATGTCGACGGCGTCGAATGGGCCGCGGACAATCGGACGCTTTTCTACGCGGTCGAGGACGACGCCAAACGGTCCTACCGGCTCTACCGCGTCAGCCCGCAGGCCGGCGCTCCCGCGACCTTGGTCTACGAGGAAAAGGATGAGCGATTCACCGTGGGCATCCATCGTTCACGCAGCAAGGCCTACCTGTTTCTGGAACTCGACAGCCACACCACCACGGAGGTTCGATTTCTCAAAGCCGACCGCCCCGAAGGAGCTTGGACGTTGATGGCGGCGCGCGAGGCGGACCATGAGTATTACGTGGATCATAACAGTGACTGGTTCTACATCCGATCGAACAAGCCGGACCGCAACTTCGCCCTCTTCCGAACACCGGTGGCTCAACCGGAGCGCCCGGCGTGGAAGGTCGTCATCCCGCCTCGTCCGGACGTGCTGCTCGCCAATGTGGATCTCTTCAAGGATTGCTATGTGCTCTCCGAGGTCGAAAACGCGCGAACCCAACTGCGAATCACGGATCTGCGGACCGGCGACTCGCATCGCATTCCGGCGGGCGAGGAAACGGCGATCTTGTCGTTGCATGCGAATCCCGAGTTTGACAGCCAGGCGCTGCGCTATGGATACGAATCCTTCATCACCCCCAGGTCCGTCTACGACTATCACTGGAAGGAGAGGCGAAACGAACTTCTGAAGGCCACGGAAGTGCCCGGCGGCTTTGATCCGAAGAACTACGCCACCGAACGGATCGTCGCCAAGGCGCCCGACGGGAAATCCGTTCCGATCTCCCTGGTTCGTCGCGTTGGATCGGGCCAGGGGGCCGGGCAGCCGGGTCCCTTGCTCCTCCAGGGTTACGGGGCTTATGGAATTCCGAGCTGGTGTTACTTCAGCTCCTCGCGACTCGCCTTGCTCGACCGCGGCGTGACGGTCGCGATCGCGCACATCCGAGGGGGCACGGAGCTGGGGCAGCCTTGGCATGACGATGGACGAATGCTGAAGAAGAAAAACACCTTCTCCGACTTTATCGCCTGCGCCGATCATCTGGTTCAACAGGGCTACACATCCCGCGACAAGATGGCCATCGCGGGCGGGAGCGCGGGCGGATTGTTGATCGGCGCTGTCTTGAACGCGCGTCCCGACCTGTGTGGAGCGGCGACCCTGGACGTGCCGTTTGTGGACGTCGTCAACACGATGCTCGACGAGACGCTCCCCCTCACGGTGGGAGAGTTTGAAGAGTGGGGGAATCCGAAGAAGCGACCTGATTTCGACTACATCCGAACCTATTGCCCGTACACCAACCTGAGGCAGGCGGCGTACCCGCCCATACTGATCAACACCTCGCTGAACGACAGCCAGGTGATGTACTGGGAACCGGCGAAGTACACAGCGAAGCTCCGGTCCCTCAAGCAGGACCATAACCCGCTCCTGCTGAACATCAACATGGACGCCGGCCACGGCGGCGCATCGGGGCGGTACGATCGTTTGAAAGAGATCGCGTTCGACTACGCGTTCATCCTCACTCAACTGCGCGTGAAGAGCCAGGGTCCGTAAACAGCGACGCCGCGCGAAGTTTCGGATTCACGCGATTCCCTCTCCCGAGGCGCCTCTTTCCTCTTCGTGGTCTGTGCGGCTGAGCGTGAAACATCCCGTCTCATCCGCCGTCGCGACCGGAAGACGCATGCTTCAAGTCCAGCCTTCCCCTCCGCGGGGATCCTCTGCTTCTCTTTGCCCCGCCGTGTCCGAAGCCAAAAGTCATTCCATGCGATACCTCCGCGCGCTGCTCGTTCTCGGGCGCGTGTCCAACCTGCCCACCGTCTGGTCGAACTGTCTCGCAGGCTGGTGGCTTGGAGGCGGAGGGCCCTGGTCTTCATTGGCTCGCCTCTGCTGGGGAGCCTCCTGTCTCTACGTGGCGGGAATGTTCTTGAACGACGCCTTCGATGCCTCGTTTGATCGGCAGCATCGCTCGGAGCGTCCGATCCCGAGCGGGGCGATTTCGGCGACGGCCGTGTGGCGATGGGGCGTCGGGTGGATGGCGATCGGCCTCGCGACTCTCGCCACGCACAGCGCCCCCGTGGCGTTGCTGAGCCTCCTGCTGGTCGTGGCGATTCTGACCTACGACGCCGTCCACAAGATGGTCGCGTTCTCTCCCGTTCTCATGGCGCTGTGTCGCTTCCTGCTTCTCCTGCTGGCCACCGCGTTCGGTCAGCTCGGTCTGGGCGGCCTGGCCCTCTGGTCCGCCCTCGTCCTCGGAGGCTATATCGTCGGTCTCAGCTACATCGCGCGACGCGAAAGCACAACAGGACTCATTCGCTTTTGGCCCCTGCTGCCGCTCGGCGCGCCGATTCTCCTCGCCTTCATTGTCAACGCGGGTCCCTACAAGGAAAGCGGGCTTGTCCTCATCCTCCTTCTCGCTCTATGGATCGTGAAAGCGATTCATCCCTTGTGGACCACGGAGCAGCCGATGGTGGGCCGCGCTGTTTCCCAATTGCTGGCGGGCATCTGCCTGGTGGATCTCCTTGCCGTGGCGGACGCGCCCAAGCCGATAGCGGCGGTGCTTCTGGTCTTCTTCGGACTCTCCCTGGCGCTGCAGCGTTATGTCCCCGCGACCTAACAAGTTTTACGAACCCGGCGCCGAGCGCGCGTCAAAGGTCAACGACCTCTTCGCGACAATCGCTCCCCGCTATGACCTGATCAATGATCTGCAAAGCTTCGGGCTGCATCGATGGTGGAAGCGGCGGCTGATTCGATGGGCGGCGCCCCAGGCGGGAGACGCCGCCCTGGATCTTTGTTGCGGCACAGGCGACGTGGCGTTCCGTCTTGCGTCCCACGGAGTCCATGTCACGGGCCTGGATTTCAGCCAGGCCATGCTCGAAGTAGCCGCGCGGCGGGCGGCATCCGAGGTGGCGGGACGCGGGCTCCTCTTCCAACAGGGCGATGCCCTGCGCACCGGGCTCGCCGACAATGCTTACGACATCGTCACCATCAGCTACGGCCTGCGCAATCTCGCCGACTGGAAACAGGGGTTGCGCGAGATGTGGCGGGTCGCGAAGCCGGGAGGGCGCGTGCTCGTGCTGGATTTCGGCAAGCCCGACGCATTGTGGTGGCGGGGTCTGTACTTTGCCTACCTCAAGAACTGGGTGCCTCGATTCGGACGTTGGTTCTTCAGGGACGCCGATACCCACGGCTATATCTACGAGTCACTCTTGAACTATCCCGCCCAGAGGGGTGTCGAGGCGGAGATGAGCGCGATGGGTTTTCAAGACGTGCGCGTGGTCAATATTCTCGGCGGGATCATGGGGATCAATGTGGGACGGAAGCCGGCTGCCCTTGTGGCGCAGACTGCCTAGTCGGCAGAACGTTGAGCTGTCGGACGGATGAGGTTGCCCGCGAAATACGCTAAAGACGCGAAAGAGGCGGGACAGAAAACCGGTGCTTCCCCATCCTCGATCCATTCCCATTTCGCGTTTTTAGCGTATTTCGCGGGCAACCTCCCCGACCCCGATGGTCCTCATTACGCAGTGCTGACGAAATGAAAGTTGGGACATCGTCAGGACTGGAAACAGCACTTCGGTCATCCCGTCCTCTTTGCGGAGCCCTTTGTCGATCCACAACGCTATCGCGGCGCCTGACACGCCGCACGGCGTTTCTCGTCCCAGAATCACCACGGCGCCGAATTTGTCGGTAGCCCTGGGCACATGGGCGGGCTGGTCGTGAAATTTTTTGACACGGCCCCGTGAATCTCTAGCCTCGCCCCATTCTATGAGAATCGGCATCAACTCTTTCCTGTTCACGTCTCCGTTCACCAACGAGAGCACCAAGCTCTTCAAGACCTTCAAAAAGTGGGGCTTCGAGACCGTTGAGATCCCGGTCGAGGATCCCTCCCACATCGACCCCGCCCATGTGAAGCGCGAGCTCGATAAACACGGGTTGGTTTGCGGGTCAGTGTGCGCGTGCATGGGCGGCGGCCGGGACCTGCGCGGAACGCCGGAACAGCAGAAGACCGGACTGGACTACATGATGCGGCTCATCGACCAGATGGTCGTCCTGGACTGCCCCTCGCTGATCGGCCCCGTGTATAGCGAAGTGGGCCGCGCCGACGCCGTGCCCGCCGACGAATACAAGAAGCAGTGGGCCACGGTCGTGAAGCATCTCAAGACGCTCTGCCGTTACGCAGAGAAGAAGGGCCGTCAGGTTTGCCTTGAGCCGCTCAACCGTTTCGAGACCGATTTCATCAACACCTGCGACCAGGGTCTGAAGATGCTCAAGGATGTGGGAAGCCCCGCGCTGCGCCTGCACCTCGACACTTTCCACATGAACATCGAGGAGAAGAACCAGGCCGCCGCGATCAAGAAAGCCGGCAAGCACCTGGGTCACTTCCATGCCTGCGGCAGCGACCGTGGAACCCCGGGCAATGACCATATTGACTGGAAGCCCATCGCGGCGGCTTTAAGGTCCATCAAGTACAAGGGCGATGTCGTCATCGAGTCCTTCACGACCGATGTCAAAGTCATCGCAAGAGCTGCGGCGATCTGGCGTCGGATGGAACCCACCCGCGACGAGATTGCGGTCAAGGGCATCAAGTTCCTCAAGAAAACGCTCTGAATCGAGATGTGGCGGTGGGCGTCCCGCCCACCGCAGGGCGCCGCCTACGGCGGCCCGGTTACACACGTTGACCTTTCCCTTCCCTACGCGCACGACCTTGGTGCGCGTTTTTGTATTGTGAGCATGGAGGAACGCAGGCACTCAGGGATGTCGCACATGTTCACAGATGGGGGGGAGGGAGCCTATGGTTTTACGCGTGACTCATAGTGGGCTTGAAACGGGCAACACGTGTCCTGGGCGTTGGTCGGCTTGTTTGAAAACAACCTCCTTGGAAGAAAGTTTCGCTGAATCAATAGGGGAGCTTGGCGAAGTTGAGAAGGCGCGAACCGGCGCTGGGCAGAAGCTCCCGACTAGCAACTCGCGAAAAAGACCGCGCCCCTAGTCATCCGTCGGCATGGGAACCGAGCCGACCGGCAAGGGAATCGAGCGGAAGAACTCGCCTTTGCCATCCGGATGGTCCGAAAGGAATATCGCGATGCCATCCGGGCTGCCGAATGCGATGGAGTAAGGCGACCATTTGTCCAGATCGCTGGAGGCCTCGATTTGCTGCGGAACTCCGATGTCCCCGGCCAGCGCGATAAGGTGATGTCCGTCGGGCAACCGCGCCCCGAAGCCGGGCCGACGCGGCTTATCGAGGATCACCGCCAGGGCCTGGGAGGGACGGCCAATCTTGTAGCGATCCGGAAGCGGGTTGGCGAAAGGGGGCAACACCACTTCAATGAGAACACTCTCAGGACGCTCCACAACTCGATCGCTGGTCGTGTCGATCACGATCCTGGCAGTGCACCGATTGGCGGGGATCTGAATCCGGCTCGGGATCTCCGCGTAGTCCACCCCGTTCCTGGCGCTGCCGCTCACGCTGATCCAGACATCCAGGGGTTCGTTGGAGGCCTCGCTCCGACGCAGCCTGAGGACAGCGACGTTCGCCGGAAACTGGCTCTCGATCGCAATCGGATCCACCGTTTCAAGAGTCACCGCCGGCACGGATGACGGTGCCAGCACTTCGATCTCGACCGCCCCGGATTCTCCCCTGACGCCGGCGTTGTCCGTCGCGACGGCGACCAGCCGATACGTGCCCGGCGCCACGTCCGTCCACTTGAACTCGAACGTCTGGATCTGCCCGGGCTTCGGTTCCACCAGAAAACTATAAGGAATGCCCGCGATTTTCTTCCCGTTCGCGAATAGCTCCACCCACGCGACGTAACCGTCGGCATCGCCCGCTTGCCCTTTGATCAGTAGTGTGGCGGGAGCGCTAAATGAGTCTCCTGCGACGGGCTGATCGATCGCGATCTTCGGCGGAAAAGTGTCATCGTCACGAATCAGAACGCGGGCGAAGTTGGGGCTGCCCACTGAATAGCACTCCCGGGGCGGAGGCCAGATCGACGGACACGAAACTTCCACCAACTGCACGGCCATCCATTCATCTCCCTCGGGAATGGCGTCGTCGAGCGCGACGATTTGCAGGGAGGCGTCAGAAGCCCCCTTCGGGATGAGCACTGTCCCTGAGAGAAGAGCGTAGTCCACGCCGTTGATCGCGGTTCCGCTCAACTCGTAGCGCACCTTCAAATCGACGTCGGTGGGTCCGGTCCGATGGACCACGAGCAGCCCGGTGTTGGGCAGAGAGTCGATCAATGGGCTTTGCTCAGCGGCATCGGTGTCCTTCGCCACAAGCGTGACCACTGGAACCTCGCCAGGGTCTCCCACCGTAATGCGCACCGGCAGCGAAACGCCCACGCCGCCCTGGTCATCGATCCCTCGCACGATGAGTTCCAAGGAGCCCAAGGGCAATTGACGCCAACCGAATTGGAAACTTTGCGTTTGTCCCGGCTGTGGCTTCACAAGGAAGTTCACGTCCTCCCAAGCGATCAGTTTTCCGTTCGAGAAGAACTCCCAACGCGTGATATAGCCATCCGGATCCGCGCCGCGGGCGATGACCCCAATTTCCTCGCTCGTTCCAAATCGGGCGCCTGCCACAGGATGGAGCAATTCGACTTTGGGGAGCTGATTCTTGGGGATTGCGGGGCTGTCGAAGATCACCGCTTTGGCGGCGCTGGGCTCGCCAATCGTGTAGCAGTCGTAGGGAGGCGGGAAGATCTTGACGCAAACCGGCGGTTCCAACGTGATAACGAGGGGCTCCGCGCCCTCGACGAGGCTGTCGGCGATCGGTTGAACGAAAACATCGACCGACTGGCTGCCCGCAGGGATCACGACTTTTCCCGACAGCTTTGCGTAATCCTCTCCGTTTCTCGCCGACCCGCTCAACGAGTAAAACACCGTGAGAGGTCGGGTGACGGGGCCGGTCCTCGTGAAGACGAACTGAGCAGGATCCTCAGGCACAGATCCCTCGGTGGCGACTTGGTCCGCTGAGTCGACCGAAACCACAGGCGCTGGATCGTCCGGAACCTGGGCGAGGGCTTCGAGGCTGCCGTGGATACTGATCTGCGCGATGATAAGCGCCAGAAGGATGAATCCCCTCTTCCGATCCACTCCATGGACATCAGTGGTTCTCATAGACGAATGGCAGCCAGTGACGAACGTAGAGGCAGGGCAGATAATCCGCAATTCAAATGGGCCGTGTTCCTGATCCCAGCCAACCCGTGCGTCCCGACCTTGTCACCATACGCCGCGGACCACGCGCCACCGCATCGTTGCCATTCGGGTCGACGCAGGCTACGTTCCGCGCATGGTTTTGATACGTTCCATCCTCCAACGGGCGTGGCAGAGCGCCGTCAGCGTCGCAGCCTCCTCTCGCGCGCCGCGCTCGGGCGGTTCGCTTTCGCTGCCGCTGCTGTGCCTCTGGTTCTTCACCTGCGCCCTACAGACCCCTACTATGAACGCCGCCGACTCTCCCGCGCCTTCGTCGCCAAAACCCACGAGCTCCGCCACCCAGCGCGCCACTTTCGGCGGGGGTTGCTTCTGGTGCCTGGAGGCATTGTTCGAACTCCAGGACGGGGTCGTGTCCGTGACTTCGGGCTACGCCGGAGGATCGACGCCCAAGCCGACCTACGAGCAGGTCTGCACCGGCGCCACGGGCCATGCTGAAGTCGTCCAGGTGGAGTTCGATCCGGCGAAGACCAGCTACGAGACGCTGCTCGGAGTGTTTTGGAGGGCTCACAACCCCACAACGCCGAATCGACAGGGCGCGGATGAAGGCACGCAGTATCGATCGATCATCCTCTGCCATGACGCCGCCCAAACGCTCGCCGCCGAGAAGTCCAAGCGCGAGGCGCAGCCGAGATTTCACGACCCGATCGTGACCGAGATCGCGACGCTCACCCAGTTTTACGCCGCGGAAGACTACCACCAGGACTACTTCAGGAAGAACCCGAGCAAGGCCTACTGCCGCGCGGTCATCCAGCCCAAAGTGGACAAGTTCAAGAAGGAAAAGGCGGCTCGCTGACCCGCTCGGCGAGGCATTCGCAGAGAGCCGCGGCGTCGGGGATGTGACGGAGTTCGCGACCCGGTTGCAGAAGCCCGAAGCCCGTCCCGTACGCGGCGCCGTTCACCACGCAGGCGTTGCTTCGGCTGTCCTTGATTTGCCGAAGCGCGCGATCGATCGCCTGGTCGCGTCCCCCCTCCACCTCGAACTTCCACCCCACAATGAGGGCGTCCGGGTAGAGCGAACGCAGCTGAGGGAGGATCTTCGGCGTCGGAACGAGTTCGGCGCGCAGAGTTCCGCCGCGCGTGGTCAGTTTGCCGGAGCGGACTTCCATCCACTCCCCGGACGCGGCCTGCTCGAGCACTTTCCCAAAACTGAAATCGCTCACCGCCGCCGCGTGGAAGATGGCGTCGACACTGGATCGGGCGCGCTGTTGGAACTGTTCCAGCAAACGCGCGGTCGTGGTGAATCGCTCGATGGGATGATCGCCGAACGGACCCGGATACGTCGCCTGCTCGCCCAGCAGCAGCGTCACGTTATGCCCGCGGGACCGCAAGTGACTCGCAAGAGCGGCCCCGAGGCGTCCAGTGGAGAAGTTGGTGAGACGTCGCACTTCGTCCAGAGGCTCATAGGTAGGGCCGGCGGTCACGAGACAGTTCATGGGCGGCGAAGCTAACCGAACCTTCCCCTGGGGAGAAGTCAGTACACGACCGCCTTCACGAGCTTCTTGAACGCGTCGTCGGTGAGCTTGCCTGCGGCGAGCGCCTTGAGATCGGCGCCTTTGGCTCGAACCATGAGCGTGCTCTCGGTGGGCTCGGCATCGCCGCCCGAGCTGACGTTCACGCTCACCCGGCCAGCGGTCCCGGTTGTTCCGCCGCGCGGCGCGGTGTATTGCTTGACCACGACATCGTGATTCGGCACGCGAGCGCCCGGCGCGATCACGAGCACCGTCACGGTTTCCTCCGGGCGAAGATGACGCATGTTCGCCCCCTGCTTGAGCGCTTCGATGAGATCCTCCTTGAGCATCTGGACCTTCTCGGCGTCAAACGGCTCAGACGCCTCGGCGGTAAAAACCATCGCCCCGTCGAACCGGGTCCCAGGGCCTTCGCCGCGACGAGCGCCGGGACGGCCGTAGAGCTCCCGGCGAGTCTCATCCCAGGGACTGGCCTTTGTCTTCGCGCCGGCCGTCTCCTCATCCTCGTGAGACGGGGGCGCGACCAGCGGATAGCCCACATGGTAGACGAACAACGCGCCACTTCCCTGAATGAGCAAGGGTCTGCTGGACCGCGAGCGGTCCGCAAAGCTGAATCGAGGGGCGGAAGATTCCCCTTCCTCCGACGACCGCTTGGCAATCGTTTTGGCCAAAAGCCGGGCCATGATGTTGAGATCCTCGCTCGCCTCGCGCAAAAGAGTGGGATCGGGATCGCCGACAGGAACCACGAGGCCCCGCACGGGAGACGGCCGCTTGCCAGTGAGGGTCTTGATCTGTCCCTCCAATCCTCCCACTCCATCCACCACCCAATCCTGGTAGGTGGTCAGGGCGTCTCGCAACGCGGTCTTGGCCTTGCGGAGGTGTTCGGACGCATCGTCGGATACCGCGACGGCCTTGGACTTGATGTTTTGAAACACATCGGCTGATTGCGGCTGAGGCGCAACGGGCGGTGGCGGCGGCGGCGGCGGTGGCGGCGGCGCGGGCTCGGCGGGCTCGGCGCCGAACATCGAAACAGACGCGACGAAGGCGCAGAAGGCTGGCGCCCAGGCTCGCAATCGAGAAAGGAGCGGCGATGGGATGAAGAGAAGCGGAGCAGCTGAGGATTCGTTTTTCATAATGTCGAGTTCTTGTCGCGTGTTGGAGGGTCCGAGCAACGGGTTCAGTAGATTCATGGAACAGGAACGCGACCTTCGGGCGATCGCGTCTCCTCGAAGCGGCGGAGATGGCTGTCCGCCTCCTGGAAGTGGGCCTGCGCGTCGGCCACCCAAGTTTGCAAGCCCCCGCTGACTCGAGCGAGCGCCTGAGCGTTGTCCTCGCGCAAAGACTGGAGCGCGGCGGCGATCCATACAGCATCCTCCGCGCGCGCATCGTCCAACTGGTCGGCAAACTCGGATGCCAAGTCGGCGCGCGCCTGCGCCAGCTTGAGATCCCAATCCGCCTGGAGCTCCTGACGCACACGGCTGATGTCGCGCTGATTTCCCTGTCCTCGAACCCACCAGCCTCCAGCCAAGCCGAGTCCCAGCATGAGAACGGCGGCCGCCGCCCAGGCCCCAACGGAGCTCCGCCCGAAAACGCGCGCGCGGGAAGGCGCCGCTGGCCAGCGATCCATGGACGCCCTCGCTCCTCGCCAGGCGTTGAACCGGGCGTGGCACGCCGGACAACGCGACTGATGTTCCGCCCATCGGGCCTGGAGATCCGCGCCCGCCTCGCCGAAGAGCAGCTCGGCCAATTCTGAATCAGAAATGTGTTTCATAACAAAAAACGTTCCATGCGCTCCGGCTTCATTCGCGGATCACCGCCGCTCGGCGACAGGGCCTTGGCGAGACGATCCATGGCTTCGGCCGACCTGGACTTCACCGTGCCCTCAGGAATACCCAGAACCTCGGCGACCTCGCGGAACTTCAGGTCCTCGTAGTGACGAAGAACCAGCACCTCGCGATGCGCCGGGGAAAGCGACATCAGGGCGGAGCGGACGCGTCGCGCGTCCTCATTTTCCGCGGCCGCGGAATCGGGGGAGGCGTCGGCGCACAACGGCTCGCAACCTTCGGCGGAGTCCTCATCGTCCCGATCCAACGACTCTTCGCGCCGCCTCCGGTCTCGTCGCAGGTCGTCGCGGCAGAGGTTCAGCGCTATCTGCCAGAGATAGGTGGAGAACCGCGCGGTCGGGCGATACTGATCGCGCTTGGCAAACAGCCGCAAAAAGACTTCCTGAGTGAGATCCTGGGCGCGGAACCAATCACCGGTCATGCGAAAACAGAGACGATGGATGGGGCCTTCCCACCGCGACATCAGCCTGGCGTACGATTCCGGATGAGCCGCCTCCGCGACACGCAGCATCAGCCGCTCGTCGGACGGCTCGGCCAGCGACAGCCACTCTTTGAGGTTCAATCTGCCCATGCGTCACACGCCAACGGACCTGATCATCCAACCCCGGCGGCCGACAACCGTGTCCATGAAGTGCAACGAACGAGACGTGAAAAAGGTTCGGAAGTTTCTCAAAGAATCAGGGGGCCCGGGCGGGACGAGCGGGAAGACCGCCGGGTGTCTCGGGGCGAGCCTTCCAGCCAGATCGCTTCGTCGACCCGAGCTCTGCCAGGCCACGTCCCAAAGTCTCAACGGGGAACTCGGAAAACGGATGGGAAAGGCCTTCTATTTCGCCATCGCGACCTCGGTTCCTTCTTCCTTCGGTGGCTTTTCAGCCACCGGGGAGACTAAAGGGCGGCCGTGGTCCTCCCCCTCCTTGCCCATCTTTACGCTGACGATGCGACTGACGCCCTGCTCCTGCATCGTGACGCCATAGAGGACATCCGCCATCCCGATCGTGCGCTTGTTGTGCGTGATGATCACAAACTGGGAGTGCTCGAGGAATCGCTGCAGCACGCGGATGAATCGGTTGATGTTCGACTCGTCCAGCGGCGCGTCGAGCTCGTCGAGAACGCAGAACGGGCTCGGCTTCACCTGATAGATCGAAAACAACAACGCCACCGCGGTCATGGTCTGCTCGCCGCCGGACAGGAGGGAGATGCTCTGCAGCTGCTTGCCGGGAGGCCGCGCCACGATGTCGATGCCGCTTTCCAAAACATCGTTCTCATCCACCAGAATCAGGTCCGCCTTCCCGCCTCCGAAAATCTCCACGAACATGGCGCGGAAATTGTCGCGGATCTGCTGGAAGGTGGCGACGAACATCTCGCGCGTCTGGGTGTTGATTCGGTTCAGCACATCCAGCAGCTGCTCCTTGGCCTTCACGAGGTCCTGCTGCTGCTGCGTCAAGAACTGATACCGCTGCTCCGTCTCCTCGTACTCTTCGATGGCGACCAGGTTGACCGGGCCCATCTCGTCGATCCGCCCTTGAAGCGCGCCCACCTGCTCGGACACAGCGGCCCAGTCGGTCCCAACGCCCGACGCGACCATATCCTCGGGCGACAAGGTCTCAACTCGGGCCGGACCTTCGTCGGCGAACGTGATCCGGATGCACTCGCTGCGGATATCCTCCAGCCGGACCTGATACTTTTGCTGGACCCGTTCGCGGAGGTTCTGCGCGGACATCGCTTTCTGGGCGAGCTCCACCTCGAGGCTCGAGCGCAGCTGCTGGCAATCCGTCAGATGACGGCGTCGGTCGCGCAGCTGCTCCTCGCCGGCGGCCACGACCGCCTCCTGCCCCTGCTTCTCGCCTACGAGCTCGGCCGCGCGAACATTGACCCGCTCGCGTTGGCCCTGGAGGCCGATGATCTGTCGGCGGGACTCCTCCATTTCGGCCTCGTACTGATGCTTGCGCGCCCCGAACCCCCCGATCTCCTGCGTCCGCTGCTCGGCGAGCTGCCGCAGCTCGCGAATCCGCTGCTCGATGGGCTGCTTCTGGCGATCGAATGAAGTCGCGAGCTGCTCGTCACCGGCGAGCATGACCTTGATCTCGGTCAGCCGGGCGCTCGCTTCCTCGCGCTGGAGGCGGAGGGAGTCCACGGACTCGTTGAGCGACACGATCTCCTCCTGCGACTGCTTCTCGCGGGCTTCGAGCTCCGCGGCGCGAGCGCCGAGCGCCGAGCGCTTTTCGGCGCCCTCGGCGTCGTGGGCCGACAGGCTCTGAACCTCGTAGACCACCGTGTCGATCTTCTGGCGCAACGAGCGGAGCGATCCCTGCAACGCGTTAAGCTCGCCCTGGTGAGTGGCGACGGCGACCTCCTGCTCCCGCAAGGCCGTCTGCGCCTCGAGCAAGCCCGCCTGCAGCGTTGTCTGTTCGCTGACGAGCGCGCCCTTGGCGCGACTGAGCTCATTCGACTGCTCGGTGAAGCGCGCGACGCTCTGCTGGAGCTCTTCGATCTGGTTCTTTCGTCCCAGAATCGACGCGGGCGCCTTGCCACTGCCGGCGCTCCCGCCTGTGTAAACGCCCTGGCGACTCAGATGCTGCCCCTCGAGCGTGACAAACTCCCAGGCCCCGCCACTGGCGATCCACGCCTGGGTCGCCGCGGCCAGATCGCGCACCACTCGCGTGCGCCCCAACAGGCGCTGCAGGAGCGGCTGAATAAAAAGGTCGGCCTCGACCAAGTCCAGGGCATGCCGGCCCAGAACAGGATCGTCGACGGGGCTGGACGCCGAGGCGTTCTCGGTGTCGCTGTGGAGCAACTCAAGGGCGGCGATGCTCGCGCGGCCTCTCCTGTTCGCGGCGAGGTCTGCGAGGATCTCCTCCGCCACGCCAGGGCGCTCGGTGAGCACGAGCTGGAGGTTCTGCCCGAGAGCGGCCTCGATCGGAATGATGTGCTCGGTGGGCACGCGGATCCGGTCGGCGAGGGACCCGATCACGCGCTCCGTCTGCTTCAGCGCCGCGAGGCTGCCGCCGCTGAACCCTTCGTGGTCGGCGACGAGTTGCTCCAGAACCGTCAAGCGGGAACGTCCCTCCGCCTGTTGCCGGAGGATGCCGTCCAGCTGCTGCCCCACCTGGTTGAGTTCGACCTGGATGTCGCGCAGCCGCTGCTGTCTCTCCTCCACCGTCCCGCGGCTCGTCAGCACGTTGAGGCGGAATGTTTCGACGCTGAGATTGAACTCCTGGAGCCGGCTATCCAGCCGCAAGCGCTCCTCCTCCAACTGAACCTTCTCGGCGGAAAGCTTCTCGAGTCGGACGATGTTGCCTTGCTTGAGGAGGTCGAGGGAATTGATCTCATTGCGAACGCGCGAGAGCGATTGCGCCGAGGCGAATGCGGCGGATTGGGCTTGTCGAAGCCCCTCCTGTCGGTTCGACAGCTCGCCCTCGACTCCCTGCAGGGCCTCGCGGCGCTCCTCGAGGAGCTGACGATGTCCCTCCAGCCTCAGGCGCGTTTCATCCAGGCGCTGCTCGACGATCCCCAGCTCGGCCTGGGACACCGCGATCCGTTCCTCGGCCTGCTTGATCTCGGCCAGCGCCTTGCCATGCTGCGAGTCGAGCTCCTGCAGCCGTTGCTCGTTAAACTGAATCCGGCTCTCGTGGCGCTCAATCTGGCCCTTGAGCTCGATGCCTTGCTGCTGCGTCAGGCTGATCTCCTGCTCCAGCAGGGACATCCGGGCGCGCAGCTGAAGGATCTCGTCCTCGCAACGCAGCACTTCCTCGGAAGTGGATTCGATCTGCGCCCGAAGCGCGTCAGCCCTCTGGCTTCGGTCCTGGATCTCACCCTGGAGGACATCGAACTGATGACGCGCCAACTGAGTGTCGAGGTGCCGCATCTCCTGCATCAATTGCTTGAACCGACGCGCCTTCCCCGCCTGGCGCTGCAGCGACCCGATCTGGCGCTTGACCTCCCTGATCAGATCATCGACGCGCAAGAGATTCTGGTCGGTTTGTTCCAACTTGCGAAGCGCCTCTTTTTTTTGCGCCTTGAATTTCGTGATGCCGGCGGCCTCTTCAAAAACAAGGCGCCGGTCGTCAGGCTTGCTGGAGAGAATCTGCGTGATGTTCCCCTGAGCCATGATGCTGTAGCTCGTGCGTCCGACGCCCGTGCCCATGAACAGCTGTTGGATGTCCTTGAGACGGCACGGGGTCTTGTTGAGGAAGTATTCGCTGCCGCCGTCGCGGAACACCCGGCGCGTGAGCGTCACCTCGTCGTAGGGAATCTCGATGCCCGAAGCCTTGAGGTGCTCCTGGTCCACGCCGCCGATGGTGAGAGAGACCTCCGCCATGCCGAGCGGCTTGCGGTGATCGGTCCCGTTGAAAATCACGTCGGCCATCTCGCCGCCTCGAAGCGCCTTCGCCGACTGCTCGCCTAAAACCCAGCGAACGGCGTCGGAAACATTCGATTTCCCGCAGCCATTCGGCCCGACTATCGCAGTCACGCCCGGCTGAAAATTGAGGGAAGTCTTATCCGCAAACGACTTAAACCCGAGGACGGTAAGGTTCTTCAGATACATGGCTGCCCAGAGTAGATGCCAACCCCTTGGGGTTAGTAAAGGGGAAAGCCACAAGATGTGGGGGAAAGTTATTCACAATTCCCCGGCACGAGAGGCAGAACCTGCCTCTGCTTCAGACTTCAAGCGCACGGCCCAGACACATGGTTATTCAGAAAACGCCGAGGCTGAACGGATCGAACACATCAGGAAAATGAATATCAGCGCTTTGAAACGAACCCACAAAGCCAGGACACGGAGCTCCGCCACCTCACCCGCTGAGGTGGACACACCCGCCTAGACGTCAACGGTGGCCGGGAGGGCGCTATTCGTCGGATTTGGCGGGAGGCGTCGTCGGAGGGGGCGGGGACGCGGGCTGCGCAGGGGCAAGAGGGCTCGTGACGGGGCGACGGACGTTTCGAAGACGCTCGCGGAGCATGTCGGCGCGAACCAGATCGCGCTCGTCCGCCCCGAGCTTCTCCGTAAACTGCTTCTGAAGGTGAGCGGGCTGGGTGATAACGAACAGCTCGTCGATGAGCGCGCGATCGAGGTCGGGAAACATTTCGAGATCAACGCCCAGACGCATCAATGACAGAAGATTCATGGTCTCCTTCGAGGAGATGCTATGCGCGTTCGCGAGAGTGCCGTAAGCGCGTCCGATGTTGTTGTAGACAACCTTCGGCTTCTTCTCGAGGAGCATCGCCCGGGCGTTTTCCTCATGGTCGATGATTTGCGCGAGCACCTTGCTCAGGCGCTCCACAATCTCCGCCTCGGTTTCGCCGAGCGTTCTCTGGTTGGAAACCTGAAACACGTTGCCCAGCGCCTCGGTGCCTTCGCCGTAGAGGCCGCGCACAGCGAGCCCGAGCTTGTTCACCGCCTGGATGATCTGGTTGATCTGCTCGCCGAGGACGAGACCCGGAAGATGCAGCATCGCGCTGACGCGGATGCCGGTGCCGAGATTCGTGGGACAAGCCGTCAGGTAGCCGAGAGTGGGGCTGAAGGCGTACTCGAGCTTCCGCTCCAGTTTGGAGTCCACCTGGTCGATCGCCATCCACGCCTGCTTGAGCTGCAAGCCCGGTCGCAAGGCCTGCATGCGAAGGTGATCCTCCTCATTGATCATGACGCAGAGCGTTTCCTCGCGGTTCAGCACGATGCCGCTGCCCGAGCTCTTGGCGGCGTGCTCGCGGCTGATCAGATGCCGCTCGACGAGGATCTGCTTGTCCATCTGGGAGAGCGTGTCCATCGATTGCGCAAAGGAGTCGGCCATCTGCGGCAGGGCCTCGACCGCGGGGCGGATGGATTCCAGGGCCCGGATGCGCTCGGCCTTCTTGGCCCAGCCCGGGAAGGCGAAGGCCTTGAGATTGCGCGCGAGCCGAACCCGGCTGGACATGACGATCCGGCTGTGCGGTCCCTGCTGTTGCGCGGCCTGGTCGGGAGAGATCAGAAACTCGTGAAGATTCATGGAGAGGATGCGATCCTTGACGCCGCCTACGGCGTGGAGATTTCGGTCAGCTTCTCGCGGGTTTGCTTGATCTCGTCGCGCAACTGCGCCGCGATTTCAAAACTTTCATCGGCCACCGCCTTGTCCAGCTTCTTCTGGAGCTGGCGGAGCCGGTCGTTCAGCTCTCGGGTCTGCTGCAGGGCATAGGGCACCTTGCCCACATGCTTCGTTCCCTTGTGCATCGTTTCGAGAAGACCTTCCAGGCCATCGGCGAAGGTCTTGTAACACTCGGCGCAGCCAAGACGCCCGGCCTTCTTGAAGTCAGCCTGAGTGAAGTTGCACTGGGGGCAGCGAAGTTCTCCTGAAGCCTGCTCCATCTCCGTCGAGGCGCCCAGGCCGCAGAGGAGATCGGCGAGCGCGAAAGCGGTGGGTTCGTTGACGCCCTTCTTCTTCGCGCACTCTTCGCAGAGGTCGACCTTTTGCATTTTCTCACCCGCTATCTGGGTCAGATGCACGGTCGCCTGCTTGTCTTTGCAGTAGCAACAGATCATAAATCTATCCGTATATCGGCCCGCCGGAGAGGGGAGTCAAGGGCCTGATTTCGCGCCCAACTCCTGATCCCTCAGCGATTTCCCCGAAAACCACACCGTTTGGAGGTCGAAAGCCTACGCGGGCATGGGGTTGCCCCCCAGCCCGCCGCGCGCCCCCGGAACACGGGCGCCGTCGATTTCAGCCCATCCGCCGTCAACGAGCTCAAAGCGGCTCGCCGCTCCGGTTGGCCAGTTCGTGGTATCGCTCCAGCAGTTGGCGCGTCAGAGGCCCCGGCTTCCCGGAACCGATCACTCGTCCGTCGATCTTCACCACCGGAATGACCTCAGCCGCGGTTCCGGTCAGGAAGCATTCGTCCGCGTTGAAGAGATCGTAGCGGGTGAGATCGGGCTCTGACACCTCGAGACCGGACTGCCGGGCTAGATCCATGACCGTGGCGCGTGTAATGCCGTAAAGGCTGCCCGCGGAAAGCGGCGGCGTGAGAAGCTGTCGACCCCGAATGATGAAAATATTGTCGCCCGTGCACTCCGACACGAAACCCTGGGAGTTCAGCATGATCGCCTCCTCGCAACCGGCCAGGTTCGCCTCGATTTTCGCAAGGATGTTGTTGAGATAGTTGAGCGACTTGATCGCCGGATTGACCGCGCTGTGAAGATTGCGCGTGGTCGCGACGGTCACAATGTCCATGCCGTTTGTGTACATCTCGGGAGGATACAGCTTGATCTTCCCCGCGATGATGATGACGGACGGCTTCTCGCATCGGTTGGGATTCAGCCCGAGCGTGCCCACGCCTCGAGTGACCACCAGCCGGATGTATCCCTCGCGCAGCTTGTTCTTGTTGCACGTGGCGACCACCGCGCGTGTCAGCTCCGCGTGGGTCAGCGGGATCTGGAGAAGGATGGCCTTGGCCGAAAAGAACAGCCGGTCAATGTGCTCCTTCAGCCTGAAGACTCGCCCGTTGTAGGCGCGAATGCCTTCGAAGATGCCATCGCCATAGAGAAGACCGTGGTCGAAGACCGAAATCTTCGCGTTCTTCTCGTCGTAGAATCTGCCGTCAATGAAGACTTTCATGCTCACAACGCGGCGACCGTAGGGAAACTCCAGTGAGGGCGCAAGAGAGGAGAAGTTCAGGAACCTTTGCGCCCTGCGCGCCAAGGTCCCGGTTCGGTGAACCCTCCAACTCCGAAGGGCTGAGCGAGTGGATAGGCAAACTAAGGATCAACCTCGATGCGATAGAATCGATGACTCACGCCGGAGGCGCCGGGATCGGCCTGGATGCTCAAGCCGCTGGTCGCGCGAACCGCGGCGCCCACGAGGCGCCACGCATTGTCGTTGAGATCATCCTTGGCCATGAGCCGATACTGCCGCCCGGTTTCCGAATGCCACTTCACCACGACTGCGCCTTGCTCGTCCCGGAACACCTCAAGGATCTCCACGATGGTCGGCACGCCGGCGTCGCCGATGTTGCGGGAGCGGGGAGTTGGGTGATGGAAAAAGGCGAACGGCCCCGGCGCGCCGTCGGGCAGGCGTCCCTGGCTGATATCGTTCGTTTGAGACTTGAACACCACGGCGTCGATGCGGCGTCCATCCTTCGCGAACAGTCCGATCGCTTCTCCCGACCCGCTCAGCTTGAAGTTCACGTGCAGGTCGGCGCCCAGGGCGTTTTGGCCAGGCTGATTGTCCGCCCAGACGAGCAGGTAGCCTTTCGGGGGCGCCAGGAATCCGCTCGGGACCTTGAACTGCGTTGGCTGCGACAGGTTGTCCGTGAGGGTGAAGCCGGCGAGATCGACGCTCTCGCCCGCCGGGTTGTAGATTTCAAACCAATCGTCGAAGTTTCCGTCGAGAGGATCGGCAAGCGCGCTGGCATTGCTCGCCATCCACTCGTTGATCCAGAGCGTCACCGGCTTCGGGGTGTTGTCGTTCTGGCCGCGGGGCGTTGGATAAGCGAAAGCCTGCGGCTTCTCGGGCGAGTCGGCGGGATACTTTCCAAACGACTCGTCGGCGGACAGGCCGCTGTACGAGAGGTAGTCGAGAATCTCCATCCGGCCGGGGAGGGATCGGGAAAGAAGGACGATTCCATCCCTCGCGGGGAGCACGAATCCCGCGTGCAAATCCGGATCGGGCGCGGCGCCCGCGCGTCCGTCCATCCAAACCAGCAGGAATTGTCCGGCGGCGATCTTCGAGCCCGCGGGGAACATCCAGCTGTCCAGCTGGCCCGGGTTGGAGCTGAGAAAAAGCCCGCCGAGATCCAGCTCGCTGGCGCCGCTGTTGTAAAGCTCCACCCAGCCCGGGCGTTTGCCGGAGGCGTCCGTGGGACCCGTCAGGTTCTCGGGCTGGACCTCGCTCAGCCAAAGGTCCGGGAACGCGGGCAGGCTTTGGGCGGCTCGGTTGGCCGCGCCCGGAGTCGCGCCCGCCCGAGCGAGCTGCCGCAGGGTGAGCTCGAGGCCGAAGACCACATCGCTGTTGGTCACGGTAACCTGGTGGACCTCCACCGCGATGATGTTCGTGCCGGCGCGCAAGTTCGTGACCGTCACGCTGACCGCGTTCTCGAGAATGGCGTTGCCGACGGTTTGCGACGCGAGCGTCTTGACCCCCACAGCCCCGAGCGGCATCCGTCGGCGCAGCACCTCCTGCTCGTTGACATAGAAAACTCCGCCATCATCCAGCGCCGTGGCCAGTCGCAACTCGGCGAGGCCGGGATCCCAGGGCAGGACCAAGGGTGTCCGAAAGTAGTGGGTGACGACGCGCGCCCCGGTGACGCTGTTGGTCAGACGCAGAGGCGCGCCCTTCGGAAGGAGCAGCACGTTGGTCGAGTTCCAGAAGACCCCGGGCCCGGTCGGCCAGGCCGAGTCATCGAACCCGGCGGCTTGCCAGCCCACACCGGGATCGAGGCCGGATTCCTGGAATCTCCAGACGTTGTTCAAGGAGAGCAGCGAGTAGAGATCCGTCGACACGGCGCCGTGGCCGGAGTCCCAGTTCCCCACGCGACGTCGATCCCGCGACGCGTCCACCAATTCCAGGGAGCGTCCCACATCCTCGGACCGCCAGGGCCAGGGGGTGACGCTGGAATAAACAACCGAGTCAATCAGCGTGTCCGGCTCCCCCGCCAATACGCCAGGGCGCACCAGACGCAGGCTTTCGCCGTTGGGGTTCAGCTTTCCTGGAAACTCGCCAGCGATGGAAACATTCCACCCGAAGGCATCCCCGAAGACCCGTTCATCGCCCACGACCACCAGAAACGCTCCGGGCCTGAGCACGGACCCGGGCGGGAAAACAAAGCTCACTCCCTCCAACCGCCAGCCGGAGAGATCGTAGGTCGTTCGCGCGGATCGGTTGAAGATCTCCACGAACTCCGAGCCAGGGGTGGCCGGCTGGAAGAGGATTTCATTGATCACCACCTGGCCTCGCGCCGGATCCGGCGCCGAGGGCACGATGATCTGGATCGCCGAGGACGGCGCGTTGGTCGGCTGCGCGCCGCGCCGATCACGGCCTTCCAGCGTCAGCGTGTTGGTTCCCGGGTCCAGAGCCACCTCGACGACCCAGTTGGTGGCGGAGGTCCACTTCGCGGGATAGGCGCGTCCGTTCAGCAACAGCGTATGCACGCTGGGAGGCGCGGTGCCGGAGAGCAGGATCACGCCCTGCTCGTTGGTGTAGGAGGCGATCTTGTTGGTGGAGATGGCGAAGGGCGCGGCGACCTTCTTGAGCTCAGAAAGCAGAAAGATTCGGCGAGCGCTGATCCAGGACTTGATGGAGCTGGGATCGCTGAGCGCGATCGAGTTGGTCTTGAACGCGGCGTACTTGGAGTCGAGCAGGGTCTCGATCGCGCTGCCGCGGCCCGTGATGAAGAACGTGCTCACGGCCTCGTAGAGAGCCTCCCAATAGGGACGCACCAGGGTCGGCGTCGCGTAGATGCGATTGATTCCCGGATCCCCGATCGCGTCGAAGAGAGGCGCGTCGGTCGGGTCTCCGAACGTGCCCAGCCCCACGTCGAAGTCCCAGGAAAACAGCTTCCATCCCGCGTTCTGGGGCTTGTAGAGGTAAGTGTTCTTGGAATTGGGATTGCCGAAGCCATCCCAGTACGACGCGAGGTCGTTCATGGCAAAAGTGCGCATCCAGTGATCAATGTCCACCTGCGCCATCATCGCGTTGACGAAGGCATTGCTGCCCTGCGCGGTCACGGCGTCGATGAGGGAAAAGAAGCTGGAGAAGTCATGGGCGCTGCGCTTCACCGCGCGAGGCCGCCAGTTCCATCGATATCGCGCCACCTTCTTCTCGCCCGTCGGCGTGACGAAATTCTCCAACGTGTTGAGGAGGCAGGCTTGCCCCCCCACCGGATTGCCGAAATCGTCGAACTCATCCCAGCAGTCCGTCTTCACCAGATCGCCGTCCGGATCGTCGGGAAAGAATTCGCGGATCGTGCTGCCGTCCGGCTGCTGCACATCGTCGTAAATGGCGAATCGCACATTGCCGTTCACCACCATGTTGATATAGCGACGGTACATGTTGGGAAGGCCGAACTGTTCGCAGAACCAGAACATGAGCTGCTCCTTCTGGTTGGTGTCGTCGCGGATGGGCCAATCGAGGGTGAAGTGATCCTCGCCAAGCATCAGCTGATCCTTGGGGAAGGTGATGTCGTATCCGCAAGGATTGCCCGTTGGGGTGTCGTAGGTGGGGACGGTGTAGTAGCTGCCGGCGTAACGCGTGCCCACGTTGTAGACAACGCGGTTGGTGCCGTAGATGTAGGTGGCGTCCACCTCCTCGTTGCTCATCTTCTCGCGATTGGACCAGTAGTTGATATTGCTCTGGGTCACCCACATCCGATACGTGCCATAGTTTCCCTTGATCAGCTTCTCCCCGACGCGCACGAGGCACTCGCGCAGCGGCGCCCCGTCGGGAAAGACGCTGCGCAATGGAGCCGCCTGCTTGTCGACGGCCTCCACTCGGAAGGCCACCAGCTTGCCGCTCTTCTGGGCGGGGATGAGGCCCGTGTAGACGTGATCGCCCGCGACGGCGTCGGCCGCGGCGCCGTCGTCGGTCATCGTCACATCGAAAAGCGTGTTTGTCGGATCAATGCGGTAGCGCAGGAGCACCGCGCCGACGCCATCAGGATCGGCCACGCGCGCGGTGACGCGGATGGAGTTGGTCGTCTGGGGCAGGATGGGGAAATGCTGCACATCAAAAATCGCGGGACCGACATTCTCGCGCGCCTGGCTGTTGAGTCGGCCCGGAGTGCCGAGTCGCGTGGGCACCTTGAGACGGCCGGCCGCCTCCATCGTGCCGCTGCGAAGGCGGAAGAGGATGTCGGGGTCGCCGCGCTGCCAGCGGGCCTTCGCTCGAATGGTGACGACGGAGTTGAACGGGATCACCGGCGTGATCCGGCCGCGAACTCGATTGGCCACATGATCCCCGCGATCGCTGGCGACAATCCGGAGCGCCCGTCCTCCGCCGAAGCCACCATTCGTATCCCACGACATGTTCCTATGGGTCCCCTGCCCGGCCCAGCCGATGGTGTTGGTTTCAAACAAGGAATTCTGAACGCGGTTTTGTCCGTTCACGAGGACCTCCACATTATCCACGAGCGCTTCGCCGGCGCCGAAAAGGATGACGTGAAGCTGATCGGCGTTCGCGCTGGACGGGTGCGGCATATCGAGCACGCCGGTGTCCTCAATCGTCTGCCACTCCGACTTCGCGCTCTCGTCGCTGTCCGCCCAGCTCCGCGGCTGGTTGTGATCGCTGCGAGCCTGGATCAACTCCAGACTGCTGCCGCCGCCGTCGGACCAACGCCCCCATCGCCCCGCGGTCTCGTAGGCCACCTCGTCGACAACCGTCCAGAACCGGACCCAGCGGTCCCCCGCCAGCACGCGGTCCGGCGCCCCGATCGCCAATCGCTCGCCATGGCTCGACAGGCTGCCCTGATACGGTCCGAACAAAACGCCCGCGCTGAACCCGCCCTCATAGGCCTCCAGCCGCTCCGGATTGCGGGCCACCACGACATAGCCCTTCGCCGAAATCCACGTGTTGCTGGGAAACGTGTAATCGATTCCCGAGATGAACCGCCACCCGCTGATGTCCACCGCGAAGGCCTGACGATTGTAGAGCTCCACGAACTCCGACTCAGGCACATCCAAGGGCGGATGGTGCATAATCTCATTGATGACCACGCTGCCCAACCTCGGATCGGCGTTGGCGGCGCCGGGGGTCGCGGCGCGGAGAGGTCGCAGCCATTGGCTGCCGTCAGGCTGTCGTCCGACGGACACGCCCAGCGCCTGTCCTTCCAGCTCGATGACGTCCACATAGTGGGTTTCATCCGCGTTCGCGAAGGTGATCCGATCGCCCGAGGGATCGGGCGTCCAACCCAGCTGCGCGAGGCTGAAACTGGCGAACCCCCCGGCGGGAACCATGGAGCTCGCGGGAACGCGAAACCGATTCGTGGTGGAGTCCGCGCCGAGCACAAAACCGGAGATGTCGATCGCGTTGGTTCCCGAATTGTGAATCTCGACGAACCCGTCATTGCCCTGATGCGGGCGCGCGAGAACCTCGTTCAGCGTCAGCGCGTCGACGGGATCCACGAACGGCTCCGCCACTCCGGGCGATCCGCCCGCCCGCGCGCTCGCGGCCCAGGCGCGTCCATCGGCCTCGCCGAGCGTCGGACGGACCAGCGCCATCGACGGACCGTATCCGTCAGCCGCGAGAGGCCACGGGGCCTGGTCCGCATAGGTCAGGTCGAGAACAATGCCTCCGGATTTCTTGAGGAGCTGGAGATGTCCGAGCTTGTTGGGAAGATTGCCAACGAACGGGCCCACGACATTGGTCACGCCATACACGCCGGTCAAATCGCCGGGCGCACCCGCCACCACAAGAAAAGAATTCGGAGCCAGGACCGTGTTCGTGGGGAATGTGAACTGGATGTCCCCGGCGAGTCGCCAGTTGCTGATATCCTCGATGAAGGGGTTGGAGTTGTAGAGCTCGACGAACTCCAGATTTCGAGCGTCGCTGCGGGCGACAGGGTGGTAATGGATCTCGCTGAAGACCACGCCAGTCCTCCTGGATGAAGGACCCAGCGGCTCGGTGGGCAGGCCGGCGAACGCCTGGGCGAACGCGGAACAAAAGCAAAGGAGGAGGCCGCATCTCCAGCCGGGAAAGAACTCTTTCATCACATCAGGGGTTAGTGTCTCCGAGTCTGCCCGCGCGCGGAGATAGCGTCAACTTCTGTTGCGGAGAATACGCGCTTCGACGTCACCGCGAATCGGAGGACGAGCTGCCGGTGAATGGATTCGCGGCCACGACGGATCTCTGGGCGGCGGGCTTGGCAAATGGGTTCGCAACTCTTTTGCGCCGCGATGCGACCGGCTCGGCGGCAGGGGCGTCGGGCGAGGCCGCGACGAGAACGCTCGGCGGCGCGGGCGCCAGGGCCGACGGAGGCTCCAGCGCAAGAGCGCCAGAGGGCGCGGCGACGGCGGGCGCGGACTCAGGCAGGGAGAGCGGAATGAACGGATTGGACCCCGCGATCTTCATCGGCCGAGGCGGGAGCACGGTGGTGCCGATGACGAGGTAGACGATGGGAAGCACCCAGTGAATGCCGAAGAACAGTAGAAACTGAGGCAGACCAATCCACCCAAAGCCGAAGGCGAAGAATCCTGCGGACAGGAACACAGAGCCTGCCAGAAGCGACGCCGCTGACATCCGCCAGGCGCCGTCAAGGGGCAGATCTCGATCGCCAAAGAACGCGAGCATTCGCGGCAATGGGGCGTAGAGCGCGGCCAGGATCCACCAGACGAACAGCAGAGAGCACACGGTGGCGAATCCGACGATCGCAAGGATGATGGGCTGCCACGCCTCCCACCAGGTGGTGAGCTCGAGGCGGTTGAATGGAGCGAGCCAATCGGGAGGGTAGATCAGCGTCAGCGAGCCCACGCCGGTGCAAACGCGGACGGCGTTGGGACCGAATCGGATTTCAAGGTCGCGCAGCAGGGCCTGGTCGACGGGCGCGTCCAGGTCGACGCGCAAAGCCATCCAGCCATTCTCGGCGATGACCGGGCCGCCACCGGGAAGCTGGAGCTCGCCCATGCGGAGCGATCCTTCCTCCGGGAGCTGGGAGATGCCCTGGCGAATAACGGGAAGGACCGCCTGATGCAGAAACCAAATAACCGAGCAGGCGCTGAGCAAAGCGACCCCCGCCTGGAAACAGCAAACGACATTGAGGGAGGCTCGAGCGAACGCGGCGGCCCCTCGGGGAGTGAGGGGCTGCCAGGGTCGCGGAAATCGGGACGCGGAGCGGGCGGAGGGCGATCGCGGAACGCCAGTCTGAGCTTCGTTGCCTCCGCTCGGGCTCATAGCCTTCTATTGCGTCGTGGGCGGAGGCGGCGCCCCGGGAGTCGGCGCCTGCTTCTGCGGAACAGCGACCGGCAACGGATAGCGGAGCTTCAAGACATCGTCGACGAGCACCTCGATGAAGTAAACGCCAGGCGTCTTGAACTCCACGTTGCGCAGCACGTTGACGTTCGTCGCGCACGCGTGGGCGTGTTGCAAGCCGAACTTCAAATCGCTCTTCGCCACCACCGTCGTCTGATCGGGAGCGATCAACCTCACGGTGTCGCTGAACTGACCGACTCCCGCCGCCCAGCGATTGAACACCAGGAGCTGCGCCGCGGCGATGGGGGTTTCGGGCACGGGAATGAATTGCATGATCCCGATCAGGATCAGGTTTCCGTTGGCTTCCTGCCGGACATCCTGGCACACCAGGGAGCATTGCAGGTCGGGGAGAATACGATTCGGTTGCATGAGTTAGTTGAACAAAACTGCCATTCTTAAAACGAAACTGTCGACTCACTTCGCAAGGAACATTTCAGCGGCCCTCGCCGTGTTCCTCATCAAGAGCGCGATGGTCATCGGACCCACCCCCCCGGGATTGGGGGTAATCAGGCCGGCCACAGGCTGGACGCCCGCGAAATCCACGTCGCCCACGAGCTTCGTGCCATCCTTGGTTCCCGCGGCGGGAACCCGGTTGACGCCCACATCGATCACCGTCGCGCCCGGCTTGACCATCTCGGCCTTCAGGAACTCCGGAACGCCCATCGCCGCGATGATCACATCGGCGCGGCGGCAGTGTTCTGAAACATGCCGGGTCCGCGAGTGGCAGAGGGTCACTGTGGCGTTGGCTTGCGGGGACTTCTGGCAAAGGATCGACGTCATCGGCTTCCCAACAATGTCCCCCCGCCCCAAAACAACAACCTCCGCCCCATCCGTCTTCACTTTCGAACGGATCAGCAACTCCTGGACGCCTCCCGGCGTGCAGGGCACGAACCCCGAAGGATCGCCGAGCATCAGCTTGCCGACGTTCTCGGGATGAAACCCGTCGACATCCTTCAGCGGAGACACGCGCGCAAAAACTCTTGAAGATTGGATGTGCGACGGCAATGGCGCCTGCACCAGGATCCCATGCCATTCCGCCGACGCGTTCAATGCGTCGATCAAAGCGAGCAACTCGGCCTCAGTGGTCGAGTCCGGGAGGACCTGGGTGATCGAAACGATGCCGAGTCGCGCGCAGGCGCGTTCCTTCATTCCGACATAGACTCTCGAAGCGGGATCCTCCCCTACGCGAACGAAAGCCAGTCCAGGCCGGACGCCCCGCTGCCGCAGGTCCTGGACGCGCGCGGCGGTTTCCGAGTGGATTTGCTCAGCGATCGCGCGGCCGTCGATGAGATTCGGATAGGCCATCAGGGAGGAGTTTGCAAAGACTCAACACGGATAACGGGGATGTGCGGCCAACGCTCGTCCAATGCTTCCTCGCCGGTGACGGTCACGACCTTGCCTCGGAACATGCCGAGGTTGAGGTTTGTGCTCGTGGAGTAGAGATAGTTCATGACGCGGCCATTGTGCAGGTTCTCCAGCACCAGTGGCGTGGGAGCTTGAACGCTCCAGGCGCGACGAACGCGTCCTTCCCGGGAGACGATACGCTTCACGAAGGCCGTCTCGGGGATGGGACGGATGTCGAGCGTCCCCGGTTCGCGCGTCAGGACCGGCGGAGGCAACGAGGACTTCGCAGGCTCAGGCGCTCTTGCGATGGAAGGCGGCGCGGTGAACGCCGGGCGGAAAACTACGGGCGGCGGAGAGGGAGGCGTCACGGATGGCGGCGGTGATAGGGGCGCAACGGTCAGCCCATTGTCCCCAATGGGGACCGGAGCCGGAACGGGCGCGGGCGGGAGCGGGCGCGCCAAAGGGATGGGCGGCGTGATCGGACGACGGGGAGCGGCGGAGGCGATCGGAGGCGCGGGAGTCGGAGGGACCACGGCCACCTTGTCCGCCTGCGGCTTCTGCGCAAGCAGGCTCGCGGCCACATAAGCGACGCAGGTTTCAGGCGGCGAGATCTTCCACCAGTCGCCTTTCGCCTCGAGCTTCTTCACCGCGGCGCCCTTCTCGAGCACGCCCACCACGCTGTGGTTTTCGCTCGGGCCGCTGCGGAGATTCAGCTTGGCCACTTTCACGGTCGATGCCGATCGATCCAGGAAATCGGCGAACACCCAGACCGAGGCGCTCTCAGGCCACGCGATCTTCGCCCAGCGCGACGGCTCCCCGGGCCCCGCTTTCTTGGCGGTCACTTCCTCCAGGATGTTCACGGTGTCCTTGGACTTGAGGCGCGCGACCACCTCGCTATCGGCCGCGGGACGCGACCTCACGTTCACTTTCTCCTGGGTCACTTCGGCGGGCCCGGACTCGAGCGTCGGGGAGCTCGCGGCGGGAGTCAGTCCGGCCGTCTTCCCGGCGGACTTGGAAGCCGCGGGTTTGGACATGGTCTTTTTGCCCTTGGAATTGTGTCCGGGCTCGGCCGCTTCAGCAGCCCCTGCGCTCAAGCAGCAGATCAGAAGAAAGGTGAACCAAGAGTAGGTCTTCATGTGCGGGGAAGTAGAGATTTTATCTCCGGTTCTGTCAACGTTCGCCATTTGCCGGAGGGCAATTCGCCGAGTTTAATCGGGCCAATTTGAGTGCGAACCAACTGCTCGACCTCCAAGCCACATGCGGAGAACAAGCGCCGCACCTCGCGGTTCTTGCCTTCGCTCAGCTCCACCCGAACGATGCTCTGGGTTTCGGATGTGTCGAGCACCCGCGCGGCGACCGCCTTGATCATCTCGCCTTCCGACTCCACGCCGCGAACAATCCGCTTCGTGATCTGGGGCGTCACGCGACCATCGACGATGGCTTCATAAATCTTCGTCACCCCGTATCGCGGATGCGTGAGGCGCAAGGCGAAATCCCCATCGTTCGTCAGGAAGAGCAGACCCTCGGACTCGTAATCGAGGCGCCCCACGGGATAAGCCGAGTCCCACTCGGCGGGCAGCAGTTCCATCACGGTGCGACGCCGCGAAGGATCCTGCCGCGTGCAGAGGTAGCGACGGGGCTTGTTGAGAGCGATGTAGAGCTTCTTTTTTGCTCGGACCTTGGCGCCGTCCACGGTCACCTCGTCCTCGCCCGGTCGGATTTTTTTGCCTAGCTCCTGGACTAATTGTCCATTCACCCGCACCCGGCCCTCGGTGATGAGCGTCTCCGACGCGCGTCGGGAAGCCACGCCGCACTCAGCCATGAATTTTTGCAGTCGAACCATCATCGGAGGAGGGGAAGTGGGGTGCCCTGTGACAGGAGTTGGGCGCGCGCCGCGGTCTTGTCGGGGAGCGGGGGTTGGATCGCGTTCCGCCGGGGGATAGAAGCAAACAGTCCAGCCCGAAAGGCTGGACCGTCCTGGACAAGACCGGTTGGGATCGCGGCTATCAGGCGTCAGGCTTGGTCTTGCGCAAGCCAGTGACGCGGTCTCCCGCCTTCCATTGGCCTCGTCGCTTCAGGATCTCGACCCGCTCGTATCGCTTCAGGACATTTCTCTTGGCGCCGGTGGTGCCGGCCGCGCGCAGACTGCGATGCTGTGACATAAAATCTCAGATGGTTCAGTTTTCGATTTCCGCCCAAAAAGCGGACGGCGGTTGTATCATGCCATCCCTGAGAGTGCCAATGGTTTTTCTGATGGCCTTTTCCTTGCTACCCCTGCCCCGGTCTAGTGAAAGCTCAGATATTGATCGACCTGGGAACCGCCTGTTGGGGGAAATCCTCCCGACGCGCCCGGATTGTGCCCTCAAACACCCTCCGCATTGTCATCGCATGGGACTACCTCTGATCAAACTATCGGCCGAGGAAGAGGCTCAACTCACCCAGACCATCGAGATGTTCGAGGTCATCACGCAAGGCCAGCCCCAGGACTATCAGTCGTTGGAGATCCTGAAGGAGGCTTACGTGAAGCTCGGCCGCGAGGAAGGCCTGATCGGCACCTCCAAGCGCCTTGCCGAGGCGTACATCCGCAACGGGCAGCTGTCCTCCGCGATTCTTGAGTACGAGAGTCTGCTGCAACACAAGCCGGACGACGCCGAGGTGCAAGCGGCTTTGCAGGACATCGAGGCGAAGGCGCGAGGACTCAGCGAGCCCGCTGTCGACGAACCCCCGCCGGAAAGCGCCCCGCCTGGACGAAAGGTGGCGCGCTGCATCGACGACGGATCCAAAGGCCTGCACAAGGCCTTTGTGGAGGGGAAGGTCATTGGGCAAAACGATTTTGACCTCTGTTGGATTCCTCCGGACTACGACGCGCCGGCGGGCGTGATCAGCAATCCGTTCATCCAGAACCTGGCCGACAAGAGCATGCTGCCCATCGAGAGATCGCTGAAGGTCCTCCTGGACAAATCGCGTCTCGCCTACATTCCGTTGGGCCGCTACGACGCCGACGCGGACACGGCGCGCAAGTTCGACGCTGAGATGTGCCGGCGGTGGTGCATTCTTCCTTTTGATCGCATGAGCAAGACCATTCTCGTCGCGACCGCAAACCCCTTTAATCAACAGGCCACCCTTGAGCTGGAGCAGACGCAGGCGGCCGCTCGCTACCAGTTCTACCTCGCGGCGCCCGCTGACATCATCAAGGCCTTGAAATCCATTTTCCGCTGAACACGCCATGCCACCGCTCGCAAAATCATTCGGAGAACGCATCGCCGAGGCCCTCGTCGCGGACGGGCTGATCCATGAGAAGCAGGTCGAGGAGTTGCTCGAACAGCAGAAGCAGAAGGGCACGCGGCTCATCAAGCTGATCGCCGAGAAGGGGCTCGTCAGCGAGCAGGACATGACTGTGTCGATGGGGCGCGTGCTGGGCGTCGCTCCCATCAATCTTTCGCGCGTCGCCATCCCCGCGGACATCGCGGACATCGTCCCCCGCGACGTCGCTCTCAGCCACAAGGTCATCCCCATCGCGCGCCTCGAGAACAAGCTCATGCTGGCGATGGCGGATCCGCTCAACGTTCTCGCCATCGACGACATCCGGCGCATCACGAAGCTGGAGGTGACCCCGATGATCGCGTCGGAGAAGGCGATCTCGGACAAGCTCAACCAGGTCGACTCCGGACAAACGTCCTCGATGGAGGACATCATCAAGGACGCCGAGCATCAGGCCGAGCTCGAGGCCGACGCCGAAAACCTGGAGACCGTCAAAGAGCAGCAGGAAGACGCGTCGAGCCTCGACAAGCTCGCGGCGGATGGTCAGGACGCGCCCGTCATCAAGCTGGCCAACTTGATCCTCGTCCAGGCCATCAAGGAGCGCGCGAGCGACATCCACATCGAGCCGTTCGAGAAGATGGTCCGGCTCCGGTACCGCACGGACGGCGCATTGGTGGACCGCACGCCTCCTCCGAAGAACATGCAGACCCCGCTGCTGTCGCGGTTGAAGATCATGGCGAGCCTGAACATCGCCGAGCGCCGGCTGCCCCAGGACGGCCGCATGCGGGTGAAGGTGCTCGGGAGGGATTTCGATTTGCGCGTGTCCTTTCTGCCCACCGTCCACGGCGAGAAGTGCGTGCTGCGCGTCCTCGACAAGAGCAATCTCTCCGGCAGCATTGACAAGCTCGGGATGGACCCCGCCACGTTCAAGCGCTTCAGGTCGGCGGTGGACGCCCCGCACGGCCTGATCCTGGTGACCGGGCCCACGGGGTCGGGAAAAACCACGACGCTCTACAGCGCGCTCAACGAGCTCAACAAGCCCGAGTACAACATCATCACCGTCGAGGATCCCGTGGAGTTCCAGATTCCCGGCATCAACCAGGTCCCCACGAAAAAGGAGATCGGGCTCACCTTCGCCAACGCGTTGCGATCCATCCTGCGCCAGGACCCGGACATCATCATGATCGGGGAAATCCGCGACACAGAAACCGCCGAGATCGCCGTGGAGGCCTCGCTCACAGGCCACCAGGTGCTCAGCACTCTGCACTGCAACGACGCCCCGGGCGCGATCTCGCGTCTTGATGACATGGGCATCCAGCCGTTCCTGATTTCATCGGCGGTGGTGCTTGCCTGCGCGCAGCGATTGATGCGCCGGATCTGCCTGAGCTGCAAGGAACCGGTGGACTACCCCGCCAAGATGTTTGAAGACCTCGACATCGATCCGGGCTTTTTCGAAGGCGTCACGCTTCATCGAGGCCGCGGCTGCGACCGCTGCAACAACTCCGGTTACGCGGGACGCCTCGCCATCATTGAGGTGATGACTGTCTCCGACGAGATTCGCAAGCTCGTCATCCAAAGAGCGAGCGCCATGGAGGTCGGCAAAGTCGCCATCGAGCAAGGCATGCGAACCCTGCGAATGGCGGCGCTCGACAAGGTCAGGGAAGGGCTCACAACGCTCGAACAGACCCTCGTCGTCACAGCGGCGCACTGATTCCGCGACCCGGACGGCCCGATCGCTGTCTAGAATTTCGCGACGCCCAGCCCGCTCAGGTATTTCATCAAATCCAGGAACTCCTGCGTCGATAGGCGATCGGTCAGGCCGGAGGGCATGAGCGACCCCAACTGGCGACGCTCCTGAATCTGGGCCTTGCGAAGCCTGATCTCCTTCTGAAGCAGGGCGTCGCGCAACGTGATCTCCTCGGACGTCTCCTGCGCCACGTAGCCCTGGCGCTCCTCGCCATCCTTCAACGTGATCTGCGTCGCCATGAATCCTTCCTTCACCTCGCGCTGAGGATCCAATACCGCGCCCACGATGAAGTCCATCGGCTGAGAGGATCCCAACGCGCCGAGGTCGGGTCCGAGCGTTCCGCCTTTCCCGAGGATCGAGTGACAGGAAACGCAGTTGAGGTCCGCGCGCTGGAACAGAACGGCCCCCCTCGCGCCGTTGCCGAGGGCCTGCGCGCGCTGGGCCAGCGCCGTCCATTGACGCGGATCCGAGCGAGAAAGGTCCATCTCCCAACCCGCCGACGCCGCGAGCAAGCGCGCCAGCGCGGGAGTTGAGCGACCGCTGGCGCCCATCACATTCAGGGCGGCCGCAGCGACCTCCCCGTTGATGGGTTTTCCTCTCAGAGCGGCTCCCAACAACTCGGGGCCGCGCTTCTTCCCGAGCACCGAGCCCACCACCGAGGCGGTTTCCGCTGAGGAATGGCGGCGGGCCATCCACGCGACCGTCGCCTCCACCGCGTCGCTCAGCCGGAGCGCGGACAGCGCCTCGATCGCCGCCGGCCAAAGGGAATCGTCCTCGAGAGCCAGTGAGCGAATCCAGGGCAGATCGTTTGTGCTCGCGAGACGCCCAAGGGCCTGGATCGCCCCGACGCGAACAGGCGTTGTCGCCTGGCTATTGCGCGCCGCGGCTTGAACCCGCCCGCGCATCGCACCCAGCTCCCAGAATCCGGCGAGACGCAACAGCGCCGGAACGATCGCGGGGTCCTGCTTCTCCAGGACACTTTCGAAACGAGCGACAAACGCGGGGGTTGCGTGAATCGAGCGGGGAGCGGTGGTGGACATCACGCTCGCGAGCGCGCGCGCCAAAACGCCCAGGCCTTGTTTGGTTCCTGGATCGAAAACATCCGGATCCAGGAGCGGCGCCAGATCATCGCCGTCGCCAACCTGCGCGAGGACCGCCAGCAGCCCTTCGCGGCTCTCGGGCGCAAGCCCCGGATCCTTCAGCTGCGACTGGATGAAGCCCAGCGTCTCCCCGCTGCGATCCGCGCGAGCGAGAAACTCCACGCCCCGGACGGAATCCCGCAGCGACAACTGGCCGGAACGAAGCGCTGGCGCCCAAAGCGGCTTGAGAACGCGAATCGCCTGGCCCAGCGCGTAATGGATGAACTCGTCGCTCGGACGATCCATCGACCGCAGGGCGACCGGCAACGCCTCCGGCGCGGCGACGTAGCTTGCCGCGATCACGGCTTCCAAACGCACCCGCGGATGATCATCCAAAACCGCTCGGGAAAGCAGATCCAGGGGCGACGCCACGCGATCCGCCCATCGCCCCAAAACCCCGACCGCGTAGGCGCGCGCCTCAGGGGCTGGAGACACGAGCGCCCGCTCCAACAGCGGGCGGTCCACGCGCTCCAGCGACTCGTAAACACCGAGAAGCTCCATAAGCTCATGAGCCTCGCCGTCACGCCGCGGATCGAGGTTCCGCGCGCGACGACTGAGCAGAGCCGTCCCCGCTTCCTCCGGCATGGCATCCAGGAGAGCCGTCAATCTGCGCTTGGCCATCTGACGCGTCCAACGATCGGGCGAGCCAAGCAATCTGAGCAGTTCTTCCGGAGAGGCCGAGTCCAGGCGAGGGCGCGCCGTGAGCGGACGTCCCTTCGCGGTCACTCTCCAAACGCGCCCATGCGTCTTGTCGCGCCCCGGATGACGAAACGAGGCCTGGTAGTGTCCGATGATCGGGTTGTACCAATCGCAGAGATACAGCGCCCCGTCGGGGCCAAATCGCGCGTCGACGATGCGGAAGGCGCGATTGGCGGACGTGATGAGCGGCGGCAAATCTTCAACGCGAAAGCCGCTGCCCTCGTCCGTGATCCGAAACCTCGACACAGTATTGTTGATGTAGCTGCCGGTGATCAGCTCGCCCTGGTGCTCCGGACGCCAGTGCGCGTTCTCCACAAAGTCGCCCCCGCCGAATTTGCGCCCCGTGTTCCAGAGCGACCGCATCGGATATCGCTCATGGGAGCGGGTCATCCCTGGCGTGAGAAAATAAACGCCCTCGCCGTTGCCGGCGACGACAATGGGCTGCCCCCACCGATCGAAGACGACCCCGTAGGGATTCTGGGGGCCCATGGCTTCATCGAGGAAGGGATCCAAGCGCAGCCGTCGGGGGTGGAAGCGCCACACGCCCGCCTGATGCAGCTTCTCGATCCCCCATGGCGTCTCCACGCGCGAGAACGCGTGGAGGCCCTGGCAGAAGAACAATTGGCCGCCCGGAGACCAAGTGAACGAATTGATGGTTTGATGCGAATCTCCGGTGCCGAAACCCCGGAGCACCACCCGCCGTTCGTCGGCGCGGCCATCGCCGTCGGTGTCTTTGAGATGCAGCAACTCGGTCCCCTGTCCCACGTAAACGCCGCCGTCTCCCAGCTCCATCCCTGTGGGAATCATCAGGCCCTCAGCGAAGACCGTCGTTCGATCGGCCCGGCCATCGCCGTCGAGATCCTCGAGGACGACAATCTTGTCGTTCGGGATCTGACCTGGCTCGATCTGGGGGTAGACCGTGCTGCCCGCGACCCAAAGGCGACCTCTCGTGTCGAAACGGATCTGCATGGGCTTCACGACTCCATTCGCCTCGGAAGCGAAGAGATTGGCCTCGTAGCCATCAAGAACCCGGAGCGTCTCGAGCTCATGCTCCGGATCCTCGACTGTCGGCGGGTTGGCGATCTGCGACTCGACCGTCAGGCACGACAGAGAGACAAACGCCAACGCAAGCCAGGCGGCGTGGGTGGAAGATGGAGGGCGCGCCTTCACGTTAGGGGTGACTCGGATGGAGCGACGCCGCCAGGCGATCGATGTCGGATTCGGCGCGGTAGAGGAGCGGAACGAACTTCTCCATCTCCGCCGGAAACCATCGCACGCCGGGATTCAAGTGATCACGGCTGCTGGGCTGCTCGGTGCGATCGCCATTGAGAAAAGCCCAGTTCATCGGACGCCAGTAATCAAACCATAACCGGTTCTTGGCGACGACGGCGCGGCGCAGCGATTCCATTGCGCCGGTCCAGCCGCCCCTTCCATCGACGTCCGCCGGATCGGCGTCGCCCCGCGCCGCGGCGCCCATCTCCCCCGCCATCACCGCGGCGACGACAGCCTGGCCCCGCGGAGTCAGATGCATGCCGTTCTCGGTGAGACGCGGCGCGTTCTCAACCGTCGCGCGCTCCTCCAAAGCTTGAAAGAGATCAACAACAGGCAGCCCGCGACGAGCGGCAAGCTCACGGATTCCTTGGCTGTACGAGCGGGCAACCGGATTTCGGAGCGACAGGTCCGGATATCCGCCGGTTGGTTTCTCAAAAGGGCAAAGCGTCGCCAACGCGACGCGCGGAACCTGGCGCTGGAGGCCGGTGAGAAGCCTGTCATAGGCCGCGAGGAATCCACCCAGGTGTTGAGTGGATTGAAGACATTCGGCCTGCCCGAAACCCACGATGAGAAAGGTGACATCAAAACGACGCAGAAGATTTGTCAGGCTGGGGAAGTTGAAATCGCGGGGCTGGGCGAAGACCGTGTCGCCTTCCCAGGCAAGATTGCGGAACCGTAGTCCATGATCGGGAAACCGCGCGAGCACCCGGGCCTCGAAATGCCCGGACTCCTGGATTCCGACCATGTTCGCGCCCCCGATGAACCCGATGATGTCATGCGGTTTGAGCAACACAGGCCGCCGCTCCGCGGACTCCGCGGGATGAGCCGCGGATGGGAGAAGGACAAATAAAAACGCGATCGCCAGGAGCCAGGGCAGCCGACGATCGCGTGTTCCGTTCACACGGAGAAAGGAGGAGGACTACTTGTCGCCGTCGGGCTTGGGCAGGACGGTCACCCACTCGATGGTCACCTTGATGTCATCGCCGGTCTTGATGAGCCCGAGCGCGATGTTGGGAGCGGGCGGCGAGATGCCGTAATCGGTCATCTTCAGGTTGGCGACGCTCTTGAACTTCAGCTTGGAAACGTCGGCGCGATCGCAGGTCACCAGCATCGCGTTGGTCCGAGTGACGCCAGAGATCGTCAGCTTCCCCTGCGCGTCGAACATCAGCGGATCGCTGGCGGACTTGGGGCTGTCCTTCAGGTTCATTCCCACCAATTCATAGTCGATCTTGGGAAACTCCTTCGCCTTCATGTGCTCCTGCATCACGTCGTCCATGGTGGCTTTGCCGCTTTTCAGCGAGCGCACGGGGATGGTGGCCTTCGCCTTCGCGTTCACCTTCCCCGCCGGAGGCGTTCCGCCGAGCGGAAACGCGGGGTCCACCTCAAACTGGCCGCCGATGATCTTCCCTTCAACTGTCCAATTGTGAATGGTCGAGCTGCCGTCAATCTTCACCGAGCTGCCCGAGGATTGGGCTTTGTAGAGGGTGAGAGACTGGGCGGAAGCCGCAAGGCCCCCCGCAAGGAGGAAGGCGGCGAGGGCGTGAGGGACGCAGGAGCGTAGGTTGGAGTGTTTCATGGAACGGTTCAGGCGATATGCCATTCAGGGATCAGACTGAGGTCGGAGGGGTTCGCATTCAATGGATCAGGAAACCTGGAGCAACTCTTTCGGGATGGTCACGCGCTGGTTTTTCAAGGCCGCTTGATTCGCAACGATCGCGAGCACCGTGGCGCGATATCCTTCCAGGGGAGCCGCGGACGGCATGAGGGCCTTGTGCAGGGAGTCGAGATACTCCTTCATCGCCTTCTTGTCGGTGGCGTCAAAGTTCTCGGTGAAATCGGCGACGCCGTCGGAAATCGTGTGGACGTTGTGGAGGAACGCCTCGAGCGCGTAGTAAAGCGGCGTGTTGGCGTAGGGCGCTTCTTCCACGGGCTTGTCGCCCTGGGCGGCCAGCTTGGTCGCGTTCGCCACCAGGGCGATTCCGAGCTCGTCGAAAAACGTGTCCTTGTCCTTGCGCGCGTAGACCTCCCAGCCGAGCAGCGGCGCGTCGGACTCGCGAAACATCCATGCCTTGTTCTTCCGCAGCAGGACCGCGCTCTCCGCCCCGTAGTAGGTCTCGTGGTCGGAGTCGTACGAGGTTCCCAGGCAGGCCTCGTGGGCCAGGAGCACCCGCTGCGGATACTCGATGATCAGATGCACGTTGTCGGGCACTTCGCGCCCGTCGTTCCACAGCTGGATCGATCCGTACCCCTGGATCGCCAGCGGCTCCTCCTTGAGGAACCAGCTCGCGTTGTCGATATGCTGCACGCTCACCTCGCCCGCCAGTCCGATGGACAGACCGCTGTCGAGGCGCCAGTTGAGCTCCTTTTCGCGCTCGGGGTTGGGGGACGTGCGACGCCAGCTGTCCTTCTTGTGCCACTGGGATCGCGCCTTGAACAGGCGGCCGGCGGCGCCGCTGCGCAGAAACTGAAGGAGGAAGTGACGCTGCGGATCGGAACGATGCTGAAGCCCGGGCTGAAACACCTGGGCGAAGTGCTGGCGCGAGGCGCGAATAATGTCGCGCGCGTCATCGACGGTGCTGGCGAGAGGGGCCTCGCAATAGACATGCTTGCCGGCGGCGAGCGCGTCGAGGACCACCTGCTTGTGTTGATGGGTGGGAGTGGCCACGACGACGGCCTTGATGCTCTTGTTCTCCAACATCTGGCGGTAATCCTTGTAGCCCTCCGCCTTGGGGGCTGATTCCTTGCCGCGCCGGAGGAAGGCCTCGTAGTGGTCGGACACGCCCATCACCTCGGCGTTGATCAACTGGGCGAGAGTCTTGATGGTGTCGCGACCCCAGCTGCCGCACCCAATCACGCCGATGGACACCGGCGCGGTCTGCTTTTTCTCGGGAGGCGCGGGGTCGGCCGCGGAACCCGTCAGGCGGGTCAGCGCGCCGCCGGCGAGGGAGGCAAGAAGAGTGGCTGTGGACGACTGACGGAGAAATTCTCTTCGATCGACATCAGAGGCCGGAGACATCGGCGTCGCTTCAGTATTCATGAGGGGCGGAGTGTGCCGAGCCCTCGCTCCGATTGCCATAGAATTTTGGACGGGATGGGCCCCGCCCGCGCTACAGCAAGGAGGCCAGAAATGTGGGTCCCGCGTCCTCGAGATCCATCGGGCTACTGCACCGTCAACTCCGCTTCGGCCTCGACGCTGACGACGCCGTTGGGCGTGGTATGCCGCACGATGACGGCATAGCTTCCCGCGTCCTCGCGTCGCACCGGCGTCACGGTCAGGGTCTGGGCTGTCGCCCCAGGAATCAGGACGCCGTTGAGCGTCCAGAAGTACCGCAGCGGAGCGTTGCCCGTCGCCTTCACCTGGAACGACGCCTGGCCGTCCACCGGGGCGGTCATGCTCCGCAGGGCTTCCAGGATCACCGGCGCCTCCAGCACGACCAAAGTCGCGGGCTGGCTCACCACGGATCCGGTCTCGTCCGTGACCTGCACGGAGTAGACGCCCTGATCACCAGGCTGAATCGATCCGAAGGAGAGCCGGGAATCGGTGGCGCCGGGGATCGTCTGGCCGTTCTTCAACCACTGATAAGAGATCGCCCCCCGACCGCTGGCCACAACCGAGAGGGCGACTGGCGTCCCCTTCAGCGCGCGCACCGAGTTGGGGGAATCGAGGATCACAGGCGAGCGGACGGGACGATCAACATAGGCGGGCGCGGCAAGCCGATAAATGCGTCCTGAGGCTTCCGGGTACGGATCGACAACCCGCTCCACGCGCCCCGTTGTCTGCACCATCACATTGGACAAAGTTTGCCAAACCCCGCCGCTCACCGATTCCCGGAATTCGACGGTATAGGTTCGGTTGGACTGCGCATAGAACTCAACAACGGTCAGATCGGCTCCCTTCGAGAATCGATCGATCTTGAGATAGCTCTCTTTATCCCTGGGATTCGTGCCGGCGCGGTACTCATCGAGGTTGGAGACGCCATCGCCATCGGAGTCCAGGGACGCGTCCGAGGGATCCGCTGGATTCAGCCCATAGGCGTTCTCCCACACGTCGGGCAAGCGGTCGTTGTCGGTGTCCAGCAGCAAGGTGAGCAACGCGGGCGCGCTGCTCGTCGAGGCGCCCGCGATATTTGTGATGGTGACGGCGTAGTTTCCGGTGAGGGTGAGGGAAACGTTCCGGACCGTGAAAACGCTGAAGGGATTCGGCGAAAGCAGCTCGTTGGTTCGCGAAGTGGCCTGGCGGGACCACTTGTAACCAAAAGGCGCTCGCCCGGACACCCTGACGGCGAAGGTGGCGTCCTCGCCCGCCAGAACCAGCACCGGCTGAGGCTGCGAGATGATCTGCGGACGATCATAGATGAGAAGATCAGCGCCGACGCTGTCGATGCTGCCATTGTCGTCGGTCACACGAACCTGATAGCGTCCTTCATTGGCGGTCACAGCCCCCTTTAGGACGTAGTTGGTGTTCACGGCGCCATCGATCTTCAGTCCATTGAAGAGCCATTGGTAGCGGAGCTTGCCCGCCCCAACCGCGACCACGCCAAACGTGGCGTTGCTCCCCACAAGAATGCTACGTCCGACAGGCTGCCTCATGATGACCACGCCCTGTCGCGGGATGACCAAAGCATTCGAGCTGATGACGGCGCCCGCAGGGTTCATGACCACGGCCTGATAGTTGCCCCACTGAATCAACCGAACCGCTTGACGAGTCAGGGTGGACTGTGTCGCGCCAGGGACAGGGAGCTGATTCAGAAACCATTGATACGCGACAGGGCCATCGCCCGATGCGCCCACGGTGAGCTGGAAGTCGCCGCCCACCAGAGGCGAGGGACCGCTCGTTGGCTGCGCAGTGATCGTCGGCGGCGCGGAGGCCGATTCCTCGTAGCCAGGGGAAGGCTTCGCGGCGATCCAGCTTGCGGGATCATTGCCGTAGGCGGTAAGCGGCTTGCGAAGGAGCGCGGCGCCGAACCCATCCGCGAGGACGGGCCACGGAGCGCTGTCCTTGTAGTCCACCCAGTCCGCCAGGACATAGGGCGCAGGCGCGTTGGTGGGCGCCAAATCCGGTTGATAAAGCGCGATGGCTTCCGACTTGTTCCCCAGGCTGCCATTGTAAGGCCCGATGAGCGTCGCTTGTGACGGCGTGCCATAGGCGGTCCTAAACGCGGCGAGCGCCTCAGGGTTGCCAACCGGGTTGAAGTTCACAGCCATCAGGATGCCGTTCGCCGGCACGGTGAGATTCGTGGGGAAATCCAGCTGCACGCCTCCCGTCAGGCGCCAGGTGTTCGTAGGCTGCTCGGGATGGAACAGGGGCACGGGCTTGTCCGTGATATTCCTCAGCTCGATGTATTCCAGCCGATCCTGCTGCAGACCCTCCTCCGTCTCCAGCGGGTGATACATGAGTTCAGAAATCACAATCGGTCCGACCGCGGGCCCGCTGTTGACCGTCCCGGCGGTGACGCTCTTCTGCGCGGTGAAATGAATCTGCCCCACGCTATTGGTATGGCGGCCGAAGCTGACGCCGTCGAGCGAGGCCCCGAATGTGTAGCCGGTGACGTAGCCCGTGAGCGTTCCGGCAGCGTCGGCGGAAAACAGATACACGTCGTCTCCATCAGCCCCTAGCTTGAACGGGACCGCGCCGCCGCCGAATTGCTTCTCGCGGAAAGCCAGATAGCCGCCGGGAGCAATGATGGTGTTCGCCGGGATCTGGAACTTCCTGGGCGTGGCGAAGTCGTCGGTGAGATACCATCGGCTCACGTCGGCGTTCTCGGCGGTCGGATTGAGGAGCTCGATCAAATCGCCCCCGACCGGATCCGAGATTTCGCTGTGGGCGAGAATCTCGTTGATCACGACCCCGGGGATGCCTTGGGGCGTCGGATCTCCCTCGCCCGGCGAGCCCTGTATGGCGCCGCTGGGACGCCAGCTTTCCTTCAAGCCCCAGGTGTCGAAGCCGGCTTTCTCATCCACGATGACCAGTGAGAACCCCGGGCCGTCCGTGACGGGATACCAAGAGTTGTTGTAGGTGAAGTCGAGAATCGTCTCGTTGCTCGCGTCCGCCAGATGGATGCGCTCTCCGTTGTCGGACAGCGTCCCCGTGTATTCACCCGCGATCGTCTTGCCGGCGGGATAGCGACTGGCGAACGCCGCCTTGTTCCTCACGATCAGCACGGCCTGTCCGGCGGCGAGCGAAGAAACCGGAGAGGCGGTGAAGTCGAAGGTGATTCCAGAAAGGAACTTCACGCCGGCGAAGGGGAGCGCGGCGGCGCCGATGTTCTTGAGCTCGACATACTCGAAATCATCGCTGGCATAGATGCTCCCCGCGGGCGCGGGAGCCGGGTGATACATGATCTCGGTGATGCGGAGGGCGTTCTGCGAAGCGCTCGCGGCTCCGGGATAATTCGTGTTGGACTGAATGTTTCCGGCGGTGTCGACCAGCTGAATCATTTCGCCCCGGGCCGAGAGGTGGCCCTGATAATTGCCCTGAACGAAAAGGCGCTGTCCGCCATGAGGCGAAACAGATCGCGCGCGGAACGCGCGAACATTCGGAGAGACGTAGAGAACGCTGTTCGTGGGGAGGACCGTTCCGCCCTGGAACTGCATCGTGACCGCGCCCTGGATCTTCCAGTGGGAGATGTCGACCCAGTACTTATTGGTGTTGACGATCGTGAAGAACTCCTCGTCCTGGTTCCCCGAGGCCGGATTGTATTCAATGGCGCCAATCAACAACCCCGGCGAGACAGGCTGTTGTTTGGGAATCACGCTCTGCGCCGCCAGGTAAGTTCGGCGCGCGGGCATGTACTGATACTTGAAGATGTTCGCGGCGTCCTCGACCGATTGCTTGTCCGTGTTGTCATGCTCGGACCCGCTGTCCGAATTGCCGCTGAATGTCCCCCACTTAGCAAAATCGGGATCGAAGAGCGGCTGGAGTTTGGGTGTCCAGTAGTCGACGACACGCTCATACTTCAGCAAGTGGGCCGGAGATCCGTTGGTCTGCATCAACTCATCCATCAGAGTGCGGAGACGCCGCAGATACATCTGGTTGAACAGATCATTGTTAAAAATCGACGACGGCACCCGGTTATTGCCGCCGATTTGCAACTGCGTATCCGGATGCAGGGTGGAATCCCAATAAGTCGGACCGCCGGTCCAGACCCGGCCGAAACTCAGATCCTGATCCCATGGAAACATGCTCCACTCCCCGCTGCCCAACGTGTCCCTGTAAAAGTAGTAGTTCTTGTGACAACAATCGGTGTTTCCCGTGATGGTCATCGCCGCAAGATAGTTCACCAGTTCGGGGATATTCAGGTTGTCGTACATGTAGGTGAACAGCGCGGCGCCCGAAAGACCCATCCCCACGTTGAACTCCGTCAGGTCCGCGATGCCATCGGCTCGGCGGGTTTTTTTCTCCCCATCTGGGCTGTCGAACGTGCTGTACATTTTGTAGAGCGCGCCATTCGGATCCAGGCCCAGTCGTTCGAGAAACTTGTCATCGCCGTTCTCCATGAAATGGTAATCGCCCGCAAACAACCCGTTCACCTGAACGCGAATGGGAAACACGAAGTGATAGGCCGTGCCCGCGTCGCGATAAGTGCCATAGGCGAGCATGTTTCTCATCTTCAGCTTGTCGGGGTAGGTCGTCATCAGGTTGATGTCGTGGATGGAGGGCGCCGAGGGATCCCACACCATCTGGTAACCCGAGTTCAGGTCCACGTTCCAGCTGTGCTTCGCGAATCCGGAGCTGGACTGGCCGTGAACCGTGAACCGCACGTTGTCGAAGAATTGACCGTTATAGAAGATCGAGCCGCTGCCCCCGTTGTCCGCCGCCCCTGTCCCGGGCGTTGCTGAGAACCAGTAGAAGACGGGGACCAGATCGTGGAGTGAGGGATCGGTGACCATCGTCCCCCAGTATTCGGGTTTCTTTTCGGGAGGCGTCACCTTCTTCAGAGCCACGGGATCTCGGGTGAGGTTCGTATTCACGTCCACCGCGCGAACGAAATAGCGCACCATCTGCCCCGCTTTATAGGCGCTCGCCGGGATGGTCGCGCCATACAAGCCGTCGCCCGCAAGCCCATCGCCATGCTTCCCGTCGTCCATCATCGGAACCGCGACCTCGGCGGCGTACATCACGCGGTAAACCAACTGAACCGAAGCGACGTCGTTGAAGCTCCGCAGAACTCGAGCGCTGACGAGCAGGTCGTCTCCGGGATTTAATGTGGAGGGCTTGTGAGTGACGTCAAAAACGAGCGGGCCCAGGTTTGTGCCCCCGAATCCGTTCGCGGCGCCCGGAGTAGGAGGCCCAAAATAACGCTGCGCGCTCGGATCCGTCGTGAAGTAACTCCCGGTCAGGGTTGCCTGGAGAAGCGCGTCGGAGTCGGCCGCCGACGAGTTCATCAGATGGATGGCCAGCACATTGTTGCCCGGTTGCAACAAGCCATGGCTGCCTGACAAATCGAAGGACTCGTAGAGCGCCACTTCGGAATCGGGACGCTCCACCATCGCAACGGCGTTCCATGTCGCGTCGGCGGGAGCGTTGCGGAGGAGCACTTCAACGCCATTGAGATAAGCGATAAACCCGGAGTCGTAGCGCATGCGAAGCGCGAGGGTGTCCAGGAGGCCCGGGCTCGCGGCGTTGAACGGCATCCGGACGTAGGCCGATGAATTCACTCCCTGCATCGCGGACTTCACGTCGGAGAGAATATACGGGCTCAGATTCGCGTTGCCGTAAATGCGAACATCGAACACAGCCTCATCGAAAGCGTCGTCGGCGCTGCCAGGGCCCGTCGGGTCGATGGCGAAGTCGATCGGATCGCCCGCTTGAACGCCGGTCAGGGTCACCGTCCGGTTGGTGCCCGCGAGGTTGGCGCCGGAGATCCCGGCGCTGTCCTTGGAAGCCCCTTTGAGAAACACCCGCGCCGTGAGGCCGCCGCCGCCGGAAACCGATTTCCCGAGATGATAGTCCACCAATAGCGTGCCCGTGACCTCGCTCACCCACCGGCGGATCATCCAGTGTTCGCCTCCAGCGCTTGTGGACCCGTTCGGATGCGCTGTCTGCCGCCCGATCTTGTCATAGGGCGGGTTGCCGTTCAGCCAAGCCCATTCCACTCCGTTCCAAAAGCTGTCCGGAAAAAGGCTGAAGTCATTTGTCTGGTAATTCGCGACCTGGTCAATGGCTCGATCGTACAGGCCGTAATACCAGTTCTTCGCGCCTTGTTCGCCGGAGTCCGACCAGTCGGCCATGCTGTCGGCGACCAACTGCATCGCCGGAATGGTCACGGTAATGCTCGCGGTGAACGTGGCGCTGTCGCAGACATCGTTCGCCGAGGATCCGGGATCGATCACGAAATCAACCAGCGCGTCCTTGGCCAACTGGGTCGTGACGGAGTAGGTCATTCCGTTCTGCCGGATGGACTGACGGAAAATCTCCACCCCATCGACAAGGATCCGCCCTGTAATTCCGTCGCCCGAGGAAAGATCGCCGCAGCGCGTGGCGTCGCCTATCAACCCGGCGATCCGCACGAGAGAGTTGGTCTTGCTCACCCAACGACGAACGGCCCAGTGGCTGGGGCGGAGGGCGTCCCCATTGTCTCCCGTGGCCGTCGCGCCGGTTCGCGTGATCTCCGTCACGGCTTCAGCCGGAGGGAACCAGCGCCAGACATTGTTCGTGTAAAAATTAAGGGCCGACGCGGGACCGTTGGCCCGCGGGAAAGCCTTGAACTCGCCGGGGGCGTAAACGCCGTCGGCGTCATTCCGACGATCCCAGTAGCCGTAATACCAGTTGTTGCCGCCCTGAGTGCCGGAGTACTCGGCGACCGAGTCCGCGATGGCCTTGGGCGGAACAAAGGGCGCCGCGGAGTCGGTTTCATATCCCAGGCCATTGCTCACCGGCGTCCAACCCGCGTCGTTGAAACGCGGATCGATCCAGGTCTTCGCCAGCTGATCATCCTTGGGCACGTAGAGGAGGGCCGGTGTATTGGTCGCGATCAGGGGAACAACGGTCGTCTGCGCGGGAAAACCATAGGAAACATTCTGGACCTGGACGGGATAGTTCGTGTAGGCCGAGACGACGCTCGCTCCGTCGGACCACACCAATGCCAGGTATCCGCCGCTTTTGGCGGAGAGCTTGAAGTTGGTGTGCAGAGGGCTGAATGGATCGGTGCGGTTCTTCCCCGAAGCGAACACAATCAGATACGCGTCCGGGTTCAAGGTCACGTCGGGGAACTTCCACTTGGTCAGCTTGCCCGGGCTGTCCGCCAGGTACCATCCGTTGAGGCTAACCGGGGCGCTGGAGCCATTGTGAAGCTCGATCCAGTCGTTGAAGTTGCCCTCCTCGTCCGGCAGGCCGCGGAAATTGTCCGCCAGGAACTCCGTGATCTCAACGTCCGGAATCGCGTTGGCCGCCTCGGCCGCGCGCGACAGGCCCAGACAAGCCGCCAACGCAAGGCATCCAAAAACAGCGGCGCCAGAGGAACGGGAGAGAAGCGAGAAAAGAAGAGGCGCGCGGGAAGGCTGATGGCACTTCATAAAAGAGGTATACAAATCTTCGTTGGATCTTGGGTCTGGCACGAGAACGTAACACAGCCACCGCGACCGATTCAAGGAGAGTTCCGGATTTTAGGGGCGTGGCTGACTGATAATCCGAGCGCCGCGCTTGTAAGCGAAGTAGGAGTAGGCCCACTGAACAAGCACGGCGAGCTTGTTGCGAAAACCGATCAAAAACAGCAGATGAACCACCAACCACGCCACCCAGGCGGGGAAGCCCGTGAGGTGAATGTCGCGGATCCAGGCGACGGCCGCGGATCGGCCAATGGTCGCCATCGAGCCCTTGTCCCAGTAGCGGAACGCCGGCCGGGAGAGCGGATCGCGCCCCGGAGATCCCAGTTCCTCCTCGATGATCCTCGCGACATGCCGGGCCATCTGCATCGCCGCCGGCGACACCCCTGGCACGGGCCGCCCGTCGGGCTGAATGAAGGACGCGTTGTCGCCGATGGCGAACACCTCGGGATGCCCCGGAACGCTGCAATCCGGATTCACCTTCACACGCCCCGCCCGATCGAGTTCCACGCCCAGCTGGCGCATCAGGGGATTCGCGCCAACGCCGGCGGCCCAGATGATGTTCACGGATTCTACCTTCTCCCCGTTGTCGAGCTCCACGCCCTCCGCGCTCATCGATTTCACTTTGCGCGAAGTGTGCACCTCGACGCCCATCCGTCGCAGCGTCTCGGTGGCGTCGGCGGCCAGATCGTCCGGGAAGTTCGACAGCACCACGGGAGAGGCTTCAATGAGGATGATCCGCGCCTGTCCCGGATCGATGTTTCGAAAATCAGAGTGGAGGACAGTGCGCGCCAGCTCAACCAACGCGCCCGCCAGCTCAACGCCCGTAGGCCCGCCCCCCACCACCACCATCGTCATCAGCCGGCGCTGGACGGCTGGATCCGTGGCAGTCTCGGCCTGCTCGAACGCGAGCAGAACCTTGCGACGAATTCGAACCGCGTCCTCGAGTGTTTTCAACCCTGGCGCGAACGCCTCCCACTCCGGATGCCCGAAATACGTGGTGACCCCGCCCAAAGCGATCACGAGGTAGTCGTAGGGGATCGTCTGCTGGCGCGTGATCACTTCGCGCGTCGCGGGGCGGATCTCCACGACCTCGTCCATGCGAACCTCGACCTGTTGGCGATCAGCGAGGATGGATCGGATCGGTTGCGCGATCTCGGGCGCGGACAGTCCGGCCGTGGCGACCTGATACAGGAGCGGCTGGAAGAGGTGATGGTTCTGTCGGTCGATGAGCGTGACGCGCGCCCTGGGATCCGAAAACACTTGGCAAAACGTCAACCCGCCGAAACCGCCGCCGAGAACCACTATCTGGGGCCGCTTGTCATCCGTCATCCGCGATCCATGCAACACTCCCCACCGAGCGTCAAGGTTCGCGTTGCCTCTGAGTCGATCTCGCGTGGAGGGCACGAACTTCGTTTGCCAAGCTGCACCGCGAACGAACGCGATTGAGAACGGATCAGACGGAAGCAAAGAGCGCGCGCGGGATCTCGACTTTCCGCTCCGTATGCTCAACTCTCAACTCTCAGCAATGAGCAAAGCTTTCACACGCGAATCCGATGACGCGCCCGAGTCGCCGGAATGGACGCGACAGCCCAGCCCCCTGCCGCCCGGCGTCAAGAACTACATCACCGAGGGCGGCCTGCGACGCCTGCGCGCCGAGTTGCAGAAGCTCGTGGACGCGCCGCCGAAAGCGGCGACGCGCCCCGCTCCAAGCCTGGATCCGCAGGTCACGGCCCTGAGCGAGATCCTGCGCACCGTTGTTCTTGTCGCGCCGCCTCCGCCGCCGTGGGATCAGGTGAAGTTCGGCGCCAAGGTGCGGGTGAGAGGGCCGGGCGGGGAGGTTCGCGAGTATTGGATTGTGGGGGTGGACGAGACCGACATCGACAGAGGCTGGGTGAGCTGGCTCTCTCCCATCGCGAAGGCCCTGCTCAACGCGCGCATCGGCCAGCGCGTCCGGTTCCGCTTCCCCTCCGGCGAAGAGTCGCTCGAGATCTTGGAAATCGCCTATCCGAGCAATCCAGGGACGGGGAGTTGAAACCGCGACGGACGCAACGGACGCGAAGGACGAAAGACAGGTCGAAGCGACCTTGAACACCCGCCCCATCATTCCCTTGTTTCGAGCCGCAGGAACAACTTTTGAACGAGCGTTTCGGGGCCCAGCGTGACGCTCGTGGCGAGGCCGCTCGAGAAGACCCAATCCGTCACGGGCGACCAGTTCGACAAATCGTCCGATCCCACCAGCCGATAGGCCCGGCCGAATGTGGACGGCCAACTCACCTGAACACTTCCAGTCGGGAACACCACCGGCGGAAGAACCCTGAGCTTCGATTCGGCTTGGGTCGGATTGGTTCCCGCGAGGAACTCCTGCAGGTCCGTCATCCCGTCGTTGTCCGAATCCAGGTCGCCCGGATGCGACGCCGCCACGCCGCCGAAGTATTGCTGCTCCCACGAATCCGCGATCCCGTTGTTGTTCGCGTCCACGATCGAGTACAGGCCCGCGACGGTCGCCTTCTGCCCGGCGACAATGGAGAGGTTCTGGGGGGGCGGCGTTTCGTAGTAGGGAACAGCGCCGAATGTAATGGTGTAGGCTCCGGCTGGAACATTCGCGTCCAGGAGATCCCAGCCCTGCCCGGAAATCGTCTTGGGTCCGCTGATCACGAACCGCGCCTGGGCAATGTTGTTGGTCACCTCAAGAACCCCCGCGGGAGTGTTCTCCACCTCGATCGAGAAGTCGTCGATCAGCCAGCCCGGCCTGGGCGGGTTGTCGAAGGAGAACAGCACATAGTGGAACGCGAGGTAGCCGACGTGACCGAGATACGGAGTCAGGTCGATCTCCTCCTCGATCCAACGCGACTGCTCGTCGGTCAGCGAGAGCAGCGTGATGGGGGTCGTGGTGGTGTTGGTGATGAGCAGCAGCTCGCCGCCGTTCAGGATGTCCGCCTCGGTGAGGAATGAAAAATCATAGCTGTGCCAGAATCGCAGCGTCGCCTTGTTGCCGCCGGCGAGATTCATTGAAGGTGAAACCAGGAAGTTCTCGATCTGATCCGCGTTGCCGCCATTTCGATTGCTTCCCCAGGCGTTCGGCGGCGAATGAGCCTCCGTCTCCTGCCCATTGTGAGGAACCCCCAGCGTCCACGTTTCCTGGCTCCCATCGCCGTTCAGCACCATCCAGTTTGTCGCTCCGGAGTCCATGTCGTCCGACCAGGGAATGCTGAGCGGCTTCAGCGTGCTGAAGGTATAGAAGCGGCCTTGATTGTCGTCCTTGACGGCGTTGCCGGCCTGATCGCGGCTCACAACGCGGAAATAATAGAGACGGTCGGGAGCGAGCGCTTGCAGAGTGAGCGAATGCGAAGTGTCGAGCGCGCTCGCATAGGCTGTCCGCCCCAGCCGGATGGTCTCGCCGAACTCCACCAATCCGTCCGTCGGCTCCGAGGTGTCCCAGGAGACAGTGGCCTCCTCATAGTCCGTCTCGACATCAGGGGCTGTGGCGATGGCGGGAGTGACCGTGTCGATCGTCGCGGCGGCGCGAACGACCGTGTTGCCCGTCGTCGCGTCGACGTATTCGACGCGGATGGCGTCGCCATCCCTCGCGCGCAGCCGACCCGGCGCCGCGGGATCCGATGACTTGATGAGGGTGAACGCTCCTCGAAACACTCCCGGCTGGGAGGTCTCCGTCAGCGTGACGGAGATGCCGGTCGCGTCCGAGTCGCTGAACGCCTTCACCACAAGGGTGCGCGTCCCCGCCAGGTCCGAATCGCCAACCTCCACCTGCACGCGCGAAGGGAGCGTGTAGCGACCGCCGTTCAGCGCCAGCGTGCCAATGCCGTCGGCCCCCGGCGCGAGGTAGGCGATCACGCTTCGCAAAAGCGCCACCCGATTGTTCTGGCCCGCTCCCGTCATCGGCACGGCGTCGAGAGGGAATCCCAGAAACACCGTGCGGCCCTCGCCGGCCTTCCCCAGATTCGCCGGCGAACGAACGCCGACCGCGTTGTTCCCGACCGTCTCGTAGAAGATCGGCGCGGCGTTCGTGCCGGCCGTCAGCTGGTCCGAGAAGTCAGGACCTCCAAAGCCGAAGTCGGAGAGATCCGGGTAGTTGGCGTAGTTCAGCGGAATCCGCATGCCGTTGGCGACCGGGTCGCCCGGCGCGCCCGCGACAATGCCGGCGCCGGTGTCCTCGTTGACCGCCGCCACATGCGCGAGCTGCGACTGGAAGGTCGGATCGCTGAACCGGCTCAACGCCTCCATGGAAGCCATGAAGAACCCGCCGCCGGACGCGACGAAGCTGGTGAGCGCGCTCATCTCGGCGGGGGCGATGGACGCCGCGAAATCCATGTCGTTGATCCGCCAGATGACCGCGCGATACGACTTCAAGTTCGCCGCCTTGATCTGCGGGCGCGACGATCTCGGCCACACGTCGTACGAGATCTTGGCGCCGTCCAGCGCGGCGGTGTAGCTGCTCAGCGGAATGAAGGCGGTGTCGAGGATGTCGTCCGGATCGTAGGCGTCAACGAGCAAGACCGTCTTGCTCTGCGGAGCGACGAAACTGTACTGAGCGCCTCCGTTGTCGTTCGTCGAGGAGTTCCCCGCCTCGTCCGTGGAAATAACGTAGAACTTGTAGGTCTTTCCCGCGGCCAATCCCGTCAAATCGACCTCCTGAACCGTGTCCAGCTCATCGCTGAACGCGGTGAGGTTGGGAGCGGCCAAGCCATAGAACACTTTTGACGTGGAAGGCTCGTCAGTGATCCAACGCGCTTTCACCGCCCCGAAGTTCTCGGCGGTGGACACCCCCGTGATCACCGGCCCGACGAGATCCGCCACCGCCGTCGCGCGGAGCAGCGCGGCGCCCTGCGGCGCATAGCGCGCCTCGATCGCGTTGCCATGAGCGACCTGAAGCTTGCCGTCCGCGACCGCGGGACCCGTCGCCGTCGCGATGGTTCCCGTGAACACAATGGAGGAGCCGCCCGGCTTGAGCGTCAGCGATTCTCCGGAGGTCTCCGTTCCGCTCTGGATCGTGACATTAACGCTGGGCTGGCCGGCCTTGGAGGGATCCAGAACGGTGACGCGAATCGTGGCCGGCGCGGTGTAGGATCCGCGATCCAGCAGCACGGCGGCGACGCCCGGGGCGGGAATCGATCCGGAAATCACCAGGGCGAAGTCCTGGTCGAGCGCCGGCGTGTCCCGACGGGAATCCTGCGCGACGTTCACGGCTCGAACGCGGATCACGTACTCCCCCGCCCTGGGCGACGCCAGATGAACGGCCTCGACGTTGTTCACGCGGTCGGAAGCAACCGGGTTCGCGACGGATTCGCCCAGATTGAACTGGTTGCCCCGGTACAATGTCCCGTCGGGCCCCACGACCTCCAGATCGAGATCGTTGACCAACGCGGGCAACGCGCCGGGGAACCCGGGGGCGTCGGTGTAAACCATCGTGATCTTCAGCTCCTCATCCGCGTCGAGAACGATGACACGGCGTTCATACACCTGCGAGAGGCTGAGCGGCGTTGTCTGATCAACGAAATCGTAAAGGCGCGAGGTCGACCCGATGAGCCGCGGAAGGCTCACGCGACCCCATCCCTCATCGCCGTTCGGAATCGGGCCGGTTCCCCCGGTGTCGTCCATGTCGATGGCGGAGTTGATCAGCGCGGCCTTGGTCAGGGCGGGCGACGGCTTCTTCCCATACGACTGCTTGTAATACTGCACGAACACAGCGGCGGCGCCCGAGACCTGGGGCCCCGCCTGGCTGGTGCCCCCTTGATAAATATAGTTCTCGGAGATCGATCCCCAGGCGTTCTCATCCGACGCCAACCTCGACTTCATCGACGAGATCCATGTGCCCGGCGCCGAGATGTCCGGCTTGATCCGGCCGTCCTCGCAAGGGCCGCGACTTGAAAAATCCGCCATGCTGTTCGTCCCGTCGGCGTAAAGGAAGAGATCGAGCCGGTTGTTCTCGGAAGCGCCGGTTGCAATGACGTTTTTGCCCACCGCGGGACTCCCGATCGTTTGCAAACCAGGGCCCGCGTTGCCCGCGGAGAACTCCAGGATGTAGGCCTGGTCGCCGGGCGTGGAGGCGTCCGCGTCGCGCACCAAGGCGTCGAACTGGGACGCGCTGATGTCATAGCGCCCCTGGGTGTCGTCGCCCCAACTGTTGCTGCCCACATCCGCGCCGGCCTGGACCGCGTCGCGGGTGAGCTTCTCGTAGCTCGGCGGCGCTTCGTATCCGCCAGCGGGATCGAAGATGCGCTGAGCCACCACCCGCGCGCCGGGCGCGACGCCCAGACCGTACAGAAAGCCGCTCTCGTCCTTCTCTCCGGTGGCCCCGTTGCCCGCGATGATCCCCGTCACATGCGTTCCGTGGCTGTGTCCGTCGGAGGCGTCCGTCAAGGCGCCATAAAAGAACAGCGACGCGACGCGCCCCGCGATGTCGGGGTGCATCTGCGCGATGTTGCCGGTATCGAGCCCGCTGTCCGCGACCGCGACGATGACGCCCGCGCCATCGAAGCCCAGATCCTGCGTGTAGAGTCGATTCGGCGTCCCGGCGCCGGCGACGATCTGCGCGGCCACCTCATCCACAAGCCTCGGACGCGGCGCAAGCTCGACCCACAACACAGCGGGCGAGCGCAACAAGGCCAGCAATGATCGCCTGTGCACCATCCCCTGAGCCCATCCGGCGAAACGGGTCGAGCCCTGGTGGTCGAGCGCCTGGAAGAGACGGGCAACGATCGCCCGCTCCACCGGCGTGGCCTGCGGGGAGAGAAGCAGGTTGAGCCGACGCGTGTCGCCCGACGCCGGCTGCTTCCACCAGGACCGCACCTGGGCATGCGCTTTGTACTCCACCTTGTATTCGCCCACCCAACGCACGAAAGGCAGCGCCCGCAAACGCGAAAGCCCCGCGCGATCCAGTCGCGCGATGAAAGCGTCGTCCGGAACGTAGAGCAGCAAACGAGCGCCGAGGTTCTCCAGCATGGGAGGCCAGCCGGGCTCGAGCCGGCCGTCGAACTGGATCAGGTAAAGTCCGGAGACAGAATCCTCCGCCTGCTGCAAGGCCAGTTGACGGCCCGCGGCGGGAGGGGGCGTGAGGAGGGTTTCGTTGCGGAGGCGGATCGATTTTTCCTGGGCGGAAACAGAGCCGCTGTCCCAAAGCAGGACAATCGACGCCAGAAGCCACGTCGGGAGCACAAAGCGACAAACAACGTTCACCCGCAAAAGCTAAGCGTAGTCCCGCCAAATCACAAGCGCGCCACCCATCATCCATCGCGCATCAGGCGCCGGCCGCGCCAGATGTGCGCGAGAAGGATCAGGGGCAAGGGCAGCCCAAGCGCCTCGTGGGCCCACTCCATCGCGCCGCGGCCTTCGACGGAGGGATGATAATAGAGCCCGTATCCGGTCGCGATGAGAAGCCCCAAAGCCGCCGCGATGATGAGGCCCGATCCGCGATTCTTCCCGGCCTTCCAGGCTCTCACGATGTGAATGGGAATGATCGCCCCCAGCGCGAGAAGCGCCGCCATCGCCCCCGCGCCATGGGACCTCAACATCCATCGCTGAATCTCATGCGACAACGTCGCATTCGGCGCCGCCTCCCCGGAAGAACTCAGCGCGATCCCCCACCAAACCGCGCCTGTGGCCCATAGCAGGCCGAGAGTGACATACAGCGGGAGACGATAAGGCGACCGGATCTTGAAACGAGAGGAATTCATGCCGCGCTCTCACAAGGCAAGGCGACGGAGAGGTCCAGCGCGTTTGCGCTGTACCGCTCGAGAAGGGAGAGCGCTCGCGACTCGGGAAGGATGGCGATAGCCTTGGTGAGCGCGTCGGCGACGGCGCAGCGAGGAGCGACGACCGAGATGCTCCGGCCCCGGGACAGCGCCGCTTCCCCGCGATGCCTGATGCCTTGCCGGCTCGCGAGTCTCGGCGCGGCGTGGGGATCGGCGTAGACGGCCGATGTCGCGATCGCCGCGTTGCGGAGCGGAAGGACCCGAACGATGCGCGAGGGATCCGCGGGGTGGCGCACGGCCACAGGAACCACGGCGTCGCCGAACACACGCAAGTCGCCGCCGGCGTTCACCGACCCCGACTCCGCCCCGGCGCCGAGAAGCGCCTCCACCGCAAGATCCACAGCGAACCCTTTCGCGACGCCGCCGAGGTCCACTTGAACGCCCGCCATGAACCGCGCGCGATTCCCCGTCAGCAACCTGAGGGAGCGAAACGAGCCGCTCCGTTGGCCGAGGCGCGCGGAGGAGGCGGTCACGTCGAAGGCGCCGGCGGACCGCCGGGAGATTTCAAGAGAAAGCCTGAGGACTTCGAATGTCCATGGATGAACACGCACCTCGCGAAAGCGCGCCTCGCGATTGAGGCGGGCCACGTCGCTATCGGGCCGAAAGGCGCTCATCAGCTCGTCGACCCTGCGAACGCGATCAAAGGCCTCGGCAACCGCCGCCGCCATTCGCTCCGATGGGTCTGCGTCGTCGCGGCCTCGCGCGCGAATCTCCACGAACGTGCCGAGCCACGGCTGACACCGAACCACTTCAACTCTTGAAAAAGACTTCATATCTGGCGAGGAGGGGGAAAACGTCCCTGGTGATGCGACAACAAAGGCGGGTGGCGCCGGCGAAGGTTTGGGCGTGGACGGCTTGCGGACCGACCGCCGCGAGCCTAGAGGGGCGGCGGCGGGCAGGACGGACCGTTGGATCCAAGACGACATGAGCGGGAGCATCGTATGTGGGAATCGGCCCCGCCTGTGGCCGATTGCCAAAAACTGTCGCTGAAATGCGATGGGGCACACCCCTCACGGATCACAGTGGACGATTCTCGATCGCCATGGAGTTCAGATCGAATAAGAGTCCTGAGGTGAAACCCTGAAGACCTATCACCAGCTCCACAGTTTCTCCAGCGTCTGCAACGTCGAGATCCGTGCTCAGGTCTACCCAAGATTGATTCTGCTTCGGGAACGCCTTCGGTTCTCGCCTCCCGTTGTATACCTGGAAGTAGAGATCCGGCAGCACGGCCTGAGCCATTTGGCTACTGTAAAGAACCTTCACGCGGCCCTTGAATTGATAATGACCCGCGGGCAGCAGAATCTTTGCTCTCCAAGTTCCCTGACTGCTGTACGTGCTCGACTGAATCGCAACCACGGCCATTGTCGCCGGCCCTGACGCGTTGTTTGTTCGGAACAGAGCACAATTACCCACCTGTTCATGCGCAAGCCAGATTCCACTGGGCACCGTGCGGAAGCCTGTTGTGCCAGGCTCTGAAAGTTGGAAACCAGAAGCCGCTTCGAGCCGTTGGGAAGGTGCTGAGAAATAGGTCGTCAGATGCTCTTGCCTTATATGGAGCTGATTGATGAGCTCCCGCGCCGCGATGTCCTGTTGCTTGGCTGCTTCTGGGTCGATTGATTTCAAGATGGGTTGGATTTCTCCCTGGAGCTTGGTAATCCGGGCTTGAATGCGCACGAGGTCCAACCCATTCGACAGCGACCTTGCAAACCAGTAACGAAACCTCTCACGACCTGCGGGAGTCGACAAGAAGGCGCGAGGCAACTTGGTCAGAGAGATCGGGAGTGCCGCGCTGCGGGGATTTGCCCACGTCTGATCCATCCCATGCGGGATGAAAATCATTGGGCCTGCGCCAGGCCGGGTCGGAGAGCTCAAGTCCTTGGCCGGAATGAAGAATCGGTAGTTGTTATTCCCCATGCAATAGCCGTCGGAGTGCCCTGTCAGGATCTCACAGGCCATGAACCGGTAAAAGCGATCCGCATCTACAAACGGCATCAATCGGTCCGGTGATTGATTCTCAGCAGGTGCGGCAAGAATCCTATGAAGCTCTGAGAACTGAAACGAGGTGACCACCTCGCCATGGGTTTTTTCGGCAGGGCCGTCAATGTCAATACCGTAGGCCCCTTGATACAGGGCGGCCTTTTCAACGGCGAAGTTGCGTTTCAGAAATCGCGTGTCGACTCCTTCCTCAAACTCATACAAGCCGAGGTTCCGTCCATTCAACTCCACAATGGCCGCAGTGGCTCGGGGACAGGGAACTCCTGCAGCGTTGAAGACCCAGCTGGAAACAATCTGGTTCAAGCCACTGGGATCCTGCTTGCAGTTGTTGAGCTTGATTCTCTGAAGCCCGTAGAATACTTGGTGAGTATTGAACTTCAGAGAGAACGACGGCCTTCGGAACAGAGGCTGAGCGCTTCTTTCGCCACCTTTGAGATGAACACCCACACCAAGGAACGATCGGGCTCCTTCAACGATCGTGCCGGGGACATAGGTGCGCGGAGACCTCGCGAGCTGGGCCAAATTGGTTTCGTGGATGGAAATCCGGATTCTAAGAACGGTGTCCGATTCGAACAGCATGTCGGAAGCATCCTTTGGCTCGGCAGCAAGTGGCGGAGGATTGAGGAGCACAAGAAACGCACCCAAAAGGCAGCACCACTTTGGAGTACAAGAGATCTGAGGCGGTAATTCCAGGGAGGGCGTCGCATCGCTCCGCGTAAGCGCGGCTTTCTGACCACTCCGTCGGACGGCGAACGCTCGGTGAATAGCGTAATGGACAAATGTGACGTTGGTCATGAACTCGAGATACCAGCTAACCAGACGGGGGTCGAAGAGTAACCGATTGCCTTGCACGAAGGCGGCGGCCGAGAGCCCGCTGCGGTCGAACTCAGCCAGGAGTTGGTGGCACGTAAGCGGTGATCTAGCCTTTCAATTACGCACAAGTGTCGCGGCCAAGTGAAACCCCAGTTGAATGTCGTTGAGGCGCGAGCTCCCGCGCCACATGACCATATTCCCTGGTGGTGGATCTGCGGCCCTGGCCAAGTATCCACCAAGTCGTGCCAGCTTCAGTATGTAGGCAGCCAGCTCCTCGCCTTTATTCTCGCATGGACTCCCACGCTTTTCGTTCACCAACTGATCCAGCAAGTGAACTTCTAATGAGGTAAACGCGCACGTTGCAGGCATTGGCTCAGATTCCCGACCCACCATAGTCATCCAGAACGCTCGCCAAACGATGATGCAGAACACCGGGCGTGTTTCAGCACAACTCATAAGTTCGGTAGAGCACTTTGTATGTTTTGAACAGGAGCGTTGGAAATCACGTTGACGCCTACTACTGAGAAATTCCAACCCGACTCGACAAGTTGCCTCCACTCCTTCAATCCAAGCCACTTTTGATCTGGCTGAAACAGAACTGTTACTCCTCCTTGTGCTGCTCCACCTGGAGGAACAATCACTTGTTTCACCTCGGCGAAATGAAAGCGCAATTTGGGAAACTTGATCTCCTTGAAATCGGAGTCGATCTCGAAGTCCAAGATGACTTTGAACGCATATCGAGCCTCAATCACCGTTACTGCGGAAACATTCCCTTGAAATTTGTTCAGGTCTTCATACCACGCGAAGCCGTGACCTTTGCGCGCAAGCGGCCACTTGGTCAGAAACTCCTGCCAAACCAAGACTTGAGCGTTGGTGGAAGTCTCCAACGCACTTTGCAATCTATGATCTACCTTGGCGTTTCGTTCGGCAGTTGTGTTGCTCATCGTGGTGACGATGACTTTGCGAGCATCATCACATCCAACGAAGATTCCCACGCTGAAGAGCGCTGCCAACCAAAATGCGGGGCGGGCTAACATTCTGGGATGATGCTGCATGGGTTCAGGCCTATTGAACGAGAGTTGGATCACCTGCATCAGCGTCCCAAAGGCGGGCCATTGCCTTTTGGGCATAAGAAGCGGGTTTGGTGATAGGGCCGCCATCAATTCGGTAAAATGCGTCAGCGGATGGAAACTGGCTGTTCATCATTTTCAGCGACACTAAGGGTTTGCCGTTAACGCATTGTATCGCGCCGATGATTCGATGCCAGATGTAAACCGAAGTCCGGTATCTGACGGGCCAGAAAACGACCGGCTCTGCCGCTGGATTAGGTCGCCCCTTCACCATCCAAGTGAATCGTAAGCTTGATGGCGTGGCTTGATAGCCACGGTCGTCAGTCACAACCACAGTTGGGATGATGATACCTCCTTCAGGCCCTACATCCGTGAACAAGGGGGAAAAATTGAAGCTCTTGATTGTCGATCCACAGCACTCAACTGAAATCACCTTTTGAGACAAGAAACGATACCGGCCATCGATCGCATCATCTACGACACTATCCTGGGTGAGCGCTGCCACCTGAGCCACCGCTGCCAAAAGGGCTGGATAGTGAGCCGGCTTCATCCCGGTGACCCAACCCGCAGTGATGGGTTTAGAAATCCAAGACTTTGCTGTTACGTCAACGGCGTAAATGTGAAGCCCCAAAACATCCCAGAAGCCTACGGCGTTGTTTCGTGCAAACCCATACAGATTGACGCCACCTTCTTCTTCCAACGGGTCTCTGTTTGGCCACATTCCCGTAACTGCGTTGTACAACCTGTAGCCATAGTTATTAAGTCCGGTCTCCTCATCCTGATACTTGGTCGAGAATCTGAATGGGTTCAAGGTCGCCATTGTCCCTGATGCCCGAATGACCTCTCCGAAAGGACTGTATTCATAGTCTGCAGTCCTGCTCGCATCCGACGCTTTAACGAGTGACGTGAGATTCCCGTTGCCATCGTAACCCGCGAAGTGCGTCGTGCTGGTCGCAGCATCCGTGAACATCAAAAGCCCTCCGACGCCTCCGGCTCCTCCCATCGAGCCAGTCAAATCCAGACCCCACGTGAACCCACGAACGAGGTTGTTGTTTGTCGCATTAAGCTCGGCCACCTGCCTCCACCCATCGAACAAGAACTTCGTGTCCGTGCTGACTCCATAGCTCCCTCCCAAGTTTGTGTAACACGTCCGAGCAATCATGCGGCTCTGGTAATCATAGCCGTAAACCACTTTCCGTTTCGAAGCCGATGGAGCGCTGGTCTGGCTCTCCATCTTCGTCAACCGGTTCTCCCCATCCCAGGTAAACACCCACCGCCCATCATTCGTCAGGTTCCCGTCCGCATCATACAAAAACACTTCCGGGGTCTTTGGGGTGAACAGATTGCCAATGTTTGTGCCGCTGGTCCCGTAGGTTGCCAGGTTCGTCACCGAGGTATAAACCTCCGCTGAAGCATTGTTGACGCTCAGTTCCGCTTCGAAGTATTCTCCCTTTCGTGCCGTGCTCTGGCCATTGACCGTGACCGTTGAGAGAGGGTGTGCAGCGCCGATGGATTGAACGTAAGCAGGGATCGTCCGATTCGTGTACTGATTGAGGGTGTTGGCTCCGTAGGTCGCACTCCGCAGGTTCTGACCTGAACCATCCCCACCGCTCTTGGTCGACGAACGGTTCCCGATGTCGTCAAAACCGTATTCATACTGCTGTCCTGGGACCGGAGTTCCATCGGCCCAATACCGCTTCCCGCTGATCACTTGCCCCAGTTTGTCATATTCATACGACCAGAAGGACCCATCCACCATGTCGATTCGAGTCCGCTGGTTGGCGTCGTTGTATTGGTAGCCATAGGACGAGACCGGGATCGTGGTGACTGAGGAAATCGAAAGCAACCGGTTCAGTGAATCGTATGTCTTGGAAGTCGTCATCCGAGTGGTCGTGTTGTCCCGGAATACAATCTGCCCTACCAATGGGGAGTTGGCAATGTAGGAGTAAGTCGCCGAATAGGTCCCATTTGTGACACTCGTCAGGCGACTGGCAGCATCGTAACCATAGGTCATTGCGATCAGCGTTGAGGCGGGAGACACCACCACAGCTTTGGAACTGTTCCGCCTGAGGAAGGTGTCATAGACGTTGGTCAGAGCAAGGCCACTCAGCGTGCCCGCAGTCGACTTCTCCGAGATCACCTGCCCTGCATCGTTGTAAAGGAACTCGTTGGTGTTTCCTCCTTGGCTCAGGGTCGTCTTCCGGCCCAAGCGGTCAAACGTGAACGAGACGTCTGGCGTGGTGTCCGAGTAATCGATCGTCACCACTTCGCCAACGGAGTTGGTCACGTACGTTGTTGTGATCCCTCGAACCCAAGCTCGGGTCTTCAGCTTTCCGCCCGCGGTGTAGGTGTAATTGGGGCCAAGGCCGTCAGCATATGCTTTGTTGGTGAGAAAGCCCCGGTAGCCGTCGTAGTTCCAGGTTGTGGTTGCGGTGCCTGAGTTTCCCGTGAAATCTTTCCATGTTTTCAGGGTTTTCATCCTTCCTTGGTCATCGTAGGTGTACTCGACCGGGTAGGTCCTGGACCCATACGTCTTCTTGAGTTCACCCGTCGGATGATACTCATTGGTCATGGAGGTGGAGTCGGGATAGACCCTTCGAATCACCCTGCCCATCGAGTCATACTCGAAGCTTGTCGTTTGCGCGGACTGTCCGGTTCCGGGCGTCGGCGTGGTCGTGCTCACCACCTGATCCGCGTCGTTAAATGTCTGAGCCGTGGTTCCATTCCGAGCATCTGTTGTCTGAGACTGACGGCCGTGGGCATCGTAGCTGTAACTCAGGCTGGCGATCTGAACTCCGTTCGAATCAAACCGCGCCACGGATGCTAAGCGGGCTTGCTGGTACAAGGTGACCGAATAGCTCCCGTCCGGTGCTGTGTCCGTCACCGTCCATGAACTTCCCGTGGGAGTTCCGCGCACAGAGGTCTTGGTTTGGTTGAATGAGGTGGTCCAAGCGCGCAAACCGTCGTTGCTCTGCTCGGAAAGGATCATGAGGTTGGACACCGAGGAACTGTTGGTCGCCCAGGCGTAGGTCCTTGTCTGGATCACATTGAACCCGTGGTTGGTCGACACGAGCCGTTCGGTCCTCGCGATCCTGTCGGTGCCCGAGAAGTCAATCGTCCCATTGCGATCGACGTCCTGAGCCGTGTATTCCAGATCACCCCGACCATTGTATTGGTAGATCGTGGTCGCCCCATCGGGATCCACCGCCTTCACAAGCTGCCCTTTCGTGTTGAAGATCGTCTGGCCGAAGCTGCCATCCGAGAATGAGGTCTTGTAGGCCCGTCCCAGCATGTCCTCGTACGTCTTGGTCCACTCCGAGGTGTCATTGCCACTGGCATCCAGAAAGATCTTCTGCGTGTAGAACCGCTGAACCCCGCTCTCCGATTCAACGCCGTAGACGTAGCGAAGACCATGAACAGCCGTGCCTGAAGTGCGGTCGGGTCGTCCATCTCTGAAACTCCGATCGGTCTGCGTGTTGCCATCAGGCAAAGTCCTGAGCGTGTAGGACTGGCCATTTGTCAGTCCATAAACAGAGGTTGTAACTTGGTTCAGTGCGTTCGTAACCGCGACAACTCGGCCACTGGTATCAAAGCTTCTTCGCTCGAGCGTGGCCGTTGTCCCGTTGGTTCCAACCCGTTGACTTACCCTCACTAAACCATCCGCCCCGAGAACGTTTGTTCCGATGATCGAGTTCTCCACTACGGCGATCTGCCGTCCTGCGGCGTCCTGCTGATACTGGGTCACCAGCCCATTGCGATTGGTGATGGTCACAGGCCCGCAACAACCATAGTCAGTCCAGGTGAAGGTCCCATCCAGATAGGTCACTTTACGAGGCCGCTGCTGGGAATCGAAGTCGCTGTAACTTTGCGAGTCCACCGTCAAGCCCGAGACAATGTCGATTGTCACATCGCTGATGGATTGTCCTACCGTCCCGGTGAGGATGGTTCGTTTCGTCCCTTGAACCACATTGGTTCCATTGGCATCAGGTTGTCCTGTAAGGATCGTGGTAGTCGTCCAATTCGACGCGCCTACTGAATAGGAATAAAGCCTCAGGGTTCCATCGGGATTTGAGACGCTGATCGGACGTCCTTGAAATGTTCCATTATCGCTAATGAATTTCGTGATCGTGACAAGGTTGCTCGAGTCATTCCAAGAGCCTCCCGGGTTTGCAGCACGAATCACCCTTGCTTCACCTAGTAAGTATACGTAGTAGGTCCTTGCTATTTCTTGCCCCAACACCTTCTCGACCACCAACCGCGGAGCAAAGGGCGCCGTGTTTGTATCGTTCCCAGATCCACTCACCACGGAATCAGAATAATCGTATGTGACCCGACGGCACATAGACTCAACATTCGTGGGTCCTTGATTTCCGAATGAGCTGTAGATGTTCGTGACCACGCCAAACGCATTATGCTCGCTCTGCTCCCAGCTTCCGTCCGCGTTCACCGCGAGCCGCCAAGCGCCCGTGCTATTGGTGCCATAGGAGACACTGTTGGTGCGGGCTACGAGTCCGGTTCCGACCACGGACTCGATCAATAAACGGCTTACTGAGGAGGTTTGATAGGTTTGAGACTTGTACGAGATTAAATTCGTCGTCGCGTCCCAAATCTCTGTCCGAACCGTTTCCGTGCCATTGGTACCCGTAGTATAGCTAATCTGATTTGCAACGCTTCCTGGGATTGTGAGCTTCCACCCGTTCGTGTAGTAGGTGTAGTTATAGACCTTGCCATTCCCGTCGGTGATCTTGAGCTTGTCCGTCGTCGACCCACTGCCATCGGGGTTTTCAACCAACACGGTGGAGTATGGAGAACCCGTGAGTCGATAGATTCCGTTCGTGAAGGCTCCCACGTTCGTTGGGGTGTAGAAATTCAGCCAATACTTAATGTTGTTCGTTTTCTGAACATCCACCAATCCTTCGGGCATCTTCATCTGACAAATATAGGTTCCACCTCCATTGAGGATCATCTGGCAATAAGTGTTGGTTGCCGTGTTGTATTTGAGACATTCAGGCAATGAAAGCCCTGAACCCGGCGACATTTCATGAATGGAAAGGCTTCCGGCCGAGATCCCAGTTCCCTCAACACGCCCAAGGGGCACCGCGATCGAGACTCCGTTCGCCTGCGCTCTCACAGAACCAGATAGCGGGCTACCTGTCCGCGGAATGCTCTCAGATGTCGGCGACACCGACAGTGGATGCCCATCCAGGGTCAACGGGCTTGCCGCCGTAGCACTCTCAGAGGGAGGGCTGGCTTGGGATTGACTTTGCTTGGGGCATTGCCCTGTTTGGCATTCACAATCCTGGTCGAACACGAACGTGATTCTCGCCGAAAGAGTTTTTCCGAAGTCGCTTGTCGCGGTAATGGTGATGGTTCCTTCTTGGGCATCCTCCTCCGTGCAACGGAATGCGGCCATGTTCTCGATGGGATCGGAGAACACGAGCTTATACTCGGGCGACCCAGTTATCTTCCACCCGCTAGCTTGTACGGTGCCAAATGTCCCACCCCCCTCACACGAATCAAAACTCTTGCAGGCTTTGGCGCCGATGGATGGCATACCACAGCCTCCTCGACATATCTTGATAACAGTCGGACCCACCTGAAGACACGTCCTGCAGTCTGCAGCACTTGCTCCAAAAGACCCCCCGACTAACAACAATATGCCCGTGAAAATGCCTCTGACGCCTATCCTCGCGCGATTCAGAAGCCACAAGCCATCGGAACAAAGCTCAAGACTATCAGTTCGGTTGCTCATAGGTTGTTATGGAAGAGTTGTGTGTTCTGGCTCACTTCAGCGGGGTAAACGTCACAAGCCCTGGTCCTGCGCCGATGCCGTAGGTTGAGTTGTAAACGGTGTTGAAATCAGTCTCCCCCGTGTCGACGGTCCCATTCCCGTTGGCGTCCTCCACGTAATTGGGGTTCCCGTCTCCATCTGAGTCCAAAGGCACGGCACTCGTCGCTGAAGCGGTCGCCACACTGTGAAATCCTATATCCAATCTCGTGGTTGTTTCCCTCACCTGATTTGTGTCCGTCGTGAACTGATAAAACCCCACCGTGGACGCGTCTGTCACACTGCCTCCATTGACCAGCACACTGTTGGTCGCCAGGTAATAGTTACCAAGTGCTCCCGCCAGGAAGGTGATCGTCGTCACTTGGTTGCTCCCGACCGTCGGGGTCACCACCCCGCAGGTCCCACAGCCATTGGTGTGATACCCGTTATACCCATTGTCCCAGTTCCCGCCCAATTCCCAGGTCTCCGCCTGATAAAAGATCGTGTCCCTCACGCTGAATGCGTTGTCCCAGTCTCCCATCGTCGTCAGCGACCCTCCCCAGTGCAGCCCGTTCCTCACATTGCTCTGGGCGCAGGGAGGACTCACATCATATCGCAGCTGGGTCGCCACCCGTTCCATCAGGTTATTGGTCGCGTTGAGATCCAGCCCCGATACGAAGAGGAATCCCCCATGTACCTGACTGTTCCT
>JACQFQ010000064.1 GCA_016199985.1 Verrucomicrobiota bacterium | reverse complement strand
TCCCGGTGTCCCGCTCAAAATCGCTAGTCCCTCTCACCCACAAGCCTAGCGGCGAGGGGGGACGGGCCCTAGGAGAGAGGGGCTATTCCCCTCGATCCACACGCTTTCCTCCGCCCTTTCGCCCCGTCTCCTCGCCCCGAACTCCTGATTCCACTGGGCGCGCCGGGCTCGGACGCGCCGGACTTCAGGCCGATTCTCCACCAGCGAAGCCCGGGCTTTGGAATCCGACCAAACCGCGACGGCGCTGGCCTGATGGCACGGAGTCATCTTTTTGGACGCCCCCTGTAAGAAGGGCTGTCGGCGCGATGTAGTCTGATCGAATGGGCGATCGTGTTCCGAGGAAGGGGACGAATCCTCCGGCGACCTGCGGCTACCACAGTCGGGAGAGGGGCAGGCGCGCGCACGCATCCTATCGTTCGGCGCGGTCGCCCATTCAAGCTGGTTCTCGACCATAACGACTACTCAACGCCGCTCCTATGAAGCCTTCACTGATCACCCTTGTGCTTGTCCTGGCCTTGATGTCGGCCTGGGTTCAGGCCGCCTGCGCCTTTAACGCCGATGGCCATATGATCGCGGCCGCGCTCGCCTATCGGCAGCTCGATCCCGCCACCAAACGAGCCGTGGACGCGTTGCTCAAGCAACATCCGGAGTACCGCGTGTGGAAGCGGTCCTTCAAGAGCGGTCTTGGGGTGGACCTCGGAACCTACGCGTTCATGAGAGCCAGCGCTTGGCCTGATGAAATCCGTCGCAGCGGGGATCCCTTTGATCACCCGAATTGGCATTTCGTGGACTATCCCCTGCGACCTCCCCAGTTCCCGTCCGAGCCGCGGCCCGCGCCGACGGACGACGTGCTCTTTGGAATGAATGAATCGGAAGGGATCATCGCGGACACGAGCGTGCCCGCGCGCACCCGGGCCGCGCATCTGAGTTGGCTCATCCATCTGACGGCGGACATCCATCAACCGCTTCATTGCTCCTCGCTGTTCAACGCCACCTACCCAGCGCCCGACGGAGATCGTGGCGGCAATCGGTTCTTCATTCGGCCGGCGCAAGTCGGGATCAAGCTCCACTCCTTCTGGGACGGGTTGCTCGGTTCTTCCGGCACTCCGAGAACCCTGTTGAATGGCGCGATAGACCTGGGCTCGCGATTTCCGGCAACGAGCTTTCCTCAGCTGGATACCCACTTAACGGTGGAGTCGTGGACCACGGAGAGCCGATCCCTCGCGATCCACGTCGCCTACAATCTTGGCAGTCTTGAAGGGCATGATGCGGCCTCCAGCGCGTTGACTGTGTCCGCTCAGTACCTCGCCGCGGCAAAGGACCTGGGTGAAAAGCAGGTGGCCCTTGCCGGATACAGGCTCGCAAAGCAGATCCGCGCGCTCCTACCGGGCGGTCCCTAGGAGTTGAGCCAAACGGTTCGGGCCCGCCCAGGCGGACGAACCTCGCGAGGGCTCAGCCTCAGCGCGCATAGAATTTGGAATCGATCCCTGTTCAAAGGACAGGCGTCGCGTTCCGCGGACGAAAGATGGCGCCGGGACTCTCCCATCGATCGTTGACCCACCCTCAGAGTCCCTGAACACCAACAATCCATATGAGCAACGAAAAGAAAAAGGCGGCTGCCGCCTTAAGCAAGACAGCCAACCTCACCCTCGCGACATCCATCGACGACCTGTTGCTGGCGGCCCAGGCGCGTGGCGATGAATCCTTCGAGACAGGTCGACACCTGATCATATACCGAGAACACGCGGCGGAAGAGGGCGTGAAATCCCTGAAGACGCAGGGTTTCTCGGTGGCCGATGCCCGGGACTTTAAGGACCAGGGTGTGCGCCCCGAGGACGCGGGAGGCGCGGACGCCATGATGTTCCCGGAAATTGGAGTCGCCCTGGTCACCGGAGCCGCGATGTTGGAGCGTGGCCTGAGCGCTCAAGATTCAGTGACAAGCGACAGCCTCATCGAGGCCATCGAGCCCGAGTACTTTGTGTTTCACCATAACAGCGAGTACTTGCGCGGATTCGTTCGCGCCGCGAACACCATCGCCAAGGATCTGGGCGTTCGGACGCATGAAACCCCAGCGCAGGACGATGTCGAGGCGGAGGTTCTTGGCGCCACATGGGGCCTCGTGAAGTGCAAGGTGCCTCCCAGCGCGCGGTCCGGCATGGGCATCAAGGTCGCCATCCTCGACACCGGACTGGATCTGGGCCATCCCGATTTCGCGGGGCGCCCTATCACCTCGCAAACATTCGTCGGTCAGCCCGTCCAGGACCTGATGGGCCACGGGACTCATTGCACCGGCACCTCCTGCGGGACCAAAGCGCCGCCAGGATCGACTCCCCGATATGGAATCGCCCATGCCGCGCGCATCTTCACGGGCAAGGTGCTCACGAACTCCGGCAGCGGCACAGGCGCCTCGGTTTTGGCTGGGATGAACTGGGCGATCGCCAATCGCTGCGAGGTGATTTCCATGTCCCTCGGTAGTCAAAGCCCTGTGCAGGCGGCCTACACGAACGCCGGCGCCGCCGCGCTGGCCCGTGGCTGTCTCATCGTCGCCGCGGCAGGGAACGCCTCCGCGAGCACGGGGGCGCCCGCGAACTCTCCCACGATCATGTCCGTGGCTTCACTGGATCCAACACTGTTGCCGTCGTCGTTTTCCAATCGCGGCAAGATCGAGATCGCCGCCCCCGGACGCGATGTGTTCTCGTCATGGCCTCGCCCGACCCGCTACCGCGTCATCAGCGGAACCAGCATGGCCACGCCGCATGTCGCGGGCTGCGCCGCCCTGTGGGCGCAAACCAGCGCGAGCTTGCGCGGCATGGCGCTCTGGCGCCGCTTGCAGGCAAGCGCCCTCCACCTGCCGCTCTCAAGCACTCTTGTGGGAGCGGGCTTGGTTCAAGCTCCGTAAGCCGAGCGACGCCGCTCTCCCATCCCCCGGGGTGTTGATCACTCAAGGGGATGGGGATAGGCTCTTTGCGCGTGACCCCATCGAATCAACAGTGACTTGGTCTTTGTCCAGCCCACCGGGTCGGATAGGCCTGACCGAGAGGACCGCGAGGACCGAATGCGAGCGGTTCATCCGTTTGCTTCCCTCCCCGAGCCAGGCGTTCGACGGCCGTGGAGTGATCCTGTGCGCGGGAGGGACGCGATACTTCACCTGCGCCTGGGTGTGCATCCAGCGCTTGAGACAGTCGGGTTGCGCGCTGCCCATTGAGCTGTGGTATCTCGGTGACGATGAGATGACGGACGAGATGATTCAGCTCCTCGAGCCCTGGGGAGTTGTCTGCGTTGACGCGCATCAGGTCAGGGCGACTCATCCGTTCTCCGAGCTGGGAGGGTGGGAACTCAAAGCGTACGCGATCGCTCGATCCCGTTTTGCGGAGGTCCTGTTCCTGGACGCCGACAACGTCGTTGTCAGAAACCCGGAATACCTCTTCGACACCCGGGAGTATCTTGAGACCGGAGCCATGTTTTGGCCGGACTATGGGCGCTTTGAGAAAACCGAGGAGGTTTGGAGGCTCCTGGGCATGGATCGACCGGATCACCCCGAATTCGAAAGCGGGCAGATGCTGATCGACAAACGGCGGTGCTGGGAACCGCTTCGCCTAGCCCTTTGGTTCAACGAACATTCGGATTTCTTCTACCGCTTTCTGCATGGAGACAAGGAGACCTTCCATCTGGCGTGGCGCAAGTGGGAGCGCCCCTTTCACTTCATCCACACGCCCATCCACACGGTCGCTTGGACCATGTGTCAGCATGATCCGTCGGGCGAGCGACTTTTCCAGCATCGCAACTCGGACAAATGGTCTCTCCATCTCACCAATCCGCGCGTGGACGACTTTTGGTTCGATGACGAGTGCAGGGACGCCATCGCGAACCTCCGCATCGTCTGGGATGGGAACCGATCTCGCCTTCCGAAGGCGCGAGCGCGAAGAAGGCCGCCCACTTTGCGCGTCGTCTTGCTAACGCAGGAGCATCGGACCATGCAGCGCGATGCGACGCTCAAGGAGTGGCAGGGCTCGGACGCGCGCGCTATTCCTGTCGAGGTTCTCACGAGGGCAACCGATCCACTCGATGAAGAGGGCGCGGAGTCGGAACAGGTTTTCTCGGCCTTGACGTCGTTCCTGGAGCGCGACGCGGAATACCTTCTCCTCCTCGCCGATGATTTGGAGATCTCTTCGTTCTTCTGGTCGGCGCTGAGATCCTGGCGGCCTTGGATCGACCGTCAATTCAAGCTCGGGAGCGTCTACCATCCCGGGACCAGCGAGCGGGTGTGCGATGTGGACCGTCGCGCCGACTGGATTGAGACGGATCGAATCTACTCCGCTTCAGCGTTGCTGGTGTCGAAATCCGTCGCCGCTCTTGTCGTGAAGAGGTGGGCGGAGGTCGGTGGCCATTGGGCGCGGCGAATCGCCCTCCTCTGCGACCAGGAACTGGTGGCGTTCCACAACCCGTCCCTGGTTCAGAATGCGGGACGCGGATTGTGTGGGTTCCGATCCCACGAAGCGCCGAGCTTCGTTCGATCGTGGCGTCCCGGGGCTGCTGCCGGCTGAACGGCTTTCCTGCCTCCTCGCGATCCTGCGAGCTTGCTCTGAGATCCCTAGGGGATTCGCCCGCCCGCCGAAGCCTTCCCCCTTTCTCCCTCAACGCCGGTTTCACGGAATGGCTTCGGGGGCGTCGACAGTTCCAGGTCATTACAAGGTTGCCTCCGCCACGCGAAAGAAGTCAGCGGATCAGGCCGTAGTCTGGTTGAACCGTGGACCGCGCCCAAGAGTGATGACAGAGACTCGCGACGAATCCCCATGAGTTCTGCGGGCCGACGTTCGAAGCCGGCCCCTATTGATCGAGGGGGTTTGTTGATGGCGCGCCACCTTCCCGACTGAGGGTTTTCCACCCCGTCGGACGGACGACAAAAAGCCAACAACAAACCAAAACCTATGATCAAAGTCACAGCGGATATATTCTCGGGACGCCCAAATCCTCAGTGGATCGTGTCGGGCGCCGAAGCCGCGACGGCGCTCCGCGCCCTCTCCCAGCAGCCTGCGGCGGCTGCGAACCTTGACTCCGGCTTCCAGGGCCTTGGCAACAGAGGCCTCATTGTGGAGGTGCTCAACGATCACTCGCAAGACGAGTACGGAGTGCCCGCGATTTTCCGACTCGCGGGGAGCGGCAGCTCTCATGAAAGCCACGCCAGGGAAACAGCGGAACGATTGATCGCCGCGCTGACCGCGCACGGCGCAGGGGATCATCCTTTGTTGACCTCCGCGGAAGGGGCCCTTCCTCTGGACGCGGACCTGATGCGTTTCATTCTCGGCGGACTTCCCGCGGCGCGCGGACCTCTCACCCACTCGGCCGAGCAAGCGGAGACGATCGACTCGGCGAGCAGCGTGAGCGCGACCGCGGCCTGCCTCATCGAAACAACCCTGTTCAACCCGGGCTTTTGGAATGACCCGGCGCATATCAGCCGGAACAACTGCTATAACTACGCGACCAACCGGCGGACCGACACATTCGCCCAACCGGGACGGGCAAGCGGGCACATGTACGCGCATATCAACTGCGCCGATGTGGGCAATGGCGCGGTGAGCGATGGAGGGACGTTTGCGTGCGCGCCGGACTCGCAAAAGAATCGGTGGTATATGGCTCTCGTCATCGCGCCCGGCCCGGGCTTTATCGACTACCACTGGTATCGCAAAGCCACGCAGGGGTTCTGGGGCCACAAACCCGGGGGGACAGCGGCGCGCAATGTGGACAACGCCGGCCGAGTGGTCGTTGATCCCCGCACCGCCAACCGGGGACCTTACACGATCTTCTGCCGATTCATGTTTGCGCAGAAGAAGATGGTGGTGAGATAGAAGAGCGACGGCGCATCGGTGAACCCTTGGGAACAACATGACGACGATATCCGTGGAGGCTGATGTTTACAGCGGGCTCCAGAATCCCGTTTGGGACTTGGAGCCCGCTGAGGCGGTTCGGTTTCTCGCGCTCGTCGCACAACTCGGAAGCCTGGATCACGCTCCGGCCCCAGCCCCGATAACAGCGGGGCTGGGATACCGGAGACTGAAGATCACCATGACCACGGAGCGAGGCGTTCAACGCATTGTTGTCGCCAATGGCCATGTGTTTTTTCACCCTCTCCATGATGAACCACCCCGCCAACGCAGCGATGACGGGCGGGCCTTTGAGCGATGGGTTCTGCGCACTGGGAAGGAGGCGCTCGGAGAGGAAATGCTGAACGCTCTTCTCAGCTGAGCCCGAACGCGAGCGCTCCCGGCCCGCGTCTTGTGCAGGACTGGATTCGGTTCGCGGCCGCGGAGCAGCCCTTGCGCGCCGTCGTCATACCGTTCGGACGTGTCCTGCTTCCCGAGCGATGCGTGTGGGCGGCGCTTGCATGGAAGGCGTGTCGCGCCATATTAGTTGAAAACCTATGAGCAAACCGTCCCGAAAGAAATCGGTCCGCATCGTGGTCACCTTGATGGAGGGGGAGCTTGCCGCGGCCACGTCCAAGCTCAAAAAGCACGGGATGGAGGTGCACGACGTGATGAAGGCCATTCGCGTGATTTCGGGGGAAGTCGAGCGGTCGAAGCTGAGCAAGCTTCGAAGGATTCCTGGGATGAAGCTCAAGGTGGAGCTTGAGCCCTCGGTGCAACTGCCCCCCTCAGACTCCCCCATTCAATGATGTCGGACGCGAGGGATGGTCGCTCCGGGTGTTCCGCGGGGCGCCGGGGAAGCGCGCCGTGGGAGAGGCGCAGGCAAGCCGCGATCCAGGTCCTGGGGAACGGACTGGCGCCCTAGGTCTTCGATGTGTTCCCACCCCTGAGCAACGCCCCGCATGAACGGCTCAGGAAGACAACCCCGCTGTCTTCGTGTCGTGTGGCCGCCTTCAATGTGGAGGTCCCTGCGCCAATCAATCTCGGATTGTCTAAATCTCCCAAGCCTCTAGCCTCTGCGGATGGAATCGGCCGAATGGGTGAACCTCAGCGACGACCAGTTGCTGGAACGAAGGATTTCCCATTTTGATCTCAAACTGGATGGCACCGAGTTGCAGCCTCTCGTTCAGCGGCTCTACGATGAACTCAGCGCCAAAGGCATGACCTTCCACCCTCCCTGCCACATTGGCGATGAGTGGTTCGTGCCTGTCGGGATCCCGGCCATCTTCGTTCCGTTTTTCCTGGCGCACGAGCGATTGCGGAAGCTCGAACGGAAGCTGATTCTTGAAGTGGAGGGCGAAACGCCTGAATCGTTCATGAAGCTCATGCGTCACGAAGCGGCCCATGCGTACGCCTACGCCTACCAGCTCTATCGGAAGAAGCGGTGGCAGCGCATCTTCGGCCTGACCTCCTTCGAAGAGACCCCTCAGTTCTACCGGCCTCGACCCTATAGCCGATCCTACGTGGTTCATCTCGACGACTGGTACGCCCAGAGCCATCCCGACGAGGACTTCGCCGAGACCTTCGCCGTCTGGCTCACGCCTGGCCTGGACTGGCGGGAGCGTTACAAGGACTGGAAGGCGTTGCAAAAGCTCGAATACGTGGACGAGCTGATGCGCTCCATCGCGGGCCGGCCGCCGGTTCATCAACCCGAATACCGCGTTCCGGACTATCACTGCCTCAACCTCAAACTGAAGACCTACTACGCGAAGAAGCGCAAACTCTTCGAGGATTCGTATCCCGATTTTTACGATAACGACCTGAACCATCTCTTCTCCGCCGGACCTGAAATCGTCGATCGCGTCAAGGCGTCGGCGTGGCTCCGTCAGCAACGACGCTCGCTGATGGACTCGATCTGTCGCTGGACAAAGGAAAACAGATATCCCGTCAACAAGCTTCTCACCCGACTCATCGAACGCTGCGACCAGCTGGATCTGAGTCTCAGGCCGAATGAGCCGCAGCACAGCCTGCAGGTGTCCGCCTATATCACCACGCTGGTCATGAACCACCTCTTCACCGGCAAGTTCAAACGCACAAAATAATCCCGCGTGAAAAAGAAGCTAAACATCCTCGCCCTCTTCGACGCGATCGCGCCCACCGCCTTGGATCAGGATCTCAGCGCCGAACTGAAGACCGACGACTGGAAAACCGAAGCCAACGTGCTGGAGGCGCTCAAGCAGCTCGGTCACTCGGTCGAGTATCTCGCCATCTTCGATGACCTGGATCTCCTGCGCCAGAAACTCGGGACCTTCACTCCCAACATCATCTTCAACCTGGCCGACCAATTCAAAAACAACCGCGCGTTCGACCAGAACATCGCGTCCTTCCTGGAAATGCAGGGGGCCCCTTTCACGGGGTGCGGCTCCACGGGCTTGACGCTCTGCAAACACAAAGGCATCTCCAAGAAAATCCTCGGCTATCATCGCATTCATGTTCCCGAGTTTTCCGTCATCGCCCGCGGCCAACGAATCACGCGGCCCAAGCGATTGCGGTTTCCGATTCTGGTCAAGCCGTTGAAGGAGGAAGCCTCGTTGGGCATCTCCCAGGCCTCGTTCGTCGAGACCGATGAGCAGTTCAAGGACCGGGTTCTTTTCATCCACGAGAAGTATCAGTCCGATGTGATCGCGGAGGAGTACATCGAAGGCCGCGAGCTTTACGTCAGCATCCTTGGAAACCACCGCCTGGACGCCCTTCCCATTCGCGAGCTGATCTTCAACGAGGTCCCGCCCGACGAGCCCAAGATCGCGACCTACAAGGCCAAGTGGGATGAGGAGTACCGGAAACGCTGGGGCCTCCAAAACCAGTTCGCCGAGGGACTCGATCCGGCTGTGGCGGTGAACATCGCAAAGGTCTGCAAGCGCATCTATCATCTGCTGACCATTGATGGCTATGCCCGGATGGACCTTCGCCTCACTTCCGCCAACGAGATCTATTTCATCGAGGCGAATCCCAACCCCATCCTCGCCGCCGATGAGGACTTCGCGCAGTCGGCCCTGAAAGCCGGGCTGAGCTATCCCCAGCTTCTTGACCGCATAGTCCGTCTCGGGCTGGCAGCAAAGCGGGATTGAACGCGGGCTCACGTCGGCTCCTCCGTCCCGTCGCGCAGCGGTTCCAAACATTGTCCGCAGTTTGGCGGGCGCTTGCGGTGTTCCCTCTTGCGAGCTTCCCCATTGACCTGATGAAGCGGTTTTTGGAGGATCTCGGCATGAGAATCCCAATTGCAGCAAGACGGGCCGCGCTCCGCGTCCTCGTGGCCGCGTCCTTTCCCGCCGCGTTGTGCCTGGGGGAGGCAAACAAGGCTGAGAAGCTCGCGCCCGATGTCTACTTTCACGAGGGCGACATCAAGGGCCATGGGCATTGCAACAACGGTTGGATTGTCTTCGAGGATTACGTCCTCGTCATCGACGGCAACTTCCCGTCCGGCGCCCAGGAGATCATTCCAAAGATCAAGGCCATCACCGACAAGCCCATCCGCTTCGCCTTCGACACTCATCACCATGGCGACCACGCCTATGGAAACCAAGTCTGGGTCGAGAACGGAGCGACGCCCGTCGCGCACGCCGGCGTGATCGAGGAAATGAAGAAGTACGAGACCGGCCATTACGGCGATAAGCCCGGCCGATGGGAGGAGTCGGCGAAGTCTCGGCCCGATGTCGCCGCGAGCAAGCTCAAGCCTCCAACGCTGCTGTATCGCACCGACATGATTTTCGACGACGGGCGGCATCGCGTGGAGCTGCTCCACTTCGGCGTCGCGCATACCCATGGCGATGGATGGGCATGGCTGCCGAAAGAAAAGATCCTCTTCACGGGAGACGCCTGCGTGAACGGCCCCTACAATTACACCGGCGACGGAAATATCGAGCAATGGATCAAGACCCTGGAGGGCGCGAAGCGACTCGGGGCGAAGATTGTTTGTCCCGGTCACGGTCCGATCGGCGCCGGAGACTTGCTGGAGGACCAGCAAACCTTCTTTGTGGAGTTGTGGAAGCAGGTCAAGAAGCGCGTTCGCAAGAACCCGAGCGAAGCGAGAGCCGCGGTCGACGAGATCAAGGCGGCCTTGCTGAAGCAGCCGCGAATCGCGCGATATGTGGGCGACTTCCTCGCCGCCCAGGTGGAGAAGGCTTACGTCGAGATGGGCGGCAAGCCGTTTCCAGCCAAGGCCGCCAGCCTGGAGCAGCGCCAGGAGCACGCCCACGCGCACGGGAACAGCTTGCGCCCGTAGAAGCCGCGGCGGCGCTTCTCGCCTCGCCGGAGCGCCAACCCGCGTTTTTGCCGCATCCTCCTGGACGGCGACGTTCAGCGCGCATAGTCGGAGAGCGGGAGGGGCTGATCCAAGACGATGTGTTCGTGCGTCTCCATGTATCGAGTCTCCGTGAACTCCATCTTCGGCGGACGCGTGGAGATTTCTGGCTGGCGCCTTCTGGCCTCGGCCATGGCGGCTTTCATGGATGCGCTGCTGACGACTGTCTCGACCTGATGGATCAAAAGATCCTGTTTGCCGATCCAGACCGTCCGGGTCCGGCCATTCAATTCCTTGCTGAAAACGTGGCAATCCACAGTTCCGACTCTCCCGTCCGCTTCACGGTTTTGTCCGACCCAGTCACCGAGCTGGCTGGCCCATTTCATCTTGAAGAACATGCCGGGAATGTTGGCGGCCGCGCCGCTAGAGACGCCTGTTGTGGTGGAGAGCGCGCTTTCCATACTGGGTTCCTTGCGCGGGCCTTGTTCCCCCAACAGCACGACATCGCCTTCGCCCGCCGACCAGGCGGCGCCTTTGCTCGTCACGGTTCCGAACAGAGGCTGCCGCCATTCGATCCGATAGAGGTTCGGCCTGGCCAGTTTGAGCGAGAAAGTGTTGGTGAGCGCCATCCCATTCAGGTAGGCCACAGTTGTTCCGTCATCGCTGTAACGGGTCAGCGAGGCGTATTTCTCTCCCATCATCGTGAAGATCTCCCGCGGTGTTCGTTTGTCGCCGCCGGGGCCTTGCGAAACCCCCACGGTCACCAAGCCGCAGACCAGCGCCGCCCCCAGGCCCAAGCTCGAGGCAAGTTTCAGCTTCATCCAAAAGTTCGCTTTCAAGGCTCCTTTCACCAGCGCGGTCACCGCGGGCGCAATGGCGGCGCTCTGCGTCGCGCCGGAGGCGAGCGTTGCGGCCAACCCTGCGGGGGCGGCGTTCACCGAGTTCGCCGCGACCGCATTTGCGATAAGAACCGACGTGAGAGCGACGCCGCGCCGGGCGAAGAGTTTTCGAAGCTTTTCGAGGGCGCGGCTCACGCGCTTGTTCGCGGCGCTTTCCTCCATCCCCAACGCGGAACCCACTTCGGGAAGGGTTTTGTTCTGAAAAAAACGCAGGACGATCGCGTCTCGATCGGTCGCGCTGAGATGGGACATCGCGTCGTCGAGAAGAGGCGACAGTTCGCTCCAAACAGCCTCTGGTCTGGCTTCTTCGAGTGTGGATTCCATGAAAGCCTCCTGCTCGCGGCGGATGCGACGGGCCTCGGCTCGACGCCAGTTCGCCGCCGTGAGCCGGGCCGTTTGATAAAGCCAGCCCGAAAGAACGGTCTTGCGCCCGAGCGAGCCTGCCTTGCGGGCAAGCAGGATGAACACGGCTTGGGTAATGTCCTGCGCCTGCTGGGGATCGCTCGTATGACGCAGCGCGACCGAATGCACGAGGGAGACATGCCGTTCCACCAGGGTCGTGAACGCCGTCTCGGAATCATCCCGGGCGAACTGTTCCATCAAGGCCTGGTCTGGCGCGTCGTTCATTCACTGGTTATATGTGCGCCGGATCGAAAAGCGGACAAGGAATTCTCGCTCGGGGGTATGAACGGCCGAGCCCGGAAGACGCCGGGGGTCCCGCTTTGCGCCGCCCCAGCAGACTCAGCGTTCCCGGCGTTCGCAATGAGGCCAGGGACGGGGACGTCGAACGGATTGAAGTGCGAAGCGGGCGCTAAACCCTGAAACGACTTCCTCCCGGGCGCCACCGAGCGCCGGTCCGTCAGGCTTGTCCGGAGGCTACGCGGCTTCGGAGTCCCTTAGGGAGGAGCGGCCCGCGGCCTTCACGACGCGGTTGCGTCCGCTTCGCTTGGCCTGGTAGAGCGCGCGATCGGCTTCGGAGGCGAGCGTCTCGAGGCTGTTCTTCAGACTCGGCAGACACGAGGCCACGCCGATGCTGATGGTGACATGGTCCGCGCAGGGAGATTTCTCGTGCGCCATGTGAAGATCCTCCACCCGCGCGCGCAGCCTCTCCGCCACGGCCGCCGCGCCTTCCAGGTCCGTCTCCGGCAGGACGACCGCAAACTCCTCCCCGCCGTAACGCGCGGCCAGATCGCCGCCGCGCAGCATCCCCTTTTGGATGGCTTGCCCCACCATGCGCAGGCAGTCGTCGCCGCCTTGATGCCCATAGTGATCGTTGAAGAGCTTGAAGCCGTCGATGTCGATCATAACCAGGCTCATCTCCTTCCCGCTGCGGAGACACCGGCGCCATTCACGATCGAAGACCTCGTCGAAGTGTCGGCGGTTCGAGAGGCCGGTCAGCCCGTCATGCGTGGAGAGTTGACGGAGCACCGCGTTGCTCGCCTCGAGCTTCTTCTGGAGGAATCGCAGTTGCTGTTGAGCGTGGTGGCTTCGCGCGTGCGCGCGAACTCGCGCGATCAACTCAATCGGGTCCGGCAGCTTGACAAGATAGTCGTTGGCCCCCTTTGTGAAGGCGTCGCGCTTGACCGTGGGATCCTCCTTGGAGGAGAGGACGATGATCGGGATCTCCCGCGTGCCCGGATGGGATCGGTACCGTCCGACCATGGTCATCCCGTCGACGTCGGGCATCACAAGATCCTGGAGAATCACGTTCGCCTTCACGCTGATCGCCTTCTCGATCGCCTCATCGGGCTGGGAGCAAAAATGGAACACGATGTCGGGCTCCGTCCCCAACATCCGGCGCATGGCCTCTCCGACCATCGCTTGATCGTCCACCATGAGCACCACGGGGGGCGCCGGAGGAGCGGCCTCATTGCTGTTGTCTTCGATCAGTTCTTTCAGGCTCATGAGATGAATGGCGCAGGGGCTTTGGGCTTTGATCCCGCGTCGCGGCGCAGAGGGATGATCGGCGCCTGGACCCGTTGCTTGAGAGCCTTCGGCTTGAGGCGGGAGTCGGAGGCTGCGCGCGGAAGCGACCTAGCGTCGCCGCTGGAGCGCGGCGTCCAGGAAGCGGTAGGCTTCCTCCCGCGCGGCCGGAGGGAATCTGTGGGGAGAGTCGGGATGCCTGATCACGAGTTGACCGGTCGCGCGCTTGAGGGCGAAGACGGGCCGGGCGCTCTCGCCCACCCTATCGACGCTGCGCCAGCGGAAGTTGGCGTCGCCAAGCGGGGCGCTGATGAACACGCTCCTCGGAGCGACGCACGCGATCACCTCCGCAAAATCAAAGGGAATATCCGCCAGCCGGCCGCGATAGGCGGCGAGGCGGGGCATGTAGCGGGTTTGGCACCATCCGCGCTCAGGCTGCCAGACGGACGGATCCCCGTCGTAATAATCTCGGAAACTGTCGAGCCCGCAGCTCGACACGACAGCCGAGATCCTTTCGTCGAAGGCCGCCGTGAACATCCCGTTGTGGCCGCCCAGCGAGTGTCCGATGCAGCCGAAGCCTTGGCGCTTCACAAAGGGCAGCGAGCTCAGCAGGTCGAGGCCGCGAATGTTGATCCAAACGCCGAGCATCGTGCCGCTCTCGAAACCCAAATCCCGCGGCGATGGCCAGTAATTGGCGAGCATGGGGTAGGGCGGGGCGAGACAGACGTAACCGCGCCGCGCGAGCTCGACGCCGTATTCGTCGTCCGGGCTCTTGCCGAGTCCGACCACGACCTTCTGTCCCTCCGCATGGGTCTGATGCAAGGTGAGAACGCCTGCGCACTTCGTGGATCCTTTCAGCGCCCGGTCGGGAATCAGCAGGTACGCGGGGACGCGGTGGCCGGGCACGACTTGGTACGAGATGCGCCAGCGTTCGTACCCTTCGCACGCCACCTTCTCCTCGATTTGCGTTTCGAGAGCGCATCGTTTCGCGGGATTCGGGAGCGCGCCCATGATGGATTGCATGGCGTCGCGGATGTCGCGCTTCCTCGCGTTCCACCCGGACCAACTGACGGCCTGCCGGACTTCGTGTCGTGAGTTTTCGAACTCGAGCAACCGGTCCCTGGAGAGCGTCGACGCCGAGCGGACGGCGAGCGGGAACCAGGAGGCGAGCGCCAGCAGCCAGAGCAACGCGCGCAGAGGTTGTGGGATGGGGATGATGGTGTTCATGAGGCGTGGAATCCAGGCTAGCGCGGACGGATCTCGAGGGGAAGAATCAGATGGGGGCCGTAACGCCGAGCGCACGGTCCGGTGGGGCGGGCCTTCAGCCCTGGCGGTTTTTCGCGTCGGATACCGAGGGTTTCTCCCTGGGGCGGAATAGCGGCGCGGCGCCGCCCTTCACTCCAGCGGAGGCGACGACAATCTCGGGACGCGTTCGATCGAGGGATCCCTCGGTTTTCATGCTGGCAGCCGGAGGAATGCGGGAGCAGGGTGCGGCGTTCCCCAAGCACCAACGCTCGCAACTATGAAAAGACGACACTTTCTTCGAATGACCGCCGGCGGCGCGGGAGTTTTGGCCGCGTCGATGGATCTGGGTTTCCTGGGCCGATTGCCTTCGGTTTCCGCGGCCGAGGCCCGGGTGGCGCCGGCTCCGGTCAGCCTCCATCCCGAACTCGAACCCATCGTTCGCTTACTGGAGAACACACCGCGGGAGCGAGTGCTGGAGGAGGTGGCGGCGCGCCTCAAGGTCGGGATGAGCTACCGGGAGATCCTCGGAGCGCTTCTACTCGCCGGAGTTCGCAACATCCAGCCCAGGCCCGTTGGATTCAAGTTCCACGCCGTGCTCGTCGTGAACTCCGCGCATCTGGCCAGCCTCGCCTCGCCCGATCGCGAGCGATGGCTCCCGCTGTTCTGGGCGATCGATCAGTTCAAGTCGTCGCAGGCCGCCGATGTGCGGGAGGGCGATTGGACGATGGGGCCCGTCGACGAAGCCGCCGTGCCCCCGAGCCACAAAGCGCGACAGGCGCTCATCGACGCCATGGATCGCTGGGATGAGTCCGGCGCCGACGCCGCGATCGCGGGCATGGCGCGAACCGCGGGCGCCGATGAGATCTTCGAGGTTCTCTCCCGCTATGGCGCCCGGGACTTCCGCGAAATCGGGCACAAGGAGATCTACCTCGCCAACAGCTATCGAACGCTCGAAGTCATCGGCTGGCGCCATGCGGAGCCGGTGCTGCGGTCGCTCGTTTACGCCATGCTCGACCGGGTGGGCGACAAGGATAATCCCTCGAAGTCCGATTATCCCGCGGACCGCCCGTATCGTCGGAATCTTGAGCTGGGTCGGAAGATTCGCCCTGGCTGGCTCGATGGGCGCGTTGACCCCACCGCGACGACCGAGATGCTTCGCGCGATACGCGAGGGGTCCGCGAAGGACGCGAGCGACAAGGTGGTTGAACTGCTCAATCGCGGCGCGGGCCCGCAATCGATCTTCGACGCCCTGTTTGCCGGAGCCGGGGAGCTGCTCATGCGCTCTCCAGGAATCCTGTCGATGCACGCCACGACCTTCACCAACGCGACCCACTACGCCTGGCATCGGGTCCGTGACGACGACACGCGTCGTCTGCTGCTCCTTCAAAACGCCGCGTTCATGCCTTTGTTCCGGGGGAACTCGAAGGACAAGGGGCTGCGTGTGGACGAACTGGAGCCGATCTCGCCGCAGGCGGGAGGGAGCGCGGCCGTGGATGAGATCTTCGGCGAGATCGGTCCGGACCATCGCGTGGAAGCCGCGCGCAAGGTCCTGGGCTACCTGAAGGCCGACGGGAGCGCGAAAGCCCTCATCGACGCGGGGCGCCGCTTCATTTTTCTCAAGGGGCGCGACGCCCACGACTACAAGTTCACCTCGGCGGTCCACGAGGATTTCTACGCGATGCCTCAGGCCCTGGCTCAGCGCTACCTCGCCGCGAGCGTGTTCAATTGGCGGGGGTCGCGGGACACGGACAACGAGCTGATCGGGCGAGTGCGGGCCGCGATTGACGGATGAGGGCTGATCACTGCTGGAGATAGACCAGGACGCGGTCGTGGACGATGATCGCGAGATCGTTCTTGCCGTCGCCATTGAGGTCCGCCACCAGCGCTTCCCGGGGCTCCGCTCCGTCGCTTCGCCGGCTGCGGAACGTTCGCTCCTCGAAAACCTGCCACCGCGCGCCGGGGACAAGCCGGTTGGACGTCGAAAAACTCACGATGTCGATGTGGTTCTTCTGGGTCTCGAGGAAAATGATGTCCTTGCGCCCATCGTGGTTGAGATCCCCGCAGATCGCGTCGTTCAGCCGGCCGTCCTTGATGGGCGTCTCGTAGCCGTCCAGCTCGCTGAGCTCCCAGACGGATCCGCTCAGCGCGAGCCATCCCACTCCCGCGGAGCCCAGGCAGGCGATGCTGTTGGGTCGCGCGGCCGCGATGCCGACCGACTGCAACTCCTGAAAATCCGAGAAGGGCAGGGGAATGTTCCTTGTGATCTGCCAGACGCCGTTCGAGCCGCGCTCGGACAACGTCAGGGACTTCCGCTCGGCGTCCATCAGGAACAGCGAGTCGGCGGAGCTCCCCTTCGTTCCGCGCAGAGAGGCGCAGCCCACGATTCGCGATTCCGCCGAGGCGCCATTGATCTGGTCCTTCACATCGAGCCCCCACGCTCCCGCGGCGTTTTTTGTCAACGTCACCGCGCGGAGAAAATTCTTTTGGGCGAGCAGGAGCTCGGGGACGCCGTCCCCATCGACGTCGGCGGCCGTTGCCCAGGGACGCTCGCTTCCGCCTCCGGGGGCCGCGAGGTCCACCTCCTCAAAATCCTTGCCGGGAACCTGCACGAGGATCTTGAGCTTCTCGTAGGGGATGAGAACCACGATGTCCATCAGCCCATCCTGGTTCACGTCGATCATCTGGATGCCGCTGGGATTGGTCTTGAATTGCGCCGAGAGCTTTTGCGATTTGATTTTGCCGTCAGGGCCGCGGAGGACCAGCTCGCGCCGGTCGTCAACGTCCACGATCACCGCGAGGGTTGAGCCGAGGCCCGCCTTGAGGCTGCCAACGGCGAGGGCCAGCGGCTTGCCTTCGAAGGGCAGCGGCGTTGGGAACGCGATGCGGCCTTGCGCGTTGAGCGTCGTGATTCCGATCTGGCGCTCGTCGGGGCTGAGCAGGAAAATCTCGGCGCTTTTCCCAGGCGTCGTGGCTGAGACCGCGATCTCGGTGATGCCCGCGAGCGAGGGGAAGGTTCGGACCGAGTTGAGCCCGCCGTCCTTCTCCTGGCGATAGAGGGCGATCTGGCCGGTCTCCGGTTGCGCGACGAGGAGGTCGGCGAGCTGGTCTCCGTCGATGTCCGCCCAGACCACTCCGCGTCGCGGCTTGGAGGTCTTGGCGAGGGGGATCACTTGAAACTGGCCTTGACCGAGGTCGCCGGTGAGCGGCGACGCGGGCTTGCTGCGCAGGGAAGCGACCGTGGCCCGTCCGGAGGTCATCGCGATCGAGATCACCTCGCTCTTCCCGTCGCCATCCAGATCCTCGGCGTGGAAGCCGCGGATGGGGAGCCCGCTGAAGTGGAGCTCGGGCCCCAGCTGTCCGGCCTTGTTCTGAAGGCGGAAGCGAATGGGGTTCGCCCCTTCTGAATTCAGGAGGATGAGATCCTGGCGCCCATCGCCGTCGAGGTCGCGAATGTCGATCGACTTGACCGTGCCGGTGAATGGGATTTTCTCCGGCTCTCCGAAGGCGTGATCGGCGTTTTGCGTCAGCACGGCGATGTGGTTCTCGGCGAGGATGGCCACGTCCATGAGCCCGTCTCCATTGAGATCCCCGGCGACCAATCCCTCTCCCGTGAGCTGCGCGTCGTCGATCCGCCAGCGCTTCGGGGCGCTCCAGGCGAGCTTCCCCTGGTTGAAGTGGATCACGAACTCGATGGGCTTGGGCTCGCCGACGTAGGCGATATCGGGCAGGCCGTCTCCGTTGAGGTCGGCGACTATCAGGGCGGAGATCCGCTTTTCCGACGCCAGGCTCTCGACTTTAAACCGCGCGTCCGGCGGCAGCTCATTGACCTCCCGTTTCACGCCCTGCGCCGGCTTTTCCACCGCGGGCTTTCCTGTGCGGTTCATCAGGAGCGTGATCTTGGCGTTTTCGTTGTTGGCCACCACCAGGTCGATAAGTCCGTCTCCGTCGAGGTCCGCCGAGCACAGGGACGCGATCGAGTGATCGAGCGGGAACGCCTCGGGCCCGGTGAATCCAAAGGCGTTCGCCGACGCGGGGGGCGCCGGCTTTGGGGCCGGCGGCGGCGACGCGGCGAAGGCGGTCATGGAGAGGAAGGAGCACGACGAGATGGCGATCCAGCGTGCGGAGGTTTGAGTCAGTCCCATGGAATGTGCGCCAAACAATGGCGCGGGGACGTTGCCAATCTTGGCGACGGTTGACCAGCGAAAGCGTTCTTTTCCTCCCTGTTCTGTTTGGCGGGCCTTTCAGGCCGCGTCCGACCGTCTCCTTGTTGCGGGGGCGTGCGCTGAACCGGAAAGGACGGGATCGCCCGCGATCCCGCGCAACATTTCCAACGCCGGCGTGTTTGTCATCGGGTGGTTGAAGTGGCTCCGTATGTCGCGCCGATCTCCAAGCTGCGTTGCTGAACAGATCCTCATGGGAGCGATGAGCGCGTTCGCGGGGTGCTTGGGGCTGCGTCTGCTCATGCGTCGGCATCCGGGCTTTCTGATGGATCACGGCGGATGGATCGCGCTGATCGCCGCAGTGGCCGCGGCCATCCTTTACCTGAGGATGAAACGGCTTGAGCCCGAGATGCGGGCCTTCTTGATTGGGCTGGCCACGGCGATCAGCGGCGCGGGCGGGTACGCTTGGATGATGAAGATGATCGCTGCCTGGATTCCCGGAGCCTCCGCCGCGCTCCAGCGCGCGCTCTAGTCGACGCCGGGCACGATCACGCTCTTTGCGGCCCGCCACGCCGCCGTGGTTTGAAGCGCCTCGTTGGCTTGATCCAAAGAAAACCGATGCGTGACCATGGAGGCGAACGGGAAGCGATCGGCGTTGCGGCTGAGAAAGTCGATCGCTGCTTTCATGTGCCGTGGCTCGCTCGACCACGAACCGAAGACCTGGAGCTGCTTTCTCGTGATCACATGGGGATTGAACGAGATCGGGCCGGCGTCGCAATAGTGTCCGAGGACCAGGTACTTTCCGCCGTCACGGCACATCTCCATCCCTTCCACCACCGCGGACGGATGTCCCACGCACTCCAACACGATGTCCGCGCCCCATCCCCCCGTGAGCTTTTTCACGGATTGGATCCTGTCGGACGCGGTCTGGGTTTCATCCAAGGGGATGACCTCGTCCGCCCCGAACCGGCGCGCCATTTCCAGCCGATGATCCGGCCCGCCGATGGCGATCACCCTCGACGCGCCCGCGCTTTTCGCCACGGCGATCGCGGAGATCCCGACGGGGCCCACCCCCTGCACCACGACGGTGTCCTGCCAATCGACGCCGGTCCGCTCCACCCCATGGATCGCTGTGATGAGGGCGCACCCCGCGCCGATCACCGACTCCGTCGACAGGGTCTCGGGGAGCAGGAACACGTTGACGCGGGGGCGGAGATAGTGGAAGTCGGCGTAGCCGCCCAGGAAGTGCGGGGAGGCGTCGCACCGGTAGCCGATGCCGTAGGCGCGACGCTCGGGACATCGCGTGGGCTGATTCTTGACGGCGCAGTAGTAGCAGCGTCCGCAGGAGGTGGCGGAGGTCCAGGTGACCCGGTCGCCGGCTTTCAAAGGGAGGCCGCTCCAGTCCTTGTCGACGCCGGCGCCAAGACTCACGATGCGTCCGACCGTCTCGTGTCCGAGGATGACGGGCAGCTGGATCGGCAGCTCCCCTCGCCACAGATGCACGTCCGTGCCGCAGATACCGGCCATCTCGGTGCGGACGAGAATGGCGCCGGGCTCCATCGCGGCGGGCAGCGGGTAGTCGACGCGGCGAAGCGGGGCCTTGAAGGCTTCGAGGATGGAAGCGCGTCCGGTGGCGGGAAGAGCGGAGGGGGTCACGGAGCGGTTTTCTCGGTTTCGTTGATGTAGAGGACCAGGTTGTGCGTGGCCCGTCCGGCGGCGATGATATCGGGCTTTCCGTCGCCGTTGAGATCGCCGACGCGCAGGTCTTCGCAAGCCATGTGATTGTCGTCGATCAGGTCCGTTCGCCATTGGCCGCCCTTGTCATCCAGGGCAGTGAACAATTTGACGCCGACTTTCGCGCCCGGGCGGTTCATCGCCCGCCAGCCCACGACGACTTGGTCGGATCCGGTTCCGAGGAGATCCCCGCAGGCGACCGCGTGTCCGTCGATGAGCTGATCGTCGAGCACGTGCCGCTCCCAGAATCGGCGGCTGGCTCCGACGCCTGGCGGCGTGTAGATCACGGCCTGATGGCCATGCATGGGCTCGATGGTGGCGAGGAACCGTTCGTGTCCCGGGAGGCGGCCGTCCCGCACTTCGCCCGCGCCGACAAAATTCGTCTCGCCGCCCTCGTTGCCCACGAGTTGCTGGCGCGCCCAGCCGCTCGCGCTCTTGACCATGTGGAACACGCCTTCCTTGCCGGCCACGAGGAGCTCGTCCCAGGGCTTTCCTTCCCAGCGCACCGGTTGGAAGTTGTGCGTCATGTGCAGAGACGAGTCGATCAGGTCCGGGCGCCAGGTGTACTCGCCCTTTCCTGGGAGCCGCATCGCCTGAATCCTCACCCCCTCGCCCTGGCCGTTCTTGTTGCCCCGTCCATGAAGCGGGACGACCGCCAGCTCATAAGAGCCGCTGGGAGTTCGAATCCAATGCATGCGATGGACGGTGGGCTCGTGCGGCAGCCGCACCGGCGACCAGGGCTGAACCCGATCGCCCGACGGCAACAGGAAAAAGTTCGCGCCGCTCCCGACGGTGTCTCCGGGATTCCATCCCGCGCCGACGGCGACCTCCGCCTTGCCATCGCCGTCGAGGTCCTGCACCGCGATGCAGACGTGGTCGAGCTCCGTGAGCTTCTCGGCGATGACGTGCTTGGTCCAGGCGGGGTTCTCGTACCAGGCGACCTGCGCCTTATCCACAAGGACTATGTCGGGCTTCTTGTCGCCGTTCATGTCGGCGATGACGACCCCGTATCCAATGCCGATGTTCGTGTCGATGTTCACCGCTCGGAATCGCGGGGTGGGGAGCGCGGCGAGCAGCGGCGCCGAAAGGATCCATGTGGCGAGGCAGACGAGGCTGAGTTTCTTCATAGGTGACGCGATCATTGCTTGGGGGCGGACCGTAACAGCCTTCTCCCGCGAGGCAATCCGGATCGCGCCGGATCGCGCCCGGGGCGAGGCCTTGCCTGGACGGGGCGTCCTGCTAGGGTCCGCCGGGTGAAGTTGCTTTTCATCGGCGATATTGTCGGGGAACCGGGCCGCAAGGCTGTGGCTCATTGGGCGCCGCGGATGCGGTCGGAGCGGGGCGTCCAGTTTATTGTCGCCAATGGCGAGAACTCGGCCGGAGGCTCGGGCATCACGCCGAAGATAGCGGAAGAGCTGTTCGAGGCGGGCGTTGACGTGATCACCACGGGCGATCATCTCTGGGATCAGAAGGAGGTCGCCGCGCTGCTCGAAAGCGAGCCGCGGTTCCTTCGCCCCGCGAATTATCCCGCGGGAGTCGGCGGAACGGGCAGCGGCGTGTTTGAGCGGCCGGGTTTGCCGCCAGTGGCCGTCGTGAACATGCAGGGCCGCACTTTCATGGCGGCGCTCGAGAATCCCTTCCGCCTGGCGCAGACCCTCATTCCTCAGCTTCGAGACCGGACGCCGATCATCTTTGTGGATTTTCACGCCGAGGCCACATCCGAGAAAATCGCGTTTGCCCGAATGCTCGACGGCCAGGTCAGCGCCGTGATCGGCACCCACACGCACGTTCAAACCGCCGACGAGCAGGTGTTCCCCCTCGGGACCGCGTTCCTGTGCGACGCCGGATTCACCGGTGGCTACGAAAGCATTCTCGGGCGCGACATCGCCCCGATCATTGAGCGCTTTCTCACCAACTCCCCGCAGCGGTTCACGGTCGCGAAGGGAGACATCCGGCTGCACGGCGCGATCGTGGACATCGACGAAACCACGGGCCGCGCCCGATCCATCCAGCGGGTTGAGGAGCGGCTCGATCCTCCCACCGCGTAATCCTCATGCCGCGGAAGGCCCCCACTCCCAGCCAGCCCGAGTTTGGCGATCTGCTCGCCGCGCAGGACCTGCGAAAGATCGTGACGGTCGCTCAGCTGACGTCGACGATCCGGAGGCTGTTGGAGACGCAGATTGGACGCGTCTGGGTGACCGGCGAGGTCACGAACATGCGGGCGCAGAGCTCGGGCCACGCCTACTTCACCCTTAAGGACGCGACCGCCCAGGTCAGCTGCGTTCTCTTTCGAGGGGAAGCCGCCGCGTCGCGCCACTACGTGCAGGACGGCCAGAGGCTGCTCCTGGGGGGGGAGATCACGGTGTACGAGCCGCGCGGCAAGTATCAGCTGCGCGTGACTTCCGTGGAGCTCCAGGGCGTGGGCGCGTTGCAACTGGCCTTTGAGCAGCTGAAGCGAAAGCTGCTGGCCGAGGGACTTTTCGACAGCGCCAGAAAGCGACCGCTGCCGAGGTATCCTCAACGCATCGGGCTGGTGACTTCGCCAACGGGCGCGGCGATTCGCGATGTGCTCCACGTCATCGCCCGACGCCAGCCCGGGCTGGAGATTGTTCTCGCGCCCGCCCGGGTCCAGGGGCAGGGCGCCGCGGCGGAGATCGCGCAGGCCATCGTCGACTTGAACGCGCTTCACGCCGGCGGGCGCCGTCGATTGGACCTGATTTTGCTGACGCGAGGCGGCGGCAGCCTGGAGGATCTCTGGGCCTTCAATGAGGAGGTTGTCGCGCGCGCCATCCACGCCTCCGCGTTGCCGGTGGTCTCGGGGGTGGGGCATGAGGTGGACATCACAATCAGCGACCTGGTCGCCGACCTGCGCGCCGCGACGCCGACGGCCGCCGCGGAGATCATCACGGAGGGGGTTTTCTCGAGTCGGCAGTTTGTCGCGGGCGCTCTGGAGCGGGTGCGGCGATTGATGCGCCGGGAGCTGACCGCGCGGATCGAGGATCTCGAACAACTGTGCGAAAGGCTGGGACGCTCCTCTCCGCGGCGCCGTGTGGAGGAGAATTTTCAGGCGCTGGACGATTGCCGCCAGTTTCTGGCGCGGGCGATCAGCCAGCAGATCCAGAATAAGAAGACCGCCGCGGCGGGCCTGTCGCAGCGGATTGCCCGCTTGAAGCCATCGCGGTGGCTGGAGGACCAGCGATTGAAGCTGGAAGAGCTCCGTCGGCGGGCGCGGACGCGCTTCGAGTGGCAGCTCGCGAATCGAAACGCCTCGTTGCTCTCGGTGCGGCAGCGACTGAAGCTGCTCTCTCCCGTTCATGTGTTGGATCGCGGCTATTCCATCACGCTCGACGCGGAGACAGGAAGAGTGCTGCGCTCCGTCGCGGAGACGGCCGAGGGCGCCCGGATACTCACGCGTTTGAGAGACGGCGAACTCGAGAGCGCCGTGCGGCGTCGTCGTTTGGTCGGAGGGGAATGACCGGGCCGCGCCGAGGTCTCCCCACGAGGAATGCGCGCATGCCCTCAGTCCTGAGACTCTGCTAGGGCCGACTGGATCCCCGGACACGCCGGTGCGCGGCGCGAACGAGCTGTTCCACCTGATCGGAAGTCAGTCCATGCGCGAGGGGTTGTCCTGAGAGGCCTTTCAGCGCGAGCCGGCATTCCCCGCGAAAATCGGCTGAGCGCGATGGCGGAGGCAGATTCTCCGAAAGCTCGGCGTGCCACTCCAGCAATCGTGCCGTGAACCGGGCCTCGCATCGAGGCTCGGCCCCGCCATGCTCCACGATGGTGAACTTCCAATCGATCGGCCGTTCGGTCTCGATCGCCCGCATCAACGTCTCGAAGGAAACCCCCGTCCAGCTCCCGTCCTCCGACCCTCCAGCTTCGAGGAACTCCAGCTGCACGGGGTTGTTCACGGCCTCGCGGATCAGCGAATTGCGGAGTCGATCGCTGAGAAGATCGAACAGGCCTTCGGCGATCTCGGGGAAGTGAAGCGGCGCCGGCGGGGCCGGGCAGGAGAGGGTTTGCGAAACGATCCAGAAGCTTTCTTCGGGCGGGTTGAAAAGGCTGGCCGGATGATCGGAATCGAATCGGTCGCGGCCGACGGTGAGGCGCGTGGTCGCGTCGCGGAGCGTGTGGAGGGTGATGAATCGGACGACGAGGAAGGTTCGTCCGTCGGCGCCGCGTTGCGACTCGATGACGCAGGTCCAGTCCTGGGGGTCGGACCGCAGGGTGAAGGAGACCAGCGTCTCCTCCGACCACGAGGGCGATGGATCCAGTCCATGCCCGACGCCATCGCCTGGGTGATTCATGAGCCGGGGTTGGACCCTAGGCGACGACGTTCCGCCGCGCGAGTGGAATTTTGGGACGCCGGCGGCCGGAGTCGGCTCTCAGTCCCGGGTCAGACGTCGCTGCGCTTTCGAGTAATCCTCGAGCCGCTGTTTCTCGCCGGCGTTGAGGCTGTCCATCCCCTTCTGGTGGATTTTTTCAAGGATCGCGTCGATCGACGCCTCCTTCTCCCTTCTTGCCGCGTTCTCGTCGTACCGCTGATATCTTTCGTGGGACGGATATTGAGTCTGTCGGAGAAACCCCAACCCGTCCGCGACCACTCGAGGGTCCTTCAGAAGAAGGATGATCAGCGTCGCCGACAGGCCGAACAGGCCGAGCAAGAGCCCCGGTTGACTGAAGGCCATCCCCGGCCGAATGGCCGCGGCGGCGAGCATCCCCGTGACCGCCCCGCCCAGATGCGCGTCGTGGCCGACTCCGTCACTGGCTCGGCGGATCGCGAAGAATCCGCCGCAAAGAAACAGCGCTCCGTAAAGCCATCCCGGGATTCCGATGGGCAGAAAAAAGCTGCCGAACCTTGTTCCCGGACACAGCAGGATCGATGCGAAGATGACGCCGCACACTCCGCCCGAGGCGCCCGCCGCGCAGTAGGCGTGGTTCCGGTGGATCGCCAGCGCGAGGAGGTTGCCCCCGATCACCGAGAGGAAGAAGATCCCGGCCAGAAAGACGCCGCCAAAGACGAACTCCAGGATTTCGCCGAAGGCGAGCAGACTGAGGATGTTCATTGCGAAATGCATCCAGTCGAGGTGGAGGAATCCGGAAGTGATCATCCGATGGTATTGTTTGAACGCCAGGATTGCCTTCGGATTGAAGGAATACTTTTCAAAGACCGCGCGATCCCGCAGCGACAGGTAAGTGGCCACTGCGGAGAGCCCAATAATTGCAAGGCAGACCGGCGACATGTGATTTTTCGATCGGGTCCCAAGGACCGCTGAATCGGCCCTTTTGGTGGGTCAATCCTGAGCGATCAGGACTTTTTCGCGATCAAAAAATGGCGAGGCGCGAAGAGGCTCAACCGCTCCGCAGAGCCGTCGAGGCGGTGGTGTGTCGGGGTTATCGGCCGGGATCCAAGGCGAGCCATGAAGCCGCGATGGCCCCCTTGTTGTGGTGGGGCAGGGATCCGCAACGCGCCGCCCGTTGCGCACGCGATTGAGGCTGCTGTAAAGGACAGGACGCCCCCCATTCGCAATGACGGCTGCTGTCGGGGTGGCGCGAGGCGGATTGACCGCTAAGCCTTCTTGGGAGCTGTGGCGCGCTTGACGCTCAGAGCCAAACGGGACTTCTTGCGGTCGGCCTTGCCGCGGTGGACAACACCCGTCTTGGCTGCCTTGTCGAATGCCGAGCTGACTTCCCGCAGCGCTTTGGCTGTCTCATCGGCCTTGCCCGATTTGATAGCGTCGCTGAGGCGACGCTCCAGGCTCTTCAGGCGGCTCTTGGAACGGCGATTGATGGCGGCGCGGCGCACGCTGTTGCGCGCTCTTGTTTCGGCTGACTTGGTATTCGGCATAGTAAAAAGCTCCAAGGACAGTGTCCTTTGGAGCGCGCATTTGTAGCGAAAACGGGGGGGATGTCAACGGTGCGACCACATCAAAAGCAGTTGGGGCCTTGATGGAACCCGGACCATTGTCTACGGTCCGTCCGTTATGGACGATCATTCCAGCTCTGTTCCGCCCGCGCAGCCCGAGGGTTCCTCTTCTTCGGGCCCGAATCCGCCGCCACCCCTCCCGCCCGGCTCCAGCGACTCCCCCGGGCCTCGAAACGCGGGCGCGAGCGCGGGTTCGTCGCCACTCCCCCCCGCTTCTGCGCCTGGCGCGCGCACCTTCACGAATCCCGCGGCGGCCCAACCCGGCCGAGCGCCCCGCTCCCGCGGGACCGGCTGGAAGATCGGCGTCGCGTTGTTGTGCGTGGGCGGCGTCCTGCTGGTCGGCCTCCTGGCCGTCGCGGGGCTTTTCGGAGGCGCGCTCTCGAGTGTCCTGGGCTCCGGGGGCGGTGGAGGCGGCGACGCCAAGCCCCATCTGCAGGAGGTGGTGAAGGAGTCGGGCAATTCGCACGAGCGGGTTCTCATCATCCCGATCGAGGGCGTCATCAGCGGATCGCCGATCGAAAGCGTGGGATACAGCATCGTCGAATTGGTGAAGGATCAACTCGAGACCGCGGGGAAGGAAGACGACGTCAAGGCCGTGATCCTGCGCGTGGATTCCCCTGGCGGCGAGGTGCTCGCCTCCGACGATCTTTACAAGCTGCTCGTCGAATTCCAGGACAAGCACCACAAGCCTATCGTGGCCGCGATGGGGAATCTTGCCGCGTCCGGCGGATACTACGTCTCGGCGCCCTGCCGGTGGATCGTCGCGAATCCGCTCACCATAACGGGAAGCATCGGGGTGATCATGCACGGATACAATTATCGGGGCCTGATGGACAAGGTGGGGCTGCGGCCGGAGGTGTTCAAGAGCGGGCGATTCAAGGACATGCTCAGCGGCGAGAAGCGCGAGGAGGAAATCTCGACCGAGGAGCGCGACATGGTGCAGCGCATGGTGAACGAAACGTTTTTCCGCTTCAAGGAGGTGGTGAAGGAAGGCCGGGAGAAGGCCAACAAGTCGAACGCGAAGAGCGTGGACTCCGAGGATCGGGGGAGAACCCTGAGCCCCCGGTGGGCGGATTATGCGGATGGGCGCATTCTTTCCGGAAAGGAAGCGCATGAGCTGGGATTCGTGGATGAGCTGGGCGGATTCAAGGTGGCTGTGGATCGGGTGAAGCGTCTCGCGAAACTGGACAAGCCGGAGCTGATTGAGCTGCGCCCGGTGTTTGAGTTCTCGCGCCTCCTCCGCCTGCTGGGCTCGACCTCCGCCCGTCCCGTCAGCGTCGATTTGGGCGTTCATCTTCCCAAGCTCAAGCCCGGATGCATGTATTTCGTCTGGCCGATGGCCCTTCCTTGAGGGCGGATCCCCATGTCAGACGCTCCAACCCCTCCGCTGGTCGAGCCCCGCGTCGTGCGGCGAACGCTCACGATCGCGTTCGTTCTCTTTGGGGTCGGCTTTCTGCTGGGCGGCCTCTGGGTTTTTCGCGAGGTGCGACGGGTGCAGCGCATTGAGCGCCTGCCGGCTTTCGAGCGCGCTCCGGACAGCGGCGGGCCTGGCGCGGCGCCCGGATCCTCGCCCACGAGATCAAACGTCGCGCCGACGGCGGCGCGCACGGCGTCCACGGCCGGCATGGCGTGGATCCCCGGCGGGAGGTTTCGGAGGGGCAATGACCGGGGCGCTTCGGATGAGCAACCCGTCCGCGAAATGGAAGTGGACCCTTTTTGGATCGATCGCACGGAGGTCACCAACGAGCAGTTCGCCGAGTTTGTGAAGGCCACCGGGTACGTCACCGTCGCCGAGCGCGAGCCGGATCCGGCGCAATACCCCGGCGTGCCGAAGGACAAGCTTGTGCCAGGCGCGGCGGTGTTTCGATCGCCCAAACAGCAGCCGGAGCGGAATGACTTTCTGTCCTGGTGGGAGTACGTGCCCGGCGCGAGCTGGCGACGCCCGGAGGGCCCGGGGTCGGCGTGGGTCGGACGCGAGAAGCATCCCGTCGTGCACGTATGCTGGTTCGACGCCGTGAAGTACGCCGAGTGGGCCGGGAAGCGGCTCCCGACCGAGGCGGAATGGGAGTTCGCCGCGCGGGGCGGCTTGGATGGCGCGGAGTTTGTGTGGGGCGCCGAGCTGATGCCGGGCGGACGCTGGCAGGCGAACATCTGGCAGGGAGATTTTCCCATGTCGAATCGGGCGGAGGACGGGTTCCAGACCACGGCGCCCGTGGGAAGCTTCCCGGCCAACCGATTCGGACTTCATGACATGGCGGGGAATGTGTGGGAGTGGTGCTCGGATTGGTACCGTCCGGACTATTACGAATCCTGCGCTTCAAAGAACCCGCGCGGACCCGACTCGAGCCTGGATCCTGACGAGCCGGGCGTGATGAAAAAAGTGCAGCGCGGGGGCTCGTTCCTCTGCAACGACTCCTACTGCGGCGGGTACCGTCCGAGCTCTCGAATGAAGGCCTCGCCCGACACCGCTCTCGCCCACTCAGGATTCCGATGCGCCTTGACGGCGCCGCCGCCTGGGCGCTAACGCGTTGCCGCTATTTCAACGTCCGGTTCCTTCTTGGCGCGGGAGGTTTTCCAAAACGATTCTTCAGGGAATCGGGAGAGGACCGATCTAAGGTCTAGCGGGCGCCTGCCATCGCTTGTTGTTGAGAATGCCGGGAGCAGGCCTTCGCTATCCTATGAGAACGAGCGCATCTATCTTCCGTCGTTTGATCCCTTCCATGCCTCTAGTCCTCGCCTGCGCGCTGTTCCTTGCGGCTCCTCCATCGCGAGGCGCCGATGCCATCACGCCAGCGGTGCAAGCGAGGCTTGACGAGAAACTGAAGCAGATCCAGGAGTGGGCCAATTCGGCGACCGTTGTGAAAGCGGTGTTGCAGCGCAACGCGACCCCCCTGGCCGAGGTGGCAACCATGAACCAGGACCAGTGGAAGGCGGTGACCCTCCTGAATCCCGTGCTCAAGCTGTTCACCAAAAACGACGTGGCTGAGTTTCTCAAGAGCAAGAAGGACGACGCTCTCACGGAGGCGTTCGTGTCGGCTGCGGATGGCACCAAGATCGCCTTTCTCTCAAAGACCACCAACTGGAGCCACGCCGGGAAGCCCAAGCACGACCAGCCGATGGCGGGCAAGAACTGGCAAGGCAACATCGAGGTGGACGAATCCACGGGGGCGCAGCAGATCCAGATTTCTGTTCCGGTGATGAGCGAGGGAAAGCCAATAGGATCGCTCGTAGTGGGCTTCAGCGTGAACAAGCTCAGCGGGAGCTAGCGGTGACTGCGGTCAACGGATTCCGAGCAGAAATCCGAAAAGGGTCAAAGTGATGAGTGTACCTCGGCAACTGAGCGCGCTATTGTGCGCCGTCCTCGTTTTCGGGTTGGTGGGCGCATTCGCCAACCGAACCCTGTTGATTACCGCCCTGGATCGATCGGATCGTCTCGCCGACCAGGCGATGGGCCGTCTCGGCGCGAACTATCAGCTCCTCGACGCCGCCACGCGGCTTCACACCAAGCTTCAGACTCTGCTTCGGGTCAAGGACGCCGATGAGCTCCAGTCAGGGTATAAAACCTACCAGGATGCCTCCAAGGATGTCGCGCGTCGCGCCCAGTTGGTCGGGCAGCAATCTCCGGCCGTGCTGAAGCATCATGCGGCGCTGGTCATCGCCCATGCGAAGGTGACGGACAAGATTCTCGTGGGGAACGGCGCCGGGGCGGTGGACCTCTTCCTGGCTGAGGCGAACCCGCGGTTCGAGGATTTTTTGGGACAGTTGGACTTGGTTCAAAAGGGCATCGAGCGCGCCACGCTCGCCGAGCTTTTTCAAGGGGAGGAATCGGCCCACGTCCAGGGCCAAAGCTGGTTTTTGGGCGCTCTCGCGGGGGCGTTCGCGCTCTGTGGGGCCGGCTGGATCATCCGATGTCGCATGCTGGGCCGGATGGCCCATGTGACGCAGGCGCTCTCGCATTCAGTGAAAGTAATGAATGTCAGCTCCCGCGACCTGGCGCAACTTAGCCAGGGTGTCGCGGCGGCCGTTGATCGGCAGGCCGCCTCCCTCCAGGAGGCTTCCGCGGCCCTCGAGGAGGTCGGCGGCATGACCGAGCAAACCGTGGGCTCCGCCCGAAAGGTCACCGACGCCGTCGAGGAGGCCCGCAAAGCGGCCGATCGAAGCACCTCGGACATCGAGCAGTTGACCGCGGCCATGGACGGGATTCGTGTCGCGAATGGCGGCGTGGCGAAGATCATCAAGACGATCGATGAGATCGCGTTCCAAACCAATATCCTGGCGCTCAACGCCGCGGTGGAAGCGGCGCGGGCCGGGGAGGCCGGAGCTGGATTCGCCGTCGTGGCGGATGAGGTCAGAAACCTCGCCCAACGCAGAGCCGCCGCCGCGCGCGAGACGGGCGAGCAGATCCGAGAGAGCATCGAACGCGGCTCCGCGGGATTCTCCATCTCCCAGCGCGTTTCCGAGAACTTGTCCTCAATCGTGATGAGAACCCGCGCCCTGGATCAGCTCGTTTCCGGGATTCTGCTGGCGTCCCAGGAGCAGAAATCCGGCGTGGACCAGGTGTTGACCGCCGTGATCGGCCTGGATTCCGTCACGCAGCACAATGCGGCCTCCGCGCAGCAAAGCGCGAGCTTGTCGCACCAGATCGAGCAGCAGTCGCAAGCGCTCGGCGTCGCTGTCATCCGCCTCTCCGAGCTCCTGGGCGCCGTCCAATCCAGCGCTGAGCAGATGGAAGCGTCGGAACATCCCGCCAGGTCGAGCGATCCGAGCGAGGCCCGGCGGACGGGCGCCAGCGCGTTCCCAGGCGTTTCCAAATTCAGCGCGCCGAAGCCTCCGCAGACCACGACCTCCGCTTCCGCAAATGTTTCAGAGTCCATTGAAACGCCGAAGTCGAAACCCACAGCGTCCGAGAATTCGTTCAAAGACTTCTGAGTCGGGGCGGCCCACGCGGTTCAATAATCATGGACACTCGACCTGTCCGTTCGCACACTGACGGCGAATGGCGCGCGTGGTCCTCGAAAGCCTCAATAAGTTCTATCAAGCTTCCCGGAAGTCGGAGCGGGTCTACGCCGTTTCCGACCTGAATCTCGAAATCCGCGACGGCGAGTTCCTCGCGCTCGTCGGTCCCTCCGGCTGCGGTAAGTCCACAACGCTGCGCCTCGTTGCGGGGCTGGAGGACATCTCCTCCGGAACCATCCGCATCGGAGACCGCGTCGTGAACACGGTGGAACCCAAGGATCGGGACATTGCGATGGTGTTTCAGAACTACGCCCTCTATCCCCACATGACGGTCGCCGAGAACATGGCCTTCGGCTTGCGACTCCGTCGGATCCCCCGCGGCGAGATCGAGGCGCGCGTTCAATCGGCCGCGACTCTGCTCGGGCTCGGCGCGCTCCTGGGCCGGCTGCCCAAGGAGCTCTCCGGCGGACAGCGGCAGCGTGTCGCCGTCGGACGCGCGATCGTCCGACAGCCCCAGGTCTTCCTCTTCGACGAGCCTTTGTCGAATCTCGACGCCCAGATGCGCCTGCAAATGCGCGGGGAGCTGTCCCGACTGCATCACCAACTCGGCGCCACGATGATTTACGTCACTCACGACCAGGCGGAGGCGATGACCCTGGGGGATCGGATCGCGGTGATGAAGGACGGACGCCTCCAGCAGGTCGACGACCCTGTCGCCATCTATCGCAACCCGGCCAACCGATTCGTCGCGTCGTTTATGGGCTCTCCTCCCATGAATTTTTTCAACGGCCAGGTGGCGCGCGGAGAGGCGGGCGGCCACTGGTTCGCCCAAAGGGCGGAGGGCGGAGGAAGCGGGTTTCGTTTTCCCGCGCCGGCGTCCTTCGAGCCCGGACGCGCGCTCGTGCTTGGGCTCCGGCCTGAGCACATCGGCGTTGAGCCGATCCCCGGCGCGACGCCTATCGAAGGCCGGGTGGAGCTTGTCGAAATGATGGGAGCCGAAACATTCCTGCACCTGAGCTGCGCCGGGGAACGGTGCGTCGCGCGCATCCCCTGCGTCGCGCGTTACGACATCGGCAGCGAGGTGCGCGCGTTCGTCCTGGCCCAGGAGGCGCGTTTCTTCGATCCCGAAACCGGAGGGCGTTTGTCCCCATGATCCCGCTGCTGTTGCGAGAAGCCCACGCGCGCGCCGGCGCCGCGTTCGTCGAGATCGGATCCGCGGAGGTCGTGAACGACTATGGATCCGCGCTCGAGGAGCATTCCGCCCTGACTCAAACCGCCGCCGCCCTCGACCTGAGTTTTCGCAGCCGCCTTTGTTTGCTTGGCGCGGATCGAAAGCCGTTCCTGCACGGGCAGGTCACGCAGCAGGTGAAGGAGCTCGCCGTTGGGCAGGGATGCTACGGCGCGATCCTCACCGCGAAGGGGAGGCTGCAGAGCGACCTGTGGATCTATTGCCTGGAGGACGAGCTGCTTCTTGATTTTGAGCCGGGGCTGGCGCGGACCCTCACCGAGCGCCTCGAGAAATACATCATCGCGGAGGACGCGCAGGTGGTGGATGTCGCGGCGCTCTTCGGTCATCTCAGCGCGCAAGGCCCCCAAGCGACCCCGGTGGTCGAGGCCCTCGGTCTATCCGGGACCCTGCCTTCCGCCCCTGGGGCGTTTCTCCACGCGCCCGGCAGCGCATGGGGGGACGTGTATGTGATGTGCCAGCCCAGATTCGGGACTGTGGGCTACGACCTGTTCGCTCCGGTGTCCGGGCTGGAATCGCTCTGGGGCGCCCTGACATCGGCCGCCCGCGCTGTCGGAGGCCGTCCCGCCGGCTGGCAGGCGATGGAGTGGGCGCGCGTTGAGGCCGCGATTCCCCGCTACGGCGCCGACATGGATGAAACCAACCTTCCGCCCGAAGCGGGCTTGGATTCTCGCGCTGTCCACTACGCCAAGGGCTGCTACATCGGCCAGGAAGTGATCGCGAGAATCCGGACCTATGGACAGGTGAGCAAGGCGCTTCGCGGGCTGCGAATGCCTCCGGGCGCTCAAGTTTTGCCGCGGAAGGGCGATAAGATCTATTGGGGCGACAAAGAGATTGGCTATGTCACGAGCGTTATTGCATCCCCGGCATTAAAGACCAACGTCGCCCTCTCCTATCTCCGCCGCGAGCACAACCAGATTGGGGACGCGGTCTCGATCCGGGTGGGCGACACCCTCATTCCCGCCGCCGTCGCCACATTGCCCTTCCAGCCGTTTTCGCCGCTTGACCCTGGCAGCTGATCTTGCCAGAGAGAGGCATGACATACCCCACACTGGTTTCTGTCCTGGGCTTGGCTGGCTGCGTCGCGGCGGTCGCGGCGGACAGCGAGCTCACCGTCCGGGCGTTCAAGAAGATCCAGGTCTCGGATCAGTTCTGGGCGGAAGGCGCCAACTTTGGCGACTTCAACAAGGATGGCGTGATGGACGTGGTGTCCGGCCCCTATTGGTGGGAAGGCCCCGACTTCAAGAAACGCCACGAATACTCGCCCGCCACCCAGACATTCCGGTTGAAGGTCGGGCCCATGACCGAGGCGCAGATTCCCGGATTCGAAGGCGGTCTGGGCAAGAACAACGCCTATTCCAAAAACTTCTTCGCGTTCACGTACGACGTGAACGCCGATGGTTGGACGGACATTTTGATCCTTGGGTTTCCGGGCGAGGACTCATGGTGGTTCGAGAATCCGAAAGGAGGCCAAGGGCATTGGGCGCGGCACACCATCATTGACGTTACGGACAACGAATCGCCGATGTTTGTCGACATCAATGGCGACGGAAAGCCCGACCTCGTCTGCAACTCCGGAGGCTACTTTGGCTACGCCACCATCAACGCGCAGGATCCCTCCGCGCGATGGACATGGCACAAGATCTCTCCGAAAGGATCCTGGCAGCGGTTCACCCACGGGCTCGGCGTGGGCGATGTCAACGGCGACGGTCGCATGGACATTCTCGACATGGACGGATGGTGGGAGCAGCCCGCCTCCCTCGCCGGCGACCCGGAGTGGAAGCGCCACCCCGTGGCGTTCGCGCCCGGCAGCGGAAGCTCCCAGATGCATGTGTACGACGTGAACGGCGACGGCCGTAACGACGTCATCACCGCTCTGGCCGCGCACGGCTACGGACTGGCCTGGTATGAGCAGCTGGAGGAGAGGGACGACACCGGCGGACCGCGCTTCCGCCAGCACGTCATCATGAACAAGGAGGCGAACGAGAACAACTACGGCGTCCACTTCTCCCAGCTGCACGCGGTCGACCTGATCGATATGGACGGCGACGGCCTCAAGGACATCGTGACGGGCAAGCGCTTCTGGGCGCACGGCCCGACGGGAGACGCCGAGCCGAACGCGCCGGCGGTTCTCTACTGGTTCAAGCTTGTCCGCGGCGGCAGCGACGGCGTGGACTTCGTCCCTTTCCAGATCGACGACAACTCCGGCATCGGAACCCAGGTCGTCGCGGGCGATATCAACAGCGACGGCCTGCCCGACATCGTTGTGGGCAACAAGAAGGGCGTCTTCGTTCACCTTCAGGAAAAGAAAACGATGAGCGCCGAGAACTGGGAGAAGGCCAGGCCCAAGCGCGCGCGCTGAGGCGGCTCGGGTGAAGATCAGCGTTGTCTCAACCTCCCCTGACTCCGTTGCAAGAATTCATGAACACCTCCTGGTCGTCTGCTCGAGCCGTGTTGTGCGCCGTCGCTGTGGGTTTCACCTCGCTCGGGAGCCCGGATCCGACGGCGCGAGCCGCCGAGCTGCCGGCGGACTTCGTCAAGTTCGCGGGCCTGTCGCCCGAAGCCGCCGCACGCGAAGCCACCGCCCCTGAAGGATTCAGCGTGAAGCTGTTCGCGGGGGAACCCGACGTGAAGCAGCCGATCGCGTTCGCGCTCGATGACCGCGGCAGGCTTTGGGTCGCCGAGGGCTACACCTATCCCCGCCGCGCTCCGGAAGGGCAGGGGAAGGACCGGATCCTGATCTTCGAGGACACGAACGGCGACCATCGCTTCGACAAGCGCACGGTCTTCGCCGAGCATTTGAACCTTGTCAGCGGTCTTGCCGTGGGATTTGGCGGCGTATGGGTGGGAGCCGCCCCCCAGCTTTTGTTTATTCCTGACCGCGACGGCGACGACAAGCCCGATGGGCCGCCCGAGGTCGTCCTGGACGGATGGGGTTACGGCGACACCCATGAGACGCTCAACACGTTTCTCTGGGGCCCCGACGGATGGCTCTACGGATGTCACGGCGTGTTCACCTACTCGAAGGTCGGGCGTCCCGGCGCGCCGGATTCGGAGCGCGTCCCGCTGAACGCCGGCGTTTTTCGCTATCATCCCCAGAAGAAACGATTCGAGCGCTTCGCCGAGGGAACGAGCAATCCCTGGGGCGTCGACTTCGACGCGATGGGGCAATGCCATATCGAAGCCTGCGTGATTCCGCACTTCTTCCACATGATTCAGGGCGCCCGGTATCTCCGCCAGGGAGGATCGCATTTCAACCCTCACACCTACGCCGACATTGGAACCATCGCGGACCACCTGCACTACGCGGGATCGCAGGGACCTCACGCGGCGAACGGCCGCTCCGATTCGGCGGGCGGCGGGCATGCGCACGCGGGGCTTCTCATCTACCAGGGAGACAGCTGGCCCGCCGCCTATCAGGGAAAGGCGTTCATGAATAATATCCACGGCCAGCGCCTGAACATGGATGTCCTGGAGCGGCGCGGCTCGGGCTATGTGGCGCATCACGGCCCCGATTTCGTGAACTTCAACGATCGATGGTCCCAGATTCTCAACATGCTGGAGGATCCCGATGGCTCGGTGTACGCGATCGATTGGTATGACGAGAACCAATGCCACCACGGGCGCGAGGACGGCCATGACAGGTCCAACGGGCGCATCTTCAAGATCATTCACCACGACCAGGCCGTGAGCCCGGTGGATCTGGCGAAGCTGTCTGACGCGGAGCTCGTGGGCCTTCAGCTGCATCCGAACGAATGGAAGGTGCGCCACGCGCGACGGATTCTTCAAGAACGCGGGCCGAAGCCGGAAACACAAGCGTTGATCTTGCGCTTCCTGAATCCCGAGGGAAGCGCGGCGGCTCCCGAGACCCCGGCGGGCATGCTGCGACCGACGGACGTCAGCCGACAGCTCCGCCTCATGTGGACGCTGCATGTCGTGGGAGGGTTTACGTCCGAAGCGGGGCTGAGGCTCTTGAAGAGCCCCCATGAGCATGTTCGCGCGTGGGCGATTCAGCTGATGCTCGAGGACAAGCAGGCCTCGGAGGCGCTGCTTGCCGCGATGGCGGGCTTGGCGGAGTCGGATCCTTCCCCGGTGGTGCGACTCTACCTGGCGGCGGGATTGCAGCGCGTCGAGGCGTCGCGTCGCGGGCCGGTCATCGCCCGTTTGCTGAAGCACGCGGAGGACGCGGACGACCACAATCTGCCCTTGATGTATTGGTACGCCGCCGAGCCCGTCGCAGCGCTCGGATCCGAGCCCGGGCTGGCCCTGCTTCGCGATTGTCGCCTGCCGAAAATCCGCGAGTTCATCGCGCGGCGCATCGCGTCGGGAAAGTAGGCGCGGGTCCCTCGGTCGACGTTCCCCATTTTTGCTGAACATCCCTTCGTTTTCTAGAGTCAGTCTTTGACGGTGCGCCATTCCGCTCCTAATCATTGCGCCATGCAGTCGCTGACTCGTCGCCGATCTCGTTTTATCGTCCTCCGCTCCGGAGGATGGGCGTTGTGCTTGCTGTTGGCGGCGACCACAGGTTGCCGCCGGGATGAGGTTGCGGTCTACGACGCCCCCAAGGAAAGCGAAGCCCCGCCCCGGAAAAGAGACACGGCCTCACCGATGGGCGAAGAGGCCCAGGCTCCGCTTCCCTCCCTCAAGTGGGCCGCGTTGCCCGAGGGATGGCGCATGATCGAGAGCGTCAACCGGATGAGGGTGGCGAGCTTCACGGTGGAGTCGCCGGGGGGAGGGCGCGGCGAGGTCTCGGCGGTCGCGATCCCGGGGATGAACGGAAACGATCTGCAATTCGTGAATCTGTGGCGCGAGCAGGTCAAGCTGCCGCCAGTGGAAGCGGCGGAGCTTTCCCGGTTTGTCGAAACCGTTCCGATAGCAGGCGAGAGCGGAAAGCTTTTTACAATGGAAAACCCGCCCGCCGGGGGAGGGACTTCGGGCGCGTCCGTGCTGGTCGGCATGCTCGTCAAGGACGAGCTTAGCTGGTTCTTCAAATTCTCGGGCGATGACAAGCTCGTCAAGGCCCAGGGCTCCGTGTTCAGGGACTTTCTGAAGGGGCTGTCCTTCGGCCCTCCGCCGCAGCGGGAGACGACCGTCGCGGATGCTCCTTTCGCGCGCCGCGACGGCGGCCCTTCGGGTCGCGGAGGCGTCGCGTCGTCCAAGCCGCTCCCGACCTGGCAGCCTCCCGCCGCATGGAAGCCCGGCGCTCCCGGGCCCATGGTGCTCGCGAAGTTCTCGTCCCTCGGCGCTTCCGGCGGACAGGCGGATATCAGCGTCAGCTCATTCCCCGGCGATGTCGGGGGCTTGCTCGCGAACGTGAATCGGTGGCGACGCCAGGTGGGGCTGCCGGAGATTGACGCCGACGCTCTGCAGCGCGAAGTCAGCGCGGTCGATCTTTCGGACGGCAAGGGAACTTTGGTGGATCTCGCGGGCACGGATTCCAAAACGGGTCAGCCGGCGCGACTCGTGGGCGTGATTGTTCCCCGTGGCGACGAGACCTGGTTTTACAAGATGACGGGTCCGCCCGCCGCCTCTGAGCGGGAAAAAGCGGCCTTCCTTCAGTTCGTCCAGAGCGCTCAATATCCGCATGCTCCTTAAACGCCTGATTCGAATCCTCTGCTCGTTGCAGCTGACCATGGTCCTGCTGGCCCTCAGCCTGATCCTGGTGTTTCTCGGGACCATGGCCCAGGAGCCGCTGGGGCTCTACATCGCCCAGGCTCGGTTCTTTCACAGCTCGTTCGTCGACGCCGCGTCCATGCTCGCCGCGCTCAAGAAGGCCGCGCAGCTCCTCAACATCTACGTGACGCCCATGCAGGCCGATGAGGTGTTGTCGGCCCGTTGGATCCCCGTATTCCCGGGCGGCTACTTCCTGGGGGGCGCGCTGCTGCTGAATCTTCTCGCGGCGCATTGGCAGCGATTCGTCTTCACGCGCAAGAAGGCGGGGATCTTTCTCACTCATGTCGGACTGATCATCCTTTTGCTCGGGCAGCTTTTCACCGACCAGCTCGCGCGCGAAAGCGGCATCCACCTGACCGAGGGCGAGACCAAGAGCTACTCCGAGTCGGATCGGCGAAGCGAACTCGCGGTCATCGATGTCACCGACGCCGCGAAGGACCGCGTTGTCGCGATCCCAGACAACCTCCTCGTCGAGGGCGCCACGCTCGCGGATTCGCTTCCTTTCAGCATCCGGGTCGCGAAGTATTACGAACACTCTCACCTCACCAACCGCGCGGATCTCGCCTCGTCGAGCGCGGGTTTCGCAAACCAGGGATTCGGCCTGCAAGTGGAGGCGCTGCCGTTGCCGAAGGTGACGGACATGGATTTCCGCGATGTTCCTTCGGCGTACATCGAGCTGTCGGGGCCGGAGGGCTCCCTCGGGCGCTGGCTGGTCTCAGGCCATCTCGAGCGCGGCCAAAGCCTCTCTTACAAAGGGCGCAGCTATCGTCTCGCGCTCCGCCTGCAACGTCACTACTACCCTTTCAGCCTGACGCTCCTGAAGTTCAGCCATGACAAGTACCGCGGCACCGACACGCCGCGCAACTTCTCGAGCGACGTCCGGCTTCAGAACCCCTCGACCCGCGAGGATCGCGAGATCCGCATCTACATGAACAATCCGCTGCGCTACGCCGGGCTGACTTTCTATCAAGCCAGCTTCGACAAGCGCGACGATCGAGCGACCATCCTGCAGGTGGTCCGCAATCCGAGCTGGCTCGCGCCCTACATCGCCTGCGGCGTGGTCGCGCTGGGCTTGGTGATCCAGTTCCTGATCCACCTGGTCGCGTTTCTGGGGAGGAGAAAAGCTTGAAAACGTGGTTTCCTAGAATTGTCGTGGCGGTCGCTCTTTTGACGATCGCTTACTGCCTCGTCCCCGCGGCCTCGAAGTCCGGCTTCGACGCCGAGGGCTTTGGACGTTTGCCCGTCCTGCTCAACGGACGCACCCAGCCGCTCGACAGCGTCGCGCGAAACAGCCTCCTCATCCTCCGCGGCAAGCAGACGCTCGCGCTCGAGAAGGGCGGGAGCATGCCCGCGATCCGATGGCTGATGGAGGTTTTCTTTGACGGGTCGAAGGCCGACTCCCGGACGATCTTCCGCATCGATCACCCGGAGCTCCGCGGGATGCTGGGGGTGTCCGATGAGGAGAAGTATTTCTCCATGGCGCAGTTTCAACCCAAGCTGCAGAGCCTGCTGAAGGAGACCCAGCGCATTGAGAGCGAGCAGATCAAGCCCGAGGCGCAGAGCCCCTTCGAGAAGGCGGTGATGCGGCTTAACAACAACGTGATCCTGTACCGGCGGCTGAAGAACTCGATGCAGCACGAGGAGACGCGGGACTTCGAGGCGGATCTCGCCGCCTATCAGACGGCGATCGCCCCTGGCGTGAAGGCGATTCAAGCCCGCGAGGGCGGCCAGGAATTTGACCAGAAGGCGTTCGACCGCATCCTGGATCATCTGCAGCGGTACGACATGATGGCGCGCTTCGGTTACACGCTCGCCGTTCCTTCGGGCAGTCCGAATCACGTTCGCGACGACTGGACCACCGTGGGCGCCGCGCTCATGGAGGCGGCTCGCGGCGGCTCGATCGGAACGCCGATCTCGCTCTTCGCCCGGATGGCGGACGCCTATCGCTCGGACAAGGTGGAGGTCTTCAACGCGGCCTTGACCGAGTACGGTGGGTGGCTGGCGGAGCATCGGTACGTCCCCGAGCTCGCGAAGGGCCGAAGCGAGCACTACTTCAACCGGATCGAGGCCTTCTACGTCACGGCGGTGTTTTACGTTTTCGTTTTTATCCTGGCCTGCGCCTCGTGGTTCAACAACGTGCCGGCTCTGAGCCGCGCCGCGTGGCAGCTGCTCATCCTCACATGGATCGCGCACACGGCGGGACTGATCTATCGGATGATTCTCGAGGGACGCCCGCCGGTGACCAATCTCTATTCGTCAGCGGTATTCATCGGCTGGGGGATCGCGGGTTTGGGGATTTTGCTGGAGCGCATTCATAGCAACGCGATCGGGAGCGTTCTCGCGGCGATCGGCGGCGGCTCAACGCTTGTCGTGGCCCACCATCTGGCGATGGATGGCGACACGATGGAGATGATGCGCGCCGTTCTCGACACGAACTTCTGGCTCTCGACCCATGTCGTCGCGGTCACGCTCGGTTACGCCGCCACCTTCGCCGCCGGATTCCTCGCTTTGCTCTACGTCCTGCGCGGCTTCTTCACCACGTCGCTTTCGACGGACATGGCGAAATCGCTGTCGCGAATGGTGTACGGCGTCATTTGCTTCGCCACGCTGCTCAGCTTCACGGGCACGGTCCTGGGGGGCATCTGGGCGGACCAGTCCTGGGGACGGTTCTGGGGATGGGATCCCAAGGAGAATGGAGCGCTCATGATCGTGCTCTGGAACGCCTTCTTTCTGCACGCGCGATGGGGGAAGGTTTGCTCCGAGAAAACGCTCATGGCCATCGCTGTCTTCGGCAACGTGATCACCGCGTTTTCGTGGTTCGGGGTGAACATGCTGGGCATCGGTTTGCACTCGTACGGATTCATGGGCGCCGCGTTTTCGTGGCTGATCGCGTTCGACATTTCCCAGCTGATCGTCGTTGGGCTCGCTCTCCTGCCGGTGGCCTATTGGAAAAGCCTGAGACCGCCTCAAGCGACGCCGATGAAAGCCACCTCCGCATGACATTCCTCCGCTACTTCTTCTTCGTCCTCGGCGCAGCCATCCTGGCCTCCGTCGTTGGCGGCGTGTTTGCCGCGGTTGTAGCCCTCATATCCCCGGAATTCGTCAAAGGCTTGTTCTCGCCTGCCGCGAGCGCGTCGCTGCCGCGATACGCCGCGGCGGTGGGGGCGATTTGGGGGGTGTTCATCGGGGCGGGCGTCATGGGGTTCTGCCTCGGTCTGGTGACACTGGTGCACATAGCCAGGGTCATCACCAAGAGAAAGACGGACGAGGATAGCCCGGCCGCGCAATGAAATCGGTCGAGTGAGCGACCTTGAGGCTGGAGCGGGCTGGAATGACCGACGCGTTTCTGTGGGTCGCGGATGTGGATCGGCTGCATGACGAGCTTTCCACGCGCGGCGCGATCGTCCAGCTGCCGCCGACCCATCAAGCGTGGGGCACGCGCGAGACCGGCATCCGCTATCCAGATGGGAACGTGCTCGTCTTTGCCGCAAAACCACCGAGCGCAAATAGGGGATAGCAGGGCCGCTCGAGCCCACCTCTCTCCCGTCAGGCGTTCAACCGATGGTTCCTCGCGCTTCTCATGTTGATTCGTCCGCTCGCCGATGATCCGGGTCAGTTGGAACTTCTCGCTGGATGGTTCCACAGCGAGTGGCACGGGTTTGACCATCGTTCGATGGAAGAGGTTCGGGCGCAGTTGGCGGAAAACCTGAATCGCGGCGCGGTTCCCATCACCTTCCTGGCCTACCGCGGTCCTGAAGTCGTGGGCGCCGTCTCCCTCGACGTCTCCGATCTGCCCTCCTTCGATCATCTTTCGCCCTGGCTGGCTTCGCTCTATGTTCGCCCCGATGCTCGCGGCGCGGGCATTGGCAGCGCTCTCGTCCAGCATGTCCAGCGGTTCGCCCTCTCACGAGGCCTGGTTCCGCTTCATCTATGGACACCTGGTTCGACGGAACTCTACGAGCGTTGTGGCTGGGTCACAGCTGAGCGAGCGACCCACCGTTCCAGGCCGATCACGATCATGCGGTTTTCTTAGAACAGCCAGTGGAGGCCCAGAGCGATGAAGCCGGGCGGGCGTTCCTTCTGGAGGACAGGGGATGGCGAGGAAGTTCATAGCTGGCTCGGCTATCCCTGCTGAGGAAGCCCAAATCCGGCTCGTCACTTGAGCAAAGGTTGGACACTTTACGTGGAGGCTGGGGGGCGACCCCCGACCCTCGATATGAAAGACCTTTCAAAGGAACAGCGCGAGCTGGTGATGTCGCTGGCGGAGCGCTTAGGGGGTATTCCGGGGATCAGCGCCGTTGTGCTAGGAGGATCCTATGCCCGAGGACGCGCGCAGCCGGGATCGGACATTGATCTGGGCCTCTTCTATTCCGAGGCGCATCCCTTCTCCATCCCAAGCGTGCGCGAGCTGGCCGAGGAGGTGAACGACACTCCCGGTCCGGTGGTGTCCAACTTCTACGACTGGGGCCCGTGGGTGAATGGCGGCGCGTGGTTGACCATCGGTGGGCAGCGCGTCGACTTTATCTACCGAAACCTCGAACATCTCGAGCGGGTCATCGCCGAAGCGGAGGCCGGCCGACACGAGCTGGACTACGCGCAGCAACCCCCTTTCGGATTCTTCAGCGGAACCTATCTCGGCGAGGTCGCGGTGTGCGTTCCCGTTGTCGATCCCGACGCGCGGCTCGAGGCGCTTAAGCGACGCGTCGCCCAGTATCCCGAGGCGCTTCGCCGGAGCGTGACGCAGGACTATCTTTGGGCGGTGGAATTCGGAATCGGGGCGTTCGCCCGCAAGTACGCCGCTCGCGCCGACGTCCACGGGACCGCGGCGTCCCTGACGTTCGCTTTGAACCAGCTGACGCTCGCGATCTTCAGCGTGAACAGGAAGTATCTCCTCAACGGCAAGACGGCTCTCGCGGAGACCGCCGAGTTCGAGCGCGCTCCGCGGAACTTCGCGGCGCGCGCTCAGCAGACCCTCGCTCACCTGGGGGACTCCGCCGCGGAACTGGGCGCCGCCGTCGAAGTCGTGTCGCAATTGCTTCGGGAGACCATCGAGCTTTCGGACGGCCTCTACCAACCGCGCTACACGCTGCCGAAGTAAGGTCGGGCCCACAGCCGACGCATGCCCCGGCGATCGCCAGCGACCTGAGTTTCCGCTTGCTCCGCCAGATTCCCGCGGAGCATCTTGGCGTCCGTCGCCCATCGTCACTGATTGATCCCAAATCCATGACCGACTCCGCTTCTCCCCATGACGCAGGCCGGAGGTGGACCCGTCGGCGCTTCCTGGCGGGCGCCGCGGCCTCCTCCCTGATCGGCTCCGCGTGGATCTCCTCCGCTCCCGGCGCGCTCGGGGCAGGGCCCGCCGTCCGCACCGCGCCCAAGACGGAGCGGCGGAAGAAGATCGCGCTCATCCTGAGCGAAGTGCGCTACCTTTCCCACAGCCAGCATTTCCTGGATCGTTTCACCGCGGGCTACGGCTGGGCGGGACGGCACCACATCCCTCCTTTCGAAGTCGCGGGGATTTACGTCGATCAGAGGCCGACAGGCGACCTTTCACGCGAGCGGGTCCAACGCCTCGGGCTCCGGCAGTTCCCCACCATCGAGGAAGCGATCACTCTGGGAGGCTCTCAGCTTGCCGTCGACGGTGTCGTCCTGGTGATCGAGCACGGCGACTATCCCACGAACGCCAAAGGTCAGAAGGAGTATCCGCGCTATCCTTTCTTCAAGCGGGTGGTGAAAGTTTTTGAGAACAGCGGGCGCTCGGTTCCCGTGTTCAACGACAAGCATCTCTCCGTTCGCTGGAACGAATGCGTCGAGATGGTGGAGGACTCGCGTCGCCTGCGTTTTCCGTTCCTGGCTGGATCGTCGCTCCCGGTGACCTGGCGCATTCCGAGCCTGGAGCTCCCTTTGGACATTCCCCTGAACGAGAGCGTCTGCGTCGCCTACGGCGGCGTGGACTCCTACGACATTCACGCTCTCGAAACCGCGCAATGCATGTCGGAGCGCCGGAGGGGAGGCGAGCGCGGCGTTCGGTCCGTGCAGGCTTTGCGCGGACCCGCGCTCTGGCAGGCGGTTCGTCGGCGGGATCGCACCCGCAAGCTCATGTTCGCCGCCCTCGCCCGCAGCCTCACCTGTCGCGCGCCCGCCGGGTACACCTGGCTGCCGCCTGAGGTGGACTGGCTCCAGGAAATGTGTCCTGACGCGATCGGGTATTTCATCGAGCATCGCGACGGCTTTCAGACGTCCATGTTTCTGCTCAATGGTGTCGTGGAGGATTTCAACTATGCCGGCATGTCCGCGAGGACCGGCGAGATCCACTCGTGCCAGATGTATCTTCCGATGCCTCCCCGCCGCTCCACTCAGCCCAACTTCTTCAATCCGCTGGTGAACAATGTGGAGGTCATGCTGCGCACGGGGCGGGCGCCGTATCCGATCGAAAGAACGCTGCTCACGTCGGGAATGACCCTGTTCAACGTGGAGTCGCTGCACCGCGGGCAAATCGCCGTGCCCACCCCTGAACTCGCGGTCGCCTACACCGCGCCGCGCGGTTCGCATTTCTGGAGATCGTGATGAGCCGCCGCGTCTTCACACCCATTCGCCTTCGCTTCGTTCTGGAGGATTTCGCGCTGTCTACTCCAGGACAGCAGCTGCTCGATCGTTTCGTTCTGGGATATCCCGTCGACTCCGGCGGGATTCACAAATCGGACGCCGTTTCAGTCGGGGCCTGCGTGGTCTCCGGAGGAATCCCGGAGCCGTTGCGAGCCGGACGGCTGAAAGCGGGCCTGACGCTTTTTCCGACCTGGGAGGAAACCGTGAACGAGGCCATGGCCGTCGTTGTTGTTCCGCGCGGGCAGGGCGCGGAACCCAACGCGCCTCTCGTTCGCAAGGTGCTGGACCGATTGCCCCGGGGAGCGCGTTGCTTTGTCCACGGTCTCCTTGCGTCCACCGGAGACGAGGCTGAAGCGCTCGCGCAAATCGCGGCGCAGCGCGGCGTTGAGCTGCGCTCGGGCACATCGGTTGCCGCGACCTGGCGGCTGCCTGCCCTTGCCCCTCCCGCGGGGCGGGTGTTGAAGCAGGGATTGGCCGTGGTCCAGGGAACAGCGCCCTGGGCTGAGATGAACGCTCTGGAGGGGTTGGCGCCGTGGACCGAACTTCGCCGGGCGGCAGACCTCTCGGTGAGGACGGTTCGACGACTTGAGGGGGACGAGGTTTGGCGTCATCTCGACGCGGAACCGGCGATGGCGGAGCTCCTGGCGGCGGCTCTTTCCCGAACCGACAGCCCGTTGGGAGGCGCGCTGCATGATGGACGAACGGAGGATCTCATGGCCCCCGGACGGGCAAGGCAGCTTGCGAAAACGCCGCGGGCATGGATTGTGGAGGATGCCGATGGGTTTCGCTCCACGCTTATGGTTCTCAACGGCGTCGTCGGAGATTTCAACGTGGCGGTTCGCGATTCGAGCGATCAGGTCTGGTCCGCGCAGATCTTCAGGCCCCTTCCGCCTTTGGAGCATCACTACAATCGCCTTGCCGAGGCGATCGAATCGTTCCTGGTCAACGGAGCGTGCTGGTCCTTGCGGCGATCCATCCGGATCGCCGCGCTCGTCGAGAGAATGAAGTGACGCGGGGAAGCCCGATTGAAACAAGGAGACTTGTCCCGCGCGGGGCTTCTCTGCGCGCTCTGGGTTTCTGTGGTCAAGACGCCCTTCACGCGCAAGGGGGATACCGAGTGTTCGGCTTCACGAGAGGTTTACGGGGTCGATGTCGACGGTCACCCGGACATCGTCGGGCCATTGCTGCTCGGCGAGGTACTCCGCGAGTCGCGCGCGGAGCTTGGGCATCTGGTGGCTGCGGATCATGACGTGGTAGCGATAGAATGTCTCTGCCTTCGCCAGCGGCGCCGGGGCCGGGCCCGCGAGAATGACTCCCTTCCATCCGGCGACGCAGGCGTCCACGCCCTTCCTGAGATGTTCGGCGGCGAACGCCACCTTCTCCTCGTTGCGACCCTCCAGCGTCAGCAGTGCGATCCTGCTGAACGGCGGATACTGGAGTTGCTCCCGATACTCGAGCTCCAGGTCATAGAAACCCTGGAAGTCGTGTTTGCGGGCGTATTGGATCGCCGGATGAAAAGGGGTGAAGGCCTGGACGAACACCTCCCCCTCCACGTCGCCGCGTCCCGCCCGGCCGCTGACCTGCGTGAGCAGCTGAAAAGTGCGTTCGCTCGCCCGAAAATCCGGTATGTGCAGGCTCAGGTCCGCATGAACGATTCCCACCAAAGTGACGTTGGGGAAATGAAGCCCCTTCGCGATCATTTGGGTGCCGACGAGGATGTCGATCTTGCCCGTCTTGAAATCGCCGAGGACCCGACGGTAGTCGTCCTTGCGCTGCAAGGTGTCGGAATCCATGCGGGCGACACGCGCGGTCGGGAAGAGCTTGTGGAGCGTGTCCTCGACCTTCTCCGTTCCCAGACCCGAGTAACGGATGCCCGGATTCTTGCAACGGGGCTCCGGGCACACTGTGGGGGCTGGCGTGTGATGGGAGCAGATGTGGCAGCGAAGCACGCCTTCGGCGCGATGGAACGTCAGCGAGATGCTGCAGTCGGGGCATCCCGCGACGTAGCCGCACTTCGGACATTGCAATGATGTGGAGTAGCCGCGCCGGTTCAGGAAGAGCATGACCTGCTCCTTCTTTTCGAGGCGCTGATGGATGGCCTCCTTGAGCTGTCCGGAGAAGATGGGCGGGCCCTTCTGCTTCCGCGCCTCGTTCCTCATGTCCACCACTCGAACCAGCGGCAGCTTTTGGTCATCGACGCGCGTGGGCATTTCCAACAGGGCGTATTTCCCCTTCTTCGCGTTGGCGTAGCTCTCCATGGACGGTGTCGCGGAGCCGAGCACGATGACAGCGCCCTCCATCCTTCCTCGGACGACGGCGACATCCCGGGCGTGATAGCGCGGCGTTTCCTCCTGCTTGTAGGAGTGCTCATGCTCCTCGTCGACGATGACGAGGCCCAGCGGATCGACGGGGGCGAAGATGGCGGAGCGCGCTCCGATCACGATCCGCGCGCGGCCCTGCCTGATCTTGTGCCATTCGTCGTGGCGCTCCCCGGAGCTGAGCCGGCTATGCAGGACGGCGACGAGCGTTTGATGGCGGCTTTGCGAGAACCGCGCCTTGAAGCGCTCCACAGTCTGCGGCGTGAGCGAGATTTCAGGAACGAGCACGATCGCGCCGCGGCCCTGCGAGAGCGTGTGCTCAATCGCCTGCAGATACACCTCGGTCTTGCCGCTTCCCGTGACGCCGTGCAGCAGGAACACAGCGCCATCCCCCGGATCCCTCCCGGCGCTCCCCAGCGAGGGAGCGGCGCCGGGCGCGGGAGGCTGCGCGGAATTGAGCGCCTTCGTGATCCGGACCAGCGCGGCGGATTGCTCCGGGTTCAGGGCGAGGGGCAGGGTGGGCAGGATGGTTTCGTTCGCGTACGGGTCGCGCTCGGAAACCCGCGGGGCAATCTCGATCAGTCCATGCGACTCGATGCGCCGGACCACCTCCGCGGTCGCCCCGGTGATCTCGAGCAGCTCTTGGAGGGCGATCTCTCGTCGTTCCTCCAGCACATGCCAGACATCGAGCTGGCGTCGGGTGAGCTTGGGGAGCTCGCGCGACCCGGGCTGCACGCGGACGAAGAGCCGCTCGCGCCATCCGTCCTTCTCCTGTCGGACGGCGTCGGGCAGCACGCTCTTGATCGCCAACTCGACGGCGCAGCAATAGTATCCGGCGATCCATCGCGCGAGCTGGAGAACCTTGGGCGTGATCTGGCTTTGCTTTCCGATGACCTTGAGGATCGAGCGCAGCTGGGCGCGCGTCGAGGACTCGGGCAGCGCGGTGACAACGCCTAAAACCTGGCGCGATCCGAAGGGAACCTTCACGCGCGTTCCGACCTCCACATTCGCGCGGAGCTCCTCGGGGACGACGTAGTCGAACTCGCGGCGCAGGGCGATTTCCAGGGTGACACGGACGATCATGGCACGCCCCGGGCTCCTTGATGAACGCGGACGCGTGCGGTCATCGGAGCGCCGCGTAGACGTGATGCACGTCGTCGTGGTCGTCCAGGGCGTGAAGAAAATCCACGACTTCCTTCCGCGCGGTGTCGGCGATCTCGGGGAAGCTCTTCGCCACATAGCGGATCTCGGAGGCGGTGAGAGTCCAACCCGCCGCCTTCAGGGCTTTCGAGACCCCATCCAGATCCTTGATCGTCGTGGTGAACCGGGCGCATTGGACGCCTTCGGGGCTTTCCTCAGACTCGATTCTCTCCACCTCCTGGGCGCCGGCTTCGATCGCGTCGCCCTCGGCGTCGCGGCTGGCGTCGGCGTGGTGGCCTTCAACCACCCCGCAGTGGTTGAAGAAAAAGCTGACGCTTCCCGGCTGTCCGAGCTGGCCCGTCTTGAAAAGATTCCGGATTTCGGGAGCGGTGCGATTGCGGTTGTCGGTGAGGCATTCCACGACGACGGGCACTTTGTGCGGGGCGAAGCCCTCGTAGGTGATGAGCTCAAACTGGACCTTCTCCTCGGTGAGCCCCGCGCCCTTCTTGACGGCGCGCTCAATGGTGTCGCGCGTGACGCTGTTCTTCCGCGCCTTCTCCACCGCGGCGGCGAGGCGGGCGTTCAAGTCCGGGTCGGCGCCGCCCAGCTTCGCGGCGACCAGGATCTCCCTCACGAGCTTGACGACCATCTGTCCCCGCTTCTGCGCGTTCGCTTCGCGTCCGGCCTGTTTCCATTGTGCGCCCATATGTGTGTGGCGACTACTGTGCGAAGGTTCCCGTGTCGATTCAATGCCCAAATCCCGGGCTAGCCCTTTTCAATGCAGGCGTAGGCATTGTGGTTGTGGATGCTCTCGAAGTTCTCGGCCTCGACGCGGTACCAGGTGATCATCGGATCGCCGTTCAGCTTCTGGGCGACGTTGCGGACGAGGTCCTCCACGAAGACGGGGTTGTCGTAGGCGCGCTCGGTGACGGCCTTCTCGTCCTCGCGCTTGAGGAGCGAATAGAGCTCGCTGCTCGCGCTGGACTCGACCCAGGCGATCAGGTCCTCGATCCAGATGATATTCCGGGATCGGATCTGAACCGTCACCTCGCCGCGCTGATTGTGCGCGCCATACCGGCTGATCGCCTTGGAGCAAGGGCAAAGCGTCGTCACAGGAGTCCGCACGGTGAGGACAAAATCAATTTCCTTGCCCGTGGCGGTCGCCTCGAACCGGACGCCGTAGTCCATCAGCCCGGCCAACCCGGAGATAGGCGCTTTCTTCTCAAGAAAGTAAGGGAAATCCATCGTGATGTGAGAAGTCGACGCGTTCAGGCGCTGCTGCATCGCGAAGAGGATGTCGGGGATGTTCTCCACATGCACCATGTTTCCATGGGCGTTAAGCACCTCGATGAAGCGGCTCATGTGGGTTCCCTTGAACTCCTTGGGGAGATCAACGCACAAGGTGACGGTGGCGATGGTGTTCTGGAGCGTCTTGGCCTTGTCCCGCACCTGAATGGGAAAGCGCAGCCCGCGAACTCCGACTTTGTCGATGCGCAGTTCGCGATGATCCCGCTCGTTTTGCTTGTCATGCAGCTCGGACTTACGAGGCGCTGGAGCCGCAGGAGCGCTCGCGCGCGAAGAGATGGCGTCGGCCGTTTTCGACATGAGCGCAACCTAGCAGCGGGCTTGGGGGATGCAAAAGGTAATTGTCCCGCGCCGACCACGGCGGTGTGGAACTGTCAGGGAAAGGGATGGGGTGACTGACGGGATTTGAACCCGCGACATCCAGATCCACAATCTGGGGCTCTAACCATGCTGAGCTACAGTCACCACAAGCAGGGGCGGAACCCTAGCCAAGCTCCAACGAGGACGTCAAGCGATTGAGGCTTTTTTGACATCGGTTTTCGTTTTGGCTCTCGAATAGGCGCTCACCGGCGGTCGCTCTATGTCCGCCCAAAGTCCTCGTTGCCGCGGGGAGGTTGCACCGCAACGGACGCCACGAGAGCGAAGAAGAATGAAGCTCTCTTACTACAGCTCTCGGGGGCTGCGCTTCTGGATTTCGTTCTCTGTAGCGGGTTCAGAGGCTCGATCGTTGGCTTCCATGGCGGACAAGCCTCGGTCCTCTCTTCGGGGATGCGGATGATGCATCCTGCCGTGCTATTCCACTCCGATCCGAGTCCTCGTCGCGTCCGTCGCGTCTGTTGCGGTGTCTCATCTCCCCGGCCTCGGTCGCGGCGGCTTTCTGATGCGTCTCATTTGGAGACAGCTCCTTGTTCGGGGTTCACATGTCCTGGGTGGGCGTCTTACCGGCTTCTGACAGTGGGTCTCCGATCCTCCCTGTGGAGGTCGGCCATGCAACCCGGACAGGGGGCGCGATGGGCCGCAGGAGGAGGCTCGATCAACCCATTCCGAACCGCAGCGGGGGAAGGCAGGATCGGGCCTGTCGTAGTTTCCCTGAGGCAACGGGATGGGGAGACCCCAAAGGTGGCTCGTGGCTCGCGCGGCTATAGTAGGGCATGTCCCACGGCTTTGGATGCGACTTGAAGATCTGGCTGCTGCTTCTGATCGGAAGCAGCAGCCCGGCTTCCTTGTGGTCCCATGATGCCCTGTCTCCTCACGAATCCACGCCAAGGGCCGGAGCGGAGGCGCAGATCCTTGATTTTGCCAAACCGCTTCGTGACTATTCCTGCAGGCGCATGGCGGGCTGGTCGGTGCTGATCGAGGAGGAGATGATCGCAAAGAACCCCGCGTTGGCCGACAGGATCCAGCGTCGCGCGGAGCGGAAGCTTCAGGAGATCCGCGGACTCCTCCCCTCCCATACGTTGTCTGTCCTCCAGCGGGTTCCGATCTTCTTTCTCTACGGCGAGAAGTCCTCCCACGGCGGACGGTCCCGCGGCGCCCAGTACTTCGCCCCGTCGGCCCCCGACTTCAACAAGCGCCTCGACCCCCGGATGGGCGGTGCGATCGTGATCTACTCCGCGGAGCACTTCTGCAACCAGACCGAGTTCGGATCCACCAAGATGCTCCTCCATGAGCTGGCTCACGCCTGGCACCTTGAGCAGTGGTCGGAGAACAAGCCCGACATCATGCTCTCGTTCAAGGGCGCCGTGGACAAGCATCTCTACCAGCAGGTCCGGAAGTCCGATGGATCCACCCTCGACAAGGCCTACGCCCTGGAGAACCAGCTGGAGTATTTTGCGGAGTTGTCTTGCGTGTGGTTCTGCGGCAACGATCACTTTCCCTTCGATCGAGGGGATCTTGCGCTCTACGACCCCAGTGGATATCAGCTCATGCTGCAGCTCTGGTCATCGCCGGCGAAGAAATCGTTGTGAATCGCTGGACAGGGGAAGCGTCGGGAAGGGGAGGTCGGTGTTTGAAAAAGTAGCGCGGATGACAGAACTGAGGATGAAGAGGCGAGCCCGGGCAATCTGAGCGTCCTGTCATCCGCGCTTGACCCAATCAACCTAGCCCTCCTCTGTAATAGAATCAGACAGATCAGCCGGCGATTCGTTACGAGCCATTGCCTCCGGACCGCCGGATCCTTGGGGTGGAAGGGGGCAAGGCCTTGGGGCTCAGGGCCGATTGGACCGGCCTCCCTCCAGTCCGTCTCTTCCTTTCGGACTGCTCTCTTGCTTTGGCGCCCCAAGGCGGGTTCATTCTCCTCCGCGGTCGCGAGTCGACGACCGCGCTGAATCCATGGCGTTGCTTGAGATTGAAAACCTGCGCAAAAGCTACCGGACCCCGGACGGGACGGTCAGCTCGATCCTCGATATTCCCCGGTTCAGCCTCGAGGCGCGACAGCAGATCGCGCTGCGAGGCGCGAGCGGCTGCGGCAAGACCACTTTTCTCCATCTGATCGCGGGGCTGCTTCGCCCTGATTCGGGGAGAATCACCCTCAGCGGGACGGAGTTGACCGCCCTGAGCGAGTCCCGCCGCGATGCTTTCAGGGCGCGAACACTTGGATATGTGTTTCAAACGTTCAACCTGCTCCAGGGGCACACCGCTCTCGAGAACGTGCTCCTCGGGATGTCCTTCGGAGCGGGGGAGGATCGCGATTTTGCGCGCTCGCTGCTGGAACGCGTGGGCCTCGCGGACCGGATGAACCACCTGCCGCGCCAGCTTTCCTCGGGCCAGCAGCAGCGGGTGGCTGTGGCGCGGGCGCTCGCTTCGCGTCCCCAGCTGATTCTCGCGGACGAGCCCACCGGCAACCTGGACGATCGCCGCGCGGCCGAGGCTCTCGCCCTGATCCGCGAGAGCTGCTCCAGCCAGGGTGTCGCCCTTCTGCTCGTCAGCCACGACCCCGAGATCCTGCGGCGCTTCGACCCGGTCCAGGACTTCCATCAGCTCAACCTCGTCGCCCGGGAGGAAGGCCCGCTATGACGCTGCTTCGTCTCGTTTGGAAGAGCCTGCGGCAGCACGCGCTGTCGACCATGGTCACGGCCTTCTCCATCGCCCTCGCCACGGGGCTCTGGATCACGGTGTGGGTCACGAAGGACGAGGCGCAGAGCACGTTTACCTCTGTCACGGCGGGCTTCGACGCGGTGTTGGGCGCTCGCGGGTCGGCGCTTCAGCTCGTCTTGAACGCCGTGTTTCACCTGGAATCCTCGCCGGGCAATCTTCCATTCGGCGACGTCGAGGACATTCGCAAGGACGCCCGCGTGAAGTTCGCGGTTCCGATCGCGGTTGGCGACAACTTCCAGGGCTACCGACTCGTGGGCACGCTGCCCGACTTCTTCGATCACGCCCAGGACTCCCGCGGCCGCGCGTTTCGAGTGAAACCGGGAGGGCGGATGTTCGATCCTCTGCGCCGCGAGGCGGTGCTGGGGAGCTTTGTCGCGAGGAGATTGGGGATGAAGATCGGCGATTCGTTTCATCCCTACCACGGACTCTTGTTCAATGAGAACGATCGGCACGCGGAGACCTATCTGGTGGTGGGGGTCCTGGAGCCCTCGAACACGCCGGCGGACCGGGTCCTCTGGATTCCACTGTCGGGAATCCAATCGATGGGCGGGCACGATCCGAAGACGGCCAACGACGTGAGCGCTGTGCTGGTGAAGCTGAACACGGCGCTGGCGGGCCATCAGATGGAGCAGATGTACAATAAGCAGGGCAATCGCCTGACCTTCGCCTGGCCCATCGGGCGGATTGTGGCGCAGCTTTTTGACAAGGTGGCGTGGTTCGAGAAGGTGCTCGGCCTGGTCGCGTACCTGGTTGCCTTGGTCGCCGCGGGGTCGGTGCTCGCGAGCATCTACAACTCGATGAATGAGCGGCGTCGCGAGATCGCGATCCTGCGGGCGCTCGGCGCGAGGCGTCGGACGATCTTCTCCGCCGTCGTCCTGGAGGCGCTGATGATCACGCTGATCGGCGTCGCGGTGGGCGGCGTTCTCTATCTGGCGCTCATGCAGGGGGTGAGCGGAATCGTGAGAGCGCAAACGGGCGTCGTGCTCAACCCGTGGCAGGCCGCTCCGGTGATGCTGTGGGCCCCGGCGGCGATGCTCGCCTTGGGCGCGCTCGCCGGCGTCGTGCCGGCGGTGAAGGCGTATCGCACGGATGTCGCCGCGAATCTGTCGCCGACCAGCTAGCCTGGATTCTTCATCCGCAGTCTCCCATACGGAATCGCGCCCGGTTCACAAGGGAGTTGAACGCCGCGGACGGCCCTTTGGCGGCCGACGGCTCGCCGCAATAGGCCTAAAGGCCTATACCCCCGGCGGCGGATCGGCGTTTCAATTGGACCCGGTTTGAAACACCATTCGTCCATGACGATTTGCCCTGCTCGACGCGCCTTCGCCGCAGCCATGCTGTGGGTGATGGTGCTTGCCGGGGGCGCTTTCAGCCAGGAACCGCGGCGCGGCGCCACCGCCGCCCTCCTTCTCACCAATCTGGAGCAGGTCGTCACGCTCGACCCGGTCCTGGCGAGCTCGAATCGCTACTCCGCGCGGGTGTCCGGTGTCGTGACCTACGTGTCTGAGTTGACCACGCGCATTTTTTTGCAGGAAGGCGATCGCGGCATCCAGGTCACGCTAGCTGCGTCGAATCGCGGCTTCAGAGCGGGTCAACGCGTGGAAGCCACAGGCGCGGTCGAGCCGGGCCGACCCTACCCCACGCTCGCTCGCGCAACCGCCACGGTCCTGGGAACGGCCCCGCTCCCCGGCGGCGCGAATGTCACCGCTCATCAATTGTCGGCGGGGGCGCATCCCTTTTGCATGGTGACCACCCGCGCGATTGTTCGCGACATGACCTTGAACGGGGAGCTCCTGGTCCTGCTTGTCAGTTACGACGGCTCTCCGTTCGAAGTCTGGGTGTCTCCTGCTGCGGGTCCCTTGCCCCGCGAATGGATCGACGCGGAGATCCAAGTGACTGGAATGGCCTTCCAGGTTTTCAACGCGCGGGGACGCGTCACTCGCTTCGATGTCTCGGCCTCGAGCACGGATCAGATCAAAGTAATCAGGCCAGGCCCTGGAACCCTCTTTGATCGTCCGCTGCTCTCCATCGCCGACGCCGCGAAGCAGCCCCAGGAATGGGGTCCGCGGTACCGATTCTCGGGAGTGGTGACCTACTTCCGTCCGGGCCTGATCTACCTGCAGGACACGACCGGCGTGATGCTGACCATCCCGCTGTCGCCGCTCCCAAAGCCCGCGTCGGGCGAGAGCCTGGAGCATGAACCCCAGACGACACTGGAGCCGGGCGAGCGCATCGAGGTCATCGGCGCGCGACGCAACTGGTACTCCCTTGTGCCGACCGCGATCTTCTCAGAATACCGCAGGCTGGGCCGTTCCCCGGTGCCCGCGCCGCAGCCCGTTTCGGTCCGCGATCTCCAGGCGGGTCGCTTCCCGGGTCGCGTGGTTTCGATCGAAGGTCAGCTGCTGAATCAGCGAGGGTGGGGGAACGCCGCCGGATTCAATCAGCTGCTCACTCTGAGGGTGGGCGAGGAAGTGGTTCAAGCGAGCTGGAGCAGCGAGACGCCCGCTGACTGGAAGCTCAAGACGGACTCCTACGTTCGTGTGACAGGAGTTCATGAGTCCGAAGGCGGCGTGGTGAAGGGACGTCCCACATTCCAGCTGCTGATGCGCTCGCCCGGCGACGTTGTCGCCGCCGTTGCCCCGCCGTTTTGGACGCGCCCGCAGGTGTGGAAGCCCGGGCTGGTGGGCTTGGGGGTCGGAGTGATCGCCATGGGATGGATTTTTCTGCTGCGTCGCCAGATGCTCCAGCTCCGCGCGTCCGAGGAGCGACTCGAGGAGCGCGTCGCTGAGCGGACCGCGGAGCTGCTCGAGTCGGAGAGCGCTCTGCTAAAGGCGCTCGAACGCGAAAAGGAGCTGAATCAGCTCAAAAGCAATTTTGTTTCCCTCGTCTCTCACGAGTTCCGGACGCCGTTGGAGGTTATCCTGACGAGCTCGGACATTCTGGATCGCTATCTCGACCGTCTCACGCCCGAGCGTCGCGCGAACTGCCTGGGCACCATACGCTCCTCGGTGAAGCGGATGGGCGGAATGATGGAGGATGTGCTGCTGCTCGGACGGGTCGAGGCGGGCAGGCTGGAGTTCAAGCCGGAGCCCGTCGATCTTCCGGTCTTCTGCGAGCGAATCGTCGATGAGATACTCTCTGCCACCCTGCATCGCTGCCCGATTGAGCTGCGCTACGAGGGCGACCTGGCGGGAGCGCGCGGCGATGAGACCTTGCTGCGGCATCTGCTGACGAACTTGCTTTCCAACGGCGTCAAGTACTCACCGCCTGACCGCGCGGTGCGGCTGGAGGTTGCTCGAGCGGGCCGCGATGTGATCATCACGGTCGCGGACCAGGGGCGCGGGATTCCGGAGTCCGACCGGGGGCGCCTCTTCCAATCCTTCCAGCGGGGCAGCAACGTCAGCGACACGCCGGGCACTGGGCTGGGCCTGCTCTTGGTCCAGAAGTGCGTTGATGTTCATGGCGGCTCCATCAGCTTCGAGAGCGAGGAAGGGCGCGGCACTTCATTCAGGGCGGCTCTGCCATTGTTCGCCCACGCAACGGCGGCCTCCCCAAACAAGATTTCATGAAAAAAGTTCTCATCATCGAAGATGAGCGCCACACGCGCGAGAATCTATGCACGATCCTGGAGATGGAAGGCTATCTGCCGTTGTCCGCGGCGGATGGCGAAACGGGTTTGGCGACCGCCTTGCGCGAGAACCCCGACCTGATCCTCTGCGACGTGACCATGCCGAAGCTTGACGGATTCGGCGTGCTGGCGGCGCTTCGTCAACGGGAACGCGGCGACACGATTCCCTTCATTTTTCTTAGCGCCAGGAGCGATCGGCCCGATGTTCGCGCCGGCATGAACTTGGGCGCGGACGACTATCTGACCAAGCCGGCGTCCGCGGAGGAGGTGCTCTCGGCGGTGGAGACGCGGTTGATCCGACATCAGAGGATGCAGGGCAAGGGCGGGGCCCCCGATTTCAGCTCGTCGCTTCCTCTCGAGTCCCTGGGTTTGACGCCTCGGGAGGCGGAAGTGCTGCTCTGGGTCGCGCAAGGAAAGACCAATGCGGACGTGGCGACGATTTTGGGGATGAGCGACAAGACAGTGAAGATCCACCTGAGCCATATCTTCGAAAAGCTAAGCGTCGAGACCCGCACCGCCGCCGCCATGGTGGCTATGGAACGATTGGTGTGACCGCGGGAAGATTCGTTTGGTGCTCGGGCATCAACGCGGCGATACGACCCGCGCCTCGGCATCGCCAGGGCGGCTGGCCCGCTTGAAATACCAAATCTCATATTGACAACCCTGCCCTGACTCTCCAAACACGGCGTCAACCAATCAAATCCCTGATCCCTCCCATAGGTCCCTAGGACTCGGTGTGGTGCCGTGACATTGGGACGGGAGACAACCCAAGGGCGGCGCGCAGGTGGGCAATCAGAAACAGTTTTTGTTGGAGCAGTTGGAGCAACGGATACTGATGTCTGCGGACGTCTCCGTGGCGCTTTCTCTTCAGGGGCTAACTTCGGCTGAGCCCGCTCTATCCTCCGCCGAGTGCGGGACCTCGGCAGATCAAGCCAGCGCTGAGGGGATCGGCTACGACCCGAGCCAGCGCGTTGCTGACATTTTCGGTGAAGAGGTGGTTGACCAAGCAACCGCTCCCGCTGCTGGCTTTCCTCTGGGCACAGGCCCGGATGGTTCTACTGTCGGCACTGAATCCCGCGAGTCCTCCAACGATCGTGTGACTTTGCAGGAGCTTCCCGCGACCCCTGCCGCCGCCCAGCAATCGGAACCAACGTCCGCCCTCTCCTCAACATCCTCGGCCGTTGCGCCTCCCAACCCGACTGTTGATTTGCGCTTCTTGCTGGAGACACAAACCAGCGCGCCCTCGGTCACGACACAGATGGTGGACACGCTCCGTGTGCCGAACGCCCCTCCGCAACTGATTGAAGACCAGGCTACGAATTCATCGGTCAATCAAGGAGAGGCCCTATCGGCGGCTTCAGCAGTCGTTATTTCATTTTCTTTGGACAAAGCGCCATTCGCTCTGGACCCGTCCGACCTTCCTGCCAATGCCGCCAACGGCGATCAGAATGGGGTCAGTTCCTCAATAGATTCCTCGGCGCTGACGTTGGCGGATGCTCAGCCGCCTCCTGGAGCAACGTTGGTCGATCACCTTCGCTTTGGCACTCCTACGGATGCCACAGCTAATGCCAAGAATCAGCAAGATTACCTTCTTGTCCGACCAGGAGTCTTGGGGGATTCGCGCGACCAATACGTCCTTTCCTACAACAACGTGACCCACAACCCTAACTGGGCTGCATGGGAACTCGACGGCAGTTGGCTTGGATCTCAAGACCGTACGGATAGTTTCAGAGCCGATCCCACACTGCCTGCCGGTTGGATTCAGAACCCGGGTGATTCTTACCGATCGGACGCTGATGGTAATAGCGTGCCAGTCCTCTACGATCGTGGACATCTGGTTCCGAGCGGGGATCGAACGGCGAGCAGGGAGGCCAACAGCGCGACGTTCTACATGACGAACATGATCCCTCAGGCTTCCGATTTTAACCAACAAGATTGGAGAACCCTTGAGAACGAGTCCCGCGCAATCCTTAAGGCAAATGACGTGGACATCTATTCCTACGCAGGAGCCTATGGTACGCTAGACATGGATCACGACGGCAAGGCCGACGTGATTAGCAGGGTTGCAGCTGACGGGACGAGGTTCAGTGTGCAGATCCCTGGGCACGTGTGGAAGATCTTGGTGATTGTTCCTCGAGGAAAAGGACCCTCTGATTTTGGTCCCTCGAACATTAAGGACATCCAAGTCCTGGCCGTGGATTTCCCCAACCAGAAACTGAACAGCCCCCAGAAGCCCTCATGGAAGCAGTATCTGACCACCGTCAACGATCTTGAAGGCAACCTGAGTCTCGCCACGGGTCAGTTGTACAATTTTCTAGCGCCGTTGGACGATAGTATTGAGGAGAAGGTTGAGAACACTCGCTACGCCGGGGCTGACTTGGAAGGAACTAGTCCAGCAGGCATCGGAAAGCTTGGGCAGATGACTGGCTCCGATCTTGCATTCACCCCTAGTGATCAATTGGTGATCGAAATAGGCCGGGATGCCTCCAAGAAGCCAATCTCCGACAGTATTCTCGCCACCGGGACAGTCACCTTGGGTGGAGCGCTGAGGATCAAGCTCCTGGACAGCTTCATACCCACTGACACCGATATCGGGAAGACGCTGACCTTTGTAGATGCAGCCCAAGTTAGCGGCGACTTTGATAGCTATACTGGGTTTTCATTGGGAGGTGGTTATGCCATTCAGATCAATAAGACAAAAACTCGTTACGAACTGCAGATCACAAAGCCTCCAGGATTAAGTCCGGATTCTGCCGGCAAGATCAAATCGGGCCTGACCTCTTTTATCGCAGTCAGCAAACTATTCATCAAACATGCTAAGCTGGGGCAAAAGGTTCCGCTGCTGGGCAAGGGCCCTGGCACAGCGGGTGTCGAGCTTCAGGATATCACCGATGACATCAATTTCGATTCGCTGCTGAGCGTGGGTGACTCGATCTCCGCTGCCATCGACGTCCAGAAACTCTTCCCGGATCCAAACAACCCCCCTTCGCTCGGTGAAGTCGTCCTGAATCTGCAACAGAGTCTGTTGGACTTCTCGACGCACATCTCGGGTTACAAAGCGACAGTGTTGGGGGCCATCGATGGTGAATCACTTTTTGGACCGGGCGGCTCCAGTGACAAGGTGTCGCTGAATCTGCATCTGCTTATTGAGAAAGACACTCAAGTAGATCTGTCCGCCGCTTCCGGAACTCTTCTGGGGATCAGTTTCAAAGGGGACCAGAGCAGCGCCATTAGCATCCATGCGGCCTTCGACCTGAACTTCACGCTGGGGATCGATTCAGCCAACGCCTTTTTCATCGATGTCCCGACCTTCAACATCAGCGTGAGCGCTTCCGCCTCCGGGCTGCCGCTAATGATCAACTTCGGCGCGCCCTTCCAGACCGTGGAGCGGAAGGCGAACGTGAGCGCTTCTGTGGATGCTGGTGTTGCCTTCGCCACCAAGGGTCGCAAGACATGGAATGATTTGGAGACGATCCGAAACTCTCCGGATCCTGGGGCGGCATTGGATGCTGCCTTTCGCGTCGAGGCTCGCGGGATCGTTCGTGCCTCCCTTGCTGTCGATGATATTTCGAACGTCTTCGACAGTGGGGGAGCGGACTTCGCGATCACGGGGAAAATGGGAATTGAGGTCTCGGCGGATGTCTTCGGTTCGATTTCTCCCACGGTCACATTATCAGGGACTGGCGCTGTCCGCGCCCTCTCGCGGCGTCTGACGGGGAGCTTTGCCGTGCTCGCTACCCGGAACACGGGTGGAGGATTGATCCTGCTCAGTCTCGACGGAGTGACGATGGGCGGAGGCAGCGACGCTTTCGAACTGAGCGAGGGATCAGGCGCTCTCGTGTTGGCCAACGGCATCGCGGCGGGTGTTGTTGGAGCCCGGGTCAAAATCCAATCGGGCTCCCTCGACCTCAGCGGTCAGGGCAGCTTGGGCTTCAATATTACGGGCGCTGACCTCAGCTCAACGCTGGCCAGCTTGCAGAGCCCTCCCGCGCGTCAACTGGAAAAGGTTAAAGCGGCTAAGTATCTGGCGATTGAAGCAAGCAGTGTGACTCTTTCCGTGGGCGACTATTCGCTCAAAGGGGACTTCAATCTCGAGTTTAGCAAGGCCACGGACGGTTCAAACCAGATCTCAGGAGGGTTCAGCAAGGTGAATCTTCCGCTGACCCTGTCAGGTGGCGGTGGCGACACGAATTCGTTTAGCCTGACGGAAGGCGAAGGGCAATTCGTGTTCGTCGGCGGAAAATTCGCGGCCGTGGCAAATGGAAAAGTAGTGGCTGGCATCGGTCTCCCGATCCAGTTGGACCCCGCGACGCAGGCGGATCTTGAGATCAATACGAGCTCCGAGATCATGACGATCCCCGGGAATGGAAAGCAGCTGGCTGGCAACCTGGGCCTGCGTATCTCACTCATGGGCGGGATCACGATCCCGAGTCTCAATTCCCTGCGCATCGGAGGCAAGTTCAGGGCGATTCTGGCGGGAGGGGAACTCGAAATCGACGTCATGCAGGTGGTGTTCCAGAACGTGAGCACGCCCGAAGATGGCAATCCGCTCCTGATTCTGCGGGTTGGAAAGACTGGCGTGAAGGTCGAGGCGACATTCGGGACGCTCGTGAGCGCTCTGAGCCTCGGGAAGGATTACCTGGCTCAGGCTCTGGCCGGCAGTGAGTTTTATAAGAACCCGCTTCCGGTTTTTGGCGCTTCAATCCAGGACCTGTTGGGCATATGGGACAATCTCGATGCTCAAATCCAGGCCTTGAAGGCGAAGGCGTCGGATGGAATTCAAGGTGTCGAGGACACTTTGGAAGCGATCTTGGGCATCCAGGATGACAATAACCTGCCGTTTGCGGCGCAGAAACTCGCTCTCCAGATGGAAGGGCAGATGCTGAACCTTCACCTTCGCCATCAGGTGACCATGGCGCCGAAGAACGACCTGAACCTACAACTCGATCTGGCATCGCTGTCCGATATGTCCGGGGTCGACCTCTCGGCGCTGGGTGGGGATGGAAAGTTGGTCAACCTCAGTGCCGAGGGCAAGTTGAGCGTTTCTTTCGAGGCGGAGGCGACACTCGACCTGGGGATCGATCTCTCGAACTTGGCGAGAGGCAAGGCTCCGTCCATCATTGTTCGCAAGTATCAACCCGCGGGTTCTGGTGGATCCACCGCGGGCGGCGGAACGCATATCCGTGTCGGTGGGAGCATTCAAGGAAAGGACTTAAAGCTCAACTTTGTGATCGGAGGGCTAGGCGTCGGGGTGACCGGGGGTTCGGCGGTCTTGGATGGAGATGGAGACATTTCCACGCCAGACCGAGCGGTATTCGACCTTCAGCTGAACAGGGACCTGCCATTGCTCAGCAGTTCTCCAGGACCGACCGCCTCCGATTTTAATCTCGATATCACAGGGCGCTTCAATGTCGCGTTGCCGCTCTCGCTGGTGGCTGGAGATCACACCCTACCGATGGGCGACTTAACGCTGCGCACCCAGCCGCGATTCGGAAACCGGGGGCTGGCTGAGTTGTTCCGATTTCTAATCGATCACAAGACGTCAGACGGCAAAAAGGATCCGGTTGAAATTCACCTGCCTTTGGACCTGAAGGAGCGGGTTTTGAATGTGAATCGGGTGGGGTTGCTTTTGGAGCTGCTGAATGACCCTCTGCAAGTGGTCGACGGGATCGATCAGGCCTTGGGCAGTGTGCAAACCATCTTCCAAACCGCAGCAGAGGCAGATCTTCCCCTCGTCGGTGATGCGCTAGGGAGGACCGCCACATTTATCGAGGACTTCCGCCTCGGCTTTTTGGCTGGGTTGAAGGTCAAGCTCACGGGGATCAGCCCTGTGGTGCTCATGAACAATCTGATCTGGGATGTATTTGGCGAAGGCGGGCTGGGAGTGATCCACGATCGGAGCGCCATCCATGTCACCTGGCACGACATCGCCGGCGCGAACCTGGGGGATTGGAAGGCCGGGGAGTCGACGCCCGACAATGCAGATAGCCTGCAATGGAATCTAACCCTCGAGGGGCATGTTACTGCCAATGTGCCTCTCAAGTTTGTGTTCGGTGGTTTCACGCTCGACCTGAAGCGGGACCTGAAGCTCGACCTGGGGTGGCACATGGACCTGGGATTTGGCGTGAGCGTTAAGGACAACGGCTTTTACCTCACAACCAATGACTATCAGGCGGCCGGGCGGCCGGAACTCGGACTGAGTGTGACCGCAAGACTCCTCAACCCTGACGGCAGTCACTTCACCGCATCGGGCGCATTCCTGGTGTTCGACGCCACGGTCGCGGATCAGAACGCGGCTTCCAGCAGTGTTGAGCTTGGCTTGGACCTGGATTTTGTGGGGAATGAGAAAGGTCACTTGACCCTGGGTCAGATTCTCGGAAGCCCGCTCAAAAGCGTCTTCAAGGTGGATTTTCACGGAAACGTCGACATCAACCTTGGCCTGATCCTCAGCGCGAACTCAGGGCTGGGGTTGCCGCAGCTCAGGGGAAGTCTCATCATCAAAGGCCCGTGGGATTTTCTGAATCCGAATGTCCGGCCGAGCGTGACGTTGGCGAACCTAGCGTTTCAAGTCGGGTCGTTCATGTCGGGCCTGCTGAAGCCAGTCGCCGATAAAATCGCGGCCGTCCTCAGCCCATTCAAACCGGTGTTGGATTCGCTGACGGCGGAGATCCCGGAGTTGAAGGACATCTGGTCTGTGAACGCGATTAGCGCGGCGCTCCAACTCAAGATCCCGAACGAGACCGAGCGAACTCGAGTTGCCAGCGGCATCAAGCCCAACATTCTTGGTATTCTGACCCTGATCCAGATCGTGGAGGGCGTGACTCCGCTCGAGACGTGGGATTTCGTTTACACCGCCCAAAAGCTGCTCACACTGGCGGATCGGATTGCCGCGTTGAGCATGGACCCCAACCAGTGGATCGTTCTAGGTAACATTCATTTTGGCCGCGATGGTTCCGCCACGGGCGATGACTCGACACTCGACTCGCAGGCCTTCGACGGCTTGGAAAGGATGGTGGATTCTACCCTCACAGAGTTAGGGCCCACCGACCCGCCCGCCGCAGGCAAAGTGAAATTTGAGATCTTCAAGTACATCAAGGACACCAAGAACTGGGCGAAGCTCTTTTCCGGGGGAGATGCGACACTTCTCACGATCGCAATTCCTCAGCTGAATGTTTCGTTTGGGTTCGACAAGACAATCCTCAGCATCCCTCTTCCCCCTCCTCTGAGCGCCATTAGCCTAGACGTGATTGCGTTCGGCAGTTTGAAGGCTCAAGCCAACCTGGAATTCGGTTTTGACACATTCGGCTTCCGTCAATCGATGCACGGAGGCGGTGGGTTCGGTATCATCGATGGCTTCTACGTCAAAGACTACGATCTGAACACGCCGGACCAAAGATTGGAGATCGCACATCCGCAATTCAAGTTTGAGGCCGCGATCGGCCTGAAAGGCGAGGTGAACGCGCGGGTCGGAAAAGCTGGGATAGGCGGCTCCTTGAACTTAACGGTCGCGGTAGATCTCATGGATGTCCCTCATCCCGATGGAACGGGGAAAACGATATCGGACGGCAAGATCCGGGCATCTGAGATCGCGGAGATGTATAATTACCGTCCTCCTGCCCAGCCTGGCGAGACAGCGCCTCCTGGTGACAGTTCGTTCCTTGATTTTGATTTTCTCAAGGGCTTGATGCAGTTGGTGAATGTCGACACGAGCCTCGACCTTCACGTCTTCCTCACCGGTCAGGTCGCCTGGGGCGAGGAGCATCAGCTGGAACTGCTGACAAAGAATCTCGGCAGATGGGAGCATCGAGCGCAGCCGATCGTCCCGTTGCTGGCGGGTGATCCTGGAGTCCCTGTGCTGAGCGACGGCACACTGGTTCTCAACGCCGGGCCTCGCGCCGGCAAGCGTCTTTACCTCAACACCGAGGATGGAAATGAAACGTTCACGATTTCCGGGAGCTCTTCCGCAGTCGTGGTGACTTTTGGCGATCCCAAGAGCGGAGGATGGAGCCAGACCTTCTCTGGGGTTCACCAAGTGGTGGCGAACGGAGGCAAAGGAAATGATGTTTTCGATGCTTCGGGGCTCAAGGGAGTGCCGGTTGCCTTTTATGGAGAGATCGGGAATGACACGCTGATTGCGGGCTCAGCGGGCGGGACCTTGGACGGCGGCGATGGCAATGACATGCTCGACGCCTCTGCGGCTACGCAAACGGTGCGAGCGATAGGAGGAGACGGCGATGACCGGATCCAGGGAGGGGCTGCGAATGACCGTCTGGAAGGCAACGCGGGAAATGACCAGATCGACGGTGGGGCTGGGGCGGATACACTTATCGGAGGATCCGGCTCCGACCGCCTCGATGGGGGCAGCGGTTTCGACTACTACGTCTTTGGTGATGGCTTTGGCCGTGATCAAATTACCGACCAGGGAGACACTGGTATCGACTTTTCGTCAGTGAGCACTTCGGTCACGGCCACATTGAATGGCGGGAGGGCGGATTTCGTGGTGGGAAAGAATTCAGTTTCCGTCGGGCAAGCCCGAGTGGCCACTCTCGCGGTTTCGCTGGGCAATCTGGATCTGCAGGTGAGAGGCGGGCCCACCGGAGCCGAGGGCGTGACGGCTGCGAATCAGATGGCAGCCGCGCTGGAAGGCCTCTCCACCCGGGTCGCAGGCCTTCGGGAGGATTTTAAGAAATCATTCCCAGAGCTCTTTACCGCTTCGATCAAACCCATCGGCGAGTCCTTGGATGCCCTCTTTGGCGTCGACACCTACATCGGTCTTGGTGATTACATCGATCATTATCTCCATCCCATCCTGCATCCGACTGTGGCCGTGCTTGCGACCGATACGATCGCTACCGGCGCCGATACCACCGCGAAGATCGACGGCTTTTTGAGTTACCTCGACAAGAATTGGTTCCCGCGGCTTGTGGGAGGGAAAGCCAGTGGGAATCCGCTCACGCTGAGATTTGATCGCCAGGGCGCCACGATTACGGGAATGGGAGTCGCATTCGAAACTCGCTCGGGAGCGAGTGGATCGGGTGTCGTTTACCAGGGCTCGGTTCCGATCCATGTGGGAAGCCCCGATGCGCCCGTCGATGCGCTGACGGCGATCACCGCGGATTTCTCCACAGATTACGGTGTGTCGTTTTCAGTGAATTGGGCTCAGACCGTTCCCGTGGTGAAATACAACCTGGACCGTCTGACCTTCAACGTTTCCGCGAACAGTAACAACCTGGTGATCCCTATTCGCTTCGGTGACCTAGAGGCCTTCGCCGGGCATCCGCGGTTCAGCGCCGGCACGGTATCTCTGGGCATTCATGCAGGGGTGGTGGGGGTTCACCCGAAGAATGTTCCCGACGAAACCACGAGCTATACCGCGAGCTACGATCCGGGGAGCGCCGCGGGCGGCATCAGCAATATCACACTGCATCTGCCGATCTACGCTTGGTTGTTAGGCGAGGATGTCACCGAGGGCAAGCAGACGAGTTTGGACCTTTCCGGAGATCTGTTCGCGTTGAATGCGACTTCGGGGCCCGTGGGCAGAGGAAAGAAGGCGATCCTAGTCGCCGCAACGAATTTGGAGAGCTTGGCGGCCTTCAGGGATCTCACGGTGGCGTCCTTCGAGGAGAAGCTGAAGGCGCTTCGAGACAATTGGCTGGGGACGGTGACGCAGCGAGCCCCTTTCAACATTGAGCTGCCATTCGTGGACAGCACGTTGGCGCGAACGTTGAATTTCGGAGTGGCATTCGATGCTGCGGTTCTCTCCCGCCTCCGCTTCGATCATACGCAGTCGCTGCAAGATCTGCTGGACCAGTTTGTCCGCAACGACCTGATCTCTGTCGGAAAACGTGTTTCCTATGATCGAGCGAGTCATCAGCTCAATGTGCCTCTGAGTTTCTCGGTGAAGCTGGATCGATTTGCCCTTTCGGATCTCGAAAAGCTGGGACTCGTCAACGTCGACATGATGACCAAGGAAGGGTTGGTGATCGTGGGAGATACTGTTGATCCCGATCGTCTCCTCGATGAGCGCATTGTGGATTTGGTGAACTTGTCGAAGCTCGGTTTGATCAGCCCCTCAGCGGTGTTGGATTGGTCCAAGGTTGACAAGGGCGCCTTGGCGCAGTCGGGGGTGATCGGCGCGGCGGCCTTGGCGAAAGCAAAGCTGGCCTCCGCGAACGGGTCCGCAATGATCGACCTCGACGCGCTTTTGGACCTGAATCTGGCGACGCTCTCCGATGTCGTGGATGCCGGCCTTGTGACTTTGAACTCATTGGCGATCCGATTGCCCATCGTCCAGGATATCAACGCCACAGCAAGCAACTTGGCCGACCTGGGCGTTGATCTTTCGAAATTCATAGTTCCGGCTGATTTGGTCGCGGTCCAGGCGCTGTTGGGATCAGATGCGCAGCATCCCGGACTCACAACTCTTGAGTTTCTGTTCAAGAGCAATCTGCTGGGCTTGGGCGACCTGAAGGTTCGAGATGTGAAGCTTGCGGATCTGCTGGGCAGTCACTTGACCACGCTCCAGCAGCTACTGGACGACGGGTTGGTGGGCGGTAAGGACTTTCTCCCTGATGCTCTGGTCCCGGTGAAGGACCTCGTCAGCAAGGCGTCTGTTGCGCTAGCCGCGCTCTTCGACAAAGGACTTCTGGTGGTGACGGACTTCAACCGCGATTTCGGCGTCTCGCTTCGGGCACTGATTCAAACAGGCCGGGTCGGGCTCGGGCAGCTGGTGGACACCGGTTTTATCCTCGCCTCGGATTTCCAGGGGGTGACCCTCAACGCGGATCAGCTGGAGGCGTCGGGACGCGTGAATGAATTTGCGTTGAGCTTCCACAATTTGATCACGCCTTCCGACCGCGCGGTGAAGGTCACGGATCTCGTCGCATCGGGTCTCATGAGTCTTGCGGATCTGGCGAGCCTCGGCTTGATCAGCGTCGCGCAGTTCCGCGACCGATCCGTGAAATTGGGCGCTCTGCTGGACGGCGGGGCGGCTGACGTGCGCGGTTTGATTGACAACCATCTGCTCACAGTCGATTCACTCCGGACGGCCGCGCTGGATTTTGAGGCCCTTTCGAATTCAGGACTCGTGGCGCTCTCGGATCTGGTTCGGTTGGGACTCGTCAGCCAGCAGAACCTGCAGACCGTGAGTCTGCGCATCGCCGACCTCGTCCGAGGAGGAGTTCTCGGGCTTGCCGACCTGGCTCGCGCCAACCTGGTGACTTCGGACAAGGTTGCGGTTCAGAGCATCCGCTCTTCCCAGATTGGGTCCAACGCTCCTGAGCTGTTGACACAGGTCCAGGCACGCGGGCTCATTGGCTCGGGAGGTGTGATCGATCTCAACAAGCTCCTTGAGAACAGCCCGATCCAGTTGCGTCACTTGGCCTATTTCAACATCATCACGCGAGAGCTTCTCCCGCCGCTTGGCAAGGTCTCGCAGACCGATTTGCTGAGGAGCGGGCTGATCGACCGGAGCCTGATCCGGCGGCTCTCCCTTCCCGACATTCTGGCCAATGGATATCTGCGGATGGAAGATCTGGCGGCGAAGGGGTTCTTGAAGAGGGACAATCTGGCCGATTTCCCGCAGGTAGACGTGGAGACGCTAGGTTTTGATGCGCCCACATTAACGGACATCAGGAACCGGGGGTTGATCACATTCGGCAACAGGGTTTCCCTGGAGAATCTTTTCGAACACACCGATCTCAGCTTTTTGAAGCTAGTCAATCTGGGCCTCCTGCAGGAGGCGGACCTGAAGACGGTACTGACCAGCACCGTGGCGCTCGGAGATCTGTTCGTTCAGGGCAGGGTCAACCGGTCGGATCTATTGAAGTCTGATCTCATCGAGGCCGGACTGCTGGATGGGATTGTCAAAAAGGTGAATGGGGTGGACCTGGTGAGCATCGCAGATCTGCTGCGAAACGGGTTGGCGACCTTGGCGGATTTGGTGAATGCCGGGCTGCTCTCTGAGAAGGATTTCACGCTGACACTCAATCTGAATGAAAACGCGCTGCTCGGCTCCGGGCTGGTTTCGGGACGCGCGCTGGATGACGCCCATATCTTGCAGGACGGGAAAGGCGACAGCCTTGTGGCTGCGGGTGATCTTCTCCGGATGCGGCTCGTCCCGCTAAGCGGGCTTCTCCGAGAGGGCCTCTTGACTCAGCAGCAGCTAGTCACGACGAGCCTTCCTGTGACGGCGCTCAACGCTTCGGACCTGCTGGCCTCGAACGCTCTTCGAAATAAGCACGTCACCGGCGACGACGAGGTGGATTTGGAGGATTTGCTGGGTAGTGGTTTGGTGGAGGAGGGAGAGTTGACCCAGGCCGGTCTCATCAGTCCTGATAAGTTTTTTATCAACAGCTCGGTGAGCCTGCGCGCCCTGGTCGACGCCGGCCTGGTCAAGGCCTCGGACTTGAAGGATGACGTGAAGGTTCCGCTGAACCTGCTTCTGTCGTCAGACGTTGTGGGACGCGCGCGCTTGGACGCCCACCCCGACATTTGGTATTGGGTGGACCGTCCCACGCCTGGAAACTACGCGGGCCGACAGGACAGCGATGAGGCTGGCTATATCCGATTCACGCGACTTTTCGAGCAGCCGGGGCAAAGCCTCGCCCAACTCGTCGAATCTGGATTGATCAAAGCGGAGGACTTCGTTGACAAGGTGTTTGATCAAGCCTTGTTGGAAGCGACGCCCGGCCTCAAGAAGGGGCAGTTCGATTCTGTGGTGCGTGTGGGGACAGTGCCCCTGGGACCCAAGTCCAACCGTAATTCCCTCTTGGGCTCACCGCTCTTCAATATCACCCTGGATCAGTACGTGAAATACGGGTTCCTCGACGTGTTTGCTTTTAAGAACGTCCAACTCGACGCGGCGGCGGTGGAACTGAAGTTTGGAGTCAGTCTTCAGGAATCTCTCAAGGTGGCTCATGATGTGGCTGGAGAACCGGGGTTTGAAGTCTCGCTTTACGCGCTTTTGGGACGCCGTCCGAACGGGATCACGCTTGAGACCCTGATATTGAAGGGGCTCGTCACCGCGGGAGATCTGATTGATCCGTCGATGGGATTAGACATCCACGATCTGGAGAATCGGAAGGACCTTCTGGGGAGGACGCTATTCCAGAAAGGCGACCTGAACAACTTCATCACGGCGCATGAGGTGCGCTTGCGGGACGCTCTACAGAGCGTTTCGTTGGTCGCGTTTGTCAATGCGGGTCGCCTGACGGTCGACGACCTTCTGGCCAACAATCTCAACAAGCTGCCGGAGCTGGTTTCCACTGGCGTGATCGTTCGCCAAGACTTTACGGAGAAGCAGATCAAAGCCACCGACTTGATCGCTCAGGGAACATTGACGGGCGCCGATCTGGCGGCTGCGGGCCTTCGGGAGGAGCAAGTGGGCTTAAAGGACCTGCTCGACTCGGGATTGGTTTCCATCGCGACGTTGGTGAAGAAGGGGCTGCTCACCGCCGCCGACCTCGCGCAGGACATCACAGGCCGGTCGGTCGATGCCGTCCTGAGCAATGACGCATTCGAGCGAGGCTTGCTGGAGGCAGCCCACCTGGTTGCCCCGCTCCGGCAGACGGTGAGCGTCGGTATCGACTCGTCCAACGGAAAGGCCACCATCCCCTTACAGGACTTGGCGGGGATTCAGCCCGGGGCGTTGGTGATCGTGCGATTGGGTTTTGATGAGGAACCGGGTCGTCGTGTCATCGCCGTCGACGCTGGGGCCGGGACTATCACTATTGATCTCGCGCGCGACAAAGCGCCGGGAGCGATCGTTGAGATTCAGCTGCCGGCTGAAGGCGCGGCGGATGTTACGGTCGCCGTCAATGGGGCCGAGGGTCTCCTGACTCACGGGATGGCGCCGCTCAATAAGCTTGTTTCGAGCAAAATGCTCGACCCGCGCCAGTTCAACAAGTCCACGGCAATCTCGAAGAAGTCGCTCCTCGATAAGAAACTAATCACAGTAAAAGCCTTGGCTCAGGGGAACTGGATCACGGCGTCTGATCTCACCCTCCCCGATGTTGGGCTGAAGCAATTATTCCAGGCCGGAGCCTTGAAGCGCGGGGATTTGAGCTCCCTTCAGGCTTTCCTGGATTTGGGTTTGGTGAGCGAGACGGAACAGAATGGCGCCGCCTCCCTATCCGTTGATGCACTCTTAGGGTCCGGATTGGTTCAAGAGCAGCAACTCGTCGACGCCGGACTTCTGGGCCGGTATGTGGATCTGGGGGCGCTTCTCCACACCGGGTTGGTCACGGTTCGAGAGATGAGGGAGTTGATTCCCGGTTTCCAGAGACGGGATGGGAGAGTTTTAACGGCTGATCTGGCACGGTTGAACCTCGCCAAAGTGAGCCAGCTCAGAGCCGATGGCCTGCTTAACAATCAGATCGATCTGGAGGAGCTTCTCGATAGCAAGCTCGTGACGCTTGGCAACCTGGTCGACTCCCGAATCGACAAGGCCAAGCTCCTGGCGGCGGTCTTCCCCGGCGGGCGCAGGATAACTGAGGACGATCTCGTCAAAGCACGATTATTCGACCCAGGGGTGGACACCCTACGCCTTCTTCAGGTTCAGCAGGCGGGCAAGGCTTGGATCACGCTCGGAAACCTGGTCGCGACGGGACTTCTCCCGTCACAGGTCGATTTTGAATCCCTCAAAGATCTGAACTTGGTCACGCCCGACGAAGCGGCGGCATTGAACGGCCAGGTGAAGACCGCGGCTTCAGGGCGCTCGGTGATTTCCCTCGTGGCGCTCGTCGCCGCGACAGACAAAGGCTCCCCGGTGGTCAGTCTCCAGGATCTGATTGAAAACGGAGGTCTCACTGAGCCGTTGGATCGTCAAAAGTTGATCGAGAGCAAACTGGTGGATGCGCCGGGATTGAATCTCGCGAAGCTCACTGATGCGACCGTGGACGCGCTCCGCCTTCTGGCCTCGGGGCTGGTGACGTCGTCGCAACTCGCAGGCGCGGGTTTCATCCGCCGGTCCATCGACAAGAATCAGCTGATCGCCAAACTGAGCGCGACGACGGCGCCCGCGTTGGATGAGAAGGCTTTGGTAAAAGCCGGATTGCTCTCCGATCGCATCGACCCTGACCGCCTTATCGACGAGGGATTGGCCACTCGGCCCGAGTTGCAGGCGGGCCATCTGTTGCATCCGACGCTCATTGCCCGCGGTCAACTCGACGACCTGCCCAGGGTCGATTACGACTCGTTGAATCTGGACCCGATTCGGTTGGCTTTCCTCCTGGACTCCGGCCGCGTTCTGGGTCGGCGCCTTCTCGATAACAACCCGCTGATCGATCTCGACGACATTCTGGACAACCGGTTCCCGACAGGCGACGGCAAGGCAATCGCCGACTTGGCATATCTGTTGGGCAAGGGGCTCGTGAAGCTCCAGGATGTGAGGTCAGACGCTCGGATCGATCTGGAGAAGCTTCAAAGTTCCGGCCTCTTTGACGCCGCGGCGCTGAAGGCGCAAACGGAGCTGAGCGGGTTGGTGAGTCTGAGCGGGTTACTCGCCGCGGACGCGATGGGCGTTCAGCATCTCATTAAGCTCGTGCAGGACGGGAAGGTGACCCGGAAGGTCCTGAGCGACCTGACTGTCGTCCGCATCAGAGATCTGGGCTTGAAGGCGGAGGACCTGCATCAGGGGTTGGTCGACGACAAGGATCGAGTGGACTTGGACGCCTTGCTGGACGTCAAATTCCCAGAGCAAGGCCTGGGGCCGGTCGCCGACCTGAAGCATCTGACGAACTGGAGCTTGATCACCGGGCAGGACTTCAAGAGCGACGTGACCATCGCGATGGCCGACCTTTTGCGCTTAACGCCATACACGAGAACCCAATTGACGTCTGTTGCTGACGGCAAGGGCGACATCCTTGTGGCCGCCCTTCTCAACCTCTCGGTGACGGGCGTACGGCAGAAGGCCTTGTACGAGCTTGTCGCCTCGGGATTGCTGAAGCGCTCAGATCTAAAGGACCTCGGCCGCAAGCGCGTGGTTGAGTTGCAGATCAGCGCAGTCGATCAGCAGCGTCTGTCGGGGCTAGGGCTGGTCGATGCCCTAGGGACTGTAGATCTTGACGACGTGCTGAACCGACAGTTTGTTCAGCATGGGGAAGGCCCGTTGATCGCTCTCATCGATTTGATGCAGCTGAACCTTGTCGACGAGAAGGATCTGGACGGCCATAACGTCGACTTCTTCGGTCTGAGCAAGCTTCCCATCACTCTGGCGGGGGACTATGGCCTTGACCTTGTAGGCCTGAAGACGGACGCATTCGCCGATCTTCGCGCATCGGTTTCGGGGAGCTTCGAGTTTGAGGTCGTTCTCAGCGTCCAGCCATCCGGCAATTCTGGTAATCCGGCTGTGTGGTATATCAACGATCCGACTTTGGTGGGGACAATCTCGTTCGTTGAGACCGACCTCGATGTGAAGGCTCGTTTGGGCTTTGTGGGAGTTACTCTGGCGGATGTCTCTGGATTGGAAAGCAAGGTGAGCGTGGAGATTGTGGCTCGACTGACCTACTCGGGGGCGACTCGCCGGTTCCTTTTGGGCGACTTCATTCTCGGAAAGATGAGAGACCTGGAGAAGCCTGAGATCGACCCGCTGAGCCACGCAAACGCGGTCCTCCGCGGCATCAAGATCAACACCGGAATCGGGGGCATTCCTGTGGCCCACAGCGCCGCGTTGCTCTTCCAAGTTTCGGACCTCAGCCGACCCAAGACAGCCTCCAACTACATCACTCTCACGTTCCAGAATGTGCCGGGGATTTTCCAGATAGCGAAGAAGCTCCATCTGGATGACTTGGTCACGCTGTTGCTCCATGCTCGGGATTATATTCGTCAGGCGTTTAGCAATTTGCCCTTCTGGGTGACGGATCCCAACTCGCCTCTCTATGAGGCCGCCAAGGGGATCAAGATCCCCGGCCTGAATATCTCGCTGGGAGACGTGATCCAGTTTGTTCTGAAATTGGATGACGGGATCGATTGGGTGCTGCGCATGGCGATGGAGCCCACGAACGACATCCAGAAATTGATCGGAGTGCTTCTGGATCTTCTGGGCGTGGACATTCAGACGGACACCAAGACTTTCAAAGTTTGGATGCAAGGGAGCGTATTGCGCATGCGCCTGTTCCTGGAAGCCCCCGATGTGGACTTGAACCTTCCCTTCCAGCTGAACCTTGAGGCGCTGAAAAACCTCTCTACCGGAGTGAATTTCGCCGGCTGGGGCAGTGTGAGTAATCTGGCGCAGCTGGATTTGGCCGGGAATGTCAATTTGAGGGCGTATGCCAGTGTGCGTCTTGAGGCTGGGGTGGACCTGGGCTTTGATGAGCAACGACGAACAGCCGGCCGCTTTTTCCTCTTCGACTGGAATGACAGTCTGCGGCAGGGGACGCGTGTGGATGCTGGATTCAAGGTGTTGGCGAAGCCGCTGAACCTGAGTTTTCAGATCCTGGACAAGTTCGGCGTCAAGACAGTGAATGGAGCGAAGTTCGATCTGAACGGCGATGGTCAGCTGGATGCCACGCCCTATGACGCCGCATTCACGATCGATCGGGATGGCGACGCTTCGACAAATCCCGAGTTGGCGGATCGCACGGATCATTCCGACTTCGTGAACCTTTCCTTTGTGCTTGATCAGAGTCCTCAGCCGGGCGTCGTCGATGACGGACTGTTCCGGTTCAACGAAAGGCTTTTGGACAACGTGCAGTTCAACGGGGTCAATGGGGGGTTCGATCTTTTTCTCCCCCTGGCCTTGAATGTTTTTGGCGAAGAGATCCGTCTTACCGGCGACGCGATCGTCTACGGAAGCGCCGATCTCTCTCAAAGGCCTCTGCGCATCAGGTCTAACCCCGTTTATATGCAGGTCCCGGTCGCTGGCGGCCAGAAGGCAAATCGCGGGCTGACTGAGCTGTTTCTGCACCTGATCAAGTCAGATCAAGCCGGGCACGATTCACCCGTCGTGTTCGATCTTCCCAGTCTCGTGGACTCGCTTGGGAATCTTGTGGATAGCAAGATTCGGACTTTGCTCGATGAACTGTCGGCGAAGGTCGCTGGACTAAAACTTCAGCTGCTCGACTCCGGATTCCTCGACACCAAGATCCCGTGGACTGGCAGTGGCCCTGGTCATGAGGAGAGTTTGGCGCAAGTCTTCGACGATCCTAATCCAGGCGCCCACAGCAACGGGCTCAAAGACATCGCCACAAAGACGGGCATCGAGGCTTATCTGGACATTGATACGTACATCCACGCCTACTTGAACACCGTGCCTTGGGTGGGAGGGGTCAATGAGATTCAACGTGTTCAGTTCAGCGGGGCTGCGACGGCCGGGACATTCGATTTGCAGATCACAGACCCCAAGACACAGAGTGTCACTGCCGTTTCCAAGATTTCCTACAACGCGAATCGTGACACTCTTCAAGCGGCGATCGATGCCGCGGTGGGAGCCTCGCAGATTGCGGTGGATGGAGCCGCGGGCGATTTCAAATTGACGTTCTACGGGCGAAAGTTTGGCAGAAAGAACGTGGCCCCTGCTCAGGTGGGGATCACAGCGCTGAAGGGAGTGACGAAAGGGGAATCCGTTGCTGTTCAAGAGGGATCTGGTTCAGTGGCGAACGGAGACGTTTCGTTGGGAGATGTGTGGCGTGGGTTGGGAGCCTTTCTGCGGGATCATTGGGTGCCGACGCTGCCAGGCGTGAACCTGAGCGCCGGGCCTCTGAGCTTTGTGGCGAACGGGGATATTCTCACCATGAGCTTCCTGGGAGGTTTTGCGTTCGAGCGTTCGATGGCTTTCGGCGGCGCCCTGAGCGCCGACCTGGGGGGAATCAGCGCAACTCTGGACGGGACGGCGCTCCTGAAGTTCGCGGTGAGCGGTGGATTGAATTTCGACATCAAAGTCGATCTCAAGGGCGGCACTGAAACCTTCAACTTGAATGAGCTCTATCTGACTGGAAGGGCGCAGGCGAAGGATGTGAACCTAGGTTTGACGCTGAACGGCCCCTTGGGCATCTCGGTCGGAGTCACGACAGCCGGGCAGGGGCTTGTGGATCTCCAATTGGGGGCTCGGTTCTCGTACACTGAAAGCAACGGCCCGAAATTCGACCTCCGCCAAGGGGCCAATGGCAATCCGATCCACAACTCGATCGATGTCTACCTCCCTCTGCAGCTCAAGACCGGAGGGAATGGCGTCCCCTTAGGTAGTCTTCGCTTTGGAGACACTGACTTCTATGATGGGAAGCTCGACCCTGGCTTTGTCCCGGACCTGAGGGAGATCAGCGGAGTTTTCACCGATCTGGCCTTCCTCGGGTTGGACAAGCTTGCGGACAAGATCATTTCAGCCCGCGGGGATCTTTTGGCGACGTATGATGTCCACGGCAAACTGCTGACGGCTGGCAACCCCATCCTCAATCAAGGCCTGCTAGGCACGGATACTACTTTAGCGAGCTTGCTCGGAGCTCAGGAGCTTCTTCGCATCGGGGATTACATCAAACACTATCTCCAACCGTATCTGAATTACTCCTCATTCGTTCGGGATTACACCATCCCCTTGGGCACGCCGGCTCCGGGCGCCGGGGCTGATCTATTCGGCGGCGGCGTGATGACTGAAACGCAAACAGACCTGGCTGGCTTCAAAGTGCGAACTAGCGGAGGCGACTCGGGGTCCACAGCGAGCGCCATCCTGGATGTGCCCGGGGCCCTGAATGGGATCCGCTTCGTCGCTTCTTCGAACGGAGCGGAGTTTAACGATGTGACGATTGAGGTCGATAGCTCAACGACTGCGACGGCGACGGCGACCTATAATAGCAGCACGAAAACCCTGCTTCTCACCGTTGTGAACGGACAGACCACCGCCAACGACCTGATTGCGCTGATCTCGAAGCAGGGTTTCGCGTTCACCGCCACCGTCAGCGGATACTACGCGTACGGCAGGAGCGCCCAGGGCGCTGCTGCTGCGGTCAGCCCCACAATAGGGGGACTTTTCCAGTACCTCAGCGAAAACTGGCTTCCGCGTCTCGGCGGCAGCGGCGGTGGATTGACCTGGAAGCTTGGCGCCGGAGCCACGAAGGATGCGGGGTCGGTGGAGATCTCTTTCAAAAAGACCCTGGAGTTCAACAAACAATTGGGGCTCGATCTGGGCGCGCAGGCCCGGGCCATCGGTCTTGTCCTGAACGGCGACGCAACCATCGGAGTGCACGTTGTGACGACGATCGATGCCCAGATGACATTCGGTTGGGGCAAGGATCCCCCGGCGCCACGGTTTGTCATCAACGATCTTAGCTTCAAGGCGACCGCCCAGACCCGGGACTTGGTTGTCAAAGCTTCGGTTGGACCGCTTGAGGTGGACGTCGGCAAGGAGAACTTCGAAAAAGGAGAGGTGACGATAGATGTTGGGGCACGATTTAGCTATGATCCATCGGCTGCGGATCCTGTAAAGTTCGGCCCCGCCTCGACCTCGAATGGACAACCCAGCAACTTCGTTGAGATCAGCCTGCCCCTGTACGCCATGGTGGGGGGCGCGAGTCTCGGTTCCACTACCGATGTTCCACGGGTGAACCTGAAGGCGGCGCTCTTTGACTCCAGCGGCGCATTCAATCCAAAGCCCGAATTCACTCATAGCAATCTCGAGAAGCTGATCGATTTTAGCAACTTCAGCATCGGGCAGCTGGTGCAGATCGTTCAAGGCACGTTGAGCTGGCTGTCGGAGCTTTCAGGTTCCGACTTCATGACCCAGGAGATCCCTTTCATTCACAAGACTCTCGGGCAGGTTCTGGACTTTGCGACCAGCTTCAGCGACCGGGTGCTTTCCAAGATCAAATTCGATCGTGTCCACTCCATCCAGGATTTCATCGAAGAGTTCATCCGGGCGGGTGTCTTGCCGAAAAACGTTGGAGTTGTCTATGACCCGGTGCAGCGCACCCTGAAGCTTCCGGTCGGATTCGGAATGAACTTCGACGATTTTTCGTTGGAGGATCTGGCCAGCACCCAGGAAATCACATTCGCCAAGTTGATCGAGTTGGGTGTTCTGCAGGCCGATGGCTTCGCGGACAAAGCCGCCCTCGTGGACCATCTCATGGCCATGTCCCTGACGCCTCTGAGAGACCTGGCTTATTGGAACCTGCTTGATGGAACGGTGGATCCGATTAAGGGCGACTTTAACGACCCGTCGCTCGCGGTAGCGAAGCTCGAAGAGCTCCGCATCATTCCCAAGGGCGCGCTCGCGGGCGTGGGCCCGGCTCTCCGGCTGAGCGAACTCCTTGCCAGCAAGCAGGTGAAGGTCAGCCTTGAGCGCTTGATCCTGGCGGGCTTGGTGGGCGAGAGCGACGTGCGGCCCGGGGCCACGATCGACTATGACGACTTGATCCGGTCGCGGTTGGTCGATCAGGCCTTCCTGCGAGACAACAAAGTCGTCCTGCGCGACGCGCATGGCCAGCTCACCTCCGTCCCGTCCCTGGCCATCGGCGTGGATCTGAGGTCGTTGCTGTCAGTCCGGCGGTTTCCACTCGAAACGTTGATGCGCACGGGATTTGTTCACTCGAACGAGTTCAACGCCATCAGCGTGGATGCGCTGCTCAACGCCATGGTGGGCGATCCCGCAACCACGACCAGCCTCAATACCGCTCTCCAGAAGGCGGTTTTCAACACCACCGAAGACCCATTCTCGGAAGTCATTGCGGATGTGATCTGGCCTGCGAATGGGGTCCTGGCGAAAGATCTCTCCATAGAGGTCACGGTCGCCACAGGCCCGGGGCCGACGCAACGCACTACGCTGACGATCTCCGCGCAGGAGACGGACCGCTTTAAGAACCTCGGCGATCTTGTCGACCTGATCAAGCGCAGGCTCCACGATGGGAACGCGCCGTTCAACCTCATCAGCGCCATCGAGAAAGATGGATCCGTTGTCTTCCAACGAACCTTGGTTGATGCCCAAGGTCGGATAGCGGTCGTCGATCTGCTCAGCCCGTTGTTGCAGGGAGCGGTTGGAGCCGCGCAGAAGCTCGCCGGAATCAACGATATCACTCAGCTGATCGCCAACCACGTGCTGACTCGTCAGGGATTGGTCTTGGACAGCGTGAAAATCGGGAGCCTCGATCTCAGTGGCTTCGATCTCTACGATCTCGTGCAAGTCGGCTTGCTGTCCTACGGGACCATCGTCGATCCGGCGCCCTCGAAGGAGCATGGCGGGTTCACGCTGGATCCGCTGAACATCAAGAACCTCCCTATCGATCTGGGTTTCGATTTCGGGACCGCCCTCGCGGTGGGGACCAAGGCGACAGTCGACCTCAAGGTGGCTATCGAAGCCGGATTCGAATGGGTCATCGACTTTGACGGTCCCACCGGAAAAGAGGGGCTTACCATCCTGATCAACAACGCCCACATCTTCGGTCGAGCTTCGTTGGATCTGAAGAATCTGGAGGCGTTTATCCGGCTGGGCTTCTTGCAACTGAAAGCCGGGGGCGGGGTGGATCTGTTCGCTGAGGCCTCGGCTGCATTGGACAAGGACGGCGATCTTACGACGACCGGCGATCGGAGCTTCTCATTTGAAGACTTGGTGAATGGCGGGCTGCTGGACGCGTTTCACTTTCAATTCCACGGGTTCGCCCAGGCGTTTCTGAACAATTTCCGCCTGACGCCCGCTATCCCAGGACTCGACGAGGCGGCTCTCGCCGGGAAGGAGCTGTCGATACGGATCGCCGACTTCAGCAGGATCTCCGGGTTTGAGGTCGTGATCCAGGGCGACAAGACCCAGGCGGAGATTGATGCGCTGCTCCGGATGGGGCGAGTGGTTGCCGTCCTGCCCAATTTGGGAGACGTGTTCAACTTCAAGGATATGAGCCTGAGCGATATCCTGGATGCGATTCGAGAGGGGCTCGAGTTCCTGGACGCGGCTCTGTCGACCATGCCCTTCTATACGGCGACCCTCCCCATCGTTAACCGATCGCTGAAGGACGTGCTTTCGTTCCTGGATGATCTGACGGCGAAGATCGAGAAGGCAGCGAAGAACCCCGCGGCGGCAGTGCAGGAGGTGGAACATCTGATTGAGGATGCGCTGGGGATCAAAGACGACAATACACAGCCTCCGGACCGACAGAAGTTCGCTCTGTACTTTAAGCCGGGTGAGCAGACCCTGAACATGCATCTGGCGTTGGAGGCCGCGTTCCAGGACATGTTCCCGTTCTCGTTGGACCTGGACGCGCTCAAGGGCGGCGCCGGCGGCTTTGACTTTGGCAAATTGGGCGGTTTGAGCAGTATGTTCGATGTTAATGGTTTGATCAGCTTTGAGGTGTTCGCGAAAGCGGTGATCGATGTGGGAATCGATTTTTCGCGTTTGAAGCAAGATGGACTGTCGGGCTTAAAGTTTTTCATCCGCGACTATGATGACCACCAGACATCGACGATTGATGATGATACGGGAACCCGCGTCGCTCTAGGCGCAAAAATCCAAGGTAAGGACCTCAACCTTCTGATCAAACCCGTCAACATTGGGATCGAAGGAGGGCGCGTGGCCTTGGACAACGGCGCGGACGCCGCAACATTTCGACTGTTCCTGGAGGACAACAGCGGGCGGCGCGATGGTCGCTTCATTATCGGCCAGGACAGTCTGGCAAGAAGCCTCAATTTTGCGCTGGACGGAAACTTCCTCGTAGATCTGCCGCTTGAGATTCTGGGCGTGAGCGTGGGGTCTCTGTCATTCGGCACGAACCAGGAGGTGTATAAATCGCAAGGACTCCGACGCCTCATCGAGGGATTGGCTGGCACGGCCCCAAACTTCGAGTTGATCGCAGCTGACATCCTGCCAGCAGACGGGCGCCTCACCTCTGATGTCACTCTGACATTCGACCTGGAAGAGCAACCCAAGCTTCATACCCAGGCGGCCAGCTTCTCCATCACTCTGAAGAAAGCCGACACGGACTCTGATCAGCGGTCGTCAGATCTTGTCGCGCGTATCAAAGCCGCGCTGGCGGACGTCAAAGTGGAGAATGTGACCGCGGCCGACCTTCTCGAGGTTTCGACACGGCAGGACCTTCCTACGCCCGCCAACGGTTCTCCTGGTCTCAACCTGATCCTTGGAGCCTCGGGAAAGTTCAAGGTCAGAGGAACTCGGTCTCAGCTGGCCCGGCTCGGCCTGAAGGACAATGGCAGCGATCAGAGCCTGACTTTGAACGCGGGTGCGGCCGCCGCGACAACAGTCTTCGCGATTCCCGATCTGAGGGAATTTTTCCAAGATAAGTTCGGGCTCCTGCAAATCCTCAATGATCCCGGCTTCATTCTGGATGGGTTCAACCTCGCTTTGGGAAGCATTCAGGACGTTCTCGGATCCAACTTTGCCCAGGGACTTCCGCTGGTCGGGGACAAGCTCGCCAGCGCCGCGACATTCATTCGGGACATTCGCCAAGGCTTCCTGGCGGATCTTCGGAAGCGGCTGAGCGGACCTGGCAAGACCATCGAACTCCTCCGTGATGGGATCTGGGACGTGTTCGGCCCATCGAAGCTGAACATCATCCTGGATCGAAATGGAGATGGGGTGATTAGGAAGGAGGACGACATCGTGGTTCGATGGTTCGATGTCGATGGCAAGGTTTTGGGCGCCTGGAAAGTGGGGGATCCGGTTCCCAAGAAGGGAGACGTGTTCGATGCCGCCGGGTTCCGTGTCCGGAACGCGCCCACGGGAACTTTGCCGTCCGGCCTGACACGGATTGAAAGCGATGCCGACGCCATTCAGATCGACATGAGCCTGGGCGGCGTCTTGTTCGGAACTGGTGTGGATATTCCTCTGAACATCGATCTCCCCGGCTTCGGATTGAAAGTAGACGGGGGCTTTTCAGTTCAACTGGATTGGCACTTTGACTTCGGGTTCGGGCTCAGCGTCAAGGATGGTTTCTATCTCAACACCAACGACGCGGATCCACGGCGGAATAAGATCCCCGAACTGGGCGTGGGGATCTCGGCTTTCCTGGATGGGAAACCGCTGGATAACACCCAGGTCACGCCATTCTCCGCCGAAGGCAAGCTCCTATTCTTCAAAATCACAGCGACCGATGTTGACCGGGAACCCAGCGCCCCGGGATTCCAGCCCAGTGGGGTTTTCGGTTTCATCAACATAGACTTGGGTGGCGACACGAAGACAGGGCGACTCACTCTGGAACACATCCTCTCGACTCCGCTGGACAAAGTGTTCCGTGTAGACCTCGGGCTGGATGCCTCCTTGGATCTGAAGCTTGAGCTGAGTCTGGATGGGGTCACTGGCTTCCCACGCCTCGCCGCGGATCTCGTGCTGAACTGGGGGTGGACGCTCAGGGACGGGCTTCAAACTCCTCAGTTAGGACTGCGAAACCTGCGTTTGGATGTGGGAAGCTTCGTGAGGGATTTCCTCAAGCCGATTGCGGATAATCTCAATAAGATCCTATCCCCTCTGAAGCCGTTGATTGACGCCCTGACGAATCCGATTGATGGCCTCGACGTGTTACTGCCCGACGACCCCACTCTCCTGGGCTTGATCAATCTGGTGGCGGAGATCATGGGAAAACCCAAGATCCCATCGCAGTTCTTTAAGGCGGCCAAAGCAGCGCTGGATCTCATCAATCAAGTGGATGCGATGCTGGGCGAGAACGGAGAAATCCTTCTGGGCAGCGTCATGGGCCTGGGGACTGGGAACCCTTCTGATGTCAAGGCCTCCAACGCCGCCGTCGATGAAGCTTTGGGCTCGTTTGGCAAACTGCTCGGTACAATCTCTAAGGGGGCCAGCGCTGAGTCGCCCAATAGAGATCCCCAAAAAGGAGCTTCCTCAACCGCCCGCAGCGGCTTCACTTTGGTTCCCTACATCAAAGATATCGGAAACTGGGCAAAGCTGCTGACCGGAGGCGACGCGATCCTGTTCACTTATGAGTTGCCGCTCCTCCAATTTGGGTTGGATTTCCGACAGCAGATCGCCGTTATCACCATCGGGCCCGTTGTGATCAACGTATCAGTCGTGGGCGGTTTCAAGATCGGGGCTGATCTTTCCTTCGGATACGACACTTCCGGGGTGCGCAAGGCGATTGAGACCGGCAATCCTTGGATGGCGCTCGACGGGTTCTTCGTTGGCGATTTCGCGTTGGATGCCAAGAAAGACAAGGATGGAAACATCACATCCATCAGCTTGGGCAAGGAGAAGGATGAACTGTTTTTCGAGGCGACGATCGGCATCGAGGCGTCGCTTTGGTTGCTCCTGGTGGAGGCGGGCGTTGGGGGAAAGATCGGTTTCAGCACCGGGCTGGATTTTAATGATATCAACGACGACGGCAAAATCCATGTGTCGGAGCTGATCACGATGTGGAACTACACGGGACAAGGGGCTCAGGGAGGGCTGCTCAACCTCATCAATGTCAACGCGAGGATCTTCCTTAAGCTGTATGCCTTTGTCGACGTCGGTATCTCCATTCCCGTCATTGGAAAGGTGATGAAGCGGATCATAGATTGGACGATTGTCGATATCACCATCGCCGAATTCAAATACAACGCTCCCAAGGTGCAGCCAGAGCTAGCGACCGTCGATGGGGGCACTCTCTACCTGAACACAGGCAAGCGGGCCGGAGACCGAAAGTATCTCGACACGAAGGATGGCGGGGAACATTTCACGATCACCGGCGATTCCTCGTCCATTCAAGTCACCTGGGATAAGTGGGTCCAAACCTACAAAGGTCATTTCACCAAAGTGGTCGCTGACGGCGGGGAAGGCGATGACGTGTTCGAGGCCTCCGGTTTGAACGGGGTCGATGTCGAATTCGACGGTGGGGCCGGGAAAGACCGCCTGACCTCCGGCAGCGGAGGGGGCATCCTACGCGGCGGCGACGGGGACGACACCCTGAACGCGTCAGAGGCGACGCGTCCGGTCGTTCTGGAAGGCGGCGATGGGGATGACAGCCTTACCGCAGGAAAAATCACCGATCCCAACTTTGCTCCGGTGCTTGGCAAGGAGCCCCCCATGAACATTCTCCTCGGCGGGGAAGGAGATGACCGGCTGATAGGCCAGGCGGATACCTTGGACAAGATTGATGGCGGGCCTGGTAACGACACCCTGAATGGGGGGAGGGGCGATGACATTTATGGCTTTGGCGCGAATTTCGGCCAGGATCAGTTTTCCGATCATAACGGCAAGGTGATTCTCGATTTGAGCGGGGTCACCACCGATCTGGCGGCGAATATCTCGGCCAACAACATCGAGATCAGCTCCTCTGGAACCGATGATGATCTCCGCCTGGGGCGTGTCTTATTGACGAGAATCACGCTGGGGACAGGGAACGACAAGGTCTCGCTTCACGACCTGGCCGAGGATAGCCAGTTGGAGGTGGTGGACGCTGGCGGCGCCAATACATACTCGATCGAGATGGAGGCTCAGAACTCCCGGAAGAAGGACACAGTCGTCAACATCGACGATGATGATGCGGCCTTTGACAACGTCATTCTGACAAACCTGACTCGGATGGATCCGGGTCCTAATGCGGTGGATGCGCTGACCGTGAATGATCGTGAGATCCGAAACGGCCATCAGGTCGTGCGCTTTGCGAACAGCGAAGGCCTGGAGAGGTTCAGGCTTCAGGCCATTCGAGTGGAAATCGATGACGCGGGAGGGCGCAAGCAGTATCTGGAATCCTTGCGGATCCGATCGGATTCCGTCGCGGCCGATTTTGGAAAGAGCGATGTGCTCCTGGACGGGGTGGTTCTTAGCATCGACGCGCCCCTCCGAGCGCACAGCGTTCTCATCAATCAGGAGCGCGCGCAGTTGTTGAGGGACATTGAGAACAAGGTATTCGATCAGGTGGTGTTCCTGAATAGCAGCGTCCATGCAACAGGGGACTTTGATATTGAGGCCGACTGGATTGGCACGAGCACCGCCACCGTGGACCGTTCGGCGCTCTTGAACGCGTTCCCGGAGAAAAAGACCCTCGACGCCGACCTGAAGGCGAACACGCCAAACGGTCTCAACGGCGCCGTTCTCTCGGTGAGCGACCTGGAGAAGGCCAAGAAGGCTCTCGTCAGCTTCGAGCAACTCGCCACGAAGCGGTTGATTCTGGAGGACGGACGCATCGTCCACCGCATAGATGCTCAGGACCTGGATTGGACGATCAAACAAACCCCTCACCTCATCATCAATGGCGGGCTGGGCGCCATCTTCGCCAGCAAACCTGAGCACGGCCTCAACATCACCCTGGCATCGACGACGGCCAACGGAGGACGGGGCGCTGACCTCGATATCAACGTGGATATCACCAGCGCCGCCGGGGACAATCAGGACACCACGCATCCCGGCATCGATGGAGCAGGGGAGCTGAGGTTCTTCGCGGAAGGGGATCTCACCTTGAAGGACGGCGTTTCGTTCCGGGGCGCAAAGGCTCACCTGATTCTCGCAGCGGATGGGATTTACACCCCCGCCCGGAGTTCCACAAAGATCATTTCCACCGTGTTCGGGATGACCGTGCTGACTCGCCCTGAAGGCGGGAAGATCGCCGGAACGGATATCCTCATTGAGGAGACGGACAGTCTTGTGATCTTCGGGCGCAACCTTGCGGCGGATGGAAACGTGGATCCGGTGGGATTGCGCAGCGCGCACGGCGTGATTGATGTGACATTGCTGGGGGTAGACGCTCGGTTGACCCTGGACTCAGGCAGCATCGTCACCGTAGATCCCGACAGGGACATCCGACTGCAGGCGGATGACTTTGATTTCATCAGTGGCCCTGAAAATCGAATCGACAACCTCGGCGAGTTCACCGAACGAACGGAGCTCGATATCGCGCTCAACCGGGACTTGCGAACTCGGGGAGGCATTCTCGGCAGCGGCAACCTCACTCTCTTGACGCGGCAGGCGACAACGATGCTCCTAGGGACAGCGGCGCAGGCGCCGAAGGGCGTCGATTGGACGGATATTCATCAGATTTTCCCGGCTTACAATAATTGGCCTGGGCATGTGGGAGGCAACTTCAAGGGAGAAGGGATTCAGGCTCAATATCAGGACGACGGCAGCCTGTTCCATGCGACCGCGCATATATCGACTCGCGATTTGTCCGCGATCGCTTCGGGCTTCAAGCGGGTGACCCTGGGTGATCTGACCGTGCTGGAGACAATGATCTTCGGCGACGCCTATGACAATACCCCCTCCGCTCATCTCCAGTTCGTTGATCCTGACGGCCCGCCGATCAATCGGGATGCCGCGTTCCATGATGATGTTGTCTTGAATGCCAAGACCAAGATCTTCATCGAGGGGAATGTCCAGTTCGCTCACCTCCGGGTCAACACCGACACATTCCACGTGCATTCCAAGGACATCAATAATCAGTTGGGTGGGCTGGATGCGGGTGTTTACGGCGGCCTCTTGGACTTCGGAGGCGAAGAACATCATATCATTGCGATCCAGCCTTCGGCAGCCGGCGATGCAGGAACTCTTACCTTCGATTCGGGCTTGAACGTGGCTTCCAATGTTGGCAACGCCCTGGTCAAGGACTTGGGCGCTGGCATCGTCCGGACCACTACGTCCGCGGCTCTGGGCGCGACCGCCATCACGGTGAGCTCTGTGAAGCTGTTCAAGGTGGGCGACAAGGTTTACCTCGGGGGCGTCGCCCGTCGGATGATTGTCGATGGCGTGGTTCAGGCCGACACGGGCGACATTCATGTCAACATTCAGGGAGATGGGCCGGAGTTCAGTTCCCCCATGATGAAGGATGTGGCCGATCGCACGAAAACCTGGAACAACTTCGAGCAAGGGATCCAGGGCGTGCTCCGAACGACTCGTTCAGGGGGCGTGATCGAAATCATCACAAAGGGCTCCGTTGTCATGGCCGGTCAGAGTTTCGTCGACGGCGAGGGCGCGAGGATAGAAATCAAGGCGGGCAGCTTTTTCGAGTTGGCGCAAATCGCCGGTGTGATGTCCGCTCGCGGAAAGAACGCGCTAATACAAATCACCGCGGAGAAAGCGGTCTATATCAATGGCGAGGTCTTGGCCGGCATTGAGTGGCAGGATCATAATAAGGTAAAGAGCGCCAACTCGGAGGGAGCGCATGTGATCGTGAAAACCCCGACGGAGCTTCGCATCTTTGGCGCCATCAGCACGCGCGACGCGATGGATTTGCAGGTGGGAACTTCTGCTACGAGTGATGTTCCCCCCTACGCGGGACCTTACAACGAGCGCAAAGAGCTGCCTCGCGCAAGCATCCACCTCACTGGCCAGCTCTATTCGCTCGCGGAGAACCTGCGGCTCAATCTTATAGCTCCTGACGACATTCTGATCGAGGGAAGCATCTTTATGCGCGGGGCTGGCAGCAGCCTCTACGCCGAGTCGGGGCGTCGGGTGAAATTCTCCACCTCGTTGGTAGAAGTGGAGAACGGGGTGCGCATCATAGGTCACGGAGAGACCGTTGACGCGCGAGTCGACGATCCAGTTCATCCCGGAAAGGGCGCCCAAGCGGGCGAGGGTCTGAGGAGCAGCATTTTCGTGGATGGGACAGCCGTGATCCAATCCTTTGGGGCTGTGAGCAACATTCTGATGGAAGGATCCAAGGATGTGGACATCCTCGGATCGATCGTTGCGGGTGGGAGCATCGGACCTCAAGGCGTGACCTGGTCAGGTCCTGACTCCAAGGTCACCGTGACGGCGGGCGAGCAAGTGTACCTGAACACAGGTTTGCTGGCTAGTGGCGCTGTGGAGGTGGATGGCAACGGCGCAGGACCTGATGATCTCAGCTTGGATGGCAGCCTGCCCGTCAGTGTCCTGATCACCACCGCCGGTGGCATCACGGCCGGAGGCCAAACCTCGGCGGCTCCTCGCAGCCAAGTGACCGTCTACGGAAAGGCGGGGGTCCAGATGATGGGTCATATCTATTCCGGCGCCAATCGGCGCTTGCTGTTGGATAGCCAGGGCAACCTGATCAAGGACGTCATTAGCTGGACCGACAGCACTGGGGGCGATGTGTTGGTCGAATCTCCGGGTTACGTCATGGTGGGCGGGACGGTCGCCTCGAAGAATAATCAGTCCGTCTTGAGCCAGGATCTGCGACTGACCCTGACATTCGGCGCCTTGTCCACGGTCTACTCCGCGGTGCTCCCCAAGGCGACAACCGTGAACAACACCAAGCTGGAGGAATTACAGACTCAACTCCAAGCCGTCTTAGATTCCGCGCTGCCGCATGCCGGGGACATCCAAGCCTTGATCCGGGACGGGCATTGGGTCCTCAGGAGTTCCCAGCCCTTCGTGCTGACGGCTCCCGGCGGGTCGACGGGGCAGACAAATGTTTCGAGTAATATCGAAGCCCTTGGATTTGTTTCAAGAGAGCGTTCCGCCGTCGAGGTTTCAGCCGATTCGATTCTCTCTGGAACAGGCTCCCTCGCTCCCTCCGGGGCCGCGCTGAAGAATGATGTGTCCCTCGAGTTCGCGGACGCCAATGGCATCGTCCTGAACACCCTTTTGCTGACGACGAATCAGACCTCAAGCAACACCCAATGGACTCAGCTGGCGGCGGAGATCAACGCCGCGCTGCAGGCGGCTGGGAATGGGCTGCAGAACATCACGGCTGTGTTCGACGCAAGCGGCCGCCTTCAGTTCAAGGGCGCTCTTATGTTCCAGCTGACGTCCAACTCGAAAGGGGCTGAGGCCTTGGGCTTCCCCAATCTCGGCACGACGCCCGCCAAAGCGTCGCGCGGGGCTTCCACCTACGAGCTGGCGGCGGAGAATTCCCGATCCGGCAAGGTCGTCGAGACGGGCGGATTCATCATCGCGGCCGACAATGTCGTCCTGAGGAATGTCGACAAGCCTTCCGATCCGTACCGAGGGGGACTCTCTAGAAACAATGACGGCCAGGTCGGCATCCGCATCCCTGGCGCCGCTCAGATCACCACGCACAACCAATTGAGCTCGATACGAATCGAGGCCATGGGGGATGCGGAGGTGGAAGGCCAGGTCATCGCGGGAGGCGACATTACGACCGTGCGGGATGCTGTCACAGGCGGCACGGTGGGGTATCGCTTGATGGATGGGGGAGTCGCGACGAACCAGTCGCAGATCGTGATCACGGCGCGGCACCAGGTTCGGATCGGAACAGAACTGCGCGCCGGTGGATCCATCGTTGTGCATGGGGGCAAAGATCCCCGGACCGGCAATCTCGAAGACCCGCTCAACTTCACCGGGGCCAGCGTTCTTGTGTTTGGCTCGGCGAGCGTCGGCACTTGGGGTGAAAGCAGCAATGTGAAGCTCGAGGGCGACGCGGAGGTCAAGGTGTTGACGATGTCTCACGCGCAGGAGATCGCCGCCACGGGCTGGCCCGAGGGGGTGACGGGGCGGATCGTCGGTGATGGCGGGTTGCCCGCGGGCGGGGTCCTTCCGGCTGATGTGACGCTTGTCCTTCAGAGGTTCACGCCCGCCGGCGTTGTGGAGCAAACTTTCACGATCAAGCGCGATCCGCGGCACAATTCAATCGGCGGGCTGATCGTTGATATGAATAACCTCTTCCAGGGATCTAACTTCGCCAACATGGAAGCGTCGTCACAAGGCGACAACGGGCGAACGATCCTGATTCTCAGCGCTCCCTACGGGTTCTCCATCCTGCCTGCCTCAACAAATCTGGACTTGCTGGGGCTGGCGCCGGTCCTCAGCTCGCGCATCTTCTATGCCGATGCGACTTTGACCGCCGATCTGCCACTGCCCGGAACGGGACAACTGGTGACGGACGTGCGCCTGGACATCCGGATGGACGATGGATCAGGGCGTTTTGTGGCTCATAGTGTTTCAGTCTTGTCCGCCTCGACGCAGGACAACAGGACCGCATTGGACCTGGTTGCCGACATCAACACGGCTCTTCATGGAGAGCCGAGTTTCGTTGGAATCGTTGCCCTCCTGGAGCCTGACGTCACTGGTCAAGCGCCCTCTCGATTGGTGCTGAAGAACGATGGCAGGGAGTTCATTGTTGAAGCGAGCTCCGTCAATTTGAATCTACTCGGACTCCGCGGGGCGCTCGATCCTCTGCTAGGCGTGCAGCAGTCCATGGACGCGACCGAGGCTCGCGAGACGTCCGTGCTCGCGGGTTCCAACCTTGTCGCCACGACCGGCCAACTCGCAAGGGATGTGACCCTTGTTGTTCGCGTCGAGGAGTTGGATCTCAAGGATGTGCTTCTTGGAGCTGTGGTGATCTCTGCGTCGGCCACTGCAAGCAACCAACACTTGACGGATCTTGTGGCAAATCTGAATCAGGCTCTCCGCAATACGCTGGTCCCACGTTACGAATCGCAACGGCTGCATTTCTCCGATTACGTGACCGCGTCGCTGGAGAGCGAGCCGGGCAACCCCGACAAAGGCCGCATTGTGTTCACAGGCCCCAAGCCGTTCACGCTTCGCGCAGCGACGGCCAACGGAAGCCTCCTGGGTTTTGTCCCCAATACCGATCTTCCGGCTTCGGAGGTCTTCTTCCCAGCGATCTTCAGCGCGACTCAAGATCAGCCGAACCCCAGGCTACGGTCCGATGTTCGCCTCGACTTCGTTGTCAACAGGGCCGGGGCTTATGTTTATGCGTCCGCCACGGTGCTGTCCGACCATGGCGTCGATAAGGTTAGCGACCTGGTGTTGAAGCTGAATGCGTCGCTCGCATTGGGCGGGTTGAAGGACATCCGGGCTGTGGCTGTTGGCAACCGCCTCACCTTCGTGAGCGACTATGACTTTGTCATCCTGAGAACGTCGGTGGGAATGGATCAGCTGCTCTTGCCTGCCGGCGCGCAGAGCGATAGCGCGCTCAGCGATCACACCCTCGCAGCGCCAGGCCTCGCGCGTCGCCAAGTTTCCTTTTTCCGCCTCGTGGGGACGAAATATGTGCCGACGAGCGGGGTTCTGGCCGAACCCGTCTCCCTCCAGATCCTGCCGACGGACTCGACTCGCTTTGCCGTGTGGGCGTCCAGGGCGCCTCAGCTGAGTCCGCTCACGCCCGTGGTCCTTGAGTTTTTGAACATCGATGAGAAGGGCCTGGGCACTGTCACGCTCGCGAGGCGAGACTGGACCGGGGCGGATGCAATTGCGGACGCGCTCAACGGCTTGTTGAAGGCGAGCCCCCAGCTCAAGGATATCCAGGTCACGGTTGTTGAGGGCCGGTTGCAGTTCGTCGGGACAATGCGATTTAGCATCGGTAGGAACTCGCAGGGCGGCGCGGCTCTCGGCCTCAAGCAGCTCGAGAAAGGGAATGCTGTCGCTGTCCGTGGAGCGCGGCAGAAAGAGGCAACGGTCAGCGTCTCAGTGGAACAGACTTTAACGAACAGATCCGTGGATGATCTCGCGAGCATGTTCACTCGAGCCCTGGCGGCCGCGGGTCTTGATATCTCCGTCGCCAACGCTTCGGGACGCCTGACTTTCCTGAGCAAGACGCTCGACTTTGAGCTGGGCGCGGACTCGTTGAATGAGGATCTCCTGGGAGTCGGAGCGGCGTCCGCGCGTTCTTCCCGGGCTCCCTCCGCCTGGCAAGTCAAGGCTGCGGATGTCCTGGCCAACGAAGGGGTCCTGCCGGATAACGTCGCCCTATTTGTCAGGATGCTCAATCAGGATCCGAACAGCGCAAAGAGGCCTGATGAATTCATCACCGTCCCCGCCGGGAATCCAAATAGCTCGGTCCGCTCTGGGATCGTGACCCTGTACCGCGAGGACACCGTCACGAACAGCGGACTGGATGATTTGGTTGTCGATCTGAACAACGCGTTGATCCGGGATGGATTCCGGGAGATTGTTGCGCGGCGTGACGGGCGCAAATTGGTTTTAGTGAGCTCGCACGCCTTCACGGTGGATATCGAACCGGCGGTCCTTAAGGCGACAGCGCCTGTGATTACCGACTCTGGAAAGGACCTGCACTGGACTGTGGATTTCCCGACCTTGCCGACGCGCGCGGCTGTCGAGATCTCGATGCCCGCAAAGCTCACGGCTGGCGTCACCGACATTGTCAAACTGACTGAGATCTTCGCCCAGGCCCTCAAGGCTCAGGGCCTGGGAGATATCGAGGTTTCATACGAGCTCGACCACTTAGTGTTTGCGAGTCGGTCGGTCTTCAGGTTCAGGACTAGCCAGACCTCCCCGGGTAGCGAGCTCGATCTTGCGAAGCTTGGCTTCTCAGATCTGCCGGCGAGCGCCGCGCCGAGCCTGCTCGCGCAACGATCCTCAGCAGCCACGAACGCCTATGTCATGGGATTTGCCAACGTCTCCCGCGGCGCGGTGGCCGGCGCGCGTCCGGCCCCTACGTATCGAATCGTTCCCAAGGAGGCCGTTAGCGGGAACGCTCTTGGCAATGTCGACAGTCTGCCGACGAGCCTAATCAAGATTGACCTGCGTGTATTCCTATCCATCCTGTCTCCCGCCAAGGAAGACACCATTACCCTTCGTCACGTCTACCTCGCGAACCTCGCGGCTGAGCTGAATGCGCTCCTTGGCCCGACCGGGCTGGGTCTCCAGGTTGAATCGGTCGATGGCCGGCTCGTTTGGAATGGGGCCTCGCCTTTCCAGATCAAGTACAGCTCGGAAAATCAGGAGCTCCTGGGCCTGCAGGGCCTTACCGCCATCCCCGAAGAGGGCATCAGGGCCAACCGCACCAGCAACAAGGGCGTTCTGCCAGTCGGCTCGACGCCGGATCTCTCCCAGGTGGAGCTCAACCTCTCGATCGATATTGGATCCAAGATTCTCTACGGCCATGTGTCCATCCCGCAGGCGGCGACCGCTGATAACGCGGACATCGCGGATCTGCGGGACGATGTCCAGCGGGCGCTGAACACCACCCAGTGGTTCTACCTCGACGAGAAGGGCGGCCTGGCGGCGTTCAGATTGGAGGACTTGATCGATGTGACCTCCCTTGCCAACAAGCTGAAGCTGGGAGCGGCGCCGATCGACAGCTGGCTTGTGAGCAAGCTTTCTGACGACACAAGGGCCGTGTTGCAGACCTTCAAGGGCGGCCCCGCCGAAGTGGAGCGCGTTCAGTCAGGTCTGCGCAAGGACCTCAACGCGATCCTGTCGGGTCCCTTAATCTATGACACCCAAATCTTCGCCGGAATCTCCTTGGGTGTTGAAACAACACGGCTCCTCAATCTCAAACTCGAAGGGGAGGAGTTGGCGCGTCTCAATCGCCAGTTGCTTGAGAGCGCTTACGCCAGAGAGTTGGCCCCCAAGGGCGGCGAAAAAATGATGAAGCAGAGCCTCGGCGGCGAGACCCTCGACTTTGCGGACGATCCCATCACAACCGGCTTGATCCCCGACCCGTTGATCAAAGTGAAGCTGCAAGTGGGATCCTTGCGACTGTCGCTGACCAGCCAGTATCAAATCCGGATGTTTGCGACGATGCCTTCCACGGCGCAGGGAGCGCCGAAGGCGGTGGCGGGCCTGCGGTCGCTCAACGCGGAGTGGCTTGGGTTTCAAGACATCGCCGATGGGAAGGATTTGCGGTCCACACGCCCCTTCAACATTCTTGCCCCTGCGCCTCGCTCTTCTGTGGAGCTCAGTTCCACAGACCCGAACGCGAAGTTCTACATCGGTGGCGCGATCCTCTCGAATCAGCAAATCAAGCTGAGCGGCGGTCGACGAGCGCTCGATTTGGATTGGTCTGGCTATCTCGAGACGATCGATGGGTCCATCACCCTGGATTTGACGGAAGCCGCCGTCCTGAAGGGAGATCTTGTGGCGGGGGGCAGTCAGGGCGATGTGAACGTGAGTTCGGACAAAGGGCTCACGATCAGCGGGCATATCACGGCCAGCCGGAACATCCATCTTGTCACCCGGGGGAATCACGATGGGCCGCTCGTCATCACGCCTTCCGGCTTGCTGAGTGGCGTGGGGGCCGCTGCCGGAGCGAAGCAGCAGATTACGCTCGATGCCCTCGGCGCGGACGGCGACGTCATCGTGGATGGGCCGATCGGGTCCTTGCAGCACAGCGGGGACCTCCCGAACCGCGGAGACGTTCTGATCCACGCCCAGCGAACCATCAGCGTGACCCACGGAAGCGGCTGGATCGAGGGCGCGGGTCGCATCGTGCTTTCTGCGCCCTCGGTTTGGATGGACGGTGTTATCAAGAACACTGCGGCGACAGCGCCCTCAGTCCCCAAGGACGCCAGCCCGAAGGAGGAGAACTTCGATGTCGTCATCGTTGGAGCCGCCCTGCGCGTTGCGGGGGATCTGGACGCGATGGGCTCCGTCCTGATCGCGACGCCCAACGATCTGTCCATCACCGGCTCTATCGAAGCTGGAGGGCTGGAAACTTTCGACAGAATCGCCGGAAAGCGACAGTTCAAGTCCAGTGTCGCGGGAGATCTTCGGGATTTGCGCATCCTGGCCACATCCCTGACTCTGGGAGGATTGGATGCGGAGAATAATCCACTCATTGCGAACCTCACGTCAGCGGGTTCGGTGACCCTGATTGCGTCGGGCGCCGGGCGCGGCATAGACATCACCCAGAATAGCCAGATTTACAGTCGCCTCGACAATGGCGTCGTTTCGTTGCAGGCCGACTATGTGAATCTGCTGGGCTTGGTGTACGCTGGCTCCATCCATGGCCGCGCCAACTTGGGCGAGGATCCTCAGGCTGTCTTGTTGCAGGGGGCGAACTCGATTGTGAGGATCGTGGCTCGGGAGATGGTTGAGATCGGGGAAACGGTGTCGGGGAGCGCGCCGGCCGGGCGGGGGATCGTTCGCGCAACGGGTGGCATTGAAATAACGGCCAAAGGGGGAAATGCGGAGATGTTCATCCTGGCGGCGGGGAGCACCCTTGCGAGCCGCGCCGATGGACGAGTGGACTCGGATTCCGGGAGTGAGGGTCCCGCGGGCGTTCCGAGCGACCGTACGCGCATCACCGTGACCTCAGGACATGGCCTTCAGATCCTGGGTCTGATCAGCTCGAATGGGGAGGTCTCCCTTGACTCGGGAACGGGGTTGTTGCGAATTGGCGGCAACATCCAGGCCGGCGGAAATGTGGCGCTGCAAGGGGGGCGACAAGAGTACCAACTGCTGCCGCCGGCGGAGGTTCTGCTCGCGGATGCTGTCCTACCTGCTGATGGAAAGCTGAAGAAGGACGTTGCGCTCTCATTCGTGCTGGAGGGAGTCGGGCTGAATGTGAGGGCGAAGGTTGTCGTGGCGGCCGCCGCGACGGCCGGAAATCACACCGCCTATGATCTCCTCGAGAATATCCGGAAAGCCATCCGGGATGCGGTGGTCACAAACTCGTTCATCCCGACGGGGCTGCACGCGCAGGAGATCCTGCGCGTGGAGTTGATGGATTCCTCCGACCAACTCGTGTTTCGTTCGTCGGGGATGTTCCGATTGGAAGCCGCGTCATCCAGCAACACCTCCGAGATCGGCCTGCCGCTCACGGGAGCCGATCTCTCCGCGCGAATCACAGCCTCCATGAGCGTGCTCGTCGATCGACTCCAGTTCCAGACTCTCACAAGAGAGGCCAATGTGATCGGGAAGGACGCATCGGGAAATCCTATCTCCTTGGGGCGACGATCATTCATCGTGGATATGCAAAACCGCCTGATCAATGAGGCGGGCTTCCTCCTGGCGACCGATCCGGCAGGACAGGTGTTTGCCGCCCTCTCGGAGCCCGGAGGCTGGGCAAGAATACAAGATGCGCTTGGAAATCCGGTGCTCGGCGCGGGGCCGGTGTTCCTGGCCTGGGACGGAGACCACCAGGTTCAGATGAAAGACGACCAGAATCGGCCGCTGTTCGTCGATCGCTCCGGGAATAAACTCGTCCAGGATCCGACCACGAAGAACTGGTTCCTGGTGGACGCGTCCGGGCGCTACCTCGACTCAGCGGGCCTCGTCGTCGGTTCGAACGGCCGGTGGATCATTGCTGATTCCGATAAATCAGGCGGCGATGTGGATGGCACGGACGATGTCGATTACGTCGACTCCCGCGGATACCGTTTGGATCAATACGGAAACTTTCTCTCCAGCGGCGCAAACAATGCGGTCAGGATCAATGCCGCCGGAGATCGTGTGGATATCGGAGGCCACTTGATCGATGCGAACGGGAATGCCATCAGCTCGGATGGCTATCGGATCAATAGCGACGGCAAGCTTCTCAGCGCGGCGGGAGTTCTCAACGAGTCCCTGCCGCTCGTGGATCGAAAGGATCTCGGGCTGGCGGCTCTCCTGAACGGCGTTGGGCGAGTTCTCTCCGTCGTCGACAGCGCTGGAAAGATTTACTCGCTCGCGAAAGACGAGTCGGGTGTCAAACGACTCCTGGATGACAAGGCTCGGCCTGTGCCTTCGATCTCAGCGTTGGGCAAGCTTTATCGCGCCGACTCGTCAGGCAACCTGCTCAGCACGCAGCTGCGCCTAATCGACTCTCAAGGACGCCTGATCAACGAGCGAGGGGATTTCATCACGTTGGATGGAAACCTCGTTTTGAGCTCTTCGCAGATCGTGACGGACGCCGCGATCGTCGGAGCGCGTGTGGAGGTGGCTGATCCGCTCGCGCTGGAGCTCCCTGTTCAAGGAGGCCCTGTGACGCATCAGGGCAATGCGGTCCAGTTGACGAAGCCCGTGAGCGCACAAAAGATCTTTCTATCCTTGCCCTACCGCCGGAGCGGGGGCGTGGTCGACAGCAGGACCGGGAGCATTGCAATCCAGGGCGCCCAGGACATCGAAATTCAGGGAATGATTGGAAGGGTGTATCCGGACGCGGGAGCGTTGAACCCGGACGCGAAGGGCAACCCGCTGGTCAACGTTGCGGAGATCACCGTGACGACAAGCCAGTCCGTGCGCCTCAGCACCGACGCCCTTGTGAACGCGCGAACCAGGATCTCCATCTCAGCCCGCAACATTTATGCGATGGATGAGAGCGTCATTCAGTCGAGGGACGCGGGTTCCAGCGTGACGCTCACGGCCACAGCAACAGGCGCGTTTGGAACCGATGATGACGGCGTGGTCTACATCGCCCGGAGCGAGCTCTATTACTTCCGAGCGCTTGTGGCGGCGGTGGGCAAGGTTACGATCCGGGCGCGCGAGATCGGGGTTTTTGGAACCGTTGCCGCCGAGGTTGCGGATGATTATAAGCCTGGGGTCGCCGGAGAGAACGACAGGTACTCAGTGAATCTTTCGGCCGATGCCAATATCCGTGTTCGCGGAGAGGTTCTCGCCGCTGGAGACGCGATACTCAAGGCGGGCAACAAGGACCCCCATGGGGGGATCCAGGTGTCGGCGAAGGGTCGTGTGGCGGCGGGTTATAGAAAGCCGGTCAAGGGCGATGTGACGCCGCCGCCGATCAAGGGCGACGTCGCACTGAACGCAGCGGGCCCGATCACGCTTTTTGCCTACGATCCTGCCGCCAAGGAGAACCTGCAGTTTGCTCCCCCCGTTCTCAGCGCGGAGCTCACGAGCGTCCCGGTGTTGGTCGGCTACCGGCGTGTGGCGGCGGGATTCGTTCTTCGCCCCGTCGTTCATATGGTGCCCACGATCACCACGGAGCCCGTCGCCTTCGACACCGTGCCTGTGGGCAGTGAGTTCGGAACCATGGAAGTGCGGTTGGTGCAGGATGGCTACTGGAATGACAAGCCCACGGCGCAGTATCCAGCCTTCCGCGAGTACTTCGTCGAGGGATTGGACTACAACATTTCCGACCTGACCTGGACGGGGAAGCCCGGGGCCAGCGATCTGCTCTACTATATCGACCTCAGCGTTAGTCCCACTGTCATCCCTGTGCCGCCGGCTCTGCGCGCCGTGTTCGATCAGGTTATCAATTACTCCAAGCTCGACGTCTCTGGAAACTCGACGTTCGCGCAAGGGCGCAAGACTTACTCGGAGCAGGCGAGAGCGCTCACGGGGACTTTGAGCCCGGTGCTGTATCTTCTCACCGCGGACGGCAAGAACAGCACCCCATACACTGCCATCCCCTTCGCAGAGATCGTGACGATGCTCGGTGATGTCCATGTGAATCCGTCCAAGCCGGTGTCCTGGAACGACCTCACGGATAGCGAGCGCGAGGACGCCATTCTGGCATACACACACTACACCAAGCTTTTCGACGCGGAGTTCTTGGACAGCTTCCGGTATGTAGGCCCCGCGAAGGTCACCAGGCCCGTGGCGATCGACGGGTCGAATGCCGTGAAGCTCGTCGATGGGAAGCTCCGGAGCGACTTGGTGGCAAGCGGTGTGAACATTATTCGAGGGGCGGGCTTGTCCTTCTACGATCCGGATAGCCAGATCAACCTCGGCGCGGCGCGACCGGGCGCCGCCCTGAATATCAGTTTTGAGGATATCCTAGGGCCTGGGCAATCGGGCGCATTTGACGGCGTGGAGATCACGGAGGGGGGTATCACGAAATTCGTGCCTGGGCTCTTCATCGATTCCGTGTTCCATGCCACCGCGCCTCATTTCTCCGCGGCTCAATCCAAGACCTCGGCCGAGGTCCGTTCCTACGAGAATACGAAGTACTATTTCGACTTTTGGTTCGAGGGGTTTGCTCCCGCCACGACCGCGAGCCTGATTCAGGTGGGCCAATACCTTCCGGGTAACGCGAGCAAGCGCTATGTGGGCGATGGGCTTCCGGTCAACGGTTCCAGCACCGGGACTCCCGATGGTTTCGCCGACGATGTGATGATCCAAACTCTGGACGCCGCAGGCAAACCCGTCACGATCAACAACCGCGAGCTTGCCTGGCTCAACTTCGAGCCTCCGGAAAACCTTAAGGCGCCTGGCTGGAATGACCGCCTCAACTCGAACGAACTGGCCAACGAGCGCAGAAAACTCGTCTTCATCGCGGGTGTTGACTACGACGCTAGGTATTCAGACCCTACGCCAGGAAACACCCACTACATCGCCAGTCCCATCGCGCGGGCTGAGAGGATCCTCGCAGACCTCAAGTACGATAAGATCTATTCCATCAATCAAGGACGAGGGTTTGTAAACAGGAACATCGAGGGGATCCCAACCCGGAACATCTGGGAGCCAGGCAGTCTCTCGGACACTCGCACAACACACGCTTACAAACTGGACGATGGAACGGATATCACGGTGAGAGCGCCTGAGGCGTGGTGGACAAAGTATGCCGTCACCACATTGGGCGGCGATCCAAAGGATTCGCCCCCAGATACGAAGAAGCTGCAATACGTGGGTGATGTGTTTACCCACGATGAAACGGTCGGTCAGCGTCGGAACGTCGCCGATTTGGATTACACCCAGGAGTGGTCCACCTGGACCACGGCGCCTGAGCCCACGAATCCCAAATCAGGCGACGTATGGAGGAAGGTCGACACTGACAATAGCCCAGCCCGCTGGCTGGTCACTTTGAAGCCGGGAACTTCCTTCACGCAATACAGCATCAATGATGATCGTTCAGTGAACTCGATTGAACTGCCGTACTTGGGGCGCGTGAATTCATCGGATGCGCGGGTGTCGACAATCCTCGCCAGCATCGCAAATGGGCTCGGCGGCGCCTCATCCACTGGGCAATCCGGCGGCGGGGCGGCCGCCGTGACTGTGGCCGATCTGCTGGCGGCGGTGGGCGGGGCCGGGAGCGGCAGTAAGCCGATCATCACTAAGGACGTGACCGTTGATCGTTCGGTGCTGGCTCCTTGGGCGCCTATAACCAAGGTCCCAGATTGGGAGTTAACCCAGCCAGGAGTGATCGTGGCGGTCAACCCCGATGGAAGTTTCATCTATGAGACGGTAAAGAGTGACCAATCGAAGGAGTACCATCTGAGCCGGCCGGGGAACACCAAGGAGCAGGACACGCTGGTCTCAGCATCCCAAGCACAGCAATACCCAGGCGCCGTTCTCGTTGGGGGCAACTGGGCTCTGGGCGAGGACAAGAACGGACTGCCGGTCCTCGGCCAGTTCGATCCAACCTCCACCGACAAGCGGCCTGTGGTGGCCACTGCGGACAGTCTCGATTTTCTGAGCAGTGCGCAGAGATCTGTGAGCGGGGTGGGCGAGTATTACCGTTACTATGGCAAGGCATTTCGAGTGATCAATGCGGCCGATTTTAAGTTCCCGGTTCCGGGCGGTGCTAATGCGTACATTCCTAAGTACCCGATTGGTTTTACTTTTGAAGAAATCACGAAAGAGCTTTCGGCAGGCAAGTTGACAATGGAGGGATTTCCGGAAGCAACCTGGCAGCTTGCTTCGATCCATTCAGCGGACGATAACGAGGCTGCCAAACTCGCATCTGGCGGCGCCGATGCGTGGATCGGTGGCTCTCCGGTTTCCGATTATCCGGTGAAGCATGGGCCCGACGGCACATCCGAGGTTGCTTGGTATGTACACTGGGCTGATGGGGTTCTGGCACTGGGCATCCCGGGACTCCAAAATGACTATGAAAACTTTAAGCAACAGGACAACGGAGCGCCCTTGGAGCCGAACGATAGAAGGGGTACGGACCGTCGTGGTGAGGACTTCCTGGAGATGTACGGCGCTACGGGGAAATGGAACGATCTCCCTGCTGTGACTCGTTTGCAGCAGGCGATCATCGAGTTCAAGGCCCAATGGCTCGGACCCTTCAAAGCGGACGACTCCATCAATCAATACGATTCCTCGGAAGATTTTACACGCCATGACGACGTATACCGCATGCGGACGGCGTGGAATGATATCAAGGACGTTCGCACCGACATCACATATCTGGCCTTCACTCAGGCGCATGACATCTACGACAAACGTCCGCGCTACGAGACCGTGGCCGCAATGGTGCCGGTGATCAAGATGGAGCAGTTCACCGATTGGACCTACGAGCCCGTCTACTCTGAGCAACAGCGATCCACGACCCAGGCGTCTCGCAACAACGAACCTGCTGACCTCGGTGTTTATAATCTCGATTCCATCACCGCTTCGGGAGCGATCAGAATCCAGGGAGCGAGCGGGATCGAGGTGAAAGCGAATTTGCGGGCCGACGCCTCCATTTCAATCCAGGCCTCCCAGGGCGATGTCGCCGTGGGTGGGCCTCAACCCGCCCATCCGCAGCTCTCCGATGCCATCCGCATGGAGGCCAAAACCATCAGCATCATCGCCGACGCAGGCAGCGTCCTGCTGGGCGCGACATCCGTGCTGACAGCATCCTCCACGGAATCACAACCCCTCTCACTCGGGCCCGAATGTCCCGCCGTGGCGGGGATTCTCATCCAGGCTAAAAACGGCAATGTGCTCATCGGAGGCGCCTTGCAGTCCATGGGCGCCGTGGCGTTGTGCGCGGGCAAGGATGTGGTGGTGACGAATCTCATCCGCGCCGCGAGCTGGATTGACGTCGTGGCGGACGGAGCGGTGCGCAGCTGGGATGGACCGAAGCCCGCTGCGGAGGATGGCGCGGTCGACAACGCGGGGTTCTTCGTCACAACGGACTCTTCCGGACACATCCGCATCCAATCCAACTCGTCGGCTGGCCTGGATCTGTATCGCGCCGAGATTCTTTCCGACTCCGTCGAGCTCCTGTCCCCCAACGGGACCGTCAGCCTGACCGATGGGCATTTGAACGGTGGTATCTCCAGCCCGGCTGTCGGCGTCCCGGCCGTCGTGCGGCCTGCGAGCTCCCTCTCCGTGACAGCGCTGGGTAAGATCTGGGTCAAGACCCTCACGGCCTTGGAAATCAGCGCGGAGGCGACGGGCCAAGGGAACATTGATATCGAGGTCGACGGAGATGTGCGCTTGAAACTGCTCAAAGCCGCCGCCGGTTCCATCTCGGTGATCGCACGGGGCGTCGTCACTGTCGTGGAGGCGGACAGTGTCGGCGGCGACGATGCCAACGATATCAGCATCGAGAGCTTGGCCATTCCGAAGTCTGGATCCAGCACAGCAATCTGGGTGAACCGGATCTTCGCGGTTGGCAAGTCGGATGTCCTGCTGCGGAGCACTGGGGGCGTTTCCATGAAACCGGGCGGATCCATCGAGTCGGATCAGCTGAATGTGCAAGCCGCGGGGGCTGTGGCGACTGTGGATCCATCGGGGCACGCTTCCGCGTTCTCCACATCCATCCATTCCCTCATCGTGAGATTGATAGCGGATGGATCGCTGACTCTCCAAAACCGCGGGCCCACCGGCGCCCCGGCAACGAACCCGCTCCTCACTCTTGAGGATGTCGAAGTGCTGAATGGAAACATCGATATCGCGACCACCGGCGATCTCGATGCGTTGAAGGTGATCCTGACCCAGGACTGGAATCGAGGCCCTGGCTCGGGAACTGCAGGCTCGACGATCAGCGCGGCTCTGGGACAGCCCAATCTGATCACGCTGAGCAGTCCCGGGCAGGTCCTCATCGGCTTCATTTCTGGAGGCCTTTTCGCCCGCAACGCGGAAGAGGCACAGCAGATTCGCCTCCAAATGTTGAATGATGTCCTGGCGAAGGTCCCGCTCCTCCCCACGTCGCCCCTCATCTCGGCTCAATTCCTGAGTGTCGCGTTCACTGACTTCGACTCCTTCGTTACCCGGATGCAACACCCGATCCGGGAGGTGGACAAATGGCTGGCGAAGAGCCTCTCAGATACTACAACAACGGATCTGCGTAGCTATACGGGATCCAGCGATGAATTGGCTCCACTCCAATCGGCGCTGTCAAAGGACCTGGATGGCATCCTCTCCGGCCCTGTGATCTACGATTCGAAACGCTTCGCCGACGTTAAGCTCTCCCCTGTCACGAGTGAATTGCTAGGGAATAAGCCACGAGGAGACGAATTGGCGAGGCTGAACTCCCTCCTGCTTCAGGACGCCTTTTCGCGGGAGCTTTCCAAGGATCGGGTGATTCGCTTGGAAATGGCCCAGGCGCAGGCATTCGGCGAGATTGTCGCGAGCGGATTTGCCTCGGACGTTTCCAAGAAATGGCGAGACATCATGCAACGGGCCGATGCGATCCTGCTGGCCCAAGCGTTGGCGAACTTCTTCGACGTGAAATTCACTCCGCCCGATACGGGTTCTCCGGAGAACGTGGGCAAGAACCCGTTCGGTGGGGATCTCGCGGGCGTCCTTCTGTCCTTGGTTCAGACTCAGAGCCCCTTCACTGCCTGGGCCAGCGTCAGTATCAAGGCCGGGACCGGAATCGATGGAGCTAATGCCAGCGGAGGGTTGGCAAATCTCGTGGGAGGACTCGTTTCCCTTGATGCCGGGACCCGCATAACCGGCCTGCGAACGGCGGTGCATGAGTTCACAAACATTTCCGCCCGGGGCGCCGGCGTTGGTTTGATGGCCAACGACATCTCCACCGTCCTCGGCGGAGCGGAAGCAGATTCGGGGACGGTCTTCAAGCAGGTGTCGATCACGGGCGATCTGCAACTGTTGGGAGAGAACAGTGTTTTGATCAACGGGCTGACCTCGACCGGAAGCACCCAGCTGAAATCGTCCAAAGGCAGCATCGTCGTGATGCCCGGCGCGTCGGGGGCCGGGAACGCCGTGTCGGTGGAAGGGAATCTTAGCCTTGATGCGCTTCAAGATGTGACTCTCTCGAGCCACATCCGATCGGTCGGCGGCTTCAGCGTGAAAGCCGGAGGGGTCCTGACGACTGCGGGCGCGGCCGTTCGCCTGGATGTGGGGAGCCTCTCGATCGATTCCGGCCGCACCGTCACTGTGGGCGGCGCCTTGAATTCTCTCAAGTCCCTGACGATCCGGTCCAAGCAGAACGTGAACCTGATAGGAAACAACTCCGGCCTAGCGGGTCTGAGCGTTGTGACCTCCGATGCCTCCAACCGCAACCTGCTCCTGGGCGAGTTGGTTTCAACCCTGGAACGGCAACTGAACGTCCATGAGAGCATCTCGAGGCTGGATCAGGCGCTTGCTGGCAGAACGAAGGGCGTCGAAGACGCCCTCAATTTCATGGACGGACAGAGGCTCCAGGAGCTCGTGACGCTGCCCTTCCAGCTCCAGCGGGCTCAGCTGGACGTCCAGACCACGGCGGTTGTGCAACTCGCGACAAAGCAGGCCCTGCTTCCGAACACGATGGATGATTTCCCAGAGTTCGGACAGATCGTTCTGGATCGGCTGCGCATCGGCGGTCTTCTCAAGAGCGCTGAGATCGATCTGGCGGCGAAGAACGAACAGTTCGTCATCATTCAGGGCAAGGGCCAACCTAGCCTGATCACCCCCCAAATCTTGCAGCTCGCGAGCGGCGCGCTCGTGCTGAGCGGGTTGCCATCGACGGGCCTGGGCTTGGTTCAGAACGTGATTGGCTCGGACAACCTGCGGCAATCGGCGCTGCTCGGCACTTCCGTTCAAATCCAACAGGAGATCGCCAAACGTCCCTCCTTCTCCGGCAAGGTGACGGACAACAGCGTGCCGGAGATCGGTGAAACGAACACCAATTACTCAGCGGGGCTTTTGTCGACGTTCACCGATGATGAGTTGAAGACAGCCATGTTCAAGCTCTCCACTGAAACATCACTGATCGATCGTGAGCTCGGAAAGCTGCATTTGGTGGAATCAGGACTGGCGGCCCAGGTCGCCGCGGACGAAGGGACTCTGGCGCCTGTGTTGCGCGACCTTACCACGAACCGGTCGCTTCTGGACGGCTTGAATGCGACGAAGATCGCCCTGGATGCGAAGATCGCGGCCACGCCTCCTGCGGATCCTTCCTACGCCAAACTCCTGAACGACCGGGCGGCCGTTCAGGTTCAAATCAACCAGACAGGCGGCATCGTCATCGACCTGTCTCAGAAGAAGACCGGGCTGGAGATCACAGCGTCCGGATTGCGCACAGAGATGGATCTGCTCAACGCCCATGTGAACTCCTACGTGCTCGATATCGGAAATCTCGACACGAAGGAGAAGGGGCTGCGGACTCAATTGGATGGGATCCTCCTTCAGAAAGGCAACGAAGTGAAAACGCTCGTGAATGACCAGACGAGCCTCCAACTCGCTCAGGCCGACGTCCTGCGAACCGCTCAGGATGTTTTGATGAACGGTCGCACAGTTTCGCAGGACGCCTTGCTGAACGCGGCTCGCGGCTCTTTGGCGCTGGATGCCGATGCGGTGAAGGCCCAGCGTGCGAAGCTTGAGGTTTTGACAAAGACCATCGCCGATCTTGAGAAGAGGATTGCGGAAAGCCCGAACCAGCTACAGGACGTCACAATCGAGGCTCTGGGGCTCCAGAATAGCTCGGGGCTCAGTCTGGCGGAGGCCTCCACCGCGGCGGTGGCTCCGGCTCTTCCGGGGGATCACATCCGGGTCGACGTGGCGAATGTTCACAACCAGGGTTTGTTCGTTTACAAGAATGTCGTGACTCAGGAGCTCATATATCGGAGCCCCAATGGCACGCCCAAGGACGAGAATGCGCCGAAGAATCCCAGTGACGACACTTTCTACCGCTGGTTTGGCGGGCTGGAACCGGGGAAGTATGCCTTCGAGGCGGCGCTCACAACCAGGGTGGTCTACGGCCAGACTACGCAGGAGCGCACCGAGCTTCGGATTCTGCCCGATGGGAAGCTGGGGAGCGTTCGTCATGACGTGGTGAAGGATATGGCGCTGGTCGCGGAGATCAATGTGACTCTCCTTGCTGACGATTCGGATGGGCAGCAGGGTCAGAAGGTGAAGCTCGCCGATGGCAGCCTTGTATCCCTGACTCAACTGATCCAGTCCCAGCTTTCCACCGGAATCGATCAGGCGGTTGAGACCCAGAAGAAGAGGGCAAGCTTTACCCCATCCCTCCACTTTCAGAAGACGAATGTTGCGAATGCCGATCCTCTCATTCTTCGCATTCCCGCGACGGCGGGCGCCTTGCTGCCTCTACCCCCGGAGGGAACGAAGATCGTTGTTTACGTGATGGGACTGCGTCCTGTCTTCACTCCTCTCGCATCGAAGGAGGTGCAGTATGAGAATCCGCAGAGCTACAAGAATCAGGAAGTTCAGACGGTGCCTGACGCGCTCGGTGAGTTCTATTTCGTCACTCAGGCGGGGGAGCGTCAGCGTCTCGATCCTGTGGCCAGGGAGGGAGTCGCTGCGGCCGGGTCCGGGCATATCCATGTCGGGAGCGGTGTGACCCTGAAGCTCAACGGAACCGCCCGATTCTTTGCCGCTGGGGGTGTGGAGAACCTCGACGCGAAAACAGCGATCTTTGCGGCGAATGTGATCATTGAGGTGGGAGGCGTGTTGCGGGTGGGATCCCGTCTTCTCGCTTCGCAGAACCTTCAACTCATCGCCAACCTGGACATCGATCTCCGAGGCTCTCGCATCCAGGCCAAATCGGCGACCTTGAGGAGCCGAAACGGAGGCGTGACCGGCGGCGCAACACCGTTCATCGCCGATGCTCTCATCGTGGATATCGCGGGCGCGTTCAACCTGGACACCGACATCAAGACGCTCACTTTCACGTCGACGTATTCGGGAACCACTCCGCTGGTCATCAAGGATGTGGGGGTTGCGGGCAAGGTCATCTCTTTGTCCAAGATCGAGGCGTCGGGCGCATCAATCCAGATCGACGCCGTCAGCGCTCTTGCCGCTGTGAATGTGAAGGCCAAGAACATCGGGCTTCACGCCGACGGAGATGTTCTCCTCGGCGTCCTTTCAACAGCGGCCGATGGAACCATCACCGCCGACTCCGAACAGAACATTGGCCAGATCTCAAACCAGAGCATTGTGACATCGGCCAGTGTGAGCCTTACCGCCGGATTTAACATCGGAATCCAACCTGGCTCGGTCAGGGCGGGGGCGGGGAAATTCAGCGCGAGATCGAACCTGAGCGTCAGGCTCGATCGATCGTTCGTTATGCGTTCGGACCAACCTCTGGCACTGAGCGTTGAGCGCGACATATTCATTGATGCTCCGTTGACGACGAACAGCGGAATCGCGCTGAAGGGCCGCAACATCATCTTCACGTCCTCCGGGTCGTTGACCAACCTTGGCGTGGGAGCGGAAACCTCCCTTGAAGCGCGCAATGCGCTCACGTTCGGATCTGCGGCCGTCCTGCCGGGCGGACTGGGGTTGGCCGAAACCCTCCCGAGCGCCTACTCGCCTGTGGTCAGCGGAGCCTTCATCTCCATCGCCGCGCCTACGATCAATGGATCCAAGGACGCCCTGATCCAGGGCTCCAAACTCGTGGTGTCCACACAATCATCCACGGAGTTGAAGGTGGATGTCCGTGATTTGTCCGCGACCGTCGGCAACCTAGGAGATCTGCGCGTCACTGCCGTGGGAGCTCTGAACCTCAGCAAGGTGGTTGTCAGCAATGGCAGCGTGCAAGTCAGTTCGTCGGGCAGCGTCGTGGCGGGAGACATCAATGTGGGCGCCAACCGGTTCTTCAACTCCATCGATCTCTCAGGGCAAAACGGAGTCTTAGTGAAAAAGGTCGAGTATGGCCAGCGTGTACGTGTCAATATCACTGGCTCTTCCACCGCGCCTCCCGCCGGCCTGGCGCACCAGGAGGGATCGACTCTGTTCCTCAATGTCGGCGTCGATGCGTCAGGCCGCGGCGCTGGAGCCGGGTTGGGACAGACCCTGGATGAGATCTTTGAAGTCGGGCATCTCAGCGGCCTTCGAGGGAATGAAACCGTCTCGGTGGCGATGTTCGGTCAGGTCGAACAGTTTGATGGCATTGCCCGAATCGTGGTGCGTGATGCGGGTCTGGGGAACGACGCGATGACGCTGCGGTCTGGGTTGCTTTCCGATGTGGACTTTAGCGGCGGAGGAGGGCAGGACTCCCTCATGGTCGAGGGCAGCGAGCAGTCGGATGCTGTCGCCCTGAGGACGAACGCAGTGGTGATGACAGCCTTGGGCGCGACCTTCACCTACCACGGGGTCGAAGAGCTCGTTGTCAATTCTCTGGCGGGGAATGATCAAGTGCTCATCTCAGGTCAGCAGTATGCCCAAGTCGCTGTGAGGACCGGGGCGGGGGCTGATAGCGTCGAAGTCTCGACGCTGGCCTTGCTCGGCGGGTTGTCGGTGGACGATCCCGACGGCGCGGATCTGTCACTGAACCTGATTGCCGAGACGACAGCCCTCGTTCTGACCGTGACTGCCACCGAGATACGAGGCGCGCGACTTCCCAAAGCGATTCAATACAACGGTGTAGCGAACCTCTCGCTGCTTCTGGGCGCTGGCAATGACGACATCCGCATCGAAGGCAGCCGCGCGGCCGTTCTCAAAGTATCCGGTGGGATCGGGGACGATGCCGTGCGTCTCGGCGCGGCAATCGGAAACCTAGGCAGCGTTTTGAGCGCCATCACATCCCGGCTCGACCTGGACGGCGGCATTGCGGGTCACGATCTGCTGGATCTGGATGATTCCGCGGATTCCCTGCCACAATCGGTCGCGCTGGGCGTAGATGGCATCTCCGGGTTCGGCCTCGCCGGCGGGATCGGCTATCGAGGGTTCGAGAATCTTTTCATGAAATTGGGTTCCGGCGATGACCATGTGTCGATCTCAGGAACGCATTCGAGCGCGACACAGATTGATACGAACGGAGGATCCGATACCGTGGCGCTTCGGGGCGTCGGCGGCCCCACGACGATTCGCACGGGCGCGCGCGCCGATACCGTGATGCTGGGAGGCATCTTGGGGCAGCCAGGCGGCCTGTTCGGCGCGTTCTCCGCTTCCGTAAGATTGGAAGGCGGAGAGGGTGTGGACTCGGTCTTCATCGACGACTCGCTGGATTCCAAACCCCAGACGGGGAGCCTGACGGCGGCTCAGCTGACCGGGTTCGGCTTGCCCGGGGCGATCACACATCAGGATTGGGAGATCTGGACGGTTTCCTTGGGGGCGGGCGATGATGTGTTCACGTCCGCGAAGGGACTGGCCGGGAGGCTGGTGGTTTACGGGAACGCCGGGAACGACATCGTATCCGCGCAGGGCGGATCGCAGATTGAGCTCTACGGCGGTGCTGGCGCCGATTATCTGCAGGGCGGCGCGGGTTCCGACCGGCTCGATGGCGGCGCGGATAACGATGTCCTGTTGGGACAAGGCGGCAACGATATTCTGATCGGAGGAGCCGGGGATGACTACCTGGACGGAGGCAACGAGAGCGATCTGATCATCGGGGATGAGGTCGATCTGACATCCTCGATCCTTGTGAATCCCACAGCGGTTTCCGTCTCTGGCCTTGCCGGATCGGGCAACGATACATTGATTGGAGGATCAGGGCGGGATTGGCTCTTCGGCTGCGGGGGCGATGATTATCTCTTCGGAGACCAGATCTATCCCGTTTCCACCGGACAGTCCATCCCCTCGAGCGAATCGGACTTCCTGGACGGTGGATCTGGCGATGATGTGTTATTCGGCGATGACGCCTACGCCTTGATTCGATCCGCCACGGTGAGCGGATTTGTGTGGCTGGATCTCAACAACGATGGAGTCCAGAACGACCTCGATTCCGGCAGGGCGAATATCCGCGTCCACTTGTGGGATGCTCGCGACGGCGTCGCTGGCAACACCGACGACGTCGAGTTGCGGAATGTAAGCACGGATTCATCGGGTCGCTACAGCTTCGGAGGCCTGGGGGTCGGGCTCTATTATCTTAGGTTCGATCTACCCTCGGGAGCGGCGTTCACCTCCCAGAATCGAGGCGTCGATTCCAACCGCGATAGCGACGCGGATCCCAGCACAGGCCAGACCACGGTCTTCCGGCTCATGCCTGGGCAGGTGGATGGTTCCCGCGGCGCCGGACTCAGGAACAACGACTCGCCCGGAGTGATCGTCGTACCCGGCGGAACGGTGACTGGAATCGGCTTCGAGTCCGTGGAACTCTCCGTCCGCGAGAACGAAGGGTTTGCCACCATCAAGGTCGTTCGGCCGGCCGGCGGATCCGCGCAAACCGTCCTGTATTCAGTCGGGAGCGGCACAGCCAAGCCTGGCGTCGACTATGAGGCGGCGCGCGGTGCGCTGGAATTTGCGGCTGGCGAAACGGAAAAGACGTTCCGCGTCGCCGTCATCAATGATGCGCTTATTGAACCGAGTGAATCTGTGATCCTCACCCTTCGCTCGCCCTCGGGGCGGCCGATCGCCGGACGGTTTGGGTCGGCCGTCCTGAACATCATCGACGAGGATCAGGTGACTCTGACCGGCAGAGTGTTTGACGATGCCAATGGCGACGGCGTTTTTGATCTGACTCAGGGGGATCGTCCAATGGTCGCTGCAATCGTGACGCTGATCCAGAGCGATGGCGTAGTGGCGACCGCGCGAACGAATGGCGATGGGCGTTACACAGCGCTTGTGGGATGGGGGACCACGATTGTGGAGGTGGTGTCCGGCAGCGTGCCTTTGGGGAGCGTGGGAACCACTCACAACGCGCGTCAGAGCGTGGTCGCTGAAGACCGAGCGGTGATCGCCGGGGACGTCGGCTTCCAGCGCGGCTCCCTTATCCTGGAGAGTGGACCTTTGCTCGGAGGCGGCAATGACACCCTCTTTGGAGGGGCGGGGGACGATCGGATCTTTGGCGGAGACGGCGACGATCGCATCGATGGCGGACATTGGATCGGCCCCGTTGCTCCCGCCGATGGACAGGCGTATGACGCTCATCTGATTCTCTCGGGCGATCGCTGGGTTCCGGACCTGTCCCAGTTGCCTCAGCCGGGCTCTGTGTCGGGACGAGTCATCTCTTCGAGCGGTCTGGGGGTGAGCAAGGTCAAAGTGGCCCTCTTCTATCGGGACAGCAGAGGCGGGGAGCTCCTCCTGGAGCAAGTGGAGACAGCCACAGATGGCGGCTATGTATTCAGCAAAGTGAACCCAGGCCACTACTTGTTGGAGTTCACGCCACCCGTTGATTTCGACCTGGGATCCAATCCCGGAATCGATCCGTTGACCGGGCGCGGACGGGAAATCGATGTGATCTCCGCAGGGGAGGCGCGTGTTGACAACGTCGTGTTGGCGCCCAGCCCCGCGGCCAGTTTCCGGTTCGAACAAGCCTCATACCGAGTGGATGAGAGGGCAGGGCGCGTCACTCTGACCGTGGTCCGGGCGTCGGGCATTGATCAATCCACTCTGCTTGTTGTGACCCAATCTGGAAGCGCTGCCGAGGGCGCCGATTACATTGGCCTGAACCGGGAGCCGTTAATCTTCGCGGCGGGAGCGGACCGTGCCACGATCACGATCCCGATTGTGAGTGACGGTGTTTCCGAGTTCGAAGAGTCCTTCACTGTGGAACTCAGAAGCCCGACCGGACGCCCGCTTCGAGGTCCGAAGGGCTCCGCCACTGTCACGATCTACGAAGCACTCCCATCCAAGGATGATGACTACCTGGCGGGAGGCAAAGGAGATGATGTCTATGGGTTCCACGACAGTTGGGGAAATGACTCGATGTCGGAACTGGCCGCGGGAGGAGTGGACACTCTCGACTTCAGCGCCCTGCGGGCTGGGCACGGCCTGACTGTCGACAATCATGCCCAGGCAGGCGGATGGCTCATTCTGGAGGGTTCGAATTCGTTGGATTATCTCGGGCAATCGATTGAGAAGTTCGTGGGCGGGGGAGGAAACAATCAATTCAACATTCATGTCCCTCCAGCGAACTTCCTCCCGCTGACTCTCTCGGGCGGCGGCGGAGTGAATACGCTCATCTTGGATGCGGAAAGCTTGCCGGGCGCCCGGCTCGGCAGCTCAAGTCTTTTGGTTCCAGGCCGGCCAACGGTCACATTTTCTGGATTTGCAACGGTGACAGTGAAGAACCTGGTGAGCAGTCCTCCACCTTCCTCGATCGTCGTGAATCTCCCCGAGTTACCGACAACCGCTGTCTCTTCTGAACTCCAGCCCTCCCTCGCGTTGGGAGCGTCGTTGTCCTGGATCGACGGCCTTGGACTGGAAAGGCGGGGCTTATGAGAGCGTTGTTTGCGCGATATCGATCGTTAGGTTGGAATGCGGCGCTGCTGATCTGCCTATGGTTTTCGACGACGCTCAGCGGGTTGGGGGCGGCGACCACCGGTTCGCTCAACTTCGACAACTTCGTTCCCGGCTCGCTCTCGGCGCTGATCTATGGGGTGTCCTCCGATGACCCTTCGCGGATCATCTGTGGGAACCCCGCCAACGGGATTCCTGCCGGAAGCGCTGACTACGGCAACGCCTCGCCGCTGAGCGGCGCCGCTTATGCCGCTGAGCTCTGGGCGGGGCCGGACGCCGGCTCTCTCACCGTGGTGGCTGCATCCAGGGTTTCTTTGGGCACCGGAGCTCGCGCGGGTCGTCTGGGAGCGTCCGCAGGGATCTCCTCGCTTTCCATTCCAGGATCGCTGGCTGGCAACTCGATTTACTATCAACTCAGGGTCTGGGCCACGCGAGGCGGGACCGTCAGCTCTTGGGCTAAGGTTTTAGTCGATCCAACCATCCAACGCGGCTCTTCCATGATCCTCAAGAGCGCTCCGCTGGGAGGCTTGAATGCGTCGGACGCCTTGGTGCCCACGCCCATTCTATCCGGGCTTCGTGGATTGGGTCTGCATACGGGCGATGGCGACTGCGAGGGGCCAGTCATCCAGCTTCAACCCGCGGCGCAGGCGGTTCTGCTCGGGACAAGGGCCACCTTCTCCGTCATCGCTGGCGGCACTCCCCCCTTCGTGTTTACCTGGATGAAGGATGGCCTGATCGCCTCCAATGGGGTGATTTCGAACACCGTGGCTTCGTCGACCTTTAGCCTGTCCAACAGCGCCTCCGCCGATGCCGGATTCTACTCGGTGGAAGTGAAGAGCGAGCTCGGCACAGGATTGAGCGACACGGCAAAGCTGACTCTGAACACGCCGCCGACCCTCTCCCTTGTGGGAGGCGTGACGCTCACCGAACGAAGCCTGAGCGCGAATGTGTTCGTCACGGTTGGGGATCTTGAAACCCCTGCGGCATCGCTTTCCCTAGCGGCACGCTCCTCCGACACGAACCTTCTGCCTGCCGCCAACATCACGGTGTCCGGCAGCGGAAGCAACAGGACTGTGACCGTGAGAAAAGTGGCGGGGCGTTTCGGGAATGCCTTTGTGACGGTGGTGGTCGCAGACCGAGAAGGGGCCGTTGCCGAGAGACAGTTCCCAGTCACCGCGCCCCGATGCCCGATTCTCCTCTGTCCGACAAATATCGTCGCCGAGTGCTTTGGACCTAGCGGCACTCAGGTGAGGTACGATGTCATGGCTTCCACGGATTGCCCGGGCGCCACACTGGTGAATTGTAGCCCCGCATCGGGCTCACTGTTTCCGATGGGCGACACGCTTGTGCGCTGCGTGGCGGCCGATAGCTTCGGCCAAACCACCAACTGTTCGTTCACCGTCACGGTGCGCGACACGCAAGCGCCGACTTTGTTCTGTCCCGCAGATCGCTCTGTCGTGGCGACTAGCACTCAGGGGTCACGGGTCTCCTACGACGTGCGCGTTTTTGACAGTTGTGATCCTCAAGCGGGCCTTATCTGCACCCCGGCGTCCGGGGATCTGTTCCCGATCGGGGTCACGACGGTGTTGTGCGTCGCTCAGGACAGGAGCGGGAACGTGAGTCGCTGCTCGTTCAGCGTCACGGTCAGGGCCAGCGTCTGCGCGCCGAGTTCGTCGGGGACGGAGTTCTGGCTCGGGTTCCCGGGAAACTTCTCCGATTCCGGAGCGGTCCCTCAGGCGGCCCTGAACATTGTGGGGCGGCCAGGGACGTCAGGACTTGTGGAGATGCTGTCGCCCAATCTGAGCCTGCCGTTCACCATCCCTGACAACGCGAGATCGGTCACCGTGCTCCTGCCCGCCTCAACCGATTCGGGATTGATCTCGGATGGTGTGCAAACAAACGGCGTTCATATCACCGCGTCCGAGCCTGTCTCGATTGTCGGGATGAACCACGCCGACGCGTCCAGCGAGGGTTTCCTGGCGTTGCCCGTGGAGGCTCTCGGGCGGGAGTATATCGTGTTGGGTTATGGGAACACACACGAAGGCGTTGAGTTCTTGAATGGCAGCGAGTTCTCGATTGCCGCTTCTGAAGACAATACGACCGTGACATTTGTCCTTCCCGCAGACGGAAGCAACGGGCCCAAGGCGGCTCGCACCGTGGTCTTGAGCCGTTGGCAGACTTATCATCTGCGCCAGGCACAGGGGAAGCCCGGCGATCTCTCGGGAACAGTGATCACATCGGACAGGCCGGTGGCCGTGTTCGGGGGGCACCGTTGCGCCGCTGTGCCAGACAGCAGCGTCTGGACCTGCAACCATCTTGTGGAGCAGTTGCCGCCGACCTCGGCCTGGGGCGCCCGTTTTTACACCCAACCTTTCCAGACGCGATTAGGGGGAGATCGTCTGAGAGTCCTCGCAGCGAGGGCCGGCACTCAGGTCACGGTGACCCCGCTCGGCGGGCTTCCGGTCCTCTACGCGCTGGATCGAGGCCAATTCTTTGAGGCTGCCATGACTCGTCCGTCGGTCATTGCGGCCAGTCAGGCCGTATTGGTGGCGCAATACGCGAACAGCTCCGACTACGATGGAGTGGAAATGTCCGACGCCCTGATGATGCTTGTGCCGCCTAGCCAAACCTTTGCGAGCGCGTACACGGTGTGGAGTCCGACAAACGGGTTTACACGGAACTTCCTGAGCCTTATTGCAACCAACGCACAAGGTCCTCCCGTCGTCACCGTGGATTCCAAGACGTTCGTCCTCGACTCCGTTTCCTCGCCAGGATTCTTCGCGCGAGTCATCGAAGTGCAACCCGGCGTTCACGACATCTCGGCTGCCGTGCCCTTGGGAGTAGGCGTGTATGGCTTCGGGGGGTTCGATGCCTACGGCTACCCCGGCGGATTTGCTTTTCCCGAACGAGCCGCGCCCTCCCTCATTTGTCCAGAAGCGGTCACTATCACGAGCACGGCTTCCATCCCCGTGACGGTGCCCGATTTTATCCCCAGGACCCAGATCACAGACAATTGCACGCCGTTCGCGTCCCTGAGCATCAGTCAGGATCCTCCGGCGGGCGCCGCGGTCGGTTTGGGACCGCACTCGATTCGAATCCGCGCGATGGATGCCTCCGGCAACGCGAGTGAATGCACGGTGACGCTGACCGTTGTCGACGGAAGTCCATCCTTCGCTGTTCAACCCGTCGATGTGTCCGCACTCGAGGGAGACACGTTCACGTTGTCTGCTTTGGCCCTTGGTGAAGCTCCGCTCTCCTTTGACTGGCGGCGGGCTGGGGCGCCGCTGGGAGCAGGAGATCGGGTGATTGGGGCGGGGACCCCCGAGTTGAAGGTCTCGTCGGCCGCGCTCACCGACAGCGGATCCTACACTTTGGTTGTCAGCAATCGGTTCGGCGACGCCACGAGCCGCGTTGCGCAGGTTATCATTCGTCCCGGCGCTGCGACACCTGCCTCCCTGAGCATTCTCCAGGGATCATCGGGCAATTGGGAACTGCGCCTCACTGGCGCGGCGACGATTCGCTATCTCATCGAGTCGACTGACTCTCTTTCATTGCCAAGCTGGAGGCCCGTGATCACCGTCGTGGCCTCAAATGCTCCGATTGTTCTCTCCATCCCGATGGGGAGTCGCACCGGCTTCTTCCGGGCCAGAGTCGTTCCGCCACCTCCGTCTCCCACAGCCTCCTCGGATAGCGCCCCTTTGAAGCCTCCGGGCCGGGATGATCGTCGCGCGTCCACCGTGCCTGAGAAGCTCCGTTTCAAGCCGTCGGGCGCTTCTTTGGGGAGATCCCGGCGTAGGGGTTTCGCGGGGGGCGCGCTCCGAGCTCTTCATCAGAACGAGCGCTCATCGGCGGGGTGGGACGATCCGGAAGATCGGGTATCCGGCGCACTGCCCGCGACTGTTGCCGCCACGACCCAGCGCAAAACTGGGACGTCGCAACCCATGAATCTCAAACTGGAGCGCGTGTGATGAGAAATCATTCACTGATAGAAGTGGTGTACTCTGGGCTGGTGAGCGTGCTTCAGGGTCTTCGCGAGACCGCCGGCGGGGGCGCGCGGCGCTTTCCTGCGAGCGTTTCGATCTCGCCCAAGCGAAGCCATTCTGATCTCAGAACAGGAGCCGCTGTCTTCGTTTCCTCTGAAGGCATTCTGCTTGTGTTCGGCTTTCTCATGCTGGTGGCCAGTCCCGCGCTGTCAGGCGCCACCTGTGGAGTGGTTGGAAACTGGCCCGGAGGCTATCGAGGACCTGCGTTCAACGTTGTTGCCGATGAGGGGCATGCCTACGTCGCTCTTGGCTACTCTGGGCTCGGCATCTACTCGGTGACCGGACGCGCTCCGATCCCCGGTCTTTTTAGCACCGGTGTGAGCGATTACTATGGTCGACTTGGAGAGGACGATAGTGAACCGCACTACCGACTGGTTGCGCCCAGCGCCGTAGCGGGCGTCCCATTTGTCGCCACTTCCCTAGGCGGCTTTCCCATCCCGCCGTGGCTGGCTGACAGCCCGGACTCGGCATGGATCGCCCCCGCCAAAAGCACAGTCGGGCCAAACGAGACCAACGGCGCGCCGAACTTCTATTATCAGACCACTTTCAATCTCTCCGGGCGGGATCCAGCCACAGCAAGAATCTCGGGACGCTGGGCGACGGACAATCGGGGCGTGGACATCCTGATTAATGGCGTCAGCACCGGCCAATCCAACCCAAGCCAGTATGGAACCTGGACACCGTTCCAGATTTTTACGGGTTTCATCCCAGGGCTGAACACTCTGACCTTCGTCATCAATAACGGCGCGGGGGAATCGAGCGACCCGGGACCCACCGGATTGCGGGTTGAATTGACAGGGGAAACGGACGCCGTCCCTGGGGTTCCGATCGGAGGGTGGAAGTCCGATGGACTCCTCCGTGAATTGGTTCTGCGGGACGGGCGAGTGTTTGCGCTCGAGGGGTCGAACCTCCGCATCATCAATGTCGCTCACCCGGAGTCCTCGTTCCTTGAAAGCACGTTCGACCTTCAATCTCAGGGAAGCTCAATCGCGTTGGCTTGGCCGGGATTGGTCTATGTGGCGGCCGGCGATGCGGGTGTGGTGCTCGTGGATGTGACGAACCCCGCCCAGCCCACAGAGGTCGCACGAATTGCGGAGCCCGGCGCGAAGCTGGTCGCTTACGACGGCTTCCCGCCCTTTGGCAATTTCTTGTACGTGTGGTACCAGAACCCGAACGGAGGGTTTAGCGGGCTGAAGACCTATTCGATGCTCACCCCAAGTTCTCCTGTGCCTGGAGATTTCTTCCCATCGACTCTCAATGCCACCGATCTCTACTTTAAGAATTTCGTGCTGTACATCTCCGCCGGGAGCGCAGGCTTGGTCACGCTGCGCGCGGAAGGAGTCTCGCTGGGGATAGACGTCATCCATACGCTGGACCCGGAGTCGCAGGATATTCAGGGAGTCGCGCGCATAGGGAGCACTGCTTATGTCGCCGATGGAAATGGCCGAGTGTTCGTGGTCGACAGCGCCGTTCCTGAGGAGCTTTCGGTGCTCGGGACGATTCCGATTCCGAACGGGACCGGCTTGGGGGCCTGGGTCGATCCAAACACTCAAGGCTCAGCGGGCGCGGTTTATGTGGCCGGCGGCCCCGCAGGGATCGAACTCATCAACTCCGATGTTGGCCCCGTCCTGGAATTCAGCCGGACCCTGCCGACCGCCGGCAGCGCGAATCAAGCCCTCTTGCGGGGCAACATCGCATACGTGGCGGACTCGTTTGGAAGCTTCCAAATCCTGAACGCAACCAAACGCGATGCCCTGGGGCTGTACTCGGAGTATCCGGTCCCTGGAGGAGCGTACGCTCTGGATGTGAGCGGCAACTACGCGTATCTGGCTGCCCAGAACGAAGGGCTCTATGTGATGGATGTGTCCAACCCGCAGTCCCCGGTGAAGCTGAGCAGCCTTCGCACGGGCTTGTATCCCAGGGCCGTCAAGGCGATGAACAATCGGGTTTATGTGGGGGACCTGTACAGCGGAGTGAGCATCGTGGATCTGCCTAATCCATTCGAGCCGGCGCTCCTATCGAAGTTCGAGACGAATCTTACGATCAATGACTTTGAGCTCACTAACAATCTTGCCTTCCTTGCGACGACCGCCGGCTTGAGAGTTTGGGATGTCTCGAATCCCTTGAAACCCCGGTTCATCAGCGCATATAAAACGAATGTTTCGGTGGCGGATGTAGTGGTGTCGGGCGGGTTGGGCTTTGTGGCCAGCGGGCCGGATCAACTCGACGTGGTGGACATTCGAGATGTCAATTCTCTCCGCCTGATTTCAAGCACGAACACCCACGGATTTATCGCGGACCTAGCCTTGAACGGTTCGCAACTTCTGGTTGCCAACTACAGCGGCACGAAAGTCTACGCGAACCGCGGCGAGAATCAGCTGGTCGAAATTGGAAATTATCCAGCGCGCGGGCAGGCACAATCGGTCTCCATCGAGGGATCCTTCGCGTTGGTTGCAGAATCAGCTTTTGGAGTCGAAGCCATCGACCTTGGCTGTCTTCCGTTCAGTCCGTATATCCTGAGTCAACCTTCGAACCGTTCTGTGTCCTCCGGCTCCTCAGTCGCTTTCTCCGTCACCGCTTCCGGCGATGCGCCGCTGACCTATCAGTGGAGGCTCAACGGCGCGGCGATCCTCAATGCAACCAGCCCCTCCTTCATCATTCCGAGCGCGCAGAAGGCCCATGAAGGCGCCTATAGCGTCCTGGTGCAGAATCCGGCCGGCCTTGTCGCCAGCCTGCCCGCGACGCTCACGGTGCAGTTAGTCAACTCTGCGCCCGTGATCAGCGACATAGCGGATCAGACGGTTTTTGAAGATCAGACGGTCGGCCCAGTGTCGTTTACTATCGGAGATCTCGAGACGCCGGCTGGAAACTTGAGTGTCACGGCATCCTCCACGAACACCGCTCTCGTGCCGCTCGGCAATATCGCCCTCTTCGGTAGCGGATCAAACAGAACGGTGACCCTGATTCCATCGCCCAATCTGAGCGGGCGAGCTTTGATCACCGTTTCTGTTAACGATGGGAATGGCGGCAACGTCAGCGATACGTTTCTCGTCACAGTGATCGCGACAAACGATCCACCGACGCTCAACGCGATCGGCAACGTGACAATGATGGAGGACACGACAAGCGTTGTGAACCTGGGCGGGATCACGTCGGGAGCGGCGAACGAAGTTCAGACATTGGTGGTGACTGCGGTGTCGAGCAATCCGGGCGTGCTGCCCAACCCGGCGGTGACTTACACGAGCCCTTCGACCAGCGGGACGTTAACTCTCTCGCCCGCGCCCAACGCGAACGGGAGCGCGACTGTGACCGTGACAGTGAACGACGGAGCTGCCTCAAACAACCTGTTCACGCGGGTTTTCAATGTGACGATCATCGCCACGAATGATCCCCCGACGCTCAACACGATCAGTGATGTGAC
>JACQFQ010000062.1 GCA_016199985.1 Verrucomicrobiota bacterium | reverse complement strand
TGGTGGCGGGCAAGGATGACCCCAAGGAGCCGTATATCACAAAGGGTTACTTCACGCTCTACCTCTACGAGGACTTCGACTCGAAGGCGCCTGAGAATCCCTACAAGATCTACTACGACAACGCCATCGTCTTCGCCCCTCCTCTGCCCGACAATGTCGCGCCCTTGATCACCGATGTCGCCCCCGCGGAGTTCGCGAACTTCCTCCCTGCTTCGACGGCGATTTCCTTCAAAGTGACCGACGATCAGGACATGCCGGACAGTGGCGTGAGCATCTCGCTGAACGGCGTGAGCTACACGGTCGCCAATGGAGTGACCCTCACCGCGGCGGGACCCGTTCGCACGGCGACTCTGGCGGACAAGCTGGCGGCGAACGTGAACTACACGGTCGTCCTGAAGGCGACGGATTCCAACGGCGCCAGTGTGACGCGCACTTTCTACTTCGACACCTTCACGCAGGACGATCTCGTCGTCGAGGTCGAGGACTACAACTTCGATGGCGGTAGTTTCTTCAACGGCCCCGTGGTGGTGTCTGAGGGAACAGGGCCGCAGGACGGCTCGTACAGCCATCAGGCTGGGGTGAAGGAAATTGATTACCATGACACGCGGCCCACTCCACAAACGGGGAGCAACCTGTATCGTCCCCAGGACTCCGATCGCATGGGCCACTCTCTGGACGCCCTCCGCGCCAAGTTTGCGGACGCGGGCGGCAGCGACAACCAAGTCTACGACTACGACGTCGGCGATGTCGCGACCGGTGAGTGGATGAACTACACCCGGGACTTCCCGTCTGGCGCGTATGAGGTCTATCTGCGCGAAGCCTTGGCGAATATCGCCACAGGCGACAGCGTGCTCGAGCAGGTCATCAGCGACCCGTCGGCTGAGGACCAGTCCACCAAGATCCTCGGCGCCTTCCTGGGCGTCCGCAGCGGATTCCAGTACCGGAACTTTCCTCTCACGGACGGCGGAGGCCTGAACAGGCTCCGGCTGAATCTGCAGGGCCCCACGACCCTCCGACTCCGCCAGATCACGGCGGATCCCGCAGACGGCGCCCGCCTCATGAACTACATGGTGTTCGTCCGCGTGGGCGATATCGAGTTCCAGCGCGCGCAGATCGCTTCGATCAGTCCCACTCCCGACTCCACGGTCGAGACTTTCGATCCGAGCATTCTTGTTGAGCTGCAAAACAAGGACACTTTGGTGAATCCGGCCACGATCCGTCTTGAACTGAACGGCCAAGTGGTGACCCCGAACATCACCTCCACCGCCCAGGGCGCGACCGTGGCTTACGCCCTCGCGGCGCTGCCGGCGTCCGGCGCGTTGAACACGGCCAAGGTGAGCTTCAAGGATAGCCAGGGCACCGAGATCAGCTCGACGTGGAGCTTTACGATCTCCTATCTCAGCCTCAACCCCGCCAACCGCGGCGTCGGCTCTCCGAACACTCCCGGCATGAGGGTTCACGTCGTCCAGGCGCCTTCGGGCTCCAACCTCGCGAACTCGCTCGTGCGAGCCGAAGATCAGATCAAGGACGGTTCCACCATAGAACGCGCCGTGGACGTGGTCGACATCACCCAGGTCATCAACTACGACAAGAAGACCGAGGCGCAGCCTCGGAATTACTTCCCGGACAACGCGCTGGTTCCGGGCATCGATCCGGCAGTGAGCGGAGCGGGATTGGACGACTTCACGGTCGAGGCGACGGCGTATCTCCAGCTTGCCGCCGGCATCTATCGTTTCGGCATGGTCAGCGACGACGGCTACAAGGTCAGCTCAGGCAAGAACTTCGCGGACATCAACGCCGCGATCGCGGGCCATAGCGGAGGCCCGGCCAATGAGACGGTGGACTTTGTTGTCACCCAACCTGGATTGTACCCGTTCCGCTTCCTCTGGTACGAGCGCGGCGGCGACGGCTATGCGGAGTGGTTCTCGGTGGATCGCTCCACCGGCGAGCGAACCTTGATCAACGACCCGAGCAACCCCAACTCGATCAAGGCCTATGTCGACCTGAGCCCGGTGTCCGTGAGTGGATCCTCGACGCTGGGCGGAGACTTCACCGGTGAACCGCAGGTCACGGTCGATGTCGCCGGCAAGAAAGTCAGCGTGCCGGTTGTGGAGGGCCAGACGCGTCTCTTCAAGATCCAAGCCCCCGCCGACTGGACCCTCAAGAGCGTTGAGGTCGTCAGTGGCGTCCTGGTGGTGACCTACCAATAAGGGCCGCGAGACTTTAGGTCTCGACAGAGAATCAACGGAGCCCGGGTGTCGCAAGGCATCCGGGCTCTTCCGTTTTCAGCACAGTCCTTGACGCCTTGGAGCGCTTCCTGAACACTGGGTTTTTCGTTGGACCGTCATCCGAGAACAACTATTTCGACCGTCTGAAAAACCATGAGCGACCCAGCCCAAGCCTTGCGCGATTTCAAGCCGACCCGCGACTTCTTCATTGGCATCGACTCCGATGGCTGCATCTTCGACAGCATGGAGATCAAGCACAAGGAGTGCTTCGCCCCGATGTTCATCAAGTCCTTTCATCTCCAACCCGTGAGCAAATACGCGCGCGAGGTGTGGGAGTTCGTGAATCTGTACTCGAAAGACCGCGGCGCCAACCGATTCCCCGCCCTGTCCAAGGCCATCGGCCTCCTGGGCGCGCGGACTCAGGTGAAGGCCCGCGGCGTGACAATGCCCGACCTGGCGGGGCTTGAGGACTGGATGAAGCGGGAGACGAAGCTGGGCAACGCGACGCTGGACGCCGAGGTCGCGAGGGGCAACCAGGGCCTCGCCCACATCAAGGTGTGGAGCGACGCGGTGAATCGCGCGGTGAAGGACATCGTGCACGGCGTCCCGCCGTTCCCCCTCGTCCGCGAGACGCTGCAAAAACTGAACGAGCGCGCCGACGCCATGTGCATTTCGCAAACCCCTGCCGACGCGCTCCAGCGCGAATGGGCGGAGCATCGTCTCGACGGCTTCGTGAAGATGATCGCCGGCCAGGAAATGGGCACCAAGACGGAGCATCTCTGTTTCGCGGCGCAGGGGAAGTACGCCCCGAGCAGGATCCTCATGATTGGCGACGCTCCTGGCGATTTCAAGGCCGCCAAGGCGAATGGAGCGCTGTTCTTCCCCATTAATCCCGGAAAGGAAGAAGCCTCGTGGGAGCGATTGTTCAACGAAGGGCTCGAGCGATTCTTCAACGGCGATTACGCGGGCGTCTACGAGGCTCAGCTGGCGAAGGAATTTGACGCCTGTCTCCCCGAGAGGCCCGCCTGGTGACCGGCGCTGGCCGCGAACTCACGCGGGGCTGGAGCGCAGGATGGGCAGAACCACGGTGAAGAGCGTGCCCTGCCCTTCCTTGCTCTCGAGCTCCAGGGTTCCGCCGTGACACTCCACGCAGCGCTTCACGATCACCAGGCCCAGGCCGGTCCCGGGGGTTTGCCCCACGTTCCCGGCGCGATGAAACGCGGTGAAGAGCCTTTCCCGATCGGCCTCCGGAATGCCTCGCCCGTGATCAACAATCAGGAACACCGCATCGTTCCCGCGACAACTCACGCTGAAGTCCACGCGGGTGTCGGACGGGGAATACTTGAGCGCGTTGCTCAGCAGATTCGAAAGGATGTGTTGCAGGAGAGTCTCGTCGGCGTGCGCCTCCGCGCCGAACGCGTGACTCGTGAAGCGGATGCGTCCCGGGCTATCCGACGCGCCTTCAATCTCCACAATCAGGTCCCGACAGAACTCCTCCAGGGCCATGGGCACCGGATGGCATTCCATCTTCCCGGCGTCGATGCGGCCCAATAGGAGCACCTCGTCCATCAAGTCATTCATGCGCCGAACGCTCTTTCGGATCGCGCGCAGCTGGGCCGAACGCTTCTCGGGCGCCAGCCGGTCGAGATAGCGGTCGAGGATGTTGCTCGAGGACAGGATCACCTCGAGAGGCGTCCGAAACTCATGGCTGACCATCGAGACGAAGCTGTTTTTCAGCTGATGGAGCTCCTTCTCGCGCTCCAGGGCGCGAACCAGGTTCTCCTGCGCGAGATGGCGGTCGGTGATGTCGCGGATGAAGGCGCTGAAGATGAACGCCCCGCCCGTTCGCAAAGCGGTCACGGTCAACTCCGCCGGAAACTCCCGTCCCGACTGGTGCAGCGCCGAGAGCTCGATCCGTCGATTCAGGACGGGGCCCTCGCCTGTGTCGAGGAATCGACGAAGGCCGGCGCGGTGGCCCTCGCGGAGCTGCGGGGGGATGATGGTGTCCGCGAGATCGCGGCCGAGGACCTCGCGACGAGACCATCCAAAGATCGCCTCGGCCTGGGAATTCCAGCCGCGGATGACTCCCTGGACGTCCATCGTCACAACGGCGTCCAGGGCAGTGTCGATGATGAGCCGGGTGTGCGCTTCGCTCTCCGCGAGCGCGGTCTGAACGCGCTGGCGCTCGGTGATGTCCTGCTCCACCGCGAGCGCGCAACGTTCACCGCCCAACTGAATGAGCTCCGCGGAGCGGAGCACGACGCGGGGCTCGCCCGCGCGAGTCCGATAGCGCGTCTCCTCGTTCCGAAGCGGCTCGCCGCTCCGCTCCAGGGAACGCCACGCGGTCTCCTCCGCCGCCGCGGAGCGACCGATGTTCAGGGCCGTTGCCGTCCTTCCGATCACTTCGTCGCGCGTGAATCCGAATGTGCGCAGAAAGGCCTCGTTGACGTCCAGGTATTCCCCGCGCGGGAGCCGAAGGATGCTCAGCATCGCGGGGCTCGCCTGAAAGGCTTTGCTGAAGCGCTCCTCGGACTGGCTCAACGCGGACGTCCGTTCAGCGACCCGCTCCTCGAGCCGGGCGTTGGCCTCCCACAGGCCCCGAACCGCCCGCATCGCGACCAACCTGTTCGCGCAGAGAGAGGCGATGGAAGTCAGGAGGCCGACATGGTCGGGGGTGAAGAAGCCCATGGCGGGGTGTTCCGAGTCGATCACGCCCAGGACCTCCTCGCCGGTCATGATGGGAACGGCCAACTCGGAGAGCCGACGCTCGTCGTCCACGATGTAGCGAGGATCGAGTCGCGTATCGTGGACGAGGATCGGGGTTCTCTGTTCCACCGCCGCTCCCACGATGCCCTCTCCCAGGGGAATTCGAAGCGGATTCAGCAGGGTGATCCCTTCGGGGTTCTTGGGGCCGATGGCAGCCCGCTGAACGAGCACGCGGGCCTCGGCGTCGATGAGGTAGACGACGCAGTCCACAAAGCCCAGTTGGGCGATGCAATCCTTCGCCAGATCCCAAAGCAGCGCGTCCTCGGAATCCTGTTTCAAGAACGACGTCGCGAACCGATTGATGGCCCGTGTCAGCCCTTCCGACCGCCGGAGCTCGTCCTCGGCGCGCTTCCGTTCCGTGACATCATGCACGTTCACCACGATCCCCTCGACTCCGGGCACATGGAGGCAGTTGCGGCCGATGGCCTCGACATGGCGGACCGTTCCATCCGCCGCGAAGACGCGGTAGTCGCGAACGCGGCATGTGTTCCCGGGGGCTTCGAGCACCTGCTTGTGCGCCTCGATGATCCGGGGCAGGTCTTCCGGATGGATAAGGTCGGAGACGCCCCCGTTCATGAATCCAGGACGGTTCATGTCCACCCCCAGCAGCCGCGCCCAGCCCGGCGACATGTATTTGATCGTCGCGTCCGGATGAAGAACCACGGTGGCATCGAAAGAGTGCTCGAGAAGGGCGCCGGAACGCGCCTCGGCCGCGCGCAACCGCGCCAACTGACGCCGCTGACGCCGCTGACGCCAAGCCCAGGCGAGCAGGGCCGCGCCGAAGAGCGTGACTGTAGCAAGGCCCCAACGCAGCCCGTCGGCTGGGTCCCCAGGAGAGGCGGCCGCGGCCACCGCGGCGAACAACCCAGGCGCAGAGCTGTCCTGCCCAAGGGCGAGCCCAGGACCGCCTGCGGCCACTCCCCACGCGGGCATGAGCAAACAGAGCCCAAGCTGCCATCTCTTCAACATGCGGACGCAGGGTATCAAGCGTGCGGAAAATGGGAATGGCGCGATCAACGCCGGGGATAGGCCTTTCGACCTAGACGCCTGCCGGAGCTTTTTCAAAGCGCGCGGCGGAAGCACGCGGCTGGATGGGTGATCCTCCGTCGGAGATTCGAAAGACGCCACGAGTAGGCGACGCCGCGGTCCTGCACGATATGCATCGGACTGCCAGGCCAGCGCGCTAAGGCGCCTTCCAGCTCTTGGGTTTCGGAGCGGGCCCCGGAGGCTTTCCTTCGAGTTGCGGCGCCAGCCATCGCAGGCCTTCCAGGTTGTCGCTCAGCCGCGCCTCGGCATCCTCATCGGTGTGGTTGAGCACTCCGACAGGCCCCCGCCATCCGGACTCGACGATGATGCGAAGCACCTGCAGGTCCAGATCGCCCTGGCCCAGCGGCAGGATCTTCCGGCCATTGCGTTCGCCGTCGCGGGTCATGCCGTTCAGATTGAGGGCAAAGAGGTGTGGTTTCATCTTTGCGATCAGGGCAGGCAAACGATCCAGATGGTCATGCCCGTGATGCAGATTGTAAACGATTCCCACGTTCGTGAGGCCCAGGCGACCGATGATTTCGATCTGGTTCTCCGGCTCCCCGAACCATCCCCCGTGATTGTAGAGCGCCACCGAACACCCTTGCTGAGCCGCGGCCTCCGCGATCGGTCGGATGCGCCGAGCCTCGGCGGCGACGCGGGATTGCTGCTCCTCGGGACTATGGGTTGGCTGCCCCGACCCCATCACCCACAGCTGAGCGTGAATCCGATGTCGTCGCAGGACGTCGAGAATGTTCCTCCCCTCGGCGTTAAGCTCGGTCGGAAACCACCAGGCGAGCAGCTCGATATGATGGCGCTGGAGGGCCTCCACCTCGGAGTCGAAGGTAGGTATGTGCTCGGCTCGATAGTCATACGCGAACCTCCGGATCCCCAAGCGCTCCAGCATGGCCGCTCGCTCCTCGGACCCGCGCTTCTTCGCGTCGAAGGGGACGATGCACCAGGCCACCAGATTGGTTGGATCGAAGAGCGCGGCATCGGGGGAAGCGGCCGGCAGCAAGGAAGCGCATGCGACGCTGATCGCGAGGACAGCGAGACCCCTGGTAGGAAAGAAAGCTAGGCTCATAGTGGATGAAGGATGCCGTCGGTTCTAGCGAATCCAACGAACCGGGTCCACCCGCGATTCACGCGGCGCTCGGGATCACGGCGACACCAAGCGGTAGAACGCTCGCGCGGCGGTCACAGGGATTCGGATCTTCGACTCGCCAGCGACCCACTCGGCGGCGCCGGAGACAGGCTGCCAACGATGCAGGGCCAGATCATCCGTCGCTTCCAGGCGCTGGGTTCCCGGATCGCTCTTCCAGGAAAACACCACGGCTCCCGCATCGAGCCGGATCGAAAAGGCCGTGGGCGGCAAAGAGCCTCCTTCCGACGCCGGAGGATGGATCGCGAGCGAGGCCGGGCCGGTCACTGACTCGCCCGCCTCCAAGCGGCCAAAAGACTTCGAATACGTCACAACAGCGACTATGTCGGCCTGGTCTGGGATCTTGAATCCGCTGATGGGGAACCGAAACTCATCAGGAGTCGGGCTGGAATCCTGCGTCGAGCCTTCTACAAAGGAGCCCAGAAACACTCCGGGCACGCTGAGCCCGGCGTCCTTCGCGACTGGATCCAGTAGGTAAAGGTCCACGACCGAGTACGGATAGACGTCACGGTTGGGCGCGGGAACGGAACCGGTGAGAAAGCCGTCGGTGACGTCGCCCAGGACCGGAAGGGCGAGATCCGGGGAAGAGAGGTCAATGGCCAGAACGTCGGCGTAATACTTCGTGTAGTCACGTCCGCCGTCCTTCTGAGCGAACGGAAACGCCGAGAACCCGTTTTGTCGGAGACGATTCGCGCGCGCCGTCACCAGCACCTGGCTGGAAGCCCCACAGAGCCTGACGCCGCGCAGCCCCTGGATGACATTCGGCTCAAGATCGTCTCCCTGGCCGTCTGCGTTGGAACCAATCCGCACGCTCCCCGCGTTGTCGATCGACATGAGGTCCGGGGCGCCAATGGGGTCAAAGGGATAAGCGGTCTCCCCGTCGACGCCGACGCCGATGAGATTCCCCGCGATGACCACATGATTCGCGGGAGAGCCGCCGTAGAACTCAAACATCCGCTTGTAGTGGGCCGGCGCCATGACGTTGCGTTGATCCGCCGCCGAGGCCCCCAAGCCATCCGTGCCGATGAGGGTGTTCTCTCTGGATCGACCATTCTCAAAGACCTCGATCGAGCCCAGGTTGTGCTCCAGCGCATAGGCGCGAATGTCCAGGAAGGTCAGTCCGTCGGGATAAACGTTAAATCGATTGCCCGAGATCCGCGCCCCGGGAAGCTCCAGCCCAAGGGCCAGTTCCATGCCCATGGTGATATTGGCCTCAGCGCGATCCTGGATCCCATCGCCATCCACGCCAAAGACGAGTCCCGAGCTGAACAGCTCGACCGCCACGCCGTCCACTGTTCCCCGGAAGCGGAACCCGGTCACGGCGGCGCGGAAGCCCTCAATGGTTTTCCCGTCAGGGTGGAGACCGAACCAACATCCCTGCACCTTTGCCCCCGCGGCTCCACGCGCGAGAGCCACGGCGTAGATCGAAGGGTCGCTCTGCTCACCTTCGGTGTGCCGTCCGAGAAAACCGATCCCGCGAACGGTGAAGTTCTGGGCGCCTAGCACCGCGAGGATCCCGTTCTCGGTATCGCCGTAACCGGAGATGTCTGATCCATCCGCGAACACCATCCGCGTGGAGCGTCGAAGGGTCAGGCCAGGATTATCCGGGTAGGTGCTGTCGGCCGTGTCGTCCCCCGATGAATCGAGCACGATCTGGATCACCGCGTTGTTCGTCCCCGAGAAAGGCTGCGAGTTGGGGGCCGCGCCGGGCTGGGAATAGCCGTCTAGGGTCAACCCATTCACCCGGATGAACGGATAGCCGCCCATCGGAGTTTGGAGGATATGCGGTCCCGGCCCTGGAATCTCAAAGCGGATGGTATCCCCATCGGCCGCCGCCTGGAGAGCCTCGTTGAGGCTGAGAAGTCCGTCCTCAGGCCCTGAATGGTTGTCCGGGGTGTTCACAATGAGGACAGTCGCGAGTGAAGAATGGGGAGAACTCAGAAGGGTCGCGGCGGCTAGGCACAAAAAACGTCTCATAATACAAAATGCAGGCGTTGGAGAAACCGAGGAATCATTTAGCAAAAAGAGAGGGGATGGAACAGCAAATATTCCGCCTATTTTTTCTGGAATTGGCCGGTCGGGAAGCCTAGGTTTCCGTCCATGTTGCGCATAGGCTTTTATCTTTCGCGAGCAAGCTTCTTCGGCGCACTGATTCTTGCTCTCAACGGCTTCGCCGCTGACGAGCCCTCTCCGAAGAAGATCGAAATCCCCCAGCCTCCCCCTCTCCCGGGAGTCTCCACCCCCCAACAGCCGTCCGCGCCCCGTCTTGTGCCGCCCTCGCGACCCACGCCGCTGAAGCCGCGGCCCATCAATGGCGCGCAGCCTCTGGGCGTCGGAGGCATTCCCGGCCCGAATCCATTCGGACCACAGCCATCGATATCGGATCGCCCCACCCCTCTGGCGCCGCCGGGCTACAACGCGAGTCCCATACAGGCGCTGAACGCGGTCCCGCTCCTCCCGCCCACTTCCCTCGCATGGGACGCCGAAACCAAGGAATACAAGGCCAAGGTGGGGGACACGAACGCCTATTTTACCTTCTGGCTGACGAACGTTTGCGACAAAGAAGTCCTCGTGAATTCCGTAAGAACGTCCTGTGGTTGCACCGTGGCCAAAATGCCGGAAACCCCCTGGCATATCGCGCCAGGAACCAACGGCCCCATCAATGTCACCGTCGATCTCCGCGGAAAGCGCGGCAAGGTGGCGAAGACCGTTACGGTGGACACCACCGCGGGCATCAAGTCGCTGATCGTGAACGTCGACATCCCGCCCGACCCCGAGTTCGAAGCCCGGATGGCTCGCTCGCAAAACATGCAGCTCGCGCTGCAGGATCGTCAGATGGTATTCCGCGGCGACTGCGCTACCTGCCATGTTGAGAAGTCGAAGGGCAAGATGGGACAAGAGCTCTACGCCTCCGCCTGCGGCATCTGCCACGAAGGCGAACACCGCGCGTCCATGGTGCCAGACTTGAAGACGCTCAAGCATCCGACGAACCTCGAGTTCTGGGCGATGTGGATCAAGGACGGGAAACCAGGCTCCCTCATGCCGGCGTTCGCGCAGGAGCACGGAGGGCCTCTCACGCCCGAGCAAGTGACCTCGCTCTCAAACTGGCTCACAGAAAACTACAAAGGCCAGGCAACGGCCGCGGCCGAGCCGCCGAAGAATGTGGCCCAGCCCAAAACGTCGGTTCAGTAACCGTAACCCAGACGATCAGAGATGCGGGGAAGTCCGGCTGGCCGCCAGCCGACAAGCCTCGGCAACAACCGCGAGATTCGCCAGAAACGATTCCCGGTCCCGTTCCGGAATCACTAAGAGAACCTCCGACTGCAGCGTCACGGCGATCTCCCTCGCCAGCTCGTACTTCCGATGCCCCGCAGGCAGAAGCTCCACCTGACGCGCTCGGCGATCCTTGGCGTGAGGCGCCCGCTTGACCAAACCAGCCGTCTCCATCCGCTCCAATAGGGAAGCCACCGTGTTGGGATCGCTGCTCATCAGCTGCGTCAGCTGGCGCTGCGTGAGTCCCTCCGACTCCCTCAATGTCCGCATCACCGTGAATTGATCCGGGGTGATGCCCAGATGCGCCACCTTCCTCCGAAAGGCCTGGTTCAATCCATACCAGGCCCGGCGCAGCAAGGGCGGCAAACGCCGCCGCTCAGGAGCGTCCACAGGCAGCGCGTCCGCTGATCGTTTCTTCGTCGTCGTGCTCAACGCCCCTCTTTTATCCGCCCCGTCACCCCGCGGACAATGCCCAAAACCGAAACTCTTCCCAGAAACGATTTCCAAATTGAAGATTGCAGCCAATTGATACGTATAGGTATTATCGCCCGCGTCGACGACCTCGACGTTTGCGCTCACATGAAATCAATCGCCCTTCTTCTTCGGACATCGCTCGCCGCGATTCCTTTTCTCGCACTGTTATCCTCGGCCGCGTCGCCCGAAATCCACGGCTGGCTCTCATGGAGAGGCCCCGAGCAGGCGGGGGTGTCGCGCGAGACAGGCCTTCCCGATTCCATCGATGGGGATCATCCGCTTTGGTCCGCGGACTTCCCGGGCCAGTCCGCGGCGGTGATCGCGCAGGGGAAGTTGTATATCAACGGCTACGTGGGAGACGGCCCGGATCTGCGGGAGGGCATCGCTTGTTTCGACGCGGAGACGGGAAAAAAGGAGTGGGAGAAGCTGTACAATGACTTCCTGAGCGACACGATTTATCTGCGCTATGCGACGGCGTCCCCCACGATCGATTCTGAGACGGGCAACATCTACATGCAGGGAACGCAGGGGATTCTCGCGGCGTTCACGCCGGAGGGAAAGCCCGTCTGGGAGCACTCATTGATGGAGCTGTTCGGCCGCCTGACGTTCCCCAACAGCCGCACCGCCTCTCCGGCGATCGATGGGGACCTGGTGGTCACCCGGGGCATCATGGCCAACTGGGGCGCGCAGGGCGCGGCGGGCGACCGATTCTATGCCTTCGACAAGAAGACGGGCGAGCTGGTGTGGGCCTCAAGCCCCGGAGACAGGCCCAAGGATAATTCGTTTTCACACCCGCAATTCGGCTGGTTCAAGGGACGTCGCGTGTTCTACGCGGCCACGGGCGACGGCAGCGTGGTGTGCGTCAACGCGAGAACCGGCGATCCGATCTGGCGCATTCCCCTCTTCCGCGCCGGCATCAACGCAACAGTGCTCGTCCACAAAGAGGACAAGATCGTCGCCATCTACGGCACGCCGTACGAGCTGGGACAGATGGTGGCGATGCGCATTCCCGATGTGTTGCCGGATCATCCCACCAATGCGCCCGTCGTCGTGGAACGGAGCAAGGTCGAGCTGTGGTCCAAGGACGTCTCCACCTCCACCAGTTCCCCGATCCTCGTGGGCGATCGCATCTATGTCGTGGCCGAAAAAGGGGATCTTTGCTCCATCGACGCCAACACCGGGGCCATTTACTGGAAGCTGAAGCTCGGCATCGAGCAACGGAACGCCTGTCCGCTCTTCGCTGACGGCAAGCTCTACGTTCCTATTCTGGACGATCCGGACAGCAAAGCCTCCGGCGAAGCCGACGCCGGAACGCGCGGCGGATTCTACATCATCAAGCCCGGCGACAAGGAAGGGCAGATCCTCAAGAAAGTCTCGGTTGAAGGCCGATGCTTCGGGACGCCGGTCGCGTATAACGGCAAGGTGTATCTTCAAACAACCCGCAAGCTTCTCTGTTGGGGCAAGCCCGGGTCGAACCCCGGGTTGGCTTCTGACCCGGTCGCTCCCGAGTGGCCCAAGGCCGGCGCAGCGACCCAACTTCAAATCATCCCCTCGGAGGTTCTGCTTCATCCCAATCAGAAAGCGACCTTCCGCGTTCGCGCGCTAGACGCCAAGGGCTTGGTCGTCCAGGAAGGGATCGATCCGAAATCGCTGCAGTGGGCCAACTATATCCCGCCGACAGCGCGGGTTCGTTCGCAAATGAAGGGCGCGTTTAACAGCGAAGCCGAGCTGGTCGCCGGGGCCGATCCCACGCCCTCGGCGGGCGCGTTTGAGGGAACGCTCGGAAAACTCAAGGGCTACCTCCGCGGACGCGTGCTGCCCAACCTTCCCATGGAGGCGAACTTCGAGGCCTTCAACCTCTCTGAAACCACGACGAACATCGTGGAGCCTCCCACGGCTTTCGCCTATCCGCCGCTGCCATGGATCGGCGCCCGGTTCAAATTCGAGGTGCGCGAGAAGGACGCCAACAAATCGCTGACCAAAACCATCGACAACAAGTTCTTCCAGCGCGCGATGGTGTTCATCGGGGACCCGGACATGAAGAATTACACCATGCAGGCGGATGTGATGAGCGAGGGCGATCGCAGAAAGATGTCGGAAGTGGGACTGGTGAACCAGCGGTATCTGATCGTGATGAAGGGAAACGACCAGAAGCTCGAGGTCAACTCCAACCTGGAACGACTCCGAGTTCCCGCCGCCACCGACGCGCCCAACTTCCGCTGGCAGCCGAACATTTGGTACACCTTGAAGAGCCGCGTGGACGTCGCCCCGGACGGCTCGGGCGTGGTTCGCGCCAAGGCCTGGAAGCGCGGGGAACCCGAGCCTGAAGGCTGGAACATTGAGGTCCCCCATAAACATGCCCACGCCAATGGGTCCCCCGGCCTCTTCGGCTTCTCGCCCCAGGAGAAGCGCGTGTTCATCGACAATATCAAAGTCACCCAAAACTGATCTGATCGGCCCTCCGCGTCCCAACCCTTTCAGCACTCATTCATCATGAAACACAATCGATTCTTCACCACGGTTCACAAACCCCTCCGCGTCGCGCTCCTCGCGGCGCTGGGCGGCGTCTCTGCCGCGTCCGCTATCGACTGGCCTCAGTGGGGAGGCAATGACCCCGGGAGGAACATGTACTCGCCCGACAAGGGACTCCCCTCCTCCTTCGAGCCGGGAAAGATGAAAAAGGGCACCGAGGAGATCGATCTCAACACGACCAAGAACGTGAAGTGGGTGGCGAAGCTCGGCTCGCAGAGCTACGGCAATGTCACGGTCGCGCAGGGCAAGGTCTTCGTCGGCACGAACAATGAGTCCCCGCGCGACCCGCGCCACACCGGCGACCGCAGCATCCTCATGTGCTTCAGCGAAAAGTCCGGCGAGCTACTGTGGCAGCTCGTGGTGCCCAAGCTGAAATCCGGCAAGGTGAACGACTGGGAGAATCTGGGCCTGCTCTCCTCTCCCACCGTGGAAGGCGATCGCGTCTATGTGGTGACGAGTCGATGCGAAGTTCTGTGCCTCGATATCAACGGCCAGGCGAACGGCAACGACGGGCCGTTCACCGACGAAGCGGCGTACTTCGTCAAGGACACGGGAAAAGCGCCCGTGCCCGTCGGGCCGAAGGACGCGGACATCATCTGGGCCTATGACATGATGGATCAACTGGGCGTGTTCCCGCACAACGCGTCGAATTGCTCCGTGCTCCTCGTGAACGATCTCGTGTTCGCCTGCACCTCCAACGGCCAGGACTGGACCCATGTCAACATCCCCTCGCCGCTCTCCCCCAGCTTCATCGCGCTCGACAAGAAGACCGGCGCCCTCCGCGCTGAAGACTCCGCCGAGATCGGATCGCGCATCTTTCACGGACAATGGAGCTCCCCGAGCATGGGCGTGGTGGGAGGCAAGAAGCTGGTGTTTTTCGGCGGCGGCGACGGGTTCTGCTACGCCTTCGACAGCCAGCCCGTCAAGAAGGACGACACGAGCGTCCTGCCGGTGGTGTGGAAGTATGACATGAACCCTCCCGAGTACAAGACGAAGAACGGCAAGCCCATCAAATACCCGCTGGCCGAAGGGCCGAGCGAAGTGAACGCCACTCCGGTGTTCTACAAAAACCGGATCTACGTCGCCACAGGCCAGGACCCCGAGCACGGCGAAGGCGTGGGCCATCTCGTGTGCATCGACGCCGCCAAGCAGGGCGACGTCACCTCCGGCGCGACGCTGTGGAGCTACAAGGGCGTTCATCGCAGCATCTCGACCGTGTCCATTGATCCGGAGACGGGGCTGCTGTTTGTGGGGGATTTCTCGGGGTTCGTGCATTGCCTCGACGCCGAGAGCGGCAAGCTCTACTGGACCCATGACATGAAGGCGCACATGTGGGGATCGACGCTTGTGGCGGACGGGAAGGTCTACGTCGGAGACGAGGATGGCGACCTGACCATTCTCGCCGCGTCCAAGGAAAAGAAACAGATCAGCGAATGCAACCTTGGCGCGCCGGTTTACTCGACGCCCGTGGTGGCGAACGGCGTGATCTACATCGCGAGCAACGCGCATCTCTACGCCTTCCACGACTCCGCCAAAGCCGGCTCCGACACCCGGGGCAAGGTTGACGTCGAGCTCAAGAAACCCTGATCGCTTCCCTACTCCAACAACCCCATTCCCACCCCAGGCCATGTCCGTCGACTCCTCACTCATTCAAAAGGCGCAACAACAGCTGGACGCGCACGTTCGTGAAACCCTGCAATGGCACTTCTCGCCCGAGACCGGATGCCCCTTCTGGCTCGGCTGGGCCAGGAAGGCCGGCTGGGATCCGCGAAAGGAAGTGAACAGCTTCGCGGACCTGATCGCGCACTTCCCTCACTTCCAGGACGAGTGGCTTCGGGACGAACAGCCGGAGGTCTGGGTGCCCGCCGCCTACAAGGGCAGGCCGTACAACATTTTCGAGACCGGAGGCACCACGGGCATGCCGAAGCAACGGATCGGATGGACGGACTACAAGGTCGATTACGAGGAGTTCTCGGGCAAAGTCAGCGACGAACACTTTCCGCGCGGCAGCGCCTGGCTGATGGTCGGGCCGACCGGCCCGCGGCGCCTGCGTCTCGCCATTGAGCACCTGGCGAATTTCCGCGGCAGCCCCTGCTACTTCATCGATCTCGACCCGCGATTCGTGAAGAAGGTCCTCGCCGACAAAAAATTCGAGGTGGCGCGCCTGTACATGGACCATGTGGTCGACCAGGGCATCACCCTGCTCAAGAACCGCCGCATCAGCGGCCTCTTCACCACGCCGAAGCTGCTCGAGGCCATGGCGGAAAAAGTCAACCTCCACGAAGCGGGCATTCGCGGAGTGTTCTGCGGAGGAACCACCATGGCGCCGCAGTACGTGCGCTACATCGTGGAGGAGGTGCTCGAGGGCAAGATCGGGTTCTATCCCACCTACGGCAACACTCTCATGGGCCTGGCGGCGAGCGTCCCTCTGCGGCCCGAGGACAATTTTTCGATCACCTATTACGCCCCGCAGCCCCGGGCGGTGCTGCGAGTCGTCGATCCCAAGGAGACGCACCAGCTGAAGAACTGCGGAGAATGGGGGCGCGTGGAGCTGACCACGATGACGAAGGAGTTCTTTATGCCTCGTTTTCTGGAGCGCGACGAAGCGATCCGACGCGAGCCGCGGCCGCCTTACGCCTGGGACGGCGTCGCGGAGGTCAGGCCCTTTGGAGCCATGGAGAAGACCATCGTTGAAGGAGTCTACTAGTCTCGCGAAGCTCCGGCGCTCATCCCCGAAACTCGGGGGTTAAGAAAAGCGCAAGCCGGTCGAAATACCCGTGGGAGTCCGTATGGCCGATCGGCGGCCATTCGCGACGGCCCAGGGCTGATGACCGGAACGACGACACATCTGGGGAAGAAAACCGAACCGCTGGGCGGACCGAGATACGGGATTCTCTCGGGCCCTTGCGGTCGAGCCTCGGTCGCGCTCCTCGCGGCTCTCCTGACTTGGAACGCGCCCGCGTGCGCCGCTGAGCCGCCAACGGCGTCCGCCGCGCGCTCCGTTGAACACAGCAAGCCCTCGGATGAACAGGAAGCTCAGCGACTCGCCCAGCTCAGCCTGGAGGAGTTGATGACGGTGCGCGTGACGAGCGTGTCCAAACGCGACCAGAGCATCGCGGACGCGCCCGCCGCCATCTACGTCCTCACGCAAAGCGACATCCAGCGATCCGGCGTCACCACGATCGCCGACGCGCTCCGAACGGTTCCCGGCCTCCAGGTGGCTCAGCAAGACCGGTATGACTACGCGATCACATCGCGCGGATTCGCGGATGTCTTCGCCAACAAACTGCTGGTGATGATCGATGGGCGCAGCGTTTATACCCCTCTGTTCTCGGGAACATACTGGCAGGTGCAGGACACGGCTCTTGAGGACATCGACCGGATCGAGATCGTCCGCGGACCCGGGGCGACCCTGTGGGGCGCCAACGCCGTGAACGGGGTGATCAACATCATCACCAAGAGCGCGAAGGAAACCCAGGGCACATTGATTTCAGCGGGCGGAGGATCCCAGGAGCGGGGCTTCGCAACGATGCGATATGGCGGGAAGCTCGGAGAGAACCTGTTCTACAAGGTTTACGGGAAGTATTTCGATCGCGAGGCCACCTATCTGCCGGACAACACGCGCGCGGATGACGCATTCGACATGTGGCGGGGGGGGTATCGACTCGACTGGGAGCCCTCGAGCGCGAACTCATTCACGCTCCAAGGGGACGCCTACGCGGGGAAGATGGATTCACAGGGGATCTACACGGACACGACGGGCGGCGGGCTGACCCCGACGCTCATTCGCTCGCCCTTCATCATGTCCGGCCAGAACGTCCTCGGCCATTGGCGGCATGATCAAAGCGACGACGCCCGCCTCGATCTGCAGACGTATTTCGATCGCACTCACTCCACCGAACCCCGCCTGGTGGAAACCCGAAACACTTTCGACTTCGATCTGCAGCAAAGCTTCCGGCTGGGGAGCAGGAACCAGTTCATCGCTGGCGCCGGATACCGCATGTCGTCGGACCAGCTCTCCGACAACTTTGACGTCCATTTCACGCAACGGCATCGCTCTCTGCAGCTCTTCAGCGCCTTCATCCAGGACGAGGTGCTCCTTGTCCCCGATCGCCTGCGCCTCACGCTGGGATCCAAGTTTGAGCACAACGATTTCACCGGATTTGAGACGCAGCCCAGCGCGCGCCTGATCTGGACGCCGACGCCGAAGCATTCCGCATGGGCCGCGGTGTCCCGGGCCGTGCGAACGCCCTCGAGGGCGGAGCGGGACGTGCGCCTCAACTCGGTCGTCGATCCGGCCCCGGTGGTGCTCAGCATCCTGGGCAACCCGGATCTGAGATCGGAGGAGCTCATTGCCTACGAAATCGGCTACCGCATCCAACCCACGCCAAGATTGTCCTTCGATGTGACGGGATTCTACAACGCCTATGACCGGATGCGGATCGTGCCCTTCTTCTCCTTCGGCCCCGATCCCACCATTCCCGCCGCCGCGGCGGTGAACGCCGTGCGCATGGGGAACCTGTCTCAAGGGGAAGTGTATGGGAGCGAGGTCTCGGCGATCTGGAACCCGACCGACTTCTGGCGCCTGCGTCCCTCCTACTCCTATCTCTCGATCCGAATGCACCGCGACGCCGGCGTCGGGGACGCCAGCGACGAGGCGGAGGAGAAGGCCAGCCCAACTCACCAGTTTTCGATGCAGTCGTCGGTGGATTTCCCGGCGCATGTCCAATGGGACACGATCATCCGTTACGTGGATCGCATCCAGAGCCCGAAGGTCCCGGCCTATGTGGCCCTCGATGTGCGATTGTCTTGGCGGCCGAAGCCTTGGATGGAGTGGTCGATCGTCGGCCAGAATCTTCTGGATGATCGCCACCCTGAATTCCAGCCCACGGTCTTCAAAACGCAGATCACCGAAATCCCCAGGTCGGTGTTTGCGAAGCTGACTCTCCGATTCTAGAAGTCGGGGGACCTAGTCCGTCAGAGCGAAGCGACGGCGGCTGGCGCCAGCGCCTAAAGCTCACAACCAAGCTCTGCTCGTCCCCTTCCCGTTCAGGAAGGAAAGGACGCGGCGCTTGGCGCCGCGTCCTGTGCAGATTTCGTGGTTCGTTACCGTAATCGGTAGAATCGGCAGTGGTTGCCGGCGGACAGCAACACTTCATAGCGATCGCCCACCAGAGTAGGGCTTGCATGCACGGGAACCCATGGGGCCGTGGCCGGATCGGATGTGGATTCCAACGCGCCCAGGCCAACGGCGGGCCAGGAAACCTTCACCGCATCGCCGGCGACAGACTGCACGGCCAGGGGGACCGGAGCTGGCGCCGCGCCCGTGACGGAAGTCGTCGCCGCAACGCTGTTGTTCTCCTTCACCAGGTCGCCCTCCACGGAAGTCGCGCTGGCCGTCGACACGAGCTGTCCAATCGCCGTTGGCCTGACAACGATCGCGAATTCCCGGGCCGCCCCGACGGCAAGGGAGTCGATGGCGCTCGTAATCTTCGAACCGCTCTGAGTCGCGCCGGCGGAGACAGAAACAAACTCAGCGTTCGCAGGGAGGTTCTGCGTCAGCACGACTCCCGTGGCGGTGGCCGGTCCATTGTTCTGCACCCGCAAAGTGTAGGTCAACGCCTGCCCGAGGATCACAGGATCGGACGATTCGGCGAGAGACACCGCGAGATCGGTCATTGGCACCTGTCTGCCGCTGGTGAACAAGGTGATCCTCCATCCCTTGGCGATGCTGCCGACGTTGCCGGCGCTGTCGTCTTGAACGAAGAGCGACCAGGCGCCGTTGGGATCAATCGGGCCAAACTCGAGATCGTCCTTGGCCGCCGTCAGCGGCGCGGGCGCCGTAAACGCGTCGCCCAAACCCCAGTTCTTAGGATGATAGGCCTGGGATAGCAGCGTTCCGTCCTGGGCCCGCGGGAGCACATTCGCGGATTCGTCATCCAAAGTCAGAACGAGATCACGAATCGGGAAGCGGCCGCCGGCATCGGAAAGGATGGCGGAAGCGGTTCCATTCGGGACCACAAGCATCATATCAATGTCCTCAGGCGTGTCGTGCTGCAAGCCATCGATGGTGACCACAACCTTCACAAGACTGCCAACTACGCCGCTGACATTGATCACAGAAGGATAGGGGTTCGCGGGGCTGTGGTCATCGATCACTATGGGCGTCGCGTTTGAGAACACGATCGTCTGGCGTCCCACGGAGAGCGTGAAGCCGACAGATCCGAGGCTGCGTCCGCCATCCTTCAGGTCGAGAGTGAGCGCAATCGACTGACCCTCAACCGCGGTGTTCTTGAACGTGAAAGGCTTGGACACCGGATTCCCGTTCCCCACCATCAATCCGTAGGTCTGAATGCCGCTTCCTGTGGGAAGGATCGCGCCTTCCCGGCGCAAGGTGGCGACGAGGTTCGTCGTATCGGCTGTGCCGATGTTTCGCAGCGCGATGTTCACGGTGGTTTCCTCGCCGCCGTCGATGACGCCGTTGTTGTTGGCGTCGGACACCAGGGCGCTGCCGATATACACGATCTTATCAACATCGTCGTCGAGGATCGTCACGGTCGCGGAGCCATTCGCGATCAGCAGCCCCGCCGACGGATTGATCAGGTTGACCGTGAACGTCTCATTGCCCTCCTGAAGATTGTCGTTGAAGATCGGGATCTTCACTTCCTTGCGGTCCTCCTCGACCGCGAAGCCGACCGCGATGGAGCTCCCATCAAAATCCAATCCCGCCAGCGCGCTTCCGCTCGACAAGCTGACCGTCACCGTCGCCGGAGAGTTGGTGTTTCCCTTGCGGGTCAGCACCAGGATCGCGTTGGTTCCGGCCTCGGGAACAGAGATGGTCTTCGACGCGATGCCCACCGTGGCCTCGTTGTCGAGGATCCGGATCACCGAGGTCACGCCGCCGCCCAGATCGACGCCGAAGGGAGCGTTGTCGAGAACGAAGGCGATGGTCTCGGTGGGCTCACCGACCAGGTCGTCCAGGATCTGAACCTTGAAAGACCGTGTCAGAACGCCTGCGCCAAAGGTGAACGTTCCGTTGGTCGCCACGTAGTCGCTTCCCGCGGTCGCTGTGGTCTGCGAAGGCACGGTGTGGAAATCCACGGTGAACGGGAAGGCGGGATCTCCGACACGACGAACAGTCAAAGTCACGCTGCCCACATCCTCGCTGACGGTCACCGAGGAGTTCACAAACTCCACGCCAACCAGGGAAAGCTTCTCGTCGCCATGAATCCGCGCGAATCGGGGGCGTGCCTCGCCATCGATGGTCGAGAACTCGCCGCCGATATACACCGCCGAGCTGGCCGCGACATTCAGAGCGCGAACCGTTGCGTCCGCGCCGGAGCCGATGTCGAATTGGTTGTCGAGGCTGCCGTCGGAACGGAGGCGGAGGAATCGATTGCGAGGCTGGCCATTGAAGGAAGTAAACGACCCGCCAACGTAGATCTTGCCCAACCGATGCACACCGAGCGCTCGCACAACATCGTTCGGACCCGAGCCCTGGTTGAAGGTCGGATCGAAAGTGCCGTCCGGGTTCAACCGAACAAGGTTGGTGACCGCGACCGTATCGAACGCGGTGAATCTTCCGCCGACGAGAATCATGCCATCAGGCTGGATCGCCAGAGCCAAGGTGGTCCCTTTCACTCCTTTGCCGGGCGTGAACGTAGGATCGACGGTTCCGTCCGGATTCAACCTCGCGAGGCTGCTGAACGGCGTCGCGTTGAGATTCGAGAACGTGCCGCCCACAAGGATCTTCCCATCGGGCTGGATCGCGATGGCGCTCACTGAGCCGTCAAGGGAAGGGCCGAAGGTCGGGTCGATGAAGCCTTTCGGGTCAAGCCGCGCGATGCGCAATCGGGTTTGTCCATCGAAGCGGGTGAAGTCGCCGCCCACAACCACGTAGCCGTCGGACTGGACGCCGATCGCACGCACCGGAACGCCTTCGCTGCCGATGCCCGGATCGAAGGGAGTCTCCAGGTCGCCGTCCTGGCTGATCAGGGCGATTCCGGGACGATCCTGACCTTGGACCTGCTTGAAAGCGCCGGCGACGAAGATACGCCCATCGTCGGTGGCGCCCATGGCATGAACGATGCCGTCGGCGCCCACCCCGGGGTTGAAGCCGAGATCGAGATCGCCCTCGAGCGTCAATCGGGCGATGCGCCGGAAGGTATAGTCGTTGATCTCGGTGAACTCGCCGCCGATGATCGCCCTTCCATTCGGCAAGGTGACAATCGCGTTCACAGCGGCGCTGGCGAAGTTGGTGTCGCCTTCCCGCTGCGTGAACGCAAGATGAGGCCCGTATTCATTGTCGATGTGGCCCGGCAGCTCGTTGTCGAGAATCGTAACGGTCGCCACGGCGTTGGTCCCCAGCGCCGCCGCCTGGGCGGATCGTCCCGGAGAGAGAGTCTGGATATTGCTGAGCGCCACCGTGAAAGTCTCAGGAGACTCGCCGATGGTGTCGTCCACGATGAGGATATCGATCGTCGCGTTCGTCTGTCCGGGGATCACGATGAAGCCGCCCGCGCCGTTCGTCTGGTGAACCAGCTGCTCGCCCACGAAGACGACAGAGCCGTTGGTGGCGATATAGTCCTTTCCAGCCAACGCGGAACCGTTGAACGTTTTGAAGTCGACGGAGACCGTGTTCAATGTGCCGCCGAGGCGACGCATGCTCAGAGTGACAAGCTTGCGATGCTCCAGAACCTGATAGCCCGCGACGCTGAAGTCCACGGAGCAATCGTCATCGCGGATGATCACTTTCGCTGTCGATGTTTCCGGAGACACGTCGCCGCCGACGGGATCGGACAATGCCAGAGTCAGGCTCTCGTCGCCCTCGACCAGCTGATCCTCGATGGGTTTCACCAAAATCGTCTTGAGCGCTTCGCCGTCGCCGAACAGAACGCGCGTGTTGATCGGTTCGAAATCCTTGCCCGGAGTCGCCAGATCCCCCGCCCCGATGGTGGTGCTGAGCAGGACGCTGGCGTCGCCGTCCGTGTTTCCAACGCGCTGGATCGAGATCTCAACCTGTCCCGCGTACTCCGCAACGGACCATTGGTTCGTCGTGAAGACGAACCCGGTGTCATCGTTGTCGATAATCACGGTGGCCCGGTTCTGTCCCGCCAGCGAGACGCCGCCGCTCGGATCTCCCAGCGTCAGCTCGATTGTCTCAGGCAGCTCAGGAATGTTGTCGTTGAAGACCAGGAAGTCGATCGTCTTGAGCGTCTCGCCAGGCGCGAATTCCAGGCGCCCGTCGGTGGCGAAGTAATCCAAGTCGAACGTGGCTGTGCCTGGGCGGATGGAGTATTTGACGAACTGGCTGAGCGAGGCGTCGCCCACGCGTCGAACCGGGATGCTGGCGGCGCCCGCGGCCTCGCTCACGTGGTATTCCCGAGCCGTGAACTCCATGGTTCCATCGTCATCCACAATGGTGACGCTCGCGGTGTTGTTCGCGCCGATCTTCGAGCCATCGGCGTTGACAAGGGTCATCACAACCGTCTCGGGTCCCTCGTAAACAAGATCGTCCACAGGCTCCACCGGGACGATGATGTCCGCGGCCCGGGCCGGAATCGTGACGCTGCGCGGGAGAGGCTTGTAGTCGGCGCCTTCGCTCGCCGTGCCGGAGACGTCAAATCGAACCACCAGCGGCGCCTCCATGTTTGTGGAGCCCGTGCGGAAGATCCGGAAGGCCCCAGGCTGAATGCCTCGTTCGTAGGCCAGCGGCTTCACGGCTTCGATTGAAACCTGGAAAGCATCGTCGTCGAGGATCGTCACCCAGTGGAAGCGGCGCGTAGTGAGGATGTAGTTCGTTGCCTGGATGCCCGGCACGGAGAAAATAGGCGAGTTGGTTCCGTTGACCAGTTGCGGGTAGACCAGTTCGATGACAAAATCCCTCGTTGGCTCCCTTTGAGGATTGTCTTTGAGCACGATGTTGATATTCCGGGTGAGATCGATGGTTGCGATGGTCTCAGGCATTGCGAAGAACGCGTACCGGAGCCAACCCGTGGCGCCATCGCGGTCATTCGAAAGGAAGTCGTAATCCCTCCCCAGAACCGCGGACCCGGAAACAACGCGGTACTCGACGACCAAGGGGGTGTTCTGAACCTGCGGAGCGCCGGTCAGATGGACTCCGATCGTGAGCAGTTTTTCAGACTCGTGAACGACGCTCGACTCGAGCTCAAAACCGACGCTTGCCAGCAGGCTCTGGCCGTCAATATCGAGAATCGTTCCCGTCACTTGAGGGAATCGGGGATCGATCTGGTAAGTGGCGCTAGGCAACAGTCTGATGGTCACTGTCTCCCTCCACTCGTTGACCCGGTCCGCGATGGGAACAATCGGGATCGTGACCACTCGCTGCCCTGCGGGAATCACAACCGTCGTGCCAATGGATCTGTAATCGGCCCCGTTCTCGGCAGTCCCTCCCACTTCGTAATTGACGAAAAGCGTGTCATTGGTCGGCCCAGCCCTGAACACCTGAAAATTCAGGCCATTCGCGCCTTCCTGGGCGCTGAGGACGCCGTCGGCGGGAGGCAGGAGTCCGACCGTGGGCGAAGTGTCGTCGAGGATGGTGATCGTTTGGCTGGGGCGAACGCCAGCGTTGTAGCGAGGGCTGGAGGACAGTTGCAACGTGACCGTCTTCGCGAGGTTCTTCGTGCCGTCAGGAATCGGCCGAATCTCGACGAAATCCCGGTCGGATCCGGCCGGTATCACCACCGTTCCAGACACGCTCTGGAAGTCCACGCCATTGGTGGCCGTCCCCGAAAACACGTAGTCCACGGCCAAGGGCTCCGAAAGATCGCCTGCCCGCTCGATCCTGAAGAGTCCAGAGTTTAGGGACGATTCGAAGATGGTATCGACGGTGGCTGAGACACGGACCTCGGGAAGATCATCGTCAAGGATGTAAACAGTCGCCCTGCTGACCCCCACGTCAAAGTCGGGACCGTCCGAGATCGTAATCGTGAGGTCCCGAGTCCCTTCGATCAGGTGATTCGGAACTGCGAAAATCGGCAGGACGGCCGCGGGCGTGCCGGCGGGGATCGTGACCTCGCCCGAGACTGGGGCAAAGTCGATGCCAAACTTGGCCTTCCCGGTCAGGGAATACCGAACGTGGAGATCGTGCGTGACGGGGTGATCCACGCCGAAGATGACCTGGGCCGCGTCATAGCCATTCTCGTTGGCCTGATCGGAGATCGCCTTCAAGGAAACCAGCGGACGCCCCTCCGGCGAAGAGTCCCGGATCTTCATGCGACCTTCCCCACGGCCCACCAAATAGGGCGAGTCGGTCTGCAGCCACCCCCAGGTTCCCGGGTTGCCTGGGAAAACAATCTCGTCGTACCAGAAAGGGACACGGTCGTTGCGTCCCACAGAAACGACGCTTCCATCGGCCAGCACCGCGTTGGTGAACGTGACCTGGTTTGTTTCCAGAGTCAGGCTCACAAAGATGGATCGCTCTCCACCGCCCAGCGGATTGGGCAAAGCCTGGACCGGAACATCGACCTGCCCGACATTCACGCCAAAGTAGACTTGGTTTGTGGGCGTGACCAAGCCCGTGAAGTCGACGTTAGTCCCCGCATCCCCGTCCACCCGATACTTCACCAGCAGCGGCTGGCTCAAGTTGCCCGTGCGCGTGAAGCGGAAGGTTGAGGAGGCATGGCTCACGACATCCAGGTCCTCGCCGGCTTCGACGCTGACCGTCGGCTTCGGAAGCGCGAGATAGTTCAGTTCCGCCGACGCGTTGTCCTGGAGCGGCGAGTCGTTCTTAAAATTCTGGGGAAGGATTCGATAGCCGTAGAGGTGGGCGATGTTCGTCACGGTCCCCGTTGGAATGCTGACAATATCATACAGCCCGTCCGAATCGGTGAAGCCGACCGCGTCGCTGTTTCCGATCGCCGCGACTCGAACATTCGCGAGAGGCTTGAGATCGAGGCTGACGACCCGCCCGTGAACATGCGTGGTGCTCACCCCATCCACCGTGATGACGACATGGGTGCTGGTCATTCCACCCTTCATGTCCGACACCTCGCATCGCACCACATACTGGCCTGGGAGAAACGCCTTCTTCACCTCGGAAGCATTCTCACCAAAGGTTTTGTCGCCGAAATCCCAGAAGTAAGCCACCTGATCGCCGTCGGCATCGAAAACATTCGAGGCGGTGAAGGTCACAACCTGATTGGACTGGACGTTGAGGCCGCTCACAACCAGGTCAAAGCTGGGCGCGTGGTTCCCGGCGAAATCTCCCTTTTGAACCACAACATCGATCCATTCGCCGGTGCCATCCACTCCCCGCGCAGTGGGCGTGATGTGAACGCCGCTGACCGTGTCGGAGAACGTCCGTCCCAGAACAACGGCGGCGTCCTCGAACCCATCGTTGGCCGCCTTGCTGCCTGGAGTGGAGTCGATCAACTGAGACAGGGCGTTTGCGCCGTCCCACGGACCCCAATGCATCAAAACACCGCGAGCAACCCAGGGGTTGTCCGTGATGCGCCGCCGGTACTCCAGCCAGTTCGTCCGCAACACATCCTTCCGCACCCCGAGCGCGTAGATGTTGCCGGGGGAAAGGGTCGGGATATCGAAGGCATAAAGACGGTTCGTGGTGCTCTCATTGACCACCCGGGCGTAGTTCGTCGGAAGCCAGCCGAGAATCATCTTGTGAACCACGCTGTAGTGCTGCTGCTCCAGGGAATAGACCCAGGCTCCCATCACGTCGAAAGGATCCCCTCCACGCTCAAAAGCGGTGGCAGCGGCGGCATTCGCGTAGATCCCTGAACGATTGTAGCCTTCCTGTCCATACCACCACTCCGTCTCAAGAATGTGCGCAGGCGTAGGCGGGCGCAGATTGAAGGGAATCGCAGGATACTGGTCTCTGAAAGGGCTGCGTGTATCGCAAAGGGTTGCCCCCTGAATTCCCAAGGCCACACCGAGCGTATTCAGCATGGCGTGAATGTTGTTCCCGTAAGCTCTATCAATCTGGGCGGTGGTTGGGGGGGCGGACGTCGTCCCAATATAAACATTATCCGCAAAGATTCCCTGCACCTTTCCCGTCGAAGTAGCCCAAGAGCCAGGATCCTGTTGAAACGGGTTGCGGTCTGAATTCGACGCCGGAATCGGTGGGAACACCGCCTGCACGTGGTCGTAGGAATCCATGTCGAATCCAGACAACCCCAAAGCCCTCTCGGCGTCCAATCGCAGCGACTCAAAGCGTCCCGGTGGTTGATTGGTGTTAAAGAAACCGAAGAAACCACCGAAAAAGAACGCGTTGTCGTTGCCGCGAGACCACTCCGTATACCACTGCCTGGCCTGGGAAAGGGTGAGAACCGGGGTAACAATCGGCACCACATCGCAGTTTCCATAAGACCAGTCCCGCAGAATACTCGCGGCTCGATCCGAAAACTGGGTCGTGTCCATGGTCTCCAAGGGCATGCTCGGATCTTCTGGAAATCGGAAGCGCGCAACCAAGACGCGAAACTGTCCCTTCGACTGCCGCACTTTGGGAACAGGGGGCAGGGACGGATCGCCTGGATCAAACCCGGCGAGCTGCACTGAGGCGCTGGAAGCGGCCTGAACTTGCTGGCTGAGCGTGGCGGCGTCGGCTGCGCCACAGAGCGCGTAGTACTTGCCGCCGACCTCGGCCCAACCTGCGGGATTCGCCACCGGCTCCCCGCTGGAAACACAGGTCGGATTGGCTGGAAGCTTGTCCTGGGCCTTGAGGGACGCCGCCTCCGCGGAGGAGATCAGGCGGACAGGGTCGGAACTGAGTACAACATGACCGCCGAGCGCGACGCCGTTCATCGGGGTGGAGAGGCCTCGCGCAGGGAGATTCGGAACTCCAGCGAAGGTCGCGGCGTAGAGCTGTCCATTGATTTCCACAGGCCGAAGAAACCGAACCGGGCCCTCCGGATCCTGAACGCCAAAGGAGGTCTTGAAATGTCCCAGCCCATTCTGAGGCTGTTCGACTTCGCTCGCGATTTCGGCGGGCAGCGACTCGCGCAATTCAAAAGGGAGGGCTTTATCGAGGAACTGCTTCGGATTCTTCTCCATCAACTCCTGCATTTCGATCCGACGCGCGGCCGCCATTTCCTTCCCCTCCTTGAGCAGCCCCGCGCGATGAGGGGCGTCGGCTTTGGCGTAGGAACTCGCCCACTCCTTGAAGGACTCGATCGCGGACTTGGGCGCTGAGGGGCGCAAGCCAAAAACAGGCGGCTGGGCGATGTTGTCGGTGGGGATCGCTTGCGCGGGGATCACTGGAGGTTGCGCACCAGTCGCGGCGGGGGAAGACGTGCTGGACCCGATTTGAGCGCTGCCCGAACGGGAGTCGAGATACGCCCACCAAACAACTCCCAACGACAAGACCACCAGCAATACAACACCTACAAACCGGTTCGGGTTCCTCATAAACTCAAACTACAAAAAATTAGGGTCAACCACTTAACAGACCATCCAGCGTAGCCAGCCTGATCAAGGGGTCTAAATACAGACCCCCTGGACTCAAGAAAGTCACGGCGAGACAAGCGGCATGTTACTACCAACAGATTGGCACGGTTGCAAGCCAAGGTTGTGGAAGATTCGGCGTCAGCGAGCGCAGAGAACACCTTGACTTTCATCTGTATGGCGCCGTCCCTTACGCCCTCGAACCGTGGCCCTATTTGGCACGAAATGACCTGACGAGGAGACGCGCTCCGAGAGAAGGGATCAAGCCTGGCTTCGGAAGCCCAAAGAGGGACAAAACGACCCCAAGGCTGCCGTCGGCCGAGGTCCAAATTGATCCTGTCCGTCCGGTCAGCCGATCAGACGGCGCTACGGTTCAGGTCAACGAGGCTCGCTCACGTCAATGCGGATACTGTACGTGCCCAGGATATTCGTGGCGCCCAAGTCGTAGAAGATGAAAGGCACCGATTGGCTGGGCACGTTCACCACGGGCGTTACGATGCTGCTGATGACCGTAAAGGGTCCCGCCAAGCCCGCGCGATGGAGAATGGAGTTCGTGGCGTAGTTGATCGTGAGGCCATTGTCATAGCTCTGCAAGGCCCTACCCACGACGGCCACGATCTGAGGGTGATCGAGGTAGTTGGTGAGGATCACCGCGAGCTGGGCCTGCTGCGGTATCCACACCGGGGTCGTGTCCGCTGAGTTTTGGACGCCGTCATTGTCCGAGTCGATGTCAGCCAACGTGGCGAGGCCCAGGTTGAGATCCACGGGATAGTTCACCGCGTTCACGGTGTAGACGATGTTCGTCGTGGAAGCGGGACCGGCATAGGTCGATACCCATCGGACGCGCTCCTCCGAGGAATGCGCCACCTTAAGGGGCGAAACGCTGCAATTGGCGAAGTAGAGTCGGCAGCCCTCGTCCACAACGATGGAGTCCTGGTAATTTGTGGCGAAATTGCGGAGCTCCAGGTAGTCCACATAGAGCGCGACGTTCTCGACCCCGGGAGGCGGGGAGAAGCGGAAGACCGTGTTCGTGGAGCCGTCCAGCACAAGACGTCCCAGGGCCAGATTGTTGACGTAGCCCTCAGGGACGACACCCATGTCCGTCGATCCCACGTAGTGAATCACCTCGTTCTCATTCGTCGCGGTGGAGATGATTGTGGTGTAAAGCAGGTCCCCGGTCGGATGGACGTTCGCAATGGTGAAACCGTCGCTGGTCACCCAGATATTCGAGGTTCCGATCCCGCCATCCATGACCGAGTCCGAGAAGTCGAGGACCAGATTTCCTCCGGCAGTGCCCACACCGGCGGCAATGACGCTATTCGATGCGGTGAGATGAGTGCCGGTAAGGATCACCGGTCCCAATGATGTCAGGGAACTTCCAGGGAGCATCATCACATCGGTGGCATCCAGGCTCACACTGGCTGAAGAGGCAGCAATCACGTTGGTGTTGATGATCCTCTGGGCTCGAAGGTCCACCGAAGCGCCCAGGAGGTTCCCGTAGTTGACGATGTTCGACACCGGAGGCGTGATGTCGGTCGAGTCCGAGCCGAAACGCAGTTCCCGATTCACGGCAAAAGTCCCGAGGTTCGTGAAGTTCCAGATATTGACCAAGTTCGTCCCACCGAGATCGAATCCCGATCCGTTCGTGATGCCCCCTGTCGCCGCGACGGTCAGATTGCGGGCATCGATCAGGAAATTGCGGCCCACCGTCAGGTAGTCCCCGATCACAACATTTGTCGCGCGCAGTTTCAGATCCTGGAGCACGACCTGTTGCGTGATCGAAAGCGTGTGATCAATGAACAAGACATGAAACTGATACACGTTGGTGGTGCCCCCGTTGGTGCTGGCGTTCTGCCATATCGCCGAGTAAGCGGAGACATCGCCGATCAGTCGATTGACGTTCGGCCGAACCAGGTTTGAGACCGTCAGGGTCGACTGCTTGGAGGCCACGTCATAGCTCAATAGCGGCGCATCGACGATCGGGAGTTTGTTGCCCACAAGGTCGTCGGCCTTGATGATCAACCCGGACTGGGCATGGATGCGGACATTATCGAGGTTCAGCTTCTTGGCGTTGATCTCCACACGGCCAGGGAAGTTGCTGATATCATTGATGGGCAGCCCCGACCATCCGACATCGCCGACACGAATGCTCGTTTTGTTCCCGAGGGTGTTCTCGCCCAGAATCAGCTGCCCGGAGTAACCGGCGTAGGTCAGCGTCACCACATTCGAAAGGTAGTCGGGATTGCTGATCAACGTGGGGTCGTAGGTGGCGTTGTTGGTGCTGACAAATCGCCCGTTGAGTTGAGAGAAATCGAATCGTCTCAAGGTAAAGACATTGGGCCTCCGCGTCGATGCCTGGGGAGTCAGGGCGCTGGACGAGTTGGGCACCAAGGTCCTGTTCGTGTTTTGAAACGCGGAGAAATCCTGCAGGAACAAATAGTTGGTGAAGCTGAGCTGGGCCACGGGATCAAAGTCAGCAAGCGAGAACTCAACCATCGCTGTATTGCCGAAGCCCCATCCGGGCATATTGCCCGCCGCATCGCGGTTCGGCGTCCACCCGACATCAATATTGACTCCCTGACTCAGGCCGTTGGTGGGAACAAACACGACTTGGATGATGTTCGTCTTAATCGCAGCCCCGCCTATGAAATTGGTGAGCGTGAACGCGGTGTAGTTCGAAAGGGGAGTAAAGACATTGGTCCCGAGATTTGTAAAAGCCCGGAACGCGCCGTTCGGGAGGATTGTGCTAAAAGTGAACCTGTTGAACAGGCCGCCGCCGAACCCGATGGAAGTCCCGGTAACAAGGTGGCTGGGAGTCACCGGATTGGGAAGCGTGAAGTCCGCCGCGAGCGAAGCATGCGTCAGTTGGTTGCTGCTAATTCCCCAGTAATTGTCAATGATCCCTCCATCACTAAACGAACTCGCATTTGCCAAGTCTCCGCCGCCGCCGTTCGTGATGAGGATGGAACCGGAAGTGGTGCCAAAACGATTCCCGGTGTACAGGCCGGAACGACTCAGGTTGACATTGTCGCCATTCAAATGAACCACGCCGCGAGACCCAACACCGATGCCCTGCCCGGCGTTCAGGATGTTCATTGAGTCCACCCACACCCAACCGAAGCCCGACACCAAGCCTCTGTTCACCCAATTGGACATCGACCCTCGCCCTCCCAGGAAGGAGTAGTCGAACCAGAACCCCGATTGATCATTCGCCAAGGTCCCGGACGCCGTATTGGTGAAGTTGAGGGTATTGAACGTCTCATACGGCCGGAACGTGGAAACAGAAAACTGATTCCGATTCTCGAAGGACACCGCATTAATCTGCGGAGTAGGATCGAGAGCGGTGATGGGGCCCTTGTTGATGTAGTGCGGGAGGGGCGCTGAACTGGCCGCCGCCCCCTGAGCCGCCATGACCAGCAGAAACAAGCCGCGTAGCAAAATCGTTCTCATCTCAGAATCTCTCTTACATTAGGGAGTCGTGCCGCCCCCTGCGCCGGTTCCTGCCGTGACCTGGCCAGTCCCATTGGTTGTAACTGTGAGAAATGGGGCAATATCCCAGGGAGTGCTTGCGCCCCCATTGGCGCCGCCGGTGGCCAACCGCGTGAGCAGGGAAACACTCAGGTCACCAAATGTAGGATAGATCACCGGCGCATCCGCTGAGCCGTCAAACGATCCCCATGCAAAGAAGAAGGCATCCGCCTCCGTGTTAGCGCTGGGCACATTGAAGTATACGGGAAGCAAAGAGTTGAAAGTAATATCAATCGGTCCTTCGATGACTCCAGGACCCACATCCTGCACAACGCCCGACACGGAGAATGTAGGGTCGCGGTTCACAGCCGTGAAGGAGCGCCAGAAGGTCGTCGGCGTGCGAGTCGAGAATACAGGCAGAAGAGTCGCGCTGACCCCGATATCTCCTACCGTGAAAAGAATATCGGGCCGGATGATCGTTCGTGTGGCTTGGCGACTCTTGAACTGGCCGCCCTGGATATAGGTGTCCGTATAGGTGTAATTAAAGGGCTGAAAAACGTTTCCGATCAGGGAGTCATACTCCACACGCTTGAATGTCACCTTTTCCCTGCCCCCGCGCAAGGCCAGGAAGTTGTTGGTGATCGTGACCCCGTTGGTGACGATGATAGGAATGTCCCAAGGGCCTCCACCGCCAGAGGTGGTCGACGCCAGGGTATCCAAACTAAGGTCCTCAACGGCAAGCGTGTTCCGGCTGTAAAGCCGTCGCAACGCGCCCACATCGTCCCGCGTCAACCCGAGGACGTATTCCCCCGAGGAGAAAGTCCCGCTGCTGAAAGTCAAATCCCCCGTGAATGGATCCTGCTCCGCGGAGAAGACTGGGTCGGCGCCCACTCCACGACCGCTGGCGACGCTGGTGTAGCCTCGGGTGCGAAGGTCCGCCAGCTTGATCTCCGCTGCCACAGCGCCCTGAACAGGACCGTTGATGGTTGGGAAGGTACCTTCAACAACCTCGTAGGTGTATAGGGCGCCGTTCACGTAACTAGAAGGCCGCAGGGTGACAGGATCATAGTTGAGCTTAATCACGGAATAGTTTGTCGTATTGTTGATCAGCCGTCGCGTTCGCAACGACCAGACAAAGTTTTCAGCAGACGCCACTCCCAACTCTTCCAGCATGGTGGACAGCACCAAGCTCTTCAGGTCGTAAATGCCCAGCGACGACACCGCATTGTTCACCTGGCGGGTGTTGAGGGGGTATTCGGAGAGATCGGCGCTCATCGCGGACGGCGCGGGTAGCGCGTTGAGAAGCGCGATTGCGGCCTCAACGGCTGCCACACCGTTGCTTCCAAAGTATTGGATGAAAGCGCGGTCAAATCCGTAGTAGATGGTCGGACTGTTCCAGCGGAATCCCTCGCTGGGTAGAACTGGCCCGCCAATCTCATCCGGCAAGTTGTAGCCAACGTCCACGGTCTGCCAGACCTTGAAGGGGCCCAGCAAACTGAAAGCTGATCCCCGTTGCAGCCCGAACACCGCGAGCAGAACGATGAGTGTGAACTGACGAAGCCTCATGATATTGGTTCTGTTCAAATGGTTAACGGATACGAACGACTCGATAAAGCGCGCCGCGACCCTCCTTCGGGATAAGGAGACTGTCCGATGAGCTGCGAGCCAGTCGCGGATCACCCAGGTTGACCCAGACTAGCGGAACCACGTTCTCCGACCGTTGAACCTGATAAACCAAGCCAGGAATGGTATTCCACTCCAACTGCAAGCCCGGTCCGCTATGGGAGAGTTTTTGGCGCAAGATGCTCTTGGCATCGGTGGGATCGGTTCCCGCAAAAAACTCCCGAGCGTTCGATGCGCCATCGCCATCGCTGTCAGCCGAAGCCGATGGCCATTGTGAGGAGTCGGGCCCCCAGAAAGCCTCCTGCCAATCATCAGGCAGACCGTCGAAGTTGTTATCCTCTCCCCAGGTCCTTCCACTCGCGCTCTTGGACCAAGGCGAAACATCCCCGTTCTGCAACAGGTAGCGCACACGGAACTCGTGGACCGTCGCCGGCTGAAGCCCTTTCTGCGTATAGGCCGTCAGACTGACAGGCACACCGGGCTTCCCATCCAGGCTGAGTTCGTAGCCTGCGAGAGGATAGCCAAGCACAGGGGCCCAAGTCGCCTGCAGTGAATCCTGAGACAGACTGCCCACATAGGGCGCGTCAGGCTGAGAGAGAGTCCCGGAAATGCTATAGCGCTGAGCGTGCAGGTCGTAGCTTCTCGCCCCAACGAATGTGGACCAGATGACGGCAAACCGGGTGAGCGTATCCGATGCCACCACGGGCTGGTTTTGCTTGCCTGGAGTCCATGTATTCACTCGAGTTTCCGCGCCCACTCTTGCCCCGTCCCGGAAGACTTGGGCAAACACGGCGCTGCGAGTCGATCCAAACGCGCTCGAAATCCATGAGACCATCTGCCGGTCGCCCAGTGCCGCAATGCTGGGGAGCATCTGGTCTCCCGCTGTGGTGGTGTTCACCAGAATCGGTCCAACGGCTGTTGCGCCACCCGATCCATACCAGGCCGCGACGACATCCCAACCATTGCTCCGGACTACGGCGCGTTGCGTCCATGCGAACGCAAACCCGCCGTTCGCGGTCGCAGTAAGGGTAGGGTTGGCGCAAATCCGATCTTCCGTGCTGACTCGAAACTCGTTCCCAAGAGGGGCTCCAGTTGAGTCAAAAACGCGCGCGTAAACGTCGCAGCTGGCGAAAGGGCGGTCAGCCGTCGCGACAGAGCGTTGCTGCTCGGAAATCCATGCCACAACAAAACGCCCGTCCTGTAGAACCGCAACTTCCGGATTTCGCTGGTTGTGGGAGGTGAATTGATTCACCTGGGCAATCTCTCCCATAGGCGTCCCGCTCCCGCCCACTGTGCGCAGAAAGACTCCCGATAAGTCTCCATCGCCTCCGAGCGCGCTCCAAACCACTACCGCCGCTCCGTTGGCCAGCGCAGCGACGGACGAATCCCGGCTCTCGATTCCGTCCTGGCTGATCTGAACTTCGCTGCCGTAGAAGGCTCCCTTAGGGTTCAGGAAACGAGCATACACCTTCTGCTTGGAAAGTTTGCCGCCCTGCCAGGCAAAGATCACGTTCCCCCCGCCCAACAGCGCCACTCGCGGACGCTCCTGGTTTCCGTCCAGGCTTGTGTTCACCCGGAAAGCCGGAGAGACATCCGCCGAAAATCCCGACGACAACTGCCTCGAAACAACGCTGATTCCGTGTCCGTCAACATGGTTATCCTCCCACACGAGGAAGCCCTTGCTGCCGTTGTAGGAGACCGAAGGGAAGACCTGATCACCCAAGTAGCTGCCCACGATCGGATACTCAGTGCCATCGGGAGTCAGTGACTGGGCCGAGACAGCCGGCGCCAATACGCCGGCCAGCCCGGCGCTCATCGCCAAACATCGGAGGGTGAAACACACTGACATAGGCATATAGACAAGGCTGAATGTCTGCGACTCACGATTTAACATGAACTCACTTCGAGGACGCCGCGGTCGGCGACGCCGAGGCTGCGAAGGGCGCTTGCGTCGGGATTCCGGTCTTCGCGAAAGGCATCTCCTCGTCGCTATGAACACGGTTGCCGGCAGGGTCAATGATGGTCGGAGTGACAAAAATCATGAGGTTCTTCTTGTCGCTGACGTTGGATTCGCTACGGAACAAGCGACCGAAGAGGGGCAGGTCGCCGAGGAACGGGACCTTGTCCTTGATCTTCGTTTCGCTTTCGGAGATCAGGCCGCCGAGGACGACGGTCTGGCCATCCCATACGATGGCCGTGGTGACGACCTGCCGGAGCCGGAAGTTCGGAAGCGGAATGTTCTGTCTGAGCGACGGCCCCGCAGAACCAAGCGCTTGAGCTTGGAACAGCTGCGCCGTCTCCAGGTCATATCCAGTGAACTCCTTCAATGTCGGGATGATGGTCATCTGGACCGTGTAGCCATCGGAGGACACATAGGGAATGACATCCAGGACAGGCCCGAGTTCGATCGCGCTGGAGATCGGCTGGATCAGGGATCCGACAGCGCCCGCGCCGCCGCCGACTGAAACGCCGCCCGTCCCGCCGCCGCCGCCGGTTGCGGTTTGACTGACGTCCAGGTCCAGGACGACCGATTTCACTTCGACCGCTTTGATCTGGGTCTGACGGGCGCTCACCGTGACCACTTCAGGAGCGTTGAGCACATTGATACCCCCCCGTTGTTCCAACGCTTTCACAACAACGCGGAACTGGGGATCCGTAAGGATTCCGGTGAACGTCGCGAGCGAGGGCGTTGTGTTGTTGCGCAAACCGCTGGTCAGCAACCCATCCGTGCTGCTCGGAGGCAGCGCGTTGAACGCCGGATTCGGCAGGGGGAATGTGCCCAGGGAATTCGCCGGGCCATTGATTGTGGGATTGCCGGAGAACTGCGGCGCCGTGCCGCCCTGTCCGCCGATGCGGCCGCCCGCCATGAGCGTGTTGCCCAGGAACCAATCGAAGCCGAGGGCCTTATTCTGGTTCAGGTTCACCTCCGCGAAGCGGGCCTTGATGGAGAGCTGCGGCGGGGGAACATTCAGAATCTGGATGGCTTGCTCGATGATATCGAGGTCGGCGAGCGTCGCGCGAATCATCAGGATGCCGGTCCGGTCGTTGTAGAAGACTTGCTTGGGAGGATCCAGCGTGACACCCGCCGCCTGGAAGAAGTGTCGGACCGTTTCCTGCACGACCATCGTATAGGCGGGTCGTGTCAGGAATGTTACTCCGTTTCCAGCGGGCCCCAGCTCGCCACGGTACTGAAGCGGGTCGCTGCTGATACCGCCGGCGCCGGCGGCTCCCGCTGCGCCGATCTGGCCAGGGGCTATCCGGACACCGGCGAAGATCGAACCCAATTGCGCCTGCGGTTGCCCGTTCGCGCCGCCGCCCGCGCCGCCCGCGCCACCGCCGCCCGTCGCGCCGCCGCCGCCACCCCCACGACCGCCGCCGCCGCCACCGCCTCGACCACCGCCGCCGCCGCCGCCACCGCCGCCACCGCCACCGGCTTCAGTCGCGAAGCTGTTAGCGGTCACGGACTCGAGGCCTTGACGGAAGGTGTTAGGATCGACTCGGAATGTGCGTGTGTGCAGCTGTTCCGCCTCGCGTGTCTTGAATGTGAAAACAACGGCGTAGTCTTCAACCGAGTACTTGATGGGGCGATCAGCCACTTTGATGATCGCATCCAGCAACTCCGCGAGCGTGATGTTGCTGAGCTTGGGAATGTTGATGGAGACATCGCCCAGCACCGCTCCGCCGGCGTCCGCGACGACGGGCGCGGGAATAGGCTGCCCGTTGGCGTCCAGCGCCGGAGGCGGGGGCGCCGGGAGATCCAGGTTCGGCGCGAGGAGGATGTTGACCCCAGCGCGATCGGGATCGCGCTTCTGCGCCTCGGTGCCCAAGTCCTTGATAACCTCTGAGAGCTGCTTGTTATCAAACTTGATCTCGTTGATCATGATGCGGCTGAGCTTCGAGTAAATCAATTGGCGAGCCCTGCTGGTTCGAACGGTGTTGGTGCGGGCGTAGGCGTTCGGTTTGGGCAATGCGTCACGGGTGTTCGGATCCATCCATTCACGGCTGACGTCGCTGAAACGGTCGCGCGCCCAGCCCTCCCGACGCATCAAATCGGCGCTGTGACGGTGATCTCGGATTTCGTTCAGAAAGTAGTACGCGGCTTGATGGTTGGCGTCGACTTTGATCACTTCGTTGAGCTTCGTCTCGGCTTCGGAGTACCGTCCCGCCGACATCAGGATCTTGGCGTCCTGGACCATCGTGCCCAATCGAGCCTGCTCCGTTTGCGCCTCAGGCAGGACCGCCAGCGCTTCCGGGCTGGGAATCTTGCCCCTGCTTTGGGCCTGTAGTTGGTCGAGCCCGCGCTTGAACTCCTGGGCGGCCTTGTTGGCGGGATCAACGAGAAGGACGCGGTCCACCTGCTTTTGCGCCTCGAGAAGATCCCCGCCGCGCTGCGATTGATGCGCCAACTGCAAGCGAGCGCTCGCCATCCCCGAGCGCACCTCCTGCTGCTCCTGCTCAACACCCACGTTGATGTTTTTCAACTGTGTGAGGCATTCCTCGTAAAGGCGGGCGGCTTCCGCGTTCTTGCCGGCCTGCGAGGCCTGCTGCGCTCGAGCGATCTTGGCGCGAACGTCCACCTTCATGGACTGGCGCCGGATGCTTTCGTTCGCGGCGGTATCGATTGGAGAGTCCGCGGCCTGCGCCATGTGCGCGGCGTTGATCATCCACCATGCGGCGGAGACACCGATCAAGATTCTAAGCGTGCTGAACATGAGCTTTCCCGTCTTCTCGTTAAAAAACAAAAGCACCACTACTTCTGGCTAGAGGTGCGTTTGAGTCTGGTTTTCTTGTCGTTTAAGCGGTTGGAAACTACCACCTCGTTTTCCGTGATATCAACGATTTTGTACTCCTCGCCTCCGAAGGCGATCACCGAATCACGCCGCAGGTTCTTGAACTGCCGGTTTTCCGGCGAATAGCTGAGATCCATCACATAGGCCTCAGCGCGAATCGCCGCCTGAGACTTGTTCACCGTAATCCGCTCCTTGGTCTCCGTGAGCTCGAAGATCAGTTCGTCCGGATCTTCAGGCTTCCCCTTCACTTCGCGAAGCCAGAGCTGCGAGGGATTGCGCGGGCTGCCACCCCCGAGACGCACCTTCTCATCCAGCTTCATTGTGAAGAGCCTTGGCTTCCGCGCGTCGGCTCGGTCGGAGGCCTCGAAGAGGATTTCCACCGAGTAGGCGTTGTCGGGAAGGACGCTCAAGAGCCTGAGCGAGCGATTCAGCGGGCGGACGGAGTCGATCTTGAGGGCCTCGGGGCCGACCGTCTTCCCGGACCGGTCGACGATGAAGCGGCCCTCGGGGCCGCGCATCCACTTCACCGGATTAAAAAGCTTATGAGGAAGGCCAAAGTCCACCCGTTCCGGATTTCGCGCGACCTCCAGGGCCTTGGCGTAGGGACGCATGTCCACCGCAGGCGGCTCTTTCACTTTCCGGGTTTTCCAATCGCGTCGAACGCTCTCCGACCTTTGCTGCTCCTCGGCGCTCAGCCAGTACAGCAGCCCCACAGCAAGCGCCAGGGTCACGACAACGACCACGAGAAGAGCCTTCTCGTAATCCTGCTTGATGACGCTGAACAGGTTTTTGATCTTTTCCATGCTGGCAGAGTCTTGGGCTAGGGTGTGGGCGCCGCGGCGCCAGGCTTCGCGATCTCGAGCAACATCGAGACTCGGAACGACTTCTCGTCCGCCATGGTGTCAAGTCTTCTGACCGGCGCCGACGCGCCGGCGGCCGGACGGGCCCCGCCCGCGACCGTGGGCATGCTTCTCACGCCGGTCTGCGCGGCGGCGGCGGGAGGGAACGCCGCAGCACCTCCGAATGGAGCGCCTGGAAGCGGCATTTTTCCGCCCACTCCAGGGACCACGGAGAGCAGCTTGACGGTCATCCCTTCGCGCGTCTGGCCCACATTGTTGAGCACGGAGGCGACGGTTTCGCTGAATCCGAGGAACGTAACCTGGTAGATGCTGCTCACATCGCCCGTCAAGTCGTTCGTGCGTCGGATGAACGCATGGTAATCAACAGATCCGGCGCCCGCGCTGTCGTCTTTGGAGACCGGCTCTCGCTTGATGCTTTCGAGGGAAACAATCTCGGAGCGGAAGAGGATTTCCGAGATCAGCTTGATCTCCGCGAGCTGCTCCGCAAGGGAAGGAACGCTGCCTTCCGCAAAGTTCACCAAAGGCTTGATGGTGGCGAAGGAGAAATCGCGCTGAGCGACAAAGATGCGGGCGCGCTCAGCTTGCTTGTTGAGATCTGCCAGGGTGTTGTCGAGGAGCGTCTTGAAGTTCGACGCCGAGATGTTCCGCTCGTACTCCACGGGGCTTCGCGTTTTGACCGCGTCCGCGAGGAATAACTTCAGCTCCTTGTCCTGTTGCCGCAGCAGCGCGATGTTCGTCGCGTTGGGAAATATCGCGCCGCCCTCGTAGATTTTCTTGAGCTCGGCCTCGGTCTGTTCCAACTGCTTCTGGACCTCCCCGTTTTCATTCCATTTGGAGAAGAGGTAAAAGCACCCGTATCCGAACAGTCCCAGCGCGACCAGCAGGGAGAGGACGAAAAACAGGTTGCGCTTGATCCAAAGCATAGGGTTACAGGTCGAGGGGCTTCGCCAGTTTCAGGGTCAGTTCGAAGGTGAAGAAGAACCCCGCGTTCGTGGACGCCTTGTCATCGACCTCCAGCCGACCCGAGAGCGATGTGTTGGTGCTGAAGAAAGCGCTGTTCGCCGCGAGACGCTGGGCCAGTGCGGACGCGAGTTCGAAGTCGGCGGAGGGCTTGACGATCTGATTGAGGTTCACTCCCCGGCAGCTGAGCAGGACGGAGTCAACCCGGGGACCGCTGGCGGTGTCGGCGGGGGTCGTGGCGGCGGCGGCGCCGGGGCGACGGGAAGGGGCGCGGGCGGCGCGGGCGGGGGTGTCGGCGTCGGACGCCGCCATGGCAACGACGCCCTCCATGGGTATCGTCTCGGCCAACATCGGCGAGAAAGCGTCGATCCAGAGCCCTGCTTCCACGTTGGGGGATTGGAGAATCTCAGGAGCGCGCGTCTCTGTTTCGCGGAAGGCGGAGCGGAGCTCCGCGAGGATCTGGGACCAAGCCGGCCGACGCTGGAGCCACTCGAGCTGGCCATCCGCAAGAGCGCGGGTCTTCTTCACCGTATCCTGCGCCCTCTGCAGCTGAGCTTGCGAGTTCTTCAGCGGAGTCAGCTTGGCTTGCAGCTCGCTGAGCGTGTCGCTTTTCTGGCGGGCAACGTTGTTGTAGAAGAATCCGATCGCAAAGACGATCAGGGCAAGCCCGAACGCGGACGCGATGAAATAGGGCTTTCGCTGCGCGAAGCGCTGCCGCGAGAGCGAACTCTCGGGCATCAGGTTCAATTCGACCGGGCAGTGCGCCAGGTTTCGCAGGCCGAGCCCCACGATTTCCCCCATGGAATGCGCCACTTTCACCAACTCGTCTAGATCGAGGCCCGGATCCAGCTCGACGCTCCGCAGCGGATTGAAGTAATCGACCGGAATATTGAACTTTTCGGCGAAAAACTCCTTGGTGTAGGGCATGATGGAGGCCCCCCCGGAGAGGAAGAGCCTCACCGGCTGGCTGCCGCCCTGCTGCGAACGATAAAACTGGATGGTCTGGTTGACCTGGATGTGCAGCCGCGTCATGAACTGGCGCGAAATCTTCGAGATCGCCGCCTGGTTCGGATTCTCAGGCTCCGCGTAGGCGCCTCCCAATCCCACGAAGCCCTCGCCAATCTTCAGCTCCTCCGCCTGCTCCAGCGGGAGTTTCATCTCCCGGGCAAAGTCGGTGGTGATGGAGTTGGCTCCAATGTTGATGCCGCGAGAGTAGACTTGTCCTTTGTCGAAGAAGAGGAGGTTGCAGGTCTTCGCCCCGATGTCCAACAACATGGAGCAGCCTTCCTGGTCGCCGTAGTTGTAACGGAACGCGTTGCAAAGCGCGGCGGGGGAGACATCGGCCAACTGCAGCCGCAGATTGGCGTTTTCTGCCACACGAAACAAACCCTCCACGACGTCGTTCTTGATGGCGACCAGAAGCACCTCAAGCTCGCCAGTCGAAGTGGTGCCAATGATCTGGTAGTCCCAGACGACCTCCTCCAAAGGAAACGGAACGTTCTGTTGCGCCTCGTACTGGATGATCTGAGTGACCTTCGAGGTGTCAACGGGAGGGAGACGGACGAACTTGGAGAAAGTATGGAAGCCGGGCGCGCAGCCGTTCATCCGGTTGGCCGAGAACTGCTTTTCAGCCAACAAAGCCTGAAGCTTCTGCTGGAGGACGGCGGGTCGCGTCGCGTCCTGCAAACCCTCCTGACCCAGCGACACCAGCCCAAACTTGCGCAGACGCAAGCCACCGGCGTCGTTCACTTCGAACTCAGCCAGCTTCAGCGTCGCAGCCCCGAAATCAACTGCCAAGAAGGACTTTGATGTCAGCATTCGTCAATACCCGGACGCAAAAAACCATGCAAAAAGCGCTTAACGCCTTTGATCTGTCGCCCGGAAGCTCGTGCGAGATATAGGAACGGCCATGTTGGGTCAAGAAAACTTCTCTCCAGGGGAAAGAAACATGACCCACACCGCGGGTTGACCCATAGGTGGCACACTCAGGAATCAGCCGTATAGACCGGAGCGGGTTTCGGACGTCACGCGAGAATCCGCGACGCGACGGATTCGGCGGTCTCGTCCGCCGCGACCGCCAACCGCGTCGGAGCGCCATGCTTGCGGAACCAGATGCCCTGGCGTCGGGCGAATTGCCGGGTGCGGGATTGGATCAGCTCGCGGGTCTCCGCCAAGGACCTTTGCCCCCGAATGTGCTCCAGGATCTGGCGATACCCGATCGCCTGGAACGCGGTGGCATTCTTCTCCAGCCCAGCCAGCAGAGCTCGCCGCGTTTCCTCGACCCAACCGGCTTCGAGCATCGCCGCGACGCGCGCGCGTATCCTCGCCTCCAGATCGGCGGGTTCACGGTCCAAGTAGAAGAAGTCGGGCCGGCGCCCGGACGCTCCCGCCTCCGAACGCCAAGGCGATTGCTGCGCCACGAAGGATCGGCCGGTCAACCGCACCACCTCAAGCGCCCGGACCACGCGACGCGGGTTCTTCCGATCAATCCTCGCGTGCGTCTGAGGGTCCCGTCTCTCGAGCTCGCTCAGCAGCTCATCCAACGGCAAGGCGTTCAACTCGGCGCGCAGGGCGGGATCGGCCGGGGGCATGGCGCCCACCCCTTCCATCCACGCCTTGAAGTACATGCCCGTTCCTCCGCAAAAGAGGATCCGCCGTCCCCGCTGTCGAATCCCCCGGACGGCCTCCTCAGCCAGTCGACAGAACCGCGCCGCGTCAAAAGGACTGTCGAGATCCGCGATGTCCAACAGGTGATGCGGAACTTCCTCCCTTTCCGCGACGGTGGGCTTTGCGGTTCCTATGTCGAGGCCCCGATACACCTGCATGGAGTCAACGGAAACAATCTCGGCGTTCAGGCGTCGCGCGAGAGCAAGGGCCACCGCGGACTTGCCCGAAGCGGTCGGCCCCGAGAGATACAATACGTCCGAGCAGCGCCGCCCGCGGTCGAGCGTTGGATCAGCCTCATCCATGGGGCGGGACAGGATCCGTCTCGGCGAGGTCGGAGGATTCGGCGCGACGAGTGAGTCGACGCGGCAGGAGGAAGTAAAGAGCCACGCCCGCGACCACCGTAAAAAGACTCATCGCCTGGGCTGGGGTCATCGAACCGCCCAGGTAGCGCTGCGGATAGTCGCCCCGGAAGAGCTCCGTGAATGAGCGGGTAAAGGGATAGATCAGCAGCCAAACCACGAACACCTGTCCGTCGAAGCGACGGCGTCGGAAGCAACTCAACTCGAGAAACAGGTAGAGCGCGAGGTTGATCAGCGCGTCGTAAATCTGAACAGGGTGCACAGGGTTGTGGCGCGTCGCGTGATCCTCGGGAAAGCGGATGGCCCAGGGGAGGGAGCAAGGGCTGCCGTAGCAGCAACCCGTCATCAGGCATCCGATCCTGCCCAGCGCGCTGCCCAGCGCAATGCTCGGCGTCGCGATATCGGCCAACAGCCAGAGCGGCTGCCTTTTTAACAAGGAATAGAGAATGAGCGCGAGCGATGAGCCGACGACGCCGCCGTAAAAAACCAAGCCGCCCTGGCGGATGTTGAAAACAGCGAGCCAGCTCTTGTCCGCGAAATCCTCGGACCAATACGACGCGACATACCAGACGCGGGCCCCGACAACCGCGCCCAGGAGAATCCACCAGCAAAAGTCGTAAGTCCTCTCGGGCGCCAACCCCTCGCGCAGCCCGCGACGGGCGGCCGACCAAAGGCCCAGGAGACAGCCCAACCCAACAAAGACTCCATACCAATGGATGGTAAGCGGTCCGAGCTCGAGGGCGATCTTATGCACGCGTCGCGACGCTACGATGTGCTCCGCGAGAATTCAAACCCCGTTCGAGCGGCGTCGCCCGATGGGAACGAACACCATCACCGCTCCGTCGCCTGACTATGTGATTCTCCGCAAGCGGGGTGGGATTTGATGACGAGATTCGCCGGCTCGCCCTGGAAGCGGAATGGCATGCGGCGACCGAGCGATCCGACCAGTGGGTGCGGGTCAGCCTTTGGGCGCAAGGGGCGGCGGCGGGGGCAGCTTCGGGATCCGAGCCGCAACTTGACGCCACACCTCGCGCTCAGGCTCCGACATCTGCTTCCATCGCTCCCATCCCTGGAGGAACCGGGCTCGATCTACGGAGTCGAGCTGAGAAAACTTCCGACAACCGTCGAGGTACTGTCTTCGTTGATCCGAGGGCAAGGCGCGAACGTTCTGCACAAAGCGCGAGGCGGCGTCGCGTTGGTTCTCCGCCACGCCGTCCAGCACGCGCTTTTGCTCGGTCGAGCTCATCTCGAACAGCTCGCGGGTCGCCCGCCAGGCCCTCTCGCGCTGCGCGGGATTCATCGCCGTCCATTGGGAGACGTTTTCCTCCATCCGCCGCCGCTGCTCAAGAGGCAATCCGGCCAGCAGGCCCTCGCGCTGGCGGTCGCTCGAGCTCTCCCATCGCGTCAACCATCGAAGAGTGCTCTCCCGTTCCCGCAGGTAATCTTGAAGCTGGGGCGGAAGCACCCCCCACAGGCGAAGCCGCTCCCCGCACAGCGAGCGATACTCGACGGGCACCTGGGCAAGCCAGGCCTCCCGGGCCGCCACGGGAGCGTTGAGCAACAAGGTGACGTAATGGTGGAACTCGAGGGCTCGCAGGCGCGATTCGCGATCCGATTCGGCGAGCGCCTGATACTCGGCGAGCTTTCTCAGGATGATCTTCTGATTCGCCTCCGTCCTGCCGGAAAGGAGCTGTCGCTGGTCCGCGACCGGGGCGCGGAGCAGAGCGCGAAACAACGCGACAGGCGAGTTGGTCGGCATGGGCAGCATCACGGTCAGCCCCGCGCCGGACTGGGCCGGCGAGACGCTCCCCAGCCCGGGCAGGGTCGCGGAGAACGCGCTCGCTCCGACTGAAGCCATCCAGGCGACCACACAGGCGCTCAACCACGAGCACAGGTTTTTCAGGGAGGGCGTTCTCATTGTAATGCGGCGAGCAGCTCGACGTCCACGGACGCCGGCGCCTCGCCAAGGATTTTTATGGCTTCAAACTCGCGGAGCATCGCGAGATCAGGTGAGTCATCGACATTGGCGGCCGCGGTGATCCCTCTGACGATCAGAGCCCGCCGCCCTGCCTCGTAGCGCCACCAACTCCCGCCGGCGATCGCCACGGCCACAAGGCCCGTGGCGAAGCGCGGCAGCCACAAGCGCCAGAGGCGCGGTCCAGCGCCAGAGGCCGACGCCTGACCCGGTCGGGACTCGATCCGTTCCCCGGCTTCCACCTCCCGCCAGACCCGGCTCATGAAGTTGGAAGACGCTGTGGGCGCGGGCAACCCCTCAAGTCCGCGGCTGACCGCCAACACCGCCTCCATCTCGGCGCGCTGCGCGGGATGGCGACGCGCCCAATCCGCGAGCGCGGCCTGCTCCGCCTCCGTCAAAGGCCTCCGCCAGGCGGCGTCCAAAATCTCGTTGAGCTCTGTTTCGTTCATACGTCTCTCTGCCTTTCTGCTAACTCTGCAATCCTGAAAAAGTTGCTCTCATCGGCGCCGTGGCGCCCTTCACCGGCCCGGCCATTCACCGGTGCATAAATAGCGTTTCACCCGCGACTTCACCGTCTCCCTCGCGCGGAAGATCAAAGACTTGGTCGCGGAGAGGGAGGTTCCAAGGATGTTGCCGATCTCGTCATAGGAAACGTCCTCCTCCCGGCACAACAGCAGGGCGGCGCGCTGGGCCTCGGGGAGATCCCGGATGGCCTCGTCCACTTTTTGGACAAGCTCATCGCGCGCCAGAAGGTCGGAAGGCATCAGGCTTGCGACATCCGCGAGTTGCCGGGCGGGGAGATCCTCATCGTCGCCGATGGGGGCGTCCAAGGAGTCGGCGGCGTGGCGCGATCGACGCCGGATCTCGTTGAGGCAAAGATTCCGGGCAATGGTGAAGAGCCATGTCGCAAACCGGGCGGAGACTTGGTACCGATGGGCGGATTTCCAAACCTGGACGAATGTGTGCTGGGCGATGTCCTCGGCCTCGGCTTCATCGCGCAGCATTCGCGCGACGAAGCGGATCACCGGCTGCTGATAGCGATGCACCAACTGCTCAAAAGCGTCCCGATCGCCCCCTCGGACCCGGGTCATCAGCGCCGCATCCGTGTCCAAAGCTTCAGCCATGGCTTGCACTCGGGGAATCTACAACTCCCCGCGACAAAAGTTGCGCGCGACCCTGTCGGCGGTCGATGCGATCCACACCGGCCGCGTCTCGGGAGAACGCCGGAGGAGCCTCGGCGCTGGAGCCCGCGCGAGGACCCTGGCTCTGGACTTCCGTTCGCATGGCTGGGTTCAGGGCTGGACTATCGGGCGGACTCTACTCGGCGGACTTGCGGAAAAACTTTCGATTCCAAAGAGATTGCGAGCGGTAGAAACGGAAGGCGGTGCGCAAAGCCTTGGCCGCCCCGAACAAACCCGGGAACGCCTCCCGGATCGGTTGAGCCCAGGCGCCGCGAGAGGGAGCGGGCGCGGAACCGGGATCCGTATGTCCCCAGGCCTCCACGTAGTCGCTCTGCTGCGGCGCCACGGTGAAAATAGGGGCCAGGGAAAGACGGCGAACGTGCAGCAGCAGCTGCGTGGGCATGAAGCTGATCAACTCCACGCGCGAGCGAATCGCCGCAGGATCGGAGACGTCGTACCAGGACCCATAGGGTCCGGAGCCGTGGATGATCATCCGAACCACCTCGTATCCGTTCGCGGCCGAGAACACGCGATAGAACAGCTCCGGACTGAACTGGTAGAAGCCATGCCCCATGCAATTGTTCGCCGCGGTGTGAATGATCATCGATCCTCCGGGCTTCACCAGCTCCATGCAATTGCGAATCGCCACGGGGAAGTTGAACACGTGCTCGATCGATCCTCCGTCGAAAAGCACGTCAAACCGAGCCTTGTGACGATCCTCGATCGGTTGATTCATGTCGTGAACGATCGACGCGGACTGGTAGGGGGAGGCGTCGAGGGAGACCACCTCCTTCGCGCCCAACGCCTCAAAAACGGACTCGGCGTACCAGGGAGGGGTGGATCGAGCCAAGGCCTCCACGGGCTGCGAGGCGAACCCGCGGCTCCGTAACAGGGATGCCGCTCGCTCCGGCGACACCGCCATCTCGATGCGCCCGAACGTCAGGACGCGATCGAACGGCGCGCCCGACTGTTTGGCGTTGAGGAGCAGCTTCAGCCCGTGGATGTCCAAACCCATGCCGCAACTCTGCGGATTCCCCCACAATCGAGGCAACCCCCAAATCGGATCAAGGGTTCGGAAGGAATCGCGCGCCGAAGGGCCATCGCCCTTCAACCGCCAGGAAGACCAATCCAGGGTTGGATCCCGCTCTGATCCGACTCGAACAGCTGAAGCGAGAGCGGGTATTCAGCGGCGGCGTGTTCATCGACCACGCGTTGGGCGATGAACTTGCGGAAGCTCTCGGTGTTCTGGCTGGGCCAGCAAAGGAGGCAGTCACGATGAGGCGCGGCCCAGCGGAAAGGCGAGCCGAGGCGGCTGGCGACGAACGCGCGAAATTCCGGAATGAGGATCCTGGCGGCGTCGAAGCCATCGCGCGTGACGGCGGTGAGGAGAAGGTCGGGCGGCGGGCCCATCTGGATCGGCGCCCCGGAAAGAGCGCAGGCGTCGTTCAAGTTGAGCGTCGCGTAGCGCAACAGATCATCAAATGAGATCCGCCAGGCCGCGAGCCGGGCCTCCGTCGCGTACCGGTAGGAACTCTCCCCATCGATCACGACCGCGGCGAGCAGGCCGTGTCCCAGATCCCTATGAGCCACGGGCGCGCGCCGGAGATGCGCCGCAGTGCATAGCTGAGGCTTCACGCGCGCGCGAACCTCCTCCCAGGCATTCACGAAAGAACGCCTCCCCGAAAGCCGGTCCGCCCCAGACCGCGCGGAAGCAACCGGCCACCGAAGTTCGCGACCGGATGGACACGGCAAAATGAAAGCAAGCGCTCGCGCAACACATTCGAAGTGTTAGTCGCTGTTCCCCGCGAGCTACAAGCCAGAACCCAAAAGCCGGATCAGATCGCCTCGCAACAGGGGCGGCCCAAGTCCAACGTCCTCGCAAGCCAGCGCGCTAGCCGCGCTTCTCGTCCGCGTCGATGAAGTCGACGAAGGACTGGATGTCGTCGCGATGGGCGAGTCCGGCGTTCTCCTTGCGGGTCTTCAGCACAGCGCGCAGGGACGCGTCCTCCTCGCGTCCGTGCTGGACGAGGAATCGCTCGAACGCCCTCTTCTCCTCAGGAGCGACTTTCACGTTCTTCGCGACCCAGTCGGCGACCTGCCCGTCGGTGATCGCGTTCCTGACGACGTCGATGAACTGCTCGGCCGTGAGGCCGGCGGCCTTGAGCCACGCGGCGTCGAAGCCTCGCTGACAGAAGTTCGGTTGGTAGTCGGGGTGGAGCTTGCCGGCGAGGTGAAGTCGAACCTTGTCGACAAAACGCGGGAGATAGGGCCAGCCCGACATGGTTTCCCGGGGGCTGCGAGGATAGATGATGGCTTCAGAAGACATGACGCGGATACTCCAAGGACGGAGCGCGGTGTCAATTCGAGACCCGCGGGCGACAACGCGCTCCGATCAAGCCGGCGCGGACAGCTGAAGCATGGGGATGACGCGGGGAGCGATGTCCTCCGGCGCCAGCAGCAGCAGGTCCTCGTAGGGAATCGCGTCCTTGACATCGAAACGGCCGGACACGAGGCGACGCAGCGTGTTGAGGTGCGCGCCGCATCCAATCTTCTGTCCGAGATCGTGCGCGAGGCTGCGCACGTAGGTGCCCTTGGTGCACGCGATCCGGAAGGCGCCGATCGGCTCCTGATAATCCGTAAACCGAAAACGATAGATATGAATCAAGCGGGGCTTGCGCTCCACCTCGACGCCTTTCCGAGCCAGCTTGTAGAGAGGAACGCCGTCCTTTTTGATCGCGGAAACCATCGGGGGCGTTTGCAGGTGGTCGCCCAGGAAGGATGTCGTCATCGCGTTCAAGTCCTCCAGAGTGAGCGGAGGGACGGGCAGAGAGGACACAATCTCGCCGTCGCGATCATAGCTGTTGGTCTCGATCCCAAAGCACATGTGGCCGGAGTAGATCTTGTCGTCGGACATCAGTTTCTCCGACAGTTTGGTCGCCTGGCCGAGCACCAGCACGAGAAGTCCTGTCGCGAGCGGATCCAAGGTGCCGCAGTGGCCGACCTTGGGGATGCCCATGAAGCGTCGGACGTTGTCCACAACGTCATGGGACGTCGGACCGGCGGGCTTGTCGATCAGGAGAGCCCCGTCGAGAGCGGCAAAACTTCTCATTTCCGGCCAACGCCCTTGAGCGCCTTCTTGATCGAGGCGAGCACACGCCTCTGCACGGTCAGCGGCCGCCCCGGGATCCGCGCGCCGGCCGCGGCGCGGTGCCCGCCGCCGCCAAACTGCCCGGCGATCCCATTCACGTCGACGTCGCCGCTCTTGCTGCGAAGGCTGAGCCTCGTCAGCTCGGGCTCTATCTCCTCAAACACGCAGGCGACCACCACCTCGTCGATCGCCCGGATGTGATCAATGATGCCCTCGGAGTCGGCGGGCTTCGCTCCCGTGCGCGAGTAATCCGCCTGCTTGAGCCAGTAGTAGGCCGTGCGGTCGTCGTGGGTCAGCCGGAACTTGTTATAGACGCGACGCAGGAGCCGCATCCGGGACAACGGATACGACTGATACACCTCGTGACAGATCCGGGCGAGATCCGCCCCCTGCTCCACCAAGTGGCTCGCAATCTGAAAGGTCGAGGGCCGCGTCGACGCGTACTGGAACGACCCGGTGTCGGTGGACACCGCGGTGAACAGACAGTCGGCCACATGGGAGGTGACAGGCCATCGCGCGGCGGTCAGCAGGCGATGGATCAACTCGCCCGTGGAAGCCTCGGCGGGAGAGATCCAGTTGATGTCGCCGTAGCGCGTGTTGCTCTCGTGATGATCAATGTTGAGCAGGACGCGGCGCTGTCCGATGTGCTCGGCGACGCGGCCCATGCGCTCGAGAGAAGCGCAGTCGGTGGCGATCACGCAGTCGAAAACGCGGCCGGGCTGGGGCGCGGTGACGAATCGATCAGGGTCGAGAAACTTGAGCTTGTCGGGGACGGGGTCCTGGTTCCAGCAGGCGACTTCCTTACCGGCGCTTTTCAAGGCCAGCGTGAGGCCCAGCTGCGATCCGATGCAGTCGCCGTCCGGACGCACATGCCCCACAACGCAGATCGATCCGCTCTTCTGGATCTCCTCAATGATCTGCTCAAGAGCCTGGGGTTTCATGCTTCTCGGGGGGGAGAGTCTTGTCGATGTCCTCCATGATGCGCAGGATACGATTGCCCCGCTCGATGGAATCATCGACCTCGAACCGGAGGACGGGCGTGTATTTCAGGATGACCGTCTTCGCGACATGCTCCTGGATGCGTCCCCGGTGGTCCTCCAGGAGCTTGAAGGCTCGCTTCTGTTGCTCCGGGGTTCCAAAAAAGCCCAGCCGCACGCGGGCCGACTTGAAGTCCGCCGATATCAGGATGTCGTTGACGTTCACGACGCCCGCCTGCTGGATGGGAATATCGCGGCGGATGGCTTCACCGATCTCGCGCTTGAGCAGTTCGCGCACCCGCAATTGCCGATGAGAAGGCACAGGATGAAGGGGCTGCGATCGATTAAAGTTCGGGCGTCAGCTTCTCAACCACGTAGCATTCCACCACGTCCCCGACGACGAACTCGTTGAACCCGTCGAGGCGGATGCCGCATTCCATGCCGGCTCGCACCTCGTTCACCTCGTCCTGGAAGCGGCGCAACGAGAGGCTGACGCCCTCGTAGATGCGGTTCTTCTTGCGCATGACCCGCAGCTTGCCGCGGACGACGCGGCCGGAAGTGACCATGCAACCGGCGACATTCCCGCCCTTGGAGAGCTCGAAAATCTGCCGGATCTCGGCCGACCCGATGACGTTTTCCTTGATGATCGGCGGCAACAAACCCGCCATGGCCTTCTTCACCTCGTCGATCAGCTCGTAGATGATCGAGTAAAGCTTGATCTGCACGCCCTCGTGCTTGGCGAGGTCGGAGACGTCGCCGTCGATGCGGGTGTGAAACCCGAGGATGGTTGCCCGCGACGCGGAAGCGAGGGTGACATCATTGCTCGTCACGGTCCCGACGGCGTGATGCACGATCTCGAGATTGACGCGGTTCGACTCGATCTTGCGCAAGGCTTCAACGATGGCCTCAACGGAGCCTTGGGTGTCGGCTTTGACGACGACTTTGAGCGCCTTGGCGCTGGCTTCCTCGATACGGCCGAACAGATCCTCGAGCGTGGCCTTCGCGGAGGGCTGCTGCTGGGCGTCGGCCCGGGCCTGCATGCTGCGCTCCTCGGCGAGCTCGCGGGCGGCCTTCTCGTCCTCGACCGCGCTGAACTCAAGTCCCGCCTCGGGGACTCCGCTCAGACCCAGAACACGGACGGCAACCGAAGGGCCGGCTTCCTTGAGACGCTTGCCTTCCTCGCTGATGAGAGCGCGGACCTTGCCCCAGAACGGGCCGCAGATGACCGCCTCGCCGAGCCGCAGGGTTCCCTTCCGCACGAGCACCGTCGCCGTGGGACCGCCGGGCTCCAGGCCGGACTCGATCACATTGCCCTTGGCCAACCGATTCGGATTGGCCCGGAGCTCGAGGAGGTCGGCCTGGAAAAGCACCATCTCCAGCAGCTTGGGAACGCCCGTCCCCGTGAGGCCGGAAACATCCACGAAAAGCGTGCTGCCGCCCCATTCGTCGGGCACAAGTCCCTTCTCCTGGAGCTGCTGTCGCACCTTCATCGTGTTGGCGTTGGGGTGATCGCACTTGTTCACAGCGACCAAAATAGGAACCTTCGCGGCCTGCGCGTGGCTCAAAGCCTCCAGGGTTTGCGGCATGACGCCGTCGTTGGCCGCGACAACGAGGATGACGAGATCGGTGACGTTCGCGCCGCGAGCGCGCATCGCGCTGAATGCCGCGTGGCCTGGCGTGTCCAGGAACGTGATCTGCGCCATCTCGTCTTTGCGCTCAGGATGCGGCACGGCAATTGTGTAAGCCCCGATATGCTGCGTGATCCCTCCGGCCTCGCCGCTCGCGACGTTGGCCTTGCGGATCGTGTCCAGCAGCGTGGTCTTGCCGTGATCCACATGCCCCATGATCGTCACCACGGGCGCCCTCGGTTTCAGATCCTCGGTCCGGTCTTCCTGGTCGAGCTTGAGCTCCTGTTTGGGGGCCGTCACGCCGCTGCCTGACTTCCGCTTCTCCACCTCGAACCGGAACCCGTGCTTCGCGCAAACTCTCTGGGCGATGGATTCATCCACTGCCTGATTCACCGTCGCCATCACCTTGAGATCGATCAGGTCAGCAATGAGCCGGAATGGCTTGATCCCCATCTTCTCAGCCAGTTCACGAACGATGATGGGCGGCTTGATGGTGACGATGGGAGCGTCGGAAGGCGTTAAGGGCGCAGCCGGCGCAGCGGGAGCCGCCGGACGTTGCGGACTGCCACCGAACCCTGGGCGCTGCTGGCTGTATCCCTGGGCGGGACCTCGCTGCGGAAACCCGCCACCGGGGCGTCCCTGGCCATAGCCCTGGCCTCCGGGCCGGCCTCCCCGGTCCATCCCGGGACGAGCCATCGGCGGGGCGCTGCCTCGCGGAGCAGGGGCGGGCGGCGTCGCCGCGCGATCCCGCGGCCCGCCTCGCCCTGAGAGAGGAAGCTGAATGAATCCCACCTTGTCGCCCAGCTTCGGCCCCGCGGGCGGCTGGGGAGGCGCGGACGGAGGAGGCGCAAGGGGAACGATCGCAGGCGACGCGGCTGCGGCGTCGGAAGGGACCGCATGTTCCTGGCTCTTTGCCTGGATGGGAAGCGGCGAGAGCTCCGAAGGCTCAGTGAGAGACTCGGATCCTCGCGCCTCAAGAAGGGGATCCGCGGAAATGAGGACAGGGTCATGGGCGTCGCCGGGAGGGCGCGCCGCGACAGTCTCTGACGACGAGGACGCTGCCACGGGAGAGGGGATTTCTACCGGTGGCGCCTTGATCAGCTGGATTTGCGGCGGGGCTTCAGGCTCGGGCGGCGGCGCGACCTCTGCAGTCGAGGCATGTCCCCCGGAAGACCCCAGGGAATCGACGCGTGGCCGACCCACGGTCAGTTGATCTTCAAGATATTCGGCGGTGATCTTGTCGAGAGAGCTCGACGCCACCTTGGCGGCGGAAATACCCAGCTCCTTGGCCTTGGCAATCACTTCCTTGCTTTCGATGCCAAGTTTCTTTGCTAGGTCGTATATGCGAACGGGCATAGTAGTCAGTAACACCGCGATCGAGCCCCCAGCGCTTCATGGTCGAGAGATCAAAGCGTTGGTTGCCAATCGGATCATTATTGTCGTCGGGTGGACTCGATCATCAATCCACCTTCACCGTGCGGCGCGTGAGCTCCTGTCGGGCCGCATCCAAAATGGTGGCCGCGGCTTCCCCGATTGTCGGGATCTCCGCAAGATCGGCGGCCTCCACCTGAAGCAGCGCTTCCAGGCTCGGCATCCCCGCGTTCACCAGCGCATCGGCTTGCTCCTGGGTGATCCCCGGGATGGAGGCGAGATTGCGCACCGCCTCGGTAAATTGAGCCTGAAACTTGTCTTCCTCAACGCCCGCGGGCGCCTCCTCGGGCTCGATATCCACCTGCCAGCCGGTCAAACGCGACGTCAGCCGGGCGTTCTGCCCCCGCTTTCCTATCGCCTGGGACAGCTGGTCCAAAGCCACCAAAATCTTGATCCGCCGACGCGACTCGTCGATGTCGAAGCTCTTCAGCAGCGCCGGGGAGAGGGCGTTGGTCACAAAGTCGCGGATATTCGGCGACCAGCGAATGATGTCCACCTTTTCATTGTTCAGCTCTCGAACAATGTTCTTCACCCGCTGTCCCCGCAAACCAACGCAGGCGCCAACGGGATCGACCTTTTCGTCACGAGTGTAAACCGCGATCTTTGTCCGGAAACCAGGTTCGCGCGCGATCGCCTTGACCTCAATCGTCCCGTCATGGATCTCCGATACCTCGACCTGGAAAAGCTTGAGCACGAACTGAGGATCAGCTCGGGAAAGGATGATTTCCGGTCCGTGGGGGCCATTGTCCACGGCTTTGACGTAGCATCGGATCCGTTCGCCGACCTGATACTCCTCGGTCGGCACGCGCTCGCGATTGGGCAGGAGGGCCTCATACTTGCCCAGGTCGACCGTGACGTCGGAACGTTCGAAGCGCCGGACGGTGCCGCTGACGATGTCGCCGACACGATCCTTGAACTCATTATAGATGAGCTGCTTTTCAGCGCGACGCAGCTGCTGCATCAGGGACTGCTTGGCGTATTGGGAAGCGATGCGTCCGAAACCGGCCGGGGTGACCTCAAAATCCAGCTCCTCGCCCACCTGGGCGTCCGCCTTGATGCGACGAGCGTCGAACACTGACATCTGGTCATGCTTGGAGATGACCTTTTCGGAGACGATGAGCTTCGCGAAAGCCTTGATGTCCCCGTTCTTCGGGTCGATGTGAACGCGTAATTCACGGGCAGGGCCCACGGCCTTCTTCGCGGCGGCGAGAAGCGATTCTTGTACAGCAGCCAGCAGGGTGTCGCGATTGATTCCCTTCTCGCGCTCCCAAAACTCGAACACTGCTAAAAGATCGGCATTCATAGACAGAGTCTCTGCTCCCACCAGGGGAACAAAAAAGTCGGCAGATTGCTCTCCGACTTCGACGCGCTGGCCTTGCCAGCAATCTTACCTATCGCAGGCGGACCATATTCGGCCAAGGTCCAGAACGTCAAGCGGCATTTCCCACGCTTTAGAGCGCCATAAGTAACTCCAATAACGCTTCAATCAGGCCGGAAATCCGTGCCGTCGGGAGATGAGGCACAGGGCTCTCCGGCCCGGATTCGTCGCTCCCCGAAACGTGGTCCCATCCCCTCCAGGTCTGCGGGTTTCACGGATGCATGGATGTGGGCGTAGCGTCCGTGTTCGACCTCCGACAAACATCGGCGCCGCCCCACGAGACGGGGCTGAACTCGGAAAGGACCGGTCTGAAGACGTTCTCCCCACCCTCTCCTTCTCGAAGAAAGAATCATTTTCGACGAAACGTCCCGCCGGCATCGGTGTCTATCATAGCGTCGGAAGTGAACATTGATTGAAACGAATGGCCGACGCTGGTCATATCAAAATTCAGCCGGGCTTGTTTGGGATATACGGTGAAAGTGGCGCTTGCCTCGGCTTTTCTATAGGCCACTTTCTTTCCTACCTCTTGCAGTCTTACCAATATCCAGCGTCGGCCCTTTCAATCGGAGGGTTGCCCTCCGGGCGGCCCGACTCGTAGAGTGGCGGGTAATGAATTTCTTGGTCACCGGTGGAGCGGGATTCATCGGCTCCCACGTTTGCGAGCGTCTCCTCGGTCAGGGACATTCGGTCTGCGCCTTCGACGACCTAAACTCTTTTTATTCTCCCGCGATCAAGCGGCAGAATCTGGAGGACATCCGACGACAGGGGGAGAGGTTCTCGTTCATCCACGGAGACTTGGCGCAGCCGGCGGAGGTGGCGGCGGCCTTCGCGAGCCGGCGCTTCGATCAGGTGATCCACTTGGCGGCCCGCGCCGGCGTTCGACCCAGCCTGATGGAGCCCGCGCTGTATCAGCGCGTGAACGTCGAGGGGACCGTGAACCTGCTGGAGTCCGCGCGAACCCACGGGGTCAGGAAGATCGCCATCGCTTCATCGTCGAGCGTCTACGGCGTCAACTCCAAGGTTCCGTTCTCCGAAGACGACCCGATCTTCTCCGCGATTTCGCCCTACGCGGCCAGCAAGCTGGCGTGCGAAGCGCTGGGGCACGTTTACCATCACGTCTACGGCATGGACATCGCCATGCTGCGCTTCTTCACCGTGTACGGCCCCCGACAGCGCCCCGACTTGGCCATCCACAAGTTCGCTCAACTGATCCAGGCGGGACGGCCGATTCCGGTATACGGCGACGGGTCGGCGGCGCGCGATTACACGTATGTCGACGACACCGTGGACGGCATCATGGCCCTGACGCAACGCGAGTTCGGGTTCGAGGTGTTCAACCTCGGGGAATCGCAAACGGTGACATTGTCGCGGCTGATCGAGCTGATCGAGTCCGCCTTGGGGAAAAAAGCGGTGATCGATCGCCAACCCCTCCAGCCAGGCGACGTCCCGATCACTTTCGCAAACATCGCCAAGGCCCGCGCAAAGCTGGGCTACAACCCCCAGGTCAAGATCGACGCGGGCATCCCGCGATTCATCGATTGGTTCCGCCGCCGCGCCGTGTGAAGCCCCGCCAGGGGCCCGCTCATCCGGGCGATCGCCCGGCCTTCCTGGCCAGATAGCGCTCCCAATCGTCTGGGGTGTCGACATCTTCAAGAACGCGGAGCTGTCGCGACGAAAGTCCAAGCGTCCGCGCGACGATGAGCGTTTCGGCAAGCACGGTCGGGGTGCTCCAGGCGATTCCGGCGAACAGCGCCGGCTGCGGAGCCCGCAACCCTATCATCCAGTACCCGCCGTCCGCCGCGGGTCCCAGCACCAGATCCACTTCGCGCAGCGCCTTGAACCCTTCGCGCCAGTCTTCAGCCCGGATCTCCGGCGAATCCGTTCCGATGACAAGCACCCTCTCCGCGCCACGCAGGAATGTGCTCTCAAACGCTCGCGCGAGTCGCTCGCCCAAGTCGCCCGGCCCCTGCCCTCTCAAAATCCATTCGCTGCGCCGACGCCAGGGCTCGATCTCCCGCTCGGCGTCGTCAGGCGAAAAGAAAAGAGCGACATTCTCGATCTCCCGCGCCTGAGTCAGAACCGCGCTCGCCAGTTCCACGTAAATATCCCGCGCGCGATCCGGCCCCAGAGCCGCCGCGATCCGTGTCTTTACAGTCCCGGGCCGCGGGGCCTTGCAAAAAACGCAGAGATGATCAGGGGTCATACCCACGGTCGCCACGGGGAAACGCCGGGGACATCTGGAAGGAGCATACGGAAGGCGGAGGCCAGATCTCGCGCCTCGGCGGCGTCCGACTTGAACGCGTCATGGAGGAGGAATGCGGCGCAAAGGGCGCCCGCTCGCGCGAACCATGTCATGGCCGTTCAGCCTGCCTGAGCGGAACAGGGGGGACAAGCGCGCGTCGGGAGGGGATCCAACACCGGCCCGGGCCGGATGGAATCAGCAGTAGACAAGAAGCGACTGCTTGATCGGGTTGACACGATGGTGGCTGAAGAGCTTGTCGATGTAGAGCCGGCTCAAGGTCTGTCCCTCGGGAATGAGCAGCAGCCCGTTGGACGCGTGGACTCCCTGCGCCAGCGTCATTCCTGGAGCCAGTTCGCTCAGGAGAACTTCGCGCTGGCCCCGGATCACCGAGTTACTAGGATGGGATCGTAGAAACATCCGAACGGCCTCTGGATCCAACCGTCCGCCCGACATCCGTTTCACGGCGATCAACGCCTCGTCCCCGCGCTTCTCGGTTTCGACGAAGGCGATCGCGACCGCCAGCAATCGGCTCAGCCAAGGGATCGCGTCTCCGGAAATCCGGTCGGGATAACCGCTGCCGTCAAAGTGCTCGTGATGAGCTCGGACGACCTTGCCGACCGATTCCAGCTGGTCCATGAAGTTCACCATCTCCTCTCCGTGAACCGGATGGTTTTTTATCAAGCCGATCTCGACATCATTGAGGCTGGCGGGAGATCTCTGCCATCTCTTGATCAGCTCCCGCGGAACGCCCAGCAGACCCACGTCGTGGAGTTGGGCCGCGATTTCGAGAGTGGCTTGATCCGCCGGCGAGAGCTGAAGGGTCTTCGACATGTTGCGGCAGTGCTCGAGCACCTGCTTCGCGCGGTTTCCCAGCGTGGGATAGAACGTCTCCAGCGTGTGCAGGCTCAACGCCACGGAGCGCCGCAGGTTCGCGGTGAGAGCCTGGTTCAAGCGATCCAGGCTGCGGTTCTGCTCCAGCTCGCGCTGCAGCTGCCGCTCCAACTCGACGTTCAGGCGACCCAGCCGAACATTGAGCTTCTGGGTCTCCTCCAGAAGGTTCTGGTTCTGCGCCAGAAGATCATGCCGCTGCGCCGCATTGCGAATCGTGGCCAGAAGCTCCTCGCGCACCCAGGGCTTGATGACAAAGCGATAGATCTCGCCGCGATTGATCGCCGCGAGCAGCGTCTCCAGGTCCACAATGCCCGTGATCAGGATGCGCGAGGCGTTGGGTTGGAGCGCCCGGGCGCGCGCGAGGAAGTCAAGCCCTTGCATCCGGGGCATGTGATTGTCGCTGAGAATCGCGGAGAACGATCGCCGCGTTAGGATCTCCAGGGCTTCAAACGCGTCCGCGGCCGTCGCGACTTCGTAACCCTCCGCGAGAAAAGTCTCGCTCAACACCATGCGAATCGCGGCCTCGTCGTCCACGACAAGGAGGCTCGGCGGAGAGGCCGCTGGGTCGAGAGGCGAGCTGAAGGCGGGCGCGGGCGACGTCATGGGAACACAAATGGCGACGAGTCAAAGAAGCTACGAGTAGGACTGCCAGAGCGCCTCGCGTCCATGGCCGTAGGCGGATCGAACGTCCCTCAGAGCGCGCGAAGACTGGTCCAAGCCGTCAATCTCGAGGCGAAGCGCCTTGAGCTTGACGTCGATCGCCGACGCGTTGGCTCGCTCGGCGGATTGCAGCTCGCGGATGAGCCTCAGATGCGGCTGAAAAGCGTCGCGATCCTCCAAAGGCATCGCGTCCAGGGCGCGAAGCAGGCGAACCTTCTCTTCATGGAGGAACGCGAGCCCGCGCCAGTCGTCTCTTTCGATCGCCTCTGTTTCGCGGCGGGTGGACTGACGCCAGAAATCCAGCAGCCCCGGCAGGGTGTCTGGAAACTCATGCGCGCTCGAGCACGGGGCACTCATCCCTGGGCCTCCAAGCTGACGGAAGGGGAAGGCTGGGTTCCGGTGGACGACGGGGCGGCGTCGCCCTGACGCGCCTGCATCTCAGCCCACGCGTCGCGAACGATCGTGAGTCGCTGCAGCACATCGTGGATGCCGTCCGGCTTTTTGTGGGCGTTGCTCTGTTGAAGCCGCGAGTCGAAATAGGTGTAAAGGCCGCGCATGCGCTGAGCGAACTCGCCGCCCTCCGCCATGTTCAGGCTCAGGTTCAACTCATTGATGATCTCCTGCGCGCGCAAAAGATTGTTGTTCACCAGCTGATGAAACTCGAGCGGATCCTCTCTCTCAAAACCCTGGAGGGCTTGATTGAGAAAGCGGATCGCGCCGTCGTAAAGCATCAGCACGAGGGCGCCCGGAGAGGCGGTTCGAGTGGCAACCTGGCGGTAGGATTGCCAGGGATTCCCATACGTCATGAGGCGAGAAAGGACCGGTGTTTAGGTTGAGGAGGACTCGGAGCCCGTCTGGTTGATCTCGTCGGCGAGCAGCCGTGACAGCTTGCGAATCAGCTCGGGCGGCGGATAACCCCCGGTTTGAACCAGTCGCGTGGCGCGCTCAATCTCCGCGTGCCGGACATCAGGCGCGTTGCGCAGCGATTCATCCAGCGACGCGCTCGCGGCAAGATCCAACTCCTTCCCCTCGCCGGACGCGGGGGCGGTTTTGGGCGTGTCCACTTTCTCCCTGCTGAGCACAGGGATCCGGACCGGATTAGCGTTGATCTGCATAGATGCTCGACCTCAATCCTGGAGGATCAGGCTCGTTTCGAGCCTAAGGCCTCACATTGCATCTATCGGAAGATTCTTGGAAAACTGAAGCGAAGTTGGCGTGAAATCTTCTTCCACTGCCCGTTTCACGTCCCGCAGGGGCGTTTTTGCCGGTCTACCGCGAGGGCAATGTATTGAAAGCGGCGCTCAGGGTGTATTCCCCGAATCGGGCGGGGGAGGACAGAATCAGCTGCTGGTCGGAAATCGAGTTGGGCTCCGCGTGATGGTCTTGAGCGTATCGTCGGGCCGCGGTGGCAACGGACCCCACACCCGAATTGAAAACCTGGTCAAAAGCCCAAAAGACCGATGCCTGCCGCGTATCGATCAGCTTCATCTTCCAGCCGATCTGTAAGGGGCCGTAAGCGTGATACTGGGTCAGTTCGGCAAAGATCAGGCCCTGGCATGCCTTCTGATCGCGAACGAAGTTGAGCAATTCCTGCGGCAAAGGATCGTCGGCGCGCCAGATGGCGCGCCCCGTGACCCGACGCAACGACTCTGGCGCCAAGGGAACCACCTCGAAAGAAAGACGCTTGCCTAACTCGCGAAGAATCGCAGGGCTCAAAGTCTGCTCGCCAGACATAGATTGCGCGCCGGCATCAGGAACCGCCATGGGAAGGATCGCCACGCGCCGCCAATCCGCCGGGAACGAATCATTGGCGCGGTAGGTATTGTTGGGCGCGAAGGAGGCCCCCACCGACCGATCCAGCTTGCGCTCCACCCACCGTATCACGGGGCATTCCGCCGCGCCCGCAGGCGGCCTGGATGCCAGATAGGCGCAGAGAGCGAGGGCGAAGGCGGCGGTCCAACGCGGCTGATCAGTCCAGTGCGACCTCATAGCGTGTGAGTCGTTAAGATCCAAATTTTTGATTCAGCAGCTGGAGCTGCTGGTTGATGTGAGCCTGGGCTGTCTCCATGGCGACGAAGCGATCAATCATCGCGGAGCGGTTTGTTTGCACAAATCGTTCCTGATCCGCCACCTGATCATCAATATCGGTCACTTGCTTGCCGAGGACCTTTTGCTTGGCGTCCAGCGTTCCGTCCAGGTCGGCGGTCTTCTTGAGAAAGTCGTAGGCTCGCGACGCGAAGCCAGTCGTCGACTGGGTGAAGAAGTCCTTCACCGCGGCGAGATTCCCCGACAGCGCGGTGTCCAGCGCGGTCGAATCGCTCAAGGCCAGCGAGTTGTCGGTGCTGTTCGAGGCGTAACCGAGGTCCGACAGGAGCGATATCGTGCCCGAGAGGCCCGTCACCTTTCCGTTGCCCAAAGACCTCAACGCGCCGCTCAGATCGAATGCGTCCCGGTCCCCGGCGAGAATCGCGGCGGTCACCTTCCCGGTCTTGTCAGTGGAGCTGGCGGTGTAGTTGTCGATCAACCCGTGGCTCTTGTTGAACTCCGCGACAAAGTCGACGATCGCCTGCTTGATCTTGGCCGTGTCCGCCCCGACCTGCACGGTCACCGTTCCCGCTTTCAAAACGCTCAGGCTGAGGCCGACGACTCCTGAGCTGGACTCATCGATTGTGTTCGACTGGCTCGTGAGCACATCGGCGCCGTCGTTCAGCCGATACTGCAGATTCTGTCCATGGACGAGCGTGCCGGACGCGAGCCCTGTGGCGGTCAAAAAGTTTCCGGTGACGTTCTCCAAGGCGACGCCCAAATCGCCCGTCGACTTGTTGGTCAGCGTGAATCGATCGTTCAATGAGTCGTAGGACGCGGTCACTCCCGCGGAGGAGTTGTTGATGCGCGCCAGAACATCGTTCACGGAGTCGCTCGACGCGTTGAACGCGATGTCCACCCCGTTCACGCGAAACTTGCCGGCGCCGCTTCCCCCGTCGGAAACTGCGATCCGGAAGTTTGCGGAATCGAGCGTCGCCGACGATCGCACGGCGCCCAGCCGCGCGCCGCTCGTCACCGTGTCGCTGTTGTTGTTGTTCAGCCGCGCGACCGCAAGGAAGTTGCTTGTGTCGTTTGAGCTGCCCAGCACCACAGGGACGCCCCCGCTGGCGTTGAGATGAATCTTGTCCTCGGAGCTGGAGTAGGAGGCGGAAACGACGCCGCCTGTGGCGGAGCTGATCTTGTCGAAGACCTGCTGCAGCGTGTCGGTGGTCGCGACATCGATCCGTTTTCCGTTCACGGTGAAAACGCCCGCGGTGACAGGAATGGAGAACCCCGCGGAGTTGAGGGTGACGCCGGACACATCGTCGGTGACGCTGAGGCGGTTGCCCGCGTCGTCGGCGCCGCGCTGCACAGAGCTCGTCGCGAGCTGAGTGACCGCAAATGTGTAGGAGCCCACCGCCGAATTGGTGGCGCTGGTCGCGGTCGCGATTGTGGTGTCGCTGGGAACGGCCAGGCGGCTGTCGAACAACTCGGGTTTGCTCAGATCCTGGGCCTTGGACATGAGGGTGCTCAGCTGCGTTTGGATGGCCCCGTAAGCGGTGTTCTTCTGCTGCAACGTCCCCTGCTCGGTCCGCAAGCGACGCTGGGGGGCGCGCTCGACATCGGACAGCTGGTTCACCATGGAACGCCAATCAAAGCCGGATACCAGACCGGAAACTCCAAGATCCATACAATATGCCTCTAATATGCCTCTACTGTCTTCTTCCATCGGCAAAATCAGCCGCCCCTTGACCGCCGAGCGGGTGGCGGCAGTCCCCCGAGGGCGCTGAGCGTCGGAACAACCCCGATGCGCGAGCGGATCAGAAGAAAAATGCCCCCGGGCGGGAACCGCCCGGGGGATGTTTTATTCGCTCGTATCGCGGGAACCCTTCGAGAGGGTTCCAGGCTTCCCGATCATCTTTAGGCCAGGAGCCTGAGCGCAGACTGGGGGATGGCGTTGGCCTGGGCCAACATCGCTGTGCCCGACTGCGTGAGGATGTTGTATCTCGCGTAGGCGGTGCTTTCCTCAGCCACATCGACATCCTTGATCCGGCTGTTTGCAGCCGAGAGGTTGTCGCGGAGGACGGCCAGCTGTTCGCTGGTGAACTGCAGCCGAGACAAGCTTGCGCCTGCCACAGCGCGATCGGACGCCAGTTGCGTGATCGCGTTCTTGACGTTCGTCAACGCGGTCGCCGCGCCGCCGGAGGTGGCCACGCTGGAGGTCGACAATCCCGTGTAGGTCGCCGTTCCCAGATTGACCGCGCTCATGGAGAACGTGCCGCCTTCACTGTCCGTCGTGACGCTCAGCGCGGAAGCGCTGAACAGACTGACGCCGTTGAAGTCCTTCGTCGCCACGTTGGTGATGTAACTCGCCAGCGTCGAGAACTCGTTGTCATACAGGGTGCGGTCGCTATTGCTCTTGGTCACATCCTGCGAAAGGATGGCCAGCTCAGACATACGATCGAGGGCCTTCGCCACCTTGCCCATGAACCCGTCCTGGGTTTGGCTGAACGAGATGGCGTTCGAAACGTTGTTCTTCGCCGCCTGGGTTCGGCTGATCTGCGCGTCGAACCTCATCGAGACCGCCAAACCGGCCGCGTCGTCTTCAGGGGACACAATCTTGGACCCGGAGGACAAACGCGCGAGGGATTTGGCGAGGTTCGAGGAGGACTCCGCGAGCATCCGAGACGCCCGGAGCGATGACTCGTTAGTGTTGATAACCATATGTGACTTCCATGAACGGATCTCAGGCGAGATCCGGAAAACGGCATCCCTGCCGTTGGGTGGGCTTCTCCAGGGGCGCCACCCACTCTCCCCACCAGCTATTCATCCTAGGCTGCTGGCCACCTTTGCCGCAAACGCGACGCCTCTTCCATCGGTTCACTTCGTCGCAAAACTTTAGAATCCACCGAACAAAACCTTGATCGGCCAGGGGAAAACAGAACCCATCCCTGGGCGGAGAAGCCAAGCCGGGGAAAGAGGTTTATCCGGGCCTGAGACGAACAGCCCAGAAAGTGGACAGAGCCCGCCTGAGCGGGAAAGTTCTGCGGGAACGATGGGCTCTTCAGCTCACTGAGATCAGGGACACCTTCTCGCCCTTCACATTGCGAGCGATGCCCTGAGCCCGAGGATCGAGCACTGGCTTCCCATCGATGCAGAAGAGGTAGTGATGGTGCCCGTGACTCAAAGGCACCTCCACGCGCCAAGCCCCATCGAAGGTCTGGTTCATGGGATGGGAATCGGAATCCCAATCGTTGAAGTCACCCATGACCGTGACCCGCTCCGCGGACGGGGCCACGCAAAGGAAGGCTATGGGCTTGATGACGTTTTTTGCGGAATACCCGCCCGGCCGGAGCGGGTTGTAGTGACTCAGATTGTGCATCGGCAAACAAAGGCTCATGACTCGAACAGTCAGACAGAGACTGTCCGGATCCCTCACGCAAGAACGAAGGGCGCGAGAAGTTAACACAGGAAGATTCGAGCGCAAGGGCTTGGGATGCGAGGTTTCATGGGACTTCTCTGCGTGGCGAGGTCCTGCTCCGATCGGCTCTACGTGTTCGGATTATTGGGAGGCTGCGGTGGCTCCAGCGCATCTGCGACACTATTACGCGTTGTCGGCGGCTGCCGCTCCGACAGCTGCGTGAATTTCCTGTCCAACGCCGCGTAATCCAGACTCGCGGCCAGCTCGGACATCAGATGCCAGCCTTCGTAAACGAACCTCACATCCGCAGCCGCCGCCTGAGAATAATGCTCGTCCTGGCGGGAGGCCGTCGTGGCCGTGCCGCCATTGAGGCTCACGTTCACCGTCACGTTCGCGTACGCCACCCCCACCACGTCATTTGAGCCAGCCTGGGCAATGTTCTTGTGCTGGTTCACGGCGTTGTTCGCGTACGTGTCGACACGGAGATTGTTGCCCAGCGCGTCCCCTCCCCGACTCGAGCGCTTCCGATTGCCAACGTTGTCGACATCGCACAGTAATTCTCACTGATGGATTGCATCTCGGTTCCGTCAAAGCCACAAGCCGCGTGCCCGGCTCGACTATCGGAGGAAACGAATACAGGACACCGCCCGTCGTAGGCCACTGTCGCCAGCGAAGGGGGCGTCACAGCAACGAACGCAACGCACAGTGCGAGAAACGTCAGCAGTCGTAGCCAAAGCTTCGAAATCATACGTTTAACTTCGTTTTGGATAAGGGAGGTCGCGGCCTGCCTCTTTCATTGCCTGTTCGTAGCTCGCGAAGTAACCAGCAAGCTTCTGTTTGAGTGATGCCGCCGCGCTAGAAAGTTCGGAATTCTGCGCCGAAACGCAAAGGTCACAAATCTCCTCGGTCGAATCCAAAAGGATTCGGAGCGAATCGCCTTGCAATATTATTCCGGGATACTTTCGTCCGGGCATTTGCACAACCGGGCAGTTTACTGTTTCTGAAAGCACGTCTATCTGGACTTTTTCCATAAGATCATCGTGGGCTAACGACAGGTGGCTGTGCTGGCGTGAATTGAATGAAAGGACGAGTCGGGTCGAATGGTGTCTTGTTTGCGTTGAAAATATCAATGCCGCTCTCAAGCCCTCCACGAAGCTCTCCACCGGCAGCGCCTCGTGGCAGGTAATATCCCTCGCGCGGCGTCACAGAAGGGGTGGAGCGGGAGTGAGACGAGAGACGAGATCACGGCAGTTTTCTGGCTTCCTGTCCTCCCGTTTCTCTGCTTCCAATGGGAGCATGCTTCAGATCCCTTTCCCGAGACTTCCGGCAGGACGCGCCGAGACGAACAACAACCCTTCCGTCGGCTTCACACCCTCCGGTGCGCTCATGCTCAGGACGGCCACGGACCTAGGCGCCTGCCCTGCAGTAGGTCAACGGACGGAAGGAACATCCTCGAGCCTCTTCATGCCCACCCTTGGCGCATGGATTCTGCGCTCGGTGGCAGAGGTGAAGAAGTTTTCTATGCAAACAAATATTCGCAAGTTGAGTGAATCCTGCCTGATCACAAGGGCAATGGATTTTCGGGTGATATCCGCCCTGAGGTGTTGCCTGCTCCTATGTCTGATGCTCCCCGAAATGGCGCAAGCTCAGCTCGATTACTTCATCGAGAATGGCACGATCACGATCACACACTATGACTGCTCTCAAGCTACGATCGTGATTCCGAACACCATTGGTGGCAGGCGTGTGAGACACATCAGATTCGAGACGTTCTTAGGTTGCACCAACCTGAGCGCGATCAACGTGGATCCGGAGAATTCCTATTATGCCAGTGTGGATGGGGTCTTGTTTGATAAGAACCTGACCACACTGCTCCGATGCCCGGAAGGGAGAACTGGAAATTACGTGATCCCTGACATGGTAAGAAGGATCGAGGATGACGCGTTTGCGGGTTGCACCCGCTTGGTGAGTCTCTCCATTCCCGAAGGCATGACCGATCTGGGTTTTGCAGCCTTCAGCGGCTGCACAGGCTTGGAAAGCGTCGGCATCCCCGACAGCGTGACCACCATAGACTTCGGGGCGTTCGGGGGATGCACGAACCTGGCAAGTGTCACGATCCCCGCGAACGTCACCACCATCGGGGAAGCGGCGTTTTTGGGTTGCGCTCGCCTGACGACTGTGACGATTGGAAGCGGAGTGATATCGATGGGGGACGAGGTGTTCCGTGACTGCACGGGGTTGAACAATGTCGTGATCCCGAACGGCCTCACCAGCATCTCGGAGGATGCGTTTTGGGGTTGCACCAGCCTAGCCGGCCTATTGCTTCCGGAAAGTGTCAGCAGAATAGAGGAAGGCGCGTTCTCTGGTTGCACGGGGTTAACAAATGTCGCGTTCCCTAACGGCCTCACGAGCATCGGGTTGGTTGCGTTCAGGGGTTGTAACAACTTGTCGAGCGTCACGCTCCCCAACGGGCTCACCGCGATCGAGCTCGAAACCTTCGCCGAGTGCACGCGGTTGTCGAGTGTCAGATTTCCCAGCAGCGTGACAAGCATCGGGGCGGGTGCATTCTCTTCCTGTGTGAACTTATCGAGCGTCACGCTTCCCCAGAGTCTCACCACGATCGAGGCTGGAGCGTTCTCCGGCACGCGCTTGTCGAGTATCACGTTCCCCGACGAGGTCACCCATATCGGAGGCTTGGCGTTCGGTAGTTGCACCAGCTTGTCGACTGTGACGTTTGGCAAGGGCGTGACCACGATTGAGCCTGATGCTTTCGATCACTGTCCCCGCCTGGCTGCGATCACTGTAGATCCTGCTAACCCGACCTACAGCAGCGCCGAGGGCGTCTTGTTCGATAGGGGCCTGACCACCCTGGTCCAGTTCCCCGAAGCCAAGGAGGGAAGTTACATCATTCCTAGCGGCATTGCCCACATCGGGGACAGAGGATTCGCGTACTGCACTCGACTGACGAGCCTGACCATCCCCAGGGGTGTCACCCGCATCGGGCAGTTTGCGTTTTACGGCTGTGTGAACCTTGCCAGTGTCTTTTTTGAGGGAAACGCCCTTAAAGATGAGGATGTGTTGTCCTTCGCCGAGAATGCAGCTGTCTATTACTTGCCGGGGACCAAGGGTTGGGAATCGACCTTTGCGGGGATTGCTCCACGTCCGTGGGTGCTCTCCAATCCGTTGATCTTGCCGAGCGGTGACAGGTTTGGAGTACAAGGAAACTCTTTCAGCTTCGTCATCTCCTGGGCTACGAACATTCCCGTCATTGTGGAAGCCTGCGCGGACGTGGCAAATCCTCTTTGGTCTGCGGTGAGCACGAATTCCCTCACCGACGGCTCTTACTACTTCAGGGACCCTCAGTGGACAGATCGTCCGAGGAGCTTCTATCGCGTGCGTTCGCCTTGATGGGGATGGTTCAGATTACAGGGAAGACGGCTGCTCATTGACAGAGTCACCTCCGAGTCATCGGTGGACTTCCGATCCTTGGCCCGCTTGTGTACGCGGCCTTCAGAGAACCGACACAGAACGAAGAGTTGAGACAGCACTGCCACCGTGTGCTCCTCCCTCTCATGCGGTCAATGGGATGGCATCCTTGCCTGGCTTCACTGGGGCGGATCCGCCTTATGAACCATTCATCAGACTCCCGTGGCGTTGAGCTTGGCTGACACTATTTCAGAAATGCGAAGTCCCGGGGGTCACCCATTGGAGTATTGGGTCAAGAGACAAAATGTTTGTGTTCCCAAATTGGTTCATCACTTTTTGGGCTCGGTCGCACGGACTGAGCAGACGCCTCGAACGATCTTGATTCGTTCCTGCAGCTTCGTCTTTTGAT
>JACQFQ010000065.1 GCA_016199985.1 Verrucomicrobiota bacterium | reverse complement strand
TCGATCAAGTCGGCGAGCTTCTGCTCGGTTTCCGCCTGGCGCTCGAGGAGGTTTTGGAGATAGGGGTCCGGGGAGGCGGTGAGAATGGACGTCTTGAACTCGCCTCGCGTGAGATTGGTGAGGCTGGAGTACATCGTGCGGTGGTGCTCGTACTCCGCCTGCGATTCGATGCGGAGATTCTCCAGGTGCCGCAGGATTTCGGGCTCGGGGACGCTGCTCGAGTAGAACGCGCGATCCTCGGCGTCGGGAATCTTCAGCTCGACCTTCAGGTTCTCGACCTTGGTCTGAAGCTCGCGGGTTTGATCATCCACCCGGGTGAGCTCCTTCTCGAGGTTCTGGATGCCGCGAAAATAGGTGTCCGTGAGGCTTTTCAACCGGTTCGATTTGTAGACATGCGCGATCTCGTTCGCGATGTCCATGGCGTGCTGCTGGCTTTGGTCCTCCACCCGTATCTCGATCACGCTGGTGTTGCGGTACTGCTCCACATCCACCTGCTTCTTCAGCAGGGTGTAGGTCAGGTCCGTCTCGAAGGATTCCGCCTTGTTGCGCTGCGCGAAGAGGTGGTTCAAGTCGAGGTTGGTGATCACCGGGAAAAGGATGCTCTTGGACTTGAGCACCTCGAACTCGGTTTGGATCCAGTAGGGGTCGTATCCCTGCGACTGGAGGCTGAAGCTCAGCGTCGAGACATCGGGCGCGTCCTTCTCCACGCGGATGCGCACCGTGCTTTCATACTGCTGCGGCAGAATGAAGGTGATCAGCGTCGTGGTGATGGACACCAGGAGGAACACCGCCAGGATGACGGTTTTACGGATGCGGATGATCCGCCAGTAATCCAGGAAATGGAGCTGGGATTCGGGCGCGTCAAATGTCTTGGGAGTATCCATACTTCACTTGGATGTGGGCTGCTGAAAGGACTGGGAGCCTTTGCTTTTCATTGCGGTTGGATGCGTTCGCCGGAGCGAGCTTGAGATTGGGCTAGTACACCGCGGTCAGGCCGACGAACACGCGGTTGCGGGAGAATCCGCGGGATGCGAGCGAGCTTGCGCTCTTCGACATCAGGCGATCGTAGTTGTAGGTCGCCGTTGCGGTCAGGAACTGGTTGATCTTGTAGTCGAAATTGAGCTGCGGCGAGAGAAAGTCCTCGGTCTCCCCGTCCGCGCGGCCGCCTTGGTAGCTGTAGTGGCTGTAGCGCGTGACGGCGCCTAGCGTCATTCGCGGCGTCAGGTGGTGCGTGATGGCGAAGTACGGCGCGATCTGCTCCACATCGGTGGTGATGCCGGTCCCCACGGGGCCGACAACATCGGTCGCGGTTCGATCCACGCTCACGCCCGCCTGGAGGTAGCTCTTCTCGCGATACATGTAGGTCAGGTTCGCGCTCAGATAGGGGCTTGTCGTGCCGGGCGCGTTGAGCGCGCTGGAGAATTCGGTCATCTCGGCGCCGCCTTCCGCGCTCGCGGTCAGCCGGGCGGTGAATTTGTATTCCGCCCCCACATAGGCGGTGTGGCGGGTTTGATCGCGGATGCTGGGCTTGCTGGTGTCGCCGAGCCGGAGGAAGTCGCTGCTGTTGTAGTTCACCAGGCTGAGCCGATACCCGGACCGCGCGACGAGCTTGGGGCTCAGCTGATAGGTGCCCTCCATCCGTATCTCGTGCTCCATGCGGTCCAGCAGCGCGGAGCGGCTCCCGGTTCCGGAGTCGGTGTAGGCCACCCAAGCGTTGTGGTAGGCAAGACGTGCCCCCCAGGTCTCCGTAATCTGTCCCGTGAGGCTGATGTCGGCCGTGTTCCGGAAAGCGCTGGCAGGCGATCGATTGACGATGCCCGCGTCGCCGATGACCTCGGGCTCCTGCGCGTAGACCAGGGATTCCTCCAGGTTCAGCTTGAAGCGCTCGCTGAAGGCGTGCTCGACCTTGGTGTTGAATTCGTGGGAATGGTCGGCGGCGTGGGGAAGGCGGTCGAAGTAGTAGCGCAGGCCGTAGGTGTAGGTGGCGCCGATGTACGTCTGCGGCAGCGACGTCAGGTTCAGCGACGCCGATGGCCTCATGTCGAAGCCAAACGTGTTCTGAGGCTTGCCGAACGCCTTCGAGATCGTGGTGATGTTGTCGTCGTAGAACCCGCGCGTCGTGATCGAATAGGTCATGAGCTTCGCTGATTCGATCGGCGTGAGCCCCGGCGCGTAAGCGGCTTCCAACCCTGTGACGCCCAATGCGAGCCATCCTGCGGACGTTATGATTTTCTTCATATTCTTCTTCTTCACCCAGCGGCCCATCGTGGGCCTGTCATCCTCTTGGCAGTCCAAATTTGCCGACCTGAGGGAAGACACATCATGAATGATGCCAACGGCTTCTAACGAACTGTTTCTCAGAGTGTCAAATAGAAAGCCCTTGGGGCTGTTGTGTTCAAAACTTGCGCTGACTTCGGCCGGCGGCGGCCGATCATCTCGTTTTCATTTCCAAATACAGCTGCTCAGGCCAGTAAAAATCGGCCCACCCTTGGAGAGGGAAGCCTTCCGGAACTTTTCGCTGGATCAGCATGGCTCCAACAAAATGTTCCCACTTCGACCGCGTCCCTTTTCCGGCGTCCGCGACGCCTTTCACGGGCGCCGACTTCAGCGTTCGCTGCGTGAGATAGAGCGCCTTGATCTCCCGCCGATAGTCGCTGAGCTCAAAAAAGTCGTCCTTCACCTTTTCGGCAGGTTCGGCCCTGTAGTTGAGAGACAAAGGCATTGAGGCGCAGCGGGAGTACCAGGTGACCGCCGCCGGCACGTCGCTCATCACGACTTCCTTGTCCCAGAGCGTTTTTGAGCCTGACTCGTCCATCCGACCGATCCGCTGAAGGATGGGAGGAAAGTACGGCGGGTAAACCACGGCCGAGACGTACGGATAGGGCCGCACGATGGAGAAGAGCATCGGGAAGCAGCACAGGATGGTGATCGCTCCGAGCAGCAGGGGCTTCTGGCCGGGATGCGAGAAGGCCATCTGGTCGACCAGGCTCATGGTGAAGCCGACGCCGAAAATGAATCCGAGCGGCGCGATCCACGCCAGGAGGTTTTCGCTGGTGACGTCCGGATTTTCCCGGCTCAGGTAGCTCTTGCCTCCCGCCTGCGCGATGAAAAGAACCACGACGGATCCGACGATGAACCAACGGAGCCGGCTCAGGGACGGACGGCGGAAAGGCAGGAGCAATCCCACGAGCGAGACGATGGCCATCCAGTTTCCACCCCACCGAGGGAGGTCGAGCAGCAGCATTTCGCGGGCATTGTTGACCGCTTTTCGGCGAACCTCGTGATAGTTGAAGGACTCGAAGTTGGGATAGAGAGCCCGCTCCACGGAGTCCTCCGGGAACGTCTCCGTGCCCTGATAGATCGCGTGCCCCGCCGAGCCGAAGGGCGAGCCCGAGACCTGAATGTTGCGGGCCATCCACGGCGTGAACACGATGGCGACGGCGACGGCCGCGGCCGCGCCGGACGTGAATCGAGGGCCGCTCAGCGGGAAGCAGAAAAACAGGAACACCGGCACGATCATCCAGATGTAGGAGTAGCGGGTGAGGGCCCCCAATCCGACGCAGACTCCGGCCAGGATTCCCCAGAGCAGCAGTTTCTTCGGCGAGGGCGTCGCCCCCTCCGTCGATTCCTCCGCCCGCGCCAGACAATGCCCCAGCAGGAGGGAAATGACCACGAGCAGCAGGCCTCCATGACCCGTGAAAGCCATCTGCCAATACAGCCATGTGCCGGCCAGCAACGCGGCGCACAGGCAACCCGCGGTGGCGTCAAAGAGTCGGGCCCCCAGACTGTAGATGAGATAGATCGCCCAGAGCAGAAAAACCTGGTGGAGCACCGTGATCCACAGATCGGGGTTGTAGCGGGTGAAAGTGTTGGCGTCGCCTTGGATCCGATAAGTCCAGGGCAGGAGCTTCAGCCATCCCGCCAGGATGACTGGATAGAGGGGCGGGTTTTGGAGATCGGGAATCGTGGCGTCCTTGACGCGAAGGTCCGCGGGTTTCTCGGTTTTTTGGAGAAGACGGATGTCCAACGGCCTCATCAGGCCGGTGACGTATCCCTTGCCTTCGGCGATATTCCGCGCGAGCTGCGCGGACTCCATTCCCTCCGGCGTGGTCAGGTTGCGGTAGAAAAACGTGTCGAAGAAAATGGCGAGCCCGATCAACAGCACCACGGCCACCACAATGGCGAATATCTTTCTTCCTGCGCCGACCTCGAAATTGTGGATCAGCTCCTGGACGGATTGCGACATAGGGGGGGGGTCTCTCCTTAGAGGTGCTCGAGTTGATACGTGTGCAGCTTGCGGTGCAGGGTTCGCCGGCTCATGCCGAGCTTTTCCGCGGCGAGCGTCCGGTTGCCATCGGATTCCTTCAGCGCCCGGATGATGAGCTGCTTCTCCGCGTCCTTGAGCGCGAGGCTGCCTTGTCCGACCACCTCGGCGGGCGACGCGGATGTCGCCGGGGGCTCCATGTTCCGAATCGACTCCGGCAATTCCCGGAGCGAAACGCGGTCGCCGCGGCACAGCAGGACCGCCCGCTCGATCGCCGCGCGCAGCTCCCGCACATTCCCTGGCCAGGAGTATTTGAGCAGCGCTTCCATGGCATCCACAGTAAAGTCCACAACCGGCTTATCGTTCTCCCGCGCAAATTCTTTAAGAAAGACCGGAGCCATCAAGGGGATATCCTCTTTTCTCTCGCGCAAAGGGGGCAGCTTGATGGGGACCACATTGAGCCGGTAGAAAAGATCCTCCCGAAATCGTCCGGCCCGGACCTCCGCCGCGAGATCCCGGTTGGTGGCGGCGAGAATGCGCACGTCGGCGGTCTGGGTCTTGTTCGATCCCACCCGCTCAAACGTCCGTTCCCCCAGGAAGCGTAGGAGCTTGACCTGGATGTTCTGGTCGATTTCGCCAATTTCATCCAAGAAGACAGTTCCGCCCTGCGCCTGTTCAAAACGACCGACGCGCCTTTCGTGCGCGCCGGTGAACGCGCCCTTTTCATGGCCAAAGAGCTCGCTTTCAAGAAGCGCCGGCGGCAGGGCCGCGCAGTGGACCACCACCAACGGATTGCGGCTCCGGGGGCTGAGCTGGTGGATCGCCTTCGCGATGAGTTCCTTTCCCGTGCCGCTTTCGCCCAGGATCAAGACCGTGGTCTTGCTTGAGGCAACCTGCTCCACGGTTTCGAGCAGCTCCTTCATCACCCGGGACTCCCCCACCAGGCGCGAGAGGCCGAACTTGGAGTCGACCGCCTTCCGCAGGCTCGTGTTTTCGCTCTCGAGCTCCTGCTGCCGCAGCGCGCGCGCGATCCGCATCTCCAGCTCGGGGATCTGCAAGCGTCCCTTCGCGATATAATCGTCGGCCCCGTCCCGCATCGCCTCGACGGCAAGCTCCTCGGATCCGTAGGCGGTCATCAGGATGCACACCGGCGGACGTGAAAGAGACTTCGCGCGGCGGATGAGCTTCATCCCGTCCTCGTTCGGGAGGCGGAAGTCCGTGAGCATGACCTCGAAGCGCTCCCGCTCCAAAAGGTCCATCGCCGAGGCGGCGTCCTCCGCGAGGTAGATGTCGTATTTGTCCTCGAGAGCCGTTCTCAGCCCCTCGCGCGTGGATTTCTCGTCGTCCACGATCAATAGCATTGGTTTGCTCATGTTGTTTGGGCTAGAAGGCGCGGACGCGGCTCGTGCAGGGGAAGCCAGACGCGGAACTGCGTCCCTTTGCCCACATGGCTTTCCACTCCGATGCGCCCCCGATGTTCCAGAATAATGCGTTGAACGATCATCAATCCCAGGCCGCTTCCCTTTTGCTTGGTGGTGTAGTAGGGCTCGAAGATCCGGTTGAGCTGCTCGGGCGGGATGCCTCCGCCCGTGTCCTCGACGCTGAGCACGATGCCCTCGGACGCCGCCGACGTCCGGAGGGTCAGCTGTCCGTCTTTCGTCATCGCCTGCATGGCGTTCTTGATCAGGTTCACCAACACCTGCTTGATCTGGCCCGAATCGAGCTGGATTTCGGGCAGTCCTTCGCCCAGGTGCTCCTGCACATGAATTCCGCGATTCGCGAGCTCCGGACGAAGCAGACCCAGCGCCTCGCCCACAACGTCATTGACGGAGCTTGCTCGCAAAAGGGGTTTCGAAGGCCTGAGGGCATGAAGGAAATCCTTCACGATGTAGTCGAGCCGAAGGATCTCCCCCTTGGCCACCTCCACGTACTCCTGCAGGCGATCGACCGGGGTCCGCGCGGATCCTCCGTGCGTCGCCGCCTTGACGCTTGAGCGTCCTTTCGTCTTCTGGAGCTTCGCGATCTCCCGTTCCACGAGTTGAAGGTGGATGCTGAGGGCGTTGAGCGGATTCCCGATTTCATGCGCGACGCTGGCCGCCAGGAGCGTGAGCGCCTGGCTGCGCTCGGTCTCGATCGCTTCGTTCGTCTGCTTCCGGGCTTCGGTGATGTCGTGAAGGATCAGCACCAATCCGCTGCTGCCGACGGCGGATCCGTCCAGAGGCGATACAAACAGCGTCAGGAATCGATGACGCGGGTAGGAGACTTCAATCTCGTGGCGCTGCACCTGTCGGCCCCCTTCGCGGTCCAGTCGCATGAGCCGATCCCAGTCGATGTCGGGCAGGAAACGCCGGATCGAATGGTCCTCGGCCTGCTCGCGGTCGAAGCCGAGCATGCGCATGGACGCCTCGTTGAAAAAAACGATCCGCTCTTTCACGTTCACCACCATGACACCGTCCTCGATGGTGTGAAACAGGGTTTCGAGAAAGCTGCGCTCGGCCGCCAGCCGCTCCACAACCGTCTTGAGGCTTGAGTCGTCCAGCCGATGGAGTTTCGGCAGAATCTTGTCAAAAAAACTGGGCTTGTTGGGTGGCATCGCGGGGAAGGGGATCAGAGCCAGCGTCGCCGCTTGAAATACCAGAACGTCGCAACGGTTGTGACGGTCATGGTGGAAACCGCGATGGCGTAGGCGTGGGGCGCGCCGAGCTCCGGCATATCCTTGAAGTTCATCCCATACCACGTCCCGATCAGCATGAGCGGCGTGGTGATGACCGTGATCAACGTCAGCAGCTTCACCACCTCGCCCGTCTGGTTGGACGAGATGTTCAGGTAGACCTGCAGAATTCCTGTGAGGGAGTCCGTGTAGTTCTGCGCGATCTCTCCAATGTGGTAGAGCGCGTCGTAAACGTCGCGGTAGTACGGCACCAGATGCGCCCGCACCATCTTGAACTCCCCGCGGGCGAAGCGGGCCAGGACCTTGCGCTGAGGTCCGATGATCTGTTTCAGGTGCAGCACCTCCTTCTTGATGCTGATGATCCGGTTCAGCGTCCGCTGGCTGTGATTCTGCAACACCTCCTGCTCCAGCTCCGAGATCTCCAGCGAGAGCTCGTCGAGGGCGGGACGATAGTTCTCCACGATCGAGTCGAGCAGCGTGTGGGCCACGCGGTCCGGAGCGCGCGCGATGTGCACGTTGCTCTTGAGGCAGCGTTCCTCGGTCGTTTGGATGCTCCGCAGCGGCGCCGCGTGGTACGTGACGAGGAAATTCTTCCCCAGGAAAAAATTCAGCTCGCTCGTCGCGAACACCCCGTCCTTCCGGCTGTAGTCCACCGCGTGGATCACCATGAAGAGATAGGGGTGAAACCGGTCGTCCTCCTTGGGCTGATACTCCTCCACCTTCGGCGAAGGGCTCACCGAGACGCAATCTTCCACGGACAGCGGATGAAAACGGAAGACTTCCTCCAGAACGCGCAGGCCCTCTTCCGACGTGGGGTTTTCGAGGTCGACCCACAGGAAGAGATTCGTGTCCGCCAATAGCGTGGGCATCAGGAAAGTCTCAACGTCCGTCAGATGCAGTCGTCCCTGGGTCGTGAACGCGAACGACCGGATCATGCCGCGCCTCCCCTTGGCCCGTTTCCCTGAGCCATCCGCCGATCCGCGACTTCCTGACCGTTGTTCCACATGCTCGCCATCCTGGGTTCCGTGACAGTTTGACGCGCAGCTTAGGCCGGGTCGGTTCGAAATCAAGCTGTCTGGAAGCGCGGAGGCTTTTCCAGCCTGGTGGATCGGCTTGCGTGGATGCGCTGTCGCTCAGTTGCCTCGCTGGAGCAGTTTCCTCTGCTTTTGCAGCTGCTCCTGGTTGATGGCGATAAGGGCGTTCTGCTTTTCCTCCGCGCTCATCTGGCGATCCCCCTGGACTTGCTGGCGTCGCGCCTGGGCGGACCTGAGGATCTCGTAGAGCTCAGGGGTGAGGGCGTCGTCGGCGCCGGATTGCATGACCATCATCTGCGCCTGCCGGTAGAGCGGGTCGCGGCTCAGGATGAGCCTGGAGTATCGGTCCTTGCCCAGGACGTTCTGCACCGCCTGCTCGCGCTGCCGCGTCATCTGCTCGCGCTGCTTCGGGCTCAGCGCCTCCTCGCCGCCGTATTCCAATTGGATCTGGTGATCAATCTGGTCGGTGGCCCGGAAGATGAGCCTAAACTCGTCGCTGCTGATCCCCAGGCCCCGCAGATCCTGCCGCAGCTTGCTGGCGTTGTGCGAGAAGCGGAGCAGGAATTCCTCGAGCTGATCCCGGTCCAGGATCACCGACAGCTCCTTCCGCGTCTGGTCCCGCAGCCGCGCGAGCTCGACCTGGCTGGTGGGGAGGCCTTCGTTGAACCGTCCCATCATGTAGTCCTGATGGCGCGACATGGATCGTGTGCAGATCTCTTGGACGCCCATGTAGATGTCCAGGGGCAGCGCGCCGAGGACCGGCCCGGTAAGCGCCACAGTGTGGGTGGCGATGGAAGGCGCCTTGTCCTCCTGCTCCCAGTTCTCCCCGAGCAGCCGCGTCAGCAGTTCGCGCCGATCCAGAACAAGGGTCTGCATGCGTGATTGGTATTCCGGATTGTATCCGCCCGCCGAGTATTGGGTGTCCGGCTGCCACCACTTGAAATCGTGCGTGATCGCGGCTTCGAGCCGGCGCTGGTTAAACAGATCGTTCCCGTCGTTGAAGATGATTTGCCTCACCATCTTCTCGGGACAGCCCACCTCGCGGATGTTCTTGAGATAAGAGAGGTAATTGCTCGATTCCACGTCCTTCCAGCCGAATTGCTTCCCGGCGGCCAGCGGCGTCGCGGGTGGGCGGGTCTCCGTGCCGGCAGGATTCTGCGCTACGCCGTTGGTGGGGGGGAGCGTGGGCACCGGGTTGGATCGTGGCTGCGTCGAGGGGGGCGCCGTGACGGTCGGGGGAGGCGGCGAGGTTTGGAAAGCGGTCAGCGTCCCGGGGATCGACGGGGTCGAGGGGCTGCTGCCCGAGCGCATGACAAAATAAACCAGCGCGGCCGCGAATGCCGCGTTCAGCACGACGAATCCAATGAACAACGCCCGACTGCGCATAAACCTCCGGCAACGCTATCACCCGCTCCACGGAGGAAAAAGTGTTTCCTTCCGCAAATGCGCGGACCGGGCGCGGACTCCCTTCGCGTCCGTGGGGTGAGTGGCGTGTTTCGCTCGTCGAGATTCGCGTGCCCGCTTTCCAACGCGCCACCCGCCATCGCTTCACCAGAGGGACGGGCGTGCCTATGCGACTGCCCGTTCTTGCGCCCGCCTGCCCTCTGCGCACTCCCTCATTCCTCGCCGCATTCCATAGTTGAGTGGGGCTGTCCCCAGTACATTGCAGGAAGTCTTTCCTGCTATTCGATCGCCCGGCGCCCTGTTCGGCCGGCGCTGTGATCTCATAAAAAAAACCTCTTATGTCCTCGGAGAACCGACCGATTGGTCCAGCGCAGTGAGGAACCGGTTTACGGTGCTGGGAACCGCTCCATTTTGGAGCTCTGCGAATGGAAGTTCTGATTCGAGGGGATGTTGGTGCGGCAAAAAGTGCCTACTTATCTTCGTCAGAACGAAAAAACTTATTGCGTTGGTTTTGTGTTTTCCCCTATGTAACCGCGCAAATGCACCGTTTTGGTGGGGCGGACAAACTGTTTTTGTTCGCCGAACTCAAGAAACGTTACGTTAAAAACAAACATACATTCGCGGGAGAGGAACAGAGAATGAAAATGAATCAATGGACTCTGGGTTTGGCGGCCGTCGGTTTGGTCAGCCTACCTGGAGTTGTAGCAGCGGAAGAGGCGAGCCAGCATTTGCTGACCGCGCTGTCTTCCACCACGATCAGCGGTTTCGTGGACACCTCGGCTAACTGGAACTTCGGCACGGGCAACGCAAACGTCCCGGCGATCCCGTTCATCCCTGCTGGCAGGGCTGACGGTTTCAACCTGAACTACGTCCAGGTCACCATCCAGAAGCCTCTCGACGCGCAGGACAACTGGGCGGCGGGTTATCGCGTGGACCTCGGTTACGGCGATGATCTCCCCTTGTTCGGCACGACGGCTGGCAACACGGGAATCAAGCAGGCTTATGTTGCTCTGCGGGCGCCCGTTGGCAACGGCATCAACTTCAAAGTGGGTGTGTTCGACTCCATCATCGGTTACGAAACCTTTGAGCGCGTCAACAACCCTCACTACTCCCACAGCTACGGCTATCTTCTGGAGCCCACCAGCCACACCGGCGTTCTCGCGTCCTATCAGATCACTGAGTTGGTCGGCGTCAGCGCCGGCGTCGCGAACTCGATCGCTCCTCTGATCAACAACCGCACTTATCTGGGCACCGGTCTGGGTGTGGGTCACGCCGAGAGCTATAAGACCACGATGGGCTCTCTCACCTTGAAGGCTCCGGATAGCTGGGGCTTCCTCGCCGGTTCCGCCCTCTACGGCGGCATCATCAACGGCGTCGGCAGCGCGGCTCTCACCACCGCTCACCAGAACTACTATGCTGGCGCGACTCTCAATACGCCTTGGACCGCCGTGAAGGTTGGCTTCGCGTATGACTACGCGGGCAACAACGGCGTCGGCGCCAAGGTTGCCGGCACGCATGCCTACACCATCGGCGGCTATGTCTCCGTCAAGGCGACTGACAAGCTGACGTTCCTGGCCCGTGGCGAACACTACAAGGACAGCCAGGGCCTCGGCGCTGGCCTTCCCTCGCGCGTTGTCGCTGGCACAGCCACGATCCAGTACGACCTCTGGGCGAACGTTCTCAGCCGCCTCGAGTTCCGCTGGGATCACCAGGCTGACGGCACCGGCCGCTACTACGGCTCCAACGCGGCGGGCGCTCCTGATCGCCGCAACGCTCTGATGCTCGCTGCGAACATCATCTACAAGTTCTAATCTGACTTAGAACCTTTGCGAGGCCCCTTCTGGGATTTATCCCGGGAGGGGCCTTCGCCTTTGTTGGATCCCCGCTCTGATTCGCTCTCGCCTTTTCCCACTCCCTCTCCTACTCCTACTGCTACTCCTGATCGCCCTCATGATCGAGGGGAGGATGAGGATTGCGATTGCGAGCAAGATGACGATGAAGGACCAGGACAGTGGCGATGAACCTGGCAGAGCTCAGACCCGCGCGACCGCATGACCTACCCTGAAGTCATCGAGAAGTTGCAAGCGCTCGGATCCTTCGGGATGCGGATGGGCTTGGATAAAATGCGGGTTGTTTCAGAGCGCCTGGGATCGCCCCACGATCATCTCCGATTCATCCACGTCGCTGGCACGAACGGGAAAGGAAGCGTTTGCGCTTTCCTGGAAAGCATTTACCGGCAGTCCGGGCTTCGTGTGGGACTCTTCACATCCCCTCACTTGGTTCATGTCGGGGAGCGCATCCAGGTTCAACGCGTCGCGATCTCTGAAGCCGAAACCATCTCGCTCTACGAGGAGGCGCATCGCGCCTGCGACGCGCTCCCGCCGGAGGATCCGCTCACCTTCTTCGAGTTCTGCGCCGCGATGGCGCTGATCCACTTCAAGAAGACCGCCTGCGATCTCGTCATTTGGGAAACCGGTCTGGGCGGGCGCCTCGACGCCACGAACATTGTCACGCCGATCGCGAGCGTCATCACGAACATCGGACTCGAACACCAGCAATGGCTCGGCAACACGCATCGGGAAATCGCGGCTGAGAAGGCGGGCATCATCAAGCCCGGCGTCCCGGTTTTCACGGCGGTCGATCATCCCGACGCGCTGGCGGTGATTCGATCCAGGGCGCTTGAGAATCGCGCGGCGATCGTCGAGGTGGGGGCGGACGCTGCGGAGAACCGACGACGGCGCTGGGGGGAGTTGAGGCTGGCCGGGGCCCATCAGGTCCGCAACGCCGCTCTGGCGGAGGCGACGGCGCGCGGCTTGCGCGATCGCATCCCCGTCAGTGAGGAGGCGATTGTCACTGGCCTGCGCGAGACCCGCTGGGCGGGGCGTTTCGATGTCATCCGCGGAGACGGGGAAACCTGGGCGATCGACGGCGCGCACAACCTCGAGGGCGCTCGGGTTCTCGCCGAAACGCTGAGCGAAGTGTTCCCGGGGCAATCCATTTGCCTGGTGATCGGTGTTCTGAAGGACAAGGACTGGACCGCGATGCTCGCGGCGTTGTTGCCTCTCGCCAGCCGGGTGCGCGCGGTCTCGGTGCAGAGCGAACGTTCCGTGACCTGCGACGAACTGAGCGCCCACTGTCGCGGTTTGAAAACGTCGATCGCCGTTGAGGATTATCCGAACGTCCGGAGGGCGCTGCTCGATCCGGCGCCGGAGGGCGTCAAGGTGATCACAGGATCGCTGTACCTCGTGGGGCAAGTTTACGAGGAGATGGGTTGGACGGCCGACGCCCGCCCCGGCGAGCGCGGGCTAAACGAGTGGCGCTTGCGATGAATCGTGGGCGCGGAGTTGGGAAATCGAGGATCATTGACAATCCAGGCTGTGTTGGAATACTTCGGGCCATGAAATTCCTACCGATGATCTCCATCCTGCTCACGCTCCTCGTGACTGTCGCCTTCGCGGGGCCCAACGTTCACGACGTGCCTTTGAAGACGCTCGATCATAAGGACACCAGCCTGAAAGCCTACAAGGGCAAGGTTCTCCTGGTGGTCAACGTCGCCTCCCAGTGCGGCCTGACTCCGCAGTACAAGGCTCTCGAAAAAGTACACCGGCAGTACAAGGCCAAAGGGTTCACCGTTCTCGGGTTTCCCTGCAATGACTTCGGAGCCCAGGAGCCTGGAACCAATGAGGAGATTCGCCAGTTCTGTTCCGCGAAGTATGACGTCTCCTTCCCGCTCTTCGACAAGCTGCACGTGAAGGGCGCTCAGCAGCATCCGCTTTACGCCGCTCTCGTGGGTAAAGACTCTCCGTTCCCTGGAGACATCAAGTGGAATTTCGGCAAGTTTCTCATCGGGAAGAACGGCGAGATCCTCAAGCGCTTCGAGCCCACCACAACGCCCGATGATCCCCAGGTGACGAAGGCGATCGAAGAGGCGTTGGCGGCGAAGTGATCGGATTGCGGGCGTCTCGCACGGATCCTGTTCCCACTCGCGATCCTGATCCTGCTCTGAACCGTCATCCTCACCCTGTCCGGGCGCCCGAGATCGGGCCGCGATTGGGATCACGATGAGGAGGAGGAGCGTCAGCGGCGTTTTGACAAGGAGCGGGTCGGAAGAATCAAGCTTGCGCCGGCGCTTGACGAAACCGAACCAGCCTCGATACTCCGCCACTGTCATGCAGAGCCAAACATCGATCTTGTCGTTGAGCCGGGACGGAGAGCGTCACAATCTCGTTCCTCGCTCAGCGGCCTGATCGTCGGGTTTCACGGATCGCTCGCGCATTCATGGCCAATCCCATTTCATCCTCGGACGCCAACCCGCGGCTTTCGGCGCCCGTCGACACGGCTTTCTGGCTCCGGGTCCATCGCGCGATGCTGACCGCGCGCCTGATCGATCAGCACGAGGCTTCGTTGATCGCGCAAGGAGAGGCGTCCTTCCACGTTTCCGGAGCGGGACACGAGGGTTCGGCCCTGCTCGCCGAGTTCCTCCGCCCGGGAGACTACCTCCATCTGCATTACCGTGACAAAGCGCTCATGGTCGCGCGTGGCACGCCTATCGCCCAATTCTTCCACAGTCTCCTCGGCACCGTCGCTTCCCATTCGCATGGACGCCAGATGTCGGCGCACCTCAGCGACCCTCCCCGTCGGATCCTCTCCATCGTGGGCCCGGTGGGGAATCAGGCCCTTCAGGCCGCGGGTATCGCCGCCGCCCTCAAGGAACGCGGGAAAGGCGACGTGGTGATCTGCTCTCTCGGCGACGGCAGCACGCAGCAGGGCGAGGTCCTCGAGGCCATCGCCGAGGCGGTGCGGGACGACCTGCCGGTGGTTTTCTGGATCGCCGACAACCAGTTCAGCATTTCCACGCGGACCGCCGGACGCACCTTCTTTTCCCGACCCGACGGCGACGCCGAGGAATTCTACGGCCTGCCTCTTCATCGCCTGGATGGAAGGAATCCCGCCCTTTGCGCGGTCAAGGTCGAGGCTCTCGTCGAGTCTGTCCGCAAGACATCCCGTCCCGTCCTGGCCCTGTTTCAAGTCGAGAGACTATCCGATCACACCAACGCCGACGACGAGCGCGTCTATCGTTCTGAAACCGAGCGCGCCGAAGCGCGCAAGACGGGCGATCCGCTCGCTCACCTGTCCTCCCAACTCCGCGAGTGGGGCGTGTCCTCAGAGGCGCTCCAGGCTTTGGAGTTGAAGCTCGCCGACGAGGTGCGCGCCGCGGTGGAGGCGGCTCGTCGGAGCCCATCCCCCAAGGCGGTCTTCGATGCCAAGCGCCCGCTTCCCGCTTCCGGGGCGGCCGCCAACCGGCTGTCCGTCGATCGTCCGGGCCACTTTTCCTCCCCGCCCTCCCCAAGCCGTCACAACCAGTTGCTCGGAGTCGACGCCTCCGCGGCGGGAACGCTCACGATGACCGAGGCGATCCGCGGAGTGCTGGAGCGCCGACTGGCCGAGGACGCGCGCGTTTGCCTGCTGGGGCAGGACATCGAGGATCCCAAGGGCGACGTCTTCGGCGTCACGCGCGGCTTGTCGACAGACTTCGCGGGACGCGTCCGCAACGCGCCGCTGAGCGAATCAACAATCGTGGGCGTCAGCGTCGGGCGCGCTCTCGCCGGCGATCGTCCCGTCGCCATGCTGCAGTTCTCCGATTTTCTTCCGATCGCCCTGAACCAGGTGATCTCGGAGATGGCCACCATGTACTGGCGCACCGCGGGGGGATGGGAATGTCCCATGATCCTGATGGCGCCGTCGGGAGGTTATCGCCCCGGCCTCGGCCCGTTCCACGCGCAAAGTTTCGAGACGCTCGCCGCCCATGTGCCGGGACTGGACGTCCTCATCCCCAGCAACGCCGCGGACGCCGCGCGCCTGCTGAACGCGGCGTTCGATTCCGGCCGTCCGACCCTGTTCTTCTATCCCAAGGCGCTTCTTCACACCCGCGACCAGCTCGCGCCGGAGTCCGCGCTGCGCGAATCCGCCGCGCTCGGAGTCGCCCGGCAGACGCTGTCGGGGGAGAACCTCACGCTGGTCGGCTGGGGCAACGCGGTGGGCATTTGCGGCCGCGTCGCCCGCGCCCTGCAATCGCTGGGGCTGACCGCTGATCTCATCGACCTCTGCTCCGTCTCTCCGTGGGATCGCGCCGCCGTGATTCGCTCGGTGGAAAAAACGCGCCGGCTGATCGTCGTGCACGAGGAGAACCTGACCGCGGGCTTTGCCGCGGAGGTCCTCGCCTCCGTGGCCGAGTCGGTGAGCGGCGACATCCAGGTCCGGCGCGTCACCCGCGCCGACACCTTCGTGCCCTTCGAATTCAGCAATCAGTCCGAGGTGCTGCCTTCGTTCGAGTCCGTCCTGACGGCGGCGGCCGAGTTGCTCGAGATCGATGTGACGTGGTCGAGTCCGCTCTCTGAGTCGGACGAAACCGTGGTGGTTCGAGCCCGTGGCGCGAGCCCCACCGACCAGGAGACAATGGTCGTGGAGTGGCGCGTCGAGCCCGGGCAATCGGTGCGTCGCGGCGACGTTCTGGCGGAGTTGGAGAGCGATAAGGCGATCACCGAGCTCGCCTCGCCCGTGGATGGCGCGGTGGTGGAACTGCTGGTCCCTGTCTCGGAGAAAATGCCGGTCGGGACGCCTGTGGCCCGCATCGCGCCAGAGGTCGTCGTCGGAACGAAGGCGCTTCACCGCGGCCCGGTCGAGCGCCAGCCCCGCTTGAGCCGGCGCGCCGGCAGGCGCCCGGGCTCGCGGCCGCGAGTTCAGGCCGCGGATTCCCGGCCCGCCGATCAGGTTTGGATCTCCCGGCCGTCCGCCGTGACCGGATCGCTCTCGGTGAGCAACGCGCTGCTGGCCGAGCGATTCGCCGGACGCGGCGCCGACGAGATCTTCCGGCTGTGCGGCATCGAGTCGCGGCGTCGCGTGGCTGGAACCGAGAACGCCCTGACGCTCGCGGTCGCCGCCGCGGCCCGCGCTTTGTCCGACTGCCGGCTTCAGCTCTCCGACCTCGACGCCATCATCTGCCACACCACCACGCCGCTCTCTGTCACGCCCGCGATGGCGTCGCAGATCCACGCCGCGCTCTCCTCGGGCGACCCCCACACCGCGCTTGCCGCCTACGATGTCCACGCGGCCTGCTCCGGGTTTCTCTACTGCTTGCAAGTGGGGTATGACGCCGTGCTCGCGAAACCCGGGTCGCGGGTGTTGGTCGTCACCACCGAGGAGATGTCGCGCGTTGTCGATCCCCGCGACTTCGACACCGCGATCCTGTTCGGCGACGCGGCCACCGCGACGGTGGTGGGCGGCGACGCCGCGGAGGGGGCTGGGGGCTTTCTCGCGCGACGCCCGGTGTTGTTCTCCAAGCCTGACGAAGCCGAGGCGCTCTCCGTTCCCAATCCCGGCAGCGGATTCGTCTCCATGCGCGGACGGGAGGTTTTCAGCGAGGCCGTGCGGTCCATGATGCATTCCCTGACCTGCGCATGCGAACAGGCCGAACTCAACATGGGCGACCTGGCGCACATCGTCCCTCATCAGGCGAACGGCCGGATTCTTGAAGCCATGCGGACCCGGCTGGGATCTCTCGGAGACCGTGTGATCTCGAACATCGCCCGCAACGGGAACACTTCGTCGAGCTCGATCCCCCTCTGCCTCTCCGACGCCGCCGACCGCTTTCAGCAAGGCGATCGGATTGGAATGTGCGCGTTCGGAGGAGGCTTCACCTGGGGCGCGGGGCTCCTCCAGGCGCTCTGATTGCGCCGCGCCGCCCGAAGCCCCATGGCCCGGTGGCGGCGTTAAAGGAGCACCGCTTTCAGCGGCGAGCCTTCGGGCACGATGGGCCGGGGCCGTCCTCCGAAATCATGGATGAAGCCGTTGGGGTCGATCCCCATCGCCGCGTAGAGCGTCGAGATCAAGTCCCCCGGTGTTACGGGGTGCGATGTGGGACCGAAGCCTTTGTCGTCCGACGCTCCATACACCAGTCCCTTGTTCACTCCCGCGCCCGTCAACAGGACGTTCCCCAGATACGACCAGTGATCGCGTCCGCCCGCGGCGTTGACCTTCGGGGCGCGACCCATCTCCCCCATCACGACCACCAGCGTCTCATCCAGCATGCCTCGGGATTCCAAGTCTTCGCACAGCGCGGAGTAGGACTGGTCGAGCGTCGGCAGATGGAAATCCTTCATGATCGGAAAATGCCGCTCGTGGGTGTCCCATGCGGTGGGCTCGCTGCCTTGTTTCTCAAACGATTCCCAGGCGACGGTCACAAACCGCGCCCCGCGCTCCACCAGCCGCCTTGCCGTCAGCGCCGCCTCCCCGTACAGGTGGCGGCCGTAGCGATCCCTGAGCCGGGCGGGCTCGTCGTCGAGGTTGAACGCGTTCCACGCGCCGCGCCCGGCGCCGGGGTTGGCGAGAACCTCGAAGGCCTTCTTCTGATAGTGCTCCAGGCGATCAAACTCGTCGCTGCGGCCGATCTGGTCCACTCGGGTCGCGAGCTGCTCGGACAGCGATTGCCGTTCGTGAAAACGGTCCAGAGTGATCTCGGGGATCAGCTCGGTGGCGGGAACGGTGAGCTTTCCGATCGGCTCCATCCGCGTGTCGTAAAAATTCTTCGGCTCGTACTTTTGCGTGATCTCGCAGCTCGTGAAGAGCGGGTCGTAACGGCGTCCGAGAAAGCCGCCGAAGGGCCCGGGCCGCGTGATCTGCTGGCCCCACCCGGGATAGCAGGGCATCCACACCGAGGCGGGAAGGGAGCGCTTCTCCCGCCGCGCCAGATACTCGATCACCGCGTTCATGCCCGGCGCCTGGCTGGCGAGAATCGGAACCAGCGACTCCAGCCGCTCGGGCGCCATGCCGGTCATCGTATGGAGGAGCCCCGCGCTGTGATCGTTCGATTCGTGCGTGAACGATCGAATCAATGTGGACCGATCCATCCATTTCGCCATTCGCGGGAGGTGTTCGCAGAAATGAACGCCGGGCAGCGAGGTGGGGATGCTTCCGAATTCGCCGCGGTATTCGCGCGGCGCGTCGGTCTTGGGATCGAATGTTTCCTGAACCGCGGGGCCCCCGAACAGGTAGAGCAGGATGATGGATTTCGCCTGGCTGCGGCGCGGCGCGGCCGGGGGCGCCGACTCGGCCTCAAGGAGGCCGGGCAGATGCATGCCCAGGAGGGAGAGACCGCCGATCTGCAGCATGTCCCTCCTGCTCCAGCCCGCGCAGGTTCGCTTCGGTTTGCCGAGGATTCGGATCATGCGTTCATCGCTTCACCCTTTCGCTGGCTGGAGGCGATCGACACAACCGATGGGGCGTGAACGCCGCCGTGTCCGTCCTGCGAGGGAAGCTGGCAACCTTTCTATCGAAAACTGCGCGCAAGGAAAGACCGGAATGGGGGTCGTTCGCTCGGCGTGTCCGATCCCAGCCTCTCGCCCTTCCCGCACAACCCTGGGACGCGCCCTTGAGCCCGTCCTCCCTTCGTGTTCGTCCCGCGTTGGAAATGCTCCTTGATTCGATCGCTGGATCCGGCACCTTCTGCCGAGTTGCCGCCAATGGCTCCTGGACGGGATCCGGGGGTAGCACCCAGCCGGACCGCTGGGACAGGGCGCCGATCCACACGCTTCAAAATGAGCCATCCACGACTTCCGGCGAAAGTTGGTCTGTTTGTCTTTGTGACCCTTCTCCTGCTGGTGGGGTTGATCCTCAGCTTCAGCAAAGGCCTCTCGATCTTCAACCCGAGCTACGTGCTGAATCTCCAAACTGCGAACGTCGGCGGGATCAAGGAGCAGGCGCAGGTGCTCGTCGGAGGCGTGCGCGTCGGGTCGGTGTCGCGGCTCACCCTGGCTGGGAACGGCAAAACTGTGGTCTTAAAGCTTCGCCTCGACCGCCGATATCCTCTTCGTCAGGACGCCCGGTTCGTCATCGAACAATCGGGATTTCTGGGCGACCAGCACGTGGCTGTTTATCCGCAAAGCACAGACAGTCCTCTCCTGATGGAAGGGGCGATCGTTCAATGTGAGGAGCCGTTCAACCTTCAGGAGGCGGCTCGCGCGGCGACCGGCTTTATCCAGCGCGTCGACCAGACCGCGCAGCGCATCAACGACGCGGTGCAGCGCATCGATCGAATGGTTCTCAACGACACGACTCTCAGCAACATCAGCCTCTCGATGGCGAATCTCCGCCGCTTGTCGGAGAAGTCGCTCGCCCTCGTCGACCGTTTGGATGGACTGGCGGCGACGAACGCCGCCCCTGTGAACACCGCCGTGAGCAACCTGCTCTCGTTCGCCCGCGCCATGGAACAGTTGGGACGCGAGCTGAACGCCACGGTCGCGGAGAACCGGGAGGGCCTGAATCGAACGCTGAAGCACGCCGAGGCGGCGGGCCAGTCCGTGGAGGATCTCGCCAAGCGCCTCGGCGCCGGGGAGGGAGTGGCGGGCAGCCTTGTGAAGGACGCCGATGTCCGCGAGGCCTGGCGACAGACCGTGTTCAATTTCTCTCTGCTCAGCAGCAATCTCAATCGATACGGGTTGCTGTACAAACCTCGCGCCCCGCGCAAGGACTCCGGCGTCGACAACGCCGGAGGCAAGGGAGGAAGCCTCATCCGACAATGAACCTCTGGCCCGTTCGCATTTTCTTTTTGCTGCTCTGCACCGTGGGAGGCTACGCGGTCAGCCAGGTCCACCCGACCCTGGTCGAGAGCGGACGGCAGGGAACCTTCATCGGGCTGGGCCTGGGCGCCGTGCTCATCGCGATCGACGAGATGCTCAAGGGATTCTCCCTTCGCGCCTTCTCGGCGGCCACCTTCGGGCTGGCCCTGGGCGCGCTGATCGCCTGGCTCACGGACCAATCCCGCCTGTTCGAATTCGCGGACGAGCGCCAACGCTGGATGATTCGCCTCGGCCTGTTCCTCGCCTTCGGATACATCGGGATCATTCTCGCCATGCGCAGCAACAAGGAGGATCTCGCGCTCATCATCCCCTACGTCCGATTCACCCGCGACAACAAGCCCGACGACCTGCTCGTGCTCGACACGAGCGCCATCATCGACGGGCGGATCACGGCGCTCGTGGAATCGCGGTGCCTGCAGGGAGTGTTGATCATCCCGAGATTCGTGCTGCTGGAGCTGCAGCAGGTCGCGGATTCCGCGGATAGCAGCCGTAGGCAGCGCGGGCGTCGCGGTCTGGAGATGCTTCAGCGCCTCCAGCAAAACCCCTTGATCGAGGTCCGCTTGAACGACACCGACTATCCCGAGGAGAAGGGCGTCGACGGAAAGCTCCTTCGCCTCGCCCAGGCGCTGGGCGCGAAGTTGTTCACGAGCGACTTCAATCTCTCGCAGGTCGCCGAGATCCAGCGGCTGCCCTGCGTGAATATCGCGCAGCTCGCTCTGGCCCTGAAGCCGGTCGTGCTGCCGGGCGACACGCTGTCATTGAAGATGTCGCGCGAGGGCAAGGAGCGCGGGCAGGCCGTCGGCTACCTGCCGGACGGCGCCATGGTCGTCGTCAACCAGGCGCAGGCGTTCATCGGGCAGACGGTGATGGTGGAGGTCGTCAGCGTTCATCAGACGGGCGCGGGCGTGATCTTCTTCGCTGAGCTGAAGCCGTCCGAGGCTCAGCGGCAGCCGAAAGCCGCGTAAGGGTCCGCTCTCCATGAAAGACTCCTCCCATCGAGCGGCCCTCCGCCGCCTCCAGCGCGCGATGCCTCCCGGGGAGCTGTTGTTGGAGCCGGAGGCGCGGGCGCGATTCGCGGGCGACAAGTGGTTCGCGAGCCGCGTGCCTGACGCGGTCGCCCTGCCACGGCGCGCTCAGTCGGTCGCCCGCATCCTTCGGTTCGCCTCGACGCACAGGATTCCCGTTACGCCGCGCGGCGCGGGATACGGCTACGTCGGAGGCTGTGTGCCCATCCGCGGCGGGATCGCGCTTTCCGTGGAGCGCATGAATCGCGTTTTGGAAATCAATCCGCGCGACTTCGTGGGAGTGGTCCAACCCGGGGTGATCACCGCCGAGTTCCAGGCCGCTGTGGAGCAAAAGGGACTTTACTACCCGCCGGACCCCGCGAGCCGGGCCGATTGCAGCCTGGGCGGAAACATCGCCACGAACGCCGGCGGACCGCGTTGCCTGAAGTATGGGGTGACGCGCGATTATGTTCTCGGCCTCGAGGTCGCGACGCCGGACGGAAGGCTGCTTCGCCTGGGCAGCCGCACGCACAAGAACAAGACCGGGTTCGATCTGCATCGGTTGTTCGTCGGCAGCGAAGGCATGCTGGGCGTCATCACGGAGGCGACCTTGAAGTTGATTCCGCTGCCGCCCTGCCGCGCCGCGCTCGCCATTGGGTTCGCGCGCATGACCTCCGCGCTTCGAGCCCTCTCGCGAATGTTCGAGTGCGGCTTCCTGCCTTGCGCCGTGGAGATCGCCGACGCTTTCACGCTGCGGGCCGCAAGAAAACGGACGGGTAGCCGCGATCTCGAAGGATGCGAGGCGCTGATCATCACGGAGCTCGATGGACAGGAGCGATCCGTGCGGGGGGAGGTCCGGCAGCTCGAGCGCCTGATGACCTCCTTGCGTCCAGTGATGGTTCGCCGCGCCCACGGCGCGGAGGCTTGCGAGCGCTTGTGGGCCGTCCGACGCGAGTTTTCGTACGCGCTCCGAGACACGGGCCTGACGAAGCTCAACGAGGACGTCGTGGTGCCAAGAGGACGGTTGGAGGATTTGTTCGAGCTCGGCGCCCGCCTGCAGAAGAAGCACGGCCTGCCGATCGCCTGTTTCGGTCATGCCGGGGACGGAAACATCCACGTCAACCTGATGGTGGACTATGATCAGCCGCGCGCGAAGCGGCGCGCCGACGCGGCCCTGGACGAGCTGTTCCAGGGCGTGCTGAAGCTCGGAGGCGTGATCACCGGCGAGCACGGCGTGGGCCTCGCCAAGAAGCCTTGGTGGCGTCTTGCCATCGCTCCGGAGGTCGACCAACTCCATCGCCGGATCAAGCGCGCGATCGATCCGCGCGGCATCCTGAATCCGGGAAAATTCTTGTGACCTGAGGTCCTCGTCCACGGACGAGCCCGGCCAGATCCTCCCCTTTTTCGCTTCACCCGGGGCGCGCTTCGTGTTGAATCAGCGCCATGCCCTCATCACTCAGGCCTCCGCGGCGCCTCGCTGATCCTTCCCTGCCTTGCCTTGACGCGACCCACGTCGTTTCCTTTTTGACGCGATCCGTCGCCCGCTGGCCGCTCGCGTGTTTCGCGGCCGCGACGATCCTGTTGTCGGCCTTTCGAGCCGCGTCCGCGGAGAACGCGGGGACGCCGCCGCTGCGCGTTCTGTTCCTGACCGGCGGCGGATATCACGATTATCAAAAGCTCGCCCCGCATCTCACCCGGGAGCTGGCCCGTCGAGTCCGTGTGGACTTCGACGTTCGCTTCGGCCTCGATTCGCTCAAGGATCCCGGGTTCGCCAAGGCCTTCGACGCCGTGGTCTACGATGTCTGCGACGACGAGGTTTCCGACGGGATCCTCACCAACGCCCTCAACACGGTTCGAGCGGGCAAGCCGGCCGTTATGATCCACTGCGCTGTTCATGCCTTTCGACGTTCTCCGCTCATCCACGAGTGGGAGACCTGCTGCGGAATGCGCTCGAAGGTTCACGATCCCTTCGCGCCGCTCAGCACGGTGAAGCTGGACCCCGCCAGCCCCATCACGCGGTCCTTCCCCGAGGATTGGAAAAGCCCGGGCGACGAGCTGTATCAGACCATCTCCATCGATCCGATGTCTCATGCCTTGCTCAGGGCGAAGAGCCTGAAGGACGGACGCGAACACATCGTCGCCTGGACGTATGAGTTTGGCCGGGGGCGCGTCTTCGCCACGACCCTCGGGCACGACATGAAGACGGCGGTCTCTGAGCACTACCTGCAGCTCCTCGCCAACGGGCTCCTGTGGTCCTGCGGCAAGCTCACTCCCGAGGGAACCCCCGCGGCGGGCCTTGTCGTGTCGCCCTCTCGATAACGAGCCCCGCGCCTCATGCGATTTGGGATCAATACATTCCTGTTCACCTGGCCTTTCACCAACCAAAGCGCCCAGTGGTTCCCGCGATTCAGTCGCTGGGGCTTCCAGTCCGTGGAGATCCCCATCGACAACCTGAACGGCTTCGATCCCGCGTTCATCTCGGATCGCCTCCGCGCCAACGGCCTCGTATGCGGGACCGTCACGCCGTGCCTTGGCCCCGACAAGGACCTCCGCGGCTCGCGCGAGAGCCAGCGGGCTGGCGTGCGTTTCATGAAGCGGGCGATCGATCGGATGGTTGAGCTCGGCGCCCGGAGCTTGGTGGGGGTCGTCTACTCGACGGTCGGTCGCGCCGAAGCCGTCCCGCCCGCTGAGCGGAGACGACAGTGGAAAACCGTGGCGGGCAATTTGCGGGAGGTCTGCGACTATGCCGGCGAGCGCGGGAGGTCTGTCGCGCTGGAGGCGATCAATCGCTTCGAGACGGATTTTATCAACACGTGCGACCAGGGCTTGGAGATGATCGACACTGTGGGCAGCCCCGCCCTGAAGCTCCATCTCGACACGTTTCACATGAACATCGAGGAAAAGGATCCCGCCGCCGCGATCCGAAAGGCGGGGAAGAGACTCGGACACTTTCACGCCTGCGGATCGGATCGCGGGACGCCCGGCAACGATGACATCGATTGGCGGAGCATCGCCGCGGCGTTGCGCGCCGTCCGCTACGACGGGGACGTGGTCATCGAATCATTCACCTCCGACGTGAAGGTCATCGCCCGCGCCGCCTCCATCTGGCGGCGAATCGAGCCGACCCGCGAGGAGATCGCGTGGAAGGGGATCCGCTTTCTGAGAAAGGCGCTCGCGCCGACCTGACGCTCCGCCCGGCGCAAAGCTTTCATTGCCGCTCACACAACGCCACGAACCTCTATGCAAAACCCAACCCGTCTCTTCGTCGCCTGCATCATCTCCCTGATCGCTGTGGCGATCGGGTTCGTTGTTCGCGCTTTCCTCATCACGGAATGGAGCGTTCGCTTCAATCTGTCCGAGACCCAGGTCGGCTCCATCCTGGGCGCGGGCCTGTATCCGCAGGCGTTGAGCATCCTGCTGTTCAGCCTTGTGATCGATCGCTTGGGATACGGGCGCGTGATGTTGTTTGCCTGGTGCGGACATGTGGCGTCCGCCGCGATCACGATGACCGCCACCAGCTACACCGGGCTCTACGTGGGCGCATGGGTGTTCGCTCTCGCGAACGGCGCCGTCGAGGCCGTCATCAATCCCGTCACGGCGACCATGTTTCCGCGCAGCAAGACGCATCACCTGAACATGCTTCACGCGGGCTGGCCGGGAGGATTGGTCCTGGGCGGCTTGCTCGCGATCGCGATCGGAACGGCCGGCGGCGAGAGCGCGTGGCGTTGGAAGGCGGGCTTGTATCTGCTCCCCACCGCGATCTACGGGCTCATGATGCTGGGTCAAAAGTGGCCGGTGCAGGAGCGCGTGGCGGCGGGCGTGTCCTATCCCGAGATGCTGCGGGAGTTCGGATGGGCCGGCTGCCTGATTGTGTCGATCTTTGCGGCCTTCGCGATGGATGAGATCGCGCGGCTTTTCGGGGCGCATCTCGAGTGGCCGATGATCGCGCTGATCGCGCTGACTCCGACCGCGGTTTTCGCGTGGCGCGCGAGGAGCTTCGGACGGCCCATGTTCCTGTTCCTCCTCTTGATCATGATTCTTCTCGCGACAACGGAGCTGGGGACCGATAGCTGGATCGCCGCGTTGATGACCCCTGTTCTCAAATCGGTGGGGCCCGACGCGGGGAACTACGTCCTCATCTACACATCGGCCATCATGTTCGCGCTTCGCTTCTGCGCCGGGCCGATCGTCAAGCGAATCTCGCCGCTGGGGCTGCTGTTGACATGCTCGGCCATCGCGGCGTTCGGCCTCTTCTGGCTGTCGCGCGCCGGGGCTGTTCCGGCGATGGTGTTTCTGGCGGCCACCTGCTACGGGATTGGGAAGACCTTCTTCTGGCCCACCATGCTGGGGGTGGTGTCCGAGCAATTCCCCAAGGGCGGCGCGCTGACCCTGAGCGCGATCGCGGCCGTCGGGATGATCTCGGTGGGCGTGCTGGGCAACCCCTTGCTGGGCGCGTTGCAGGACCACTCCCTGCACCAGCGGATGCAGGCGGAGAATCCGGCTTTGCGCGCCAAGGTCGCGGGCCCCGCGCAAACCAAGTTCGGATGGAGCTATGAACCTCTGGACAAGGCGAAGCTCGCGGCGCTGACCGCCGCCGAGAAGGACGAGGTGGAGGCGTCGCAAACCGCGAACAACCATCGCACCCTCGCGAGAGTCGCGACGCTCCCCATGATCATGTTCCTGTGCTACGCCGCCCTGATCGCCTACTTCCGATCCCGCGGCGGCTACCGGGAAGTGAAGCTGTGAGGGTTCGCGTCCGAACTCGACGGCTCGGCGCCGATAGCGGTTCATGCGCGTGGCGCGAAGCGTTGGGCTTCCGCCGTCCGCGTGTTGTTGCGTGCTTGCGCCGGGATGGGCGCGTAGCGTAAGACCGTCGAAACTGTGGGCCTTTTCAACATTGTTCATCATGCACGGCTTTGACTCGTTTCCGCCTCGTTGGCGCCGGATGGCTTCCGGCATAGCGCGTTCGCTCTCGTTCCGTTTTCGTCTCGGCGGCTTCATGCCCATTCTTGCCGCTTCTCTGGCGTCGTTTGCGCAGGCAGCCGAGCCTCGCGCGTTTGAGCTCAGGGACGGCGATCGCGTGGCGTTTGTCGGAGACACCTTGCTGGAGCGCGAGGGCGCGCAGGGCTGGATCGAGCAGGCGCTGACCTCCGCCTTTCCCGAACGCAGCGTCTCCTTCCGCAACCTTGCCTGGAGCGCCGATCTTCCCACCGGCCAGTCCCGCGCGAGCTTTGATTGGACCAAGGGGGAGGAGCACTGGTTCACCAATCTCATCGGCCAAATCGCCGCCGTGAAACCGACGGTCGTCGTCTTGGGCTATGGGATGGCCTCCTCGTTCGCGGGGGCCTCGGGGATCGAGTCCTTTACGCGGCAGATGGAACGGCTCATCGGCGAGGTCCATCGCCTGAACTCCAACGCGCCGCCGCGGCTTGTGATCCTCGGACCGATCCGCCACGAGGACCTTGGCGAGCCTCTGCCCGATCCCTCGTCGCACAATCTCGATCTGCAGAAGTACACCGCCGCCCTCGCCAGACTGGCGCGCGCCCATGACGCGTTCTTCGTTGATCTTTTCAGTGTCTTCCAGGGGCTGGGGGAGCCCGCGCCACGATCCAGGGCGAAGACTCGGCCCGCCTCGGCCTACACCGACAACGGAATCCATCTGAACGAGCGCGGCTATCGGATCGCAGGCGAAGCGATTCGCCGGGCGATGCAGCCCGCGATCCCGGGGACGCCGTCGCTGCGCCTGAGCCTGTCGGGTCCCGCGCTGTTGCGGCAGGAAGGATGCAAGGCGACCGACATCCAGGCGGCGGCGGGCGGCCTTCAATTCACGGCGCGGTGGGATCAACTCGGCCTGCCCTCGGCCTCCATCTCCATCTCCATCGAGGGGCTGAAGAGCGGGGCGCATGTCCTTCGAGTCGATGGCGAGGATGTCGCGGCAGGGAAGGCGGGCTCGTGGGAAAAGGGGCTGGAGGTCGCGGGCGGGCCCTGGGGCCGTCAGGCCGAGGCGCTGAGGGCCGCGATCGTGAAAAAAAACGAGCTCTTCTTCCACCGTTGGCGACCTGAGAACAGCACCTATTTGTTCCTCTTCCGCAAAGGCGAGCAGGGAAGGAACGCGAAAGAGATCCCCGAGTTCGATCCGTTGATCGCGGAGCAGGAACGGATGATCGCCGAGCTTCGAGGTCCGAAGGCGCACCGATGCGAGATCGTCCCGGCGCCCCGCGATTATGTGTTCAAGCCCGCGCCCCGGCCGTCATCGCCGCAGCCCAAAGGCTCGCCACAAACGCCCCAGCCGCGTCCCAGCTTCGAGCTGGCGCCGGGTCTCGTGGCGAACCTGTACGCCGAGAACCCTCTGCTTCATAAGCCCATTCACATGAACTTCGACGCGCAGGGCCGGCTCTGGATCGCGAGCTCGTCGGTTTATCCACAGATCAAGCCCGGGCAAAGCGCGGACGACACGATCATCGTGGTGGAGGATCGCGATGGAGACGGGGTTGCCGAGACATCGCGGGTTTTCGCGGACGGGCTGCTGATCCCCACCGGTGTCGAGCCCGGAGACGGCGGCGTCTATGTGGGGCAGAGCACGGAGCTTCTCCATTTCAAGGACACGGACGGCGACGGACGCGCCGACCAGAGGCGCACGGTGCTCTCCGGATTTGGCACCGAGGACACGCATCACATCCTCCACACATTGCACTGGGGCATGGACGGACAGCTTTACATGAACCAGTCGATCTATATTCACACCCACGCGGAAACGCCTAGCGGGGTGCAGCGACTGAACAGCGGGGGCATCCTGAACCTGCGGCCGTCCACGCTGGAGCTCGGTGTTCATATGAAAGGCCTGGTGAACAGCTGGGGGCATCAAATGGATCTCTACGGCCAGTCCTTTGCGACCGACGGAGCCGGCGGCGAAGGGATCAACTATGTCGTGCCGCAAGCCATGTATTTTACGTACGCCGGCGCCCGGCGGATTCTCGGCAGCGTCAGCCCGGGCTCGTATCCCAAGTTCTGCGGCCTTGAGATTCTCCACAGCCCCGCGTTTCCGGACGACTGGCAGGGCAGCATGATCACGTGCGATTTCCGCGCTCACCGGGTCGTGCGATTCGCGATCCGCGAACAAGGGTCGGCCTACGTGACGCAAGAGATGCCCGACCTGGTTCGAAGCCAGGATGCGACCTTTCGTCCGATCGACGTGAAGCTCGGGCCCGACGGCGCGCTCTACATCGCGGACTGGTCGAATCCGATCATCCAGCACGGAGAAGTCGACTTCCGCGATCCTCGGCGCGACAAGGAGCACGGACGGATCTGGCGGGTGACGCACAAGGACCATAGGCCCATCGCGAAGACGGACCTCGCGAAAGCGCGGACTCCGGAATTGCTGGCGATGCTGACGGGAGCGTCGGGGTTTCATCGTGAGAAAGCCCGGCGTGTGCTGGCCGAACGCGGCGCGACGGAGGTGACCCCGTCGCTGAAGAAATGGATGGCCAACGCGTCCGATGAGCGGGCGCAGCTTGAAGCGCTCTGGCTGCATCAGAGCCTGGATGTGGTGAACACGCCGCTCCTGGAGAGGCTGCTGCAGGCCAGCGATGGACGAGTTCGCGCCGCCGCGGTGCGGGTGCTCGCCTTCTGGGGGCATCGACTCGCGGCGCCGGGACACGATCTGTCCTCGCGCACGGAGCGTTTTCTGAAGCCGGAGCAGCTGACATCAAGCCAGAAGCAGCGCCCGTTGGAATTGCTCGCGAAGGCTGTCGCGGACGAGCATCCGCGCGTCCGGTTGGAGGCGCTTCGCGCGCTGCCCCGGTTTCCCGGCGCGCGCGCCGCTGAGGTGGCGCTGTCCGCGCTGGACCGGCCTCTCGACAAGCACCTGGATTACGCCGTGTGGCTGACGATCAATGATCTGGCCGAACCTTGGATCGCGGCGATCAAGTCGGGAGACTGGAAGATCGAAGGGCGCGAGAAACAGTTGGAGTACGGATTGAAAGCGCTCGAGCCGGCCCAGGCAGGCGCTGTTCTCGGACAGATCCTGGCCCGCCGCCCTTTCGACAAGGAAGGGTCGGGGAACTGGATCGAGCTTGCGGGGCAATCCGGATTGTCCGCGGAGCTTTCCAATTTGTACGGCCGCGTTCGGGACGGAGGCTTCTCAGCCACCGCGGCCGCTCGCGCCCTCACCGCGCTGGCGGAAGCCGCGAGGCTTCGCAACGCGCGGCCCGAGGGCGACCTGGCGGCTGTGTCCTCTCTTTTCGCTCACACCGACTTGAATGTGCGGAAGTCCGCGATTCGTTTGGCGGGCGCGTGGAAGATCCCGGGCGAGAAGCTCGCGCCGTTGGCGGGCATCGCGGGAGATCCCGCGACACCAGAGGACTTGCGCAGCGCGATTTTCGAAACGCTCCGCGAGATCGGCGGCGCCGCGGCCGAGCGGCTGCTGACGCCGCTGTGCGAGCCCGGATCGAGCCTCGTTGTGCGGCGGCAAGCGATCCCCGCTTTGGCGTCGATGCGGCTGGACGCTGGCATTCGACAGGCCGTGCAGGCGCTTCCCACCATCGCAAGCGAGCCTGACGCGCTGGGCCTTTGGAGATCCCTGCTCTCCATCAAGGGCGCGGCCGCGTCCTTGACGCGCCAGCTTCCGAAGAGCGGCATCCCGGCGTCGGTCGCCAGGGCGGGGTTGCGCGCGGCGCGTGAGAGCGGCCGCAACGAACCCGACCTGGTGCTCGCGCTGACTCGCGGCGCCGATCTGAGCGAAGGCGAGGCGACGCTCTCCGACGCCGAGCTGAAGAGCATGGCGACCACCGCCGCGTCGCAGGGCGACGCGCGTCGAGGCGAATCCATCTATCGCCGCGCCCAACTCGGTTGCGTGCAGTGCCACAGCATCGGCGGCGCGGGCGGGAAAGTCGGCCCCGACCTGACAAGCATTGGCGCGAGCGCTCCGATGGATTACCTGATCGAGTCGGTGTGGTTCCCCAACCGGAAGGTGAAGGAAGGGTTTCACTCGACCCTCATCGAGACGAAGGACGGCCAGGATCTCAGCGGCCTGCTCGTCCGCGAGAGCGGAGAGCAGATCGTGCTGCGAGACACCCAGGGCGGGGAGTTTTCGGTGGCGAAGAACAACGTCGCGAACCGGCGCAATGGCGGATCGCTCATGCCGGCGGGACTGATCGATGGCGTCGCGGCGCAGGAACGGCTGGATCTCTTCCGTTTTCTGTCGGAGCTCGGCAAGCCCGGCCCCTTCGACGCCTCGAAGGGTTCTGTGGCCCGCGGATGGAAGCTTCGTCCGGGGCTGCATCAGGATGAGCAGTTCGGGCTCGAGCGCATGGTGGCGACTCCCTTGAGCGCGCCAGGTTGGATCAGCGCCTGGTCCTGGGTGGATGGCCGCGTTCCGCAAGAGGAGCTGCGGCAGGCGGCGAGCGTGCAGAAATATGTGGGCATCGTCGGCGTTTACGCCGCGACGCAGCTGCAGGCGCCCGTCGCGGGGAAAATCAACCTTCGCGCGGAGGGCGCCGCGGGAGCGTCGGTCTGGATTGGAGGCAAGCCCGCGACTTTGGCCGCCGATGGATCCGTCAGCGCCGAGGTCGCGGCCGGCACGCACGAGATTCTCATTCGTCTCGACCCGCGAAAGCTTCCCGAGTTCCTGCGACTGTCGACGTCGGATGGAACCTTCATCATGCCTTGAACATGAGTTTCTTCCGCCCCTTTCGTCCCGCCCTGAAACTGCGTTCTCGCCGGGCCCGCCTCCTGGCGGCCTTGTTCGTCGCGCACTGCGCCGTCCCAGGAAACCCGGCCGCGCAAGGCGCGACCTCCGCGCCGCCGACGCTTGAGCCCGCGAAGCAGACCGAGAAGGATTGGGAGGATGGCCGTTGGCAGAAGACGGATGTGGGCCCGTTCCTGGAGAGCATTCTACCCGCGCCGAATGGGACGATCGCCAAGGGCCTCTCGATTCGTGTGGGCGATCGCGGACAAGCCACGGTGGGCTACGACACGGCGGCGCCGAATTTACGCGTGGCGTGGACGGGCGGCTTTCTTCGTTTCGCCACGGCCCGGTTCGGCATCATCGGGGAGCCTTCGCCCGCTGGACCGATCCTTTTCACGAGCGCTCGTTCGAATGCGTGGGGCGGGGCGAGGGCGGAGTACCGCGGCCTGACATTGCATAGCAACCGCGTCGCGGTGTCCTACGCGGTCGATGGGACGGCCATCTCGGAGATGCCGTGGATTGAGGATCGGGGCGACTGGCTCGTCGTCGTCCGCAACTTCGAACTGGCGCCCCACTCGACGCCTTTGCGGCTGGAGGTTTTGGAATTGAAGGGCGCTTCGAGCGCTCAGGAGCGATCGGAAGGCTCGTTGCTTGAGGCGACGTTGAGCACGGACTCCGTCCTGGCGTGGGCGGGCGCGCTGGGCCCCGCGTTGTTGAGCCCCGAGGCCGATAAGCGAGGCCGGGTTATTCTCACATTTCCTCCCAGCGCGAAGATCGAACGGATCAAGGTGCTTCTCTGGTCAGGTCCCCCGGCGCGCTCCACGGAGCTCTCCGCTCTCTTGCGGTCGACCGCTCCGCCGGAGTCGCTGGCTCGCTGGACCGAGCCGGGCGCCGTTCTCTGGCCCGCCATCGCGACCCAGGGATCGAATGGAGCGGGGAACCAACCGTACGTCGTCGATACACTGACCGTTCCCTACGACAATCCGTGGCGCGCGCTGATGTTCACCTCGGGCGTCGATTTCCTGCCGAACGGAGACGCCGCGGTATGCACGTTGCACGGCGATGTGTGGGTGGTGGGAGGCATCGCGGAGAAACTCGGACAGCTGACTTGGCGGCGGTTTGCCACGGGGCTCTTTCAACCGCTGGGATTGCGCGTCCGAAATGGCGAGATCTATGTGCTGGGCCGCGACCAGATCACGCGTCTGCGAGATCGGGACGGCAACGGCGAGGCGGACGCGTACGACAATTTTAGCAACCTGATCCACACCTCGCTGGGCGGCCACGACTACGTGACGAGCCTTGAGCTGGACGCCGCGGGGAACTTTTACTTCGTCGATCCCATCGGCGCGCACCGGATCGCGGGCGACGGACGATCCATCAAGACCCTCGCGACGGGGTGGCGGAATCCGAACGGCATGTCGGTGGGACCGGATGGAACCATCACTGTCTCGCCCCAGCAGGGCAACTGGACCCCGTCCTCGCAGATCTCGCAGGTGAAGGAGGGCGCGTACTATGGATTCGGGGGACCTCATGCAACCCCGGATCAACCCCTGGGTTATGAGCCGCCGCTGTGCTGGATTCCCCACAGCGTGGACAATTCGACGGGCAGCCAGGTCTGGTCGCCGATGGATCCCAAGCGTTGGGGGCCGTTGAGCGGACAGCTGCTGAGTCTTTCGTTCGGTCGTTGCGCTTTGTACCTCGTGTACCGCGACTCTGTGGACGGTCATCCCCAGGGAGGCGTGCTTCCATTGAAAGCGCGTTTCATCTCGGGCTCGATGCGAGGGAGTTTTCGATCGGAGGACGGACAGCTTTACGTGGTGGGGTCGCAAGGATGGCAGACGGCGGGTCCTCGCGATGGATGTTTGCAGCGCGTTCGTTACGCGGGCGGGAAGTTCTACGACCCCATTGGGCTTTCATCCCATCAAGATGGAGTTCATCTGAAGTTTGCAGAGCCCTTGGATCCGTCGATTGCCGAGGATCCGGGCAGCTACGCGGTGGAGCAGTGGAACTACCGATACACTTCGAGTTACGGATCGAAGGACTACTCAGTGAAGGATCCCAGCCAGGAGGGGCATGACGCGATGAGAATCGTTTCGGCCAAGCTATCCGAGGACCGACGATCGGTGGTTTTAGCGCTGCCGGAAATCCAGCCCGTGATGCAGATGAAGATCTCGTACAATCTCACTGGGGCGGACGGCCACGCATTTCGGGGCGATCTTTATCACACGATCAACGGTCTGCATCGGCCCTGAGCCCGGCACTGGGGGCGGAATGCAACGAGGGCGAACCCTCAGGTTCGCCCTCGCGCATCATCCTAACCATCCTATCCCACCGTCCGTCCCAAAAAAGTGAGTCCGCGTTCGGCGTCGCGGCGCAAGCCGCTATTTCTTCGGCGCCGTGTCTCCGTCGTGCTTTTCCTGGTAGATCTTTTGGCTCTGTTCGTTCAGGTCGCTGCGCACCTTCTGGCGCTCCTGCGGCGTGAACTGGCCATCGGATCGAAATTCCTTCCTCTCGGCGCGCACGGACTTCTCCCCCTGCCGGAGGCTCTGGGCTTCCTCCTTCGTGAGCTGGCCGGATCGCACGCCTTGGGCGATGCGATGGTTCTGCTCATGTTGCCGCCAGCTCGGCCCGGCTCCGGGCGGGGGAGGCAGCGGCGGCGGCATGGGAACACCTTTTTCGGCGTTGTGCTTGTCCTGGTATATATCCTTGCTCGTCTGGTTGAGATCCTGGCGCAGTTGCCTGCGCTCCGTCGGTGTCACGACGCCATCGGCGCGCGCGGCCTTCTCTTCATCGCGAATCCCCTTCTCCTCGCTCCTGAGCTGTTTCGTCTCCCCCTGGCTCAGCTCGCCGGATCGGACGCCTTGCTCGATGCGGGCTTGTTGGGCCTCTTCGCGTTCGTGGACCACGGGGGTGCGCGCATGCACGGGGCGGCCTCCGCGTCCGGGACCATTCGCGAGAGACGGAAGCGCCGCGACAGTCGCGAGCGCGAGAATGAGGGAAGCGGTGAGTTTCAAATGGGCGGGTTTCATGTCTTGGAAGATGTTGTGTGTGTGGATTCTCTTGTCTTGTCGGCTTCAGGTGGCTGCGCGTTGCTGAATGACCCTCCGGGGTCTTGAGTCGAGTCGAGTCGTCGAGTCGATGTCGCTCCAGGTCGCGGTCCGCAGGTCAAGTCATGCAGGACTTGAGCCAGCCTGGGTTGCGTCTTCCCACAGGCACTTGCGATGGTGACTCCGCGTTCATCGCTTCGATCGGGATTCGGGGCTGGACAGACCTGTCTGGATCCCGGACAGGGAACGACGTCGCGTTGCGATATTGGTGTTCAGTGAGACTCGAGCCACGTTCAGTTGTGGCGCAGTAGCAGCGCTGCCAAGCCTGCCCTGCCACCAACTGCCCAGTCGGCAGCGCGTTGGAGTGCGAAACCGCGAAGGGAGTGGATCGGTCGGGATGCAGGTTGGGCAACCTGCGCTACAAAAAGCGCGCTACAAAAGTGCGCGTCCACACCTTCGGAGTGACGGACGCGAACTCTTGTCTCGCATTTCGCGCGGACCTCGTTAAGTTTCGAGAATCAATTCCGTTCAGAAGGGGCGAGTGGTTCCTTGGGCTCGCATTATTCTATGAGACTTCCACCACATTGTATGAGGAACGTTCAAACCTCCCGTAGGCTTTTTCTGATGGACTGCGTGGTTCTTGCGGGCGTGCTCGGCTTCTCGATGGCAGCGACCACTCCCTCTCGAGCGGCCACCGTGCTTTCGGGCGAGGTTTCGGGCACATGGACAGCGGACAAGAGCCCCTATGTCCTCGTGGGACCTTCCTCTGTCGCTTCAAACCAAGTGCTGCGGATCGAGCCTGGAGTGGTGGTGATCATCGGTCCGGATATTCGACTCGCTGTTTTCGGAGGCATGGATGCCGTCGGCGCCCCAGACGCGCCCATCACGATTCGGGCAGCCAACAGTGCAAGCCGGTTTAATGGCGTTTATCTTCAAAACATTGAGTCCCCACCCGGATCCACCCGCTCGCACAAGTTCCATTACGTCCGGTTCTCTGACGCTCAGTACGCGCTCTGGGTTGTTGTGCAGGGCGGCAACAATAGATCTACTCTTGAAGTATTCAGTTGCGAATTCTTCAACTGCTATCAGGCAATGAATGTCTTCTGTTCTGATAGTCAGTCTGGAAGCGCTTTTTTGGGACTATCGGTTCGCAACTGCGTGTTCGAGAATTGTTCTGGCGGATGCGGTGTCTTTCTGTATGAAGGAGTTTTTTTGAAACCGAGTATGGACGCCGTCATCAGCGCGAACATCTTCAAGAGCGCGGGGAACCCTGCCTTAGTCATCTCAGGCCCGAGGTCACCAAAGTCGCACGTAACCGTCCGCAACAACACGTTCGCATTCTGCATGCAAGGGATCTCCAGCCCTAATAACTTTAGCGACATCGGAGCTTCGATTCGGAACAACCTCTTCTATCGAAATGGGTATGCCGTAACAGACCCGTGGACGCCACAGGACACGCAGTATAATTGCTTTTTCGGCAACGGAACCAATTTCAACTACTATCCCGGAATCTACGGCATTCCTATCCTGGCAAACCACAACGGCGATCCCTGTGACGCCTTCAACAACATTCTGCTCGACCCGAAGATCAACAATCCGAGCCAATTTCTTCTCTCCGACTCCTCCCCCTGCATCGATGCGGGCGATCCGGACATCCAGGATGTCTGTTTCAATTTCTCCAAGGGCGGCCCGATCTCAGACATCGGCGCTTACGGAGGGCCGGATGCCTGCAACTGGCTGAACCATCGCTTCTCTCCTGTCATTGCGTCCGCGCCGGCGGATCAGGCCAATTGCGTTGGAGGGAGCGTGGCTTTCGAGGTCCAGGCTGACGGGGCTCAACCGCTGACCTACAGCTGGTACTTCAACCGAACGAATCTTCTGGCCGGAGAAACGGGCGCGAAGTTGAGCCTGGGGTCCCTGACATCGGGCCAGGCTGGCCTTTACTCGGTCCGGATCACCAACTCGTTCGGAAGCGTCACCAGCGCGCCGGTGAGCCTGAGGGTCTCGGATGCTTGTGTCGGTATGCGCCTTTACGCCGGCCTCAGCATCACGGGAGTCGTGGGCCGCACCTACACTCTCGAGTCTTCGACCAACGCTGTGACGCCCATTTGGGTTCCGGTCGCCAGCCGGACTTTCACCCAAGCGACCTGGCTCGCGATCGACACGAATACTCCGTTCGATGCTCAGAAGTTCTTTCGAGTGAGGATTCTTCCATAGCAGGAGTGGAGCGTTCTAACCGCCTTTTGGAGGATGTGAACAGGCGGCGGAGGCTGGAAAAATGTGCCGGACTCCTTGGCGGAGTGGCCTTTGTTCCCAGGCTTGACGCGCCCGGTAAAAGTGCTTTACACCCAAACTCTCGTAACCCTATTGTTTCCGCTTTATCAGATCGAAGAACGAAGCGGAAAATATGGAAAAATCCAAAATGATTGAGGGCTTCCAGCTCCACGAGAAGGACACGGGATCCGCCGATGTCCAGATCGCGTTGCTGACCGAGCGGATCAACAGCCTCACAGAGCATCTGCAAAAGAACAAGAAAGACCACAGCTCCCGCCGTGGTCTTCTCATGATGGTAGGGCAGCGACGACGGCTTCTCGACTACCTGCATAAGACCGATACGAGCCGCTACTCAGCGATCACCAAGAAGTTGAAACTGCGCAGGTAGTTTGCTCGCCCGCAGCCCGGCTGACCTCACTCCGTTTAGGTGAGATTCAACTCGCTGCCAACCGGCTGGAGCCGCATTCCAATTTTGAACTGCGAAAGCCAGGAAAGTTAGATGAGATTCGAGGGGTTCATGTCTGGAAACCCTCTCCCCGCGGTAACCGGACGCGCGCCGGTCTTCCAACGGGCTATCAGTTAAACCACCGCGCAATGATCCAATCGGCGACGGGTAATTTCACTGACCACCTTCTTCACGGCGAGCGGGTTTTCAGTGAAGTTTCTCCAAGCCGATGGGTTGAACACCCATGAACCATATCACCATCACTGCCCAAACGGGCGACAAAGAAGTCACAATCGAAACAGGCAAGCTGGCCAAGCAGGCCGACGGGTCTGTCACCATCCGATTAGGCGAAACCATCGTCCTCGTCGCCGCTGTCGCGGCCACGAAGGCCAAGCCCGGCCAGGAGTTCTTCCCTCTCACCGTCGATTACCGCGAGAAAGCCGCGGCAGCAGGACGATTTCCCGGCGGATACTTCAAACGCGAGGGCCGCCCCACGGAAAAGGAAATCCTCACCTGCCGACTCACCGACCGACCCATCCGTCCTCTCTTCCCGAAGGGCTGGTTTAACGAAGTTCAGGTCCAGAGCGTTCTGCTGAGCGCGGACGGCGAGAACGATCCTGACATTCTCAGCATCATCGGCGCTTCCGCCGCTCTCACAGTCAGCGACATCCCCTGGGACGGCCCTCTGGGCGCCGTTCGCCTCGGCCGCGTCGACGGCCAGTTCGTGGTCAACCCCACGCACGAGGAGCGGAAAAAGAGCGATCTCGACCTCATTTACGTCGGCAACGCCAGCGGCGATGTGGTGATGTTCGAAGGCTCCGCCAAGGAGATCACCGAGGACGATTTCAACGGCGCGTTGGTCGCCGCCCAGGAGGCCTGCGTTCCCCTGATCAAGGCGCAGCAGCAGCTCGCGGCCAAGGTCGGGAAGCCCAAGCGCACGATTGAGCTTTCGCTTGTCCCCGATGAGATTCTCAACGACGCGAAAGCGCTGGCGGGCGAGCGGATGATCCCGGCCCTCTTGACCCCGGGCAAGCTGGCCCGCGAGGCGGCGTGCAAGGCCATTGCGGACGAAGTGGGCGTCAAACTTGTCGAGAAGTACGGCGCGGAAAAGGTCACGGCCATGGTCGTCAAGGAAGCCTTTTACCACATCCAGAAAGAGAATGTTCGCAGCCTGATTCTGAACCAAGGCAAGCGCCTCGATGGACGAACCTCCACGCAGATTCGCGCGCTGAGCGGCGAAGTCGGCATGCTGCCCCGCGCCCATGGCTCCGCGCTGTTCTGTCGCGGCGAGACGCAGGCGGTCTCCTTGGTCACCCTGGGCACCACCGAGGACGCGCAGGAATTCGACTCCTACACCGGCGGAGCGAACGAGAAAAAGTTCATCCTTCACTACAACTTCCCCAACTTCTCCGTGGGCGAAACCGGACGCATCAGCGGCCCCGGCCGCCGGGAGATCGGCCACGGCGCTCTCGCGGAGCGATCGATCGAGCCCATGCTGCCCTTGAGCACCTACCCCTACGCCATTCGCATCACCAGCGAGATCATGGAGTCCAACGGCTCCACCTCCATGGCGAGCGTCTGCGGCGGCACCCTGGCCCTTATGGACGCCGGCGTCCCGCTCATCCGCCCCGTGGCGGGCATCAGCATCGGCATCTGCACTGAACACGACAAGGAGGACGCCATCACCAAGTATGAGCTTCTCACCGACATCATCGGGTGGGAGGACGCGTTCTGCGACATGGACTGCAAGATCGCCGGCACAGCGAACGGAATCACCGGATTCCAGCTGGACCTCAAGCTGCGAGGTTTGCCCCAGGCCATCATGAAGGAAACGATCGCGCGCGCCAAAGACGCCCGGGAAGTGATCCTGAAGGCCATGAGCGAAGTGATTTCGGCTCCGCGCGCCGAGTTGAGCAAGTACGCCCCGCGCATCGAAACCATCAAGATCAACCCCGAGAAGATCGGCGCGTTGATCGGGCCCGGCGGCAAGAACATCAAGCGCATCGTCGACGAGTCCGGCTGCGAGATTAACATCGAGGACGACGGCACGGTGAACATCTACTCAACGTCCGCGGAAGGCATGAAGATCGCGCGCGAAGCGATCGGCGGGATGACCGCCGAGGCGGAGATCAACAGGGTCTATCGGGGCAAGGTGGTCACGATCAAGGAATTTGGCTGCTTCGTTGAGTTCCTCCCGGGCAAGGACGGCCTGTGCCACATCAGCGAGCTTGCGAACTTCCGCGTCAAGCAGACCGAAGACATCGTGAAGATGGGCGACGAAATCTGGGTGAAGTGCCTGGGCGTCGATGAAAAGGGCCGCGTCCGCCTCTCCCGCAAAGCCGCCATGGCCGACCGCGAAAAAGAGATCGCCGAGAAGGCCTAGGGCTGGCTCGCCCTGAGTTCGATTGAACGCGAGGGGCGCCCCCAAAAGGCGCCCCTCATTTTTTTGGCATCGATAATGGGCCGAAGTGTGGCCGCAACGGTTTCGGAAATCCTTCCAATCTGGCATCGTAAAGGGCTTCCAAATAACGATGCTCTGATCGTCGTACGGTTTCAGTCTCGCACAGTTGGAGGAGTTCGCGCGGAAGCAAAGGATTCCTGTGCGTGCCAGCTTCCGTATCAGGGCGAGTCTCTCCCTGTGCCCGCGGCGGTTCACTGGGAGCAGACCGCCCAATTCTGTTCCAAAGCCTAAAAGGGCTCCTAAGCAGGCACAAGAACCTCCGCCGTCTAAGCCTAAGTTTCCCAATCCGGATCGCTGCAAGTGATCTCAGTCATGAATAGCTCCCAATTGGATTCTCTAACTATCGAAGCGATCCGGAACTTTCCTACTCCGAGGTTGGAGCGGCTCTTTGATGAATGCGTCCAGAACCCTGCGAAAATTCAAGGTGCACGACATGCTTTGATCGCTGCCCAGATTTGCCTCGCACGAGGATCGCCTCACGCAGCAGCATTCATGGGGCATGCCTACTTCACGGGTTTTGGAGTTAAGAAGGATCTGAAGCTCGCACGGAGATGGTATTCGCGCGCAGCCAAGCAGGGACATTCCCAAGCCCTTTGTTGGATGGGATACGCAAGTGAGTATGGAATTGGATGTGCGAGAAGGAGTCCAGCGACAGCATTCAAGTTTTATCTAGCCGCAGCAAATAAGAAGAATGTGACTGCGATGTTTAACTTGGCGCAGTGCTTTCATGAGGGTAAAGGTGTGGAGTCCGATCCAAAACTAGCCGTCTTCTGGTGGAGGAAGGCTGCCGACTATTCTGATGCAAATGCACTATGCAATTTGGCCGTCGCGTACGAGAACGCGCTCGGTACACGGCGAAACCGCACGAAAGCCTTTAAGCTGTATCAAGCGGCCTACGATGCCGGGGATCGCTTGGCGGGGTGGAATCTTGGCCGGTGCTATGTGGAAGGGATCGGTGTTGAGCAGAACATTCGCGTCGGTCGCAGATTGATGATGCAATTCCAGAGCGTGGCCTCAAGAGCAGGCAGCAATTCTCATCGTCGCCTCAGTGGGAGAGAGTGATAGGCAATCACAGCACGTGGAGAAGATCAGGCACAGGCGGCGGGGAGCGGTTTTCGGCGTGTGGAATGAGATCCAGGTAATGCGTGGCCACACACGCCTCCCTCACAATGCTCATCGTAGATCTGCTGATTAGCGGGCCTCGGTTATCTCTTGTTGCCTTCGGATATCTAGGGAAAGCGTTCAGAATACTGACGTTGGATGTGCACGGCGCCAGTGTGATCCTCGCCCAACTTTATAGTCAAAAGCACAAGATAAGCTTCGCGCAGCTGGTTCGTGATCTCCCTCAGATCAACTCTGTGCGCATTATCCCGCAGCTGCGTGATCTCGAGGGAATAATTTGGCTGGCGCGATCTGGGTGGCTTTTGATGTCTACAAGCCTTCGGGAGGAAATTCAGAATTGGTTAAGGAGCCGTGGCGTTGATCTTATCGTCGAACCGGAATCTTCTACACGCAGTCAGGAAGCTACAGATGGCGAGCTACCTCCCGAGGCTCAATACTATCTCACTCTTGGACTTGAGCCTTACGCATCAACTGCTGACGTGAAACGCCGCTACAGAGAGCTGTTGAAACGTTACCATCCCGATAAAATGAGGTCTGCGGATGACAACACCAAGCTAGATGCTGAGGAAGAGACTCGGCAAATAATTGATGCTTACCGAGCAATTCTGCGAATGACGGCGAACAATGCTACACGATGATCGCGATCGGATAGTCCTGTCGACAAAACTTGCGACGCGGTTTTCCGACAAAGGAGCGATGGAGCAGCTCTGTGCAATCCCCAAACTCGAGGGATGCCCTCCGGGATCAAGGCACAAGGGATTTTCGTCGTCGGCGTCGGATCGTCAGTCTTCGGAAAACAGGTATTCGAGGTCGTCCTTGGACAGGCTCCGGGCGAAGCCTTCTTCGCCGAGAACATCCGAGATGGTTCTCGCTTTGCGCTGCTGCAGTTCCCAGATCTTCTCCTCGACGGTGCCAGGGGCGATGAGCCGATAGGCGTGGACGGTGCGCGTCTGGCCGATTCGGTGGGAGCGATCGATCGCCTGCGCTTCGACCGCGGGATTCCACCACGGATCGTACAGAATCACATAGCTCGCCGTCGTGAGATTCAAGCCCGTGCCCGCGGCCCGCAAGCTGAGGAGAAACACTCCGGAGCGCGGGTCGTTCTGGAATGACTGCACGATCTCCTGACGTTCCTTCGATTCGCCGGTGAGAATGTGCGTTGGAATCTGCCTCGCGGCGCACTCGCCTTCCATCAGCCGCAGCATCTGGACGAATTGGCTGAAGACGAGAACCTTCTGGCCTTCCTCCAGCAAGGGCTCGAGAAGCTCCATGAGCGTCTCGGTCTTCCCCGAGGCGGTGTCGCTGCCCACGAGGCGCGGATGGCAGCAGATTTGTCGGAGCCGGGTGAGCGCGGCGAGCACATGAATCTTGCTCTTCATGAGGCCCTTCTCGGCGACCGCCTGCATGATCTGCTCCCGGCTGCGGCGCAGTTCGGCCAGATACAGCTTGCGCTGCTCTTCGCCCAGCTCGCAGTCGCGCCGGACCTCGATGCGTTCGGGCAGGTCCTTTGCGACCTGCCGCTTCAAGCGGCGGAGCATGAGCGGACGCAGCTTGGCCGACAGGCGGCGCCGCGCGACGCGTTGCGCGATCTCGCCCTCCTCGCCCTCTCCGCGAGGGTCGTAGGTCTGGGCGAAATGCTCCTGATTTCCCAGGTATCCGGGCTGGATGAAATCAGCGATGCTCCACAGATCCAGCAGTCGGTTCTCGAGCGGGGTGCCGGTGAGGGCTATCCGCTGGTCGGCCTTGAGCTGTTTCACGGATTGCGTGACCTGGGCCGTCGGATTCTTGATGAACTGGGCCTCGTCGAGAATCAGCGCCCCAAACGGGAATTTTTGGAGCGCTTCGAGGTCGCGTCGCAGCAGCGAGTAGTTCGTGACAATCAGGTCGTGCTGGGGGATTTGCTTCCGCAGGTTGTGGCGGGCGGAGCCGCTCTCCAGGACGAGCACCCGAAGCTGCGGCGCGAATCGATTCGCCTCCCGACGCCAGTTGTGCAGGACCGACGCGGGGCAGATCACCAGCGCGGGCTTGGGATGCTTGATGTTTTTCTCACGCAGCCAGGCCAGCCAGGTGAGGGTCTGCAGGGTTTTCCCCAGACCCATGTCGTCGGCCAGGATCCCGCCCAGCTTGAGCTGGGTGAGGTGGCAAAGGAAGGCGAAGCCCTCGTGCTGATAAGGTCGCAGCTCGGCGTCGACCTGCTTGGGCACCGCCACCTTGGGAATTCCCTCGAAGTCGGCGAGCTTGGATCGGAGCGTCTTGGCCTCGCCTGTGTCGGCAAAGCGCTTGAAGGCCTCCTCGTCCAGATGCGCCGCCTGCTCCATGCCGACCTTCTGCGGCTGGGCGCTGAGCGTCTCCAGTCCGAGGTCCGCCATGGCCTCGTGCGCCGTGGCCACCGCGCGGGTGTCGAGCTCGACCCATCCGGCGTCGGGCAGCTTGACGAAGCGTCCTGTCGCGCTCTGCAGGCGCTGCAGATCCGCGGGCGTGAGGCGCATGCCCTCCTGCTCCCACTCGGCGGAGACCGTGAACCAGTCGATGCCGCTGCCCTTGACGATCAAGGTGGGACGCAGCTGTCGCGGGGACATGAAGAGGCGTTGGAAAGCCTGATTGGCGAGAAACTCGGCGGACGCGGGCTTGAATGGCCAGACGGTGGCCAGCACTCCCAAAAAGTTTTCATTCGCGTCGCCGACCCAGACGCCGGGCTCCGGCGTGAACCAATCGAGTCGGCGCAGCCACGCGACCGCTTCGTCCAGCCGGGGATCCTCCAATACCTCGGCCTTGTCCGACGTCGCGGCGTGGGGCTGATCCAGCTGCCATTCCTGGCCCGTCCAGTGCCAGACGGTCTTGGCGCGATCCGTCCGCGCGAGCAGGCGAAGGCGAACGGTGTCCTCGGCGAGCTCGAACACGAATTGCGCGGTCGCTGTGTGCGTGACGCACAAGGAATCCCAACTCGAGCCCGCGCCGCTAAAGCTGCGTCGCAGCTGCGAGCGCATCCGGGTGCTCAACTTGCCGACGGGGACCGACGGAGTGCGTCCCCAGAACTCAATCAGCGCCGGGGGAGGCGAGTTTCGAACGACGTAGACGCGGTTATCGACGAGCGCCATGACCGGCTCGCCGGCGAAAAACCGAACATCGGACAAGCTCTTCTGCTCGCCCTGGGCGATCTGGACCCGGTGGGTGAACTCCAATCCGCCCTTCGCCGGCGTGAGCTCCGGGTTCAACCCGAGGACCTGTCCCTCAAACAGCAGCGGCTTCTTGGACATCTCGAGCCGACCCTGCGCTCCCCATCGACAGAGCCAGCGCAGGAGCTCCATTCCGGTGAGGGACAGGACTTCGGACTCGGGAGGGTCCTCTTTGTGCAAAGCCGTCACCCACTGGATGAAATCCCAATCCATGGGGGGAAACAGCTCCTGTTCGTGGGCCGCGCGGGTCTGCAGATCCACGATCTCGGCGATCGATCGCACCTTCTCCCCGGTGCGCGGCCGGTTGAGGCTGATGCGAACGTCGAGGCGGTGCAGCGTGGGGCTCTCCGGCATCGGGACGATCTCGCAGAGGACCTTGATGCTGGCGCGCGGCGAGTCGAGATGGGTGGGAGTGGGAGGGAACATCCAATGCTCAAGGGCCTGGAGGCTGCGGTGCTCGGCTTCGGCCTGTTCAATCTCCGCGAACCTCGCCGCGTTGGCGAAGGGCTGCAGCTCGGTCGGCAGGGAACGCTGGGCGCGGAGGAAAAGCATCGCGACCTCCTCGATCCGCTCGCGGCCGCGGGCCGACATAATGCGCGCCCACCACTCCTGCCCGCCGAAATCCTTTCGAGAGAGCGAGAGCCGCTCGAAATAGTCCTCCAGCAGCAGCCAGGCGCGTTGCGAATCCGCGCAATCCGCCAGCAGCTTTAACAATTCTTCACGCTCCGATACCCGCGACTTCGGCTCGGCGAGCTCTCGCCTGAGGTCCGCCAGCGCGCCGTAAGTCTTCGACAGCACCGTGTGGTGCGCGTCGTACTTCGTGCTGGAGGAGTACCGTGAGGAACGTCCGTTCTTGCTCGACACCTTCGCCATTTCTTAATCCCAAAAAGTCAGAGGAAATTGAATCATCATCACGTCACAGCCGGGCTCCCTGGGTCAATCAGAATTCTTCAGCCCGCCGCTCCGCGATATCCGGGGGCGCGTCAGGGATGCGTTTCATCCCCCACGCGACACTCTCCCTTCAGAATGTCGGCCACCGTGAAAGTGTCGCGCTGAGGACCGGAAACCATGATCTCCCCGACCTTCACGCCCTGCCGAAAAACCCCCAGCACTGAGCCCTTGGACGGCATGACGCCGACCGGGAATCCCAGAACCACGAAGCGCGCCGCGGCGTTCACGCGGCTGATTTCTCCGCGGATTTCAGATCCGGGCGTGACCTGGTGGGCGCTGGCGACGGGGGGCGCGTTCGTCGCGGCCGTCGCGTCCTTCGCGCCCGGCGGCGACGAGTGCTTGGTCTTGCATCCTGCAGCGAGCGCGACCGCGGCCGAAATGATCAATAGAGATCGCAATGATTTCATGAGCGTAGCGTGTTGATATCTCCGCGGCCCCATCGGAACCAGTAAAATCTTTCGCGACATCAGGCGGCCTGACTCCCTCTATAAATCCGCGGAACCCGGTACGTGATTCCCGTCAGGACCTCCCATGGAATCGTGCCCATCCATGTCGCCAGATCCTCGGCTCGCAACGAGGCGGCGCCTTGATTCCCCAGCATCACGACTTCCTCGCCTGGAATCACGGAGGCCAGGCGGGTGACGTCCACCATCATCTGATCCATCGTCACGCGGCCGAGGATGGGGCAGTGCCTGCCCTGGATGAGCACTTCTCCGCGATTGCTCGCGGCGCGCAGGAAGCCGTCGCCGTAGCCGGCGCTCACGGTCGCCACGCGCATCTTCTTGGGCGCGGTGAACGCGCCGCCGTAGCTCAGCCGGGCGCCGGCGCGAATCTCCTTCACGAAGCTCACTCGGGCCTTCCACGAGAGCGCGGGAACGAAGCTCTGCGCGGCGATGCGGCCGCCGAGCCGGCTGCCGGGCGGTATGATCCCGTAAACGAGGAGCCCAGGGCGGACCGCGTTGCACCCGTCGGGCAGTTCGAGCAGCACACCGCCGCTGTTGGCGCAGTGGATCCATTCCGGATCGCCGCCCTCCGCTTTCACGAGCTCCCGGGAACGACGGAATGTCTCGCGTTGATTCCTTGTGTAGGCCGCCTCCTCCTCCACGTTGGCGTAGTGGGTGTAGAGGCCGGCGAGAGACAGGTTCCCGGCGGAGCGAACCATGCGCGCCAGCTTTCCCGCTTCGTCAGGGCTGGCGCCCAGGCGTCCCATCCCCGTGTCGATCTTGAGGTGCACGGCCGCCGTTCGCTTCAAGCTGGCGGCGAGTGTCGCGATGCGCGTCAGCTCCTCGGCGCTGGAAATCGTCAGCATCACGCCGTCCTTGATCGCGGACTCCAACTCGTCCGGCAGCGCGGCGCCCAGCATCAACACGGGCCAGCCCTGGCCGACCGAGCGGATCGCGGCGTCTTCGGCGAGCGTCGCAACGCCGAACAGATCCGTGCCGCTTTGCATCAACAGCGCGGCGATCGACTTGAGTCCGTGTCCATAGGCGTCGGCCTTCACCACCGTGATCACGCGGACCCCGGGGCCCACGCGATGCTTGATCCACGCGAGGTTGGTCCGCAGCGCGTCGAGATCCACTTCCACCCAGCAGCGGGCGCCCGTAACAGCATTCACCATACGCGGTCAGTGTGGAAGAGAGACGCGACTCATGACAAGCGGCCATCGGGAGCGAACGAAAACAGGCGTAGGGCCTGGACCTCGGCCGGGGAGGCCAGGGACGCGCGGTATCCAGCGGGCGTCGGGAGATCCCAGAGCCGCCACGATGACGTCTCCCCGGATCCTTGCCTCGACCACGCGAGCGCCGGAGCGACCCCCGGCCTGAGGGTGACGGCGAACGAATCGAGCCCCAAGCTCAGGCCCTGTCCCCGCGCTTTCACATAGGCCTCCTTGCGCGTCCAGCAGTTGAAAAAGCCGACAGCCCTTTCCGCCGGCGGAAGGGCGTTCAGCTCGGCCACCTCCTGTGGAGAGAAGAACCGCTCAGCCAGGGCTTGCATCTCGATCTCCCCGCGTAGTCGTTCGACGTCCACACCCAGAGGTCCGGATCGGCCAAATGCCATCAGCGCCAGGTCTCCCGAATGGGACACGTTGAATTCCAGCGACCCTGATGACCGCCTGTTGTCATCCGATAGCCTGGGCTTGCCGTGTTCCTCGTATTGAAAGCGGATGGACCCGGGATCCGCGGCGAGGTAGCGACCCAGGAGAAGGCGCAAAGCCGCGCGACAGAGGGCGAACCGGCTCCTGTCTTGCTCGAAATGGAAACGGTCGGCTCGTATACGCTCCTCGGCGTTCAGCATTTGATCGGCGGACCTCAGCCAGCCCAGGGTTGCCGACACTTCCAGGCGCCAGACGTGAGCGCTCTTCAATTCGAGCGGGGGAAACCCCGTCGGATCCTGCCTCACGTCTTGCCATGTCGCGTCTTCGCTCGTCTGCACCCGGTCAAGCTAGAGAGAGAGATGGAAAAACGCGACAGAATGTCTCCGGTGGCGGGCGGGTGTTGCGCGGACGTCTCACTCTCAAGAGTCGCGCGGCGCGCGGATTCGAGTTTTTTGGCGGGTTCACGGGCTCTCGCTGGGGGCCAGCGTTGGCACTCTTCGTGATAGAACAGCCTCGCGTCGAGGGCGACTCGACGTCGAGGCGGCGGGACATATCGCGGCTCTCCTCCTCGAACTCGCGACAACCGCGGTGCAGAAAGAACCAATACTATGTTGATCAGCCGATATGAAAACCGCTGGAACCCGTGGAAAGATCTCGAGGCGCTTCAGAACCATCTCACCGGCGCTCTCGGGTTGAGTTCCACGAGCACACCGCTTCGCGCGTCGACCGACGAGAAGCTCCAGCCCACCTCGTGGACTCCGCTTGTGGACGTCATCGAGGACGAAAAGGAGTACCTCATCAAGGTCGAGGCCCCCGAGGTGAAGAAGGAGGATCTTACCGTGAAGGTTCAGGACGGGGTGCTTCACGTCGACGGGCAAAGGAAATTCGAGCGCGAGGACGAGGGAAGAAGGTTCCATCGCGTGGAGAGGTTCTACGGGCGCTTCTCGCGCAGCTTTGCGCTGCCCGACGACGCCGACCAGGAGAAGGTGACCGCCGAGTTTACGGACGGGATCCTTCGGGTCCGGGTGGCCAAGGCCGAGAAGGCAAAACCCAAGCAGGTCGAGGTCCGCGTGGCGTAAGGGTCGATGCGCCGACCCGGCTGGCGGGCTCTCGGAGTCAGGCCGCGTTCATTGTAACGCGGCCTGATTGTGTTCTGAGGCGCTGTTTCATGCGACCGCCGCGGCCCCTTTGGCGGCATTTCGGGCAGATTCCGCCTACGATCGATTCCCCCAGAGCGTTCCTGGACGCCGCGGCAGAGAGAGGAGAGCCTCCCGACGGCCCGCCAGGTTTCGCCGACTTTAGATTGCGCCGGAGGCTTGATTCCCCTACATCAGCCCACCGATGCACGTGATCGGAGTGATTCCGGCCCGCTACGCGTCCACCCGCTTCCCTGGCAAGCCGCTGGTTCCCATCGCTGGCAAGCCTTTGCTGCAATGGGTGGTGGAGCGGTGTCGGCTGGCGAAAGGGCTGCGGGAGGTGATCGTCGCCACGGACGACGAGCGGATCCGCGCGTTCGCCGCTCCCTTTTGCCGCGTCGAGATGACCTCATCGGGGCATCCGAGCGGCACGGATCGGATCGCCGAGGTGGTCTCGCGCGTTCCTTGCGACGCGGCTGTGAACATCCAGGGCGACGAGCCCCTGATCGATCCGGGCGTCATCAACCAGGTGGCCTCGCTGCTGGCGGACGCCGAAATGAGCACCGCGGCCTGTCTCATCTCCCGCCTGGAGGATTACGACAACGCGAATGTGGTGAAAGTCGTTGTCAGCCGGGAGGGCCGAGCCCTATATTTTTCCCGCCGCACGATTCCGTATCTCCGTGATGCCGCCGGTCGTTCCACCCAGGAACATTTGGCGGCGTTTCCATTTTTGAAGCACTTGGGCATTTACGGATATCGGCGGGAGGCGCTGCTGAAGCTGGTGCAATACCCGGTGTCCGCGCTGGAGCAGGCTGAGAAGCTTGAGCAGCTGCGGGCGCTGGAGAACGGAATCCGGATCGCGGTGGCGCGGGTGGAGCACGAGAGCGTGGGCGTGGATGTGCCGGAGGATGTCCGGCGGGTGGAATCAATGCTGGAGTCGGCTGCGAGACAACTGCGATGAAATATCTTTTTGTTACGGGCGGTGTGGTGAGTTCGCTGGGCAAGGGCCTGACGGCGGCGGCGCTCGGGACCCTGCTCGAGAACCGCGGGCTGAAGGTCGCTCTGCAGAAGTTCGATCCCTACATGAACCTCGATCCCGGGACCATGAGTCCCTATCAGCACGGCGAGGTCTACGTTCTCGACGACGGCGCCGAGACCGACCTCGACCTCGGCCATTACGAGCGCTTCACCAACACCAAGCTCACCCGGTTCAACAACCTGACCAGCGGACAGGTGTATCAAACCGTCCTGGACAAGGAGCGGCGCGGCGACTACCTCGGCAAGACCGTTCAGGTGATTCCGCATGTCACCGACGAGATTCAGAAGCGGATTCGCGACATCAGCCAGGTGTCGAAGGCCGACATCGTGATCACGGAGATCGGGGGCACCACGGGCGACATCGAGGGGTTGCCCTTTCTCGAGGCGATCCGGGAGTTCGCCCTCGATGTCGGCATCGGGAACGTCGTTTTTCTTCACGTCACCTACGTGCCTTTCATCAAGGCGGCGGGAGAGCTCAAGACCAAGCCCACCCAGCAGTCGGTGGCGAAGCTCCGAGAAATCGGCATCACGCCGCACATCCTTGTGTGCCGATGCGAGCAGCCCTTGAACAAGGAGCTCCGACAGAAGATCTCGCTGTTTTGCAACGTGCCCTACGAGGGCGTGATCGAAGAGATGGATGTCGAGCACTCCATCTACGAGGTGCCGCTGATGCTTCAGCGCGAGCGCCTCGACGACCTCGTTTGCAAGCTGCTGCATCTGGAGGTTCCTCCGGCGAACATGTCCCACTGGCAGGACATCATTCGCAAGCTCATCGCCCCGGCGCATCGGGTTCGGATCGGCGTGGTGGGGAAATACATCGAGTTGAACGACGCGTACAAGTCGGTTTACGAGGCGATCATACATGGGGGCATCGCGAATGATTGCGGCGTCACGATCGAGAAGATTGAGTCGGAGGAGATCGAGAAGCATGGCGCGGAGAAGATGCTGAGCGGGTTTGGCGGGATCCTCGTGCCGGGCGGGTTTGGCGAGCGGGGCATTGAAGGCAAGGTCCTCGCGGCCCAATACGCGCGGGAGCACAAGCTGCCGTATCTCGGTTTGTGCCTGGGCATGCAGATCGCGACGATTGAATTCGCGCGGAACGTGCTGGGCTTGAAGGGCGCCCACTCCACGGAGTTCGACGAAGCGGCGGCGCATCCGGTCATCGCGATTCTGGACGAGCAGAAGAACGTGGTGCGGAAGGGGGGCACGATGCGCCTGGGCTCGCAACCCTGCCAGATCGCGAGCGGCACGAAAGCCGCGCATCTTTATGGCGCCTTCCTCATCCAGGAGCGACATCGTCATCGCTACGAGTTCAATAACGCCTATCGCGAGCAGTTCGAGAAGGCCGGATTCGTCTTCAGTGGCACATCCCCGGACGGGAAGTTGGTGGAGATCATCGAGCTTCCGGATCATCCCTTCTATATGGCGAGCCAGTTTCATCCGGAGTTCCAAAGCAAGCCGAACCGCCCGCATCCCTTGTTCAAGGGATTCATCGCCGCCGTCCACCAGCACCTCCACCACAAGCCCATCTCCGGCCCGCGCGCGGGGTGACGAGCCTTTCCTGACGGGTCTGGCGTCGGCGGATCGTCGCGTTTCGCGCGACCGGCCCCGGGGGCGACCCGTCCGGTGGATGCGCTATCACGGCGGCTTGCGTTTAGCCGGCTTCGCTCCTACATTGCGGTCGCCACCAACACTTCGTGCGCCTCGCCCCGCAACAATCCGTCGCTTTCGCCCTTCGGGTGATTCTGCTCATGGCCTCTCGGGCTGGATCGATCGGTCTTCCCCTCGCCATGGTGTTCGCGTTGGCATTGGCGGGCGTCGCGGCGACGCCTCCCGGGAAGGTCTATCTGGTCGTGGGTTCCGACACGGCGATCTGGGATGGCCTCGACCTCACCCGCTATCACTGCCATTTCAAGCCGGACCTCTACACCTCGCCGACGCAGAACGGCTACAAGGTCATGGATCCCGCCTTCCGCGCGCGTTTCGTGGACTCGTTCGGCTCTCCGATCCGGCTGACCTGGTGGTCGCTGGTGGGCGGTTTGAACCGTCCCGCCGACAACACCGACGCTCCCATCGCGAATCTCATGCCTCTTTACCTGCTCAGGAAGCGCCACGGGGAAAGCATGAGGGCGCTCGGAGACGAGCAGGCGACCCACTACCACACCTTCTTCTGGAGCGACTACAACCGCGACGGGAAATTCTGGTGGAACGAGGCGAAGACTTTTCTCGAGTGCTCGGACGACTTCGACGTGGCGCTGGCCCAGAGCTTCCTGGAGGAGGATCTGTTCCCTGTCTCGTTCCGCAGCGGCTGGCACTTCATGGACAATGACTGGCAGCGCCGGCTGAACGAGCTCCTGCCCTTCAGCCTCCATTGCGCCTCCCCGATCAAGAGCTCCGACTCCACCGAGCCTCTTGAGAACAATTATGATTGGTCGAAGGCGCCGACGACTTTCGTTCCCTTCCATCCTTCGACGACCAACTATCAAACGCCTGGGGACGGATCTGGATGGAATGTTCGATCCGTGAAGATGACGGCCCTGACCCAGAAGGTCGTGAACGCGACTTTCGCCGAAGCGGAGAAGGGGATCGATCAGGTGGCCTGCTTCTGGGCGCACCTGCCCGAGTCCAATTTCCTGGACGACATCGTCAAGGTCGATGGCATGGCGCATATCGCCGCGACGAACTATCCCACGGTCCAGTTCCGCTACTGCACGGCGGTGGAGGCGATGCAGCGATGGATGAAGACGGCCGATTTCACCCCGCCGCGACTCGACGTCGAGGAGATTCCCGAGGGCGACCGCCTGACTCTCGCCCTCGAAGTCAACGAGCCGATCTTTCAGCCGCAGCCCGTAGTGGCGTTCAAGGATCTGTGTCAGCACTATCGCCTGTTGAAGCCCGAGCCGGCGGGTCCGGGAAAGTGGCGCATCACGCTTCCGGGGCGACGCGACCAAATCGCGAAAGTGGGGATCGCGGTCACGGATCCGTCCGGCAATCTCGCCACCCGCATCCTGCGGTATGTTCCCGATGACGTGTACGTCGACAACGAGGATCCCGGCTACACGGAGATCGCGGGAACGTGGACCAATCACGCCGCGGCGAGCTGGGGCCTCAACTCCCGCCAAGCGACGATCGGGGCGGGCGCGACCGCGCAGGCGCGATGGGCTCTGCCCGTCGGCGATTCGAGACCTTACAGCGTCTGGATCCAAGCCCCGGAGACGACGAACGCGCCGCCGCACCTGCGCTACACGCTCCAGAGCGCCGGGAAGATCCTGGCGGCGCTCGATTTGTCGTCGCCCCTCCCCCCCAACCAGTGGGTCCTTCTCGCTGACACGAACCTGGAGGCGGGCGCGGAAACGTTCGTTGAAGTGGTGGCGGAATCCTCCGGCGAGGAAGTCCGCAATCTGATCGCCGACGTCGTCAAGCTGACGCCCTTGCCCTACGCGGATGGTTTTATTTCGAACGTTCACGTGGAATCCTTCGGAACATCGGCGACTGTGTTTTGGCGAACCACGACCCCCTCGACCGGCTACGTGGCGTTCGGGAAGGGGAGCGATCTGGGATCCTTCTCGGCCAGCGAGATCGCCCCCACAACCGAGCACGCGGTGGAGTTGCCGGGCTTGTCGTTGCGCACCCACTACGTGTGTCAGATCGTGTCGGAGTCTCTGGGCCAAGTGAGGCGCTTCCCTTGCGGGGTCGCTCCCCCTGACTACGTGGGCTTCACAACAAGCCCCTCGCCCGACCCGATCCTGATTTTCGACCTTCCGCAGGTGTGGAAGTACTCCGCCGCGAACCTGGATGGCCAGGCGTGGCAAACGATCGCCTTCAACGATGACGCTTGGCCCTCCGGTCCTGGCCTTCTGTGGGTGGATACCCGACCGGGCGGTCCGCTTCCCGCCGTGGGCCCTCGGCGCACCGAGATGCCCGCAAACTCGAAGGACAAACTGCCCTTCATCACCTATTACATGCGAACTCGCTTCGCCTTTGACGGCGACCCGGCGGGAGCGTCCTTGGTTTTCAGCAACTATCTCGATGACGGCGCTGTGTTCTATTTGAACGGAACCGAGATCCATCGTGAGAACATGGCCGCGGCTCCCGCGGTGATCACCAACGCGACCCAGGCCTCCGCGTACACTTGTGGAGGGGACGCGACCTGCCCGGTCGGCTTTATTGTGGTAGGAGGTGGAGCGGCGGCTTTGAGGTCGGGCGAGAATGTGCTTGCGGTCGAGGTCCACAACTACGCCGCGGGCAGCGCGGACATCACGTTCGGATGCGCTCTTTTTGTGGGGAGCGAGACCCCCGTCGATCCGCCGCTCCGCGCCACCTGGACAGGCCGCGACTTGTGGGTGCATTGGGAGAGCGGACCGTGGCGCTTGCAGGAGTCCTCCGCCCTTGCCGACGCCATATCGTGGCGCGACGTTTCCGGCGACCCGGCATCCCCTTATCGAATCCCCGACGCGACCGCCTCCCTCTCGCAGAGATTCTTTCGGCTCGCGCGGCGTCCCTAGGCCCGACTGCGCGCCGCAAAACCCCGAGGCCCTTGAAAGATCCGTGGTCGGCGATCGGGATCTCGCGTTCGAGCGTGAGCGGTCCGCGCTCGCGGGCTTTGCTCCCGGGGGGAAAAGAATGTGACCGCGCGCGGGGATGTTGGTAGCGTCCGTTCATGCAGAGTTTGAGCGAGTCGATCCGCGCGCGCGCCGCCGAGAAGCTGAAGCTGCCTCCGGGCGCCTCCGTGGCCGACGAGGAGCAGCGATTCAAGAATTTCCTGAAGGTGGAAACGGCCCGCTTGCGGATCCGTCATCGGTCGGGAGGGGGCGGGCTGGAGATTTGCGAGGCGCGCGCCTGTGTGCTCGATGAAGTCCTGAGGCATCTCTGGATCGCAACGCGCAACACGCTTTCCCCCCAGGCGCAGCGGGAGTTTCCACCGCTCGCTCTGGTCGCCATCGGCGGTTACGGACGGCAGGAGCTCAATCCTCACAGCGATATCGACATCATGGTGCTTCACTCCGGCCAGGTGGCGGCCGGGAGCAAGCCGCTCCCTCATCTCTCCAAGTTTTTCGACGGGGTGCTGTTGCCGCTCTTCAATCTGGGGCTGAAGGTGGGGCATTCGGTCCGTGACATCAACGACTGCGTGCAGGTGGCCAACGCCAACATGATGTCGAAGACGTCGCTGATCGAATCGCGGTTGTTGATCGGCGACGAGGAGCTGTTCAGAAAGTATCAGCGCACGGTGCTCGTCAAATGCGTGGCGGGGCACGAGCAAGAGTACATCGCCCTCCGTCTCGAAGATCAGAACAGCCGTCGCTCCCGGCACGGGAACTCCGCGACGATGCAGGAGCCCAACATCAAGAACGGCAGCGGCGGGCTGCGCGATTTCCAGAACCTGCGATGGATGGCGTTTTTCAAGCACGGCACCCGATCCCTGGTGGAGCTGGAGCAGAAGGGCATGATCTCCGAGATGGAGCGGCGTCAACTCGAGACGGGATACGATTTCCTCCTCCGGGTGCGGACGGACCTCCACTACCATGTGAACCGGGCGCAGGACTCCCTGACCCGCGCTGTTCAGCCGGCGATCGCCACGCACCTCGGGTACACCGATCGTTCGCCGAGCCAGCGCATCGAAAGGTTCATGGGGGATTACTACACCCACTCGCGGAATATCTCCGTGATCACCCGGAACGTGGAGGATCGCCTCGCGCTGCTCCCCAAGCCCCGGCGCATGATCTCGCTGCGCAGCCTCCTGCCCCTCAAACGCAAGCCGGATGAAGACGCGACCGTCGACGGTTTCCGTTTCGATCAGGACACGATCCGCGCCAGCGGGGCGCGCATTTTCAACGATCAGCCGCGCCGGCTCATGCGCGCGTTCCTTCATGCGCAGCAGCGAGGCCTCAAGATCCATCCCGATCTCAGCCAGCTCATCCGCAACAATCTTCGCCTCGTGGATCGCTCGTTCCTCAAGGACGCCCATGTTCGGGAAAGCTTTCTGGAGATCATCAATCATCCGGGCAGCGTCGCCCCCATTCTGCGGGCCATGCACGAGACGGGGCTGCTGGGAAAGTACATTCCGGAGTTCGGACGGCTGACGAATTTGGTGCAGCACGAGTTTTTCCATCAATACACCACGGATGAGCACACGCTCATGTGCCTCGAGAAGCTGGACGCCCTGTGGAAGCCGAGCGCTCCCATCGAGGAGCCCTACTCCGAGCTGCTCCACGGGTTGGACAAGCCCTATCTGCTGTATCTGGCCCTGCTGCTCCATGACGCGGGCAAGGTGGAGCACGACGGCAACCACTCCGACTCGGGCAGCAAGCTGGCCGAGCGCGTGGCGCGGCGGCTGGAACTCGATGGGGCGCTCACCCACACTCTCCGGCTGCTGATCGAGCAACACCTCACGATGGCCGTCGTGTCCCAGCGCCGCGACCTGGAGGATCCCGCGGTCGTGCGCCATTTCGCCGGCGTGGTGCAGTCGGCGGAGCATCTGTCCCTCCTCACGTTGCACACCTACGTCGACTCGCTGGCCACCAGCGATCGGCTCTGGAACGGATTCAAGGACTCGTTGCTCTGGACGCTGCACAACAAGGCCCTGACGCAGCTGTCCGGGAAGACGGAGTTTCTTATGGCGGAGGCGCGCGAGCGGGAGCTCCTGCGAGAGGAGGTCCAAAGGATGCTGCCCCGCACGATCGGTCCCGAGGAGGTGGGCGCGCATTTTGAGAACCTCCCCCGGCGGTACTTCCGCATCTACCAGGCTCGGCAGATCGCGGTCGACGTCACCCTCAGCCATCGCTTCATGCACAAGCAGGTGGAGGCGGGCCAGGAGGCGCTGGAGCCCGTGCTGGACTGGCACAACGAGCCGGACCGCGGGTTGACCCGGCTGCGAGCATGCACATGGGATCGGCCCGGGCTGTTCAGCCGCATCGCCGGCTCCTTCGCGGCCGCGGGGATCAACATCCTGAGCGCCCAGATTTTCAGCCGGGCCGACGGCCTGGCCCTGGATTCCTTCGAAAGCACGAGCGGACGCACGGGGACCGCGGTGACGAAGGAGGAGCGGCAGCGGTTTGAAGAGCTGCTGCTGCGCGCGTTGAGCGGGGAGAAGGTCGACTTTCGTCAGGCGCTGCTGCGGCCTTCGTCCTCAACGAAGAGGCTGGAGCGAGCCTGGTTGGAGGGGCAGGCGCTGCCGACCGCGATCCGATTCGACAATGCCACCTCCGAGGACAGCACCGTCATCGACATCGAGACGGAGGATCGCCTCGGCCTGCTCTACGAGATCGCGGAGGTCTTCGCCGAGCTTCGCCTGGATATTCAGCTCGCGAAGATCATCACGGAGCACGGGGCGGCCTTGGACAGCTTCTATGTGATGGACAGCGACGGAGGGAAGATCACGTCTCTGCACCGTCAGCAATTCATCGAAGCGCGGCTGCGCGAATCCGTGGGCGGTTTCGTCCTGACTTGATCGGCGAGTCTGGCGACGACCCAGGTTGCCCTTCGTTCGCGAAGTCTCAAGCCGCGCTCCGCTCGCGATTCAGTCATGAACGGCAGGGCGAAACTTGCCAGGTCAAGGTCCACCCTCACAAACTGACCGTATTCGAACCCTTCCTTAGGAGAGATGGGAGCGTCGATCCGTTCGGCCGCCGTCTGACTTTTCCTCGACCGGTCTCAGGATCTTTCTCGACCTGCATGCCCGCTTGAGGCGAGCCTCGGCGTCCTAGAGCGCGGCGCGCAGGGAGGCGTGAACTCGTCGGCTCGTTCATCATGAAAAACTATCTACTCTTCGCGGCGTTTGCGGCATGTTGTCTTTGCCCATCGCGTTCGTCGGCGCAGGCGGCTCCCCGGCTGCTTCCTTTTCAAGGTCGACTCGTCGATCCCTCAGGCCGCGCGGTGAGCGACGGGCCGCGGTTGGCGCAATTCAAGATTTTTGGCGCGCCCGCCGGTGGAAGTCCGGTGTGGTCGGGCGAAGTGCATCGGACGACCATAAACGGCGGGCTGGTGAACGTGCTTCTCGGCTCGAAGAATCCTCTTGATTTTGACTTCGACCAGCCGCTTTACCTGGAGATCACCGTTGACGTCGGCGGCCCCGGAGGCGGACCGGACAACGTGATCGACGCTTCCGATCCTCCGATGTCGCCCCGTCAGGCGATTCTTCCCGTGGTTTTCGCCAAGGAATCCTCGGATAGCCGCAAGCTCGCCGGCTACGATTGGAGCTCAGTCTTTGGCGTGAATGATCCTTCCCGAGGACGATTGGACGGCTCGAGGATCCAAACAAACAGCATCACATCCAGTCAAATCGCCAATGGCGCCGTCACCTCCAATCAGATTGCTCCGCTGCAGATACACGCCGGCCTGATCGCGGCGCGCACGATCTCTTCAAACCAGGTCGCGGACTCCGCCATTGGAGGAGCGCAACTGGCCGCGAACGCGGTGACTTTTGAGAAGCTCGCGCCCCGCCCGCTGAACAGTGATCTTCCGGGGGGCGTCGCCATGTCCGCCTCCACTGGCCCCTACCCTATGGGCGATTTTGGGGCCACGACCCTCAGCGACGTGACCAACTTGCACGTGACGATCACAACAACCGGCCGGCCGGTGATCGTGACACTGGGCTCTCCACCCAAGGCGAAGGAGTCGGCGGTCGATCTCTACTCGTCGAACGGGGACTTTCCCATTGGGCGCTTTGTTTTTTCTCGGGACGGGGAGGATCTGACGTCGATGTACGCCGGAAGAGACGACAACCCGGTGGGCAACATCCAGTATCCTCCCTCGGCATTCTCCTTCATCGATTTTCCGGGAAAGGGAACGCACACATACAAACTGCGCGCGGTCGTCCGATCGACCGGAGCCGCCATTGCCTTTATTGAGTGCGTCTTGATCGCCTACGAACTTTAGGCCTTGGCGAAAAGGATTCGCGGTCGGAGCTGCGCCACTGGCCACGAGGATCAGGTCGCGGAGCGGCGGGTGTTTCGCGGCTTTCTTAGCCGGGGGACACGGAGAGTGGACCGCCGCGGACTCGACGAATGCATCAGCATGGCGGAAGGTCGTCCTCCGCCCCCGTGGGCCAGCGCTCCTCCGGCTGCCATTGAAGGAGGTCCATCGCGGGCTTCAGTTCGAAAATCGAAGAGCGCAAGGGGAGGCTTGCGGCGTAAAGCACATGAAATCCCACAGGCACATCGGCCGAGACGGCTCGCTCGAAAAACCGTCCAGCGTCCTTGGGGCTGAAGTACAGGTCCTGAGCCACGGCGCTCTTTGCGATGTCGGGCGCCTGACCGCGCCGGGGACACCATCCCAGCCGCGCGGCGATCACCGATCGGTTGTGATTCTTGGCCAGGCTGTAGCCCGCCGACTCGAGAAACATCTTCGTGGCCGCGTACCAATGTCGCGGGGTTGTGGGGTCCGCGGCGCGGACGGGCAACGGGCCGTCGTATTGCTGCGTCCAATTCACCTGTCCTGAGCTGGCCAGGACGACGCGCGGAATCCCGCTTTCGCGCGCCGCTTCGAGGATGTTATGGACCCCCAGGATGTTGCTGGGCACCAGAACGCGCTGGAAGAAATCGGGCTCATCCGAATCGTCGGGCGCGGCGGCCAGGTGAACGAGCGCGGTCATGCTCTCGGTGGCTCGCGCGAGAAGGTCGCGCTCGGAGAGGGAACCCACCCACGATTCGGAAGCCGCGGGCGTCGGGACTTGATCCAATCCGCGAACGAAGTGGCCGCGTTCTTTCAAGGCGCGCACGGCGGCGGATCCGAGCCGGCCCGCCGAACCGGTGACCAGAACTCTCAGGCGCGAAGGTGTCGACATGTGACGCGTGGACCCTTCCCCACCGCGGGGCTACTTGGCCAGCAGTTTTTCAACCTCCCGCTCGAGGCCCGTCACCAGATCCGTGTTCACGACCATTCCTTTCCGATCCAGCAGCCAGGACACCGGCAGCCCCTCGATCCCATATCGCGCGCCCATGGGATTGCGGAGCGCCTTGCCATCGAAGAACTGCGGCCACGTGATCTGTTTCGCCGCGAGCATCTCGAGAAGACTCTGCCTGTCCTCATCGAACGAGATGCCCACGATCTCGAACCCGCGATCCTTGAGCTTTGAGTAGGCGGCAATCCGGCTCGGGAGCAAGGCGAGAGACTCCAACGACCAGCTCGCCCAGAAATCGAGCAGCACCACTTTGCCGCGAAGGGCGCACAGGTCCACCTCGCGTCCATCCAGGGCGGTGAATCGCATCTCCATTGGCTTTTTGCGGAGATCCTCCAGTCTCGCGAGCAGCTCCAGCCTCTCCTTGGCCGCGCGCGCCAGATGCGGGATGCCGCTGCGAGTGAGTTCCTCCAGCTTCCGGGCGCGAGCGTTCGCCTCGATCGGGGTGACGGCCTCCATCAGCCACCGCGCGTATTGGTCGTTGCCTTCCGCGTTGGGATGGCTCTTGAGGTGGCTCTCCACCGCCTCCTGGAACGGTTTGAGCGCGCATTTCTTTTCGAGAAATGTTTTGTACCGAAACGCGAGAATCAGGCCGCTGACCTTGGATTTCAGGGGGGCGGGGCTCTCGGGGGAGTCCAGGATTTCCTTGAAGATCGCCTCCGCCGCCGTTTGCTTTTCGCTCTCGTCGTTTTGGGCCGCCAGCATGGCCTCCATGAACCGGAGCTGCCATCGCAACGGATCCCGCGGATAGGATTCGAGGAAGCGCGCCTTCATTTCCGGGAACTGGCGGGCGCGCTCCTCGGTGTCGGGAATGGCCCGAAGGACTTCGTCGATCCGCGCGAGCAGGGCCTCCGGGGAGGAGTTCGTCGACGGCTTCGAGCCAGGAATCGGCGCGGGTTCGTCAGCCGAAGCGCACAGCGCCGCGACGAGCATTGCCAGACAGATCCTTCGTGGGGCCCCTTCCGTCATTCCAAGAGCGACATCGGCATCGCATCGCGAGTCTCAACCCAGATCTTTGCGCGAGCTCCCCAGGGCGTCAAAAGGGGGCTTCTCAGCGTCCAAAACCAGGGACGGGCATTAGGTCGCGCCGTCATCTGCCGATGTTTCCAACGCCTCCCTTTCCGGAGGCTTGCCATCATGCGCAGAACCCAGTATCAACAAATCGCCCAGTCACGCACATGAGCGTCCGGGACGGTTAGGCTGATGCCCGCTGCTGATCACCGATCCATCGACGACCTGGTTCGTTCCGAGCCGCAAAATCGCTTGGATCGTTCGGGGTTGGCGTTCTATTTTCGAGTATCCGCCAACTTCACGGCGGAGCCCCTTCGTCCGTCCCTGGAGTTCTGGTCGCGGCGCCTCGGTTGGCCCGATGCCACTATCTCGTTTTCCCCCTACAATCACCTCATCCAGGAGTTGCTGATGCCTGGGAACGACAGCGCGGCGTCGACTCCCGGGGCGAATCTGTTTCTGGTCCGCGTTGAAGATTGGGGTCGCAATGCCGCCGAGTCCGATCGCCGTCGTGTGATCGAGGCCGCGGCGACGGAGTGGCTGGCCGCTTTCGCCAGCTTCCAGGCTCGAGCCTCTCGAGCCTCGCTGGTGTTTGTCGCGAGGCCTTCATCCGCTGGAGGCTCTGCAAAGGCCGTGGATCCGTTTCTGGGAGACCTGACAGAGTCGCTCGCCGCTTCGTTGCGCGGTTTGCGGGCGGTGGTGGTCCTCGACCATGATGAACTGGCTCGGCTTTACCCCGTGGATCTGGTGGAGGACGCTGAGGCCGACCGCGAGTGGCATATCCCGTTCTCGACCGCTTACTGGAATGTTCTCGGAACCTTGTTGATGCGGCGAGTGCGGCCTCTTTTTCAACCGCCGCGGAAAGTCATCGCCGTTGACGCGGATCAGACGCTCTGGGATGGCGTGGTGGGCGAGAGCGGCGCGTCCCACATCGTCCTGGGTCCGGGACGGCTGCGTCTGCAGCGACTGCTCAAATCACGTCAACAATCGGGGATGTTGCTTGCCCTTCTCAGCAAGAATCAGGAGGCGGACGCGCTGGCCGCCTTCGGGAGGACGGAGATGCGGCTGAAGCGGTCCGACTTTGTCGCGTGGAGGGTGAACTGGCGATCGAAGTCGGAGAACCTGCGCGAGCTTGCCGCCGAATTGGATCTGGGCGTCGACAGCTTCGTGTTCATCGACGACAACCCGGTGGAGTGCGCTGAGGTGGAGGCGCGATGTCCCGGCGTTTCAGTGCTTCACATTCCAGCGGACGCCGACGCGGCCGCGCGGCGGTTGGAGCACTTCTGGGCGCTGGATCTGCCGCCGGCCACCGAGTCCGACCGCGACCGCACCGAGCAGTATCGACAGATTGCCGAACGCAAACAATCGCGCGCGAGCGCCGCCTCGTTCAGCGAGTTTATCGCCGGCCTCCAGCTCCAGGTCTCTTTCGCTCCTCTCTCGGCGACGTCCCTGGACAGGGCCGCGCAGCTCACCCAGCGAACCAATCAATTCAACACGACGACGGTTAGGCGAACGTCAGCCGAGCTGAAGTCCTGGATCGAACAGCCTGGTCACGCGGCGCTCCTGGCGCGCGCGACGGATCGGTTCGGAGATTATGGCGAGGTTGGGCTGGCTGTGTTCCAGCGCGACGGGCGGGACTTGGTGGTGGAGAGTTTTCTCCTCAGCTGTCGGGCCTTGGGCAAAGGCGTCGAGCACGCCATGCTCGCTCGTTTGGGAAAGGAAGCCCTGGAGTCCGGCCTGGACGCCCTGGCGATCCGATTCAACGCGACCGATCGCAACGAGCCCGTGGCGAGCTTCCTGAGGGGGCTGGGCGCGTTCGCAGGATCGGATGGGGTCTTCCGGGTCTCGGCGCTCGAGGCGTCGCGCCTGACGTTTGCTCCCGACTCGACGAGCTTCGTGGAGGAGGTGTTCCTGGGGAAACGCGCGGCGACAACTTCCGTCGCGCAGGCGGGGAGCTGCGATTTTCAGGCCATCGCCGAGGCCTTGGACACCGAGCCCGCGGTCCGACGAGCCATGCGGAGAACCCTTTTGCGCGAGCGGGGCTTGTCCTCGGAGACTTACGCGGCTCCGCAAACGGAGCTTGAGCGCCGCCTGGTGTCGCTGTGCGAGGAGGCGCTGCGCGTGGCGCCCATTGGCGTGGAGGATGACTTTTTCGAGCTGGGCGGCGATTCTGTTCAAGCGGCCCAGATCGTTTCCCGGATTAGCGCTGAGCTGGGTGTGAGGCTGTCTCTGTCACAGCTGTTTCAATCGCCTTGCGTCGTCGGCCTTGCCGCGCTGCTTCGGGACGCGAGCCTGGGATCCGATCGCGAGGCCGTGCCTCGCGCCGCAGAAGAGGTGTTGTCGCTGGCGCAGGAGCGGATGGCCTTTCTCGACGAGTTCATCCCGCGCAGAGAAGCCTATAACATCTGCGTCGGGCTCCGGATCACGGGCCTTTTGGACTTTGGCGCCTGGGAGCGCGCCATGGCCGCGGTGGTGGAGCGTCACGAGCCGCTGCGAACGGCCGTCGAATTTCGAGAAGGCCTTCGCGTCGCGCGCTTGGATCGCCAGCCGGCTTGCCGCGTCGATCGAGTCCAGGTTCCGGATGAGGAGACCGCGATGGAACGGGTGAAGGAGGCGGCCCGCGCCCCTTTCTCGTTGGCGCAGACCCCGCTGCTCCGCTGTCGCGTGGTCTCGGTGGGAGATCGGGAGCATTTCTGCCTGTGGACGGCGCATCACATGGCGGCGGACGGCTGGTCGATGAGCGTGTTGCTGCGTGAGTGGTCGGAGGCCTACGTCGCCGCGGCGCAAGGGGGCAGGCCCGCATGGACTGCGTTGACGCGCCGCTACTCGGACTACGCGGCATGGCAGCGGGAGCGCCTGGGCGCGGGGCGCTGCGCGGAGGATCTGGCCTATTGGCTCCGCCAGCTGGCGAACCCCCCGGGGTCCCTCGAACTGCCCACCGACAAGCCGCGTCCCGCCGTGCTGAGCTACGAAGGCGCGCTGGAGTTCCGGACTGTTCCGGCCTCAACGCGGGCAAGCGTCGAAACGTTGGCGCGGACCGAGCGAGCGACTCCGTTTGCCGTGTTGATGGCGACCTTCCAGGCGTTGCTGCATCGCTACACCGGCCAGACCGATGTTCTCGTGGGGACGCCTGTGTGGGGCCGTTCGCATCCCGTGTTTGAGGAGTTGGCGGGATGCTTTGTGAACACCGTCGTTGTGCGCAACGAGGTCGCCGGCGAGACGGCGTTCCGCGATCAGGTCCGACGCGTTCGCCTGACGGCGATGGAGGCGCTGGCTCACGAGGGGCTGCCCTTCGAACAGCTGGTGGAGGCGCTTCAACTGGGTCGCGATTTGAGCCGCACGCCCTTGTTTCAGGTGATGCTGGTGTTCCAAAACACTCCGGCGATCGGATTGTCGATTGAAGGACTGAAAACCGAACCTCTTCGCGCCCACAATGGCGGCGCGAAGTTCGACCTGGTGCTCGAGGTGACGCCCGGACCGGAGGGCTATGCGTTGGGTTTGGAGTACAACACGAGCTTGTTCTGCCCCGCCACGGCGGCGCGTATTTTGGAGCATTTTGAGAACCTTCTGTCCGCGGGTTGTCGAACGCCCGAGGCGGCGTTGGGACGGCTGCCGATGCTGTCGGAGTCCGAGAGGCGGATGCTGGACGCGGGCTTCAGCCATCCCCGGGCGTCGTATCCCGAGGCGATGTGCCTGCACGAGCTGTTCGAGAGACAGGTCAGGCGAACGCCGCAAGCCGTCGCTCTGAGCGACGAACGCGAGAGCCTCAGCTATGAAGGGCTCAATCGACGAGCGAACGCGCTGGCGCATCGATTGGCGGAGCTGGGGATCGGTCCGGACAAGCTGGTGGGGCTTTGTGTGGAGAGGACGAACGATCTGGTGGTTTCGCTTTTGGCTGTGTTGAAGGCGGGCGGAGGCTACCTGCCGATCGACCTGAGTTACCCCGCGGAACGACTGGGTTTCATTATCGAGGACGCGCGGGCGCCGGTGCTGCTGACGCAACGATCGCTGGCGGCCTCGCTGCCGCCGCTGCCCGCGAACACAACGGTGGTGTTTGTGGAAGACGTCGAGTGTTCGGGGCGCGCGGGGGATGTGGGGCCCGATGTCCGGGTCGCCCCCGAGCATCTGGCTTACGTGATCTACACCTCGGGGTCCACCGGCAAGCCGAAGGGATGCATGGTGACGCATCGGAATGTCGCGCGGCTCATGCGCGCGACGGAGTCCTGGTTCGGGTTCAACGCCGACGATGTGTGGACGCTGTTCCACTCGGCCGCTTTCGATTTCAGCGTCTGGGAGATCTGGGGCGCGTTGCTTTATGGCGGACGGCTGGTGGTGGTTCCCTACATGACCTCCCGTTCCCCCGAGATGTTCCATGAGCTGCTCGTCCGCGAGCGGGTGACGGTGTTGAACCAGACTCCCTCGGCGTTCAGGCAATTGATCCACGTGGATGGGCTGGCTGGACCGAAGCCGATGGCCTTGCGATATGTCGTGTTTGGCGGGGAAGCCCTGGAGATGCGGAGCCTGAAGCCCTGGTTTGAACGGCGCGGCGACCAGACGCCGCGGCTGATCAACATGTATGGCATCACCGAGACGACGGTGCATGTCACGTATCGACCGCTCTCCATGGCCGATGTTGAGAAGCCCAGCGTGATCGGCGTCCCGATTCCGGATCTGGAGTTCCATATCCTCGACGCGCATGGGAATCCTTCGCCGATCGGTGTGCCGGGCGAGATTTACGTCGGCGGCGATGGGGTGGCGCGCGGATATCTGAGGCGCGACGCGCTGACCGCGGAGCGTTTTGTTCCGCATCCGTGGAAAGGGGCTGCCGGAGGACGGCTCTATCGAACGGGCGATCAGGCGCGCTTCCTCGTCGGCGGGGATGTGGAGTATCTGGGCCGAATGGATCAACAGGTGAAGATCCGCGGATTTCGGATCGAGCTGGGCGAGATCGAGTCCGTGCTGTGCCAGCATCCCGCGGTGCGCGAAGCGGTGGTGCTCGCGCGGGAGGATGAACCGGGCGAGAAACGGTTGGCCGCTTACGTGGCCGCGCAGGGCGAACCTCCGACAGCTGCGGACCTCCGCGAGCATCTGCGGAGGCAGCTTCCCGACTACATGACGCCCTCGGCGTTTGTGTTTCTCGAGCGGGTCCCGCTCACGAACAACGGAAAGGTCGATCGCGCCGCCCTGCCGCGGCCGGGGATTCAGAGATTGGAGCGCGCCGCGGGCATGGCGCGGCCCTCGACCGAGAACGAGCAATTGATCGCTCGAATTTGCCAGGAGCTGCTGAAGGTCGAGAACATCGGCGTTGAGGATAATTTCTTCGACCTGGGCGCGCATTCGATTCTGATGGTCCGGCTGCATCACCGGCTGCGCGGGGAGCTGGGGTTGGATTTTCCGCTGGTGACGCTGTTTCATCATCCCACGATCAGGGGCTTGTCCCGACACCTGGCGTCGACGGCCTCGGGAGGCGCGGGTTCCTCGCCCGATTCCGCGGCGTCGGCCGCGTCGGCCAACCGCGCGAAGCGGCAGCGCGAGGCGACTCGGCGTTTTCGTTCCAACCGGGAGCACGCTTGATTCCATGGAGAGTCCCATCCATGAAGGAGTAGCGATCATCGGCCTCAGCGGCCGTTTCCCCGGCGCGGGCTCCGTTTCTGAGTTCTGGGCGAACCTGATCGCGGCGCGGGACTGCGTCTCGTTCTTCACGGACGAGGAGCTTCGCTCCGAAGGCCTCGATCCCGAGGCTCTTCGTCGCGCGGGCGATTATGTTCCGGCGAGGGGCATTTTACGGGACGCCGAATGGTTCGACGCGGCGTTCTTTGGAATCCAGCCTCGGGAAGCCGAGGTGATGGACCCGCAGCAGCGCGTGTTCCTCGAGTCGGCGTGGCAGGTTTTGGAGGACGCCGGATACGCCTCGGGACGGTTTGCCGGAGCCGTGGGAGTGTTCGCGGGCGCGTCCTCCAACACCTACTTTTCGCACGTATTGCGGGCGCGTCCGGACCTTTTGGACCTGGTGGGCCACGACCAGGCGACGCTCGGGAACGACAAGGATTATCTCGCGACTCGGGTGGCGTACAAGCTGGGGTTGCGCGGGCCCGCGATCAGCGTCAACACCGCCTGCTCGAGCTCCCTAGTCGCCGTGACGCTCGCGCATCAATCCTTGCTCACCTATCAGTGCGACCTCGCGATCGCGGGCGGCGTTTCGATCACAACGCCGCAGAGGTCGGGCTACTTTTTTCAGGAGGGCAGCATTCATTCTCCCGACGGACACACACGAGCCTTCGACGCGCTGGCGCAAGGCGTGACTCCGGGGCAGGGGGTGGCGTTGGTGGCGCTGAAGCGTCTGCAGGACGCCATCGACGATGGCGACACGATCTACGCGGTGATCAAGGGCGTCGGCGTCAACAACGATGGCTCACAGCGCGCCGGCTTTGGCGCGCCGGGAATCGAGGGGCAGAGCGAGGCGATCATATTGGCCCAGGAGGTCGCGGGGGCGACGCCCGACTCCATCGGTTATATCGAGGCGCACGGAACCGCCACGCCCATCGGGGATCCGATCGAGATCGCCGCCCTGACCCGGGCCTTTCGACGCGCCACGGAGCGAAAGCAATTCTGCGCGATAGGTTCGCTGAAGACCAACATTGGCCATCTGGACGCCGCAGCTGGAGCGGCGGGCCTCCTCAAGACGGCGCTGGCGCTGCACCACAAGCGAATCCCCGCGAGCCTGCATTTCTCCTCGCCCAATCCGAAGCTGAGCCTCCCGGACAGTCCCTTCTTTGTGAACGCGACGTTGCGCGACTGGGCATCGGAGCAGGGCGTTCCCCGGCGGGCAGGCGTCAGCTCGTTTGGCATCGGCGGCACCAACGCTCATGTCGTGCTTGAGGAAGCTCCCGCGAGCGAGCCTGGCGGCGTCTCACGGCCTTCGCAGATCCTCGTTCTCTCGGCCAAGACCCCGGAGGCCCTGGAGTCGGCCTCCCAGAACCTGGCGGCGCACCTGCGCGCGCATCCGGAGGCGAATCTGGCAGACATCGCCTTCACTCTGCAGGTCGGCAGGGCGGAGTTCTCGCATCGCCGCGCCGTGGTTTGCGAGAGCGCGCTTGCCGCCGCCGCTCTGCTCGAGAAGCCCGACTCCAAGGGAGTGGTCACCGCGTCGGTCGCGCCCGCGGCGCGCCCGGTCGTGTTCCTGTTTCCCGGGCAAGGCGCCCAGTATCTCGGGATGGGCGCGGAGCTCTATCGGCAGGAGCCCGTGTTCGCGGAAGCCCTGGATCAATGCCTCGCGGCGATCCAGCCTCTTCTGGGGTCTGATTTACGGTCGTTGCTGCTGACGAGCCATGACGACGACGCCGTCTCGCAGGAGACGTTGAAGCAAACGCGATTCGCCCAGCCCGCGCTCTTCGCGATTGAGTACGCGCTGGCGCGGCTGTGGATGTCCTGGGGCGTTCAACCCAGCGCCCTGATTGGCCACAGCGTGGGCGAGTATGTCGCGGGCTGCCTTGCCGGCGTGTTCTCTCTCGAGGACGCCCTGATGCTCGTGGGCCGCCGGGCGGCGCTCGTCCAGGCCCAACCGCCGGGCGCCATGCTCGCCGTTCGTTTGCCCGAGAAAGACCTGCGCGAATTGCTGGGGGAGACGCTTTCGATCGCGGCGAGCAACGCGCCGTCGCTCTCCGTCGCCTCCGGGCCCTTCGAGGCGATCGGCGTCCTGGAAGAAACGCTCGCGTCGCGCAAGATCGCGACGAAGCGGCTTCCCACTTCCCATGCGTTTCATTCCGCAATGATGGATCCGGTGATCGCTCCGTTCACCGCTCTGCTGCGCGAGGTCCGGTTGTCCGCGCCCAAGATTCCCTATGTGTCCAATGTGCTCGCTGAGTGGATCACGGAACAGCAGGCCACGGACCCCGCCTATTGGGCTGGCCATGTTCGACAAACGGTGCGTTTCAGCGACAGCGTCGCGAAGGCGCTTGAGAATTCCCAACCCATCCTTCTTGAAGTGGGGCCGGGCCAATCGTTGAGCCAGCTTGTTCGCCAGCAACCCGCCTTGCCGCGCGACGCGATCGCGACGTGGACGTTGAGCGGTCCGAAGGAGAACGAAGGATTGAGCGTTGCCAACGCCATCGCGCGCCTGTGGACCGCGGGTGTTCCCTTCGACTGGCGCGCCTACCACGCGGGCGCTCGACGACGCCGGGTGCCCCTGCCCACCTATCCGTTCCAACGGAAGCGATTCTGGCCGGAGCCCGGAGTCGGCGCTCCGTGCGATGCGGTTTCAACCGTCGCACGCGCGCCTCAGAGGGAGACTCTTGAGGTCATGGCGGAGACCGCCGATCGCCATGAGTCCGTGAAGGGATCGAACGGCGCGTTGGCCGGGCATCCGGCGGAATCCAGGATGGATCATCTGGCGCAGCTGATCCGGACATCCTTGACCGAGGCGTCGGGCGCCGACCTTCAGCACGCTTCCGAGACCGCGACTTTCCTGGAACTCGGGTTCGATTCGTTGCTCCTGACTCAGGCCGCGAATCGGTTTCAGAAGCGGTTCGGCGTTCCGATCACCTTCCGTCAACTGATGGGCGATTTATCATCGGTCCGGAGCCTGGCCGCGCACATCGACAGTCAGCTGCCCGCGGGCCGGTTCCAGCCCGCCGACCAGGGCGCCGGTCCTCCGTCCGCGCCCGTCTCCCGCGCTATGAACACGGCGTCCGCGGGGGCTTCGCATGGGCCGTTCCGTCCGCCGTCCCAGTCGTCGGCGATGACGGCGTTGTCCCCGACGCAGGCCGAGGCCTTGGGACGATGGACGCGCCGTTACACCGATCGCACCGCGGGTTCCAAGAAGCTTGCGGCCCAGAACCGGCCGAGTCTCGCGGATCCCCGGAGCGTGAGCGGGTTCAGCCCACTCTGGAAGGAGATGGTCTATCCGCTTTACACCGAGAGATCGGAAGGCGCGACGGTTTGGGACGTGGATGGAAACGAGTATCTGGATTTTGTCATGGGGTTCGGCGCCAGCTTGTTTGGACATCGTCCAGCCTTCGTCATGGAGGCGGTGGAGCGGCAACTCAAATTGGGTTTCGAGATTGGTCCCATCCAGCCGCTTGTTGGCGAAGTGGCCTTGCTCGCGTGCGAGTTGACGGGGATGGAGCGCGTCGCGTTTTGCAACACAGGATCGGAAGCCGTCCTGGCCGCGATGCGCGTCGCGAGAACGGTGACGGGTCGGGACGTCATTGCGGGCTTCTCCGGCGCCTATCACGGCGTCTTTGACGAGGTGCTCGCGCGACCTGCGACCCAGGGGGGCGAGATGAGATCGACGCCCATTGCTCCCGGCATTCCCGAGTCCGCTGTGAGCCAGATGCGCGTCTTCAACTGGGGAGATCCTGAGTCCCTCGAGTTGATTCGTCGCCAGGGACACGAACTGGCCGCCGTTTTGGTGGAGCCGATCCAGAGCCGTCGGCTGGATCTGCAGCCGGCCGAGTTTTTGCGGGAGCTGAGGCGGATCACCGAGGACTGCGGCATCGCGCTCATTTTCGACGAGATGGTGACCGGCTTCCGGTTTCATCCGGGAGGAGCGCAGGCGTGGTATGGAATCCGCGCTGATATCGCGACATACGGGAAGGTGCTCGGGGGCGGATTTCCGATCGGGATGGTCGGCGGTTCCTCGCGTTATATGGACGCCCTGGATGGCGGGGCGTGGCAGTTCGGCGACGACTCCCGGCCGGATGTGGGAATGACGTTCTTCGCAGGCACATTTGTGCGGCACCCTGTCGCGCTGACGGCGGCGCGCGCGGTGCTTGCCCGGCTCAAGAGCGAGGGGCCGCGGCTGCAGGATCAGGTGGCCGACCTGGCGGCGCGCGCGGCGACGGGCCTTCGTGATCTCGCCGCTCGCCATCAGGCCCCGTTGCGCGTCGCGCAAGCCAGCTCCATCCTCTATCTCACCGTGAGCCCGGAGCTTCATCACGGTGGACTGCTCTTCTACCTGCTCCGGACGCGCGGCATTCACGCCTGGGAGAATCGCGCCTTCGTGTTCACGACCGCTCACACGACGGCTCACGTGGATCAGTTGCTTCGCGCGGTGGATGAGAGCCTCGCGGAACTGAGGGAAGGAGGCTTCCTCCCTGAGCTCGCCGCGCCGACGCCCGTCGCGACCAAGGAAGCCTCCCCCGCCGCGCCAGCCGTCTCCGCAAACGGGAGCGAACCGCGGCGCCCGGGCGGCGGTCTCGCTCTCACCGACGCCCAGCGCGAGATGTGGCTGGCGGCCGTGATGGATGAACGCGCGTCGCGATCCTACAACAACACCTTCCTGATCCATCTGTCGGGACCCCTGAACGAGGCCGCCCTTCAAGCCAGCCTGCAGGCATGTCTCGACCGACATGACAGTCTTCGCGCCCGATTTGATCTCAAATCGCCGGTTCAACGGATCGCCTCCGAGGCCCGTCTGCCGTGGGCCCGCGTGGACCTCTCCGCATTGGCGGCGGACGCTCGATCGCGCGCGCTGAAGTGTTTGGGGCGCGAGCAGTCGGAGGCCGCGTTCGATCTTTCCCGCGCCCCGCTTCTGCGGGCGCAGTTGGTCGTCTGCGGCGCGCAGGAGAACGCGCTGGTTCTCACGATCAGCCATTTGGTGGCGGATGGGTGGTCGCTGGGCGTGCTGTTCTCAGAGCTGAAATCGCTCTACGCGGCGCGCGTCCTTGGAATCGCCGACGGGTTGGAGACGGCCCTGCAGTTCGAGGGCTACGCGGCCCTGACCCAGAGCGCGAGATTCCGCGAGGCCGCGGCGAGGTCCGAGGCCTATTGGAAGCGGATCTATGCGGAGCTGCCGGCGGCTTTGGAGTTGCCTGTGGACCGGATGCGTCGGACGCCTCGGAGCTTCGGCGCCTCGAGGGTGAGCGTGGCGTGGGAGGCGGCTTTCGTTCGGGCGCTCCGCGAGTCGAGCGCTCGTCGCGGAGCGACCTTGCTTGTTTCGCTTCTCGCCGGATTCAACATCCTGCTGCGCCGTCTGAGCGGCCAGGACGACATCGTTGTGGGCATTCCCGCATCGGGCCAGAGCTCGCCCGCGCTCGCCGACACGCCGGGCATTGGCTCACTGGTGGGGCATTGCGTGCAACTGCTGCCCGTGCGGAGCCGGCTCTCCGCCGACGCGCCCTTCGAATCATTTCTGCGATCGACGCAAGACGCGATGCTCGACGCGTTTGAGCACCAGGACCTGACCTTCGGTCGATTGCTGGAGTGCCTGAACGTGCCCCGGGAGGCGGAACGCGTGCCGCTGGCGCCCGTAATGTTCAATCTCGATCGCGCCCCCGAGGGCTTCGAGCTCAGCGGGACGCGAACGCGCGTCGAGGACGTCCCGCACGCAACGCAGGTGTTCGACCTCTCGTTGAACATCGTCGATCGTGGAGAGACGCTGACGCTGGACTGCGATTTCAACACGGACGCGTTTGACGCGGGGACCGTGACGCGGTGGTTGGGCTACTTCCGAGCTTTGCTCGAGTCCGCCATCGCGGATCCCGCGCAACCGATCGGGCGAATGGAGATTCTGTCGCCCGCCGACCGAAGCCGAATCCTGGTGGAATGGAATGAGACCCGCGTCCCGCTTCCGACGGCGACGACCACTCACGCGCTGTTCTCGGAGCAGGCCCGGAAGTCGCCTGAAGCCATCGCCGTCGAATTTGGCGACAAGCGACTCACCTACGCCGAGCTGGACCAGCGGACCGACGCGTTCGCCGCGCGGCTGCAATCCATGGGCGTGGGGGCGGACTGCTTGGTGGGGATTTACCTTCAGCGATCCGAGCTGCTCGTTGTGGCGGCGTTGGGCATTTTGAAAGCGGGCGGCGCCTATGTGCCTCTCGATCCAGACTTCCCCAGAGAACGGCTGGGTTGGATGGTCGAGGACGCCCGCCTGAAGGTGTTGGTGACGGAAAGGAGTCTCCTGGGAGATCTGCCGCCGCATGCCGCGCGGTGCGTGTGCCTGGACAAGGAAGATTTGTCGCGCGGCGCGCCGACCCCGACGGCGGGGCCCGACAACCTCGCCTACGTGATCTTTACGTCAGGGTCCACAGGTCGGCCCAAGGGCGTTCAGGTGCTTCACCGCGGCGTGGTGAATTTCCTGAACTCGATGAGGAAGACGCCCGGGATTCGCCCCCAGGACGTGCTGCTATCGGTGACGACGCTGTCTTTCGACATCTCCGGCCTTGAGCTCTATCTGCCTTTGATCTGCGGAGCGAAGGTTGTCGTGGCCACACGGGAGACAGCTGCGGATGGCGAGAAGCTGGCGGCCGAGATCACGCGACGCGGCGTCACCTTCCTTCAGGCGACCCCCACGACCTGGCGGCTGTTGCTGGCCGCCGGATGGCAGGGAAGTCCCGGGATGAAAATCCTCTGCGGCGGCGAGGCGTTTCCTCCCGATCTCGCGGCGCAGCTCGCGCCTCTCTGCGGATCGTTGTGGAACATGTATGGCCCCACCGAGACGACGATCTGGTCCACTTGCTGCCAGCTGAGCTCGTCCGACGCCGCGATCACCATCGGGCGGCCGATCGACAACACAACACTCTATATCGTGGACAAGCAGCTCCAGCCGGTCCCGATCGGCGTGCCTGGCGAGCTGCTCATCGGCGGAGCCGGGCTGGCGCGAGGCTACCTGGACCGCCCCGAGATGACGGCGGAGAAATTTATCCAAAATCCGTTCAGCGCGGATCCGGACGCTCGGGTTTACCGAACAGGCGATCTTGCCAGGTGGAGGGAGGACGGCCATGTGATCTGCCTTGGGCGGCAGGACCATCAGGTGAAAGTGCGTGGTTATCGCATTGAGCTCGGCGACATCGAGGCGGCGATCTCGCGGCAGCAAGGCGTCGGGGCCTGCGCGGTGATTGTTCGAGAGGATCAACCCGGGGACAAGCGGCTTGTCGCCTATCTCGAATCCTCGGGACCAGAGGCTTTCGACCTGTCCGTGGTTCGCGTCGCGGTTCGCGAACTGTTGCCCGATTACATGAATCCGCAACATTGGGTCGTTCTTCCCAAGCTGCCGCTGACGCCCAACGCGAAGATCGATCGGCGGGCGTTGCCATCGCCGACGAGCAACTCCGGCTTGGGCGGGGCCTCGCAGGAACCTCCCGCGACGGATACGGAGCGGAAGTTGGCGGAGCTGTGGCAGCGGGTTCTTCACCTCGAGAGCGTAGGGCGCGGATCAAGTTTCTTCGAACTCGGCGGCCACTCTCTGCTGACGGTGCGGTTATTCGCCGAGATTGAGAGGACCTGGGGCTGTCGGCTGCCGCTGGCCACGATTCTTCGCGCCGAGACCCTGCAAGCCCTGGCCGCGGAAATCGATGTCGGGAGCGACGCCTCGAGGCCCTGGACGTCGCTCGTGACCATCCGTTCCACGGGGAATCGTCCACCCTTCTTCTGCGCTCATGGCGGCGGGGGCGAGGTTCTATTCGGGCGCGACCTTGCGCGCTGCCTGGCCCCTGACCAGCCTTTCTACGGCCTGCAGGCTCGCGGGCTCCAGGGCGATCACGCGCGCGATACAAGCATCGATAGCATGGCGGAGCACTACATCGAGGAGGTCCTGCGTGTGCAAAGCTCGGGGCCATTCTACTTGGGCGGCTTTTGCATGGGCGGCGTGATCGCGTATGAGATGGCGCGCCAACTGATCGCCCAGGGGCACACGGTGGGTTTGATCGTGATGATCGGCACCTACAACCCTGTGGAGGCGATTCGATCGGTCGACTCGGTGGGTTCCCTCGAAGTCTGGAGGCAGAAGCTCGTCTTTCACTGGGCAAACTGGAGCGCGCTCCCTGTCGGTGAACGCGGGACGTACCTCTCGCATCGGTTCAAGGCGATGGTGGATGGACGCCTCAAGCGCCTGGCCGGCCGCGTCTCCCAGATCACCCGCCACCTCGGCTCGACGCGCAACGGCGTCGTGCATGAGCTCCTCGAGGACTACAACGACAAGCTCGGGATGAAGTATCAGCCAGAGCCCATGGACGTGGATGTCCTTCTCGTGCGGCCGCAGAAGAACTTCACGTTCTGGAGTGATCCGCACCTGGGCTGGAGAGGCGTTGTTCGCGGGCATCTCGAACTGACGAGTGTCCCGGCCAATCCTGGCGGCATGCTGGTCGAGCCCTATGTCAGCCAGGTCGGCGAGGCGATCGCCTTGGCGCTGGTCAAGGCCCAATCAGGCTCGCCAACGCCCAGGCCCTGACTCCACCCCGCCTGCCCGTCCCCGTCTCCTGCCCGGGGTTCGGTTCGTCCTTTCGACCCGCGGGCGAGATCCTCATCCCTGGTGTTGCCCGATAATCGCCCCTGGTTGCCTTCGCTTCATTTTTCTTTGTCGACGTCATCTTCGCGTCATCTTCGGAGGGTAACCTCCGCCATAGACTCGAATTGAGACGTATATGGCCCGCTCCGCCGACAACCCATCGCTCCGCCCGAGGCAACCCGGAGAGGCGGGGGCGGGCGCGAACCGGCGGCGACTTCGCATCCCCGTTCAGTTTCCCGGTCTTCCGACTTTCCCTTTCCGGACTGTTTCCGGAAGGGGATCTGACCCGCAACCAGTCAGCGACAGGCAAGAAGCAGTTGGTTTGCGCGCGGCGTGGTCAGGCCGAGCCAAGCCAGTTTAGTTATTACAGGAGAACGCATGAAATTAGGCATGATGCTGGTGACAGTGACGCTCGGTCTGAGCGTGATTGCGGCCACCGCGGGCCCTGGGGCCTTCGGCGCCAAACGCGGCCTTCCGCCGCAGTTGGCCGAGTTCGACACCAACAAGGACGGGGTGCTGGACAAGACGGAACGCGAGGCCCTCAAGGCCGCGATGGAAGCCAAACACAAGGCTTTCATCGCGAAGTACGACAAGAACGGCGACGGCGTCCTCGACAAGACCGAGCTCGCCGCCGCGAAGGCCGACCGGGAAGCCGCGATCAAGGCGGAGCGCACGAAGCGTTTCGTGGAGATCGACGCCGACGGCAACGGCAGCGTGACGCTTGCGGAGCTGACGACGGCCCTGAAGGGCTTGAGCGCCGCCCGTGTTCAGGCGGTCTTTAATCGCCTCGACGCGAACCACGACAAGTCGATCTCGCTCGACGAGTTCCTCGCCGAGCCGCCGCGCCCTCCCGTCCGGCCTCCCCATCCCGGTGATCCGAAACGCTGAGATCGCCGCCGGGGCATTCATGGGAGCGGACCTCGGGCGATGCCCGGCGCCTGGGGTTCGTTCCCTTCATTTTTCTTTTCGACGGCTGTGGCGACCGCTTTGCGTCAACGCCCCGCTGCGAATCGCTTACGCATGTTGTTTGGTGAAAGCCGCGATCGTGGGGGGCGTTGCCGCGTTGTGGCTCGCCGGCAGCGCCTCCTCCGCGGCGGACTTCTACCAAACGGATTTCTCCAGCTTCCCCGTGGGCGACGATCTTTGGGCGGGCCGCGACGGATGGCGGACCACGACCCCCGGCCGCGGATGGAGCGGGATCGTGGACAACGTCGTGCCAGGACTCGGCAGGTCCGCGTTCATCGGCTATGGACGTCCCCTCACCAGCGTGGCCCGAGTGTCGCGTTCGCTGGGCGTGCCTGCGGGAGCTTCTCTGTCCTCGGTGCTCCGGTTCGAATGCCTGCTCGGGCTGAGCTCCTCCGTGACGGGCGGAGACGACGCTTTTGCTTTGCGATTCTACAACCCCGCTGGAGCGAAGCTCGCAGGAATCAAGTTCGACTTGGGCGCCGAGAATTACGGCATTTGGATCGACGATGGCGTCACGGAAACCGAAGCCATCGCCTTGCTGGTCGCCGACTCGGTGCAGGTCTTATCCCTGGACATAGACTTCGCGAGCAATCGGTGGTGGGCCTATCTCGATGGAACCACCGTGTTTGAGAATCAGCCCTTCACCGCCACTGTCGTCGCTCGCGTTCCCGGCGGCTTCTCCTTCGATTGGCAAGTGGCCAGCCTGCTGGATCCGGGCGACAATTGGCTGCTGGTCGACGACCTGACCATTGGCGCGCCTGACTTGAGGCTGTCCATTCAAGAGACCCCCGCGGGAACCGTTGAGCTCAGCTGGACGTCCACCCGCGCCGCATCGTATCAAGTCCAGGTCAGCGAGGACGCCGCTCAATGGTCCAACCTCCCTGGAGCCCTGATTGTGGCCGCCGCTCCGCGGGCCGACTTGCGCTTCGAAGACACCGCGTCCACCTTGACGAGTCGTCGCTTCTATCGAGCAATTCAGATTGATCCGGCTCCATGAAAACACCCGGCAGCGCCACGCGGTACCTTGTCTTCAGCCTCGCCTTGTCCCATCTCATCGTTGGCATGATGGTGTTCCATTTTAGCGCCCATTTCCTCGGACATGCAAACGCAGTTCCCGCGGTCGCCGCGACGGAGAACGCTTTGGACGCCTCTGGCGGCGACGCCCTCGCGGGCGATGGGTTGGCGACTCGCTCCGTTTCGGTGCGGGACGCCGCCACCGCTTCCTCGTCGACGATCGCCACTCCCTCGTCCGTCGATCGCGGCCTGTTCGGTCGCGTTCAGTCGGCGGGGACACGAATCGCCGGGATGAATCAGGAGCAGGCGCTTTCGGCGCTGAAGTCGCTGCGGCAGCTGCGTCCCGGGCCGGACCGATCGGTGCAGCAGCAACTCCTGATGTCGCGCCTCACGGAGCTGAATCCGGAGATGGCGATGAGTTTGGCGAACGGGATGCCTGACGCGGAAAAGGCCCAGGCCCTCCTTGCTGTTTGGCAAACCTGGGGAGAAAAAGACGCCCGCGCGGCGGCCGACTATTTTCAAGCCTCGACGACCGACATGGATTCGTTCGCAACGACGCAGCGTGAGTCCGCCGGCGTGATCGCCGCCCAACTGGCGCGCAAGGATCCCGCCCAGGCGCTCGCATGGATGCGCGAGCTCCCCGAAGAGGTGCGAGGGGAGGCCTATGGGCAAGCCCTGACCGAACTGGCTCGGAAAGGACCGCAGGCCGCGTGGTCGGCCTTGGAGGCGATTCCCGCCGGATACGAGCGCGACGAGGCCGTCGAGCATCTGACCGACGCATGGGCCGCCCAATGGCCGCAGCAAACCGCGGCCTGGGTTCAGGGGATCAATGATTCCAATGATCAAAGCCGGGCCGCCACAGGCTTGGTGAGGCAGTGGGCGCAGTCCGATGCGTTCGCTGCGACGGACTGGGTGGCCACCTTGCAACCGGGGGCGGCGCGGGATGCCGCGGTGGTGGCGCTCAATGAGAGCTCGGCCTTCTTCGCCTCTCCCGAGCAGGGCGTGACCTGGTCGGCGTCGATCCAGGACGACCATCTGCGCGGCGAGGCCCTCCGCGCGGCCGTTGAGCGATGGCGGGCGATCGATCCGGACGCCGCGAACGCGTGGCTCCAATCGCAATCGAGCCCTTCTCCATAGTCCGACTGCGGAAGAGAACGGGTTTCGCTTCGGGATAGGCCCTCCGCGGGCTTGGCCTGGATTCACGATCGAGTAGTGAGGGGATCCCTCGTTTTTATTAGTGGAAGGGGGCGAAGCGAGTTTGCCAGAGTGCGTCCCTATGAAACTCACCTCGCTCCTCCTTGGATGCCTCATGGCGTCTCCACTGTTCTTCCCGGGACTTTCGGAAGCGCAGGAGAAGACAAAAGCCTCGGGGGGCGGGGCGGCTCGGTTTGAGATCCCGTCGACGGACGACGGATTGCCGGGGCAGGGGCCGATCCGCCGCTACGACTGGTTTCGAGGGCTGTGGCGCAGTCGTCGCGCCGCGTGGGCGGCGCGAGGCGATCAGGACCACGGCGCCGTTGTTCTCCTGGGCGACTCCATCACGCAGGGTTGGGGCGAGGATTTCACGGCGTGGTTCCCGGGACTGAAGATCGCAAACCGCGGCATCAGCGGCGACACCTCCCGCGGCGTGCTCATCCGGTTGCAAGAGGACGTTCTCTCCCTTGATCCGCAGGCGGTCGTGCTGCTGATCGGCACGAACGATCTCGAGGAGAAAGCCGAACCGGAAGACATCGCGGCGAACCTCAAGCTGATCGTTGCGGCGTTGACGCGGCACAATGCGCGGCTGCCCATCATTCTCTGCCAGGTTTTCCCAAGCTCGGCGTCCAAGTCCCGCCCGGCGCAGCAGATCAAGAAGCTCAATCAACTTTACGCGAGCGCCGTGAAAGGGAACGCGCAGGTGCGGGTGCTGGAGACATGGCCGCTGTTTGCGGATGCCCAGGGCGACGCGATTCCGGCGGAATTCCCCGATCTGCTCCATCCCAATCTCGCGGGCTATTCCAAATGGGCCGCGGCCTTGCGTCCGATGTTCGCCACCCTGGGATTTCTGGAGACTACCTCCTATGAGTTCACCCCCGAGCCGGGCTTCGTGAGCCTGTTCAATGGAAAGGATCTGACGGGGTGGGGATTTCGTCCGACCTCCGATGAGGACAAGGAGTCCGCGCGCAAGTGGCAGGCCTCGGACAAGAACGCTCCGCCCTGGCCGATCGTCGACGCGCCGGTCAGCTTCGATGGGCTGACGGCCAGCCCCGACGGACGCTTCGTGGCCAAGAACGGACGCTTGGTCGTCACGTTCCCGCCCGAGGGCCGCAGGATTCAGCAGCTCCACACCTCGCGCGAGTTTCCGGGAAACTTCATTCTGCGTCTGGAGTTTCGCGCCACGCCGAACGCGGACAGCGGCATTTTTATTCGCGGACGCCAGCTGCAATGCCGCGACTATCCGCTGGCGGGTCCTTACAAGAAGCTGAAGAACTATCGCTCGGGGGACTGGAACGAGATCATGGTGATGGTGAGGGATGACGTGGCTTACTGTTTGTGCAATGGAGAGGTGCTTGAGGCCGAGATGAAGCTCCCGTCGACCGGCCCGATCGGTGTAGAAGGCGATTTGGGCCAGATGGAGTACCGTCGAATTCGCATCCGCGAGCTCTAGGGGGCGCGTCCCGCCGGGTTGTCCAAAACCCTCGGCCAACCCATCGCCTCCTTCGCCCCGGCAAAGGGGAACGATAGCCCTCTCAAGAGCGGCTCGCCGCCTTGGAGTCAGAGGTTCGATTTGAAGAACTCGAGCATCGCGAGGAATTGGAAGTCGGCGTTCTTCTTTTTCGCGAAACCGTGGCCTTCATCCTTCGCCATCAGGTACCAGACCTTCCCTCCCTGATCCTTCAACGCCTTCACCATCTGCTCCGCCTCGGACAGGGGCACACGGGGATCGTTCTTTCCCTGCACCACGAACATCGGCTTTCGCATTCGCGCGACCTGAGTCAACGGGGAGATGCGTTCCAGAAACTCCGCCATCTTGGGATCCCGCTCGTCGCCGTACTCCACGCGCCGCAGATCGCGTCGATAGTCCTGGGTGTTCTTGAGGAAGCTGAGAAAGCTGGAGATGCCCACGATGTCCACGCCGCACTTGAGTCGATCGTTGTATCGCGCCATGGAGGCCAGGACCATGAATCCGCCGTAGCTGCCGCCCATCACGGCGACGCGCTGCGAGTCCAGCCGATCGTCGCGCTCGATCCAGTCCAGAAAGGCGCCGATGTCCTTCACGGAGTCTTCCCGCTTGAATCCATTGTCGAGAGTCAGGAAGGTTTTTCCGAATCCACTCGAGCCGCGCACATTGGGAAGGAGGAGGGCGGCGCCGAGTTCGTCCATGAGGTAGTTGAGGCGTCCCTCGAAGATGGGACGCGACTGGGATTCGGGGCCGCCGTGGATGTTGAGGATCACGGGGCGCTTGCCGGGAAAACGCTTCGGGTCCGGCCGATACAGGAAGCCCGAGATCTCGAGTCCGTCAAAGCTCTTCACGCGGACGAGCTCCGGCTCGACGAACCGGGAGGCGTCCAGCCCCCCTGTTTCGCTCTCGGTCCAGCGCGTCAATTGGCCCGTGCGGCTGTCTAGGGAATAGGCGTCGTTCGCGGATCGCGCCGACGAGAGCGTGAATCCCAGCTCTCCGCCGTTCTCGTGCCATCGCATGCCGCCGATCACCCCTTCGGGCAGGCGGGGTTCGAGCAGGACGCGTCCGCTGGACGACGACAGGACGCGCAGCCGCCCGTTGCCGCGCTCGTTGACCACCACCGCGATCCGCTTGGAATCAGGCGACAGTTCGATTTCCTCAACGTCTCCCAGGAGGGCTTTCGTCAGCGGCGTGGCCTTGAGAGTCGCGACCTCCACTCGAAAGAGCTGCTGAAACTCCGACGCGGCGTCCGTGGTCCAGTAGAGGAATCGCGGATCGCGATCGAACACCGCGCTTCCATAAGCCGCCGGTCGCTCCCTCGACACGAACAAAGGGGTCAACGAGCCCGTGGCCACATCGAGTCGATAGAGCCAGACTTCGTTGATCGACACATGCTCGCTGACGAGGATCTGCCGGTCGTCCCAGGACCAGTCCTCGATCTGCCATCCGCCGCCTTTCACTTCGAGAACCTTTCGCGCGGATTGGGGATCGTCGGGGTTTATCACGAAGAGGTCGTTGTCCTTTCCGTTGCGTTGGGTGGACGTGAAGCCGAGCCAGCGTCCGCTGCGCGACCACTTGGCGCCGGAGTTCCGCGACCTGCCGTCTGTGAGCAGCGTCGTGCGTCCACCGGCGAAGTCATACCGATAGAGCTGGAAGAACTCCCCGCCGCCGGCGTCCTGGGAGAACACGATCGAATCGCCGGTATGAGGACGGATCGCCCCCGCGCGGATGGGTTCGGACGAAAAAGTGAGCTGCTTGCGCGCTCCCATGGGTTGGGCCACCCAATGCAATTGAGGAACATCGCCAAAGCGCGTGCTGATGAGCATGGCCCGCTGGCTGGGATGCCAGCCCAGGAAGGCCGCCGCGCGGAAGTCCAGATAGCGAGCGGCGGAGGCCCGGACCGGATCGGACACGGCGGGGATGCCTTCAGCGACGAGGTTTTCGGGAAGGGTCGCTGACTCGACTTGCGCCGTGGACGAGAGCGCGAGGGCAATGACAGTGAGAAGAAGCTGTCGGTTCATGCGCGGGAGACTGCTCCAGGCATCGCAAGCGCGTCCAGATTTCACTGAGCCGCCCGTCAGGCGTTCTCAGACGGCGGTCTTGGGCGAAACCTCAGGCGCGACGATGATGCGGCGAATCAATTGGCCCTGGAACGTGAAGCCGGTCGCGACGGTTTCAGCGATGGGCGTGCCGGCGGCAATGGCCTCGGCCGGATCGGCGGCCTGGTGTTTCTGATCGTCGAAAAGTTCGCCGGGCCCGGCCTCGTGCGGCGTGAGGCCGACGCGTCGGACCGCGTCGCGGACGATGTGCTGGAATTTCCCCAACTGCTCCGCGTAGCCGGGCTGACCGCTCCGCAATCCCGCCTGGTGGATCGCGTAAACGTTGTCGCAGATGAACACGAGCACCTCAAGCCACTCGGCGTCCATCCGGCGATGCTTCTCCAGCTCCAGTCGCAGATGAGCGCGCTCGGAGTCGCTGGCCTGCTGGCTGAACGTCTCGAACTCTTTTCTTTCGATGGACATCCTTCCGACAATCTCGTTTGCGGCCGCGACGGCCTTGTTGCAGTGCTCCTGGACGGTTTGCCATTGCCCGCTGGCCTGATGGATCAACCTCTGCGTTTCGGCGAGTTCGTCGAACTGCTCGGCGGCGGTCCGGAGCTCCGCGGCCTCGTAGAGCCGCACGGTCGCTTTGTATTCCAGGACGAAGGGGATGACGAAGAGGATCGCGCCATTGGCGACGGCGGCGGTGAGCAGAAGAGCGTGGTTGAGGGGCAGCGGGTGAGGCGCTTCCAAGGTGATGACGAGGGCGACGCCCAGCAGCAGCGCATCGCCCAAAAAGAAAGCCATCTTCACCCACAACGGCATTCGAGGAAGAATCGATTGGTCCATGTCGGGAGGAATCCTATGCTCTTCCATGGTTTCAGCGCAACCCGGGAGCGGTCGTTGGAGCGCGACGCCCCGCGACTTTCCGCATTCTCAGACGCGAAAGGTCGGGCGGCAGGCGAAGCCTGAGCCGAGGCGCCCGCCTAGCCCCCAGCGACAATCCTCACGATTTCCAACCGATCCCCGGACTGGAGCTTTCGAGTTGTGAATTCGGAGGGGGCGATGGCTTCGCCGTTCAGTTCCACCACGACGCTTCGGGGGCGGAGGCCCTGGCTTTCGAGAAACGACTCCAGCGAGCAAGGGAGCGCGGCGGCGCGCTTCTCCCCGTTGGCGGTTACGTAGAGGACGTCCATGGACGGAACGTAGCGTGATCCCGGTCGCGAACGCAATCGCTCCGGCATTGGGCGGCGGGAGCCGCGCATTGATGGGAAGCCGAGAACGTTTGGACGCTCTCGATCCTCGAACCCGTGGGGCTGTGAATGGGGTTCGCCGGCGTCTCGCCCTACCTCGCAAAGATATCAGGAGGGCTCGTCTTTGGAGGCTTTCTTGAACTCTTTGATGCCGCTGCCGAGGCCGCGGGCGAGTTCAGGAAGCTTCTTGGCCCCGAATAGAACCATCACGATCACGAGGATCGCGACGATCTCAGGCCAGCCTAGAAACGCCAGTGTGCAGTAGCTCGTCATGGAGGAAGTCGTTGAGAGTTTTTACTTCGGCGTCATCAGGACGAAGACCCCGCGGCGGTTCTTGGACCAAGCCGCCTCAGTATGGCCGTTCTCAGCGGGACGGTCCTCGCCGTAGCTGATTGTGCGAACACGGTCCGGGGCGACGCCTTCGCGAGCGAGAAACTCACGGATGGCTTGTGCGCGTCGCTCGCCGAGGGCTCGGTTATATTCCTCGGTGCCGCGCTCGTCGCAGTTGCCTTCGACAACGACCAGATGCTTGGCGTTCGCTTTCATGTGCGTGGCGACGGTGCGGATTTTTTCCACCTCAGTCGGCTTGATGTTGAATTTGTCGTAATCAAAGTAAACCGTCTGGGTTTCAAACTTCGACCGGTCCTCAATCGCGTTGTCCCACTTGTCACGCGCTCCCGCATCGTCGGCGTTCGGAACATTGCCTTCGACGACCGGGATTGGAGTCGGGGTGATTCCACCCGTGCCGGGGCCGATGGTAGGTCCGTTGTCGATCGTTCGAGGAGGGCGGGCGCCTGTGCCATCGTCGCCCACATTGGTGTTGCGACCAGGCACCGCAGTCCCATAGACGCTTCGGCGCGAGCAGCCGGAGGAGACGAGGACGATGAGGAGGAGTACCGGAACCAACCGGTAAAAATTAGAGATGTTCTTTTTCATGCCACTGGTGGAGATGAGAGCTTATCGAGACCAACTCGGTTGCGAGGTGCTCTCCCAAACGCGCGCGACATCCTTAGTGCGTTTGCTGTAACCGTCAAGCAGAGAGAGCACACGGTTTCCATTTTGTCGTTTTACAAAAGCGATCGCGCGGGAATTCGGAGCCCAGGAGGGATCCTCCCCCTCCACGAGCACGACGGCCTCCCCGCCTTTGGCCTCCACAACACACACGCGGAAGCTGCCGGCCTGGGAAGTAAAGGCGATGAGTTTGCCGTCGGGCGACCATGAGGGCTCGGTGCAGTTGCTCGCGCCGATCGTCGCGATCTGACGTGGGGCGCCGCCCTCCGCGCTGATCCGATACAGCCGATTGATGCCGCTCGCCCGCGACGTATAACAAATCTCACGGCTGTCCGGCGACCAGCACGGGGAAGATTCTTCCTGCGGTGTGGTGGTCAGCCGACGCAGATTGCCCCCGCCCAGATCGCTGACATAGAGCTCTGGATTGCCGCTCTTGCTCAGGATCATCGCGACATGCTGCCCATCCGGCGACACGGCCGCGCTGGTGTTGAGTCCGAGATACCGGGCGATCGGATGACGCTCGCCTGTGGTGAGCTTGTGGTAGTAGATGTCCGGGTTTCCCAGCTTGTAGCTCGTGTAGTAGAGCACCTCGCGCCCCGCCCAACACGGGGCCACCGTCAGCGTGCTGTCCTGGGTGACCTGCTGGAGGTTGAACCCGTCGTAGTCACTGATGAATACCTCGCTGACCTGCCCCTTTTTGGCCTTGAACGCGACCTTCGTGCGCGCAATCCCGGGGCCTCGGGCCAATGCGACGGCGATGGTGTCGGCGAGTGTGTGCGCCTGCACCCGGGCGTTCCCGCCGCGGAAAGCCTGACGGGTGAGATAGTTCTTGTTCACCTTGTCCATCAGGGAGCCTTCGATCTGGCTCCCGTCGAACTTGCCGGAAAGGATGTAGTTGGCCTGCGCCTCAGGCACGGAGTCCATGCCCATGAAGAACAGATCGTTCTTCAGCACGGAGTCCACCTCGCCGGAATAGCCGGTGATGTAGACGGGGATGGGTTTGGCGAAAAGGTTGGCGCCTCCGGGGCGGTTGATGTCACCCAGGTCCTGGTCGGCAGCGGTCAAGACGAGGGGAAGCAGGGCTGTGGCCGCCCAGAGGCGCGCGCCTCGAAAATGCGAGAATAGGTTCATCCTGTGGATCGTTTTGCTTTGAGATTAAATCGGAGCCGGAAAGTGCGTTGCTCATCCTTCGCCCCTTCGGGGAAGGCAGGAAACCGCTTCACACGACTGAGCGCGGTTTCGATGGTTTTGTCCAGGGCGGGAAGGCTGGATCGGCGGGAGATGCGAGCGCTCGCGATCTCGCCGGATTTCAGAACCACGACAGTCACCTCCGCCGTGACGTCGTCATCCCCCAGACTCGAAGCCACAATCCAGGCGCTGTCGTAGGCCTGCTTCACAAAGGAACCATAGTTCGCGTAAGCCTCGCCGCCGGGCCCGCCTACTTCGACCGCGACGCCTTTGTCCTTCGAGAACCCTGTTCCGAGCGATGCCAAGCTTTCTTGAAAGGCTCTCCTGCGGGCATCGGTGGCGGCCTTCGTTCTTTCGTAGGCTTCTTGCCGCGCCTTCAAGTCGGCGTCTTCCTGGGCCTTCTGACGGGCTCTTCTCTTTGTGTCCTCGTTATTGCGGACCACCGTTTTTGTCGGGTCGATTTCGATCTGTTGAGGCGTCTGCTTGGTCTTGGGCGGATCGGTCACCGGTCTCTCCACCGGGTCCTTGGGTTTCTTGGGTGTGTCTTTGAGCGTGGTCTTGGGGTCGGGGCGCTTTGCTGGCGTTTGCCTGGGTGGCGATATCGGTTTTTCTGGTGTGGGAGGCTTATCCTCCTTCTTCGGAGTCTCGGGAGGCGCAGGGGGCGGGTCGACGACTTTCTGGACGATTGGCTCAGGAACCGGTGGTTGCGGATCGGAGGGCGTCAAGGGAATCGGGGGCGGTGGAGCGCCTCCGGGCACAGCATCGGTTTGTGGCTTGTCCGGGTTGCCGCCGCCGCCCGCCACCAACGCGTCAACAAATGCAGTCGGGTAGACATGAACCGTGGGTAGGTCATCGACGGGGGGCTTCGAGATGAGGAACGCCGAGCCGAACACGAAGATCAGAAAAAGTGTGACATGTCCTCCTGCGGAGGCGAACAGACACTTTTGTTGAGATCGATCCATCGAGCGGTTGGGCGTTGTGCGCCCTTTCGAGGCCCGGCGGCCGGGCCAGGGTTCGTTTCCTACTTCTTGGGTGTTGACGTGCGCAACGAGTAATCCTTGATGCCACGCTCCTGCAATCTATTCAATAGCGCGATGCAATGCTTCAGGGGGGATCCCTCATCCCCCCGGATATACACAATCATGTTCGTGTTCTGGCGATGCGCCTCGACCAACGCCTTCTCGACCGCCTCCAGGCTCAGCGGCTTGTGGGCGTAGTAGTAGGTGCCCTGCATGCTGATGTCGACGGTCTTCACCACCACGCGGTCCGTGTTCCTGTCCTTCACTCCGCCATCCGGAAGCTTCAGGTCCAGGCCCTGCTCGAGCATCGGCGTGGTGATCACGAAGATGATCAGGAGCACGAAGGCGAGATCCAGCAGCGGGGTGATGTTGATTTCATTCAGCGTCACCAGCGAATTGCGTTGTGAGAATCGGCGCATGGAGGTTCCGGTCCGGGCTATTCTTCCTTCAGGTATTCCGTCTCGATTTTCGAGATCAGCTCCTGCGCGAAATTGTCGAGCTGCACCGTCGCGACGCGCAGATTATGGACCAGCCAGTTGTATCCGAACATCGATGGAATGGCGACGAGCAGTCCGGCGACCGTGGTGACGAGCGCCGCGGACACGCCCGGCGCCATCGCGGCGAGGTCGGCCTTGCCCTTCATCGCGATGCCGCTGAAGGTGCTCATCACGCCCCACACCGTGCCGAGGAGCCCCAGAAACGGAGCGCCGCTCACCGCGATCGCCAGCAGGATGAGCCCCGACTCCAGGCGCAACGACTCGCGGGCGACGGCGGATTCCAAGATGCGCTTCACATGCTCGATCGCTTTCAGCGAGACATACTGCTTTCGCGCGGATTCCTTCTCCCTCTTCTTGAGATGAACATCCAGCTCCCTGCAGCCCTCCTCATAAACCATGAACAGGGGGCAGTCGCTCACCTGGACCTGGCGGTCGTAGACCTCGAGGACATGCTGCTGGTTCTTGAACTCGGCTTCGAAGAAATGGTTGAGCCTTCTCGCGCGGCGCATCTGGATGGCTTTGTGCGCCATCGTTGACCAGGCGAAGATCGAGAAGAAGAGAAGAACGACGATAATGACCTTGGCCTCGGGCGTGGCCTGATGCCAAACGTAGGCGAGGTCGTTTTCTGCCAATAGAATCAGCGGGACGTGCATTGAAAGGCGGCCGCGTCGGCGGCGCGGAACACTGTGTAGCGTGCGAGGAGGGAAGGGTCAAAAAATTTCCGGAAAATTCGCGGAAATCCACGGCATTGAGGCACGCTCTGTCCGGTCGCGATCGAGTCCAGGAGGATCGACGTACGAAAACCCGATGTTCTTCAATCCGTCGAACAGGATCTTCAATCAGGGGAGAGAATGATGCAGGGGGAGAAGAATGACCGGGTGGTTCAGGAAACCGGTTCGCGGATGATAGAGGAAGAACTCCCCGACGTAGACCTGCCCGATCACCAGGAACCAGCAAAGAAACACGAGGATCACCGCCGCCGCCTGACCGGTCCGCGTCGCGAACCACCGCGCCGCGCGCTTCCAGGCCGGGGGGTCCTCCGGGGCTCTGGGCCTGAGGAGTCCGAGCGTGTTCATCATCCGCCACTCGCTTTTAGCCAGGTCCCCTTCGGAAACCGCTCCGCTCTGGGCCGCCGAAAGCAGCGCCGCCGCGTAGGCGCGGGCGGCCCTGAGATGCAAGGACACGAAGATCGGGAAGAAGACGGCCGCGGTGAAGAAGAAGTATTGGTTCAGGAGGTGAATGCGCTGGGGCTCGGTGTAGCTCGGGAGATGGGCGTTGAACTGCGGGAAGAACGTCGGGAGGGATCGAATCACCGTGAGCGGCACGCAGAGCAGGGCGTAGGCTGCGGCGAGCGTCGCGCTGCTGAGCCAGGCGCGACGAACAAGCTTCCGGATCAGCCGAAAGTCATAGAAGCGACGCCAGTCGCCCGAGAGGGCCTGTCGCGCCTGGGCAAAAGGGACGTGAAACATCGCCGCGATGAATCCCAGGATCGCGAACACGCTGATCAAGGGTCCGACAAATGCCTGCTCGTATCCCTTGTTAAACGAGTTGTTCCACCCGTCATACCAGGCGAATTGCATCATCGCCGTCGCAGGCAGAACCAGCACGGCGGTGTTGAAGAGCATCTGGGCGCCGGTCTTGAGATGTTGCGGCACGCCCCCAAGATGGCGTCTGAGCCAGGCCCTCGCGCGGCCGGTCTTTCCCGTCGGCGCTTCGGGCTCTTGAGCCGGGGCGCGAAGCCATGTCGGCCAGTGCGCCCAGGGACGCAGGGCGGGAACGGCGTCCAGCGCTTCCGGCCAATCCTTGAGTCCGCTCCCGCGAGCCCAGACCTTGTGTCCCTCCCGTTGCATCGATCGAGCGGTCCAGCCCAGCGCCATGAGGGCCCCCAGAATCGATTGGACCGCGAACATTCCCAGCAGATTTCTCCCGAGCATCGAGAGGGCTCGTCGCGTCCGACTCCGACGAGGGAACAGGGTGGGGGGGGCGAACTCCAGCGGCGCGGTCGCCTCCTGGGCCGCGGCCGAGGGCAACGGCGGCGGCAGGGGGCCGGGAGCGCTCAAGCGATTGCCTCCTCCAGGACTCGTCCTTCGGCGTGCTCGGCCTTGAAGCCCATGAGGTGGCCGATCGTTGAGGCGACGCTGATGTGCTCGACGTGCCGATCCACGACCACGCCCTTCGCGATCCCGGGTCCGAAGAAGAGCGCGAAGACCTCGCGCGCCGACTTCGAGTTGAAATGATGTTGAAAGGGCACGGGGGCGAAGGGATTGGTGTCGCGTCCGCAGTCGGGAACGATCGCGAACACGGTGTTGTCGCGGTAGGCGGGATCGGCCTCGACCGCGCTCACAATCTGTTTGATGCCCTCGTCAATCACAGTGATGCCGCGGGTGTAATGCGACGCGATGCCCCAGTGCACGTAGTCGGGGTCATTGTAGTTCACCATCATCAGCCGGGGCTTCAGCTGCTGGAGGGCCCGGAGCGCGAGATCGGTGAGCAGTCGGTCGCCGCGCGGATTCACCAGGCCCGCCTCGCCGTAATGCCCGCGCCAGCGCTCCCAGAATCTCTCGATCTCGGGAGATTGCCGATCCTTCCCCTGAGTTCGGTAATCCAGGGACTCCAGCTTCAGAAGCTCCTTCTGTTTCTCCGCGACCTCCTTGTCTCGAAGGCCTCCCTCGGACAGTTGACGTCGGAGGAGGTAAGCCTTGAATCGGTGGAGGCTGAGGGTCGCGGATCGGAAGTCGACTCCGTAGAGCGTGTGGTTGCTGAAGTTGTAAAACTCCTCGTCCTTCCGATCCTCGCCATTGATGAGAAGCGCCTGGTGCGAGGGGATGTTGTAGGACTTGCGAAGGTATTCGAAGAGGGTGGGAACCTTGGGTTCGAAGCGCTGGCCGAGGAACTTCCCGCCGATGTCCTTGTATTTGTCGTATCGGCCGGTGAGGAGGTAGAGCGTGCCCTGGCCGTGGCTCGTTTCGATTTGGGAGAACGAGTCGATGGCCATCTGGGGGAAGAGAGCGCCACGGCGGATGAGGTCGTGGCAGAAGCAAGGCGCGTAGGTGTGCTGAGGATCGATGCTCTCGAGTCGGCGCACGCCGCCGCCGAAGCGGATCAGGATCACGTTCGGTCCGCGGTAGTCGCGCGGGGCGGGCGAAAAAGTCGAAGCGGGGGCGGCGGTGAGGGCGGAAGGCGCCCAGGGGGACAGCGCGGCGCCGAGGGCGAGGGCTCGGAGGAATTCACGGCGGGGTTGCGGGGCCTGGAGGGGGTCGGCGGAGGGGGGCAGCGGGCTGTTCGAGTTCATGATCAAGCGCGATCCGAGGACGCTGAAGTCAAGACACCGGGCGGCGCGCGGGGGTTTCAGGAAACTGGCCTATCCCGGGGTCGATTTTGACTGAAGACAGACCGCCAGGAGCCCCTATGGTGTGCGCCATGCAAATACCATTCGCTAAAGGCGGGGCATTCGGCCATGAATGGCCCATGAAAAACGCGCATCGTGGACTCCTGATGATCGGGGTGTTGGCGGCTTGCTGGCTGGGCGGGGGCGCCGCTCTGGCCGTGGGTCCCGAAGTCCGCGACAGCGCCGGCCTGTTCTCACCCAGCGCGGTGAAGCAGGCGGATGACGCCGTCCGCCGGATTCAAAGGGATCTTCGGAAGGATCTCGTCGTGGAAACCTTTGCGGGAGTTCCCGAGAACCGGAAGGAGGACTATGCTCGCAATCGGGAGGAGTTCTTCTCCGGCTTCGTTCGCGACCGCGCGCAGTCGGCGCGGATCGACGGCATCTATGTCCTCGTGATGAAGGAGCCGCCTCCCCATCGTTATCGCATCCAGGTCGGGATCGGCCAGGCAACCCGCCAGCGCGCGTTTTTGACCTCGGACCGCGATGAGCTTGTTCGTGTCATACAAACCAGTTTCCGCGAGGACAAATTCGACGAGGGACTTCGCTCAGGCGTGGCCTTCGTCGAACGGACGCTCCGCGGCAATCTCCAGGGTGGATCCACTCTGCGGTCTCCAGCTTCGGCCGCGCCCATGCGTCAGGACGCGCCGGGAGGATCCTCGTCGTTCGGGAGTTCCATAGGCTCGTATATTGTGATTGGAGTGTTTGTGCTCGGAGGCATCATGCTTGTTGGCTTCGTCGTGCGATTGCTTCGCGGAGGGATGGGCGGCGGAGCGCCGGGGATGGGCGGGATGGGCGGTGGATACGGATACGGCGGCGGCGGCGGGTTTTTCTCGAGCCTGCTCGGTGGCATCGGAGGGGCGATCGCGGGAAGCTGGCTCTATGATCGCTTCCTGGGCGGCGATGCGCGCGCGTCCGACGGGTTTGGATCGACTCACTCGGACTCTCAGCCCTCCGACGTGGGAGGGGACTGGACCAGTTCCGGGGGCGATGTTGACAGTGGCGGTGGAGGAGATTTTGGCGGGGGCGGTGGCGACAGCGGCGGCGGCGGTGACGGCGGCGGCGGCGGTGGCGACGCTTAGCAGGTCCTTCGGACCCAGGCCATTTTCCCTAGCTTCTGTCCTGAGCCACGACGGATGTTTCGCTCCGAGTGGTCGCGCGCCCGCGGACAAAGCGCATCCCCCGAGCACCGTCGGAATCGGGGGGCCGTTTGAACACCGATAGGCTTGTTGTCCAGAACTCTTTTGGTCTTCATTCCACGAGGGGTAGCTTTTTCTTTTCCTGACACCCACGGATCGGTATAACGTCTTCTTCGCCCTTGACCGGCTATCTGTGTTCTCCGTTCGCCTGATTGCGTTCGGACCGAAAGATTTATCAAGTTGTGAAAAAGTATCTTGCCCCCCGTCTCTGGTACGCCTCGTTTGTCGTGTGGCTGGGCCTCTCCGCGCTTTCTTTCCCGGCCGCCGCGGATCCATCCGTGATCATCTCCGAGTTCCTGACTGCGAATGTCGGAGGCCGGTTGGATCAGGATGGCGACTCCCCCGATTGGCTCGAGATCAACAATCCCACGCAGGCCACCGTGGACCTGACGGGGTGGCATCTGAGCGATGATCCCGCTGATCTCGCGAAGTGGACGTTCCCCGCCACGAATATTGGGCCGGGGAAATTCATGCTCATCTTCGCGTCTGGAAAGAACCGCTCTGTGGCGGGGGCCGAGTTGCACACGAGTTTTCAGCTCAACAGCACCGCCAGCTATCTCGCGCTCATTCGACCCGATGGATTGACCGTTGAGTTTGATTACTCCCCCACCTATCCGCCGCAGCTGCAGAACGTCTCCTACGGAGTGATCCCCTTGGCCACCACGGTCGCTTTTGTCGAGGAGGGCAAGGCCGCCAAGTGGCGGGTTCCGGCCCGCGACGCGGATCGGCCGGCGGATTGGACGAGTCAGGCCTTCGACGACTCCGCGTGGAACGAGGGCCTTGTTCCTTTGGGGTTTGATGCCGGGCAGGTTGTTGGTCTTGCGGGGGGGGCGACGACGAATCTGGCTCGGGGGAAATCCGTGACCCAGTCTTCGACCGCGCCTCCATTTAGCGCCGGCCTTGCGGTGGATGGAAACCTCGGCAACTTCGCGCAAACGGCTGCTGGCCAGCGTTTGCCCGCCACCTGGGAGGTGAGCCTCGGGACCAACACATTGATCGGCGAAATCACCTTGTACAACCGCGGCGACGGAAGTTTTGGATCCCGATTAAGGGACATCACCGTCCGCATTATCTCGCTGGACAGCAAGACGACGAATTTCACCTCAGCCCTTCTGAATCCTGAGAATGTGTTGGGCGGCGGTGGGCTGTCGGGGCCGCCCACGATTGTTCTGAACCTGACCAACATCACTGGCGGCCCTGTCCTGGGCGGACGAGTCCGCGTGACCCGCACCCCGGATCCCGACCTTTCCGGGACCGGAGGTCAGGGAACCGCCGACGAAGCGGACGTGCTGTCCCTGGGCGAAGTGGTTGTGGCGCCCTACGTCCCGCCGCTGACTTTCAAATCCCTGGTGCGGACAGATGTCCAGTCCGCGATGAAGGGCTTCGGTGCGTCGGCGCTGGTGCGCGTTCCGTTTCTTGTGATCCTCGACAATCTTCCCACCTTCGAATCGCTCACCCTTCGGATGAAGTACGACGACGGGTTCGTCGCGTATTTGAACGGCGTGAAGGTGGCGGAAGCCAACGCGCCCGCTTCCCTGTCCTGGGACTCGACCGCAGTCCGTGAGCACCCGGATCCCGCGGCGATTCAGTTCGAAGACTTTGACATCACGCCTTCCGTGGACCTCCTGAAGGATGGGATCAATGTGCTCGCGATCCAGGGGTTGAACATCGCCGCGGGCGATGACGACTTCCTGCTTTCCCCCCAGCTGCTGGGCCGCTCTCCCACGGTGCTTGTCCCGAACTATTTCAGCCAGCCTACGCCCGGCGCGACGAACCAGCCCGGGACGGTGGGAGTGGTGGCGGACACGAAGTTCAGCGTGGATCGGGGGTTTTTCGACGCGCCGTTCGACGTCGCGATCACCTCGGCCACGCCTGGAGCGCAGATTCGCTACACAACGAACGGCGCCGCTCCGACCGCGTTGAGCGGCATCCTTTACACCGGGCCGATTCGGATCGATCGCACGACGGCGCTGCGGGCGATCGCCACGAAGCCTGGGTACACCTCCTCCGATGTGGACACCCACAGCTACATTTTCCCCGCCCAGGTCGTCGCGCAGAGCGCGAAGTCCGCGACCAGCGCGGGTTATCCCGCCACCTGGGCCGGGGGGACCGCCGATTACGCCATGGATCCACGCATCACCACGAACGCGGCCAACGCCTCCCTGATGGTCGCCTCGTTGCGCTCCCTGCGATCGGTGCTCCTCACCACAAGCATATCCAATTTCTTCGACTCCGCGAAGGGGATCTACTCGAATCCGGAAAGCCACAGCCTGGATTGGGAGAGGCCCGCGTCGATGGAAATGATCGACACCAATGGCGTCACAGAATTCCAGGCCAACTGCGGGGTGCGCATTCAGGGCGGCTACTTCCGCCAGGCCGGCGTCACCCGCAAACACTCGTTTCGCGTTCTGTTCAAGTCCGCGTACGGCGCGGGCAGGCTGAGATATGACATTTTCAAGTCCGATGACGCTGTGGCCGATTTCGACACGCTCGTCCTGCGAGCCGGGGCGAACGACGGATACGCATGGGACGCCGCGAAGGACACTGAACAATTCCTCCGCAATCGCTTCGGCGGCGACCTCGATCGACTCATGGGGAACGCTTCGACGCACGGGATTTTTGTGCACCTTTATCTGAATGGGCTCTACTGGGGGCTCTTTGAGCTGTGCGAGCGACCGAACGAGGATTTCTCCGCCTCCTACTATGGCGGCGATGCTCTCAACTGGGACTCGAATAACGCCGGAGACATCAAGAACGGCGACTTGGTTGCCTGGGGGCGCCTCACGGGCGTGTCGGGCACCGCCAAGACCCTGACTGACTACGAGAAACTGCAAGGAAACGCCCCGGACGGCAGCCGCAACCCCGTCTATCCTGTGTATCTGGATAAGCAGAACTATATCGACTACATGGTCGCGAACATCTGGGGAGGGAACTGGGATTGGCCGAACAAGAACTTTTGGTTCGGTCGCGATCGGACCACGAACAGCACCGGGTTCAAGTTCTACATGTGGGACTTCGAGAACACCATGGGCAACAATCGGGATCGTTCGCCCCTGGATATGGTTTCGCCCAGGTCCGGCCTTGAGGCGGAATGGGTGGCGCAGCCCCACTCCTTCCTCAAGAATATCATCGAGTACCAGATGGACTTTGCGGATCGGGTGCAGAAGCATTTCTTCAACGGCGGCGTTCTGACGCCCGCCCCGCTGATCCAGCGGTATCGCGTCCTGGCCGATGGCATCGAGCTGGCGATGCTCTCGGAAACAGCGCGCTGGGGGGACGACAATCTGCAGCCCCCCCAGGATATCAATGCCTGGCGCCGCGAGAGGGATTGGATTCTGGGAACCTATCTGCCTCAGCGGAGCGACATCGTCCTGAAGCAGTTCAAGTCCGCGCGCCTCTATCCGGCTCTGTCCGCGCCCACGATGAGCAAGTTTGGCGGGGCGGTCTCGGCGGGATTCTCCCTCGCTTTGTCGCACACGAACGCCGCCGGAGAGATTTACTTCACCGTGAACGGCTCGGATCCGCGAATGATTGGCGGCGCGCTGTCCCCAGGGGCGCAGCTGTATTCGGGGCCGCTGACCATCAGCGGCAATACCCTCATCCGCGCGCGCGTGAAGAACTCGACCAACTGGAGCGCCATCGTCGAGGCGCCGTTCACCACGGCCGACTACTTCCGGGATCTTGTGATCAGCGAGATCATGTACAATCCTGTTGGCGAGAAGTCGGTGAATGGCGATGAATTCGAGTTTCTTGAGCTGCGCAACCTCGGCTCGGGTCCTTTGGATCTCACCGGGCTTTCCTTCTCGGCCGGGATCACTTTCAGCTTCACCAACGGGACTCAACTGGCGGCCGGCGGAACGTTCCTGCTGGTTCGCGACATCGCCGCGTTTCAAACCCGGTACCCTGCCGCGGTGGTGAACGGCGTTTATTCCGGAACGCTTTCGAACAATGGAGAGACGCTGACTCTATCGCACGATCTCCTCGGAACCGTGATTTCATTCCGATTCAATGATTCGTCCCCCTGGCCGCTCACGCCGGACGGCTACGGCTTCTCGCTCGTGCTGCGGCGGCCGGGCGCCGGCGACAATCCCGATCGCGCGTCCAGCTGGCAGGCCAGCGCCGTCGCGGGGGGTTCCCCCGGCGCTCCCGAGCCCGTCTCCTTGATTCCGCCCGTGGTCATCAATGAGGTCATGTCGCGCAACGCGGCTGGTCCCGACTTCATCGAGCTCCATAATCCGACATCCGCCGACGCGGCGGTCGGTGGCTGGTTCCTTACAGACGACGTCTCGTTCCCCAAGAAGTACCGCATCGCGGACGGGACAGTGATCCCTCCTGGCGGTTTTCTGACCTTTGCGGAAAGCCAGTTCAATCCCGCGGGCTCGACGAACGCCTTCAGCCTGAACGCCAGCGGCGATGAAGTTTACCTCTTCTCAGGGAACGCGAGCACGAATCTGACGGGCTACAGTCATGGCTTCAAATTTGGGACGTCCGCGGACAAGGTGACCTTTGGACGATACGTTTTGAGCACGGGCGACGAGGATTTCGTCGCTCAGATCACCCCCACCCCCGAGGCGGCGAACAGCGGGCCGCGGATCGGGCCGGTGGTGATTACGGAGATTCAATATCATCCCGCCCCCGGCGACGCGTCGTTCGTTGAGCTGCGGAACATCTCCGCGTCGCCGCTGCCCTTGTTCGATGTCGATCATCCGACGAACACATGGAGGCTGAACGGGGCCGGTTTCGTTTTCCCCCAGGGAACCACCCTGCAGCCTGGGCAATTCGTCCTGGTCACGGACCTCGATCCCGCCGCGTTCCGGAGCCGCTATTCGGTGCCCGTGGAAGCGCCGGTATTCGGACCCTACTCAGGATCGTTGCGGAACAGCGGCGAGCTGCTCGAGCTTCAGCGGCCGGACGCGCCGGGCTCTGGGAAGCTGGATTTCATAACGGTGGATTTTGTTCGATACAACGACCGGGGTGGCTGGCCGTCGGCCGCCGACGGCGGCGGGCCTTCGCTGCAGCGAACCAGCGATGGCGCCTACGGAAACGATCCGATCCACTGGGTGGCGGCTCGATCCACCCCTGGTCAAGCGTGGGGCGGTGGTGTTCGGCCCGCGATCACCAGCCAGCCTCAGAGCGCCGTTGCGCTCGTCTCCGGCGCCACGAACTTTCAGGTCAGCGCGACCAGCGACGCGCCTATCTACTATCAGTGGAGATTCAATGGCGGGGCGATCCAGGGCGCCGTGTCCCCGGCTTTCGCGTTGACGAATCTGCAGGCTTCCCAAGCGGGCTTCTACAGCGTGGTCGTGTACGGCGACGGCGGCGCCGCAGTGAGCTCCAACGCGTTTCTTAATGTGCTGACGCCCGCGCTTGTCCTCGGACAACCCGGGAACACGTACGCCGTGTTCGGCTCCAATGTGTCATTCAGCGTCAGCGCGGTGAGCACGACGCCCTTGACCTATCAGTGGCGATTCAATGGCGCCGATATTCAGAACGCCACCGCCCCCACGCTCACGCTGAAGGGGCTGACGTTTCAAAGCGGCGGCCTATATACCTGTCTGATCCGGGACGGAGTCGGGCCGGTGGAGACTCCGCCGGCGTTGTTGACGATCGTTATCAAGCCCGTGGTGGTCCAGGCGCCTCTCAGCCTGGAAGCGCCTCAGGGAGGATCGGCCACGTTCAGCGCGGTCGCGGACGGAACGCTCCCTCTCACTTTCAGATGGCGCAAGAACGGGATCATCTTCACGAACATGATCCTGGATGGAAACGTCGCCTTCTTCACGATCTCCAACGTTCAGGCGGCCAACTCCGCCAAATACTCGGTGGTGGTGACGAATTTCGGCGGCCCCTCGCCGGCGAGCGCTGACGCTTTGCTCACCATTCTGCCGGACACCGACGGCGATGGAATTCCGGACGACTGGGAGGTCCGGTATCACTTGAACCCGAACGACCCGAAGGACGCCGTGATGGACGCCGACGGGGATACAATGAGCAACCGGGCGGAGTACATTTCTGGCACCGATCCCACCAATAGCCTGAGCTATCTGAAGGTGGACAACATCAACTCCACCCTGGCGGGGGTGGGCCTGGAATTTCAGGCTCGGTCGAATCGAACCTACTCGATCCTCTATCGCGCCACCGCGGAAGCCAGTCCCTGGAAGGTTCTCGTCAGTCTACCCGCCCGGTCCACGAATCGGGTCGAGAGAGTGGTGGATCCGGCCGGGGCGCTTCCTCGCCGCTATTACCGGCTGACGACGCCGGCCAATCAGGCGCCGTAGCCCGCCTTCAAAGGTGGAGGTGCGCCCAGAGCGCCGCGGGGGCAAGCCGCAAGTTCATGTAGAATTCGCCGAACTCGCCGTACTTTGCGCTCACTTCATCGAAGCGCATCTCGTAGACGATCTCCTTGATGGGATCGATCTGCTGCGCGACCAGGGTCACGCCCCATTCCCAGTCGTCCACGCCTGTGGACCCCGTGATCAGCTGCGTGACGCGGCCGGCGTATTTGCGTCCGACCCGGGCATGCCCACCCATCAACTGACGACGTGTCGCGAGGTCGAGCGAATACCAGTTGTCCGACCCGGAGCGGCGCTTGTTCATGGGATAAAAGCACATCACTTCCCAGTCGGGCAGCTCCGGATAAAGCCTGTAGTGCGAGTACTCCGTCATGCGTTTCCGAAACTCTTCCATCTTCGTCATGAATTCCGGCGACTCGGGAACGATCTTCTCGCGCTCCAGCTGTTTGCGATGGTCCTCCTCGGTGGACATATACTCCGAGAGCTCCGTGACCGACAGATAGGAGTAAACCGTCTGCAGCGCGCCGGGAGGAAACGCGTGCTCAATGTCCCTGTGCATCTGCCCCAAGGCGCCCAGTTCGGCCGCGAAGAGCATGAACGCGATGTCCGCCTTGCCCCCTACGGTCGCGAAGACCGAAATGCGCGGATGGCTGGCGTTGGCGTTCGCCTGGCACAGAGTTTCGAGTCGCGTCCGGACGGATTCCGACTGCCCGGGGCCCAGACGGCTCCAGACCGCGCGATCGACGCGATAAAACAGATGCATCACGTGGATGCCTTGATTCAACTTCACTACGGGTAGGTTGGGCTGCATGAGATGAGGATTCGTATCGCGTGACAAAATCGGCTTCGACGTCGATCAGCCGGCTGGTGTGATCATGGCTCAGTCGACTTGGAGGGCCTGTTCCAGAAACTGGGGAAGATGGGCGAGGATGACAGAATCCTGCACCACGAGCTTGGCCCCGGTGCGCCGCGCGGCTTGCTCCGCGTCCGCGGAATCGGAGGGCACAACGGCTATCACGGGGATGTGACTGGTGTCCTCGGCTTCGTGCAGCAGCAACAGCGCCGCGCAAACGCGGTCGGCTCGCTGGGGAATCTCGGCGATGAGGAGGATTGGCTTGTCCCGCCGGCATGTGTCCACGAGCGCTTCCGGAGCGGGCGCGGTGGCGACCCGATAGCCCATGTCCTGCAGCCGATGCAGCAACTGGCTCCCGGGCAGGGGCCGTTCATACATCAGCAAGGCGAGCGGTTGTGTCACGGGCCGGAGATTGGTGAAGCGTCCCCGAAATTGCAACGGTTTAGGGATCTCAGCGCGGCCTACGAACGCCCGCGGTAAACGCAGCGGGCCGTGCAGGTCTCGGCCACGACGATCTCCCGGAGGAGCGGCAGTCCCGGCTTCAGCCGGTCCCAGATCCAGATCGCGATGTTCTCGCTGGTTGGATTCTCCAGCCCCGGCACTTCGTTGAGATAGTTGTGATCGAGCTGCCGCCAAAATGGACGGAAGATATCGGAGATCTCCGAGTAATCCATCACCCAACCGAGCTGCGGATCGCAGTCGCCTTCGATCACGACTTCCACCTGGAAGCTGTGGCCGTGGAGTCGATGACACTTGTGCTCCGCAGGGAGCTTGGGAAGCCGGTGCGCGGCCTCGAATTGAAAGGTCTTGCGGAGTTCCATTTTCATTGCTCCCAGTCGGTCCATTGAATCAAGTCGGCCAGCGCAGGCCTGCCGTCATGCCGCCAGGTGATCGGCGGGCTTTGCATGCGTCCGAGCGGACAAACCCTCGTCGCCCCCCACTGCGCGAGCTGTCGCGCGAGCGGCGGCGCCTCATCCACGGCCGCCGCGAGCCCCACAGTGCTCACTCTTCCGCGAACGGACTCGGCGTGGCGCAAGGCTTCTCCCAGATCATTCACGGCCTTGATGTGGATGAATCGGTTGAGGCAGGAGAATTGGAAAAGGGGATCCGTTTCGTAAACCACCGTCCATGCCGTGCTCGCGCCGCTGGACCACATCCGGGTCTCGGTCGAATGAGCGGCCCGCACTTCATAGAACGCCCGGCGCGACGCGATCGTCGCGGCCTCCTCCACAGCCAGATTCCCTCGGGGTCTTGCGTCTTCCGTGCGGCTCAGCTCCTCGCCCAGCGACTCGGCGAACTGCTCAGGCGGCATGCCGCCGCGCAGCTGAACGTAGAGGACATGGGGAGAGAGGCAGCCCTGTTGGTCCCAGGCCGACACGTCCAAGGCGGCCCGCTCGACCACCTTCTTTGCGCCGCGGCCGTTCAAGGACTCGGCGGTCACGTAGGCGAAGCTCACCCGATGGCCGTATCCGAGGAATCGCGTGGACAGCGGCAATCGGCTGCGGATGAGGTCCAGGGTCTCGTCGCCGCCGGTCGCGGTCACGAGAGACGCTTCATTGAACAGCGCCGCTTCCAAGGCCTCGGATCCCCCCGGCCAATCCGCGATTTCCAGACAGGCCGCGAGCTTGGGCTCCGCGTCGTAGATCGAATGAGCGAAGAGCCGCGGGATCAAGGCCGCGCCCCGGGCGCACTTCACGAATTGAGCCGAGCGGGTCAACAGACCCATCACGATCGTCGTGAGCGTCGGATTGGGAAGGTTGCCGGCGGTGATATGCGCCATCAGCTCAGGGCCCCGCGCCCAGGCGGATCGGCGTTCCCCGATCTCGCCTTGAGTTTGCGAGAACCCGTCCAGCCTTTGCGCTGCGCCGAGATCCTGCTGAATCAGCGCCTGCATATTGTCGGTGGTGAGTTGTCGGAAGAATCCATCGAGGCCGGCGGTCAGCGTTGGCGCTGAATAGCCCGTAGCTTCCGGCCCTTCCTCGAGAGCGCGCTTGCGGAAGGGGTAATCGGGATCCATCCAAGCTTCCCCCAGGTCCGCCAGCACCCGCAGCAGCCCGTTGGTGGAGCGCGGCGCCAGGAACTGCTCCCGATTCCTCCGCAAGCTTTGACAGGCCTCGGTGATGATCTGGGGGCTCAGGGCGGCGTCGGCGCCCAGGTCGGCGAGGAAATAGTTGGGAAGCGGTCGGCTCATATACCGGCCTTTGCCAGGAGCGAACATCCGCGGGATTCGGTGTCGGCCACTCGTCCGATCCACTCAAAACCCCCGCCGCGTCGACGCCCCAGGTCCTCGGTCTGGACTGCCATCAAGGAAAACGCGTTCGCCAAGTCCAGCACTTGAATGATTCCGATGGCGCCCTCCTCCACCTCTCCGCCGTTCTCCGGGGAGATGATTCGAGCCCGCGCCCAATGGGGAAAATGAAAGCAACATGCCGACGTTCCCGTCGTCGCCGCGTTCCCAATGACTCTGTCGTAGGCCTGCGAGCTCAGCTCGCTCATCCCATACTCGCGGACGATATGATCGGCGGGGATTCCGAGACGATCCGAGATCATCGCGTGCAGTCCGGGCTGGGAGAGGACACGCGATCTTCCTTTGTATCCGCCTGTCTCCATCGCCCACGATCCGGAGGGCAATTGAAGTTCGACTCGACGTTCGTTCAGCATGTCGAGCAAATGAACCCAGTTGAACGCGGTTCCCAGGATGCCCAAGGGTCGGTTCGCTTCGATGGCCCGGGATCCGGATCGGATGAACCGATCCGGATCAACAAGCCAGGCGCCTTGAGCGTCCGTGTGTCCCAGGCAGCCTGAGTGGGAGTCGCCCCATTGATCGCGCACCACCTCGCACATATGGGCGAGGGAGGAATGGGGCGCGATCCCGGAAGAAGGCGTGAGGCTGATCAGCGTGCAATCGTTGCGTGGCGGCTGTCGGATGAGCCCATTCTGGAATCCGAGCGTCAGGGAGCGCTCGTAGAGCGCCAGCGACTGATGGGAATGGGCGTGGCAGCTGGGTCGATGCTCGGTGGTGCCGCTCGAGTGAAACTCGCGGATGACCGCCTCGGGCGGAAGGCAGGACAATCGCGTCTGCTTGAACGCGGTTGTGGGCATCGCCGGGATTTGGCCCGGGTCCCGGATCTGTTCGACGCTTTTGATGCCCCGACCCCGACAGAACCCTTGGTAGCCTGGGTTCCAGGTGAACTGGAGCGAGAATAGCTCGAGGCTGAGGAGATTGAAGGTCGGGGCTCCCGGGACAATGGAGTCCGGGAGCCCAGGGGCATTCATGAAAGCGACCAATCGCTCCAGGAAACCATCAAAATGTGTCTCGAGTGTCACGCGGTTTTTGGGTCAGGGGACGCTCACGAGCGCCACCGGCTGGTTGTCCGCCACAGCCGCCTGTTCCATACCCTGATCGTCCTACGATGACAAATCCGCATTTTTCTCCAACACATCCATTGACACCCTACCTGCAATCTGAAACATTGCGCGTCCGTTTTTCGCGGGAAACATAAATGCTATGTACGCAGTCTTAGAGACCGGAGGAAAGCAGTACCGGGTGTCTGCAGGCGACAAGCTCGAGATCGAGCGGTTGGCTGTGGAAGCCGGGCAACCTGTCACTTTTGACAGGGTGCTGCTTGTTAACTTGGACGGGGCGGTGAAGGTGGGATCGCCCACTCTGCCCAACGCCCAGGTGTTGGCGTCGGTGGTCGAGCACAAGCGGGGCGAGAAAAAGATCGCCTTTAAGATGCGTCGCCGCAAAGGCTATCACCGCACCGTGGGACACCGACAGGAACTGACCGTGGTTCAGATTCAAGAGATCAAAGCCTAGAGCGACAACCACTCGCCGCAATTTTTATTACCGGCCGCCGCCGACCGCCAATCAAGCGTGGTTGGGACAGGGGCCCTGAAGACATATGGCACATAAGAAAGGTCAAGGCAGCGTTCGAAACGGACGCGACAGCGCGAGCAAAAGGCTCGGCGTAAAGCGATTTGGCGGTCAACTGGTGACGGCCGGAAGCATCATTGTTCGCCAGCGGGGCAGTCGCTTCGTTGCCGGCTTGAATGTGGGCACGGGTCGTGACTGGACCTTGTTCGCTCTCACGAACGGCAGGGTGATGTTCGATCACGGCAGCCGTCGCGTGAACATTGTTCCCGATGCCGCCGTCGCCGCGAACTAACTCTCCGCAGCCAACGATTTCCAGGGCGAGGTCCCGCACCTCGCCTTTTTTCTTTTCCAGCGCCGATCGAATCCACTCAACCCCTTCTTCGCCATGTTTATTGATGAGGTGAAAGTCTACACCCGCGCGGGCCATGGCGGGAAGGGATGCGTCGCGTTTCATCGAGAGGCGTATCGCCCCAAAGGGGGCCCCAGCGGCGGGAACGGAGGGCAGGGCGGCAATGTGATTCTGCAGGCCGATCATGACCTCAACAATCTCATCCAACAGTTCTACACGCCTCGCCTGATCGCCGAGGACGGCCATCCAGGTTTGGGGAAGGGAATGGATGGGCACGCGGGGAAGGACCTTTTGGTCAAGGTGCCTTGTGGAACGATCGTCTGGCGTCTCACCCCGAAGACGATCCCGGGATTCACGCCGGCGCCCGCGCAGGATGTCGACCCGGAGTCGGACCCCGATGCCGAGGGCGAGGGGGATTCCGAGAGCGACGGCAAGTCCCGGCCGCCGATGCTGGCCTCGTCTACGGGACATCGGCCGGTTTTTCGTCGGAGCGGCAACGAAATCGCCTACGAGATCAACCTGGAACAGGAGGCCGAAAACGAGCGGAAGGGAAACAGCTCGCGCGACAAGGGAGAGCGGATAGCTGATCTGACCGAGCACGGGCAGCAGTTCGTTCTCGCCAAATCCGGACGCGGCGGTTTGGGGAACCGCAACTTCGCCACCTCTCGTCGTCAGGCGCCGCGCTTCGCCCAGCCTGGAGAGCCAGGCGAGGAAGGCGAGTTTCTTCTCGAGTTGCGAACGATCGCGGAGGTCGGGATCGTCGGATATCCCAACGCGGGGAAATCCACTCTGCTCGCCGCGATTTCCCAGGCCCGACCGAAGGTGGCGCCCTATCCGTTCACCACGCTCACCCCGCAGATCGGGATGGTCGACTATCCGAAGGACTACCGCCGCATCACTGTGTGCGACGTGCCCGGGTTGATCGAAGGAGCTCACAACAATGTGGGCCTGGGACACGCCTTCCTCCGACACATCGAGCGATGCAAGATCCTTGTGATGCTCATCGACATGGCCGGCGTGGATGGACGCAAGCCCTGGGACGACTACCGGCAATTGCTCCAGGAGCTGGAGCTTTATGATCCCGGCCTGCTGAAGAAGCCGCGTTACATCGTCGCAAACAAGATGGACGAGCCGCCCGCGGAGGCGAATCTGAAGCAGTTCAAGCGGAAGGTTCCCAAGTCGAGAGTGTTGCCCATCGCCGCGGCCTTTGACGAAGGCATCGCCGCGTTCAAGACATTGATCCGCGATGGCGTCGACTCCGCGAAGGACGCATGAAGTCGCGGGCGGTGTTTCTCGATCGGGACGGCACGCTCATCGAAGAGAGGAACTATCTGCATCGACCGGAGGATGTGTCTTTCTTTCCGGGCGCGATTGAAGCCATGCGGAGGCTCTCGGCCGCAGGCTACCGTCTGCTGATGGTCACCAATCAGTCAGGCGTGGGGCGGGGGTATTTCACGATGGACGACGTGACTCGCGTGCATGCTCACATGGCGGCGGTGCTTGCCCCGCACGGAATCGTTTTCGATGAGTTCTATGTCGCGCCCGAAGCCCCCGATCAGCCGAGTCGCGGGCGCAAGCCGGCCCCCGCGTTTCTCTGGGACGCGAGGGCCGCGTTCAATCTCGATCTTGCCGAGAGCTACATGGTGGGCGACAAGCTGATCGACCTGGAATGCGGCTGGAACGCCGGCGTGAAAGCCTCGATTCTCGTGCGCACGGGCTACGGAGAGCAGGTGTCGCGCTCGGCTGGAGAACGGTTGAAGGGGGCGATCATCGCTGAAGGACTCGTCCAGGCCGCCGATTACATCCTCAGGTAAGCCGCGCCTTCCGGAACCGGCCGCGGCTTCCGGGACATGAATTCGCGCGCATTCTTCACGACGATCCTCCTCCTGGGGTCCCTCCTGCCTTGCGAGACCTCGACCCTTCAGCTCAAGCGCGAGACGTTCCGCGCCTCGGGCGGTGATCGCTTCACTCTCGAATTGCCTTCGGGTTGGCAGGTGGACGCGCAGATCAGGGCCGGGCTTCCGATCAACACGCTGCGCATGGTGAACTCGGAGGGCACATGCGTCCTGATGATCTCCGCGATTCCTGGGAAGGAATCCACGGGAGAGAGCATGGAGGAACTCGAGCTGATTCTCGCGCGCAGCGCTCGCTCGCTGGCCCAGGACTCGGTGGAACGCCAGGTTCGCGCCATGACTTTCAGCTCGAAGACGGCGTTTGGCGTTTACGCGACGCTCACCGACTCACGACGCCTGGGCCAGAAGCCGGCTCCCGGCGAGTTCCGATTCTCAACGACCTTCGCCCTGAATTGTTCTCAAAGGATCGTGATCGCCACCTTCCTCAGCAATGAGGAGCCCTTCGAATCGGTGGAGCTTGCCATCATGATTCTCAAAACCCTCCAGAGGGAGGAGGGGCAGTCGTAGTCTGCGCAACCGTGGACAAGCCGTGTCGCATATCAAGACAGCGATCTGGAGCGGTGTTCGCGGTTTCGCCGTTTTCATCGCGCTTTTTGAGAAACTTCCCCGTGGCACATGCGTTGCTCAAGAGTGAACCGCGCTGGTTCACGAAGGGCAATAAGTGACGTGAACAGCAATACTGATTAACCCGCCCTTCGTGGTGTTCACGCCGTGCGCGACAAAACGAGAGTAGAGTTGTTATGAAACGGATTATTGCTTCACGGAAGTCGGGGTTCACCCTGGTAGAAATCATGATTGTCGTCGCTATCATCGGCATGCTGGCCGCCATCGCGATTCCCAATTTTGTGAAGGCCCGCAAGGCCAGCCAGTCGAGCTCCTGTGTCAACAACATGCGCCAGATCCAGGGCGCGAAGGCGACCTGGGCCTTGGAGAACAAGAAGCTCGGCACCGATACGCCGGCGACCACGGATCTCTACGGCGCCGACAAGTACATCAAGGCGGAGCCCAAGTGCCCGTCCAACGAAACCGTCAGCTATGTGATCGGTAACGTGGACGCGACGGTGACGTGCGCGAACGTCGGCACGGAGACCAACCACGTGCTGAGCGCGTCCTACTAAGTCAGTCCAACGCTCAATCGGTTCGCGAAGACGAACCACTTTTTCGGGGGCCTGAGGCGAAAGCTTCAGGCCTCCTTCGTTTATATACTGACCCGGAGGGTCCTTGCAGAAGCCTTCCCTGCGTCGGAAACGCTGTCGAGTGGAGTGGTGACCGTGGCAACCCGGTTCTGATAGCTTGGCAGGTCAGTGTCGTCCCGGTTTTCGGCAAAGGACCGATGAAGCAATGCGGCCTAATGTCGCGACTCCTGAGGGCAAGATCTTCTTCCGGGCCCGGGGAGTTGCGTTCTCAGGCGCCTGCTGTTCGCTTGCGAGACATGCGCCCCGGCCCCGATGTGATTTCTCTTCGAACACCCCCGCTCTAGAGGCCTTTTGACCATTTGAGTGAGTTGGCAGCGTCCTTGCTTGATCAACACGGCGCCGGATCCTGGAGGGCGATTGGTGAGAGTGATCCGCAATAGTATAAACGGTCCTCCGGGTGTTCACGACTGGCGTCCAAAAAAACAAAAGAGATAAGAGTTGTATGAAACGGACTATTACATCACGGAAGTCGGGGTTCACCCTGGTAGAAATCATGATTGTCGTCGCGATCATCGGCATGTTGGCCGCCATCGCGATTCCCAATTTTGTGAAGGCCCGCAAGGCCAGCCAGTCGAGCTCCTGTGTCAACAACATGCGCCAGATCCAGGGCGCGAAAGCGACCTGGGCCTTGGAGAACAAGAAGCTCGGCACCGATACGCCGGCGACCACGGATCTCTACGGCGCCGACAAGTACATCAAGGCGGAGCCCAAGTGCCCGTCCAACGAAACCGTCAGCTATGTGATC
>JACQFQ010000008.1 GCA_016199985.1 Verrucomicrobiota bacterium | reverse complement strand
GATCGGAAGGCCGTGCGTGAGGGCAATCGCCTTGGCCAAGCCGGTGGACGACCCACCCCCGATCATGACGACCGCGTCGGCCCCCGAAGACGTGACGGCCGCCCGAGCTCGTTCGGCCAGCTCGAAGGGAACGTGCTGCACGACCTCGTTCCACCCAAAGGCCCTTGACCGGCGAAGAAGCCTCCTTGAGCAGCCTGGAGCTCTTGCTGCGTGAGTTCCCATCCTGTGGCCGTGAGATAGCACAGGGAATCGGCGATTTGGGTGATTCGGTTGGTGCGGTAGCGGGTGATGCCAGCCTCGTCCTGCCACACTTGGAGGCGTTCAAGCCTCTGATGATGGGGGCCCCTGGCAAGGATGCGCTGTTCCTGAGCGGGGAGAGCGAGGGTCGCGAAGAAAAGGCCAAGACACAGGAATGCTTTCATGGGAAGGCGGGGGTTGAGGGGGCAAAACCCAAGAGTGAAAAGGAGAAGAGAGAAGGACAGCCGAAAGTCTGAAGCAGGGCTCGCTTTAGAACGCGAGTGCGGGTTGCGACGCTGGCAACGGAGGCAGCGGGCAGCGGAAAGGCGGAGGGCTGCGGCCTTTGGGTGGTGCTTCCTTTGATCGACTGAGAATGGGGCGATCATCTCGCTTTCTCTTTCTTTCGGTGCTCAACCAGTAAGCGCGTCTTCTCGCCCTTACCTTTCCTTGCTCCGATCGGAGCTTTTTCTCTTCGACGCTGAACGGCCAAGCACTAGGCGCGTCGCACAAACCTGTCAACGGAAGATCTTGGGATTCTCAAAAACTGTGTTCGCGGAGGAGATCGAGAGTTGATGGCTCGGGTCGCTCGCGCTGCAGGCCTCCCTCGTCAGTGAGTCCTGGGCCTTGTTTGGGCTCCCCCAAGTCGCATGACATGGAGTCGTGGAGCGGGTGTTGGGAGGTCTCAACGTTCGCAGGCGTTTCTTCACCGCCGCTGATGATGACGAACCCAAGTTCACAGCGATCGGGTCATGCGGGCGGGGCGACCGCCAGCATGATTGCGCGGTGTCATTGCTGAAGATCGCCCGGGCGCTCCGGGATGCCCGGCTCGCTCAGAACCTGGATTGCGGTCGCCGGGCCAAGCTCCCGCCAGTCATTGAGCGCCCAGACGACTTTCTTGTCCGGCGTGACTTCCACCAACTGGGGGCTTGTGCCCCCATTGCCTCGCGAACAGAAGATGGTGTTCCCATTCGCCAATCGAACGCAGGTCTGGCAGGCGGAGAACCCGAGGCCCGGCGGAAGGTCGGTCTTGATGTTGAACTCCCAGACGGTCTCGCCTCTCGCGTTCACCTCGCGAGTCAGCATATCCTTTTCATCGGTTATCAGTGTGTTGCCGTTGTGAAGTCGGATCGCGGCCCATGGACTCTTGATGGCATAGGACCAGATCTCGGCGAAGTTCCGATCGTACTCCACGACCTTGTCCATCTGGAGAAAGGGAACCAGATAGGTCCCCTCGGCCGTCATCCGGACTCGTCGAAACTGGGCGTGAACTCCCCCGGCGGGAGGCATGGCGTGATCCACCTCGACCGCCTTCGTTCGCTTGTTCACCACCATGAGGCGGGGCGGAGTTCCATTTTGCATCACGAGCACGCGGTCGAGTCCCAGAGGCTGGACGGAATGGATCTCGGTTCCCTGCGGCGCGTCGATCCTCCAAACGATTTTCTTCTGCGGCGTCACCTCGGCGGCCCACCCCATGCGGGAAAACAGGATGTTTCCGTTCGAGAGCATCCAGATGTCGTCGTACTCCCAGCCCTTCCCTGTGGAGTACGTCCAGACGACCTTGCCGCCACTGACGAGAAACATTTTGTTGCAGCCCTCGCCGATGTAGAGCATCGGATGCTGAGCCAAGCCTTTGCCAGGAAGGCTGCCGCTGGATCCATTCGTCGCAACGATCCACCGCGGCGGATCAATGGGCATCTCCTCAGGCCCCACGGCAGGAACATCAGCCGCCGTGAATCTCTGGAGGACCGACAACAGGGGCGTCGCGTTCGTGGAAGCCAGCGATCCTCTCGGGCTGGACGTGGAGCACCCGCCAATGAGAAGGCCTAGTGTGGCGACGATCGCCGCAACGACTCGAAAAGAGTAACGCCTCATGATGTGAATCGCAGGATGCCCCGCCTCAGCAAACAAATCAATGGCGAGGCGAGAGGAACGACATGATATCCAGGGCGAGAGGCCTTCGTCCTATTTCGTTCCACGAGCATCGGCAATCCCTCGCGCGATTGTTCCCAAGCCCGACGGTCTTCCAGGGACTGAAATCCGCAGGCCGGTGTCCTTCAGGCCTCGCTTGCTCACTTCAAAAACCCACAGACGCTGCTCCGGATGGCACTGGACGACGAGATGCCGTCCGTCCGGAGTAAAAATCGCGCCTTCAGGAATTGGCCCGACATCGATTGTCTGATGCTTCCGGAACGATTTTCCCGAACGCTCCAACAAAACAATCTGGCCGTGATCGGTGTGGAATGGATCTCCTGGCGCCAGATTGGATCCGTTCATCAGCACCGCGGCCAGCCATCGTCCGTCCGGACTCAGCTCCACCGTTTCGGGCGCGCGGCCAAGCGGGACGTGCTCCGCCGTGCGAGGCGGCGTGGCGGTCAGGTCGATGATCGACAGCGCGTCAATATCGCCTCCGTTGCCAAACCCTTCGCCGGCGGTGAGGGCGAGGGCGCCGTCGGGCGTGAGCTGGATTCGATACGGACGTCCGTAGGCGGAGAACTTCCGCTCGGTGGCCGTCACCGATTCGCCTTCAATCCGCAGTTCTCGCAGATAGCCGCGGAGCCTCACGCTCGCGAAGGCGCGATGGCCATCGGCGCTGATCGCCACGTCGCTGACCTCGTCGGCGGGAAGCGCCAAGGCGATCTCCTGGATTTTCTCCAACCGTCCTTCAGCAAAACGAAACGCGGTCACCGAGCCTCCGGCCCGGTTCGCGGCGAGAACCAGTCGGCCGTTCGGCGCGATCGCCAGTCCCGAGGGCTGCTCTCCCGACTCTCCTTGTCCGACCCGGCGCGGAGGCGATTGCGCGAGGTCGAAAACATGAATGAACCGACTGGGAATCCATTTGCCGGGATTCGCGGGGTCGAGGCGGATCGAATCGGAGACGAGCGCCCAGCGCCCATCGGGGGTGATGCTCACATTCGACGGAGGGCCGAGCACGGTATTGCTGACGTGCGGCACATGAACCACGGACGGCGGAACCTGCGCGAAATCCATCAGCGTAAGACTGTCGTTGCCTTCCGGTCCCACAACCCGCGAGACGCCGGTGATGAGGTCGAGCTTGCTTTCATTCGCTGACAGCACCCATTGGTGGGCGGCGCTCCGGGCCGGTGTTTCCACATAGGCTGGAGCGAGAGCGACGCAGAAGAGAAGGGCGAGCGAGCGGGCGGGGTGTCGGTGGGTTCGCATGCGGCGCGAATCTGAAACACCCCGCCGGCTCAAGGCAAGCGCGCAGCCGGAAGTTGCGGCAGCCTCCGGATAAGCGGAGAAGGCGCGCCCCGGATTTCGAGGCTGGCATTGCGCGAAGTCCGGCGTTAGCTTCCCCGCCCGTTGTTCGCACTTAACAAACTCAACACCTATTTATGAAACCAACACTCTTCTCCCTGGCCGCCGCCGTCGCTGTTCTAGGACTGACCGGCTGTGGCGATAATTCTCCAACCACCGGAGCGGCTCCTGGCGGAGACTCCAAGTCCGTGGGCGCGGCCCTCGACAAGGCCGCCTCCACCGCCGGCGACGCGGCCGGCAAGGTCATGGCGCAGGCAAAGGACGCGCTGGACAAAGCCCAACAGATGGTCGGGCAGGGCAAGTTCCAGGAAGCTCAGGACCTGCTGAAGACCATCGAGTCCCTGAAGCTCACGCCGGAGCAGCAGAAGAGCCTCAGCGATCTGAAGTCCAAGATCGACCAAGGCCTCGCGGCGGCCAAGAACGCGGCGAAATCCCTCCCTGGCGTAAAGCCCTGATCCGGTCGGATAGCCTTCCTTCCCGCTTCCGCAGCGAACGATGTGGAAGCGGGATTTTTTTTACGCGCGGCCCTCCGCAAAGCCCGGGACGCGCCGAACGCGCCGGGGCCGGGACAAAACTGAGTGAGGGGACGCCGCTTCCATTTCACTCCACGCCACTCCCTATCAGACGGCGCGAATGACATTATAGAACGTGTCGCGCTGGACCGGCTCGCGGCCGGTCTCGCGGATCGCCCGTATCATCTCCGACTCCGTTTGCAGCTGCGGAGTCGTTGCGCCCGCCATATGAAAAATGTGCTCTTCCAGAATGGTGCCGTGCAGGTCGTCGGCGCCGTAGCTCAACGCCACCTGCGCGAGCTTCATTCCCAGCCCCACCCAATACGCGGTGATGTGATCGAAGTTGTCCAGATAGACGCGGCTGATCGCGAGCGTGCGCAGCGAATCGAAGCCTGTCGGACGCGTCTTGACGGGAATCTCGTTGTTCTCGGGTTGATACGCGAGCGGGATGAACGCGGTGAACCCACGGGTTTCGTCCTGAAGCGCGCGGAGCTGTCGCAGATGATCCACCCGATCCTCCAGCGACTCGACGTGCCCGTAAAGCATCGTGCAAGTGCTGCGTCCACCGAGTTGGTGCCAGGTCCTGTGGACGTCCAGATACTCCTCCGCGGACTCCTTCCCCCGAGCGATCGCTGAGCGCACCGCGGGGCGAAAGATCTCCGCGCCGCCGCCTGTGAGCGAGTCCAGTCCGGCTTCCCGCAGCGCCGAAAGAGTGTCGCGAACCGTTCGTTTGGCCAGCCACGCCAGATGCAACGCCTCGATGGCCGTGAAACACTTCAGCTGAAGACGGGGGTCCACGGCTTTGAGGGCGCGGAGCATGTCGAGGTAGTAGCTGAAGGGGAGGGTCGGATGCAGCCCGCCAACGATGTGCAGCTCCGTGATTCCGATCGCGAGAGCCTCTCGCGCCTTCGCCGCAATCTGATCCACGCTCAGCTCGAATCCGTCCGCGTCCCTCTTTTTCCGGGAGAACGCGCAGAACTGACAGCTCAGGATGCAGTAGTTGGAGTAGTTGATGTATCGGTTGACGATGTAGCTCGCCCGGTTGCCGACCTTGCGCTGGCGGACCGCGTCGGCGATGGCGCCGAGGGCGTTCAAGTCGTGGGAGCGAAAAAGGAGGAGCGCGTCGTCGTCGGAGATGCGCTCTCCCGCCGCCGCCTTTTCATGGACGGTTCGCAAATCGCTGTTGGCGCGCTGAAGGATGAAGTTCACCTTTGTGGTCTAAAAAAGTCGGGGAACGCGACCTCCGCGACGGTGACGGCCAGGTACACGGCGCTCACCACCGCGTTCAGCTTGAAGAACGCGGTGTTCACCCAGTTGAGGCTGCGCCGGCGCGCCAGCCAGTGCTCGAACATCAAACACAGAAGGATGATGGCCATTCCCACGAAGTAGGGAAGACGGAAGCGGACGAGCAGCCCGAATCCGGCGAGGACCACCCACATGAGCATGTGCGACAGGAACGAAGCCATCAGCGCGTTGCGGGGCCCCCAGGCGACGACGAGCGAGCGGAGCCCGTGTCGCCGGTCGAACTCGTAGTCCTGAATGGCGTAGATGATGTCGAAGCCGACGAGCCAAAACACGACGGCGACTCCTAGAATCACCGGTTCCCAGGACAGGGAGCCGCGCACAGCCAGCCACGCTCCGACGGGAGCGAGCGCCAGGGCGATTCCGAGATAGACGTGCGTGTAATTCGTAAACCGCTTGGTGAGCGAGTAGAAGCAAACCACAACGATCGCGACCGGCGACAGGTAGAAGCACACAGAATTGATCCGCCAGGAGACGGCCACCAGGCCCGCGGCGCTCAGCAGCCACAACGTCCAGGCGCTCGGCAGGGAGATGGCGCCGGCGGGCAGATGCCGGCCGGCGGTGCGGGGATTCAGCGCGTCGTACTTGCGATCGACGATCCGGTTGAAAGCCATCGCGCAGGTTCTCGCGCAGACCATCGCCGCCACGATGAGCAGGAACAGTCTCCACCCCGGCCAGCCATGGCTGGCACGAGCCGCGATCGCCATCGAAGCGAGGGCGAATGGCAGCGCGAAGATCGTGTGGCTGATCTTCACGAACTCAGCCCACCGTCCCAACGTTTGAAGCCCCTGAATCATTCCAGCTTCCTCGAGATCTCAGTCCGCCTCCTCGCGCCATCGGGGCGAGAGACGGTTGGGAACGTTGAGGTGATCGAGCACACGCGCGACCACCGTATCCACCACGTCCTGGATGGACGCGGGGCGATGGTAGAAGGCGGGGTTGGCGGGAATCAGGGTCGCGCCCGCGAGCAACAGAAGCTCGAAGTTTTTCACATGGATCAAACTGAGCGGCGTCTCGCGGGGCACGAGAATCAGCTTCCGCTTCTCCTTCAATTGCACATCCGCGGTCCTCAGCAGGAGATCCGATCCATGCCCATGGGCGATGCGCCCCAGGGTGCCCATGGAGCACGGGATGATCACCATCGCGTCGCACGCGTTCGAACCGCTGGCGAAAGGCGCGTTCATGCTCCTCACGTGGTGGCTTTCCACGCCGTCGCGCAGACGGAGTCCGTCGGGCAGCTCCTCGGCGATGACTTGCGGCGCGTAAGAGCTGAGCACCAGATGCACGGCGTGCTCGGCTGGATCGAGCTGATCGAGAAGCCGCTGCGCGTAGAGCGCGCCGCTGGCGCCGGTGATCGCGACGACAATGTTCATGCGGTGAAAGAGGCGACGGACATCTTCATGAGCGGCCGATTATGCCGAAGCGCTCGATGGGGAGCAAGCGATGGACGCGACCCCGTGCTCCAATCCTCTTTTCATGAAGGGTCGAGCTGTTCATGCTGCGGGACATGTGGCCCGCACTCGCATGCGTCTCGATGGTCGCCGCCCTGCTCATCCATCTCGGGTGGCGGCGACGGCATCGGCAGGCGATGACCCAGCTCGCCGAGGCGCAGCGGATGCGCCAAGTGCTGGAGGAGCGCCATCGCGGCGAAACGGAGCGGGAGAAGGCGCGACGCCAGACGATCTTCGACAGCATGCTCGAGGGCGTCGCGATCGTGGACGTGTCCCTCCGCATCGAGATGGCGAACCTCGCGTTCCGCCGTTTCATGAACGTCACGAGCGACCTGGAGGGGCGCACGCTCGCGTCAGGCGTTGAGAGCCTGGACATCGCGCGATTCGCCAAGCAGCTCCAGTCCGTCGGCATGGTTGTAGGCATGGAGATCGTGCTGGGAGATCCGCCCGTGCGGATCCTGCAGGCCAACGGCAGCCGCCTCTCAGGAGACCAGGGCTACCTCGTGGTGCTTCACGACATGACCCGCCTGAAGGAAATGGAACGAACGCGTCGGGATTTCGTCGCGAATGTCAGCCATGAGCTGCGCACTCCGCTGGCCCTGATCAAGGGCTTTGTCGAAACACTGCTGGACGGGGCGATGACCGACCCCGCGAACTGCGCGCGATTCTTGCAGACGATCAGCAAGCACACCGATCGCCTCATCTACCTGATTGAGGATCTGCTCACGCTCTCCCGTCTGGAGAGCGGACGGATCGCGCTCAACCGCCAGCCTTTCGAACTGCGGGATCTCGTGCAAGAGGTGTTCGACGATCTCAAAAGCGTCACGGCGGAGCGCACGGTGAGGCTGGAGAATGGGCTGGATCCCGCTCTCCAGGTGTTTGCGGACCGGGGACGATTGCAGCAGGTTATTTCCAACCTGGTGGAAAACGCGATCAAGTACGGCCGCGCGGGCGGCGCTGTCAGCGTGGGCGCCAAGGCGCTGCCGCTGGGAGGCGTGGAGGTGTGGGTGGAGGACGACGGGATGGGCATTCCCGTGGAGTCCAGGACGCGCGTTTTCGAACGGTTTTATCGCGTCGATCGCGCTCGATCGCGCGAGGCCGGGGGCACGGGCCTCGGGCTTTCCATCGTCAAGCACATCGTGCAGGCTCATGGAGGAGAAGTCTGGGTCAACAGCGAGCTCGAGAAAGGCAGCACCTTCCGATTCACCCTGCCCGCCGACAACGACACTCAATAACCTCGACCGCGATGTCCCTTCGATTGCTCATTGTCCCCGATAAATTCAAAGGCACGCTCACCGCGGCCCAGGCGGCCGCCTCGATTGCGGCGGGCTGGCGACAGTCCCGCCCCTCCGACTCCCTCGAGCTCCTGCCCATGAACGACGGCGGCGATGGGTTTGGCGCCATCACGGCGGAGCTTCTCCAGGCCGAGGAGCGAGAGGCGATCACGGTCGACGCAGCCCATCGTCCGTGCCGCGCGCGGTGGTGGTTTCAGCCGAAGACCCATGTCGCGATCATCGAGGCCGCCCAAGTCAACGGCCTGGCTCAGCTGCCCAAGGGCGAGTTTCACCCCTTCGACCTCGACACCTTCGGCCTCGGCGAAGTCCTGGGCGCGGCGACCCGGGCGGGCGCCTCGGAGTGCCTGGTGGGCATCGGCGGCAGCGCGACGAACGACGCGGGCTTTGGCCTGGCGCGCAGCCTGGGATGGCGGTTCCTCGACGCGCGCGGCAAGTCCATCGACAGCTGGACAAACCTGACATCCCTCCGCGAGTTGATCGCGCCGACGCCGACATCTGCCCGATGGACCGGCGCCATCCGCGTCGCGGTGGATGTGGAAAACCCGCTGTTGGGGCCCCAAGGCTGCACCCGGATTTACGGTCCCCAAAAGGGACTTCGTGCTGAGGATTATCCAGCCGCGGAGGCGGCGCTGGAGAGGCTCGCCGAGGTTGTGGCTCAGCGACATGACCGGCGGCCTCCAGTTCATGCCCTTCCTGGTTCAGGAGCGGCGGGGGGGTTGGGATTTGGATGGGTGGCATTTGCGGACGCCACCCTTGTTCCAGGATTTGAGCTCTTCGCCAAACTGGCGGGCTTGCGCGAGGCCATCGAGCGCGCGGACGTGGTCGTCACCGCGGAAGGCCGCATCGACGCCTCCTCCATGATGGGGAAGGGAGTGGGAGGAGTCCTTCGCCTGTGCCAGGCGTTGGGGAAGCCCTGCCTCGGACTCGCGGGACATCGGGACGGCTCGCTGGCCGCGGGAGTCGACGGCTTCCGGAAGATCGCGGCGCTGACCGACGACTGCGAGCCCGCGATCGCCCAGGCGGAGGCGGCGCCCAGGCTGCAAAAGCTAGCTGTCGCCATCGCGCGGATGAAGGACTGGATGCCTTCGCAATGATGAGCCCGCCACGCGCAGCGTCTCTTCGCGATTGCAGCGAACGCCCTCCGCTGATTGTGTAGCGGCGGCACCAAGCACGTTCACACATGAAATCACTCAAAGCGGGCGCCCTTCTGGCGATAGCGGCCACGGTCCTGAGCCTTGGAGGCTGCGCTCAACCCTCGTCGCGACCCCATTCCGTCACGGCGCCTCAGGCCTCCACCCAGACGACCGAGCCCCAGGTCGGCGGCCTGCTGCTGGAGAAAAGGCTGCCGGCGGAGGCAGCCACCTGCGATCCTGTGAACATGACGCTCACCGTTCGGAACGCTGGGGATCGCGCCCTGCATGATGTGGAGATCCGGGAGGATCTGACGCCCGGTCTCGAGTCCGCGGATGGGAAGGGGAGTCTGATCCTGCCGATGGGAACTCTGGAGCCAGGCGAATCGAAGGAGATCCGCGTGGCGCTCAAGGCGGGCCGCGCGGGGAAATGCGACACCGTGGCGAAGGCCTCCAGCCGCGAAGGCGCCACGGCTCAGGCCAAGGCGAGCGTCATGGTCCGGCAAGCTCTGCTTCTGCTCAGCTCCACCGCTCCGGCGGAGCGCTACGTCGGCCGCCCCGCCGACTTCTCGTTTCGGATCACGAACAGCGGCGACGCTCCCGCAAAGAACACGACTATTGAAGCGCTCATCCCCGCCGGCGCGATTGTCGAGAGCGCCACGGGCGGCGGCGGCGCATCGGGCGGCGGGCTCGTGTGGCGTCTCGGAACTCTGGGGATTGGCGAAAGCAGGGAGGTCTGGGCAACGGTGATCTCAGCAAGCGCGGGTCAGGCGACGTTGATCGCGACCGCCAGCGCGGGGTGCTCAGCGCCCGCGACCTCCTCCAGCTCGATCGCGTTCCGCGGCGTCGCGGCCGTGCTGTTTGAAGTGGCGGACACGCACGATCCGGTCGAAGTGGGCGCCAACGAGGTCTACGAAATCCTCGTGACCAACCAGGGCACCGCCCCGCTGACCAACATCAAGCTCGTCAGCAAACTCGAGGACGCGCAGCAGTTCGTCGCCGGCACGGGAGACACCGCGGTGTCGGTCAGCGGCAATATGATCGGGTATGGCGCCGTCGCTTCCATCGCTCCCAAAGCCAAGGTCTCCTGGAAAATCACCGTCAAGGCCGTCAAGGCCGGCGACGTGAGATTCAACACGATCCTCAACAGCGATCAAACGGAACGACCGGTGGAAAAGGCCGAGTCAACGCGTCAATACTGAATGAATCTCGAAGCGCCCCACCGCTGGGACGTATCCCAAGCGCGTCCCCGGACCTCCAAAGCCGAGGCGTTGTCTGTCGCGACCAGACCTGTTTCCATCCGCTCATGAGTCTGGAACGGCCGCTGAGAATCATCCAGGTGTTCAACCGGTACTTGCTCGCCGGCGGCGAGGAGAAATCGGTGGGACGCATCGCGGACGACCTGCGGCGCGGTGGACACGAAGTGATTCAGTTTTGGAGGTCGTCCGACGAATGGAAGCGCCCGGGCGCGCCCTCCAAGCTCAAACAGGCGCTGCTCCTCCACCAAAACGGCCCTGTGCTCGACGCATTGGTCGGGAAGCATCGCGAGGCTCAAGCCGACCTCTGGCTGCTGCACAACGTGATCCCGGTGGTTTCGCTGGGCATTTATCGCCGCGCCTTGAAGGAGAACATTCCCATCATCCAGTGGCTGCACAATTATCGTCCATTGAGCGTGGGAGGATCCCTCTTCGCGGGGCCGCGATCCCTGCGACCCGAGGATCCCTGGCTTCGCTGGAAGGAATCGCTCGCGGGAAGCTGGAACGGCCGGATGATGACCGCCTGGCTGAGCCTGGCTTACTGGAGGATTCAGCGCCGAGGGGACTATGAATCCGTAAAGGCGTGGGTGGCGGTGAGCGAAGAGATGCGGAGCGTGTTCGCGCGGGGCGGTTGGTTCACGGATCGCCTGCACAGCGTTCGACACTGCTGGCATATCAGCCCGCCCCAGCCGCCGACGCAAGACGCGGGACATTTCCTGTTCCTGGGTCGGATGATCGAGCCCAAGGGCGTGCGATTCATCGTCGATCTTTGGCGCGATCCCTCCCTGAAGGACAAGACGCTCATCATGGCCGGACAGGGGCCTCTTGCGGACGAGCTTCGCTCGCGGACGCCACCGAATGTTCGGTGGGTCGGCCAGGTGGAGGGCGAAGCCAAGCGGCGTCTCGTCTCCGCATGCCGCGCGATCGTGTTTCCGTGCCTGTGGGCCGAGCCGCTCAGCACCGTGGCCTACGAGGCCTATGAGCAGCGGCGGCCGATTCTCGCCAGCGATATGGGCGGGATGAAGGAGATTGTTGTCGATGGCGGCACGGGGCGGCTGTTGCCGCCCGCAAATCGCGAAGCATGGCTGCGGGCGATCACGCAACTCGGATCGGAGGAAGCCGCGAGGCTGGGAAGCGAGGGACGGCGCTGGCTGGAGGCTCATGTGAGTCCGGAGGTATGGTTGAACCAGTTTTCCAGGATTGCCGGCGAGATCGTCGCTCGCTAGCGTCCGCGGCCAAGAACCTATGAACATCACTCGTCGCGCCACGCTTGTCGCGCTGCTCCTCGTCGTCTCATCGCTCTTCGCAGGCGCCGCCGGCAAACCGAAGAAGCTTCTGGTCGTCACCGTCACCTCCGGATTCCGCCACAGCTCCATCGCCACGGCGGAGAAAGTTCTCTCCAAGCTGGCGACGGAGAGCGGGGCGTTCACCGTGGACTTCGTGAGGCAACCTCCCAACGAACCCCAGCCGCCACAGAAGCCCGCGCCGCCCAAGAATCCCGGCGCCGCCGACGAGCAGGCTCTCAAGGCCGCCGAGGCGGCTTTTCCGGGGCTCACGAAAGAATACGAGGCGAAGCACGCCGTCTGGGTGAAGCAGCAGGCCGAGGCGCTGAAGAAGCTCAGCGCTGAATCGCTGAAGGCCTACGATGGCGTCGTCTTCGCCAATACCACGGGCGACCTGCCCCTGCCGGACAATCAAGCTTTCGTGGATTGGATCCGATCCGGGAAAGCGTTCATCGGCACGCACTCCGCCTCGGACACGTTTCACGGTTTCCATCCTTACGTTGAGGCGCTGGGCGCGGAGTTTCTGACGCACGGCGCGCAAGCGACCGTCGAGTGCCTGAACCAGGACCCCAAGCACCCGGCCTGCGCCCACCTGGAGAAGTCCTGGAAGATCCACGACGAGATCTACATCATGAAGTCGTTCGAACGGCCCCGTGTGCATGGTCTACTCAGCCTCAACAAGCACCCCAATGAGAACACGCCGGGCGATTATCCGATCGCTTGGTGTCGTGAGGTGGGCAAGGGACGGATCTTCTACACCTCGCTCGGGCATCGGGAGGATGTGTGGGAGAATCCGGTTTACCAGAAGCATCTCCTGGGCGGCATCCGCTGGGCGCTCAAGCAGGCGAAGGGCAGGATCCATCACGCTCCGTGATCCGAGAGCCCGCGTGGGGACGCCGCGTCAGGAGGCCGTGCCTGTGGCCTTCACCTCAATGACGTCGTGGGGCGCGGCCTCGCGCTGTCCCGCGGGGCTGACCCGTATGAATCGGGCCTTGGCTCGCAGCGCGCCCAGGTCCGTGGCGCCCAGATAGCCCATTCCGGACTGAATGCCGCCGATGAGCTGCGTCAGGATGGAATCGATCGACCCGGACACTTCCTTCAGAGCTTCGACGCCTTCCGCGGCGACCTTTTTGGGCGCGTCGTTGCTATGTCCGTAGCGCGCCGCGGAGCCAGCCTTCATGGCGGCGAGGCTTCCCATGCCTCGATACTGTTTATACAGCTTCCCGCCGATCTCCATGATCTGTCCCGGCGCCTCCGGACATCCTGCGAACAGCCCGCCGCAGAGCGCGGCCTGGGCCAGCGTGAGCGCCTTCACGATGTCGCCGGACTTTGTGATGCCCCCGTCGGCCAGCAGGCTGACGCGGCGGGCGGCGGCGGCTTTGGAGCACACATAGAGCGCGGTCAGCTGCGGAATGCCCACGCCGGCCACGATTCGCGTGGTGCAAATCGATCCAGGTCCCTGGCCCACCTTCACGCAGCTGGCGCCGGCCTTCGCGAGAAACTCCACGCCCGCGGCGGAGGTGACGTTGCCCGCGATGATGGGCAGCCTGGGAAACGCGTCGCGAATCAGGCGCACGGTTTCGCCGACGCCCCGACTGAAGCCGTGCGCCGTCGAGACGGCGACGACATCCACGCCCCGCTCCACGAGCCCTTCGACGTGCTCCAGGATTCTATCGCGATCGAGCTCGCCGAAGGCGTTGCGCGTGGCGGACACTGCGGCCCCGCAAATCAGCCGGAAGCGCGAGTCGCGGGCCGGCTTGAACTGCGCCTTCTTCTCCTGCGTGATGCGCTCCACGTCGCTCATCGTGAAGAGCCCCTTGAGCTGGTCGTCGTTGTCGACGACCAGCAGCTTGTGGATCCCGGGGTGATCGCTGAAGAAGCGGTCCGCACGCGCGATCGGATCGTTGCCCAGCTCGCGCTCATGGATGGTGTGCACCTGAGCGCGCGGCGTCAGGGCCTCCCCCACCTTCCGCTTCGCGTAGCGCGGCTTCACCACATGGCCGGGCAGCAGGCCGATCAGCTTGCCGGTCCGATCCACAACGGGGAATGTGCCGAACGAGAATTTGCGCTTCTCGATCATCTCGAGCACCTCGGCGATCTCCTGGTCGGGGGTCACCTGGATCGGGTCCTGGATGAGCCCGTGAACATGATTCTTCACGCGACTCACCTCGGAGAGCTGATCGCGCTCGGGCATGTTGTAGTGCAGCAGGCCGAGTCCGCCGTTGAGGGCCATGGCGATCGCCATCTTCGACTCGGTGACGGTGTCCATGTCCGAAGACACCACCGGGATGTTCAGCTTCAATCCCTCGGTCAGCTGCGTGTCGAGCTGCGTGTCGCGCGGCAAAATCTCGGAGTAGAGGGTCGCCAGGGTGACATCATCGTAAGTGAGTCCCAGATGCCGATGCGCCGAAAAAAAGGCGTCCGCAGGCTGATAAAAGTGGTCGTCGATGGTTGAGGTTTTCGCCCGTGCTGCCATGGCCCATGTTGAGCGGGTTGGTTCAGGGCTGGCAAGACTTTGCGAGTCCGGGGCGAGTCTGGGGCTTGATCCGGCGGAAGTTGCGTGAGAATTGGCCGGCGGGCTGATACAAGGATGTCGATATGACCGACGACACCATCGCCGCGATCGCCACCCCCCTCGGAGAGGGCGGGCTGGCGGTGATTCGCATCTCCGGCAAGGACGCGCTCGCCGTGGCGGATCGCTGTTTTCGCGGGCCGAAAGGGAAGGCCGGCGTCGTGTCGCGCGCGGCCAGCCATACGGTTCACTATGGATTCATTGAGAGGGAGGGCCGACGCGTTGACGAGGTGCTTCTCGCTGTTCTCCGCGCGCCGAAAACCTTCACCCGCGAGGATGTCGTCGAGATTTCCTGCCACGGCGGGATTCTCCCCGCTCAGCTGACGCTGGAGGCGGTGTTAAGCAGCGGCGCTCGCTCCGCTGAGCCGGGGGAGTTCACGAAGAGGGCGTTTCTGAACGGGCGGATCGATCTCGCGCAGGCGGAGGCGGTGGCCGACGTGATCCACTCCCGGACGGAGCTGGCGCTTGCCGCCGCCCAGGAGCAGCTCGCGGGCAGCCTGTCGCGCAAGATCGGCGATGTCCGCGACGCCCTCATGAAGACGCTCGCGCACATCGAGGCCCACATCGATTTTCCCGATGAGGACATCGCCCCCGACGCTCTGAGCCGGCTGGTGGAACGCCTGACCGCATCAGCGGCGTTCATCGAGGGCCTGCTGCGCTCCGCTCGCGAGGGCCAGATCCTGCGACGCGGCGTGCGGGCGGCGATCATCGGCCCGCCCAACGCGGGGAAATCGAGCCTGCTCAACCAGCTCCTGGGCCATGAGCGGGCGATTGTTTCTCCCGTTCAAGGCACCACGCGGGACACGATCGAGGAGACCGCGAATATCCGGGGGCTGCCGATCGTGTTCATCGACACAGCGGGATTGCGGCGGTCCGAAGACGCGATCGAGCGCGAGGGGATTCGCCGGAGCGAAGAAACCCTGGCGCGCGCGGAGCTTATCCTGCGGGTCGTTGATCTCACGCAACCCGCCGACGCGGACGACGTGGAGCTGAGCCGCAAGCTGGAAGGGAGGGCCCACGTCGTGGTTTTCAACAAGAGCGATCTGCCCGCCCGCCGCGAATCCTCCCAGCCCTCGGCGGCGAGCGTCGCGGTGAGCTGCGCGACCGGGGCGGGAATCGAGGAGCTGAAGGACGCGATTGTTCGAACGGTTTGCGGTGGCGGACTCCAGCCCGAGATGCTGCAGGCGGCGATCAACGCCCGGCACCAGCGCGCGCTCATCCGCGCGCGCGAGGCGCTGGAGCGATGCGTTTCAACGCTGCGCGAGGATCAGGCGCTGGAGCTGGCCGCCATGGAGCTGCGCATCGCCACCGCCGCGGTGGGAGAGGTCGTGGGAAAAACATCGACCGAGGATCTGCTCGATTCGATCTTCAGCCAGTTCTGCATCGGCAAATGACCGGGCGGGCGGTCATCGCGATTCGCCGCCGGCGAACGCGAAGAGGGTGTCTCCGGCGCGAACATACAGGCTGCGGCCCACCGCCGCGGGCGTCGCCATCACGGGCTGCCCCAGATCGTTTCGGGCGAGAACCTCCAGCGACTCGCCTTCGCGCAGGACCACCATCATCCCGCTTTGGGATCCAATGTAGATCCTGCCGTCGGCGACGATCGCCGAGGAATAGTAGTCGCCCACCGCGCCCACGCGCTCGTCCTGGTAGAAGGCCCTCCCGGTCTTGAGGTCGTAGCAAGAGGCCAATCCGCCGCTCTTCATCGTGAAGACACGCCCCTGGTGCGCCAAAGGCGAGGAGACGTAAGGCAGGCTTCGAGTCGATCTCCAGGCCAGGTTTGTCTCCCCGAGATTTCCTCGAGCGCCCGCGTGGATCGCAAACACGCCATTGCTCGCCTTGTCGAACATCTCGCGCATCATCTCCCACTCATCGGGCGACACGTAGCCGTCGCGGTTGATGTCCATCTGAGAAAAGCGTTCGCGCACGGGACCGGCCGGGATCTCCTCCTTCGAAAGCCGGCGATCCTTGTCCGCGTCGTGCTCGATGAAGAACTGCTCGGCGGGCGGCATGCTGATGCGGCTGCCCGAATCGCCGCCGATGTTCCAGCTGGCGTACACAAGCCAATCGCCTTCCGCGACCGGCGTGGTGGTCCCGACCCGGGAGGTTCCGGAGTAGCTCCAGAGCTCCCGACCTCCCCGCGGCTCATAGGACTTCAGCCAGATGGAGCCGGGCACGACGATCTCCTGCGCGCCGTCGTGCTCCCACAGGAAGGGGCTCGAGAAGCTCCGACGGAACATCGGCCTCTCAACTCTCCAAGCCTCGCGTCCGCTGGAAGTGTTCAGCGCCAGGAGCTGAGAATGGTCGTCCTGGTCGCGAATGAGAATCAGGAGATCGCCCGCAAGAATGGGCGACGCCGACGTTCCGAACTCCACATCGGGCGCGGGCAGCGGCGTCGCCCATTGCTCCTCGCCGGACAGGCTGTAAGCGACAACGCCGAACGATCCGAAATAGGCGTAGATTCGCGATCCGTCGACGCACGGCGTGGGCGTCGCCGGGTTGCCCAATCGATGCGTCGCTTCCACCTTCGTCGCGGGCGCCGATCGCCTCCACAATGTTTTCCCGGTCCCGCGATCGAGGCACAACGTCTCCAGAGCCCGCCCGTCATACCCGGTCAAAAACAAGCGATCCTTCCACACGCAAGGAGAGCTGTTCCCGGAGGGAAGATTCACCTTCCATTGCAGATTGGACGACGGGCCAAAGTGAGTGGGAGGCGTCGCTCCCGACGCAATGCCCAGCCCTCGGCGCCCCCGAAACTGCGGCCATGCGTCGTCCGCCGCGTTCGCCGTCGCAACGACGATCATCACAAGGCCGCAAGCCAAGCCACGCGCTCTCGCGGCCCCGGCCGACCAAACGATTCCACGGCGGATCCCGGAAGACGCTTGCGAATGCATCCTTCTCCTTAGTCCGCCGGGCACTCACCGCCAAGCGGGAACTCATCGCTTTTGAACGGAATGGCTCATCCGCGGTCTGTTACTTTGTGAGGCAAAGCGAAATACTGGACAGCCTGATAGGACGGTTGCTCCGCGGGGAGGAGGAGATGATGCGGGGATGGGCGCGGAGGTGTGGATGGAGGGAGATGGGGATTAGTCTTGCCGTAATTGTGGCCGGGACAGCGATCTATGGCGCGGCGCTGGGCGCGTGGAGGTCTCCGGCTCAGGGCGTTTTCAGCGCGCTGAAGCTCCCTCTCGTATTGACGCTCACAGCGCTGGGCAACAGCCTGATCAACGGGATGGCGGCGCCGTTGCTGGGCGTCTCGATCAGTTTCAAGGAATCGCTGGCGGCAATCCTCGCGAGCTTCGCGATTTGCGCGACCATTCTTGCGAGCCTGGCTCCCCTGTTGCTGTTTCTGGTTGTAAGCTCGCCTTCGATGGACAGCGCGCAACGCGGCGCGGCGCACGGGCTTATCCTGATTGTCAACGTGGGCTCCCTCGCCCTGGCCGGGATTGTTGGCAACGTCCGCCTGTTTCAAACGATCCTGTCGCTTTCGGGCGATCGGCCTCCCGCCTTGCGCGTTTGGACGGCGTGGCTGGGAATGAATCTCCTCCTGGGGAGCCAGTTCTCGTGGTTGCTGCGTCCTTTTGTGGGTTCGCCGGGATTGCCTGTTGAGTTTCTCCGGGCCGACGCCTTCCAAGGCAACTTTTTTGAGGCCGTTTTCCGCGCTTTGGTCCGCTTGTTTTCCTAACACCGATTACTTCTATGAACATTCCTGAACAAGGTCCTCCTCCGCTGCCTGGCGTCTCATCGACGACGAACCCCTCCCAGGCTCCGTCGCCCGTTCCATCGACGCCCAAGCCGCCGCTGCCCATCCAAGGAATGGGGATGTTGATCGAGGCGCTTCTGCGCGACCCATCGCGTGTTGTGGGCGACCCCGCCGCCAAAGGCAGATCCCGCCAGGCGCTTGCGCTCCTGCTCATCGCGGCGCTGGGAGCGATGATCTACGGGATCGTGGTGGGGAGTTTCTCGGGCGGAGATCAGTACTGGGCCGCTCCAGTGAAGACCGGTCTCGGAATGCTCCTGACTGGACTGATCTGCCTGCCGAGCCTCTACGTCTTCGGGGCCCTTGGAGGATCCAAAGCCCGTGTTCAGGACATCCTCCTCTTGGTCGCCGGCCTCGCCGCTCTTGTCACGATTCTGCTGCTCGGCTTCGCTCCGGTGGCGTGGGTCTTTTCGCAATCCACACAGTCCGTCGCGGCGATGGGAGCGTTGCACCTGCTCTTCTGGCTGACGGCAACCCTGTTTGGCCTTCGTTTTCTCAACCACGGATTCAAACAACTCCAAGGAAGCTCCAATCTTGGGCTGAAGGTTTGGATGCTGGTGTATGTCGTGGTCGGACTCCAGATGACCACGGCGCTCCGACCGTTTGTCGGCGTCGGCGCCACGTTTCTGCCCGTGGAGAAAAAGTTCTTTCTCAGCCATTGGGCGGACTCGCTCAACGGAAAGCCGTCCATTCGTCCCTAGGGTTTCGCGGAAACAAAGACGCGGTCGCGGAACTCGCGGAACTCGGATCCGGGGGCGGCGATGAAATGCCACGCTCTACCGCCGCAAGCCGCCTTGAGTTCCGCCGCGAGCAACGCGTGATTGCCCAGAATGAGCCAACGCCTTTGCTCATCGGACATCCGCTTTTCCACGAAGGCCAGGTAAACCCGCTCGTCGCCTCCGTAGATCTTGTCGCCGACGATGGGATGTCCGATGTGGGCGAGATGGATGCGGATCTGGTGCTTCTTTCCGGTTTGAGGAGTGACGCGCAGCCAGGTAAACGGGGCGCCCTCTCGTTCCCCGCGGCCGATCACGCGATAGTGTGTTCGCGCGGGCAAACCGTCTGGACGAACCGCGTCCTTGATCGCCACAGCGCTCGCGAGATCCTTCCCCAAGGGAGCCTCGACCCAGGCCTCTTCGGACGCCACACGCCCATGAACAATGGCTTCGTAGGTCTTTTCCACATCGCCGGCCTCCCAACAAAGCCGCCACTCCCGCGCGGCCGCGGGGGTCTTGCCGATGAGGACCAATCCGCTGGTTTCACGGTCGAGCCGATTGATCAGGTGAGGAGGAGACTCCGACGTCGCTCTCAGATGCAATCGCGCCCGCCCAATCAGGCTGGAGTACTCGTCGGTCTTGGTGGGATGACAGACCAGGTCGGCGGGCTTGTTGACGACCAGGATGTCGCCGTCCTCCCAGACCACCTCGACAGGCGGATCCCCCGGCGGAGGTTGAGGGCGCTGAACAGTCGGCTCCACGATCCTCAGAGTCAACCGGGCGGCCAAAGCATCGGTCGGCCTCCAAGAATATGGCAGTGCAGGTGCGGCACGGACTCGCCGCCATTCTTCCCGTTGTTGATCACTAATCGATAGCCGCCTTCCGAAAGGCCCAGCGATCGCGCCACCTCGGCGGCCTTGAGCAGCAGATGTCCCAGCAGAGCGTGGTCCGCGGGGGAGGCGGCGGCGATCCGAGCGATGGGCCTCTTGGGCACGATCAGAACATGAACGGGCGCCTGAGGGTGGATGTCATGGAACGCCAGAACCTGATCGTCCTCGTAAACGATCTGCGCGGGGATTTCGCGCGAGGCAATTTTTTCGAAGAGAGTCATGGGTGAAGAGCGGATGCGACGCAGGCGGGACGGTCGGCCGTTGTCATTGGATTTGCAGGAGGCATGCGGGACGGTCGGAATGCTCGCGCAGGCATGCGCGCAGGAAGTGAACGATCTCGTCGCTAACGCGCTGGCATCGGGATGTCCAGCGCTTCGACGCGCACAGCCCCTGGGCGCACTCGCGCAAACCATGATACTTCACGCGGGGCGGGGCGGCCTGGAGACGGCTGCGGATATCTTGTCTCAGGACTTGGTAGAACCCGAGCTCGCCCACCTCGGCGGAGGATTTCCCGATGTCGATCAGGCTGCCTTCGCTGCAAGGGGCGGCGGCCGTCGAGAGGGAAGCGGGAGGGGAGAGGAACTCAGGCTCTTGCTGAAGAGTCGGAGGGGCCGGATTCTCGACGACGTCGAATCCAAAGTTCGCCAGAGCTCGTTTGAGAGCTTCGGTAAACTCTCCGATGCTCACGCCCGTTCGGCCCAGCTCGCTCTTGAAGTAATGAAGCACGGCGGCGGCCGCGTTCTTCAGGATGCCTGGATCGAGGGGCTCGGTGGTTTCGACCACCAGCTCCGCGGCGACCTCCTCCGCTGAGCAAGGGATGACCTCCCCCGAAGGCAACTCAAAGACCAGGTAGTCGGGCCGTAAGAGTATCATGTTTCGTTTCGAGTTTTTTGACTTCCTGAACGAAATCCGTCGCTTCCTCGAATCGCCTGTAGACGCTCGCGTACCTCACGTACGCGATGGGATCCACTTGGCGCAGGTTGTCCATCACCCGGGATCCGATCTCCTGGCAAGACACCTCGCCATCGACCGCTCCCGAAAGGTCGGCGATCACCCTCTCCACAATATCCTCCAACGCCTCTTCGCTCACCGGACGCTTCTGGCAGGCCCTGCGGATTCCAGCCAGCAGCTTCTCCCTGGAGAATTCCTCGCGCCGGCCGTCGCGCTTCACAACCATCAGCTTGGGTTGCTCGACTTGCTCGTAGGTGGTGAAACGGAAGTGGCACCCCAAACACTCGCGCCGGCGACGAATGGCGGCGCCCTCGCGAGATGTTCGCGAGTCGATCACCTTATCATCAGAACAACTGCACTTTGGGCAACGCATAACGGCGGGCACCACTTCCTGCTGTGGATAGCCAGAAGGTAGGCCACTAGATCTAGGGGAGTCAAGCGAGGGAAATTAGTGGAACACCATTCTGCAAACGAGAACCGAGGCGAGCGTCGCGGCGATGTCCGCCAGCAGGCCGGCGAGCACGGCGTGGCGGGCTCGCTTCACGCCCACCGACCCGAAGTAAACGGCCAGGACATAGAACGTCGTCTCGGTGCTGCCAATGAGGGTGCCCCCCATTCTTGCGATGAGGCTGTCGGGTCCGTGCGTCTTGAGGAGATCCGCGAAGACGCCGTTGGCGCCGCTGCCGCTTAACGGCCGGATCAGCGCCAGAGGCAGGAGCTCGGGCGGGAAGTTCAGCGCCGCGAGAGTTGAACTCATCATGTCGGTCAGCCAGTCGATGCCCCCTGCGGCTCGAAACATTTTCACGGCGACCAACATGGCGACCAGGTAAGGGATGACTCGGACACCGGTTTCGAATCCCTCCTTGGCGCCTTCGATGAACTCCTCGTAGACCCGGACGTTCCGCGCCAGGGCGAACAGAATGATGAAGGACATCATGGCGGGAATCGCGAGGAGCGACAACGTTTCGGCCACGGAGGCGATCCCGTTTCCGGATCCCAACCCACGCTGAAGGTTGCGGGCCAGCATCCAAACGAACAGCGCCGCCATGGCGACGATCAAGGCCCAGGCCCAGCGTCGATGGCCCGCGATGGGGGACGGCGCCGCCTGCGGGTCGGGATCCCCGGCGTCCGCGGACGAAGCCGGGAGGGAGGGAGCGGGCATGGGGGCTAGCGCGAACCCGGGGACGGATTGGAGGAGCTTCACCGAGGTGATGCCGACAATGTTGGCAACGCATGTGGCCAACAGGGCGGTGCCGAGGATGGCCGTGGGCTGTTTGGATCCTGCGGCGGCGAGGAGGGCGATGGTGCTGGCCGGGATGAGCTGGATAGAGCTCGTGTTAATGGCCAGGAAGGTGCACATCGCGTTTGTCGCGGTGCCGGGACGGGGATTGAGCCGTTCCAGCTCCTTCATCGCCTTCAATCCGAGCGGAGTGGCGGCGTTCGCCAATCCCAGCATGTTCGCAGAGAAGTTCATGACCATCGATCCCATCGCCGGATGGCCTTTGGGAACATCGGGGAAGAGCCGGCTCAAGACAGGATGAAGGCAGCGGGCTATGGCTTGGACGAGGCCGGAGCGATCGGCAAGTTTCATCAGACCCAGCCAGATGGCCATCACGCCGATCAAGGGCAACGCGAGATCCATCACCGCGCTGCGCCCGCCATCGAACGCGGCGGCCGTGACCTCCTTCAGGTGGTCTGTGATGCCGCCCATGATGACTGCCGTCAGAACGAGCCCCACCCAGATGTAGTTCAACATGCGACGGGCAGAGTTCTAGACCGGATTCCTCGAGGCATCAACTGTGATGGAACGATGGCCGCAAGCCCGCGAGCCCAGTGAATCCCGTCCGCGACGCGGTCAGCCTCGGCGTCGCCAGAAAAAAAGGGCGACGATATCGATCGTCCCCCCTTCGCGCTGAAGGATGCTCCTGGAAGCGGTCTTCCGAGACTATGGGAGGCGGAGCCTGTAGAAGCGCGATCCAGCGTCGACCGACAGGGTGACTTGCTTGCGATCGCCGTTCGCGACTGCGTCCGCGCTGACGGTCTGCCACGTGCCATTCACCAGGCTTGCCGTGCTCTCGAGAACCACATTGCCCGCGCTGGCAGGCCAGCTGACGCGAACCTTGTCTCCGGTCAGCTCGATCGACATCGTGACGGACTGGCTTGCGCCGATCGGGGTCACGAGCGTTGCCGTGTTGTTCGGAGCGAAGATATCCCGATTCGATTGGCTCACGCTCACCTGAGTGCTCAGCGCCGCGGCGCCGGAGGGCTTCACCACAACGTCAAAGATCCGCTCGGCTCCCGCTCCCAGGGAAGCGATGCTCCACTGGAGCGAGCCGCCGTCAGGGTGCGCCGGAGATCCGCTGGCGGAAACGAAAGCGGCGTCGTTGGGAAGAGTGTGCGTCACGGCGAGTCCCGCGGCGTCTCCTGGGCCTGTGTTGAACACACGAACGCGATAATGGACGTTCTGGCCCGCAAAGGCGGGCGTCGGATCCGCGGCAATCTCCACGCCCGCGTCGGACGCCGGCAGGAGGAGCCCGGAAGTCGCGATGGACATCCTCCACCCATTGTGGATCGCTCCCACGCCCTGAACCTGATCGTCCACCACGTAGAGGGACCATTGGCCATTGGGATCAATGCCCTTGAAGTCGAGCGTGCCGTTGCGATAGGGACCGGCCGGCGCCGGGCTCGGGAATGTGTCGTCGAGCTTGTAGTTCTTGGGCCGGAACGTGCCTGACGAGAGCGGCTGCTGCACGGGCAAATCGTTCACCGAAGCGTCGTCGAGCGTGATAACCAGGTTCTCGACGCCGTTGTTGCCGCCGATGTCGGAGAAGATCACTGAGTTGCTCCCATTCGGGGCGACGAGGAGCATGTCCACGTCAGCGGGGAAAGGATGCGAGAACCCATCAAGGGTCACAGTGAGTTTCGTGACCGCCCCCGGCAGCCCGGCAACGTTGATGATCGAAGGATAGGGATTCGCCGGCCCAGCGTCGTTGATGTTCATCCCGCTGCTTGAACTGAACGTCCTGGACTGCGGTCCCAGCGCCACGGGCACGAGCAGCAAGCCGAGATCGCGGTCGCCGTCGGAGAGCTGGAGAGTGAGGTTGATCACCGAGCCCAACACCGCGCTGTTGCCGAAGGTGAAGGGCCGGGACACCGGAGCGCCATTCACAACCAGAGGTCCGTACTGCTGAAGCTGCGGATCACCGGCCGCCAGCACGACGCCCGGAGAGGGAACGACCGTCGCGTTGATGTTCGTGGTATTGGCGGTCCCTGTGTTCCTGAGCGCGACCATCATGGTCACGACCTCGCCGCTGTCCACGCCGCCGTTGTTGTTCGGATCCGCGATCAAGGCGGTCGCGACCGCCTCGACATGCTCCAGATCGGAGTCGTTGATCGTGACCGTGGATGTCGCCAAGCCGAGCAGAACGCCCGCCGACGGCTCGGACAGATTCAGCGTGAAGGTTTCAGCGTCCTCGCGGAAGAAGTCGTTGATCAGCGCCACATCGACGGTTTTCTGAACCTCGCCCGGAGCGAAGGAGACGATGGTGTTGACCGCGATGTAATCGGCGCCGGCATGGGCCGAGCCGTCCAGGCTGGCGAGCCGGACGGACGCCTGATCATTGGTAAGGCCCTGCCTCAGCACCTGGACGGTGAGCAGGCCGCTGTTTTCATCGACGCTGTAGGCGGGCTGGGCCAACTGCACGGAAACCTCATCGTCGAGGATCGCGATCTGCGCGGTCGAAGTGCCGCTCAGGTCGACGCCCGGGGAAGCGTCCGTCAGGGTGAGGTTCACGAATTCCGTGGGCTCGATCAGGGTGTCGTTGAGGATTTGAACATCAAACGACTGGCTCTTCGCGCCCGCCGCGAAGGTGAGGAGCACGTTGGTGGGAGCGTAGTCCAGTCCGGCCGCGGCGGTGCTGCCGACCTGGGTGGTTCCGGCAATCACGGTAAAGGCCACCTTCGGATCGCCGGTGCGCTGAACGGTGACCGTCGCGCGGCCGGCGTTTTCGATGACGTTGTACACAGCCTTCGTGAACTCGACGCCCACGACCGAAAGCCGATCGTCGCCGTGCAACCGGGCCACATGCCCGCGCGGGATGTCATTCACCTTGGTGAAGTCGCCGCCGATGCTGACCTCCGAATTCGGATGAACAGCCAGGGAGCGCACCGTGGCGTTCGCGCCTGTGCCAGGATCGAAGCTATCGTCAACGCTTCCGTTCGTTCGCAAGCGCGCGATGTGGCTTCGCGGCGCGCCCGCGATCGTCGTGAACTCGCCGCCGACATAGATCTTGCCCAAGGAATGAATCCCGAGGGTGAGCACCGTGCCATTGGGACCGCCTCCCGCGGCGAAGCTCGAGTCCAATGAACCATCGGGATTGAAGCGCGCGATGTTGGCCTGGCCGGGGTTTCCGCCGGGGGTGGCGAAGGCGCCGCCGATCAGGACGCCGCCGTTGGTTTGAGCGGCGATCGCGTAAACAATCCCCGGAACCCCCGCGCCCACCTTGAAGTCGTTGTCGATGGTTCCGTCGGTGTTCAGCCGCACGATCCCCTGCACATTGAGGGTGTTCACCCGCGTGAATTCGCCGCCGATCAGAATCTTGCCATTGTCCTGCACCACGACAGCGTGGACCGTGGCGTTCACCACGGCGGTGAAGTTGGTGTCCAGGCGGCCGTCGGGCAGGACGCGCGCGAGACGCGTGCGATTCACAGAGCTATAGCGAAGGAACTCGCCACCGATGACCACCTTGCCGTCGGCCTGAAGAGCCACCGCTCGGACCGTTCCGAGGGCGCCCGTGCCCACATCGAAGGAAGTGTCGAGATCTCCGGCCTGATTGATCCTCGCCAAGCCGGCGCGAGGAATCCCGTCGACATCCGTAAACGCCCCGCCGATCACGATGCGGCCGTTGGGCTGCGAAACCACGGAGAGGACGCGGCCTTCCGCGCCGACGCCGGGATTGAAGCTGGTGTCGAGGTCGCCATTGGGGAGCAATCGCGCGATTTTCCGGAGGGCGAAGCCGTTGACTTCCGTGAACTCGCCGCCGAAGGCGAGACGGCCGTCGGGCTGAAGGGCGACGGAGTAGACGTTGCCGGCCGCCTGGATGTTGCTCGCGACGGGGTAGTCGACGCTGCCCGCGGTTTCATCGTCGCGGATCGCGACCAGCAGGTTCGTCTGAGCCCCCAGGGTGACGGAACCCGCCACTGCAGAGCCTCCCGGAACCCGCGCGTTGGAGAGCCGCACATTAAACGTTTCCTCACCCTCGCCGATCTGGTCGTCGAAGATGGGGATGTGCAGCGTGAGGTTCGTCTGGCCGGGGAAGAACACCACGGATCCCGAGCCATTCGTGTCCAGAACGTTCCGGTTGCTCAGGAACGTGAGCGAGCCATTGGTGCGGAAGAAGTCGACATTGCCAGTGGCGGTTCCGTCGATCGTGCGGAAGTCGACGGCCACGGTGTTGAGAACGCCACCGCGCCTGACGATGTCGATCAGCGCCTCGCCGGCGAACTCATTCACCCGCAGCGTGGCTGAGGCGAACTCGATGACGCAGTCGTCGTCCAGGATCACGAGGCTCGACGCGGACCGCTCGCCGAGATTGATGCCCGGCGAGGCGTTGGTGAGGGAAAGCGACACGATCTCGTCGCCCTCGACGAGGAAGTCATCCAGCAATCGCACTGAGAACGTGATGTTGGAAACTCCGGCCGGGAAATTCAGGACGCGATTGGTTCCGCGGAAATCCAGGTCGCTGATCGCGGCGGGTCCGCCGATCCCGGATCCGTTGGTCACCACGAGAGTGACGGAGGCGGCGCCAGTGGAGGGGCCCACCCGCTCGATGACAATGGGGGCGTTGTTCGTTCGCTCGGACCAAGCGTAGCGGTTGGTGGAGAAGCGGAACTCGGTGTCGTCGCTCTCGATGTTCACGGTGGTGATTCTCTGGCCGGAGAGCGGAGTGCCGCCGCTGGCGTTTGTAAGGGCCAGCTCGATGGTCTCGATGGGCTCCACGAGGATGTCGTTGCTGATCACCAGGGAAATCGTCTTTCGGATTTCGCCCGGCAGGAAGACCAGGGTCCCGTTGCTGGGAGACAAGTAGTCGAGGCCGAGCGTCGCCGTGCCGCCCGTGATCACCCAGTCCACGGACTGCGTGAGATTGGTGCTCCCATACCGCTGAACCGGCACGTTGAAGACGCCGATGTTTTCCGGGGCCGTGAAGTCCGGTTGCTCAAACTCCATGGTGCCGTCGTTATCGATGATGAAGAGCGAGGCGGTGCTCGCGGAAGGATCGAGCTGCCCGCCCACGACGCGACTGAGAGTGATCCGCACGGTCTCGGCGATCTCGGGCGTGGAATCATCGATCGGAATGACATCCAGGGTGACGGTGTCGACTCCGATGGGGAATGTCACCGTCCTAGGCAGCGGCACATAGTCGGTGTTGGGGCTGGCGGTGCCCGTGATTCCAAACTCCGCGGTGACGGCTGTGTCCGTGGCGCCAGTGCGGTGGAAGATGAACTGGCCGGAAACCTGGCCCTCCTCCCGGGCGGGGTTCGGCCCGGCCTGGACCGAGACCACGGTGGAATCGTCGTCCAGAATCGTGATCGTGTGGAACCGAATCGGACCCAACGTGAAGTTGGTCGTCGCCACGCTGAAGTTGGTCACCTGACTGACCAGTCCCATGGCGTTGGTGACCTGCGTCACATTCGTCCAGATGAAGCTGCTCGGGTAGAAGAGACCGACAGTCAGCGTCTCGTTCTTCTCGATGTTCGTGTCGTTCAAGATCTCGACGGGGATGTAGTCGTAGAAGAACGTGCGGTCGCCATTGTCAGGGAACGGATTCGTATACACCAGGAAGCCCTTCGCGAGGGCCGGGTAATTGGTGAAGTTATAGTCGGAACCGGCGGCCGCGTTCCCGCCCACCACGCGATACTCCACGACCAATGGATACGGCACTTGCGCCGATACTTTGCTGAACCGGATGGGAACCATGTAGACCTTCGGCGCGAAGTTCTCCGAGAGGGAGATGGCCGACGTGACAAACCCAACGGACGGGAGCCCCAGGTTATCGTTGTCCGTCAGCGTGATTTGGATATTCCCTGAACCGACAAGGTAACCATCGCCCGGCAGGAGCTGGATCTCGATGCTCTCGATGGTTTCGGGGAAGGGATCATCCGACGGGTTGAGCGAAAGCGTGAGGGTCGACGATCCCGCGGGGATGGTGACTTGGTTGCCGATTGCGGAATAGTCAGAGAAGCGATCCGCGGTGCCGGCGAAGGCCAGATTGACGGTCAGCGGCTTCGTGGTTGGCCCGGTGCGCGTGAAAGTGAGGGCTCCGCCGGCGGTGCCCTCGGCGAGCGTCGCCAGATTCGAGGCGGTAAGGAAGACGAGCGGGGTGCTCGCATCGTAAAGCGTGGCCCTGCCTACGCCGGGCACGCCCACATTGTAGTAGGTGCTCGCGCTCAACTGGAGCTCAATGGTCTCGGGCGCCTCGAGCAGGGAGTCGGTGATGGGCTGAATGTTCACCGCCACCGAATCCGCCCCCGCCGGGATGGTCGCGGTGCCGCTCATCAGCTGATAGTCCACGCCGTTGGTAGCCGTCCCGCCCAGCAGGTAATTCACGTCCAGAGGCGAGCTGAGGTTCCCCGCGCGCGTTATCGTGAAGGAGGCGGCCACGGAATCCGACTCGCGGCCCTCGGACTGGGTGGTCGTCACAGTGACGGACGGCAGATCGTTGTCCACTATGATCACCGTTGCCGGATCCCCGGCCACCGAATAGCCGAGCCCCGGCGCAAGGGCGATCACCACTGTTTCATCCCCTTCGACAAACAAATCGTCCTTGGCCCGTATGAATATGGCGCCCTCCGTCTGGCCCACGTCGAAATGGACCGTTGAAGGAAGGAGATAATAATCCACTCCGTTCGACGCGGTGCCGCTGACAGTGATCTGAACGTCAACCGCCTGGTCGGGGTTGCCCGTTCTCGTGACCGCCACCATGGCTTCGTCGCTTCCGTCTTCGAGCGCTGTCTCGTCAAACACGAGAAGCTTGAACGTCGAACTGACCGGGGCTTCGTTGTCACTGATGTAGATGGAAGCCGTGTCATTCCCCAGCACGTACATAGGGTGCGTTTGATACCATGTGGGGACGCCGTCGATCGTTCTGAGCTCCCACCCGGGCACCGCAAAGTTGTTGGTTTGGATAAGGACCAGCACATTCGTGGTGATGTTGGTGACGCCCATGTCCACGTTCGTGACGGCAAAGTTGGTCACGTAGTTGAAGTAGCGCTCGAGATTCGTGCTGAGCACCAGTTGCACAGACGCGTATTCCCGCCCTTCGGAGTCTTTGTCATCAACCACCGCGAATGGCAGATCGACGGTGTCGACGCCTTTCGGGAAGACGATGACTCCGTTGGTCTTGATCTTGTAGTCCGTGTCCACGGTGGCGGTGCCGCCCACGGCGAAGTAAACCGCCAGGTCCGAGGCCAGGTCGCCGCCCTGTCGATGAAACCGGAATTTAGCGTCGGGGCTCCCGCGTGATTCGTCGGCGGATCCGAAGGATTGCACGCTGACCATGGGGAGGCTCACCGCGAGGTGATCGTAGGACGGCCCTGAGGCGTCAAAGACCGGGGACGGATTCACGAAGTTGTTCGGAACGGTCTCGTAGCCGTAGCGGAACGCCACGTTGGTCACCACACCGCTCTGGAGTCCGACGAGCGTGTAGGTTCCATCGGTGTCGGTGAACGTGTATTGGTTGTTGCCGGCTCCCAGCACCGCCACACGGGCGTTGGGAACGGGCTGCCCATTCTCGTCGCGAACCGAGCCACCCACCGTGACGGTGGTTGGCGATCCCACCGTGACCAGAACGTGACGGCTCAGCTTGCCGCCCTTCATGTCCGAGACCTCACAGCGGACAAGATAGTGCCCCACGTTCGTGAACGATCTTGTCATCACGGGGGAATTCGGCCCAAAGGTCCCGTCGTTGAGCGACCAATAGTAGGAAACCGCATCCCCGTCAGGGTCCACGACGTTGCTCGCGGTGAACCGAACCTTGCCGCCCGGGGCCACAAACAGGGAGTCCGCCACGAGGTCGAACGTGGGGGGCTGGTTGCCGGCAAACGGCCCCACCTGCACAACCACATCGATCCACTCGGCGCCGGCGTCAACGCCCTTGGCCACGGGCGTGATATGGATATCCGATTCCACATCATCGAAGGTCCGACCTATCGTGAGCGCCGCGTCAGCGCGGCCGTTGGCGCTCTCAGGGTTCATGTCGAGCAGCTGCGCCGTGCCCTTGGTTCCTTCCCAAGGCGTCCAGTACATCAACACGCCATTGGCCATCCAAGGGTTGTCCGGAAGCAGCTGCCGATGATCAATCCAATAGGCGCGGTTGAGCTTCGCCCGCCCGTATTCCTTGCGAACGCTGATCGCATAGCTGCGAGTGGAATCGATGGAGGGGCCGTCGAAAGCGTAAATCCGGTTTGTCGCGCTCTGCGTCACTTGCGCGACATGGTCGATTGGGAGCCACTTCAGCCGGACCTTGTGCAGCGTGTTGAACTGGCCGAGGGGACCGTCGCCCTGACCCATCCAGTCGTTCGGATCGCCATACTCCACATCGTAGATCTTGCTCGAGGCGTCATCGACAAATCTCCCGTCGGCGTTGACGGCATGGTGCCCGAACAGGCTGTCGAGATCGAAGGGATTGGGGGGATTCCCTTGCGGGGGGAGAGGAGGCCGCGTTGTGTCGGAGGCGTTCGCGTGCAGGAGTCCGAGGTTGTGACCGAGTTCGTGGACGATGACTTTCGGCGTGAAGGACTGAATCCACGAGCCTCTCGCTCCAACAAACGCGAGCCCACCCCAGTCGAAGCCCGGAACCGAACTCAGGCCGACGATGTCCAGATCGTAATCGCTCACGTTGTATCCCGCCTCGGCGGCCGCGACGCGCGCATCGCTCAGAAGACCGCCCTCTCCCACGACGCCGGAGTAATAGGACTTCGTGTTGGGGAGCATGAGGAGAGGCGTGATCGTTGGAATCATGTGGACCAAGTTCCAGGAGGCTGTTCGGTAATACTCGTTCACCTGGTTCATGATGTCCGACAGATTGTCGACGCTGATCGGTTCAATGGGGTCGTCCTGGAAAACAACGCGCATGAAGAGGACGTTAAACCTGCCCTGGGTCACGCTCACCGCGCGGCCGGGCTCCAGGTTCGTGGGATTGGATCCTCCCGGCCCGCTCGGGATCAACGGATGCGAGAGAGCGGTTTGGAAACGCCCGTTCAGAATCGATCCGTTCGCCGCCGAGCAAAGACCGGACAAACGCCCGCCGAGCTCGAAAAGGAGCGGTTGACGCCCCGGTTGAAACTCGAGCCCGGACACGCCGCAAACCGGATCCGAGATCTTTGCCCCTTTTGATTTCAGGTCGGCGGTTTCCTGGGCGGAGACCACGCGCCCGGGTTCATCGGAAACCGCGATCACGCCCCCGAGGGCCACGCCCCAGAGCGGCGTCCCGCGCTGCGTCACGTCTTGCTGACGGGCGCCGTAGGTGTAAGCCCGGAACCGCTCGCCATTCAGTTGCGCCCATCGCTGCACAGGCTCGGCCGGGATCGGCCTGCCGGGCATGGGGGCGGCGCCCAGCACATCGAGATTTCCACGGCCGCTGACCACGCGCTCCACCAATCCGTCGAATGCCGCGGGCAGACTCTGACGAAGACCATAGGGCAAAGCTTGCTCGATCGCATGACGGGGCTCTCCCTTGATGAGCCGCTCGAAAAGTGGTTTGCGAATCTCGGCGAGATGGAGGCCTTCGTTCATCAACGCGGCCTTCTCGTCGGCAGAAGCCGCGCTGAACCGCTCGGCCCACGAACGAAACCGCGCGAGCGGGCCCGACGGAGCCGCGGCGGAAGGAGCGGCGGCGAGCTTGGGTTGAACCTTGGCGACAGCCGTGGACGAGGCCGCAGGCGCCGGCGAAACGAGCTTCGGAAGATCCGACCGCGGAACTGCCTGCTGAGCCCTGTGTTCCTGCCTGAGCCACCAGAGCCCTCCCAGGGACAAAAACAGCGTCAAAGCTACGCCAACTAACCGGTTCGGGTTCCTCATAAAACTCAAACTACCTAATTCTTAGGGTCAACCAATGCCGCTGAATTCCGCAACGAGCGTTTCGTCGAGCAGGGTACCCAAAGAGAGACCCCGCTGACGTTGTAAAGTCACGGCGAGACAAGCGGCATGTTACTACCAAGTCATTTCCCCCCTGGCAAGCCAAGGTTACTGATCCCAAGCGTTTAATCTGGGGTCGAAAATGGCAATTCCGCTTGCCTTTTCCAGTTCCTGCTCCTTGCAAGGGGCTCATGAAAGTGTGCGATGCATTCAAGGACCTCCGCGAGGCCGCCAACTCTCTTCAAAACCCTCCGCCATCGATAGTCCAGCCGCCTTTCTCAAACCCTGCTGTTCGGTCTCCGGAGCTCGAGCCAGCGGCAGGTTGGTCCGGCTGGAGGCGACAAGGTTCAGCAGGTCCGGCTCAACATCTACTACAAAGCCCCGGACAACTCGTTCCGGCACTCCTCCGCCAAAGGGTCTCTGATCATCAGGTTGAGGCGACTGCCTCGGGCCTTGGGTGTTTTTTCCTGACTTGCCCCCTTCTCCCCAAAGGGGTATCCATATCCTGCAATATCACGGATCCAACCTCGAACCGCTGCGCCCACCCGGAAGCGCGTTGGCGATGAGGGTGTGTCCGCGAGGCGGGATTGTTTGAAAGATGGACCTTGCGGGTTTCGTAGTACCCTTGGGCGGTTCCCGGGCAATGATTGCGTGGGAGCGAGAGCCTGGACGTTGAGGTCTTCACAGAAGTGCATTGAGTATGATCAAGTCGGACCATGGGATTCGGGACCGGGACCCGAGGGCGCGGTTGTGGGCAAGCCCTTTGCTGGCCTTGCTGCTTCTCAGCATCCTCGCTCCTGCGAGCCGATCCCAGAACGCCACCCTCCCCGGCTTCTCGGTCACTCCCTATCCCAATTACCGTCTTCTTTGGATCAATGAGATTCAAAGTCGCAATCGCTTCACGACGTTCACCGCCAACGAGCTGGCGAGCCCGTGGATCGAGCTCTACAACCCCACCGACAAAGTTCTTCAACTCGACACCTTCGCGCTGTCCGACGATTACCATCAGTTCCGCCGATGGCGTTTTCCATCCGGGAGCGTCGTTTTTCCAAACCAATACCTGCTGGTGTGGATGGACGGCGCGGCGTCCACTTTCGGTCCCAATGGAATCAACGAGCTCCATTGCGGTTTTTCGCTCGATCCGAAGGGAGGTTCCCTCGCGTTGACCACGCTGTTTCAAGGCAAGCCCGTGATCGTCGACTTCGTGGACTATCCGGCGATCGAGGAAGATCTTTCCTATGGACTCGCGCCCGCGGCCGCAGGAGGCGTCGCGAACGACTACAGAATTTTCACCCAGCCCACTCCTCGGGAACCCAACCGCCTGCTTCCTCCGGTGGTCATCAATGAATGCTTCATCCTTCCTTCTCAGGAGCCCAGCTGGTTCGAGCTCTACAACCCGAGCCGCTCAGGAGTCGACCTGACCGGCCTGGTGGTGACCCTCTTCACCGCGGGGGCGCAGTTCCAGCCCTACCTGATCCCGAAGGGGCACGGCATTCCAGCCGGCGGGTTTGTCAGGGTTTGGGCCGACGGCGGGGGCCAGTTTCCGCCCAATCCCAACCTGACAGGCCTTCACATGCCGTGGCATCTGCCCACGCAGACCTTCACTCTCCAGATCTCGCACACAGACGGCTCGGTGATCAGCTCCTGGGTGACAAAGGCCAGCGATCCCAAGCGCGCTGAGGCGCGTTACCCCGACGGAAGCCGCAACGTGGATAGCGTGAACCGGGCGACGCCCGGCGCGCCCAACGTCGGTCTCCCGACTTTCATTCAGTATCCGAGTTCGATGACCCTCATCGAAGGTTCGAGCCTCAATTGGCATGCGTCCGCCGTGGGCACCTCTCCGATCACCTATCAATGGTTCCTCGACGGAAAACCGATTGCGGGGGCCACGTCGCCGGACTTTCAAATTTCGCCCGTCGCCCTGAAAGACCAAGGCGCCTATCAAGTCGTCGCGAGCAATCCCGCGGGAACGAGCGCCGCGGGGGCGAGCATCGCCGTCCTGGAGCTGCCCCGAGTGACCATCGACGCTCCAGCGGAGTTTCGTGTCGCGATCGGCAAGGCATTCCGGCTGCCGACAGGTCTCGCCGGCGCAGGACCGTTCCAGGTTCAATGGAAGCGGAACGGCGTGAACATCCCGCAGGCGAACTTGAAGGACTATTCCAAGGACGTGATCGATTTCGAGGATGGCGGCACTTACACCGCCGCGGTGCTCGGCGGCGGCGGTGTGACGCTCAGCGTCCCTATCCGCATTCTCATTGATGTTCCAACGGTCGCGGGCGGAGACGACTTCATCGAAGCCATCCCGCTGGCGAGCGCCCTGGCTGGCAATGTTCGAGGCAACAACAGCAAAGCCACGCGGGAACCCGGAGAACCGGTGCACGCAGGCAATCGAGGGGGCCGGTCCATCTGGCTTCTCTGGACGCCTCCCGTCACCGGGGTGGCCACAGTGAACACTCGAGGGAGCACTTTCGATACGCTGCTCGCGGTCTATGTCGGCAAGTCCGTGGACGCCCTCCAGCGGGTCGAGTCCGACGATGATCGCGGCGGCTTCTACACCAGTGAACTGCGCTTCAACGCCGCGAAAGGCACGACCTACGCCATCGCAGTCGATGGATTCGGCGGTGACGAGGGCGATTTCATATTGAAATGGAAACTCGACGCCACCAGCCCGCCCATCCCGGTCATCCTCAAGCATCCCGTCAGTCAGACGGGCGTCCCCGTCAAGAACGTCAGCTTTGGCGTCACGGCGACCGGCGTCGGGCTCCAGTATCAGTGGTTGTTCAACGGACGTGTGATCCGAGGAGCGACTCTCGACACTCTCGCTGTAACCAAAATCAGCCTGGACGACGTCGGCCTCTACTCCGTCGTGGTCACGAGCGAGCAAAAGACCAGCGTCGAGAGCTATCCAGGACGGCTGGAACTGGGGGATCTCCCTCGTCCTCCGTCCGAGGATAAGTACGAGCCTCCCTTTCAACCCTTCTCCCTCCCTTCGCTGGGCGATCCCGAGCTCGACCTGGGAAGCGTTCCTGTGATCTCCGTCAGCGCGGGAACGATTGGGTCCCAATGGCTCACGCTCAGAGGTTCGTCCACGCAGCTCAGCGAGCCCCCTCCCTGCGGCGCGATCGGCGGCAGCTCCCGCTTCCAGGCGTTCTCCTTCACCGCGCAGGCGGACATCATCATCGACACGATCGGCAGCACCAACGATACGATCCTCGCCGTGTATGGATTGGGCGCCGCGCCAGTGTTCAAGTATGTCGCGTGCGACAAGACCTCCTCCAACAGCCTCGTTCGATTCACGGGCAAGCCCCTGACGACCTACTTCGCCTTCGTCGACGCGGCGGATGGGAACACGAACGCGATCAATCGGCTGAATTGGCGCGTCGGGAACAATCCGGTCATCACCTCGCCGACGCCTCCTCTCACGAACAGCGTGGACTCGGGATCCAGCTTCAGCTTGCCCATCGCGTTCATCGCGGCCCCCAGCGTGAGCGCTTTCCAGTGGATGCTCGACGGCGACGCTTTCCCCGGAGGCAACATGAACAAGCTGGATGTGATGGGGGCGGGCGCGGACGAGACGGGCAACTACAGCGTCATTCTGAGCAACGCCATGGGCTCCACCACCGGCTTGGTCGCGAACATATACGTCCGAGTGCCCTTCAAACTCTCCGCCTCGTACTCCACGGGCGGAAGCGGAGCGACTCTCCTCCTGAACGGCGTCGCGGAGCAGGGCTTCCTCGTCGAAGCCTCCACGGACCTGGTGCATTGGTGCGAATTCGCCCAGAATCCGCTCCCGCTGAATCCCTTCAACTACGTTCTCGCCGATCCCGGGAAGTACGCGCGGCTGTTTTTCCGCTGCCAGCCTTTCCCCGCGCCCCCCATGTATACGGTCATTCCGTGCAGTCCCGGTTTTCCGTAGCCCGCGCGAGGATTCCCGGATCCAGCATTGCCCGGGGCCGATCGGCCGAATAGTCTACGCCGCGTGTCAGAACGCGTCAGCGCAGGATTGCTCATGTTCAGGCGGACCCGAGGGTTCCTGGAGGTCTTTCTCGCTCATCCGGGCGGACCGTTCTTCAGGCAAAAAGACGAAGGGTTTTGGACACTGCCGAAGGGCGAGGTGGAGCCTGGCGAGGATCTTTTCGACACCGCGTGCCGGGAGTTCGAGGAGGAGGTCGGGATGCGTCCCGAGGCCGCGGACTTTTATCCCATCGGATCGATTCGGCAGAAGGGCGGGAAGATCGTTCACGGGTGGGCGTTCGAAGGAGAGTGGAAGGAAGGCCGCGCGCTGAAGAGCGTGACGTTCAAGCTCGAGTGGCCTCCGCAATCGGGGAAGACGCGCCAGTTTCCGGAGATCGATCGCGTCGGGTTCTTCGACCTCGCCGAGGCGCGCGAGAAGATCAAGCCGACGCAGGGGCCGTTCCTCGACCGCGTCGAAGAGCTTGTCCTTTCCATCCCCGCTCCCAGGCCATTCTGAATGACCCCAGCCCGCCACCCCTCCTTGCTTCGCGCCGTGGTTCGGTATTGCGACCGCCTGCTCCGGACCGGCGAGATCGAAGATTGGGACGGCGCTGTCAACGGGCTGCAGGCGGAGAATGACGGACGCGTGACGCGAATCGCCGCGGCGGTCGACGCCAGCCTCGCCACCGCGCGCGCGGCGATCGAGGCCGGAGCCGATCTGCTTATCGTCCACCATGGCCTCTTCTGGTCGCCCACGATCCCTTGGACCGGCAAGAGGCGCGATCTGCTGCAAACGCTGCTCGGCGGGAATCTCGCGGTGTACAGCTCACATCTACCGCTCGATGTTCACCCCAAGCTCGGCAACAACGCCGTCCTCTGCGGCGCTCTCGGCTTCACGCGGACTCAGCCTTTCTTCTTTGAGAAAGGACGGAAGATCGGCCTGAAGACAGTCCGCCGCATGAACCGAACCGAGCTCGCCGCGCGGCTGACACGGGCCTTGGGAGAGCCGCCTCGGATGCTGCCGGGGGGATCGGAGATCTGCCGCCGAATAGGAGTGGTGACGGGCGGCGCGGGATCGGAGCTGAGGAAGGCCGCAAGCGACGGAATCGACACGTTCATCACGGGCGAAGGACCGCACTGGACCTTCGCGTTGGCCGAAGAACTGGGAGTGAACGTGTTCTACGGCGGACACTACCTCACAGAGACGTTCGGAGTCCGAGCTCTGGCGGCTCACGTCTCAAAGCGCTTTCGCGTTCCGTGGCAGTTCATTGATCGTCCGACCGGCCTCTGAAAGCGGCTCGGCTAGCGCGGCGCCGATTCCTTCTTCTCAACGGGGGCGGGACCGGAGGCCGCGGGCGGCGCGCCAATGTCGGCGATCTTGAGATTAATCCGCTGAGTCAGCGGGACCGAGAGACGGGTCACCGGCGCGTTGCTGATCGAAGCGGTCGGAGAGTTGGTGTCCATCATGTCCTTCGGTCGTTTCGACCGCATGTTCACAACGGTCATCATGTTGAGATCCGTGATCATCTGCAGCGGGATCTTCTGCTCGGGATCGTACCAAATCTGTCCGCTGAGCGTTCCTTTCTCCAGCTGGGACGTCCCTCCAAGAATACGGCCCCGTCCGCCGGACCTCGTCGCCTCCTTCAGCTCGCCCGCCATGTCCACCCGGGCGCAGCGCCGTCCCAGATGCTGCTGCCAGCCGCGGAAGGTGTAAGTCCCCTTGAACTGCACGGTGCCGACCGTCCCCGCGTTGAGCAGACGCTCCACGGGCCATGACGCGCCCACCTTCACGGGCGATGATGGCAGCGTGTTGAACTCAAGGAACGGACGAAAATAGTACGGGCTGAACAGCCGGCGAACCAGCGACACCCCCATGATCTTGATGTCGGGACTCAACGCGCGGGCGCTGGGGCTGTTGGTGTCGATGTTGGCGGCGAGAACAGAGCCATCAGGCGACACTCCGTACCGCCACCTCGCCCCCAAAAGCTTTTCCAGCGCCTCAGTGGTCCTTTGATCATCCTCCAGCAGCCCCATCTTTGTCCGCGTGTCGTAATGCACCAGGGGAACGTCGCCACGAAAGAGAGTGAACATCAACCCGGTCACGTCCAGGTTGAGCCAGAGGTTGCCCTCGGGCTTGGACGCGTCCTTCGTCTCGACCGCTCCGTTGAACTCGACGCGGAACTTGATGTCCTGGTCGAAATCCTCGTCCGTGTTCCGATTGCGCACCTGGGTGTATTGCTCCAGCTGGAGGGTAATGTCGTAGAGGTGTTGATCGCGCCAGCGCACCGGCATTTCAACAGGAGGCTCCGAAGGCGAGCCGGTGATCCGAGGCTCAGAGGGCTTGCTCGCGGGACCGGGCTTGCACCCCGCCACCACCGCCAGGGCGACCAGCAGCAACTCCCGGGAATGTTGAATCAGGCGGTTCATCCGACGGCGCGTGCCTTTCGCTATGACAGCTCCCCCGGCCTTGAAGTTACAAGACTTTTGGGGGAGCGGGCCCGAAGGGCGTCCGCGGCGGGTCAGTCGTTGATCCTCACGCCCGCCTGCTTCAGCGCGTCGATCTGGTCCTTCTTCGCCGCCCGTGAGAGCGGGTTTCCCTTCAGGTGGAGATTGAGAAACGGGGCGAATCGATGCTCGGAGTCGCGCTTCACCATCGAGACGAGCGGGCTCAAATCCTTGATCCGATTGTTCTGGAGAAAAAGGTTGTAGAGGTTCGAAAGCCCGTCGAGCGGCGCCAGATCGGCGATCCGGTTGTCGCTGAGCGAGAGCGAGAAGAGCGATCGCAGAGTTCCCGCTCCCTGGATCGTCTTGAGCTGGTTTTGGTCGACGTAGAGCGACGAGAGCCTCTGGAGCTTCGACAGCGACGCGATGTCGGACACCTGGTTGGAGGAGGCGTAGAGGGCGTTGAGGTTCGTCAGCGTTTCCAGGGGCTGCAGGGACTTCACGCGGTTGCGGCTGATCTCCAGGTACTGCAGGCTCACGAGTCCGCCCAGGGGCGCGAGGTCGACGACCGCGTTGTCAGAGAGGGTGAGCGATTGCAGAGCGCGCAGCTCTTTGAGGGCGTCCAGCCGGGCGATGCGATTCCGGGACAGATCGAGCGCGGCGAGGCTCCGACACTTCTCAAGACCTGCCAGGTTCGTGATGCCCGCGCCCCGCGCCTCGATCGTGGAGAGGTTCAGGACATCGGCCTCCACCAGGGGCTTGTCATTGTCGCGCTTCTCGAAGACATGCTTTCGAACCGCCGCCTCCAGGTTCTTGTCGGGAAAGATCGGCGCGGAGTTCGTGGCGGGATCCGCGGCGCACAGGCGCAGGACGGCCAGAGGGACGAGCAGGATCCGAGGAACGAGAGGGAGTCGATGGTATCTCATAAAACCGGTTTCTTTGATGAGACGGTGTGGCTGATTCTGGCCGTGTTGGCGAACTCTAAAAACGGCCGCCGTCCGGAGGGCAAGAGTTTTCTGGCGTTCAAGGCCTGATGAGAGAGGGAGTCCTGAGCCCCCAGGGGGGCCGTAACTGAGCCGCCCAGGATTCTCTCCAAGCTTTGACGCGCGGGAGAGCCGGGCTACACGCGCTGCCCCGCCGCGTGTCCGGACGCCCAAGCCCACTGAAAGTTGTATCCGCCGAGCCAGCCCGTAACGTCCACAACCTCGCCGATGAAATAAAGGCCCGGGACTCGCCACGACTCGAGCGTCTTTGACGACAGCTCCGCGGTGTCCACGCCGCCCACGGTCACCTCCGCCTTCGGATAGCCCTCGTCGCCCGCCGGCTGGATCCGCCATTCGTTGAGCCGTTCGCCCGCCTCCCGGATCTCCGCGTGGGAGAGCCGGGACATCGGACGGGAAGGAAACTGCCGGCGGCACCAGGCTTCGGCCACCCGCTGCGGCATCCACTGCGAGAGCACCGTCTTGAGCTCGCGCGACACGCCGCGCTCCTGATTCAGCAGCGCGGCGGCCGAGCGTCCGGGGAGAAGATCCACAACAATCTCCTCTCCCTCGCGACGATAGCTCGACGCCTGCAAGACAGCGGGGCCGCTCAACCCCCGATGCGTGAACAGGAGATTCTCGCGGAAGGCCGGTCCGGCCAAGACGGCTCGGATGGAAACATCCACCGAAACGCCGCTCAGCTCGCCAAACGCCTTCGCGTCCTCGGGATGGAACACAAGCGGCGCCAGCCCCGGCCGAGGCGGGATCACCTTGAGTCCGAACTGCTCGGCCACGCGGTAACCGAGAGGGCTGACGCCCAGCTGGGGAAACGACAAGCCGCCGGTGGCGATCACGAGCGAGGCGCCTTTGAACTCGCCCTGGGACGTCGCGACCCGAAACTGCGCTTCGCGACGAACGTCTTGAACCGCGGCGCCCAGGACCATCGTCGCGCCGGCGGCCGCGCATTCCGACTCCAGCATCGCCACGATTTGCTTTGAGCTCCCGTCGCAGAAAAGCTGGCCCAGCTTCTTCTCGTGCCACGCGATCCCGTGCTGTTCCACCATCGCGAGAAAGTCGGCCGGCTGAAAACGGGCGAGCGCGGATTTGCAAAAGTCAGGGCTTCCCTGCGTGAGATAATGCCGCGCTTCGACGTGGAGGTTCGTGAAGTTGCATCGACCGCCGCCCGAAATCAGGATCTTGTTTCCCAATCGCGCGCCATGCTCCAGGACGACGACCGAGCGACCGCGCCGAGCGGCCGTCAAGGCGCACATCAGCCCCGCCGCGCCGCCGCCCGCGATGATCACATCCACCGACTTCATTGAGCGATGGAGGCTCCCCGAAAGCCAGTCGCATGGGAAGCACCGTTCAGCCGCCAGCGCATTGTCTCATCGGAGTCGGCTCGGTTCGCGCCCTGTCACCCTCTCCGCAGCCACAGTTCCCACTCTTGTTCCACGTAGGTCCATTCCGCGGTCCCGCGAAGACGTTTTAGCAGCTTGTCGAACTCGCCGGCGTCCCTCTCGCCAAACTCGAACCACGTCAGAAAATCGAAGGGCTCAGGCTCGGCGAGGTCTCGGCAATGATGGAGTCGTCGCGCGATGGCGGGCAGGTACTCAAGGCCGATCTGCGTGTGATGGGAGCGCTCCTCGAAGATCTGTCGGCGTTCGTCCTGCGTGAGACCCCACCACTGCGCGTTCTTCCGAATGGGAATCAGCACCGCGCAGTCCGCGTCGGGACGACCGAGGCCTTGCTGACTGACGACCAATCGCTCTTTTTCCGGGCGGGTCACATAGCGCTCGTTGCTCGTGACGCCGCGCAGAACCCACCCCTTCCCGGGCAAAGGCGCGGGAACGTGGCCCGGGAGGATGCTCAAGCGCTCAACATCCGGCGGGGATTCGCCCATGATGACGTGGGATTCAGTGACCTTCCAGGGACCTTCCTGGCCTCCAACGAACGAGAAGAGACGGGGGTTTGCGTTCATAGAATGGGTCGATGTGTTCCCGAATTCTGTCCTCAGTTTTTCCGCCGCCTTCCCGGTCCTCTCCGGTCCGGGGTCGACGTTAGCGGCGACCTGGCGGCGGGTACTTCTTCGACGCGTCATCGAGCACCAGCACCCAGTCCAAGAGCTCTCCAGGAGCTGGGGGCGTGAACTCGCGAGAACCTATGTTGGCAAACTCGCCAATGCGCAGAGCCGATCCATCCCGCGTGTTAAACCACCACGCCCTCACCCTGGAGCCCGAGATTTTATCCAGCCGCGCCTTGAACGCGCGTCCGACGGGCACATAGATCATGGCGTAGCTGCCATCGCTGTCGCGAGTGGCCACAAAGCGTCGCGTGCCGGCGCCAGGAACAAGCGTGGGGTAATCGGAAGGAACCAGAATGGAATCGTCGGGCACGCGCGTCAGCATCGGACGCGATTCCATCAGCCGACGCCCGATTCCCACCTGGGTCGCTCCAGGTTCGTCAATGGCCTCCGTCCAGGGCATCAAGGGCGAATTGATCGGCTTTTGCTTGGCCGAATGCATCGCCCACACTGAGTGATGGCCGTAGCTGTGGCCGCACGCGCCGGTGAACACGTCCCAGTAGAAAGGTCGACGCGCGTCGGCCGCTATGGAGTGGCCAAAGCTCTTTGCGTTGAAAGCCACGGGATGCCCTTCGTAGATCGGTTCGCCATCGAGCACCGGCTTGACGGGAACGCGATCGTAGTCTTCCCGCGTCTTGTCGTAGCGCCCCGTGAACTCGGCGCCGTGGCCGTTCTGGCGCATGTTGAAGTCGAGCCATTCCTCATTGTGAAACGGCACGCTCGACCCCGCCCCGCCCGTCGGATGAAAAGTCATGAGATGCGCGCCGCCATCGCCCTTGCGAAGGCCTTTCGCCATCGCTCGCAGAATCGCCTTGTGCGCTTCCGTTTCGACGGGGCGATCGCCGCCCAGGATCCAGACGAGGCCCGCGCTCCTGTACCGTCGTCCGATCCATTCGCCGTAGGCCTCGGCGTTTTCCGTCGTGAAAATCTCCGGTCCCGCGCCCCACTTCTTGTTCCACTTGTCGCCCCAGGTGGGAAGAAAGCCCACATAGATCCCCAAAGAGTTGGCCTTCGCGACCACCCAGTCCACGTGCTTGAAATACTCCTCGTCAGGCTGCAGGGGATCATTGTTTCGCAAGGGCACTCGTCCATAGAAGTTCGGGGCCGTCAGCCCATCAAACTCCGCCAACGCGACGGCCTGCACCACGTTGAACCCCTTCTTCGCGCGGTTCTTCAGATAAAGCTCGGACTCTTCGCGACTCAATCTGTGGAAGAGCTCCCAGGCCGTGTCCCCCAGCCAGAAAAAGGGCCGGCCTTCGGACGTCACCAGGCATCGATGGTTGTCGGAAATCTTGAGCGAGGGAAGCGACGCCGCGTGGGCCGTGAACGCGACCAGAAAGGAAAGCAGAGCGGCAACGACGCCGCGATGGCCCTCAGTTTCGCGGCGATGGGGCGAGAGACGACTCGCGAGTGGCTTCATGCGCCTCACCCTACTGAGGATGAGGCAGCCAGGCGAGTGTCGTCTCTCGTAAATGGCCGATGTCTCGCGGCAAGGGGCTTCCGATCCTGCGAGGACGCGAACAGCGAGCGTTTCCCAGATGGACCTGAAAGAATGAATGGGGCCATCCGGGTTAGAGCCGCGCCACGAGAAGCTCGCGCTGGAAAATCATTTCCTTGGGGAGATAGGAATAGAGCTTAATGAACAGCTCGTCCTGCGAAAGCGCCTCGCGACGCCATTCCTCCAGGTTGATGTTCTGTATGGTTTCGAAATCCTGGGCCGTGAAGCCCTTCAGGCCCTCCAAGTCGAAATCCTGGGCGCGAGGAAACCAGCCCAGCGGCATCTCATGGGCCCCGACGCGACCCTGACAGCGGTCGATGATCCACTTGAGCACGCGCATGTTCTCCCCGAAGCCCGGCCAGAGAAAGCGGCCCTGCTCATCCTTTCGAAACCAGTTCACGTTGAAGATGCGCGGCGGGTATTTGATCCGCTTCCTCATGTTGAGCCAGTGTCGGAAGTAATGGGCCATGTTGTAACCGCAGAACGGAAGCATGGCCATCGGATCGCGCCGCACCTGTCCGGTCGCCCCCGCGGCGGCGGCCGTCGTTTCCGAGCCCATGGTGGCCCCCATGTACACGCCGTGAATCCAATTGAACGCCTCGCACACCAACGGAAGGGTCGTCGCGCGCCTTCCGCCGAAGATGATGGCGCTGATCGGAACCCCCTGCGGGTTGTCCGCCTCGGGGGCGAGCATCGGATTGTTGCGCATCGGGGCGGTGAAGCGGCTGTTCGGATGGGCCGCCTTCTCCTTCGACTCCGGCGTCCAGCGCTGCCCCCGCCAGTCCAGGCACTCGGCGGGAGGCCGACCGTCCTTGCCCTCCCACCATACATCGCCGTCCGGCAATAGCGCCACGTTGGTGAACAAAGTGTCGCGCGTGATGGTGCGCATCGCGTTGAGGTTCGATTGGAGGCTCGTCCCGGGGGCGACGCCGAAATAGCCGTTCTCCGGATTGATCGCGTACAGGCGCCCGTCAGGCCCCGGCTTCATCCACGCGATGTCGTCGCCGACCGTCCAGATCTTCCATCCCTTGAATCGCTCGGGAGGGACCATCATCGCGAAGTTGGTTTTTCCGCAGCCGCTGGGGAACGCGGCCGCGACATAGGTCTTCTCCCCGCCGGGCGATTCCACGCCCAGAATCAGCATGTGCTCCGCGAGCCAGCCTTCCTTCCGACCGAGACACGAGCCGATCCGCAGCGCGAGGCACTTTTTTCCCAAGAGCACGTTGCCCCCGTAGCCAGATCCGACGGAGATGATCGTGTTGTCCTGGGGAAAGTGGCAGATGAAGCGCCGGTCCGGATGCACATCGAGCAAGCAATGAAGCCCCCGGTTGAAGGAATCTCTTTCCCCCAATTCGCTCAGCGCCACCTCGCCCATGCGCGTCATGATCCGCATGTTCAACACCACGTAGAGCGAGTCCGTGAGCTCCACGCCGACCTTCGTCAGGGGGGATCCGGGGGGGCCCATGAGATAGGGCACGACATACAGGACGCGCCCTCGCATGGCGCCGCGGCAGAGATTGTGGAGCTTTTGATACGCGTCGGCCGGCGGCATCCAGTTGTTGGTCGGCCCCGCGTCCTCCTCCGACTCGCAGCAGATATACGTGGACTGCTCCACGCGAGCGACGTCGTTGGGATTCGATCGATGATAGTAGCAGCCCGGCAGCTTCTCCTGATTCAGCCGGACGAGGATCCCTTCCTGCACCGCCCGCTCGGTGAGCTGATCCTTCTCCGCGAGCGAGCCATCGCACCAAAACACGCGATCCGGACAACAGAGTTCGGCCATCTGGTCCACCCAATTGATCAGCGCATGGTTGCGAGTTCTGCAAATCCCCAGTTCCGTAGTCATGAATCGAGCCTTTCTCAAACCCCGTCGCGACCGCGACGCGCCCATGCACCATCGTGGCTCCAACGCCGGCGCGCAAGCGTCGGATGAAGAGACCATCGGCAGCCGTCCCCAGGAATTGAGTGCTAGCGTTGGCTTCCGATTTTGGAGACACTTTGGGGGATGCTCCCTTGCCTCCAACGCCTTCGTCGCGTCGGGCCCGGCCGGGTGGCGCGATGGCTTGCCGCGCGCCGCCTGGCGGCTTCGCTCTGGATCGCCTGTCCAGCGATCGCGATCGCCGCCCCCGCCTTCGAGCAGAACTATCAACAGTCCATCCAGCCCATCCTCCAAGAGTTCTGCTACGACTGCCATGGCGACGGGATGTCGAAGGGCCAGATGGCCCTCGACTCCATGCGCAATCACGAGGAGCGGACAGCCCGCAAAGACCTCTGGTGGGCCGTCCTGCGAAACACCCGGGCGGGCCTCATGCCTCCCCACGGCAAACCCCGCCCGTCGCGGGAACAGCTTCGAATCCTGGAGGAGTGGATTCTGGCGGATGTGTTCGCGCTGAATCCCCGCGCCCCGGACCCCGGAAGGGTGACGATCCGCCGCCTCAATCGCGCGGAGTACCGAAACACCGTGCGCGACTTGCTGGGAGTGGACTTCAAGGTCGATCAGGAGTTCCCCGCCGACGACACCGGGCACGGCTTCGACAACATCGGCGAGGTGTTGACCCTCTCTCCGATGCAGGTGGAAAAGTATCTGGCGGCGGCCCGAAGCATCGTGGAGCAAGCCGTTCCGACGACCTCCCGCGTCGCGCCCGAGGTTCGGATCGCGGGCGCTCGTTTTCAACTGACTCCCGCCCCCACCAACGCGGCGAAGGCCCCTCCCGGGAAGGCGCCCGAAGGCCTGGCCCTCTCCTACTACACGAACGCCGTGGCGCGGGCCAAGCTGCCGCTGGAGCACACAGGCCGCTACCATGTGAAGGTGGATGTGACCGCGAACGAGAAGTTCGTCGACGGGCAGTTCGATCTGAACCGATGCCGCCTGCGTTTCAAAGTGGACGGCGTGGAATGGTTTTCCCGCGAGTTCACGCGCGAGGCCGGGCGCGCGTTTCACTTCGACTTTGACCGTGATCTCGAAGCCGGCGAGCGCGATGTCGAGTTCGCGATCGAGCCGACAGGCCCCGCGGAGAAGCAGGTCCGATCGCTCACCCTGAGGCTGGACGCGGTCGTCGCCCAGGGCCCCGACGATCCCAAGTTCTGGGTGAAGCCCAAGGGATACGAGAAGCACTTCCCGCGGGAGATTCCCTACGCCGCGTCCAAGCGGCGTTCCTACGCCCGCGAGATCATCGCGCGTTTCGCGGCTCGCGCGTTTCGCCGGCAAGCGGACCCCGAGTCGCTGGATCGATTGGTGGCGATGGCCGAGAACTTCTACTCCCATCAGGGGAAGACTTTTGAGTTCGGCGTGAGCCAGGCGATGGTCGCGACCCTGGCTTCGCCGCATTTCCTTTTCCGCGAGGAGACGCCCGCGCCCTTGAAGTCCGGAGAGCGCCACCCGGACGTGGATGAGCGCTCGCTCGCCAGCCGACTGTCCTATTTCCTGTGGTCCACGATGCCCGATGACGAGCTGATTCGGCTCGCGGATCAAGGCCGGCTGCGGGCGCGGCTGGGCGAGCAGGTCCAACGCATGATCGCCGACGCGCGATTCGGCGAATGGGTTCGCAACTTTGCCGGCCAGTGGCTTCAAACGCGCGACGTTGAGTCCGTCCCCATCGATTTTCGGGCGGTCATGACGCGCGAGATCGCCCCGGACCCCGAGGTGGAGCAGGCGCGAAAGCGATTCCGCGAGCTCCGCGAGAAGCCCGCCGAGCAGCTCACCGCGTCCGAGAAGGCGGACTTCGAGAAAGCGCGCCAGGTGTTCTTCAAGTCGTTTGGCCGATTCAACCGGTACGACCTCACGGGCGATCTGCGACGCGCGATGCGGCTTGAGACAGAGAAGTGCGTCGAATACGTCGTTCGGGAAGACCGGAGCCTCCTCGAGCTGCTGGACAGCGACTACACCTTCCTGAATGAACGTCTGGCGGAGCACTACGGGATTCCGAACGTGAAAGGCGAGGAGATGCGACGCGTGAGCCTGGGCACGAACAGCCCTCGTGGCGGGGTCCTCACGCAAGGAAGCGTCCTGGTCGTCACGGCGAACCCGACGCGCACATCCCCGGTAAAGCGCGGGCTCTTCATCCTCGAGAACATCTTCGGCCTGCCCCCGCCCCCGCCCCCGCCGAACATCCCGGCGCTGGAGGATTCGGTGAAGAAGTCGGGCGAGCGCCAGCCGTCGCTGCGCGAGACCCTCGCCGTTCACCGCGAGAAGCCTCTGTGCGCCTCCTGCCACAATCGAATGGACCCGCTCGGCCTGGCGTTCGAGAACTTCAACGCGCTGGGACGCTGGCGGGACGCCGAGTTCCAGCAGCCACTCGACCCGACGGGACGGCTGATCACCGGCGAACGATTCGCCGACGCGAGCGAGCTGAAGCGCGTCCTGGTTCGCGATCGACGGGACGATTTCTATCGCTGCCTCGCGGAGAAGGCCCTCACCTACGCGCTCGGACGCGGCCTGGACTACTACGACACCGACGCGGTGGACAGAATCGTGGAACGGCTCCGCCAATCCGACGGTCGAGCGTCAGGGCTGCTGCGAGGCGTCATCGAATCCGCGGCCTTCCAGAAAATGCGCGCGCCTCAGCCCGCGACACGGCGACTGGCCTCCACCCCCTCTTCCCGAAACGCCTCAACCCCGCACTCCCCATGAGCCACTCCTCATCGATCGCCTCCTCCTCCTCCTCAAACGGCGCGTTCCAGCTTCGCGGATCGCGGCGTCGCTTTCTTCGAGGCGTGGGCGCCTGTATCGCTTTGCCCGCCTTCGAATCGCTCATGCCGTCGGGCGCCTCCGCGGCGAGCCTCGCGCGAACAAAGCGACTGGCGACCACCGAGTCCGGGGCGCCGCTGCGCACGGCGTTCCTCTTTTTTCCCAACGGAGCCATCCCCTCCGCCTGGTGGCCCAAGGCCGACTCCTCTGGCTTCGAGCTCAGCCGGACGCTCGAGCCCCTGGAGTCCGGCAAGAGGTGGATCCAGGTCCTCGGACAGCTCGATCACGCCAACGCGGAGCCCGGACCCGACGGGGCGGGCGACCATGCGCGAGGCAACTCGGTGTTTCTGACGGGCGTGCGCCTGAAGAAGAGCGCGACGGACCTTCGAGCCGGCCTCTCCATCGACCAGCTCATCGCGCGCGAAGTGGGGCATCTCACGCGATTCCAATCCCTCGAATTGACCTGCGACGCGGTGCGCAAGTCGGGCGCGTGCGATTCGGGATACGCCTGCGCGTACCAGTTCAATTTGTCCTGGAGCTCCGCGTCGACACCCATGACTCCCGAGGCCGATCCGCGGTTGTTGTTCGAACGCCTGTTCGGACCGGGCGCTCCTGGAGAGCGGGCGCAAAACATTCGTCGCCGCGAGCGCGAGCAGCGCTCCATCCTTGACTACGTGATGCAGGACGCGGCCGCGATGCAGCGGAAGCTCGGCTCGGCCGACCGCGACAAGCTGGATCAATACCTCACCGGGATTCGCGAGATCGAGGCGCGGATCCAGAAAGCGGGGAAGTTCGGCCCGGCGCCCGACCCTCGGATCGAAACGCCCTCCGGCATTCCCGACAGCTACAGCGATCACATGCAGATGATGTTCGACCTGCTCGTCCTCGCCTTTCAGACGGATTCCACGCGCGTGGCGACAATGCTCCTGGCCCATGACGGCAGCAATCGATCCTTCGCGGACATCGGCATTCCCGAGGGCCACCATGATTTGTCCCATCACCAGAACAAGGCGGACATGGTGCAGAAGGTTGCGGACATCGATCGCTGGTACGCCCGCCAGTTCGCGAGCTTTCTCAAGAAGCTCGACAGCGTTCAGGACGCGGACGGGCGTTCGCTGCTGCACAACTCGATGATTGTCTACGGAGGCGGCAACGCGGACGCGAACCGCCACACGCACTCCAACCTGCCGATCGTGCTCGCGGGCGGCGGCGGCGGCGCGTTGACGCCCGGACGATTCGTGAAGCACGGTTCGCGGCCGGCGGCGAACTTGTTCCTGAGCCTCGCGGACCGGATGGGCGTTCAGGGCGTTGAACGATTTGGTGATTCCACGGGCCGGCTGGCGAACTTGTAGGAGCCGCGCCGGATCGGCGATTCGCCCTGTAACCTAGGCCTTCGAATCGCGTCCTTCTTGCGGATCCCGCGCGTCACCAAGGACCGCCCCCGCGGGGTTGGGCGCGTGTGTTCCGGACGGGCGCGCGAGCCATTGAGTCGAGGGTCGCGTCGGAGTTCGGTCGTCAGGGAACAGGTCATGACATGAAGGATCTTTGGATGAGCGGAAGGAGAGCGGGACGCCGCGCTGCGGCGCAGGCGCTGCTGGGCGTTTGGATGTTGGCGTGGACGGCGGGGGCGGCAGTCCCCGTCGATGACAGCGACACGCTCTTCACCAATGCCGTGGTTCGCCCGATCAACATCGAGATTGGCGACGCGGGGATGAAAACGCTGCAGGCGTATCATCAGGTCTGGGGTCAGCCGCGGCCCAAGCGAATCGACGTCAAGGCGACGATCCGCGAAGGCAACCGCGTCTACACGAACGTCTCCATTCATCTCAAGGGCTCCTACACCTATCAATCGGTGGACCAAAAACCCTCGCTCACCGTCAACTTCGACAAGCTCGCGCCAGGGCAGCGCTTTCACGGACTCGACAAAATCCACCTCAACAACTCAGTCCAGGATCCCACTTACCTTTGCGAGAAGCTCGCGAGGGAGCTGTTTGCCCAAGCCGGCGTCCCGGCGTCGAGAGTGGGGCACGCCCGGGTGCAGCTGAACGGGCGCGATCTGGGGCTGTACATCCTCGTCGAAGGCTACAACAAGAGATTCCTGAAGCGTCATTTTTCGTCCGTGCGCGGGAATTTGTACGACGGCGGATCGGGCGGGGACGTGACCAAGGCGCTGGAGGTGGACTCGGGCGAAGACCCGGAGAATCGCGCGGATCTCACCAATCTGGTCGCCGCGGTGCGCGAAAAGGGCGTGGCCGCCCGGATGGCGAAAGTGGAGCAATCGCTGGATGTGCCGAGCTTTCTGACCTTCGCGGCGTTGGAGGTGATCCTCCAGCACTGGGACGGGTACTGTCTCGGGCCAAACAACTATCGCCTGTTTCATGACGCGGACCGCGACAAGATGGTGTTCATGCCGCATGGGCTGGATCAGATCCTGGGAGTCGGGCTGTCGCCTCCGGCCTCCCTGACGCCCGCCTTCAAAGGAGTCGTGGCGCGCGGCGTGATCGGAACGCCCGAGGGGCGAAGGCGATATCTGTCCACGGTGGAGCACGTCTTCACCAATCATTGCGACGAGGCCCGCCTCATCGCGAAAGTCGAGCGCGTGTCCCAGGGCATTCTCAGCTCTGGAGAATTGGGATTCCTGGAGCGCCTTCGTTTTCAAGCCGTGGTGAGACAGCTCAAGTCGCGAATCCATCGGCGGTTGACCGATGTCGCCCAGCAGCTCGCGGCCGTGACGAAACCGCTGGCGTTCGAAGGGACGACGCCGCTGGCGATCCAGACGTGGAAGTTCAAGCAGCCCTCGCGGGGCGAGACGGAAGGGATCCAAACCAACGGGCGCGACCGCGACACACTGGAGGTGCGACACACTTCTGGAGAATGGGCCTCGGGATCCTGGAGGCGATCGGTCCTGCTCGAAGGCGGGCGCTATGAGCTGAGCGGACTGTGCCGCGTGGATGGGCTTCCACCGGGCGCCACCAACAGCGGCGTCATTCTGCGAATCTCAGGAGAACGCGAGCCGACGGGGCTGAGCACGAACACGGCGTGGTCTCCGCAGCGATACGAGTTCGACGTTCCAGGGCCGCTCGATGTGGAGCTGATCTGCGAGTTCCGGGGCCCCGCGGGGGCCGGCTTGTTTGACCTGACGACCCTCAAGCTCCGACGCCTCGGGTCGTCGCCGAAAACGACCCCGGAACGCTGATCGCGCGTCACAGCGCGGCCAGACGCGTCGCGGCGGCTTCCCATTCCTTTGTCAGACGCTGCACCTCGCCGCCGACTCGCGTCATCTCCTGGCTGATCTCAAACGAACGCCCCGACGCTTGATGCGTTTCAGGCCGTTGTAGCTCGTCCGTGAGCGATTGCTGCTTCGCCTCCAGATTGTGAATCGCCTTCTCCAAAGCCGTCACCCGCGTCTGGAGCTCGCGTCGCTCGCGGCTCTTGACCTGCCGATCCTCGGCTTCCCTCCGACGATCTTCCTTCGACTTCGGCGCGCTGACGCTTATGGCCGCTTCCGCCGCCCGACGCTGTCCGCCGTCGCGGGGGACGGCCTGCGCAACGGTCGCGGCCCGGGCCGCATCGGACGCCCGCTTGTCGAGGTAGTACTGATAGTCGCCCGGATAATGGCGGATCTCGCCGTTCTGAACATGCGTCACGTGATTCGCCAGCGCCCGAATGAAATAGACGTCATGGCTGATGAAAATGAGCGTTCCCTCGAACTGGTCGAGAGCGAAGAGCAAAGCGTCGATGCTCGCCATGTCGAGGTGGGTTGTGGGCTCGTCCATGAGCAACAGATTGGGCGGATCAAGCAGAAGCTTCACCAGCGCCAGACGGCTCTTCTCCCCGCCGCTCAGAACGCGCACCGGCTTGAACACATCGTCGCCCTGGAACAGGAAGCTCCCCAGGACGGTGCGGATGAATTCCTCCGTCACGCGCTGCGGCGTGTCCGAGGCCTCCTCGAAAACCGTGCGGTCGGCCTGAAGCATCTCGACGCGATGCTGCGCGAAGTAGCCGAACTTGACGTGATACCCGAGCTCGCGCTCGCCTGATTGCGGCGTGAGGACGCCCGCCAGCAGCTTGAGCAGGGTGGACTTGCCCGCGCCGTTCGGGCCCACCAGCACGATCCGCTGAGCGCGCTCCGCCTGAAACTCCATCCCGTGATAAACGACGTTCTCGCCGTAGGCGTGGTGAATGTTTTTGAGCGTGATGACCTTTTGGCCGGTGCGCTCAGGCTGCGGAAATCGAAAACGGATCGAGCGGGAGGCGTCTTCGGGCGCGTCGATCTTCTCCATGCGCTCGACCTGCTTCAGCTTGCTCTGCGCCTGCGCGGCCTTGGTGTTCTTCGCCCGAAAACGATCGACGAACCGCATGAGTCGCTCGATTTCACGCTGCTGGCTCTTGTAGGCGGCGAGCTGCTGCCCCTCGAACGCCTCGCGCTGATTGAGATAATCGTCGTAGTTGCCCCGGTAGCGCATCAGCCGGCTGTTGCGAATCTCGGCGATGCCTTGAACCAACCGGTTCAGGAATTCGCGGTCATGTGAAATCATCAACACGGCGCCCGGATAGCGGGTGAGGTACTCCTGCAGCCACAGAAGGGAATCGAGGTCGAGATGGTTGGTGGGCTCGTCAAGCATCAGCAGATCGGGCTCTTGGACGAGGAGCCGCGCCAGGTGGGTCCGCATGATCCAGCCGCCGCTGAGCTCGCGCGCGGGACGCTCGAAATCCTTGTCGCGAAAGCTCAGGCCTTTCAGGATCCTCTTGGCCTTCACCACGGCCTGGTAGTCCTCGTGGCCATCGTGGTATTCGTCCGCTTCCCGGTGGAAGTCGAGGCGCTGCGTGGTCGCCAGCTCGAGCACGGTCTCGTTCTGGACGGGCAGGCTTTCCTGAGGAAGATACCCGACTCGCGCTCCGCGTTCGAAAACGATGGAGCCAGCGTCGGACGCCAGCGAGCCGAGCATGAGTTGAAAAAGGGTGGATTTCCCGGCGCCATTCGGCCCGACCAAACCCAGGCGCTCCCCGCGGTTCACCTGGAGCGTTGCGTCCTCCAGGAGGACGCGGCCCCCGTAACTCTTGCTCAGGCCTGAGATTGTCAGCATGGGTCAGACTCTCGAAGAAACCGGAAAATCACAACTCAACTCGGCGCGGTCGTCCTTCTCTCAGCGCCTGGGCTGCGGACGCGTCATTCGGAATACGCCATGATCGTAGCGGCATTTGTAGGTGGAGAAGAACTGGGTGGAGGAGAGAAAGCCATCGTAGCTGTAGACGCCTCCGGCCAGTTTTCCGAGATTCGCCGATCCCTCGAACTTCTGTCCGTCGGATTGGGGCGTCATGCGCAAAGGAACCTTGTATTCAAAGGTGAGAATCCTGGCATAGGTCGCGCGGAAGCGGGCCTGGGTTCCGGTCGGGCCGCCGGGAGAGAGGAGGCATCGGAGCCGGCCCGAATGGCCGCTGGGCTCGCTGGTCCAGGCTCCTTCCCAAGGTCCGAGCTTCGCGTCCTGGGGCGCGTCGGACTTCTTCACCGTTTGGCGCCACTCGTAGTTGAAGGAGGAGCAGCCGCCGCCGAGCAGGAGCGACAACAGGCAACAAACCAGCAGCCGCGCAACAGGGGCGCTGATGACGGTTCGAAATGACATGAGGGCGACTGTAATGAAACGCATCCGGCAGGGCAAGATTCCGGGGGATGTGACGGGCCGTTAACAGCCGTATTCCTGCAGCGTCTTGACGTCATAGCCCCGCTTTCGCAGCGCCGCGATTCCCAGGATGGCCGCCTTGGCGCCGCTGAGCGTGGTCATGATCGGGGTGCTGGTGTAGACGGCCGTCGTGCGGATCTTGACCTCATCGGCCCGGGGGTTTGCGCCGCTCGGCGTGTTCACCACCAGCTGGATCTCGCGGTTCTTGAGCAGATCGACGGCGTTCGGCCGGCCTTCCATCAGCTTCGGGATGCGCCGCACCTTGAGGCCCGCCGCCTCCAGGACCGCCGCCGTCCCCGTGGTCGCGGCCAGCTCGAATCCGAGATCCGCGAAGCCTTTCCCCACATCGACCACCTGGCCCTTGTGGGCGGGGCTGACGCTGATGAACACGCATCCGGAGAGCGGGAGCGGCGCGCCGGAGGCAATCTGGCTCTTCGCGTAGGCGATGCCGAGATCGGCGTCGAGGCCCATCACCTCTCCGGTCGAGCGCATCTCCGGCGACAACAGGATGTCCTGGCCATGAAAACGGTTGAATGGAAACACCGACTCTTTCACGGCCCAGTACTGAGGCCAGATCTCCTCGGTGAAGCCGAGCTGCTTCAGGGTTTTTCCCGCCATCACCTTCGCCGCGAGCTTCGCCAGGGGAACGCGTATGGCTTTGCTCACGAACGGAACCGTGCGCGAGGCGCGAGGATTGACCTCGAGCACATACACAATCTCGTCCTTGACCGCGTACTGCACGTTCATCAATCCACAGACCTTCAGCTCCCGGGCCATGGCATGCGTGTAGATCCTGATGGTGTCGATGACCTTCTTGCTGAGGGTATGGGCGGGCAGCACCATGGCGGCGTCGCCGGAGTGCACGCCCGCGAACTCGATGTGCTCCAGCATGCCGCCGATCACGATCGTGCCCTGTTGGGGATCGGCGAAGTGGCCGACGTCCGCGATGCAGTCGACGTCCACCTCCGCGGCGTCCTCGAGGAATTTGTCGACGAGCACAGGGCGCTCCGGCGAAGCCTCGACCGCAAAGCGCATGTAGTGCCGCAGCTCGACGTCCGAGAAAACGATCTGCATCGCGCGCCCGCCCAGGACGAACGAGGGCCGCACAAGGACGGGATAGCCGAGCCTCTTGGCCACCTCGAGGGCCTCCGCCTCATTGATCGCGATGCCGTTGTTCGGCTGGGGAATCCCCAGCTTGGTCAGCATGGCCGAGAACAGCTTTCGATCCTCGGCGATCTCGATGTTCTGGGGAGAAGTCCCGATGATGTTGACGCCGTTCTTCTGCAAGGCCAGGGCGAGGTTCAGCGGCGTTTGCCCCCCGAACTGCGCGATGACGCCCCAGCACTTCTCGCGCTGATAGATGTGAAGCACATCCTCCAGGGTGAGCGGCTCGAAGAACAGCTTGTCGCTGGTGTCGTAGTCGGTGGAGACGGTCTCGGGGTTGGAGTTGACCATGAGGGTCTCGAATCCGTCCTCCTTCAGCGCGAACGCGGCGTGGACGCAGCAGTAGTCGAACTCGATGCCCTGGCCGATGCGGTTGGGGCCGCCGCCGAGGATCATGACCTTCTTCCGGTCGCTCGGGCAAACCTCGTCGTCGCCGCGGTCGTAGGTGGAGTAGTAGTAGGGCGTGTAGGCCTCGAACTCAGCGGCGCAAGTGTCGACGAGGCGGTAGCTGGGAACGAGGCCGATCGCGGCGCGTTCGGCGCGAACAGCGTCCTCGGTTCGCCCGGTCAAGTGGGCGATCTGGCGGTCCGAGAATCCGTACGATTTGGCTTTGGCAAGGAGATCAGAATTCATCCGATAAAAATCGGGCGAAGTAAGCCTCAGCCCACGCGTTCTGACAAGCGCGGGATTTGAGCGCGCGCGAATTGCGGGCTTGACGGTGCGGAGGGTTTCTAGCATCACGCGTGCATGTTGAAGCGATTGGGCAACTGGATTTTGGCGGTGATCTTGATTTCCTCCTGGGCGGGCTGCGTGCGGACTGTCGACGACCGGCACAAATGGTGGGCGAATCCGCTCGCGAAGGACAAGATCGAAGGTCGCTATGAGGCCGCCGTCGACAAGGTCTTCCGCGCCGCGAAGGACACAGTGTCGCTCAACGGCCAACTCACCGGCGAAAACACGATCATCAACACCGTGGAGGGCATCATCGACACCCGCCATGTGTGGGTGAGGGTGGATTCGCTCGGCGACCGGTGGTCGCGCGCCACAGTCCAGGTGCGCGCCCGAGGGGGCGGCGCCGACATCGGCCTGGCGAGCGAGATCGACAAGCAGATCGCGCTGCGCCTCGCCACCGACAAGCCTGTGCCTCCCTTCGTCCCCGCCGTGGATCAAAATCAGGCCCGACCCGCGTCATCCTCGCGCCGCTGAGGATCGCCGCCGCCTGTTCTCAGGCCCAACCGCTGCTCATACTCCCCGAGGTGGAGGGCGGCGGTTTTTTCCTGCCCGCGATGCTCCCGCTTGAGCGTGTGCATCCGGGAACGCGCCAGGTCCGCGGAGGCGGACTTCGGGAACAGATCAATGATTCTCTGCAAGGACGCGGAGGCGGCCTCCACGTTGCCGAGTTCCTTGATCTGGATATCCGCGATGGCGTTGATCCATCGGGCGATATCCTTCGGGAGCTGGTGCGGTCGCGCGATCAGCCGTTCGAGTTCTCCGATCCCCATGTCCGCCCGGTGGAAATCCATCGCGTAAACATGGGCCAGCCGCTCCCCGGCCTCGTTGTCGTCCGGATGCTTCTTCAGCCGCTCGACAAGAGCCATCGCCTCGTCCGCGGGTGTTGGCGTGGCGGGCGCGATCTGGGGCGCGTTCTTGACGAGGCCGATCCGCTTGACGCCTTCCTTCATCACAACGCGAGGCCGATCATGTTGATCCAACAGCGATTGGTCGCTGGCGAGGTGAGCCACGCGTTGACGGGCCGCGCGATCGTATTCGGAGTCCGGGAGAAGACGGCTGATCTCTTCCAGCGCCTGCCGCGCCATTTCGTTGTTCTGCGCGTAGCGCTGCTGCCAGTCGGCGAGCGTGCTGAGCGCCCCGGCCACCTGGGCCGGCGGAGTCGCGGGCCGGTTGCAGATCCGCTTAACCGTGACTTCGCCCCGGTTGATATCGTTGAGATCCTCCACATGAATGGCGGCGAGAAGCATCTCCCCTTCGTAGTCCGCGGGAAAACGCTCGAGCTGCGCTTGGACCAACTCCACGGCCTCCGCGTACTTGCCCATCTTCCGACGAGCCTGCGCCATGGAGTAAATCGGGCGCGCCTTGATCTGTTCATCCCCGCCCGAGATCGCGTTGGTCACGGGGCTGGCGAGAAAAGCCGCAATGTGCGGCCCCCAAAGAATCGCCATGGCCACGCCCACGGCCATGCAAGCGAACGGGACTGTAAACGCCCCCGCATACGAGAAAAGCTCGATGCCCCTGACGAACGTGAAGAGCCCGGAGACGATGATGATGGTGATGATCCACTTGACCTGGATCGCCCCCGGATCCTTGCTCCGCTTCACGGTGCAAACCATGAACCCGATCATCACCCCGATCAGCGCCAGGAGCACAACCAGGCCCTTGAGAACGCTGATGGATGTGGACGTTTCCATGCGTGAATCGGTCTAGTCCTTCGCCCGCGGCTTCCACGCGGTTTCGGCGCCCATGGGCTTTATCGGCAGAATGTCCTGTCCCGGCATGGCGTGGCGGAGCTTCCGGATGATGCGTTCGGGAATCACGGTTTCGCTCCGGTCGTAGCTCAGGAGTTCCTCCACGGTTTCGAACGTGAGCACCTGCTGCATCTCCTGCGAAGCGTCGGGCTTCAGCTGAACCTCGGATGGAGGCTTCGACGACGAGGACTTGGGATTCTTGGGCTTCATGGCTCGGACGGGTCAGGAGGTTGTGCGAAAATGTTGAGCGAACGCTTTGCGGGCGCGATGCAGCTTGCCGCGCACCGCGTCGACGCTCTGCTCGGTGATCTGGGCGATTTGCTCATAGCTGAGCTCCTGGTCGGCCACGAGCAGCAGCAGCTTCCGATACTCCACCGGCAGCACGTCGAGCGTCTTCTGGATCCGGCCGCCGAGCTCCTGCGTTTCCAGCACTTCCAGCGGCGACTCCTCCGGGCCGACGCTCGTTTCCCAGATCGCGTCGTCGGCGTTGGAGTGGATGTTCCGGTGCTGCCAGGATTTCAGGAGGTTCTGGCAGTGGTTCATCGTGATGCGATAAAGCCAGGTGCGGATGCACGATTCCCCGCGGAATCGGTCCAGGTTCCTGTAGACCTTCACGAACACGTCATGCGTGGCGTCCTCCGCCTGCGCCGGATCCCCGAGCATGCGCAGCGCGACGTAGTAGACCTGTCGTCCGTGCTCCTGGTAGATCGTCGCGAAATCGTTGGGCGCCGACGGCGGAGACGCCGCTGTCGCGGATCCCGGCGGCTGCGAGGATGCGGGGTTTTCCTGGGACATTGTTGTTTCAGACACCACTAATCATTCGACAGTTCCCACGGGCCTTCGTTATGACGATCGGCCCGCGACAAGGTTACTGAACCTCGAAGTCCAGCCGGGTGCGAGACCGGGCTTGCGCGTTTCGAATCTCCATTTGCTCCACCTGCCGATTCTTGACCTTGTTCACGACGAACTCCTTCAGGAGCTTGTTGCTTGCGTCGTAGGCCTCCGCGACCAGGATTCCGCCCGACTCCACGTCCACCCACGACAGGACGCGAACATACTCCCAGCCCTTGTCCGCGGGCCGACTGCTCTCCAGCACATGGCAGGACCGGCTCTTCCGCATCTCCACGCGCGCCAGCTTCTGCGTCGGCCAGTGAAGAAACTCCAGCCCGAGGTCGGCGATGGTGAAGTCGGATCCGGCGAAGGCCTTCGCCGCGTCGCCGTTCTCAAGCGCCACCCAGGAGTCAGGCGAGTCGGTCTTCGCCTCCCAATAGGTGTTGGGCTGATCGGGCCCGTGGATCACGGCCAGGGGCTGGCTGATGTTCGTGCCCACGGGCGAGGCGCGGTAGATGGTCAGCCAGTTCGTGGGCGTGACGACCGACTTAAACTGAAAGGGCACGTCGCGGATGTTCCCGCTGGAGTCGCGGACATTGAGCCGCCCCCGGAGGGTCACCGGATCCTGAGGCGGGGAGGAACGGAGCTGACGCGCCAAACGCTCGCCATCGATCCGCTCAGGGGAGGCCGTCGGGCCGGCCACGGTCCACGCGGCGGCGGTCGACAAGAACGCGAGAAGAGCCGGGGCGAGGCGACGGCGACGTTTCATTTCACAAGCGCGCGAGGCAGCACCTCGGCGATCTGTTTGACGAAGTGAACCTTCATCTTCTTGCGAATCTCTTCGGGCACCTCGAGCCAGTCGTTCTCATTCTGGTTCGAAAGAATGAGCTCGCGGATGCCGGACCGCGCGGCGGCCATCACCTTCTCCTTGATGCCGCCCACCCGGAGCACCCGCCCACGGAGGCTGATCTCGCCGGTCATCGCGACATCCGACTTGACCTTCCGATGAGACAGCAGCGACGCGAACGCCACGGCGATCGTCACCCCTGCGCTCGGGCCGTCCTTGGGTGTCGCGCCCGCCGGGACATGCAGATGGAGATCGAACTTGTCGAAATCGCGCAGATCCAAGGCGAGGGCCTTCGCCTGGCTTCGCAGGTAGCTAAGCGCCGTCTGGGCGCTCTCCTTCATGACGTCGCCCAGCGATCCCGTCAGGTTGAGACGTCCGGTGCCCGGCATTCGCGTGACCTCTATGAACAGAATCTCGCCGCCCACCGGGGTCCAGGCGAGCCCCGTGGCGATCCCCGGCTCGGTGATCCGTTCGGCGGACTCGTGCGCGAACTTCGGCAGCCCCAGGAACTCTTTCAGATCGCCCGGCTGGATGGTCAACGGCTCGCCATTGCGATCGCCCTCGACCCACCGCCGCGCGGATTTGCGCGCGAGCGAGCCGATCTCCCGTTCGAGCTGACGCACCCCCGCCTCGCGGGTGTAATCGATCATCAGGCGCTTCAAGGTCGCCTCGGGCAGCTTCATCTTGCCCTTCTCCAGCCCATGCTCCTCGAGCTGGCGCGGAACCAGGTGCCTCCGCGCGATGAACAACTTTTCGCTCGCGGTGTAGCTGGGCAGCTCGATGACCTCGAGCCGGTCCACCAACGCCGGATACACGGGGTCCAGCCAGTTGGCCGTCGCCATGAAAAGCACCTGGGATAGGTCGAAGGGGACGTCCAGATAGTGGTCGGTGAAGGTCTTGTTCTGCTGGGGATCGAGAACCTCGAGAAGCGCCGCGGCGGGGTCCCCCCGATAATCCGATCCGATCTTGTCGAGCTCGTCCAAGAGCACCACCGGATTGTTGCTGCCCACTCGACGGAGGCTCTGGATGATCCGGCCCGGCATCGCCCCGACATAAGTCCGACGGTGCCCCCGGATCTCCGCCTCGTCGCGCATGCCTCCGAGCGCGATACGGGCAAACTTGCGGCCGAGGGCGTCCGCGACACTCTTGCCCAGCGAGGTCTTGCCCACGCCCGGCGGGCCGACCAGGCAGAGAATCGGGCCCTTGAGATTCTTCTTCAGCTGGATCACGGCCAGGAACTCGATCAACCGTTCCTTGATCTTCTCCAGCCCGTAATGGTGTTGGTCCAGAAGCTTCCGCGCGGCGGTGAGATCCAGATTGTCAGTGGTGGAGCGACGCCAGGGCAGGTCGATCAGCCAGTCCAGGTAGTTGCGCGTGATGGCGTACTCCGCGACGGCGGGCGTGAGCTGCTGCAGACGCTCCAACTCCTTGGCCACCACCTTCTGGACGTCCTCGGGAAGGGAGGCCTTCTCCGCCTGCTCGCGAAGCGCGTTGACCTCGGTGGTCACCGGATCGGCCTCGCCCAACTCGCGCTGGATGGCCCGGATCTGCTCGCGAAGGAAGAAATCCCGCTGGCTCTTCGCCATCGAGGAGGTGACCTCGTTCTGGATCTTGGAGCCGATGGACAGCACCTCCAGCTCTCGCGTCAGCAGCGGCCGCAGGTTGTTCAGGCGCTCTTTGACATTATTCTGGCGGATCAGGTACTGGCGCTCATCCAGGCTGAGATTCAGGTTCGTCGCAATCAGGTCGCTGAGGTTGCCCGGGGCGTCGGTGTTGAGCGCCGCCACCTTCACCTGTTCCGGGATCGAAGGGCTCAACTTGATGATTTCCTGAAACTGTTGATGCGCGTTGCGCGCCAGGGCCACCAGCTCGTTGGACTCATCCAACTCATCCTTAAGGACCTCAACGTGAGCGCGGAGGTAGGGGGAAAGCGTTTCGTAATCACGGACCCGGATTCGCCAGAGGCCCTCGATGAGAATCCGGACGGTGTTGTCGGGAAACTTCATCATCTTGAGCACCCTCGCCACGCAGCCGTGCTCCCACATCTCCTCGGGCATGGGATTTTGCGACTCGGCGTTCTTCTGAAGCACCACCGCGAGAAGGCGATCGCCTTCCACCACATCGTCGATCAGGCGGATGCTCTGGACGGTTTCGACAAGCAGCGGGGCCACCATTCCCGGGAAAATCACAATATCGGAAAGCCCGAGCACAGGAAGGACGTCCGGGAGAGGCTTTCCGGAAGAACGGGCAGGGCTCGATCCACCGCTTGCGCCAAGAATTCGAATAAACTCGGTATCAGGACTGGTCATCGCAGCTGGGGCCGACCCTAATGAGGCAGGCAATCTTTCTCACTAGTTTTCTTGAGCAATATTTGAGGAGCCTCGCAACCATTCGGATTGCCCCCGTGGCGCGAAGGATCGCCGCCCGAGCCTGACGCCCGGCAACGCGGCTTGCTTGGAACTGGGGGACTGGAGCGGTCGAGGACGCCCACTCCGTCTTCGTCGGAGTCGCTTTCGTTGCGGGCCGAAGCTCCGCAACGACTCAGTCGTGAGCGATGTGAAGAGCGCGGCGCTCGGGATGGGGACGGACAGCTTGCGGCACCTCGATTTTGAGAAATCCGTTTTGGTAAGCCGCCACCGCGTCGGCCAAATCGTAGCCTTCCATGAGCTCGAATGCGCAGGTGAAGGATCCGTAGTGGATCTCCATCACCAGGAAGGAACATCCCGAGGGGCGGCCGCAATCCGGCCTCTGCCCTGTAATGATGAGTTCGTTCCCGTCGATGCAAAGCTCGAGGTCCTCGCGTCGCATCCCCGCTAGCTCGACATTGATCACCAGGCGGTTGTCGGCGAGGTAAACATCCGTGTTGGGCTCCCAGCTCGACCCCGAGGGAGCATCGCGGTTGACGACGGACGTCTTCTTGATCAGATGACGTGAAGCGTTCACGTTTTGTGAGTGCGGGTAAACAATGCGGCCAAAACCTAATGCACGCTTTGAGAATGCGCAAGTCCAGGTTGTGCCGGCGCGCGTCCGCGCCGTCCGCGCCGTCCGCGCCGTCCGCCAGAAGGGCGCGGATATCAGTCCCTGGGCGGCGATTCATCGCGAAGAACGCCGGCCTGCCGGAGTTCCGCCATCCCCGGCGCGCGGCATGGCGCGGCTGATATAGCTGCCTTCCGACTTTTTTCTCGCGCGCCTCCAGCAAGCCCAGATCCCCAGCGCGCTGCCCAGAAACATCAGCACAGCCCCGCCCAGAAGGGCGGTGGACCGTGGGTGAACGCCGCCGCCCAGGGCTGGAGAATGGACGGATCCCAAGGTCTCCGATCGATTCTCACGCGCATGCGCCGTGATCGAGGACGCTGGCGTCGGCAGCATCGGCTTCGCTCCCACAAGCGGGGAGGGCGGATCTGTCAAGACAGGCGGTGGCGCGCCGGGGCCGGCGGACGACCCCGGTCCGGAAACTCGATTCCCACGCTGCGCGGATTCGGTCGCGAAGCTCATGGCCTGGGTGAGCTGTTCCAGAGTGAAGCCGCGCAGGCTCGCGATCGGCGCCGACGGCTGCGCGAAAGCGTCGCCCGGCCTACTGGCCGCGGGGCTTGGAGAAGCTGGCGCCGCGGCCGTGGGAGGCGCCGAAGCTAACGGCTGCGGTGGAGTCGGAGCCTTCGCGGCGCTCGAAGGCAAGAGGGATGAGCGTGGCGGCGACGTCGGCGACGTCTCCTCCGAAACGCCCACCGCCGTGGAAGCCGCTGGGGCAGGCTTGTTCGTCGAGGCCGTTCCGGTCTGGCTTGGGGCCGGAGTGGGGTTGTTGGACGCGACCGCTCGAGTCGTGGACTCCGCAGGCGATGCGGCTTGTTTGTTGGGCGCGGCCTGAGAATTTGTCGAGGCAAGTGGAGCGCTCGCCACAGTGGACCTTGTCGGGTGGGCGCCAGTCTGCGGGACGGGAGCGGGAACAGCAGCGTCCGGCGGATTCGACGCCAGGTCCCGGTCCGCCTCGGGGTCCTTGCCGTCCTTCGACATGATGATCGGCGCCACGCGTCGCGCCGGCGCGTTGGTGGCGATCGCGACCGCCGTCCTGGGGTTCCTTGAAGCCGGACTCTGCTTCGGACGAAGCCGCTCCGGGGGTGGAGGCAATGTGAGCGGATCGCCTGCCGCAACGACCGAGTAAGCCACATATTGCCCCCCGCGAATCGTCAACCCGGTGAGGAGCGGGAGCTTCTGCTTGGCGACCGGCGAACTCAGCTGTCGATAGAGCGCGTTGATCTCCCGGTCGAACGGCGTGCCTTCCATGCGATCATTCCCATCGGTGAACAACACAACGGTAAGCTCGCCCACGGACTCGCCCACCGCGGACACGTCGATCATGACCGCGTCGAGCCTGCCTCGTTTGTGGTATCCCTGGTTGCGAAGAAACGTGTTCACGCGCGTGCCCAGATCCAGCCTCGACGCGCCCTCCCACACTTGCATGGGAAAGCGGTTGTCCACCGTGACGTTGAAGGTCCAGATACCAAAAGTGTCGCCGCTTTCCATCCTCCCTCGAAGACCCGTGTTGACGACGTCAAAAACCGTTTGTCGCAGGCCTTCATCACGCTTCTCCATGGAGGCAGAGTTTTCCACGATCAGGAGGTATCGGTTGCCCGCAAAGGCGGCGCCTTTTTCCTGTGGGGGTCGCGTTGGAGCGGCGGCAAGAAGGGCGGTTGAGAGCATCAAAACGCCAGCCAGAATGCGTGGTTTTGTCGGCATGTTCGGATAAATGGCCGGTTTTTCTCCGGCTTTCAGGCCCGGGCGTGCGCGTGAGAGAACTTCGGTTGTTCCCGCGCTGTCCGGAAGCCGACGAGGGACATCGCAGATCGCGTGCCGAAGCATCGCGGACCGGGTTAGAGGGAAGACGGGATCGCTCTCCGGTCAGCCCCGGACGAGGCCCGCAAAGAGGCCCCAGAGGAGGAGAAGCAGCCCGATGAGGAAGATGAGAAAACGCCGGCGAGCGATTCGCTTTTCATAGCGGAGCGGGCGCATGCCCTGGAGACTGCCGGCGGCGAGAAGATCGACGAGCTTGGGGTTGGTGGCGGCGGGGCCGCGGAGCTGATCCGCCAGCCGCCGCCAAGCCGCGGGTAGGTCGAATTTGCGACCGCCCAGCTCATTGAAATGCGACGGACGAGCCTGCAGCTCGTGGAGGCGCTGCTGGCTGACCTTCTCGAAATGCGGATCGCGGCGTCCCGGGGACGGGGAGACGCGAGCCTCGGACGCCATCGCGGAACCCGACGCCGGAACGCGCAAAGGAGCTCTGCTGCTGGGGTGTTGAGCGGCCTCGATGAGCGGGGGGGCTTCGCTGGCTTGAGCGTCCAGCGCATGGATCTGGCGCTCCAAGGCATGGATCTGCTGGGTCAGGTCCTTCGCCCGCTCGGAAATCGGATCACGCTTTCGTTTGAACCACGCCATTAGCGTCGAAACCAGAGCGTGAGGAAGATTAGCAATCCGAGCAGAAACAAGGGCCAGTTGATCGCAAAGCCGAGACGGCACAGGTCGGCGAATCCATGCGGAATCCCGGAAGCGGGCGACGCGGGCCCGGCGCCTTCGGGGTTTCGCCCCGATTGCGCGGCGTCGCCGTTGAGCTCCGCGAACTTCACACGGGCGGAGTTCCATTCCATGCGGGCGTTGTCGACGGTGGTGAGCGCCCGGGTCAGCTCGACTTCAAAATTCGTTTTGTCCCAGGCCTCCGAATTCAACGAGAGGACCTTCTCCAGCGCGATCTTCATGTCCCCGAGCGCCCGGCCTCGCTGCTCAGCCTCGCGGCGATGCGCGATCTCGCCTTCCTCAAGCATCGCGACGGAGCGAGTCAGGTTTTGAATCATCTCCTGACGCCCGGTGGTGAACTCGCTCTGGCGCCGACGCGTCTCCTCCAACGCCGCGCGCTCCCGCTCCAGGCGCTGCTGTTCGCCCTTGAGCTCCGCAAGGCGCTGCTGCATCTCGCCTACCTTCACCTCCACTTCCTCGCGCGACAACGCCCGCGCCGCGCCGGTCCAGGCCGCGGCCGCGGACTTGGGCGCCGACTCGTAGCCCGGCTTCCGCACCGGCTGCAAGTCGTCATCAATAAATTCGGAGGCGTCGAAGTGCGAGCTCATGGGCGGCCACTCTAGTTGCGCGACTGGATTTGTAAAGACGGGCGCGGCGCGGCAGATTACGCGCATGAAAACTGTCGCCGTGATCGGAGCCTCCAACGACCGCGCCAAGTTCGGCAACCAGGCCGTCCGCGCCTATCAGTCGCGCGGCTTCAGGGTTTTTCCCGTCCATCCGAAAGAATCCACGATCGAGGGACTCCCTGTGTTCCCCAACATCCAATCGGTCCCTGTCCGTCCCGAGCGCGTCTCCGTGTACCTTCAGCCCGCGGTCTTGCTGGCCCTGCTCCCCGACATCGCCGCCCGGGGTTGCGACGAACTGTGGTTGAATCCGGGATCGGAGTCCGACGCGGTCTTGAGCGAAGCGGAGCGCCTCGGCCTGAATGTCATCCAGGCATGCAGCATCGCGGCGCTGGGATAGGACGCCCCTTTCGCGAGGGGATCAGCGGTCTCGCCGCAGGAGATAGTCGGCCAGCGCTTCGAGCGCGACCGCCTTTCCGCGGAACGACCGAAGGGCGGCGAAAGCCCGGCGCGTGAGGCGCGCCGCTTCCCGCCGGCTCTTCTCCAATCCGAGCAGGGAAGGATAGGTGAGCTTCTGGGCGGCGGTGTCCTTGCCCGCGGTCTTGCCCAGCTTCTCGCTCGTCTGAGTGACGTCGAGGATGTCGTCGATGATCTGGAACGCGAGACCGACGTTGTAGCCGAAATCTTTCAGCGCCTTCAGCTGAGCGCTGGTCGCGTTCGCGCTCATGCCGCCCAGCTTCACAGAAGCACAGAGAAGCGCGGAGGTCTTCCGTTCATGGATGTAGCGAAGCTCGGAAAGGGGCAGCTTCTTTCCCTCTCCCTCAAGGTCGGCGACCTGGCCGGCGATCAGCTGCAGCGATCCGGAGGCGCGCGCGAGCTCAAGGACGAGATCGCGGTGTCCGTGTCGCGACGAGCCTCCGCTCCGCGCCAGAATCTCGAACGCCTGCGTCAGAAGCGCGTCGCCAGCGAGCACCGCCACGCCTTCCCCAAACACCTTGTGATTGGTCGGCTTTCCTCGACGGAAGTCATCGTCGTCCATCGCGGGCAGGTCATCGTGGATCAACGAGTAGGTGTGGATGCACTCGACCGCGCAGGCCATCGGCAGGGCGTCCTTCCAGGATCCGCCGCACGCGTCGGCCGCGGCGAGAACCAGGGCGGGGCGCATCCGCTTGCCGCCCGCAAAGAGCGAATAGCGCATCGCTTTGTGGAGGGTGGCGGGCTTCGTTTTTTCGCTGGGGAGAAAGCGGTCGAGGGCGCGGTCGACCTCGCGGCAGGCGCGCGCGACATAGGCGTTCAAATCGAACGGCTCGACGCGACGACCGAGGCGAGCGGCGGGTTGGGATGCGTGTGGCATTCGCGGCGTTTTTAGGGAATGCCCGCCGATTCCGCAACCGATCTTTCTGTCGGGCTGTGGGGCTTTCCTTCACGACGACGACGCGGGGAGGGAGAATGCCCGAGAAGCGAGCGGAGGTGGTTTGATTTTCCGCTTGCCCGTTCCTGGAACGCGAGGCTATAGCGGCGGCGTTCTTCGTGATGCAGGCGGGTCTTCCGCCCGCGGAACGAAGGACAACAAGGAAACCAAAGGAGGTTGAACCCGACGAATCTGCGGACGCATGTCCGCGCCCGTCTGTCCCGCTTCCGAACATCACAACACAGTATCAACATGAAAAGGTTATGTCTTAGTTCAGCGCTGGTGTGCGCCCTTGCGGCCCACGCAGCGGCCGAGGCACTGCTCTCGGATCACTTCAACTACGCCGACGGTCCGATCGCCCAGGACTCCGGCTCGCCGTGGATCACCCATGGCGGAACTCCCAATCAGGTCGACGTCTCGCAGGGCGTTCTCAACCTCACGCAAGCCGAGTCCGAGGATGTCAGCGCTCCGCTCGCGGGAGGCCCTTACAAAACGGGACCGCTCTACATGAGCTGCGTCGTCAACTACCTCGCTCTGCCCAGCGGCAACGGAACCTTCTTCTGGCACTTGAAGGACGCCGCATCGACGTTCAAGGCCCGTGTCTACACGACCACCAACGGCGTGGCCCATGGGTTCTACAGGATGGGCATTGCGAATGGCGCCGGAGCGCCGGTCTATGTCGCTTCGGATCTGGAGCTCACGCGCAGCTATCGCGTCGTTGTTCGGTACTCCGCGGGGGCGCCCACACAATCGACGCTTTGGCTGAATCCGAAAGCCGAGACGGACGCCGACCTGCGGGTTGACGCCACCGACAACCCCACCGCCACCGGCATCACGGCGGTGGCCCTTCGCCAGTCACTCGCCTCGGGCGATGGCATGGGAACCCTGCTCCTGGATGACATGATCGTGGCCACAACCTTCAGCGATGCGGGAGGTGAAAACACCCCTCCGAGCGTCTCCCAGATCCCCGATCAGGATCTGCCCGGAGACAGAATCTCCGATCCGATCGGGTTCACGGTGGACGACAAGGAAACGCCTCTGGACAAACTGCGCATTCAAGCGCAGTCCACAAATCCCAGCGTGATACCGGAGCAAAGCATCGCGTTGAAAGGAAGCGGGCGGTTACGTCAACTCGTGCTGCAACCCATCACCGGCCGGCAAGGCGCCGCCCGCATCACCCTCGTCATCGGTGATGGCGAGAAGACCGCGAGCACGGCTTTCAACGTCACTGTCGGCGCGCCCTCCATCACAAGGGTCGACGCCGGCTCCGTGTCGTTTCCGGTCAACGAGGCCTCCCCGCCTCTCGCGTTCCATGTCAGCGATCGCGAGAGCTCGTCGGACCCTCTCGTCGTGACGGGCGAGGCGGCGAACACGCAACTGTTCCCCGCCGCGAGCTTCCACTGGGAGGGCTCGGGAGACCTCCGAACGTTACGGCTGTCTCCGGCGCCGGATCGCTCGGGGTTCAGCCTCGTCAGAGTGGTGGTGAGCGATGGAACAATGCGCGCCACCAACGCCCTCGTCGTCTCAGTCTACCCACAGCTCGGTTTGGTGCTGTCCGAGGACTTCGACTATCCCGACGGGCCTCTGGTCGCCGCCTCGCGCCCGTGGTCGTTTCACGCGCCCGACGCGCCCAACCCCACCAACCTCGTGGTTCGAGGCGGCAGGCTTGTCTTGTCGGGAAGCAACGGGGAGGACGGTCATCGGCTTCTCAACTGTGGTTTGCAGAAGTCGGACTCCGGCGTGGTGTTCTACACGGGGCTCACCTTCCGCCTGACCCAGCCGCCCTCGACGGCGGGAGACTTCTTCGCGCACTTCCGCGATGACAAAAGCGGGTTCCGGTGCCGACTGCACGTCGCGTCGGGCGGAGCGTCAGCCGGACGATTCCGACTGGGAGTCTCCTCCGGCTCGGGATCGCCTGTGTACCACGCCGCCCCGCTCGCGCTTCAAGAGGACCATCGCGTCGTGGTGCGCTACGAGGTGAGCACCGCGGAGTGCGCGCTCTGGCTGGATCCGTTGGACGAGAGCGCGGCGTCCGTCCACGCCACCGACGACGCTTCCGCGATCGGCATCAGCAACTGGTCGTTCAGACAGGCATCGGGCATTGGCGTGATTGAGGTCGACGATGTGCGGGTCGCGAGTCGGTTCTCGGACGTCGCGCGAGCGGCCGAGGCGCCCCGGCTGATGTTCGATCGAGCCGGCGAGTCCCTCGTGCTGCGCTGGGCCGCTCAGCAAGGGCTCGTTGCGCAGCGAACGACGCGTCTCGGGCCGACCGCCTGGACCGACATCCAGCAATCCACAACTCACGAGTCCGGCATGGAGCATGTCGCGCTTCCGTTCAGCGACGGGACCGGATTCTTCCGTCTGTATCAGAAGTAGAGGCGAGCGACGGCTCGCTGGAACGACAAAGGCGGCCCTGCGTGCTCTGGGACGGAGAAAGTAATAGCTTCCCGTTCGAGGGCACGCAGGGCTCCCTGGTTGTAAGGACTCGCCGCAAAGGAGTCGCCTGGAGTGGGGAGACCGCTGCGCGTCGCTTCAGGCCGCGATCGACGGATCCGGGCCCATCGACTCTGATTCTCGTCGCTGATCGCCGACGCCAGGGCGGGCGTCTTTGCAAACACTCGCGTCCACGTAGGCGCGAAGCGAACCGGTCATGGGCTCGCTGCTCAGCCGATGACCTCCATGCCATGCCAGCGCTCGGGCGGTCAGCTGGTGCATCCAGCCCAATCCCGGCAGCAGGAACCTTCCATGGTTCTGAGGCAGGGTCATGACCGAGCCACCGAAGCCCAGCTTGAACCAGTGCGCCGATTTCTCGCTCCCGGGTGGCAGCGACTCATGGCGGCAAATCGCGTCGGCCAGGCTGGGTTGCATTCCCTCCAGCTCGTAAAACTTCATCCCATTCTCGCGTGCCCACTGCATCCCGTGCCAGACGAGGAGCTCCGTGGGATGTTCCTTGGCAAACTCTCCTGACCAGCCGCATCGCTTGGACACAAGAACATCGCCGAAACGAATGTCCAACTCGCAGGCGACAGGAGCTCCCCCTCGCTCGGCCAACAAAGCCACAAATCGTCCATCGCTCGAAAAACTCCTCCACATGTTCTCGAGCAGCGCCGGAGACGGCGGGGAAAAGCCCTGACGTGCCGCGGTCGCGGACAGGAGTCGCTGGAGCGTTGGGATATCCTGCTCGGTCGCCCGCCGGACTTGAAGCGGGCTTTGGAGCGCCTTGCGGATGGCGCGTCTCGCGCCCGAGCGCATCTGGGCGAGGAGGCGCTCCGGGTTCTGGGTCACATCGACAAGAACCGTGGCCGTTGGCGCGACCTGAAAGTGGACGGGATGGAAGCCGCTCGCCGCGAGCGGGGAAGTCAACCCATGAAGCCCAAAGGGCGGCTGGATGGCGAGATAGCGTAGTTTTTCGGCGCGAGCCACCGCCAGGACTCTGTCGATGAACAGCCGGAAGAGTTCAGGATCGTTCTCCGATAACGCCGGGCCACGGCTCGCGTACCCGATCCGGCCAAGGACTCCAAACCGTCGAACGAGAATCTGGATTCCTCCGACGATCTTCTCTCGAGCCATGACCTTGATGCGGATCGGGCGCCATCCATTGTGCGCCTTGAACGAAGCCCAAAGCGTTGACTGTTGATGAAGCCCGTACGGCTGAGAATCGAGAAAAGCGTCCCAGCTCGTGTCCCGGCCTGCCGTGGAGGCCTGAAACCCCCAATTTGTTCCGTTCTGATTGCTCACTCGTCAGATAGTGTCTTGGGGGGACAGGGCCGATTCCTCGACACAATCCCATCCCAATACACGTCGAAGCACCACTCGCTGAGTCGGGACAAAGCCCGCCCTCTGAAACCCTCTCAGGGAGGGAGTATTGTTTTCGGCGATGTGGGCGTAGACCCTTTCAAAGCCCTTCCTTTTCATATCGGCAGCCGCCGCCCGGACCGAATAGGTGAGAATGCCGCGGCCGCGAGCCGGTCGCACGGTGATCACGTTGCGCATCTCGGCCTCGCGGGGCTTGGGACGGAACCCCGAAACGGTGGAGGGCTGCCCGGAAACCGCGAGCCAGAGGACGTGAACCAACTCCCCGGACAGGAAGCCGAGGTAGGCCTCGGTCAACCCATGAATGCGATCCTCAAAAAAGTCCTGTGGGAGCGGCGTCGACGCGGCGGCCCGGACGCGTTCCAAATCGACTTGATCGGATCGGCGCAACAGATAGTCCGGAGGACATGGGGGAAGTTCCGTGAAATCGAAAACGGTCAAGTCCAGCTCCAGACGGAGGCAGCGATCCACGTTGAAAAGGTTTGACCGGAGGAGCGAGATCACGCCGCGCAGCCCGCCCGTTCGGAGCTGTTGAACCAGCGATCGAAGCTTTGACATGAGGGTTTCAGATCGAGGGTTTCGAGGCCCGGTCTCACCGGATCGCATCCGGATAATCGACGGTATACCGCGAAGCTTGACCCCTTCAAGTCCATGCGCACGCACGAGCGCGGAATCGGCCGTGCGGAGCGCCCGGCTGCGCCATCGCTCGGCAATCCAAAGTTGTTTTGATCGAGCCCCAGGGCTCCGGGTAGGGTCGCGCGCATGTCATTGACGCTTGCGGATCGCGTTTTGGTGGTGATGGGCGGGACCACGGGCCTCGGCCTGTCCGCGGCGCGGGCGTTCGTGGCCGAGGGCGCGCGGGTGGTCGTGGTCGGACGCAACCCCGAGAGCGCGGCCCGCGCGGCGGAGGCTTTGGGCGACGGGGCCCAAGCCCTCGTCGGCGACGCCACGGAGCCCAACACCGCGCCGCTCGCCATCCAGTCGGCCCTCGACCGATTCCATCGGTTCGACGGACTCTACCATGTGGCCGGAGGCAGTGGACGGCGCATGGGCGACGGGCCGCTGGATGAAATCACGGACGCCGGCTGGTCCGCGGTTCTCCAACTCAACCTCACGAGCCTGTTCTACTCCAACCGCGCCGCGACGCGCCAATTCCTCCAGCAAAAATCGGCGGGCGTCGTTCTCAACATGGCTTCCGTTCTCGGCTTTTCACCCTCCCCCATATTCTTCGGAACTCACGCCTATGCCGCGGCGAAGGCCGCGATCATCGGGCTCACCCGCTCCTCGGCCGCCTGTTACGCGTCGCGGAACATCCGCTTCAATGTGATCGCGCCGGCGCTGGTGGCTACGCCCATGTCAGAACGCGCGCAAACCAACGAAGCGATTATGGAATACATCGCCACGAAGCAACCGCTGGACGGAGGACGCATCGGAACCCCCCAGGATCTGGACGCGGCCGCCGTTTACCTGATGTCGGACCAATCGCGATTCGTCACAGGGCAGGTGCTCGCCGTCGATGGAGGCTGGTGCGTCTCGGAGGGCCAATACCATGAGTGATCGAAAGCGCGGCGCCTGCTCCATGGGGATCGACCTGGGGGGCTCGAGCGTCAAGAGCGTCGCGGTGAGCGACACCGGCGAGGTGCTGCTGCGCCGACAACTGGAGTTCGACGCGTTGGCGGATCGCGACTGGGCCGGGCGGATCGTGGAGCTCGTGGAGGGCGTTTCAGCCGAGCTGGGCGGGTTTCCCCGGACAATCGGCCTCGCGGCGCCCGGTCTGGCGTCGCGCGACGGCCGAAGCATCGCGTTCATGCCGGGACGGCTCGGGGGATTGGAAGGCCTGGATTGGACGAGCCATCTGCGTTCGCCGGTGGCGATCCCCGTGCTCAACGACGCCCACGCGGCGCTGCTGGGCGAGGCGTGGAAGGGAGCGGCACGCGGTTTGAGGAACGTGATCCTGATCACGCTGGGCACCGGCGTGGGAGGCGCGGCGATGGTGGACGGGCGCCTGCTTCGGGGCGAGATCGGACGCGCGGGTCATCTGGGCCACGCCTCGCTGGACCCCGACGCGCCGCCCGACATCTGCGGCACGCCAGGAAGTTTGGAGCTCGCGATCGGGAACTGCACGATCGAGGAGAGAACCGGCGGCCGGTTCTCCACCACTCACGATCTCGTGGAGTCGCATCTCGCGGGCGACGCCGAGGCAACCCGCGTCTGGCTCGGCGCCGTCCGAAAGCTCGCGGCCGCCATCGCGTCGTACATCAACATCCTCGATCCCGCGGCGGTGATCGTCGGCGGAGGAATCGCGCGGTCGGGGGACGCCCTGTTCGTCCCGCTGACGGAAATGGTCCGTCGGATGGAATGGCGGCCGGGGGGTCGCGAAGTTCTGATTCTTCCCGCGGAGCTGGGGGAGTTCGCCGGCGCGCTCGGCGCGGCCTGGAGAGGAATGCAGCCCTTTGAAGACCGCTGAGCCGAGGGTTTGCCTCCATTCTCACGACACCGAGGCGTTTTGTATTGTGCAGCGCCTCGGTTCCTTGGCAATTAAGACTCGCGTTTCATGAAATACCGCCCTCTCGGAAAAACCGGCTGGAAGACCTCGATTCTCGGGCTCGGCGCGTCGCCGCTGGGAGGCGCCTTTGGATCGGTGGACGAGAAGGCCGCGATCCAAACGGTGCAGGCGGCGATCGACCTCGGCATCAATCTCATCGATGTCGCCCCCTTCTACGGATCCACCCGGGCGGAGACGATCGTCGGCCGCGCGCTCAAAGGGATTGGCCGCGAAAAGTTTTTCATCGCGACGAAGGTCGGTCGCTACGGATCCGCTCCCCGGGATTTCGATTTCTCGGCGGCGCGGGTGGTGGCGAGCGTCGATGAAAGCCTCAAGCGACTCAGGCTCTCCCACATCGATCTCATCCAGGCGCACGACGTGGAGTTCGCCCCGCTGGACCAGCTGCTGGAGGAAACCCTGCCCGCTCTGGAGCGATTGAAGACCACGGGCAAGGTCAGGCACATCGGCATCACCGCGTTCCCCCTCGAGATCCTCAAGCTCGTGTCCACGAAGGCGCGTCTCGACACTGTGCAATCCTACTGCCGGTACTGCCTCAGCGATATCACGCTCGTTCGCCTGGTGTCGTACCTGAAGGGGAAGAAAGTCGGCATCATCAACGCGTCGCCGTTCGCGATGGGACTGCTCACCGACAAAGGGCCGCCAGCGTGGCATCCGGCGCCCGCGAACTATCGCGACGTCTGCGCCCGGGCCGTCGAACACTGCAAGAAGCGTAAAAAGGATCTCGCGAAGCTCGCTCTGCAGTTCGCGGTGTCGCACTTGGAAATCGCGACCACTCTCGTCGGCACGTCCAGCGCGAAGAAACTGAAGAGCGCCGCGAAGTGGATTGAAGAGCCGATCGACGAGGGCCTCCTGGCGGAAGTGCAAGGCGTGCTCAAGCCGATCCTCAATCAATCCTGGCTCGGAGGGTTGGAGAACAATCTGTGACCCTGCCCGCCGCTCAGCTCTGCGTCGTGGTGCCGGTGTTCGACGAGGAGGACAACATCCTTCCGCTCGCCGCGGAAATCAGCCAGGCCCTCGAGCGCCAGACCCTCGCCTTCCAAATCGTGTTTGTGGACGACGCGAGCCGGGACCGCACCTGGTCGAGGATTGAGGCGGCGCGGGCCCTGGATCCGCGCGTCCACGGACTTCGCCACGGCCGCAACGCCGGACAAAGCGCCGCTCTTTGGACGGGATTCTCCCACACCGACAGCCGGTGGATCGCGACGCTCGACGGCGACCGGCAGAATGATCCGGCGGATTTGGTCGCCATGATCGAGAAGCTGCGCGACTACGACTTCATCTGCGGCAAGCGGGTGTCGCGCCAGGACAACCGCGTGCGCCGGCTGTCGTCCCGGGTCGCGCGCTGGGCGAGACGCTCGGCGCTGGGCGTGGATTTTGCGGACACAGGCTGCGCGGTCCGGGTGTTCGATCGGAAGGCGCTCGACGGCGTGTTCGGGTTCAATGGACTCCATCGCTTCCTCCCGGTGCTCGTGCACGGCGGCGGATTCAGGACATTGGAGACGCCCGTGAACCATCGCCCCCGCGTCGCCGGCGTGTCGAAGTACGGCGTGTGGAATCGCGTGTGGCGAGGCATCGCGGACCTCCTCGCCGTCGCTTGGTACCAGCGTCGCCGCTTTCGCAAGCAATCGTCGATCACCTCCATCCCCCCGCAGCCCTGAGCCCCCTGGTTCCAGGGAAAGCAAAAGCAACTATCAGCGTCGATCCCCTCGACGCCTCACTCTTCAAGGCAGACTCAATGGAACGCCGTGAGAACCCACCCACTGCCTTCGCCTCGGCGCTTGCGAGCGCGCATTTTCGCGCCCTCGCTGACGGTCCCGGCGGATGGACGTCGTGTTGAAGCTCCTGCTTCAGGCCCACCGGCCACGGCAATTCCCAAGCGATTGCTGAGCATGAACGCGCTCCACAGCCGGACTCACGTCCCGTGGGGACAAGTCCAACAGGCTGCTGGGGAAAACTTCTTGAAAATCTTGTTGCGCTTTTTCGAGGCCAATACCTCAAGAGGCCAATACCTCAAGAGGCCAATACCTCAAGAGGCCAATACCTCAAGAGGCCAATACCTCAAGAGGCCAATACCTCAAGAGGCCAATACCTCAAGAGGCCAATACCTCAAGAGGCCAATACCAATCGTCGGAAAAAGATCGCTTGAGGGTGGGTCTTATGGTGGAGAGAAGCCATTGGGAGAAGTCGACGCTCAATCGTCGGCAAGGAACGAAAAGGAACGCGCAGGTTTCCACTGCGCGACAAATGTACCCATCGGTCTTGCTCGTATCCCCTGATCACCTTTCCAGTTCTGCTGCACGCAAGGAGGAAACATGTCCCTGACCGACGCACTCCTCCTGGACCCCGCCCCGCTAGAAATTTACATCGCGATTCGCAGCGATAATGCCAAGGGATCGGGCACCCAGGACGATCCGTGGAACGGCGGGTTGAGGAATTCTCCAGTGTATTCGGTCACGGCCGTTTCCATCACGAGCGTTGCCAACGGGTACACCGTCACGATCACACCGAGCCCAACTCAGCCCTTCCAGACCAACGACATCATCCAAATGTCGAGCTTCACAGGAGTGAATGGGGAACTGCTCAACGGAAGTTTTTTTGTCACCTCCACTGGCATGGGAACCTTCAGCTACTTTGTCCAATATGCGGGCGGCCAGAATGAGGCTCCGCCACTTCCCACAGGAAGCTATGCGGCATCACCTACGTGTCGCCTTGATCCGTACCTTTTTGACGAGGTGATGCGTGCCCTGCCGAAGACTGTCCCAGTCACAGTGCATTTGGGGCCCGGGCTCTTTCAAACGAAGGGCTACCAGTACTATTACCGCGACTCGATTAGCTTCAAGCCTTTCACCGGCCTGAAACTCCGAGGTGCGGGAATGCGTGTGACAACCCTTCAACTGGCGGGAGCATCCTATCGCCATCAGCACTACCACGTGATCGGATGTCCCGATTTGCTTTATCAGTCAGATGTTTCGGATGGGTTTGAGGCCTCCGATTTTACGATCGACGTGAATATTGCCGGGCAGTTCTCTCAGCAGTTGACCTGTGGAGCCGTGTCTTTGCGCGGCAGCAACACCATCTTGAGAAGACTCCGAGCAATGCGGTTTGGTCGGCAAGGAGCCTACGTACAAGGTGGCATAGAGTCACGATCCCCCGAATGCTTTGTCTTTAATGTGGGCGGCTCCAGTTACGCGAACAATGGCGGACGCTATGAGTGCAACAACTCTGTGGTCGAGGATTGCATCGTAGAGCAGCCTGGGCTGAACAATGTGGCCGAGACCACGCTGATTAACACCGCAGGCTCCGAGACCGGAAAACCTGGGCAGACCAATGGCACTCTTCCAATCCCTTTCCGATCTACAGCTGTCAGGCGGTGCTATCTAGACTGTGACTTCCAGCTGAATCCAAGTTCGATCATCTCCATCAGCGCCGTCCAGGATGATAAGCTCGTGACGGCCACAATCGCCACAGCAGGCCCTCACGGACTGGTGGTGAACGACTACGCGCGGATCAGCGGTGTGCTGGTTACGGGCGCGCCGATGGATGGATACAACAACATCTACAATGGTTCCTTTTTGGTGAAGACTGTGTCCGCGACGGACCAGTTTACGTATGAGATCAAGGTGCCGAGTACCCCCACCAGCCCCACCCCTGTCACTCCACCGGTAGGCGCCTGGGTAGGGCGATTTCCAAGTGACTATGTGCGGGTCACGGATCTCTCAGTGCTGACGCAGCGTCCGGGCACCAATATATGGGAAGTGACTGTCGTTACGGATTCACCTCACTTTCTGGTCCCATCGCCGGATCCACTTCCGGATCCTGGCGCTCTGCAAGGAAGCGTCGCTTTGATCTCTTTGGTTCAGAGCACTGTCCTAGGCACTCTTAGGATCAACGGAGCTTGGTATGTGAGCCAATGGATCAGTGCCAAATCCTTCAAGTGCTGGAGAGATTACACGGGTTATAGCGTTCCTCCCGCCCTGGATCCCGCGCACATCGACTATTCACTAGCGAAAATTGGGGCGCTGTTTCAGGGAGTGGGAGGAGCGAACATCATTGAAGGTAACACTATCCGCAATTGCACGCGCGGGGGGCCTTATCTGGACACATACGGGGCCAAGGATCTGATCGTGAGAAACAATCGATACTCGCGGGTTCGAGTAGGGACTTATCAGGATCTAGAGCAGCCGGACCTGCAAAATCCTCCTGGTCCGCCCCGTCCGCGGATTACTTTCTTGGGAAGGCCTTCAGGAAGCACCACCGTCACATTCCAAACCACATCGGGTCTACCACATTACCTTAGTGTTGGTCAGGGGGTGTTGATCCAGGATGCCAAGAACGGTACCACCGACTTGGTATTGTACGACCGCTCTTTCAAAGTTGTATCAATTCCTGATGCTGCAGGGACCCAATTCACGATCAATCTAGATTCAGTGCCGCTTTCAAACGGTGATCCCGATGCCGCTTCGCCTACCACGTACGAACGGCTTTGGGAGACAACGAACTTTGTTTTCGAAAACAACAGGATTGAGATCCTTCCTGCGCTGAATTCCGGAGGAGCTACCAGCGATGCGATCATCCTCCTTGGGGAGATACCGATCAGATACCTCGACCCGGGCTGGCCAACAGCGCCGCGGAAGTTTTGGCGTTTTCGCAATGTTGTGATCGCGAACAACATCGTCGGCTACGCTTCGACACCAGCTGGTACGACTCCGGTCGGAAATCCGGCGAATGAAAGTGCGGTTTCTTTGACGGTTGTGGAGAAGGCATCCGTGACAGCGAATCTGGTGGGAACTGACTTTGGTTCTTTCCCGGAAACTCCGATTCGCCATCAGAAATCCGGCACCGTCTACTGCTTCAATAACCGCACTCCGTCTGGAGCCTTGGTGCCAGCATGGCTCCAAGGAACCTCTCTCCGGCAGCCCGAGTTGACGACCGATATCGAGGATGCATTAGCTTTGGCCCTGTTATGAAACTAATCCTCTTCGCCACACAAGGGATGAGTTTGAGATCACACCAGATCATACCCTCGTGTCGGCATGGCACCGTAACGATAGCATCACTCATCTCCGCACTGCAGAAGATAGCTTGGGCCCTGGTCTCCGTCTTGTTCATGCCTGTCTTGGTCATAGGAGCATCTCTGACGGCGTATCACATACCCGTGCCCAACGGCTACAACACCAACTCATCCAAAGAGCATTCAAACCTTCCTTTTAACTATTATGGTACAAATATGGTCGCGGTCAGAGGTGACTCGCGTTATCAGCAGATATACGATGCTTCCCAGTTCTCAAGCCTCCCCCCCGGCGGAGCACTGTTGTCCTATATCGAATTTCGATCTGGCTGTGGCTCCAGGAATGCGGTCATCTTCTCGAACAATGCGGCAATCTTCCTAACCATTTCCACGACACAGAAGGCTGTGGACGGGCTTAGCCCAAGGTTCGCTGACAATCTCGGACCAGACCAGATCACCGTGTTCAGCAATGAGCTCTTTCTAGTCTTAGGAGACAATGGTCCCTGCGACTCTCGCCCTAAAGCCACGGACTGGAGAGCTCACCTTTTCCTCCAAGCTCCCTTCTTCTATGATCCGCACAAAGGGAACCTCCTCCTGGACATGCGCATTCCGAAGGGAACCTTAACAAGGCAAAACTTTCTGGTGGATCTAATGGACACCGAGATTGTCAGCACTTTCGGAGACTCCATGTCGCGGATGGTTGGGGCCGGGCTTAATGCCACCAACGCGGAGACCATCGATTCAGCCGGGCTTGTGACTCAGTTTCACTTCGTCCCCTATCCACCAGTGATCCGAGCAACGTATTTCTCTGCAAGTCAGCCCGAACCTGGGTTGGGTTTGGATTGGTTCGTGCAGCCCAAGAGTGCCAAATTGCAGTTAACCACACAAAGCCCTCCGACAAGTGGTTGGGTTGATTATCAGGGCGTGATTGGCGATGACGGTATCCGCAGAGGCATTTTCATCCCACTGGCCGACCTCAAGAAGCAGCAGTTCTTCCGCCTTTTCATTCCTCCCGGACAGCCTGGCCTGCCGTCCTTACAGTCGGATGAAGCGCTCTCAGTGCCTGATGGCGATACACAATGATCACTCACCATGTCTCTCCTTGATGCTCTACTCCTGGATCCCCCGCGAATTGATGTGTGGCTGGCTAACCGTGCAGATGGAATATCTGGAACAGGTTCATCATAAGACCCTTATAACACAAGCTTACAGTTGAACCCTACCCAGGCATCTATCAGCTTGAGCATCTCAGGCCAGGATGTTACGGCGAATACTACACAGGCCTATGCCCTTGGAGATGTTGTCCAGATCACGGGCGCTACGGATCCGCTGTTGAATGGGGTCTTCACTGTGAGTGCGACGAACTGTCACAGGCGGCATGAAAGTGGCGGAAAGCTGGCGGTTTGAAATTCCGTCTTCTTCCCGGTGATCTTCTTCGAGACTTCGTGCGAAGACTCTTCTTCCTTCTTCGTTTTGGTCTTCTTCTCCAGCGGCGGTTTTCTTGAT
>JACQFQ010000063.1 GCA_016199985.1 Verrucomicrobiota bacterium | reverse complement strand
ACGGCAACAGTGGATTCGATCGTCGAAAAACTAAGCAGATGCAAACAAACACTGGAGACAATCAAGCCCGGTTGCACTCAACCGCGAATGCGGAAAACCAAGGAAAAATAACTCCAGTCGTTTGTGAGACACTACACTAGTGGAACTGGCGGAGACGGCACGCAATGCGCTGGGCGTGGAGAACGTGTTCTTTACGCAGTGGTTGGCCGCGCATCTCCGGCGCCCGCACACGACTCCGCCATTGGTCTCGGCTTATTTGAAGCGGCGGCCGGCGGCGGAAATCACCTGGGCGCGTGAAGTGGACAATGGCGGCAACCTCTGGCTGATTGTTCCAAGGGATGAGGGCGTGTTTCAGGAGACGCAGACGGCAAGTGGGTTCAACCTGGTGTCGGACGTCCAGATCTACCTTGATCTGCTGCCGGTCGGGCAGCGCGGGCCGGAGCAGGCGCGCGCGTTGCGCGAATGGGAAAAGTTCGCCAAGTGAAGCACGACACCTTCGACAAGTATTCAGCGGACAGTCTGGAGCTGCCAACGCAGGCACTGCTGACGATCTGGGATTGTCTGCCGGATTTTCGGGACATGGGTTCCAATGGGATAAAGGCCGTTTCACGCGGAAGTTTTCAAACCTGGAACTCTCCATCGACCTGTTGACTGACGACGGCAAATCAGACCGGGGCACTGCGGTGGTGGATGACGGTCTGCAGGTATCCATCTTTCCGGGCATCAATCGCGCCCTTGAGTGCCATCGGGGGGTGACCGTGACGGGGCGGACATTGTTGGGCAGCCAGCAAACAGAGAGAATCAAGGTGGCGGAAATTGGCGGGTGGAGTGGCCTGGAGCTGGAGAGAGCATCCTGCCCAATCTGGCTCAGGTGGGCGTGACCCAAGCCCCGGGAGCTTGAAGGTCGTGGGCTCCAGCGCGTCGACCGAGTTCGTTGCACTTGCTTTACGCCCCGGCCCAAATCTGTTTTCGTTCCCGGGTGGATGTGCGATTCCTCAGACTCACTGCCCTGATCTTCAGGTCCGGTCTCCTTTTTCTTGTGCAGCTTGGACTCCCCGGGTGCGCCAACCGCCCTTCGCATCCACCCCAGTTCGAGGACTTCCGCCGCGCGTTCGCTCTCGGGGTGGAAACGCCGGAGGGAGTCACCAGGCTGCTCGCTGTATTCGAGCAAGGGGCGCTGACCCAGGCAGAACTGTCAGCGATACTGGGCTCATCCGATCCCGTGGAACTGGTCGGGGCGGCGACGCAGGCTCGCGTGCAGGATCCTCTTGGCCTGAAGTTGGCGCTTCGCGCAACCGCTTTGGATCCATCTCGCCCGATTGTTTGGGCCGCTCTCTCGTATAAAACCATCACTCTGGTGGGGAACGGCGCGGGTGACCGAAGGCAAAACCTTGGACTCCTCTCAAACGCCCTGCGCCGATGGGAGAGTTTGGAGCCTTCGAATTCGGTTCCCCGATACCTGGAGGCACGCTACTCCCTCTTTCTCACGAATGTTCCTGGAGCTGTGGAATCGGTGGCCATGGCGAACCGGATGACCCAGTTCGATACTTATGAGGAACCCATCCGCACGTGTGTGGAAAAGGTCTTCCGAGCGCGTGGCTACCCACGCTACTCAGCCCTTCTTCTGGCATCGGGCCATTCGAGTGGGTCCCTTCATCTGACCATGGCGGGAAAGGAATTGCTCCGGGCGGCGCCCGTTACGCCCGTGACACCTGCGGACCTGTCGATCCTGGGAAGACGTGTAGCCAGCGGCAAGACCATGCTCGCGGAGTTGTTGGGCCTGAGCCTGCAACTCCAGGCGATGGACAGGGGTGCATCCAAGCCCTTGGAGAAAGAGCGTTCCGTCCTTGTCCAACGGAAAACCTACATCCAGCAGATGGCGAAGTTCCTTACATCTCCGGCGGTGAGTGGGGTATCGGAAGAACGGTGGGTGCAATTTTACGAGGCATCCTCCAACAAGGGCGAGATGAGCGCGACGGAGGATCTGGCGCGTGAGGAAGGCCATCCTCTCAACTAACCTCACATGGAAGCTCTCGCCAAGCGACCCCGTCCGGATCGTCTGCGTCGACGGCCTGTTCGCGGGCAGCCTGAACGCTGCGATGGGTCTATCGCTGGGCGGGAGGTTGTCTGCTACGTCCACCCTGGCCGTCTTCGCGGGGGGTGTGTCGCGCTCAAAATCCTGAGCGGTGCGCCTCAGACGGTGATGTCAGCAGGGTGGGAACACCCGACGCAAGCCGTGCATCAGCACGATGACAAGGAGTATCAGGTTGCGAACGAGGACTCCGGGCCAGAAGTAGTGGAGAGGCCCCAGCTGTCTCGCTGACTCGGTTTGAGCCCCAAGCCGTTGTGCCAATAGTCGCATAACGGAGACAGATCGCGGCCACTCGCGGATGTTGTTCGCCCACTCCACCGGAATCCCCGCGTCGCCCACAACCGCTCCAGCGAGTGCGCCTGCGACCGCTCCTACCGTGTCCGTGAAGCAAGGCACAACCAGTTCGGTCATTGGATTCATCGTGACACGTTCCCAGGGAATCCGATACACACGCCGCAGATGAAGCACCGATGGGGGAGATGGATCCTTGTAAGCCTATGCCTGCCAGGCTTCATCATTCTTGCTCTCATCGTGGAGCGAGTCCGTGGCCAACGCGCGCTCGAAGCTCGTTTGGCAGGTTTCGCACGCCAGGGGAAAAGCTCGCAATCGCGGAACTGGATCCGCCGGTACCGCCGCCTGACGCGAACGCTGCGATTGCCTTGTTCGCCCTTACCAATCAGCTGAGCGCCCTCTCGAACCATCCGCCGATCTCATTACCGTCGCGACGCCTTGTGGCCCCGGGATTGGCGATCGTTTCTCACCGGTTGAGCGAATGGTACCCTGATGCTCAGCGGACCAATCGGTGGGCGGATGTTGAGGAGCGCCTGGCTGACGAGCGCGGTCTGCTAGAGTCCGTCAGAAAGGCGCTTGAGCGTCCCGGCTTCAATTCGGGTTTCGAGTATCGGAAGGGGTTTCAGCCCAGTATCCCATGGTTGAGTCCGTTCGCACAGTTGATGGGAGAGTTGAATCTTCAAACCCTCCAGGAGCTCAATCGAACCAATATGGAGGCGGCCTATCGCTCGCTGCTTACGACGATTCATTTTGCGGCCATCCAGAGCTCGGAGTTGTTGGTGATGTGCCAACTGGTTCGTCAGCCGCTTGCCGGGTTCGCGTGCAACTCCACATGGGAGGCCTTGCAGACCGGGATGCTCACCGATGCCCAGCTTGCGGGCTTACAGGCTGCGTGGGAGCGTTGCGACTTCATAGGAGACATGATTCGCAGCGTTGAGATGGAACGGACGATGCAGATCGACCGATTTGCGAAGATGCGCGCCTCACGATCCGAGCTCGACAGTTATGTTGCCCAATGCGACGAGATGAACCGGACGGCCGGGTCGGGGTTTGGAGCGTTCGTGACCCACGGAGCTGTGCGATCCTACCTTCAACTCCCGCTGTGGCGTTTCGCTTGGTGCTACCACGACACACTCCTGGTGATTGACAGTTGGCAACACTTTCTCGAGCAGGCGCATCGGCGGTAGCAAGGCCTGGGTGAGCGTGGAGAACAGACCTGCCATGAGCGATGCGAGCTGGCTTGAAGAGATTCTCGATCCTTCTCAGGACGAAAGCCTCACGTGGCTTACCCGCTTCCGATTCCCTTTTTCGAGTCAGCGAAGCGGCCTGTCGGAGGTGTTGATTCGGAAAAGCCTGATGGCCCAAACCCAACAGCAGCTCACTCTCACGGCCATCGCCATCCAGCGTTACCAGCTGGCGAACCACCGCCTTACCCCGACGCTTTCCTCGCTCGTCCCGCGGTTTCTCTCATCAATGCCGCGTGACCGTATGGATGGTGGCGAGCTTCACTACAGACCCTTGGCCGACGGGACGTTCTCCCTCTACTCGGTTGGTATCAACCTCACCGACGACGGTGGGGACGAGTCCGCTGGATCCGCCGACAGTCCGATGCTTCTCCTTGGCGAGGGGAAGGATTTTGTGTGGCCTATGGCGGCCTCACCGAAACAGGCCGCCGAGCTCCTTCTGCGAGCTCGCTATTGAGCGATCGCAGTATCCTCACGATCAGCCTGACGCCACTCAGAACCAGAGCCTGATCCGAGATCTGCAACGGACAAACGCGCGGATTGGCCTGCCCAGAACTCGGTTGGTGCGAGCATCTGCCGAGCCGGTGCAGCGCCTGCTGAGCGGAGAGGTTGCCGCCTGCCCTAGGCCCGAATAACGTGATCCATGCTTTTCGACCGTCAAAAACGTCTCCTGGCCCTCGTGGACGCCCTCGGCGGCGAGGTCGGCGGTCTGGACTTCCAGAAATTGCTCTTCCTCTACTGTCGCGAGGTCGAGGAAACGCCCACCTATGAGTTTGTGCCCTACAAGTACGGCGGCTTCTCCTTCACCTCCTACGCGGACAAACGTAGATTGATCGAGAGGGGTTTGTTAGCCGACGAGGAACGCGCGTGGAAGCTGACCCCGGCCGGACGTGGCGCTGCCACGGTGGCGCCGATGGTGCGGATGCGCATGGATCAATTCGCCCGGCGACAGGCAGGCATGCGCGGTGATGCGCTGGTGGCCGAGATTTACCGGCGGCATCCTTACTACGCCATCCGCAGCGAAATCGCCCAGCGGCTGTTGGCTGATGATGACAAAGCGCGATCGGCCATTGCAGCAGCGCGACCGCCGGTGGGCCAGCCGGGGCTGTGCACTATCGGCTACGAAGGGAGTAGCCTCGAAGGCTACCTCAACCGATTGCTGCACGCCGGCGTGACGCTCCTCTGCGACGTCCGGCGGAATCCGCTGAGCCGGAAGTATGGCTTCTCCAAAACCACGCTTTCCAAAGGCTGTGAGGGAGTGGGCATCCGCTATGCGCATTTGCCAGAACTAGGCATCGCCTCGGAGGAGCGTCGCGGCTTGCGCACGCAGGCCGATTACGACGCGCTCTTCGCCGTGTATGAGCGTGAAAGTCTGCCGAAACAGTCTGACGCTCTGGTGAAGATTCGCGGCTGGATTGCCGCGGGTGACCGGGTGGCGCTGACGTGCTTCGAACGGTTGCCGGAGCAGTGCCACCGGCACTGCGTGGCGGAAGCGCTGGAACTCACGACTGGAAAGGCGACGGTGCATTTGTAGGAGAGGGGGCCATGGCCAGGGAGCGAATTCTGATCACGGTCAAAACCTACCCGACCCTGTCGCGGAAATACGGCGAAACCGTCTGCACGGCGGGAGTGCGGGAGGATGGCTCTTGGGTGCGCATTTATCCCGTTCCCTTCCGTCGTCTTGACGAGGCGGAGCAATACAAGAAGTTCGACTGGATCGAGTGTGACCTGATCCGCAGCCGCAAGGACCCGCGGTCCGAGTCTTTTCACCCGGCCGACATGAAGCAACTCGTGCCCACCGGGCACATCGACACCGCGGAGAACTGGCGCGAGCGGCGGCGCATCCTCCTCGGCCGGGCCAAAGTCCACTCCCGCCTCCAAACGATCATCGACGGCGCCAAGGCGAATGAAATGTCGCTCGCCGTGTTCAAGCCAACGCGCGGCATTTTCGCCTGGGGTGAAAAATGGGCCCACTCGGATTTGAACCGAGGACCAAACGATTATGAGTCGTCTGCTCTAACCGCTGAGCTATGGGCCCGCCCTGGTCCGGTCCTTCATCGGGAAACGCCGACCGCTTCTCTCCGCTCGCCCCGAGATCTTCGCCGGACAACCTCGCTTCGTCTACCCCAGCGAGCCGCCCTTTGCACGCCTCAAAATCCACGAATCTTCTCGATTCACTTCCGCCTTTTCGGCATCACTCGGGCCTTCGAAACATGGCTGTCCCGCTCAACCACCCCAGGCTTTCCGGCGATCCGCCGCTCCTCGTCTTCGAGGACGATCACCTGCTCGTGATTCACAAGCCAGCGGGCTGGAACACCCATTCGCCCTCGCCCTACGCCGGCGAAGGCGTCTATGAATGGCTCCGACATCGCGAGCCGCGCTGGTCCTCTCTCGCCATCGTCCATCGCCTCGACAAGGAAACCTCCGGTTTGCTCGTCTTCACCAAAACTCCCGCCGCAAACAAATCCCTGACGGAGCAGTTCACCGCGCATGGCGTCCGAAAGACTTATTCCCTCCTGAGCCACGGTTCCCTTTCTTCCCCTTCCGTCACTTGCTCTCAACCCATCGCCCGCGCGGGGGAGAAGTATCAATGCGATCCTCGCGGGCAGTCGGCGGAGACGCGTTTCGACTTCCGCGGCGAAGCGTCTTTGCCGCGTCGGCAAGGAACAGGATCACGGCCGTTCTGGCGCTACGAGGCAACGCCACGAACGGGACGAACGCATCAGATCCGAGCGCATGCGGCCGCGCTCGGGATCCCCATCGCCGGGGACTTGTTGTATGGCGGCGCTCCCGGTCCGCGAGTGTGTCTCCATGCGAGCCGTCTCGCGTTCACGCATCCCGCCTCGAATGAGGAGATCGCGTTCGAATGCCCCCCGCCCTGGCTCGAGGCCTCGCTCCTGGATACCAACGCGCCGCGATTGGACCGCGCCGCCCTGATCGTTCCCGCGGAAACCGACGCATATCGAATCGCGCACGGGGAGGCGGACCACTGGGACGGAAGTTACGTGGATCGGCTCGGCGCTCATATCCTCGCGCAGACGGAAGCTGAACTCCGGAAAGACCAGAAGGATTACCTCGCGGCGCAGCTGCCCGCTCTGGCCACCGACGAAGGCGACTCTGTGGGCGCGTTGTACGAAAAGCGACTTCTCCGACGGATCCGCGGAACGGCGCCTCAGCAGGTTTCTCCGCAACGCATCGCGGGGAACGCCTCGGTCGAGCGTTTCGAGATCCGGGAAAATGGGCTGCGCTTCGAGCTGAGTTTTCAAGAAGGCTACTCGATCGGGATCTTTCTGGATCAGCGAGACAACCGCAGAAGATGGAAAGTGGCCCATGTCGCCGCGGGCTTTCCGTTTCCGCTCATCGGGGAGCCGAGACCCGAGTTGCTCAACACGTTCGCTTACACCTGCGGCTTTTCGGTGGCCGCCGCGGCGGGCGGATGGCGCGTGACCAGTCTCGACCTCTCCAGGAAGTATCTGGAATGGGGACGTCGTAACTTCTTGCTCAACGGACTCAAGGACGTCGACCACGATTTCATCTACGGCGACACGTTCGATTGGCTGCGTCGGTGGAAGAAGAAGGGACGTCAGTTCTCTGGAATCATCCTGGATCCCCCGACGTTCTCCGAATCCAAGGAGGAAGGACGATTTCAGGCAGAAAAGGACTACGGGAAGCTCGTTGAAGCGGCGCTCGCGGTGCTGGCGCCGGGCGGCATGCTCCTGGCGTCGACCAATGCCGCGCGGCTGGAACCGGAGGCGTTCGTCGATAGGATCCATCAGGCCGCGATCCATGCGAATCGAAAGATCTCTCACGAACATTATGCGCCGCAGCCTCCCGATTTTCCCATGACGCGCGAGGAGCCTGGATACCTGAAGACACTGTGGGTTCGAGTGGGCTGAATCTGGGAAGGTCCATCGACGATCATTGGATCTCATCGACAGAAGGTTTCACGCCTCGCGGCTCTGGGCTTGGTTTTGGCTCCAAGAAACCCGCCACCCGCCCCCGGATCGGTACAAAACAACACCCCGGCGATCTGACGCCGGGGTGTCACCCAAACAACCCGCTTCGACACACGTCGAAGCGACTTAACACACTACTTCTTAGGCTCCGAAGGCGTAGGAGGAGCCGGAGGAGCCGGCGGCGGAGTCACTGTGGCGCCCGCGCCTGGCTTCTCGCCCTTCTCCTTGCGGCGGGGGTTCTCCTGGGCGCGCGACTTGCGATCTTCGCGCATCGCTTCACGCTCCGCGTCATCCAGCTTTCCGTCCCCGTTCTTGTCGTACTTCTTCAAAAGCTCGGCTTCGCGCTTCTTCTTATTGTCGGCCTGCATGGCCGCCTTCTCGGCCTCGTCCAGCTTGCCATCGCCGTTCTTGTCGTACTTCTTAAGCATCTCGGCGTAACGAGCTTGAGCTTTCTTGGCCTTGTCGGCAGCGGGCGCCTCATCTTCAGCCTGGACACAAATTCCCGTGAGCGCGAGGCCCAGGGTTAGAATCAGTAGTTTTTTCATAAAGCAGTTCGATCGGTTTTATTCTCAGCCAACCCTCTATTCGGCTGGCAGGGGATGAGACTGAAGCCCGCAATCGGGGGTTACAGAAAAACATGGCTGCGGTTCTGGCGTTCGCCCGAAACGCCTTGCCGACGCCGACCGGGAGCCCGTGGGGAGATGATCGATTACGCGGGGCGCGGAGCGCGGGGCTTGAAAGTGATCGGGGCGCTGGCGGGCGCCGGATGATCATGCTCATCTCCATGCCCATGCCCATGATCATGACCATGATGATCATGGTCGTGCGTTCCCTGGGAATGCGGCGGGGCTTCGGGCGCTTGGAAGGGCTCGAGCTCTTCGCCCTGCCTCACCAACCGGAAGCTGTTGAAAACGACGAGCAGCGAGCCGCCCACATGCATCATCGCGGCGATGATGGGGTTGATGACTTTCATTGCCGCCAGCGCGAGCCCGCCAATCACAAAGAGGATGCCAAAGAGAAAGTTCTGGTTGATCACGGACCGCGTCTGGCGGGACAGCTTGACGAGGAAGGGCAGACGCCTGAGGTCGTTGTTCATCAGCGCGATCGTGGCGCTATGGATGGCCACCTCGCTGCCCGCCGCTCCCATGGCGATTCCGAGGTCTCCCGCCGCCAATGCCGGAGCGTCGTTGACGCCGTCGCCCACCACCGCGACGCGATAGCCCTTGCTCTTCACCCCGCGCACATACTCCACCTTGTTCTGCGGCAAACAGTCGCCCATGACCTCTTCGCATCCAATGTCGGCGGCCACCCGTCTGGCGACAGGCGTTCGGTCGCCCGACACCATCGCGATGCGACGCACCCCGATCGAACGCAGCTCGGCAAGCGCTTCGCGCGCTTCGCCGCGCACCTGGTCCTGCAATCCGACCCACCCAATGCAACGGCCGGACTGCGCCACAAACACCAGGCTGTACCCTTCGGTTTCCTTCAAATCCACCGAGGTCTCAAACTCCTCCTTCACCCCGTTATCCTTGAGCCATTGGGCGCGTCCGACCAGGACGGCTTGGCCGTCCACCTTCGCTTTCACGCCACGGCCCGCTGTCTCCGAGAAGTCCTCCGGATCCGGAAGGGTGAGATCCGCCTCGCGCGCCAGCTGGGCCAGCGCTTTCGCGGTTGGATGGTTGCTGTATTTCTCGGCGATCGCCGCCGCGCGCAGCAGATCCGCGGGCGTCGCCGTCCCGATGGGGTTGAGACGGGTGACGGCTAGCTTGCCGGATGTCAGCGTGCCGGTCTTGTCGAAGATGAACGCGTTGATCCGCGCGGCGAGCTCGATGTCGCCGACGTTCTTGATGAGGATGCCCAGGCGGGCGGCGGCGGAGAGAGCGGCGACCATCGCCGTCGGGGTCGCGAGAACAAACGCGCAGGGGCAGGCCACGATGAACACGGCGATCACGCGGCTGAGATCCGATGTGAAAGCCCACACCAAAGCGCCGATGACCAAAACCAAAGGCGTATAAAAGCCCATGTATTGATCCACGATGCGCATGATCGGGAGCTTGGTCTTCTCGGCGGCCAGAATAAGCTCATGAACCCTGCCGAGCGCGGTGTCGCCGCCCGCGCGGCTGACCTTGATTTCGAGAACGCCCGTCAGGTTCTGGGTTCCCGCGTAGACTTCGTCGCCGACTTTCTTGTCCACAGGCAGGGACTCCCCGGTGATGTTCGCCTGATTGATCGAACCCTGGCCGGTCAGGATGACGCCGTCCGCCGCGACGTTATCGCCGGGCCGCACGCGGATGACATCGCCGACGACAAGGCTCCGCACAGCGACCTCCTGTTCCACCCCGCTCGCGACCCTGCGGGCTTTGGTGGGAGTGAGCCGAATCAGCGACTCAATCGAGGATCGCGCGCCTTCCGCCGTCCGGGTTTCGATGATCTCCCCGAGCAGCATGAAGAAGGCGACCACACCGGCCTCCAGATAGCTTCCCGACGCCAGCGAAGCGAGAACCGCGAGGCCAACGAGCTCGTTGGTGCTCAGCACGCCTCGGCGGAGATCCTTCAACGCGGTCACGATGATCGGAAGCCCGAGCAGCAGGGCGCCGATCAGCGCGCTAAAGGACCCCAGGAGCGCGGCATCGTCCAGCCACAGCTCCACGAGCTGGGAGTTCAGCAGGAACAGCAGGCCCACGAAGATCTGCCGCATCTTCACATTGGTGTGCGAGTGGTCGTGTCCGCACTGGGAGCAGCTCTCGACCGGGCCATGGTGATGGTGACCATGACCATGATCATGATCATGGTCATGGTCATGGTCGTGGTCGTGAGAATGCGAGTGCCCGGGAACATGGGATGTAACGTTCATGGCTCGCTCTGGGTTGAATTTTTCAATGGCCGTCCGCCGGGGCCGCGGGATCGCTGGTTGGCTTGGAGAACTCCAGCTTCTCCTCGCGATTGATCAGCAGACGAAGCTGCTGCCTCTGTCCGTCGGCGCGATCCCTGAGGATCAATTTGTCGTCGATGGCCGGTCCAATTTTCTGCATGAGCTCGCTGACGAAGCGCTGGCGCGACAGCTCCGGCGCGCGCTCGAAATCGGCGAGCAACGCGTGGAATCGATTGGTTTCATTGCGAATCTGAACCAGCTCGTTCGTCAGCTCGTTCCGGGCCGCGAAGACGATCCTCAAGGCGATGTTCTCCGCCTCCTGGCGCGTCCGGATGGCTTTCGTCTCGACGTCGGTGGTGTCCTGGTTCACCTGCTCCTTCGCCTGCAAAGCCTGGTCAAAAAAGGGCTTCACGCTCCGCGGCGGGATGATGTCCGCGTTGACATTCTCCACCGCGACGCCGAGCCCCTGCTCCTGCGCCAGCTGCGCGACCCGCGAGCGGACCTGTTCATTAAACGCCGCCAACCCGCTGCGAAGCATCGCGTCCACCGAGGAATGCGCGGCGACATAGGTGATGGCGTTGTTGAGGGCGTTGGTGAGCAGCACGGGGGTGTTGGTGAAGGCGAAGAGATATCGAGTGGGATCCGTGATGCGATAGTTGAAGACCGCGCGGACATGAACAATGTTCGCGTCCCCGGTCATCAGATATCCATCGCGAAGAGGGTCCAACGCCCCGCCCCCTCCGTCGTCCTCGCCGGTGGCCGCGGCCAGCGCGGAGGTGCGATGCCATCCCACCGTGGAGGCGACCTGCTGGATCCGGCTGATCGGGATCGTCTTGAATTCATCGATCGGATAGGGCCAGGCAAGCTTGGGCCCGGGCGGAAGAAGGATCCCCTCGCCTTCGCCGACCGGCTTGCCAAAGCGCAGGATCACGCCGCGCTCCTCAGGCCCCACGATCTTCACGTTGGAGAACAGGAACACAATGACCAGCCCGCCCATGATGAACTTGAGCACCGCGAAGCTGCGGCGGAGCGCGTCCGCCAAGGCCCGCGTGCCGGCGTCCCCTTCCCCCTCGTCCGAATGCTCATGCGAGTGTCCAGGCCCGTGGTCGTGCTCGTCATGCCCCTGCTGGCCGGCTTGGGGAGGCGGCTGCGGCGGATCTTGAGGGGGGGGTTGAGGGGTGTCGCTCATGGGCGTTCCAGGTCAGGGTTTGAGCGATGCGCCATCGGGCCGGCGCTTCTGCAGATATTCCATCAAGGGAAAGCTCAAATCCATGAAGAGCGTGGTCTTGTTCTTGAGCAATCCTTCCAGCGCGCCGATGTCGAGGAGCAGCTTGGCGAGCTCGGGGTTCCTTTTGAACTCCGCGAGAAGCGCGGCGGCCTGCGCGTCGCCTTCGCCGCGGATCGCCAGCGCCGTGGAGTTGGCCTGGCTGATCATGGACTGCGCGGCGGTCTCCGCGTTGTTGCGGATGGCCGCGGCCTTCGCCACGCCCTCCGATTGAATCTTCGTCACCAGGTTCTGACGCTCGGACGTCATCCGCCCCAGGACGGTTGCGGTGTTGCTGCCAGGAAGGTTGAGGCGCTTGATGTGAACGAAGCGCACATCGATGCCGTAGTTCTGGTTTTTGCACTGATCGCGGAGAATGGCAAAGATCTCCTGCTCGATCTGGTCGAACTTGATCTTGGTAGCGTCGAGGTTGATGAAGTCCTGGAGCGGGTGCTTGCCGATGACCTGCTTCTGGGCGTTCCGAAGCATCTCGCCCAGCTTGACCGAGGCGGCGGAGTGGCTGCCGCGATCGAAACGGGGAAAAAACTCGCCCGCGTTGTCCACGGCCCATCCCGCGTAGCAGGTAATCAGAACGCCGTAGTTGTCGGAGGTCGTCGACTCCTGCTCGCCGCCCTCAAGGTTGCGAACGCGCTTGTCGAGCTTGTAGACCTTCTGCACAGGCCACAGGCGGAAATAGGGCCCGGGCTCGCTCTTTTGATCCGTCGGCTTCCCGAAGGTGGTCACCACGGCCACCTCGGTGGTTCGCACCTGGTAAACGAACATCAAGAGCCCGAAGATCACCAACAGCACGAATCCAATGGCGATGGAGAGAGGATTGTTTTTCATGCGATGAGAGCGAAGAGAATCATGGCGTCGAGACCGGTTTCCCGGACTTGGGCTGCGTGAGCATGCCGCGGATCCTGTCGCTGATCTTGTCCTGTAGGTCCACCTGCGGGATCAGGTCGACGTTCGTCAGCGCCATGATGTACTTGCGGCTGTCGGCAAGCGCGTTGGTGTAGGATTTCAGGAAGGTGCGGCGGGAAAAAATCTCGGGCGAGGCTTCGAACGCGACCATCTGGCCCCGGAACCTCGACGCGCGGGCTGTCGCGTCGCTCACCCGGTTGTCCCTGTCGGCGACGGCCTGGGCGAGGATCCGCGCCTGCTCCGCGACGGCGTAGGCGTTCGTCATGAGGGCGATGTTCGTCGCGCCGAGAATGTTCGTGATCACCGACTGCCTCGCGTTGGCGACCGACTCGTAGTCCTTCACCACCTCGACGGGCGGATGGATGTCCTGCAGCCCGACGAAGAGCAGCTTCACCCCAAGCCCCATCTCATCCACGCGCTTCTGGATGACGCCGCGCAGATAGTCCGCGGCGGTGGACTGTCCCTCCGAGAGGAGTTGATGGATGTCCGTCTGGGCGAAATAGCGAACCACCTCCCGATTCGCGATCCCTTCCAGCACATTGCTCGCGTTCTCAAAGTTGTACGCATAAGCCTTCAGATCGCTGATCTGAAAATGGATGGGGATGCTCACCGTGAGCAACCCGAGCGGGGTGTTCGTCGACGCCGTCTGCGGCGCGGAGTCTCCGGTGGCGGCGAGGGCCGCGCTGGGCGTGAGCAGGTTGAAGGCGTTCTTGAAATGGCTGACGCTCCAGACAAACGCGACCTCGTCCGCCGCGCCTTCATTCGGCAGCGCTCCCACCGTGAAAGACTGGATCTCCTCGGTGCGAAAGCGATGCAACGCGTCGATCGGAAACGGCCATTTCAAATGCATCCCGGGCCCGAGGCTCTCGCGTCCCGCCACCGGGCGTCCGAGGCGCTCCAGCAAAGCCCGCTCGCCAGGGTTGATGAACACCACCGCGCTGGAAAGCAGCAGCAACCCCAGCTGTCCGAGGAGGAGCCAGGGGAAGTTCGTGCGGAGAAAGTTGTAGAACCAAGTGTCGGAAACCTTGAACCCGAACTGGTAGTCCAGCGCGCTCGCCGCGGTGCTGAACACGCCTTCCGGATGGCTCACCAGGCCCACGAGGCGGCTGTCATAGAGCGGGTGGATGGCCTTCCCGCGAACGCGCGGACGATAGATGTCGAAGACCACGGAGACGGCGCCTTCGAGGGCAAGCGCTCCGAACAGGACGCTGAGGACACGTCCCGCCACAAAATCCGCGCGGGCCCATTCCGTGAGGCTCACGCCGAGGACGAGGCAGGTGAACGCGGCGAGGTACGCCCCGAGCAACATCCAGTTCGCGCTCGGTCGAAGCAATCGACGCCGATCGAGCTGCGCCACTCCGGAGGAATACTGTCCCATGAGGAACAGGGCCAGGAACACGCCTCCGAACAAGCCCAGGGCCAGCAGAGGCTGCTGCATCGGCGCGGCGGGCAGCGATCCAATCCATTGCCAGGCGTAAACCGAGACCGCGCCGAGGCTGGCCGCCAACAGGGCCGTGAAGATCGGGATGAAGAATCGCTCGAAGAGCTCGCGGGATCGCCGGGCTGGGAACGTTTCGGATTCCGTCGTGTTGAACAACGACGCGCCGCCCTTGGAACGGGTGACCTCGTCGAACTCCATCTGCTCGAAGGTCTCCTGCTCCTCCAGGCGCATATGGAACCAACTCACCAGGCCCACGAGCGCTCCGAAGCCCAGCGCGCCACCGGCCAGCTGGCCGGTGACGGTCTCGCTGTAGCGCGCGATCCCATAACACAACGCCGCCGCCGCCAACAACAGCAGGCAGTTGGTTGTGGCGCCTGTCCTTCCGTTCCGTTCCATGATTATGAGAGTTCCCGGTCCTCGAACAATGTCAACCCCACCGCGAGCGCGGCGCCCGTGTAGGTGGCGGCGTAGCCGAACGCTTTCGCGACGTAGCTCCAAGGGATCGCGCCCCCTTCCACCAGCGCGTCCGACAGCCAGAACTTCTGCCAGTTCGGCAACACCGCGTAGAGAACCTGCGCCCACCAGCGGCCCTCGAGCGCCGGTCGTCCGACGAGGTAGTCGGACATGAGCCCGAGGAGGAAAAACAGGGTGCACACGCCAAGCGTTGCCACCATCTCAAGGCGGGTGGACGAGGCGAGGGCCAGGGCGGCGAGCATCCAGATGGCAAACAGCACCAGCAGGCCCGCGTGAACGATCCTCCAGTCGACGCCTTTTGCGAAGGGCTGCGAGTTTCCTTCGTGGTCGAAAAAGTTGATCGCCACGAACGCGAGCGTCGTGGTCGCCACCATCGCCACAAGCGCGTCGGACACAAACGCGCGTCGGAGAAAGAAGTTCGAGAACCCCGCGCCGAGATACGCGACCAGCACGGACCCAAAGTAGACGGCCACAGCCCTCAGATCGGCCTCGCCATAGGAATCAAAGGCCAGCCGCGAAGCAAGCAGGCAGGCGAGCAGGTTGACGAACACCGTCAGCGTCAGCACGGCGACAAGCCCCGTATAGCGCGCGAGAAGAAAGTTGGCGCGGCCAACGGGCTTGGAAAGCACCGCGAGCGCGGTGCCCGTCCGGATCTCGCGGGCAAGGGTGTTGGAGGCGCAGAGGACCGCGCCGAAGAGCCCGGTGAGGAACATCACAGCCAGGACCATGTCCTTCACCAGCTTCGGATCCTCCCCCAGCCCGAAATACGGAATCGACGAGAGAAACACGATGGCCACCGCGGACGTTGTGGTCAGCAGAAGGACGATCGGCTGGCGCGCCAACTCGAGAAACCCGTTCAACGCGATGGCGATAAAAGACTGCATGCTATGGCGAGGCGGAATGTAGGAACAGGCGTTTGGGTTGCCAATACATATTCCCAGTCATTCGACAGGGAGGGACGGGGATCGTTCCGATGCTCAACGGCCCCGCGGGCCGCTGGCGAGGTAGGTGTCGAACCAGTCGGCGAATCGAGGGATGTCGAAGACCATTGCCAACCATCCGTGCTTCTTCCCTGGGCGGACAACCAGGTCGACCGTCCTGCCGACCTCGCGAGCCGCGGCCTGGAATCGCTCGGATTGATCCAGCGGAGTGAGCGTGTCCGCGCCTCCATGCACGATGAAAATGGGCGGGAGATTGGATTGAACGTGATAGATCGGAGACAGGTCGCGACCGATGATCTTCCAGACGGCCGGATTGGTGGCCTGAGGGCCAAAGCCCCTGACGAAGCTCTTGGGAGGTCCGCCATCGCCGGGATTCTCGGTGGAGCTGCCGAGGTTCAGGAGGTCGGTGACGGGATAGAAGATGGCGACGGCCTGGACGGCGCTGCTCTCGCGATCGACCGGATCGGCGGCGTCGGGCGATCCCGCGGCGCCGCGCGTCGCCAGCATCAGGCTCAGATGTCCGCCGGAGCTGCCGCCGGTGACGCCCAGGCGGTCGGGATCGATGCGGTATTCCCGGGCGTGATGCCGGATGAATCGCACCGCGCGATGCATGTCTTCGACGATTCCCATGATGGTCGACTGCGGCTGCGAAACATGACGCACGGCGAAGACCGTGTAGCCGCGTCGGAGCACCGGAGCAACCAGCCACGGATCGAACTTGCCCGGCCCCGACTTCCATCCCCCGCTCACCATCAACAGCACGCCCTTCCCGTTCGGATGCGCGGGGCGAACGATGTCAAAGGTCAGATCCTTCCCAGCGCGCTTGCCGTACAGAACGCCGTCCTGTCGCGTAATCTGCGGATGAAAGTACCACCAGCCGAGACCGACCGTCAGAGCGGCCAGAACCAGCAGGCCCAGCACGGAGAGCCCCGTGATCTTGAGCGCGCGCTTCAGATTCATGGAGATGGAGTAACAGTTCGAGCAGACGATGGCGACAGATTCCACAGAGTCGCGGCACGCCACCCCGCACACCCAACCGGGGACGCAGCCGGCGAAAGCTCGCCCCGTAGACGGGGACGTCAAGACGCAAGACCGGACCGTAAAATGCTCTCACGGGCGATCCCGCCAGCCGCATTCTCATCGAATGAGAACTGAGGGTTCCTGCCCGGCGGGTGCGCTTGACTGCGAGTCGGGCTTCCCGTTTAGTGGTTGGAATGAGTCCGAATGCATTCAGCTTCCATCTTCTCGCCGTGATGTTGGTGGTGAGCCAGAAAACCGTGGTTGCCTACGAGCTCAAGGACGGAGCTCATCACGTATTCCCTGGAGACGATCTGCAGACCGCGGTGGACCTCGCTGCCGATCACGTCAGCGTCAAGATCGTAAGAATTCATGAAGGGACGTACGCGCCCGCCCACAAAGGGCAGGCGCTCTTGTTTCTAAACCGTCGGCACGACGGCGTGCGAGTGGAAGGGATTGGGCGACCCACGCTCACCGCTCAAAATCCCGCTTTGAGCCCGTCCTCAAACCCGCCTTCACCCGCTATCGTGAACCATGTCGTTTACCTCGGCGACGGACTTTCATCGAACACGGTCCTAGCGCACCTGAGAATCACCGGCGCGAACCACTTCGTTACCAATTCGCGCACATCGGCGATGGAACCCGATCAAGAACTCAAGAAAGGACGATTCTATTTCGGTGATGGAGGCGCCATCAAAATCTATCACCGATCCTACCCTGTATTGCGTGATCTCGAAATTGTCGGCAATTACGCCAGCCCTTGCGCCGGGGGAATCTCCATTCAGCATGAAAGCGCGACCCAGGGCGCCGTCTTGATCGAAGATTGCGTTTTCAGAAACAACCGCGCCGAGGTGACGGGCGCGGCCCTTGACCTGCTCTGGGGAAGCTCAGCCCGTGTGATCAACTGCATGTTTGCCGCAAACGTTTCAAACACAGGGCCGGGGGAGGGGGTAAACCCGTTCTCCAACAATGGAGCGGTTACCGTATTCGCCGGGTCTCGGCTGATCATGGAACACTGCACCCTGAAGGGGAATCGCAATGGAATCGATGACATGAGCGGACTCAGTCAATACACCGATTGCCTGTTCAGCGACAACACCCTGGACGGCGGGTTCACTCCGCAACCCAGATTTGAATTGGATCTGGCCCGTGGAGGCCTGGTGCGACGATGTGTTATCAACGGAGTCATCCGCGACCCTCAGTCAGTGATTCGTCCCGAGGAAAACCGCGTCGGAGAATCAGCCCCAATCTCGCGGAACGCTGAAGCGAAAAGTTGGGTGGAAACGGTCGGCTATCACTCGCCCGGACGAGCTGCGAAACCACAATAGCCATTGGCTTTCTATTGCAAGGAATCTCTGGCAAGCGCGCGAGCGCTGCCCGACCGCCCTCCCGCTACTCAGGCTCTGAAATGTTCAAGGTGCGATTCCGCGGAATGTCGCGGTCAATGGTTTGCCGCTTTCCAGAGGGCCAAATCACCTCGACGCGGTCAACAGTCGCAGCTTCACCGAGACCAAAGTAAAGGGGCATGGAGCTCTGGGCCAGATGGCCGGACTTTCCATCGTGGAATTGCGTGAATTTCCGCCCGCCCGCAACCACTTCGACGCGAGATCCCAACCCGTCGCGGTTTGCTTTGCGGCCCGTCAAGCGCACCTGGAGAAAATGCACCGCGCGATGCTCGGATAGGTTGCTCATCAAGATCTGGGGTTCGTCTCCCATCTCATTGGTGACAATGTCCAGATCTCCGTCGTCGTCCACGTCGACAATGACCGCGGATCGGGAACTGGCCGGCGCCAGCACTGGAATGACTCCCTTTTGGCCGCGAGCAAGGGGGTGGCTCTTATCCGCGCCTGAGGAGTCCAATTCGAAGGCCAAGCGCATGCGCTTTGAAGGCGGGCGGGGTTCAACGCCCAACACAAACTCAGCGTCCACAAAACGCCGTCCCCCCTCGTTCAACAAGAGGGAGTTTATCCCATAGCGAAAACCAAATCCCATTCCTGCGGGAATGAAAACATCCTCGAACCCGTCGGCATTCAGGTCCCCGACAGTCAAACCCCAGGGCCAAAACGTTTCGGCGCCAATACGATCAGAGATCTCCTCGAACTTTCCATTCCCTTGATTCCGATAAAAGCAGTTTCCGAACACATTGTTCGAGGCGCCTTGCAGATAGGCATCCGTATACTCCTTGGTGCACCAAGCCTCGCTTTTGCGCTTCTCGAATTCCACGCTAAAATCCTGTTTGCTCAGCCGCGTCTGGAGCCCTGTCATATCAGAGTGCATATCGGTGACAAAGAGGTCAGGCAGCCCGTCCTGGTCGTAATCAAAGAACTTCACGCCCATCCCTCCCCAGGAAGTCTTCGGAAAAACGGAGGCGGTCTTTTCCAAAAACCTCCGCCCGCCTTGATTCTCCAGGTAGTGATTGTCGCCCTGCATGTTCAGAATATAAAGGTCCGGAAACCCATCGTTGTTCAAGTCGGTGAACGTGGCGTCTCCGCTCCAACTGAGCACGCGCATCCCCATCTCCTCGGTCACGTCCTTGAACCGGAAGTTCCCCAGGTTCTTGTAGAGAATCGGGTATTCGGTGCGGTCCGGAAAGAGATGCCCGGTGAAGGCGTTCTTGAAACCGACGTAGTATCCGCCTGGACCCGTCTCCTCCGTCGTGAATCGTCCGACGTTGCACACGAGAATGTCCAACAACCCGTCGTTGTCAAAATCGAAAAGGACCACGCCCGAGGAGTGTCCGGAAAAGGCGACTCCCGCCGCCTGAGTCGCATCCTCAAATCGCCCGCCGCCGAGGTTCCGGAACAGATGATTGCCGTGGCGCACCGTAGTGACAAACAGGTCAGGCAGTCCGTCGTTGTTCAAATCGCCAAACGACGCGCCCACCGAGATCTGGTTGGGGAGTCCAACCTCCGCTCGCAGAGTGACATCCTCAAAGCGGCCTCCGCCCAGGTTTCGATAGAGACGATTCGTTCCGAGCTGAGTGCAAAAGTACAAATCCGTTCGGCCATCGCCGTCGATGTCCGCCGCGGCGACCGCGCTCCCATGGTCGTAATGGTTTCCCCGGAAGTGTTTTCCGGCATCCTCCACGATCTGATGTCGAAACCGAATCCCGCTCGACGCAATCTGGTCGGTGAACTTGAAAGCGTGAAACGACTGGATTCCAGCGGAGGCGGATCGCTGCTCATTCGCGCGATCCTCCAGCGCCTTCGACATGGTCGCCTGGTCTGCGAGCGATTTCGAAGCGCCGTCGCCTCTCGCTTCAGCCGCTTTCAAAGGCAACTGACGCATGCAGACCGCAAAACTCAAAATGGCCATTAACATCGCCGATGAGTAACGGGCGCGGCATTGAAGGCAGCGCGGAGAAGTTTCGGATGGATAGCGCATACGGTCGGAACTTTGCACGGCCGATATACGGTCACAAGCCGCAATATTCCATCGGTCCAAAAGAACTGTTTTCGCGGTCCGAAATCTCCTGGGTTCGATTCGTTTTCCGATTGCGCCGCGCGGGCGGAGCATCTCAAAGTTCGCGCATGAAAGCTGTCGTCCTTGCCGCCGGTAAAGGCACCCGAATGCGCGAACTGACCCAGGAGATCCCGAAGCCCATGCTCAGCGTCCAGGGCCGGCCCATCCTCGAACACATTCTCGAAGGCCTTCGCGGCGCCGGCATCACCGATGTTTTCATCGTCACCGGGTTCCGGGCCGATGTCGTCGAAGCCCACTTTGGCGACGGCAACCGCTGGGGTCTCCATATCCAATACGGACGCCAAGTCGTTCAGGACGGCACCGGCAAGGCGCCCGAGCTGGCGAAGGCGTTCGTCGGGAGCGACGACTTCCTCCTCACGTACGGCGACATCCTTGTTCGCCCGGAGACCTATCCCCAGATGTTGAAGCGCTTTCGTGAGGCAAAGTTTTCAGGGTTGGTGACCGTCACCGGCAGCCAGGACGTGACCCAGGGCGGGCTCAACTTCTTTGACGACGCCTTCTGCCTGACGCGGCTGGTCGAAAAGCCCACCCACGGCCAGATTGAGGAGTTGAAAAAAGAGGGCTGGCTCAAGCCGGGCGCCACCGCCTGGTACAACGCGGGAATCTACGTGTTCAGCCCCGTGCTGTTCGAGTTCACGGCTCGGCTCCAAAAATCGCCGCGAGGCGAGTACGAGCTTACGGACGCCTTGAACGCGCTGGTCGCCGCGGGACATCGAATCGCCGGCATGCAGATCGCCGGGCGCTGGGTGGATGTCCGCGATCCCGAGGTCCTCGCCTCACTGGAGAAGGGCGATCTCCCTCTGAGTCAGGCCCCGTCAAAGAAGTAAGCATACAACCTCGCTTGTTCTTTTGACCACGGCCTTCGTTGCTCATTCGTTACAGATCCCTTGGATATGCGCCTCATTCGCGTCTTGGCCGCGGTCAACATCCCGGCGCGATCTTGCAAACTTAATTCTTCGACGGGGCCTTAGGGCGAAGGATTCTCACTGGACCGGCTTCTCCTTCTCCTGGGTCAGCGCGAGAAACGCCTGCTCCAACGGAGTCTCAGCGCCTGACTGACTGCGCAGTTGCGCCGCGGTGCCCACGGCGACGCACCGGCCGTGATGGATGATTCCAATGCGATCCGCCATTTCCTCCGCGACCGCGAGCTGATGCGTCGAGAGGAAGACCGTCATCCCACGACGGCTCCGCTCCTTCAACACATCCTTCACCGCCCGCGCGTTCGCCGGATCCAGCCCCACCATCGGCTCATCGATCACGAGAACCTCGGGATCGTGAATGAGCGCGGCCACGATGGCTGTGCGTTGCCGCGTGCCGTGCGACAGGCCTTCGATGGGTTTATGGAGGAACGCGCCCAGACTGAACTGCTCCACCAGAGGCCGCGCCCGGGCCTCGATCGCGTCGTCCGGAATGCGAAACATCTGCGCCGTGAAACGCAAAAACTCCCAGGGAGTGAGCTTGTCGTAGAGAAACGGAAAATCGGGCACATAGGCCAGCCGGCGTCGGACCTCAAGCGGATCGGTCTGCACGTCGAAGCCCGCGACGCGAATGGAGCCCGAGGTCGGGCGGATCAATCCCGCGATCGCCTTGATCGTGGTCGTCTTGCCCGCCGCGTTCGGCCCGAGCACCACAAAAAACTCCCCGCGTGGAATCGTGAGGGACAGATCGTCCACCGCCACCAGATCGCCATACCGCCTCGTGAGTCGCTGGATTTCAATCATCGAAGTCTAGAGGAAGGATTCATTGACGAGCATGACGCGCTCCGGCAGGTCGATCCGGATGATCTCGCCGCTCTGCGGATTCACATAGAGCACGGCGGAATACGCGCCCAGAAGGGTCGCCTTGAGACGAAGGCATCGCACAGTCTGCCTGCCAAACCGCAGCCGGTGATCCTTTCGCGCGTCGACAACGAGGAACCCGCCCTGTCGGCCTCCGCGGAGGCTCGCGAGAATAGGCATCAGAAATTCCGCCGCGGGCAGGCCGGACACGCGCGAGATCCAGCCCGCGGGATTCGCCAGCTCGTCGAAAGTATATCGCAAGTCCTGAGCGCCGCGCGGCCCTTCCGCGAGGATGCGGACGCTCCGCTCCGCGGCCGAAGCCTCCACGGTCCATGAGTCCGGCCGGGCCCCGACCTGGAGGTGCCAATGGGTCCACGCGCCCGCGGCGTCGGTCTGCAGCCGCGAGGACACGCGAACCCGGCTCGCATGATCGCCCTCGTACAGAAGAAAACTTCCATCGAAATCCAGGGAGTATCCTGAGACGCCCTGCGCCATGCCCTCGGGGAGCGTCGCGGCGTCGACGGCGTTGGACGCCGCGACCGTTTCCAAAGCGGTGGGCAGCCAGCGAAACGATCCGAGCCGATTCGTGGCGCCACCCTGGGTGAGGGCCAGCATGGACTGGTCGCCGGACTCGATGAGCTTGCGCCAGACAACGTCGGGAGGAATGGAAGTGCCCGCCGAGCGAAGATCGCCAAACTCCGAGCGGATCAGCAGCCAGGACATCGCTATCCAGAGCGCGGTGATGGCGAACTGCAGCGAGCGCATGAGAAGTGCGGACGTTTAGCGGCCGGGGACGCGGATGAGTTGCCCGGGGCGCAAACGCTCAGGCGACACCGTGGGATTGGCGGCGCGCAACGCGGCCACGCCGACGCCATGCTGCCGCGCGATGGACGAGAAGGTCTCGCGTTCGCGAACCGTATGGCTTCGAAAAGCTCGCGCGTTCACGGTGACGCCCGAGTTCACGGGACCCGGCCTCGCGCCGCCGGACTGCGACACGTTGTTCGTTCGCGAGACGATCTGCCCCAAGGGACGCGCAAGCGAGTTGGTCTGCGTCGCGCGGCCCAGGTAAGCCGTGTCGCCCCCCTGAGGGGCGTTCGGTTTCGAGGTGGCGGCGGTGTCGGCTCGCGGGTCGTTCAGGGGCGGCGCGTTGGTGTAGGCTTGAACATTCGAGGACGCCAGCGCCCGCATGGTTTCGAGATCACGCTGCAATCGGCGGTTCTCCTCCTTCAACCGCTCCAACTCGGCCATGACGGCAGGGTCGACCTGGACCAGCGCGACATTCTTGGCGATCTCCTGCTCGCAACCCTTTGTTCGCGCCAGGACGATCTCCGCGGGGTGACCGCTGGGGCGGAATCGCAGCACCTGCTTGTAGTGGTAGAGGGCGATCGCGGGCTCGTTCAGTCGGTTCTCGTAAAGCAGGCCCAGCTCATAGTGCGCGGCCACCGACCGGGGGTTGAGCTCGAGGGATTTCTCGAAGGCGTCGACAGCGCCCTTGTAGTCCCGTTCCCGCAGCAGGCGATTGCCCAGCTGAAAGAACTGGTCGTTCTGCTCGTCCGACTGCCCATCCGGCTGAGGAGCGCAGCCAGAGAGCGTCGCGAGGAAGAGGACTATGAGCAGCGCCCGCCAACGAAACATGGGATGAAACCTAATCAAAGCGGAACCCCGGTTGCAACGGTACTCTGCCGATGTGGAATTTTCAGTGACATTGATCCCCGATTTGCAAAGGTGCCCGTAAATCTCGCCACCCTTGAGCCTATGAGCAAAGCCAGCCTTCTTACCATCCGTAGAATGGCGCTCCTCGCCATCCTCTTCGCCTCGTTGCGTCCCCAACCTTCGTCCGGTCAGACGCTGCCTCTGGTCACGGACGCCGAATGGCAGCCACTCGCCGCCCATGCGCGGCGCGTGCAGGAGGCGTTGAACTTTCTTGGCGCGCCGCTGGCGCCTGCGGATGAGACCGCGCTCACTGAACTGTTGAAGACCGGGAGCGGCGCGGCCGGATCCGAGGCCTTGCAGCAAATCCTCGACCGATACTGCCTCGTCGGCGCGCAGATCAATCCCGAGATGCGCGTGAAGGCGGCCCAAGGCCCGGCCCGGCCCGAGCTCATCGAGCAGGGCTGGAGAGTGTTTCTGGTGAAGGTGCACAACGAATCGGGAACCACCGCCGAGCTCCGCGTCGTCAGCCCGCAGGCGATTTCGCTCTTCGAGGGAGGATCGAGCTCGAACGCCTCGGACAAGGCGTATCGCAAGGGCGCGCGCAAAGGAACCGAGCCCAATCCCGCCGATCTCTGGTGCGACGTCGACCTGTTCAAGCGACAGCCGATGAAGAAGGAGCTCACCGGAGCGCGCCTCGAGTACGCTCTCCTGCAGGTCTACAGCCGGGACGCCGGCCAGCGCGAATGCAGGCTCTCGTTCAATGTCGGCCAGGGCACCCAGGATCTGGGCTTTCGCAGCGAAGTGGACGTGTTGTTCCGCTGCGCCGCGGCCGGCGAACTCGCTTTCAAGGTGTTGGACGAGCATCGCAAAGCGACGACAGCCGCGTTCCTCGTCCGGGACGCCCAGGGGCGCGTCTACCCCACACAGTCCAAACGCCTCGCGCCAGACTTTGGCTTTCAGTCGCAGATTTATAGAAACAACGGAGAGACCCTAAAGTTGCCGGCCGGGGAATATGAGATCCAATGCAGCCGAGGGCCGGAGTATGTGGCTCAGTCGCAGAAGATCCACTTTAACGGCAAGAGCGGCGGCGTCGCGTTCCAACTGGAGCGGTGGATTGATCCCTCAACGCTCGGCTGGTGGTCCGGCGATCATCACATTCACGCCGCGGGATGCGCCCACTACACCAAGCCCACGGAGGGCGTGCATGCCGCCGACATGATTCGGCATTGCCTCGGCGAGGACCTCAAGGTGGGTTGCAATCTCACCTGGGGGCCGTGCTTTGACTATCAGAAGCAATTCTTCACGGGAAAGAACGACAAGGTTTCAAAGTATCCCTACCTGTTGCGCTACGATGTGGAGGTGTCCGGCTTCGGCTCGCATCAATCGGGACACCTTTGCCTGCTGCGGCTGAAGGAGCAGATGTATCCGGGAGGAACCTCCAAGGACCACTGGCCCACCCTGTGTTTGAACACGCTGCGGTGGGGAAAGCGGCAGGGGGCTCTCTGCGGTCCCGCGCACTCAGGCTGGGGCCTGGAGGTGGACACCGCGCAGCTTCCCAACTACATCGTGCCGCCGCTGAATGGCATCGGCGCGAACGAGTATGTGGTCGATGTCACCCATCAGGTTCCCGGCCCGGATGGCAAACTCGTCCCCGCGGTGGACTTCATGTCGATGGTCGACACGCCCTACGTATGGGAGTTGAACATGTGGTATCACACCCTGAACTGTGGCTTCCGAACCCGGATCAGCGGCGAGACGGACTTCCCCTGCATCTATGGCGAACGCGTGGGGTTGGGACGGTCGTACGTGGAACTGGGCAAGTCGCTCGACTACGAGGCGTGGTGCGAGGGCATCCGGCAGGGACGGAACTACGTCAGCGACGGACGCAGCCATCTGATCGACTTCAAGGTGAACCAGGTGGCGATGGGAACGAAGGGCAGCGAGCTGACCCTGGGCAAGGCGGGGACCGTTCGCGTCCAGGCGCGTGTGGCCGCCCGACTCGCGGAAACGCCGGAGGGAACCATTCATGACCGCCCCTATTCGCAGCAGCCCTACTGGCACCTGGAACGCGCCAGAACAGGAGCAAGTCGGGAAGTGCCGGTGGAAGTCATCGTGAACGGGTATCCCGTGGCGAAAAAATCACTCGTCGCGGACGGGCACATGGAGAACATGACATTCGAGGTTCCCATGGAGCGCAGCGGATGGATCGCCTTGCGGATTCTGCCTTCGTCCCATTCGAACCCTGTCTTCGTCATCGTGGACGGCAAACCGATCCGGGCCTCGCGCCGCAGCGCGGAATGGTGTCTGAAGGGAGTCGATCAACTCTGGCGCAGCAAGGAGCGCGCGATCGCGCCCGCCGAAATGGACGCGGCGAAGGAGGCCTACGCCCATGCGCGAACCGTCTACGCTCAGGTCCTCGCCGAATCGGACGTTCCGTAGCCTCGCGAGGCTGGCTCGCCAGCCGTCGGTCACCTCGGGACGAGGTTGAGATAGAACGCTTCGCCGAGATTCACCACCGGGATCACATCCCACTTGCGGCCATCGTAGCGATACGTGGTGTAGTCTCCGTTGAGCGAGTTGACGCGCTGAACGGCGTCGCCCGCCTTGAAAACGAAGCCGCTCAAAACAGTTCCGATGACTCCCGCTGCCGGTGTGGGAAGGCAAACGAAGTTCGGCCCCGTCCGCAGCAAAGACCCGAGAGGCGCCGGCGTCGTGGCGAGAGTGCCCGCGACCACCCACTTGAAATCAGCGCCAGGGTTGTAGACCAACCCGCCTTCGCCCGGCGTGAGCGGCATGTTGGGCGTCTCCCAGGCCGTTCCATTGAATGTGTTCGGCGTAAAGTTTCCCGAGACAGCGTCGAACTTATAGAACACCGTCCCCGCCGGCGGATTGGGCAGCAAAGAATGGATCTCGTTGGCCGCGGCCGCGAGCGGGCAGCCAAACAGGGACCACCCTTTCTTCACCATGACTGCATAGGCGGCCAGATTGGACGGCGACGCGTCGCCGCAGCATGTCGAAGGGTCCTGCGCGGGGTTGAATGACAGATCATCGGTGATGAGCAGTTTTCCAATGGCGCTATGCGAGCCGACGCCGGCGATCTGCACCGTGTGCGTGGCGCCGGATAGGGCGAAAACTCTCGGGTTGAGGGTCCGCGGCGCCAATCCGTTCCGACCGTTCAGGGCGACCCACTGCGCCTGCGCGCCCCAGCCGGCTTCAGGCGAGTCGAAAACATCCGCCACGCCACCGTCCACCGAAACGTCGAAAGTTTGGTTGACCATGGGCGGTGAGGCCATCCACGCCCAGATGGCGTAACGGCCGGAAACAGGAACGTAGATCGGAAATCTCGCCCACTCCTCGTTGGCGGTGCTGGTGAGCAGAAGGGAGTCCGGCAGGCTGCCCGGCGCTGAAAGATCCGGAGGGGCTGAAACATAGACCTGGGAAGTCTGGAGTGTGGACACCACCACTGGAGGCGAGACCGTCTTGTTGCCCGCGGCGTCTTTCGACTTCGCGGCAAGGCTGTAGACCACGCCCGCCTGCAAATTCGACACGACAACGGTGTGATTGAGCCGGGGGATGGGATCCAGAAGCGTGCCCAGCGTGATGCCCCCTGCGGGCGCAAAGATAGCCTGTCCATCGGCCACCTCGTCGGTGGTCCACGTCAGAGTGATGCTCGTGGAGGAAACGTCCGCGACGGTCAGCTGGGTGATCGCCGGAGGGTTCGTGTCGGTGATGGCCTGAACCCGGACGATGACATCCGCGAACGAGGTCAGCTCTCCGTCGTTGCCCGTCAGGCGCAGGCGATAGATCCCGAGCGCGCTAAGCCGCACCGTGGTCACCGCGAAATTCGAGTTGCCGAACGTGACCGTTCCCGGCCCGCTGATCTTGGACCAACGGGCGGTGGTTCGGCCGGGCGTCAGAGGAAGCCCATCGTCCGTGACACGCCCTCGCAACATGTAGGTCACGTTGGTTCGGACCGTCGCGTTCGTGCCGCCATCCACAACGGGAGGTTGATTGGGCGGAGTGACAACCACGGCAATCGTCGCGCCGTTGGTCGCGTAGCCATCCGTCACCTGGACCGTCAGGCTCGCCGACCCCACCTGATTCAGTCCTGGCGCGATGGTGCACCACCGGTTGGTGCCGCTTCCGCCGAAGACGACGCCGCCCGGCGGCAGGAGAACAGGGTTGGAGCTTGCGGCCGCAAGAACGACGCTCGGATCGGTGATCGCCGAGCTGAGGAAGAACGGAAATTGGCCGCTCGTGGTATTTTTGGCCGTGGTCCCGCTCGCCGGGAGTCCGGAGAGGGAGGGAATGCTCGCTCGGACCTGGTAAACCACTTCGGTGGAGTAGGCGCTCTCGAGCGAATTGCTGTCGGTGCAAGTAACCGCGAAATAGTAGGTGACTCCCTGCGTCAGTCCCGTGACAACAGCCGTTGCGACGTTCCCCACATTGGTTCGCGTCGAGTAGTCTCCACTGGCGGCGCCGTAGTAGATCGAATAGAAGGCGATGTTCGTCCCAACGCTCGGATCCCAAGCCAAAGTGACCCTTTGGGCGAAAAGGTCGAGGCCGCCAGCCAGGAGCAGCTGGATCAGCAACACGAGTCGCGTCCAAAGTTGATGCCGATTTTTATGCATGATTCGGTCACAGTGCCTGTGGCCGGAGGCACCGGAGCAGCCCGCCTGCCATGAGCGCCTCCTGACCACCGCCCCGATCTGGGACGTCCCCTTCCAGGACGATCTGTCCTGGTTCCATCCATTGGGGAAAGCCGACGTTCACGAACACACACCTTAATCTGTCTTTGTCTCGCTCTGCACTATCGAATCCAATGTATTCCCTTCTGTTCGAGCAGAGGATCCCGAGGCTCGGGCGATCAGCGAAGTCCGGACATCGGACGTCGCTGTTCCGTGGCAGGACAGGATGCGCTTCGGCGTCACTCCCGATTCAGGACGCCGGATGCGGGCCACCCAATACTGGGGCTCAGGACCCGAACGCACCCGGAGGAAGCCGCGACTCTCACTGGAAGCGCCGGCGCAAAAACCGGAGGGCAGGATGCTGACCTCTCACTGCGACGCATCGGATCGAAATGAAAGGTCAACTGACGGGATCGCGCGGATCCGGGACAAGCAGATTTGAACGCGCGAAAACCAGCGGCGGCTCCAATGGAATCGAGAATCCGGGAGACTCAGGCGGTCGCGGGCAATGAAGAGCGCCAGGGGACGCGAACTGCATCGAGACGCGGATCTGGGTGGACAATGCGTCCAGCATCCCGTAGCGACGGCGATACATCGTCCGCTTGTTGGGCTTTACATCGGCGAGAATGCGTGGATGGGCGCGCAGGGGCAGCGAGAACGCGACAGGGGATACGCGTTCGCCCCCGGACTCGACCCAAAATGAGTCGTAGCTTGCCGGGATCACGCGTCGACCGCTCCAGTGTCGGTAAACATGCGCGTCGTCCGACACCGCCAGGATTCTCTGCATCCCCCACTCCTGGGCGAGGGTCTGAAGAGCGAGGAGCAACAGAGCCTTCGGGCGAAGTCCATGCATCCCTCGAGTGATCGACACAACCCATTCTCGCGTGGCCACGCGCTGCCTTCCCTGGATGCCGCCGATGAACAGCTCGCGGGGGCGAGGGTCGAAGGCCGACGCCAGGAACGCGACGCGAAAAGCGCAAACACCGCGAGTCTCATCAAATAACCCCAGCGCCAGCTCCCCTTCCTTCTCAAGGTGATCGGAATAGTGGAGCCGTAAGCTCAACGGTCCAACGTCTTCCATCTCCCAGGACGCCAAAGAGAACCCCGCCGGAGAATACACGCCGCGAATGCCTGCGGCCGAGAACTCGCTCAACAGAAATCGATAGTGCTCATCCAGCAGCCACATGCGCTCGGCGATCTCAACGTGGCGGTGCAGATAAGGACGATGAATTTTGCTGAAGATGTGCGGATGAGCCCTGGGGATGACGGCGAGCGCCGGTGTTGCAATCAATTCGAACCAGGCTTGAGTGGCCTTCGGGGATGAGAGGCCTCGGACGACGAACTTCGCCCGGTTTACCAGGTCCTTGAGATTATGGCGGGGACACACCCCATGGGAAAAAACCCTGAGGGCGCGCCAGAGGCTCAGGCGCGAGCCTTCCGGGCAGGCCTGGAGCGACGAAGCGTGGGTTGGCATCACTTTGGATCGTCCGAGGCGGAGACCCCAGGGATGCTTTTCGACGCTGTCGATACTGAGTCTTGAGGCGTAGGGGAGAATGGGAAAACGGCGCATCCATAGCTTTGGGGTCAATCACCGCGCTCCCGAGAAACGCGCGATGAGTCGCGCGCTTCTGCGGAGTTTTGGAGACGCCTCGAAGACGAGGAGGGCTTCGCCAGGACCACGGGTCAGGGGAACAGCCCGCGGAGGCGCTTGCCTTCTTGGACGCGCTTCACGCCGAGGCTCAACGCGGCAAGCCTCATCGGGATGGCCTCCTTGCGAGCCAGAGCGAGCGTTTGGGTGAACGCTCCCTCGAGAATCCGAAAGAGCTTGTCCATGACTTCGCTCTCCGTCCAAAAAAAGCTCTGGAGATCCTGCACCCACTCGAAGTACGAGACGACAACACCGCCGGCGTTGCACAGGATATCGGGGATCACGAAGATCTCCGGTTTCTGCGCGATCAAGGCGTCCGCTTCCGGCGTGGTGGGGCCGTTGGCCGCTTCCGCCAGAATGCGACATTGAATCCGACCCGCGTTGGCGGCCGTGATCTGCCGCTCCATCGCCGCGGGAACCAGGATGTCGCAGCGAGTGGTCAGCAGATCGTCGTTGGAAATCGCGTCCGCGCCCGGAAAGCCCAGGAGAGTTCTATGCTCCCGCGCGTATTGATCGAGCGCCTCAATGTCGAGGCCTTTGAGATTAACCACACCGCCCTTCACATCGCTCACGCCGATCACTCGAACGCCGTACTTCGCCAGCGAGTGCGCGGCCACGGAGCCCACGTTTCCGAAGCCCTGCACGACGGCCGTGGACTGACTGGCGGTGATTCCCAGGGTGTCCATCGCCCGACTGACGAGGTAGGCGACCCCTCGTCCCGTCGCCTCGCGCCGTCCGAGGGAGCCTCCGATGCCCACCGGCTTCCCCGTCACAATGCTCGGCGTGGCGTAGCCCATATGCATGGAGTAGCTGTCCATCATCCAGGCCATGGTCTGCTCGCTCGTGCCCACATCGGGCGCCATGATGTCCACCTGGGGTCCGATGAAGGGGATCATCTCCTGCGTGAACCGCCTCGTCAGCCGCTCAAGCTCCCCATCGCTCATGTTCCGGGGATCGCAAGCGATGCCTCCCTTGGCCCCGCCGTAGGGCAAACCGGTGAGCGCGCATTTCCAACTCATCCACATGGCCAGCGCCGCGACCTCGCCCAGCGCGACGTCGGGGTGATAGCGAAGTCCGCCCTTGGTGGGGCCGAGGGTGAGATGGTGCTGAACGCGGTAGCCCGAAAAGACGCGCACCAGTCCGTTGTCCAACTGGATGGGAAGCGCGACGATCATGGATCGCTTGGGGTACTTGATGCGGTCCCGTTGGGCTGCGGGCATCTCAAGGTAGTCCGCCACCTGATCGAACTGCTGGCAGGCCATGTGAAACGTGGGGTGATCGTAAATGTTCACGCGCCGGAGAATAGTGAGACTCAGGCGTCGCGCAATCGCGCGATTGGCGCCAAACCCTCGACGCCGCGACGGGGGCTCACTCCGTCCTTTTCAAAACGTTTTGGCGCCCTAGGGTCCCCTGATCAACGCGACACCCTATGGCGCTCAGCAAACATTGTCACAAGTGCGGATGGGATTGGCCGCTCAGCGCTCTGCCTGGACGGAATGACAGCTGCCATCAGTGCGGCTCGGACATGAAGGTCTGCCTCAACTGCGTGAGCTACGATCTCAAGTCCGCCTACCAATGCCGCGATCGGCGAGCGGACGCCGTCCAGGACAAGCACATGGCGAACTTTTGCGAGTATTTTGACTTTATCCGCAGAGAGTGGGGCGGCGCCCGGACGGACGCGCGCGAGGAGAAGGCGCGGGACCAGTTCAAGCGGATCTTTGGGGACTGAATGAAGAACATCGTCTATTTCGATCTCGAAACCCAGAAGTCGGCCGACGAGGTGGGGGGCTGGGACAAGATCCGCGACATGCGGATGAGCATCGGCGTCACGTACAGCACCGGACGAGGCGACTATCGCATCTATGGAGAGCCGGACGTGGATGAGCTCATCCGCGAACTCCAGCGCGCGGACCTGGTGGTGGGTTACAACCACATCCGCTTCGATTACGAGGTGCTCCATGGATACACCGTCCTGGATCTCACCCAGGTGCCCTCTCTCGACATGCTCGTTGAGCTTCAGAAAACGCTCCAGCACCGGCTCTCCCTGGACGCGATCGCACAGGCCACGCTGGGAGTCGAAAAAACCTCCGAAGGCCTCCAGGCGCTCAAGTGGTTCAAGGAGGGAAAGCTGATGGAGATCGCGGAGTATTGCTGCTTCGACGTCAAGATCACGCGCCTCGTCCACGAGTACGGCGCGGCGCATCGACAGCTGCATTACGTCAATCGCTTCGGCAAGGCGCTCTCCGTCCCTGTGGCGTGGTAGGCGAACAACACCGCGTCCACGAGCCGGCCGCTCCCGTCAAGTAAAGCCCGCCCTCGCCGATAATGGCTTCGTGGAAGGATCCAAGCCACTGACCATTCTGTACGCCGAGGATGACGCGGTTTCCGCCAAGCTCCTGGGACGAACCCTTCAAAACCTCGGCTACGAAGCGCATGGATTCGTGAACGGCCACCAGGCGCTGGAATGGTTCGAGAAGATCCAGCCTCCCATCATCATCAGCGATTGGATGATGCCCCAGATGGACGGGTTGGAGTTTTGCCGCAGGGTGCGGGCCCTGGATCTGCCCTACTACACCTACTTCATCCTGCTGACCGCGAACTCCAGCGAAACGAACTATCACAAGGCCATGGACCATGGCGTGGACGACTTCCTCGCCAAGCCCTTTCGCAGGGAAGATCTACACATGCGGCTGCGCGTGGCGGAGCGAATCGTCCGACAACGCTGGGAGACGGAGGCCAAAATCCGCTCGCTCGCCCACTTTCCCGCGGACAATCCCAATCCGATCCTCCAAGCCAATCGCGACGGCGCGATCACCTACGCCAACCAGGCCAGCCTTTCCCTCCTCCGGCTGTGGAAAGCGGACGTGGGGGGCGCTCTTCCGGACTCGCTTCTTCCGTTGCTCGCGACCGTTGCTCGCGGGGAGCAAGCGGTGAGCGAGGCCGAGCTTTACTGCGACAACCGCACCTATTCGTTCGCGGTCACCTCAGTGTCCGAGGACGGATTGATTTATCTCTACGGGCACGACATCACCGCGCGCAAACGCGCGGAGACCGACCTCATCGCCATGCGCAACCGCGCGGTGATGCAGTCCCTGCAGGACGCGCTCACCGGCATCGGCAATCGCGTGCTCCTGGAGCAGCGGCTCCCCGAGCTCCTGCAGAAAGCAACGCAGGACGGCAAGAAGCTCGCGTTGGTGCTGGTCGACATCGACAATTTCAAGGACATCAACGACAGCTACGGACACAAGGTGGGCGATCAGGCGCTCATCCATGTCGGGCATACCCTGCGCGATCATCTAAAGTCCCGCGACTGCGTGTGTCGATGGGGCGGCGACGAGCTGGTGATCCTGATCAGCGAGCTCCAACACCGGTCGCAAATGCGTCCCATCTGCGAGCGCCTCATCCAGACGGTGAAGGAAGGGCTCGGCAGCTCCGACCTTCCCAAATTCACCTTAAGCATGGGGTTCGCGGTGTTTCCAGACGACGCGCCATCGGGCGAGACCCTGCTGCAGAAGGCCGACCAGGCGCTCTACCAGGCGAAGGCCGATGGACGCGACTGCTGGCGCGAATACCTGGGCGAGTCGAAGATCCTCCAGAGCACGCAGCACATGATCCAGCGCCTCACCGCGGCAATTGACGAGTCTCGCTTGACCGCGTATTTCCAACCCGTCTGGGACGTCGTGAACCAGCGTCCTGCGGGCGTGGAGTCCCTCGCGCGCTGGGTCGATCCGGAGTTGGGCTACATCCCGCCCGACGAGTTCATCCCGCTCGCCGAGGCCAAAGGGCTGATCATTCCACTGAGCCGCGTCGTGATGCGCAAAAGCCTCGAGACCATGCGCGACTGGCGGAGTCGCGGCTACGATCTGACCCTGTCGCTCAACCTTTCGAAGCGGCAGCTCGTCGAAACCCACTTCCTCACCGACCTGTATCGAATGGTCGATGAATTCCAACTGCCTCACGACCGCGTCATCTTCGAGGTGACGGAGCGCCAATCGATCCTCGGCCACGCTCTCGGGCGGCAGCGCATCGAAGCGATGATCGCGGCGGGGTTCCGGCTGTCGCTGGACGATTTCGGGTCCGGCTACAGCTCGTTCGATCTTGTCGGCGAGATTCCGTTTCACGAGTTGAAAATCTACGGCGGCCTGATCCGCAAAATGAACACGCCCCAGGGCCGCAGGATCGTGCAGGCGATCGTGGAGATGGGATTGACGCTCGGCCTCACGGTCGTGGCCGAGGGAGCGGAGCAAGAGGAGGAAGTGAACATCCTGCGGGAGATGGGCACGCAAAAGATCCAGGGCTACTACTACTCGAAGCCCCTGCCGCAGGAAAAGCTGTTCGCCTACCTGGAGGAGCAAACGCGGCGCGGACGATTCAGCCGTCCCGCGAACGTCCCGGGCGCGGACAAAAACGTGTCCTTCTGAACTCGGGACTTCCGTTCCCCGCCTCGTTTTCGAATACTCGCCGGCATGGCAATCAATGTCGGCGTCATCACCATCTCCGATCGCGCGTCTCGCGGCGAGTATGACGATCTCGGCGGTCCCGCGCTGAAGAAAGCCGCGGCGGAATACGGATGGAATGTGGCGGCTGAAGCCCTGGTGCCCGACGAGCGCCGCGAGATCCAGCGGGCCATCCGGGAGCAGGCCCGTCAGGGATGCGCGTTGATTCTCTCCACGGGCGGCACCGGCGTGGCCCTGCGCGACGTGACGCCCGAGGCGGTCCGCGAAATCGCCACCCGCGAGCTCCCCGGCTTCGGGGAAATCATGCGCGCCGAATCCATGAAGATCACGCGCAACGCCATCCTCTCCCGGAGCCTCGCCGCCGTGGTCGACCAGGCCCTCGTCATCTGCCTCCCCGGCAAGCCCAGCGGCGCGGTGGAGTGCTTGAGCTTCGTCGTTGGCGCCATCCCCCATTGCGTCGAGGTCCTCCAGGAGACTCCCACCTCGTGCTAATCGCAACCGGCAAGGCTTCGAAGAGAACCCAAATGGTTCGAGCCCTCATTGCGCTGCTCGCGCTCGGAGTCCTGGCCGGAGGATGCACCACGAAGGCGAAGGCGAGGCGCGAGGCGCGAATCGCGCTGGAGATGGGCCGCCTGCAGGCCATGGCGGCGCAGAGCCAGAATGCGAACCAGAATCAGGGGACGCTGATGATTCGCGGAAACGTCCGGACGCCCATCGTCATCTGGCAGCCAGGAATGACCCTCAGCAGGGCGATCGCCACGGCGCACTTCAACTCCGTGTTTCCTCCCCGCGGCATCTTGGTTGTTCGCGCAGGCGTCACCCACACGGTCGACATGCAGCGCTGGGCTCAGGGCGCCGAGGATCCCGAAGTGCAGCCGGGGGATCTGGTGGAGATCTTCTGAAGCCCACTGTGGCGCGAGGAACCGAAGGAAAGAGAACTGGTGCCAGAGGAGGGAATCGAACCCCCGACCAAAGGCTTATGAGTCCTCTGCTCTACCCCTGAGCTACTCTGGCACAAGTCTGCTATCTATAAAAACTTATAGATTTTATCAAGGCGGTTCACATTTTCACTTGTAACCCCATTTCTCAGACATGACTTCGAATCATCCTGAACCCACGGTGGCGAGGGCTGAACAGCCCATCTTTCACAAGGTTGGTGAAAACCTATACCGGCTCGAAACGACAGGAGGATATTACGGGCTGCTCAAAAGGGGCGGCAAGCAGTTTCGACGAGTTACAAGGACCGTTGGCGCCTCTTCGGCGCAGAAGCAGCCATGCGATGGGCCGTGAACAAGTATGGCCAGAAATGATCCGACGAAATCGACTGAGCACGACTCTTACGGCTGAAAAGTGTTTTGCGGGCTAGAGGATCGATGAGGAACGTTGATGGGTGAGGGTTGAGTATTGAGAGTTCAGAAAAATGGGAGGGCGAGATTTTCACTCTGGGAGGCACTGGGATCGTCTGATGAGTGGGGTTGGAATCGTGAGTGGCAACAGTTGACGATAGGTCGGTGATACCCGCGTTTAATCAACCCGGTTTTGCAAGTTCGGTTGGGAAGGCGCAATTGGGTTTGCGTGGATTTGGCGCGGATTGTATCGGATTTCGTTGCTTTCGTTGATAGGCGGGTAAAGCTGATTGGATTATGCAAAGCAGCGCCAAGACCGTTCAGGATTATTTGAAGGAACTGCCGGCGGAGCGGCGTCAGGCAATTAACGCGGTGCGAGGCGTCATCCTCGCGAATCTCCCCAAGGGGTACGAAGAGCGCATGAGTTACGGCATGATCGGATACGTGGTGCCGCACACCATTTATCCCAAGGGGTATCAGTGCAATCCCAAGGCGCCGTTGCCGTTCGTGAATTTGGGTTCGCAAAAGAACCACATGGCTCTTCATTTGATGTGCTGTTACGGCGATCCGAAGTTGAAGGCCTGGTTGGAGAAAGCTTGGAAGGATGCGGGCAAGAAGTTCGACATGGGCGGGGGTTGCGTGCGGTTCAAGAAGCTTGAGGATGTGCCTCTGGAAGTCATCGGGCAATTCGTCGCGAGCCTGCCGGTGGATGCCTATATCCGCCGGATCGAAAAAGTGTTCGCGGAAATCGCGGAAGCGAGAGCGGCAAAGAAGACGGCTAAAGCTAAACCTTCGAAAATGAAACCCACCAAGAAGAAAGCCAGCAGTTCTCATCGTCGCCTCAGTTCGAGAGAGTGACAGGCAATCACAGCACGTGGAGAAGATCAGGCACAGGCGGCGGGGGGCGGTTTCAGGCGTGTGGAATGAGATCCAGATAATGCGTGGCCACACACGCCTCCCAGCGTGCCCAAGCGAGGTCGCGAATGCGCCCAGGCGCTGGGTGAAGCCGCGCCTATCGCCATCACGCGACCGCCGACGAGACAAGCGACGACCCCGGATTGGCCGACGGCTCACTTCGGCTTGCTGGCCAGTAGCCGCGCCTTGACGGCATCGGGGAGGCTGGAGCTGGTGATCCAGGACGAGGCCGCGGCGGAATCCGCCCGCATCCAGGTCTCGCCCGCGGACTGCAGTTCCTTCGCGCGGAGGCTGTCTTCGCCAATCGATTCCGCCCAGGTGACAGCGAGATGTGGGTCGATCGGCGTCAGCTTCCGCGCATACGCGGCAATCGACGTGTCCCGAGATCCGCCTTCTGGAAGGCTGTTCAGCCAGTCTCCCACTTTCTGCGAATCCTTGTCCGACCAAATCTGCACGAGGTTCTCCAAGGCCGCGTCCCTGACGCGCCCTTCGGGGAATTGCTCCACCCATTGCGCCGCGGTCTCGGGATCCTTCTGCGTCCATCGCTGAACGATCCCGACCACGATATCGTCCTTCGAGTCGTCGGCGCTCAGCGATTGGGACGCGAACTGCGCGGCCTCGGCGGGGTTTTGATCGCTCCAGGCGACCATCACGCTGCCGAGAAGCCGGGCGCGCATGTCGAGGTCCGGGATCTCGTGAGCCCATTGGGCGGCGGCCTGGGGTTCCTTGCCAGCCCACTGACTTGCCACGTGGGCAAGAAGGTCGTCTCGATCAACGCTCTGCGGCATACCCGCCGCCAGCTTCATCGCTTCGATAGGAGAGGTCCGCCCGGCTTCGTATCCAATCTGGATGAGCGCGCTCTGCCTCTCGCTCGTGGAGCTCAGCTGGCTGGTCCATTCAACCGCGGCGCCCAGGTCCTTGCCGGCCCAGCTCGAAGCCACGATGCCCAGCGCCTGCGCCCGGAGGTCGCCCGCAGGCCGACTCAAGAGCCAATCGGCCGCGGCCCGTGGATTGCCTTCGCCCCATTGGCGGATCAGCCGGGTTCTCAATTCGCGGCCGGCGGCGGAGACCTGCTTGCTCCACAAGGACTCGATGACCTTGGGGACTTCAGCGGCGGGAATTGCGGCGACCAGGTCGCTGAGCAAGGCTTCCTTGGCCGATGGGTCTCGCTCGCCCTCGATCCGGGAAAGCTTCCCAAGAATCCCATCGCTCAAAACAGCCTCCGACGCGCCCGGAGCGGGTCCTCCGTGAAGGTTGGCTGCTGAGGATGCTTGTTCGAGGTTGGGGCGACGCGTTTGGTTTGTCGTGGATTCGCTCAGCGGTCGAGATCCGATCTCTTCACGCAGTGGCGCTCGAACCCCTGCGCCGGGCCGCCTGAGGACGAGGACCAACAAGACAGCCACCCCGATGATCGCCGCGGTGGCAATGACCTGTTTGACCTTCATGGCGCGCTCGAAGTTTCCATTCGTTGAACCGCTTCCCTTCCTATATCGGCAAAAGGCGGACCCGCTTTCGCGAGTCCGCCCCTTGCATACTCAGACCGTGCCGGTCCAGGCAAGACCGGTCACGTGGATGTCGCTTCCAATGACGTTAAGGAGTGGCGGTCACGTAATCGAACACGGCGGGGCACAGATCGCCATCCTTGTGGCTCGTCACCGCCAAACCGATGTAGACCGTGCTGCCCATGCTGATGGTTGTGGAACCCATGGTCGTCCAGGTTGAACCATTGGACGAGCGATAGGCTGTGAATGTGTTGCCGGAGCGAACGATCTTCACCCAATACGGCGCCGCGAGGCCCGTGGTGTTGGCGTTCGCGCTGCTCCCGCCCGTGCTGCTGCGGTATTGGAAGGCCACGCCGCTGGAGGGAGTCACGAACACGGAGGCGTGCTTCGATGTATCCGTGAGGGATTCACGAATCATGACGCCGGCCTTCGACCAGGGATCGGTGCTGCCCATGCTCGCCACGCGGGCCACAACGCTGCAATCGCCGCTCGCCAGCTGATAAGCGAACCTGAACTCGTCCGCGGAGTTCCAGATGTCAGCGCCTGAGCCGACCACCGTGAACCGGCCCGACGCGTAGCTCGCCGCGCCCGTGTCGCTCACCGCTCCGATATCCCGTGTCGTCCACGGGCTCGGGAGGCTGGCCGCCGGGATGGCGCTCACTTCAGCGGAGGCGCCGCTCGCCACGCCGCCGCGCACCGAGGTGACGACGTAGTAGTAAGCCGTCCCATTGACAACGTCGTTGTCGGTGTAGCTGGTTCCCGTAACACCGGTCGCGATCGTCTGGTAAGGGCCAAACTTGCAAGTGGCTCGGCCGATGTTGTAGCTGGTGGCGCCAGGCGTCGCTGTCCAGGAGAGGGTCACACGACCCGAGCCCTCGGTCTCCGTCACGCCGGTCGGCGGCGCGGGGATGGCGGGCTTGTAGGTGAAGTCGACGCCCTTCTTGCACTGGCAGGCGACAGCGGTCACGGAGGTGCGATCGTCAAGCACGCCGTCCGGATCCGACGTCTCGATGTAGTTCGCGGGCGGTGTCACAGCCACCTGATACGAACCCGGGGCGAGACTCACGAACCGGTAAGTCCCGTCGAGTCCGGTGATCAGCGTCGCGATCACGTTCCCTCCGCTGCCCTTCAGAACGACAGTCGCGCCCGCCAAGCCGCACTGTCCGGACTTGTCGTGGGCGCAGCCGCCATGGACGTGATCGCAGTTCGAGTGATCGTGACCATCGTGCGAGCAGATGTGGATCGAGTGGTTGCAGCTCGAGTGATCGCGAGTGTCCACGGAACAACGATCATTGTCGTGCGAGCACGAGGAGTGATCCCGGCCATCCCGCTTGCACCATCCCCGCTCGTGGCGGCAGCCGGTGTGGTCTTGACCGTCGCGGGAGCACTCGGCGTAGCGGTGATTGCAATCCGAGTGGTCGCGCCCGTCATGCCGGCAAAGGCCGCGGGCGTGGTTGCATTCGGAATGCTTGTAGCCGTCGTGAACGCAGATGCTCCGGTAGTGATTGCAGGACCCATGATCCCGCGTGTCCACCGCGCAGGAATACTGCCAGTGATCGCAGGTTGTGTGATTGTGGCTATCCCAGGAGCACCACCCGCGCTCATGGCGGCAGCTGCGGTGATCCCGTCCATCGGCGCTGCACTGATTGTAATGATGGTTGCACTTGGAGTGGTCGCGGCCGTCGTGATCCCGATCGTCGTGATCCCGATCCTCATGCGAGCAGAAATCGCATGCCCCGTGGATGACGCCCGCGATGCACGCGAGCCGGAGCCCGCTGTCGCGATAGGAGAAGTCAACCCCGGTCACGTCGCGGCAATTCGCCACCGTGACGGTCGTCTTGTTGTCCAGGACGCTGTCCGGGTCCGCAAACTCAGTGTAGTTCGCAAGCGGAACAACAATCACCTGGTAGACCCCGGCCGGCTGTCCGGTGAAACGGAAGGACCCATCGGCCGCGGTGGTCTGGCTCGCGACCAAGGCGCCCGTGCTGTCCTTCAGCTGGACGGTGAATCCCGCCAAGCCGCATTGCCCGCCAGGCACGACTTTGCAGACGCCGATATAGTGGCCGCAGGTCGAATGATCGTGCCCGTCCTGCGAGCAGATGTTGAGGGAATGGGCGCATCCGGAGTGATCGCGGGTATCCACAGTGCAACGGCCGCTGGAGTGCGAGCAGTAACCGTGGTTCCGGCCGTCCTTGCTGCACCAGCCGCGCTGGTGACGGCAGTTGGAGTGGTCCTGGCCGTCCTGGTCGCATTCGGCGTAGCGATGGTTGCAGTTTGAGTGGTCACGTCCGTCGTCGCTGCACATGCCGCGGGCGTGATTGCACTCGGCGTGCTTATGACCGTCGTGCGCGCAGATGTTCTTCGTGTGGACGCAACGGGAGTGGTCGCGCGAGTCGATGGAGCAGCGATCGTTCTTGTGATCGCAGGACGAGTGATCCCTTCCATCGCGGGCGCACCAGCCGCGCTCATGGCGGCACTTGCTGTGATCGCCGCCATCGAGGCCGCATTCATTGTACTTGTGATTGCACTTCGAGTGATCCTTCCCGTCGTGGTCCCGATCGTCGTGGTCCCGATCCTCGCCGACGCAGCGGTCGCAATCGCCGCGGATCGTGCCAGTGATATTGGCCAAGCAGCTCGGCGCGATGGTGATGGTGCAGCCGCAAGACAATGAGGCTCCCACCGAGCCCAGCAACACGTTCGCGGCCGAAGCGCGGACGCTCACATAGCGGTAGGTCGGATAGCCAGGCATTGCGAAGGCGGTGTTGTCCTTGGTATCGCTGAGCAGCAACGCGCCAATGGAGCCCGGAACGGCCGAGCCATAGATGTTGTAGCCTTCGCCGGATTGCACGCTGCCGATGATCAGCTGGACGTTCTGGGCGCCGGCATCGATCAGCTGCTTGAGGTCGAGCTGAATGTAGGTGGAGGTGTTGATCTCATGATCCTTGTCGCTCGCGATTCCCAAGCCGCTTTCGTTTCCGCCCAGGTTCTTCCCATAGAGGGAGGTCGGAGTGTTGGCGCCAGCGAAGCCAGCGGCCGTTATGATCAGGCCATTGACGGTGTAGGTCTGCGAGCTTCCCAGAGCGCCGCTCGGAGTGGAGAAGTTCCACAGCGCAGCCGAGGATGCCGAGCACCCCGACGAGCAGACCGCCGTCGCCGTGAGACCTTTGGCGTCAGTCACGAAGCCCGTGAAGCAGAACGAACCCGCCGCTTTGGGAGTGCCGGAGATAATGCCGGTTTTCGGATCCAGAGTGAGTCCCGTCGGCAAACTTCCAGAAGCAACCGAGAAGGTATAGGGAGCCGTTCCTCCCGTCACAACCAACGCGCTAGAGAAGGACGTGCCCACCTGGCCGGAACTTCCGACGCAGGACAGCGTCAGCTGGCACTTCTGAGGCACCATGATGGTCTGCGATAGAGCGCATCCATTGTTGTCCTTGACCGTCACCGTGTGCGAGCCAGAGGCGAGGCCCGCGAATGTCTTCGGTGAAACGCCAGGGGCAAATGGGCCAACGTCGATGCTGATCATGAACGCTCCCGTGCCCCCAGAGAAAGTGGCCGTGACGGCGCCATCGTTCCCGGCGCATGTTGCGTCCGTCTTGGTCAGGGCCAGGGAGATCGCGCTCGGCTCAGTGATCGTCACCGAAGCCATCCCCGTGCAGCCATTGGCGTCTGTCACCGTGAAGGTATACGTGCCCGCCTTTCGGTTGAACGTGCCCGTGCCCGTGTAAGGTCCAGTGCCGCCGCTCGCGCTCACCGTCACGCTCGAGTCTCCGCCATTGCAGGAGATCGGAGTCGCAATCGCGCTCGCCACAAGGATCTTGGGTTCAGTGATTGTCACTGAAGCCATCCCCGTGCAGCCGTTGGCGTCCGTCACCGTGAAGGTATAAGTGCCCGCCTTCCGGCTGAACGTGCCGGTGCCGGTGTAAGGTCCAGTGCCGCCGCTCGCGCTCACCGTCACGCTCGAGTCTCCGCCATTGCAAGAGATCGGAGTCGCAACCGCGCTCGCCACCATAAGAGTGGGTTCAGTGATCGTCACCGAAGCCATCCCGGTGCAACCATTGGCGTCCGTCACCGTGAAGGTATACGTGCCCGCTTTCCGGCTGAACGTCCCCGTGCCCGTGTACAGTCCAGTGCCGCCGCTTGCGCTCACCGTCACGGTTGAGTCTCCGCCATTGCAGGAGATCGGCGTTGGGGTCGCGCTGACCAACAACTTAGGCGGTTCCTTAATAGTCGCCATCCGGCTCGCGAGACAGCCATGCGCATCCCTCACGATAACTGTGTAGCTACCGGGGCCCAGCGGGCCAAAGACGCTTGAGTTACCAAAGTTGAAGCCATCGATTGAAAACATGTAGGGCGCGGTTCCTCCGGAGGGAGAAGCCGTGATGCTCCCGTCGCCGCTGCCGTAGCAGGAGACATCCTTAGCCTGGAGGGTCAAGCCGGGGCCGGAATAAACGATGAGTGATCCCTGACCGACTCCCGACACGCCGTTCTGGTCGGTGACAATCACGGAATAGACGCCATCCACACCGACGCTGATGAAGGGTGAGTTGGGGAAGGGTCCTGTGCCCGAAGGTCCGCTCCACTGATAGTTGAACGGAACAGCGGTGCTCCCGCTGACGGAAGCGATGAGCTTCCCGAGAGTGCCCTCGCACACCGCGTCAGACGTCACCGCAACGAGGGGAATGCGGAGTTCACCAAAATCGTTATCCACGCCGTCCACGCCGGACGGGAGCGTCAGGCTGACGAATTTATCGTTCCCCGCGATTCCGGTGCCAGGCGTGCCCTGGGTGTCCAAGCCATCGACGTAGCCCGCAGGCTGGCTTTCGAGAAGGGTATAGAGTCCGGGAGGCAGATTCGGGAAGATGTAGAATCCGGTTCCAGAAGTCGTGGTGGTCGCTGTCGTGTCGTCGCCGTTGCCGAAAACCCCATCGGGGCCCGCGCCGTTCAGCGTCACCGTCGTGATCGGAATGCCCGCCTCCGAGCCTTCCTTCAATCCGTTGTTGTTATTGTCCTCGTAGACAAAGCCCGAGACGCTCGCGGGCACATATAGGCCGGCGTCGATTGTCAAATCGGTCTGCCCGACGGCGAGCGCGACGGGCGCAGCCTTGCCATCAGCCGGGTTGGCGTTGCTGTCTTTGGTCGAATCTCCACCCAGTCCGGGCGCGGTGAACGCATAGCCACCTGGCAGCACAAACTGCACTTGGTAGGTTGCGGCCGGCAGATTGTCGAAAAGGTAATAGCCGGGCTTGGTGACATCTCCATTGAGGTCATGGGTCAACTGGGAGGTGATGAGGTTGCCCAGATTATCGAGGAGGTTCACGGTGACCCCGTTCTTCCCCGTCTCGCCACTGTCCTGAACGCCATTGCCGTTCGAATCAACCCAAACGAAGTCGCCCAAGCTGGAAAGCGGAACCAGACCGGCGTCCCAGGAGAGATCGACTTCCCCGTTCGTCAGAGTCGTGCAGATGGTCTCGCCCGTCAGCTGATCAGCGTCGCTGTCTATGTTGTCATTGGCCCCAGTGTCCTTCGGGCTAAAGGCGTAACCCGCCGGCTTCACAAAACGAACTTTGTAGTCGCCCGGCGACAGGTTGTTGAACCTGTAGAGGCCCGATCCATCCGTGGTTGTGAAGTCCAGCATGTTCCCGGCGCAGTCGAGGAGATCGACGCGGACGCCAGGCAGACCCGATTCCGTGCCATCCTGAAGGCCATTCCCGTTGGTATCGATCCAGACACGGTCTCCGATGCTCACGCATTGGCAGGGAACCTCGATGAAAAGCAACTGTACTTCGGGCGCAATGTTGTCCCAATTGACATCAATGTTGAAGATGACCGCGATTTTGTCCCCGCACGAAGGAAACCAGGAGGTCGAGTTGTTCCTGGCGGAATCCACCAAGCACTGAACCACAGCCGCACGGGTGGAAGGGTAGGGCGGAAACGGGTAGTCTGCGGTGGACTGTCCGAACAGACGCCAGATCGCGTACTGAACCTCCCACATCGTGGGAACCGATCCGTTGCAGGCGGAGAAACGATGATTGATCAAATAGTTCACCTGCTTCCACACAACGGCGTTTTGCTTCACTCCGGGATGATCAGGGAGAAACTGATTGAAAGCGGTATTGGGATCACAGCTGGAGTAGAGACGGCCCCCATACATTGTGCCGGCGCCGGGATCGAGGGAAGAGAGGGCGTCAAAACACCACGTCGCATAGCGACCGGGAGGGATCGGGGGCTGGGGGGTCTGCCCATTGCCCGCCTGAACGTCCATGGTGAAGTAGCTCCTCTCTGGCGCCACTCCAACGCCCGCCGGCGACCCATACGTTACGTGGATCAAGCCGTCCGCAAAGTTATTCGGCGCGTCGGGAATGAGCGTGCAGCATCCAGCAGGAGAGGCGCCCGCAGCGGGAGCCAGCACCGCGACCAGAATACTGGCAAGGAGCGCGCGGAGAGGGTTCAGTGAGTATTTCATGAGACTTAGCGGTTAGGGTTGGGTTCGAATTGCTGAAAGAGGGAGAATCCTAGGAACGGGAGAGCGGGTCGCAATGCCATTTTGTCTTTGTGGTGAGAAATGAGCATTGACCACGCTGCGAATGGGCTCAGGGGGATACCACTCTCGCCCACCACCTCGCAAACGGATCAGCGGTGATCGCGTGCGGGGTTTGGGCACAAGCGAAGAGATATTAATCTCTTCGCGTCAATGGCAACCAGCCTCAGCCTGCGGTCGCAGACTACGGGTGTTCCAGGCCGCGGATTGCCCCCAACAAACGTGGGAGGCAATCCGGAGCACCGGATTGGCAACCTCAACTCGAAGGCACTATTACTTGCCTCGAGCCATGAACCTGCGCAGGCCCGTAATCCCGAAACCGGCGATCACAGCCAGAAGGGCGGTGGAACCAGCATCAGGGAGATTCGACGGAGGAGGAGCGCCAGCCATGACAGTGAGGGAAGAAGCGCACACTACCAGCGCGACTGACAGGACAAGCGATACATTACTTCTCATAATTGATTGGGACCTTCACACAGCTGCCCGGCATTGGGCCGCTGAGGAAAGGTAGTACGCCACAAACAAAGCAAATGCAGTGCCGGCTGAATTCAAAATTAATAAAGCATCATAAACAACTAACAATCAATCAACTAAGAGGATTCGAAAACGGGACATGACACCGTGGAAGGGTGCAGTGTGTTAAAAGCCCATACACAATTCTGAACAGGCATGCCGGTATCGCTCCTAAGAACTTCGGCTCCACTAGCCTACGCACAGCGTTGAAGTGTGTAAGGGCTTGAGGGGATTGTGCTCCGGGAGCAACCGCAAACGAAGGAACGGAGCGCGGTGAACAAGGAAGAATGGGTGTCAGGGAACCTGCCCCGGGCGACCGAGGTAATAGATCAGGTCGCGAATCTCCTGGTCGGCAAGGCCATTGAGCAGACCCTCCGGCATCATCGAAAGTTCGCTGAGGCGGATGGTTGTGACATCGCCGCGAGGAAGAACGATGGTTTCATTCGCTGTCTGGATGGTGACGATCTTCTCATCCTGCTGCTTCACGATGCCGGTCAGAATGCGATCGTCCTTTGTCTCCACCGTGGAAGATCGGTAGTCGTTTGGAATAACCGCGTTGGGATCTATGATGTTGGAGAGGATGTAGTCAAGGTTCGCCCGGTTGGAGCCAGTCAGATCCGGCCCCACCTTGCCGCCCGTATCGAAGAGAGTGTGGCATTGCTGGCAAACTTTCGCGAAAACCTTCCGACCCCGGGATCCATCCCCGGGCGTCGATCCGCCCGCCGCATAGACTCGACGATACCGCTCGATCTCCTTGGCCTTGTCGGCCGAAGTCTCCCGTGAGATGCCCCAGACCTGCTCGAGATCCGCCGTCAGGGCAACGTCCTTCAGGTTTCGGAGTTGTCGGACGAGATCCGCGGTGAGGTGGGTTTTCGGCACCGCGCTGGATTTGAGGGCTGCCATCAGCGGGCGCGCGTAGGTGAGGCGGGACGCCAGCGTGTTGAGCGCATCGCGCCTCTCGACCGCGTCGAGCTCAGGATAGGCGCGCAGCAGGGCCTGGGGCGTCGCCTCGTCGTTGAAGGCCGCCAAGCCGCGAATGGCGTCGCCTCGCAGCCGGGGTTCGCCGAGCAACGGCCGCAGCGCGTCGGGCAAACCGGCGTCACGGACGGATAGCAGCGCGTCCAAGGCCGCTTTCCTTGCGGCGATGTTGCTTGCGGCGTCTGCAAGCGTTCGCCGGAGAGAGTCGAGCGCGAAGCGGCTGCCAAAAACCAAACCCAGCCCCTGCGACACAAGCCGGGTTTCCTGATCGGAGCTCCTGGCGAGTTCCTGTTCGACATCCAGCCAATCTTGGGGCATCGGAACGTTCCGACGCGCGTTCATCGCCGCCTTCATGCCCCGCAAGACATCGCGCCGCACCGACTCGTCCGTGGTCGTCTTCAAGAAGCGAACCAAGGCCGACATCGATTCTTCCGCGGTCTCCCCCCGCAGCCGAGGAGCGGACGGGCCGGCGCCGAGGAGGAGCGCGCTGAGGAATGCGAGGACCGCAAGCCGCAGGGCGTCGCGGCGGCGAGCGCCAACAACCCGGGAGGCGCGGCAGGGAAGGGAGGGGCCGGAATTCATTGGATGTGCCGAGAGCTATAGGCAGCGGCGGACGGACGCGCAATGCGCAAGTGCGCGTCCCGCCATCTCAGGGCTGCTCAGAGGTTCGGGCGACCCGACTGACCTTCTTGCCAACCGGGTCGGCGTCGGACTTGAACCCCTGGTAGACGCTCAAGCCGCCCAGCAGATCCATGGCGCGCTCCAGCTGAACATCGCGGGCGCTCATCACGCGGTCCCGCTCCTTCGGCTCCAAACTTTCCAACCCCCCGGGGGCGCGCTTGAGGTAGAGGTTCTGCTCATCCTCGTCCGACATGGGCACCACGATGTCCTGCGTGATCCCGCGCTCATGAATCACCTTGTGGCTTGGGGTGTAATACTTCGCGGTGGTGAGACGCAGGGCGGACCCATCCTGCAGTTGCAAAATGCTTTGAACGCTGCCTTTCCCGAAAGTTTGCTCGCCGAGTATGATCACCCGGCACAAGCCGCGGGCCGTGGAGTCTTGCAGACAGCCCGAGACAATCTCCGACGCGCTGGCGCTGCCGCCGTTCACCAGCACGACAACGGGCAGGTTGGCAAACTTCTCTCCGCCCCGGGCCCGAAACTCGCTCTTGGGTTTGCCTTCGCGGCCTTCCGTGGTGACGACGAGCTCGCCGCGCGGAAGGAATCGCTCGCAAACCTCAACCGCCTGATCCAATAGCCCGCCCGGGTTGCCGCGGAGGTCGACCACGAGGGCCTTCATGCCCTTCTCCTTGAGTTTCTTGAGCGCATCGCCGAACTCCTCCGATGTCCGCTCGCCGAACTGGGTCATGCGCACATAGCCGATTCGCCGTTCCGCCAATGGAAAATCGCGATGTCCCCCAAGGTCCTTCACCGTGTCGACCTTGATCGCCGCCCGGGTCAGTTTGTAGTCCTTCACCTGGCCGTTCGACGGCCGGAGAATCGTCAGGGTGACGTCCGTGCCCGGCTCGCCGCGCAAAAGTTTCACCGCGTCCGGCAGGGAAACCTTGTCGGTGGCGCGATTCTCGATCTTGATGATGCGGTCCCCTGAAAGGATGCCGGCCTTAAAACCCGGGGTGTCCTCCATGGGCGACACCACGGTCAAATAGTCGTTCTTCATCGAGACCACAATCCCGACTCCGCCAAACTCCCCAGACGTGTCGTGCTTCAGCTCCTGGTATTTGGGGGCGTCCATGAACTCGCTATGCGGATCGAGGGTGTTGAGCATCCCCTTGAGCGCGGAGTGGACGAGCTCGCGGTAGGAGATCTTGCGGCCGTCGACATACTCGGTGCGAACGCGCTCCATCACCGTCGTGAACAGCTTCAAGTTCGAGTAGGGGTCGTCGGCTTCGGCGGCCTGGGACGCACGGAGAAAGACCTGGGTCCCGACGAGAAGATTCACGGCGAGCGCCGCGAACAGAATTCCGAAGAGCAGACGACGTTTCATAGTTGAGGCCTCTATGTCCCGGCCGTTGGGAAATTAAGGGCAGGAGAAGCGCATTGCAAGGAAGGCTTGGGCGCCCGCAGTCCGTGGGACGGCCGCGGAGATTCCGGCAAGACGTCCTGGCCTTGCTCTCGGAAGTCGTCTTGCGGCTTCATCACATCCACTAAGTCTGGATCACTCCAACATCCTCGGAGCTGGAAAGCGGCGGCGGCGGCTGGAAGCGGGTGACATACTGGTGATGGAGCAGCTGCGTGGAAAGGATGCCTGCAACGGCCATGTCGTCGGTCTCTCCCAGCGGACGCCCGTTTTCAACGCGAGCCACCAACTGAGCCACCGCCGAGGGCTGGAAGTAGCCCGATCGCTCAATGGCTTCAGGACTCAACAGCTCCTTCACGTACGCCGGGGTTTGGGCATGAAAAAACGATCGATGGATGGGAGCGCGATAGGGGCGTTTGCGTCGCTGCGCGATATCCTTGGGAATCAAGGACCCCAAGGCCCTCCGCAGCAAAAACTTTTCCGTCAAGCCTCGCAGCTTCAAACCGGTCGGCGCCTGCTTGCAGAGCTCGAGAACATGCTGGTCCAGAAACGGGAACCGTCCCTCCACGGAATGAGCCATGGCCACTCGGTCTCCCTGCGAGGACAGAAGGTAACGCGAGAGGAAGAGATGGATCTCCCAATACTGGGCGCGCTCCAGCGCCCCCCAGTTCTTCATGGCGGCGGGCGGCTCGAGCTGGTCCCAAAGCCTGCGCTTCTCCACTGAAAGCCGGCTCTGAAGCTCCGGAGAAAAGAACCGACAGCACCGCTGGTTGTTTCTCCAGCGAATCCAGTGCGAGTAGTAGGGCAGATGCGTGTCGGTCAGCCCGTCCTGGAAGAACTTGGCCAGGTAGCTCGGGCTCAGCTTCGTCATCGCCGGGATGTCCTCATACAGGCGCCGCAATAAATGCCAACGCCACTTGGAATCGGGCGACCGGGCCCAGAAGCGACGAACACGATCCTCCTTGAAAATGTCATAGCCGCCCAGGAACTCATCCGCCCCCTCGCCGGTGAGCACCACCTTCAGCCGCGACGCTTGCACCTGGGCGGAGAGCAGGAACAGGGGCACAGGCGATGTCCGCGTCAGCGGCGTTTCGGCGTGCCAGATCACCCGGGGGAACGCGGCCCCGATGTCCTCGTGCCGGATTTCGATCGCGGTGTGATGGGTGTCGAGGGCCTTCGCGACTTCAATCTGGAATTGCCGCTCGTCGAAGTCGGGATTGGTGAAGCTGATGGAGAAGGTGTGGAGCTTCGGCGCGTGGATCTTGCACACCAGCGCGCTGATGATCGAAGAGTCCAGCCCGCCGCTCAGATACGCCCCCACGGGAACATCCGCGCGCAGTCGAAGGCGCGTGGCCTGGGTCAGCCGCTCCGACAGCGCGTCGGCCCAGCCGTCGACATCGTCGGCTTTCAACCCAAGAGGCTTGGACGAGGTCGAATCAAAGGACATCTCCCACCAACGCTCGATCTTTATCCCGCTCCCGTCGGCGATCATGTAGCTGCCGGGCGGCAGCTCCTCGATGCCCTTGAAGATGGATCGAGAGGACCCTGAGCACCAAAAAACGAAGATCTCCTCGAGAACGCGGGGATCCAGCTCCGCGCTGAGACGAGGGTGCGTGAGCAGTTCCTTCGCCTCCGAGCCAAACACGAGCTGCCCCTGCGTGACGGCGTAGAACAGCGGGCGGACCCCGACGCGATCTCGCGCAAGAAACAGCTGCTTCTTCTTGAGATCCAGGAGGGCGAAAGCGAACTGCCCGTTGAAGCGGGAAAGGCAGCCGGGGCCATACTCTTCGTACGCATGGACGATGACCTCCGTGTCGGAGCGCGTGACGAACACGTGTCCTCGTCGCTCCAAATCCTCGCGGAGCTCGATATAGTTAAAAACCTCGCCGTTGTAGACGATCCAGAGAGACTTATCCTCGTTGCATATCGGTTGTCGGCCGCTGCTCAGGTCGATGATGCTAAGACGCGCGCTGCCGAGCGCGGCGATGGGATTGAGAAGGATGCCGAACTGATCGGGTCCGCGATGCCGGATGGTCCCGAGCATGCGTCGCAGCTGGAACTCCGCCGGCGGCTCCTGGGGAGTCAGGTTGAAGATGCCCGCGATCCCGCACATCAGGCCAATTCCTTTCTAGCGATCTTTCCCGACTCGGTCTTTGGCAGCGAAGCCCGAAACTCCACCTGTTTCGGGACCATGAAGTCCTCGAGATGCGCGCGGCAATGCGCCAGAACAGCCGCGGCCGTGACGCCAGGGTCGTCGACCACCACGAGCGCCTTCACAGCCTGGCCGAGCAGCGGATCGGGAACGCCGAGGACGGCGACTTCCCGAACGCCCTTGAGCCCGTAGATCACATTCTCGACCTCTTTGGGCGCTACCTTCTCGCCGCGGCTCTTGATGACATCGTCCTTGCGCGCGACGAAATAGAAACACCCCTCCTCGTCCATGCTGAACAGATCGCCGGTGTGGCAAACCCGCTCGCCGGGCAAGGGACCGGGACGGAAGCGCTTCGCGGTCGCCTCCTCCGCCATCCAGTATCCGCGCATGACATGCCGGCCCCGGGAAACAAGCTCGCCCGTCTTGCCGGGCCCCAGCCGATTGCCTTGCTCGTCCTCGATCCAAACCTCTGTGCCGGGAATCGCGATGCCGACGGAGCCCGGCTTTCGATCCAGCCACTCCGGAGGCATGTAAAGCGTGCGCTTTGTTTCCGTCAGCCCGTACATCGAAAACACCCGGGCTTTCGGGAAACGAGTCCGCAAATCCATCACGCGGCTTGGCGGAAGCGCGGCCGCGGTGTTGGTAAGAAAGCGCAAATGCGACAGGTCGAACGCGTTGAGATCCAGCCGCAGGATCATCTCAAACAGCGTCGGCACGCCCGGGAATCCAGTCACCTTCTCCTTCGCGATCTGGTTCAAGATCGACGCCGGATAGGCGAAAGAGTTCTCGAGCACCAGCGTGCCGCCAACGCGGAACGTCATCAGGAGCTGGTACAGCCCATAGTCGAAAGACAAGGGCAGGACGTTGAAGATGATGTCGTCCGACCGCATCCCGAGATACTCGATGATCGATCCCGACGCGAACACCATGTTGCTGTGATCGCTGACGACGCCCTTCGGGTCTCCCGTTGTGCCGGAGGTGTAGATCAGGCAAGCCAGGTCGACGTCGATGGTCGGGCTTCGAGGCCTTTCGTCGGGGAAGGTTTTTTCGAGGGCGATCCAGGGAGACAGCGGAATAGGGCAGGCCTTCCTTGCCTCGGGATCCGGACCGCAGAAGATCGCGCCTTGAAGGGAAGGCGCGGGGCAAACCGGAGAGGCCAGCAAATCCGCCGCGGCGGTCCGGCTGTCGAAGATCAGCGCGGCCGCCTGGCAGTTGTTCAGGATGTACTCAAGCTTGTCGCGCTTGATGGTGGGGTTGACATAGACGAACACCGCGCCGGCCTTGAGGATTCCAAAGATGGACGCGACGGCCTCCGCCGAGTTCCGCAGGCAGATCCCAACGCGATCTCCGCGCTTCACGCCGGTCTTGGCCAGGGCGCGCGCGACGCGATTGGCCTGGGCCTCCAACTCGCGATAGGTCCAGCGACGGCCTTCGCAGACCAGGGCCGCCTTGTCGGGGAACCGGTCGCTGGAGTTTTCGAGAAAATGGTGAACGAGCATAACAGGTCGGCGCCTCATCGGAGCGCGGGAGCCCGGGCGGTCCCCGCCGTTATGAAGCCGCGCGCTTCTTCTTGAGCAACCCGACGATTCCATTGATGGAATCGAGGTTCTCCGGGATGAGCTCGCTGTCGTCCACGCGCACCTTGAACTCTTTTTCCAGAAAGGCCACGAGCTCCAACACGCCTGTGGAGTCGATGAAGCCCTGCTCAAGGAAGGAAGCGCTGTCGGTCAAGCCGACGTCCTGGCCGAAGAGAAAGTGTCTGACGATGAATTCGCGGATCTGGATCTTGGGATCGCTCATTATACGGTGACTGTTTGAGATTCTTGGTTCCTGGCATTGGCGGAGCGACCGCCATCGGTGTTTTGCTAGGCTCTGCCCGTGGTCTCCGGGGCTCGCCGCATGATGAGCGGGGACGCGTGCTGATACTGAACGGTGCTGCGCTTCTGCTGAAGGTTGGCCCACACCTGGCGAACCTGGTCGGCGGACAGCCCGGTGGCGCGTCCGACGGCGTCCGGGTCGATCTGGTGATTGAGTCCATAGAGGCAGAGATCCATCTTCTGATAAGGAAGAGCGAAGTAGAACTCGTCCTGGCCCTGCGCCATGGAAAAAGTGTCGGTCGTCGGAGGACGGTCGCGGATCATTTTCGGCACGCCCAAAAACTCCGCGAGCTGGTATACCTGGGTCTTGTAAAGATGGGCTATGGGCTTGATGTCCGCCGCGCCATCGCCGTTCTTCACGAAGAAACCCTGGTCGTACTCGAGAAGGTTCGGCGTTCCCGCGACGGCGAAATTCCATCGGTCGGCGTAGTAGTATTCCAGCACTTTGCGGCATCGCTGCTTGAAGTTGGTGGTCGCGACGATCTCCAGGTAGACCTCGACGGGAAGCCGGACCGTTTGCGAATCGCCTTGCGGGTTCGCGACCACGAGCGAGAAGAACGTGAATCCGCCGCGCTCCATCGATTCTGTCGCGACGAGCTTCGACGTCCAGCCGGGTCCGTACTCGGGCGCCACTCGCCGGACCGCCTCCTGATATCGGGAGTAAAACCCAACCGCTTCCAACGCGCCCGTGATGTCCTCCAGGGCGGATCGCGTTCCCAGATGATCGACCATCAGACGGCTCAGGATGAGGGTCTCGGGGCTCGACTCGCGCTCAGGCATGAGAAGGCAGAAAACACGGTCCTTCCCGAGGCATTTCACGGCGAGCGCGGCTGTGACAGCGCTGTCGATGCCCCCGGAGATCCCCACCACGATCCCGCGGCGACGGAATTCCTTTGTCAGCGCCTGACGCATGAAAGCGCCAATGGCCTCAACCTCAGCGGAAGCGTCGAGCCGGATAGTGTCCACACCAAGTGCTTTCTGGGTCATAGGAGAGTGGCTCGGCTCAGGTCGAAGCTCAGCCGAGCTGCTTGAAACGCGTCAATGAGCCGGTTGCGCACGGCCAGAACGCGGATGGGCGCATCTGTTTCCACACTAGTTTCATCGGACTAACTAAAGATTAGCTTAGCGGCTTTCCGCGCGTCCGCGAAAGCGGAAAGAACGCTCGAACCCGACCCACTTTGCGCGGCGGCTCCTCCTCTTTCCAGAGGTTTCGCTTGGATATCCTCCCGGCCGGCATTTTACTCCGAGGCGCCACCGCGATCGGCCATCAAGTGTCAGAGCGCGCTGCCGATGGACGCACTAGCGCGCCAAAAACCGTTGTGACGACGAACTTGTATTCCATTCATGGCCCAAAGACCGCTCTGGAATTCCTCCCGGGAGGGATGGAACTCGCCGCCCCGCGCAGGCCCGGCCGATTCGGGAGAGGCACCGCGCATGCTGAGCCGTCTTAAAGTGGCAATCCAGCCAGCGACGGAAGCCCCGAGGTTCCGCCGACTGTTCGACGCCCTGGAGCGGCTCTTCCCTGTCTCATTTCACCCCTCCAACGAGTCCAACGGCAACACAGCGAGCGACGCCGCTCTGCTGGTTGGCGTGGATCGCGCCACGGCTGTGAAGGTCGCGAGCCGCGGGCTGCCTTGTTACGCGGCGATGGGTCCGGAACACCCCGCGGACGTGTCCGGGTCCCGAACCCCCGATGGACCTCCTACCACCGTTTTTTTTCCCGGCCGCCTTCGCGTCGACCCGCTTTTGGATGGCCAGACGCTCGTTGAGTTTGGCAACGCGGGGGTTGGAGCGTTGGCGATGGGGTCGGGCGACATCCCGGTGGCCGAATGCGGAGAAAGGGTATTCTGGGCGCGGCATGGCGAAGGGCGGAAATCTGTGGATCTGGTGGCCGCGGGGCTGCCCGTTCTTGGCAGCCGGGATTACCTGTGCCACTTTTTCTCGGGCAACTCGTTCTGCAGTCTCCTGCCTCTGCTCTGCTTTCTCCGGCGGCTATGCGCCGAGAGGCTAGCGTGGACGCGTCCGCCGCTCGGAGGATGCTTTATTTTCGACGACCCGAGCCTGCGTCATTTCCGTTATGGCTGCCTGGATTTCCGCCAACTCGCGCGCACGGCGCAGGAGCAGGGGATTCATGCGGTGGTCGCCACGATCCCCATCGATGTGGGCGGGGCCAAGGGCGAAGTGTGCCGCCTGTTTCGCGAAAAGTCGGGATACATCTCGCTCACGCCCCACGGCAACAATCACGTGAGGTGTGAGCTGGCGCGGGGTTGGGACGCGGGAATGCAGCTCAAGTTGATGGCGCAGGCCTTGCGTCGGATGGACTGCCTGGCCACGCGGCATGGCCTGAAAATCTCCCGGGTTATGGAGCCGCCGTACGGGGTGGTGGACCACGAGTTCATCAAGGCGCTTGCCTTGCTGGACTATGAGGGCGTCATGATCACTCCATCGCAGTTCTTGCGGGCGAACAGATCGCACGATTGGACGCCTAGTTTTGGGATGGAGCGCGCGGAGACCTTTCCCAGCGGGCTTGCGATCATTCCACGAATTGTGATGGGGCGCAAAGCGCTCACCGAGATGGTTCTCGCCGCGTTCCTGGGGCAACCGGTCGTGCTCGCCGCCCATCACCACGATGTGGCGGACGGCATGGACTGGATCGCCAATTACACAGCCCGGCTTCGCGGGGCCGGCCCCATCCAATGGAGCGATCTCTCGGCCCTTGTCCAGAGATCCTACGAGACCCTTTCGCTCGGAGACATCCTTCGGGTGCGGCCTGGGGCTCGCAGCATTCAGGTGTGCCTGCCCGAATCGGCGCGCGCCGTTGTCGTCGAGCGTCCGTGGGTGGCTGAAACACCCCTGCAGCCCCTATGCGTCCAGACCCTATCCGGCGAAGTCATCACTGAAATCACATCGGGAAGCGTCTCGGCACCGATCCCAGTGCCAGGCGGCACGACATTGCGGATCCAGAGCCTGCGGAACGGCATGGATGCGACGGCGGAGGTTGAGGATCCGGGATTCGCCGTGTGGCCCAAGGTCCGACGCACTCTCATGGAAGCGCGTGATCGGGTGTATCCCTGGTCGCTGAGGTACTTGAAAGCGGCCCGCTCGGGACAATGACCCCCAACTCCCCACCTACACAGCGGCTCGGCCGAACGGACGCGACGCTCCCGGAGGTGGGCATGGGAACCTGGCGTTACTCCTCCGGCCCGGAACCCCTCGTCGCGGGCATCGAGGCCGGCAGCCCTTTCATCGACACCGCCGAGTCCTACGGCAACGAGGCCGTCGTCGCTGACGCCATCCGGGGCTGTCGCGACAAGGTATTCCTGGCGTCGAAAGTCTCGCCCGCCCATTTCCGCCGAGCGGAGGTTGTGAAGGCGGCCGAGGATAGCCTGAGACGCCTGCGGACCGACCGAATCGACCTCTATCAGCTGCACGAGCCCAATCCCGGCGTCCCGATTGAGGAAACGCTCGGAGCGATGCAGGAGCTGGCGGACGCCGGGAAGATTCGATGGATCGGCGTCAGCAATTTCTCCGTCGACCAACTGCGCGCGGCACAAAGAGCGGCGACACGCCATCCCATCGTCTCGAATCAGGTCCGGTTCAATCTCGTCGATCGCACGATCGCGACGACCCTGTTGCCGTACTGCCAGTCGCAGGGCGTCACGGTGATCGCGTATAGTCCGCTGAGCCGCCAGTTCCAGCATCTGCTGGACGGCGATCCTCGCGGAGTTCTCCAACGCCTGGCCCTCGACACGGGAAGAACGCGGGCGCAGCTCGCGCTGAACTGGTGCCTCGGACACGAGGGGGTCGTGGTGATCCCGAAGAGCGGCTCCGTCGCCCACGCGATTGAAAACGCCGGAGCGGGCGGCTGGCGTTTGTCCTCGGATGAGATGCGCGCCTTGACCGATGCGATCCAGTTTCGCCAGCGATCGCGCTGGGAACTGTGGCTTCGTCAGGGTCTCCCTCCGGGGGCCAAGAAGCTGATCCAAGGCCTCTCCCGGATGTTGCCTCCCGCGATCAGAAGGAAGATCCAATGAACGAGACGCCCCATCCCTCCGGACTTGTTTTTCCATTTGCCATCGTCCCGAACTGCCGCACCTTCCTCGAAAAACCATGGCCAAGTTCATCCTAAGACGCGTTTTCAACCGAGTGTTCCACGCCATCGCCCGCGTGGCGCCCGGATCCACCACCCTGCGACCCACGCTGCACCGATGGCGCGGCGCGCAGATCGGGCGAGGCGTCTTCATTGGCGACGATGTGTACATCGACAACGAGTATCCCGAGTGCGTGGAGATCCAGGAGGGCGCGCAGATCAGTCTCCGGACCAGCATCATCGCGCACACACGCGGATCGGGGCGAGTGATTATTGAGAAGAACGCTTTCGTTGGTCCGCACTGCGTCCTCGTGTGCGGCGCGGGAAAGACGCTGCGAATCGCCGCGGGGGCCGTCGTGGGGGCCGGAAGCGTCATCACCCGCAGCGTTCCGCCCGGGTTGTTTGTGTCGCCGGACCCGCCAAAGCCCATCGCTCGCGCGCAGGTGCCCCTTCCCGTGGCCAAGTCCATGGCCGAGTTCTGGGCGGGCCTCATTCCACTCTCGCGCCCCCTTCCCTCTCCGCCGCCAGCCCCGGAGTCCGAAAGGCCTCCCGCATGACGCCAGCGTCGCGGGAAAGAAACGGGATCGCTCTCCACGGGAGACACGCGAGCCGCGGGCTGAGAACGCGCGCAACAACGGATGGGGATCGGCGCGCGGATCCTAAGGCTTCGGCGAACAGCTATAGACCTGGTAGTCCGAGCCGCTGATCTGCACTGAACGCTCTTCGGGGAAAACGCCGGTCGCGGAGATGATGGATTTGTACTGCGGCGCGAGATAGATCAACCAGCAAGGACGCGGGGACGCCTGAATCGAAGCCCCGATTTTTCGCACCACTTTTTCAACCAGAATTCCATCGAAAGGGTTGAACATGTAGAAGACGGTTTGATCGGGAGTGTAGGAGTATTGGCTGGCGTCGCTCTCCACGATCTCCACGTTGCAGGCGAGCCCGGTCTTGGCCTGGTAGAGCTCAAGGTTCCTACGCGCGATGGCGCACAGCTCGGGCGAGAACTCGATCCCCACGACCTTCTTGAACCCGGCGCGCGGAGCCAGCATCAGAACGCGGCCCTTGCCGGAGCCGATGTCCACGAAGGTGGCGTCCTTGGGCAGCGAGAGCAGTTCCATCAGCTTCAAGAACGGACGAGCCTTCGTGGCGCCATAGATGGAGGCATGCCGCTTGTTCTCAGCGGAGAACTGAAGCGAGCTCGGCTCGACGCGCCGGATGGTGTCCGTGCCGTAGCACCAGTCAAAAAGATAGTCCTCCGCGTAGCTGAACCCCACGGCAAATGTTTGTCGGATCCCTCGCTGCTTGAGGCTGGTCAGTGTCCATTTCAGTGAGGCCATAGGCGCGTCGTCTTTCGTTTCCGATCCCGTCGCGGTTCCGCGCGTTGTTCGGCGAGAATGGGCGACGCTATTCCCTAATCGACAGCGCGGTCAATCAGTTGAGGAGGCGGTCGGCGGAGCGTCCGCTCGAAAGGGTTGTGTGAGCATGCGGCCCTCTCTATTGTCAAAGTCTGTTGGTTCCCCATATCGCGCCGGCGGCGACCGGCGGGAACCTCCCGAAGCTGTGGTCCACAAAACAGGTCATTGGGCAAGCCATGGGCTGGCCGCGATCCGCTCTCCGAGGGCGGCTCGCGCTTGGCTCCAGTCTTTGCTGTGCCTCGCCGCCATCGGTCTCCGAGCGGCCGAACCTGTCACCCGCATCAGCGTGTCGGAGCAGTTTGTCGCCACAGGCGTCCCTTTCGACGCGCCTTCGCCGGTTTCTCTCCCGCGTTCCGCCAGCTACATGCAAATCGAGCCGGACACCGCCATCGTTTCCTGCGAGCGAATCAAGGCGGCGCTGCTCCATGAGCTTCAGCTGACCGACCGATGGCAGGGAAAAGTCTACGTGAGGTTGCATGTCCGCCGGGGCGACGACGAACCCGTCGCCGTGCAAGGCCAGGAGTATCCGAGCGGGTGGGTCTACTCCATCGACCTCCCCGACCTGATGGATCGGCGCCGCTTCTTCAACACGATCGTTCAGGTCCTGCTGCTCGAGATCGCCAATCGTGGAACGCGAAATGAAGGCATTCCGGTCGACATGCCCAAATGGCTCGAGGCGGGCATGCCCGCCCATCTGGAGGCCCAAGGCTCGCTGTCGCTGTTGGCGGAGCCCTTCAAGGGAGGCACGGAGAACCAGCGCCCCGATCGCGCGGTGGAAACGCTGAGGCAAACGCTCCGCGAAACACCGCCCCTCGCCTTGGAGGAGCTGAGCTGGCCTGACGCCTCCGGCGATCCCGGGTTTCTCAACCGATACCGGTCCTCATCCCACCTCCTCGTGCGGGAACTGCTGCGGATGGATCACGGCGCGAGAGACATGGCCGTCATGCTCGCAAGTCTTCACAACACCCTGAACTGGCAGACGAGCTTCCTTCAGGCCTACGCGTCACGGTTCCAACGCATGGTGGATGTGGACAAGTGGTGGGGACTGACCACAGCGCTCTTCCTCGGACGCGAGCGGTCGGGAGAGCTGGCTTTCGAGGAAGTGGTGGACCAGTTGGGCCAGATCCTGTCGGTGCCGCTGGACATCACGGTGGACGGCGAGTCGATTCAGGACGCCGGGAGATCCAGCATCCAGCGCGCGATCGAGCGGTGGGATTCGACGCGCGTCGAAGCTCTGCTCAACCGGAAGATCGCCCGACTCCAGGGCTTGCAGTGGCGCAGCCCGCCAAGGATCGCCCCGCTCGTCGCCGGCTACCGCGAGACTTTGGCGACCTATCTCGCCCAACGAAACGCCACGGGCGGGACGAGCGTGGAAAAGGTCCAGCTGCTGCCGAACGCCAAGGTGGCGCTGAAGAAATGCGTCCGACAGCTCGACGAGCTGGACCACTCGTTCAGCCGCTATCAGGCGGAGCTCGCCGCGATCACGCAGAGCCGGAAAAAGGGCCCCGCTGAGACGCCTTCCGGACGCCGAAAACAGGGCCGAAGGGCCGCCGTCGACCCGGAACACCCGTCCCCTTGACACACCCTCCGCGGAACCTATAGTCCGCCCGGAATGGACATCCTGTCGTCAGTCTGCGGCCTGAGCGCGGACCCTGTCGAACCCCGGCGCACCGGTTCCCTGAAGGCGTTTCATTCCGCGGGTCGCGGTTTTTGGTCTCACATTCCGGACGCGGACTGGAACAGCTGGCAGTGGCAGCTCCGGAACAGGATCACCACGCTCAAGGGTCTCCGGACATTGATGCCGACCCTGACGCCGGAGGAGGAAGCCGGGGTCCAGCTCGCGAACACGAAGCTGGCGATGGCGATCACGCCCTACTTTTTCAACCTCATTGACCCAGCGGACGAGCGATGTCCCATCCGCATCCAAGTGATCCCCCGCCTGGAGGAGACCTTGACCGCGCCATGGGAGCTGACGGACCCCTGCGGCGAGGACGAGCACTCCCCCGTGCCTGGGCTCGTGCATCGCTATCCTGATCGCGTTCTCTTTCTCGTGACGGATCGATGCGCCGCCTACTGTCGCTACTGCACGCGCTCGCGCCTGGTGAGCAACGCCACGGGCTACGACTTCCATCCTGAGTTCGATCGCCAGATCGACTATATCGCCCGCACCCCGGCCATCCGCGACGTCCTGCTGAGCGGCGGCGATCCATTTCTTCTGAGCGATGAGAAGCTCGAATGTCTCCTCAGCCGGCTTCGAGCCATTCCGCATGTGGAGTTTCTGCGCATCGGAACGCGGATCCCGCTTTTTCTGCCCCAGCGGATCACTCCCGAGCTGTGCGCGATGCTCCGGCAGTTTCACCCGCTCTTCATCAGCGTGCACTCGAATCATCCCCGCGAGCTGACGACCGAGGCGCGCGACGCGTTGGGCCGGCTGGCGGACGCGGGCATCCCCTTGGGGAATCAGTCGGTGCTCCTGCGCGGCGTGAATGACGACGAAGCGGTGATGAAGGACCATCTGCAGAAGCTGATGATGTGCCGTGTCCGGCCCTACTACGTCTACCAGTGCGACCTGATCTCAGGATCGTCGCATTTGCGCTCCAGCGTTCGCCGAGGCCTCGAAATCATGCAAAGCCTCCGGGGCCACACCACTGGCTACGCGGTGCCGCAGTTCGTGATCGACGCCCCCGGCGGCGGGGGCAAGGTGCCCATCAACCCCGACTACGTGCTCAGCCATAACAACGATCGGGTTGTCTTCCGGAACTTCGAAGGGAAGGTGTTCGAGTACCCGGAGAACGCGGACGGCGCGCCCACGGCGATCAGCGAACCATCGTCCGCTCACCCTGAGCTGGCGTGATCCCGCGAAGGCTCCGTGGCAAGAGAGACCAACGATCAGACGCGGGCCCGAGCCGCGGCGATTTGCGACACGCTGGCCCGCGCCTACCCGGACGCCCACTGCGAACTCCGACACAGCAACCCCCTCGAGCTGCTGGTCGCCACAATTCTCTCGGCCCAGTGCACGGACAAGCAGGTCAACATCGTCACGGAAACGCTTTTCGCCCGCTATCGCAGCGCCCGCGACTACGCGGAGGCGCCTTTGCCCGCGCTTGAGCAAGACATCCGGCGGATCGGCTTGTTCCGGAACAAGGCGCGCAACATTCAGGCCGCGTGCCGAACGCTTGTCGCGCGGCATGGGGAGGAAGTTCCCAGGACCATGGAGGCTTTGACCGCGCTGGCGGGCGTGGGACGAAAGACGGCGAATGTCGTGCTGGGAAACGCGTTTGGAATCCAGGAAGGCGTGGTGGTGGACACCCATGTGGCGCGACTCGCCCAGCGGCTCGGGCTGACCAGGCAGTCCTCGCCCGAGAAAATCGAGCAGGCGCTGATGCGCCTGACTCCCCGGGATCATTGGGCGCTCCTCAGCCACTGGCTCATCTGGCACGGCCGCCGTCGTTGCGGCGCCCGGAAGCCCGATTGCCCGCATTGCGAGATCCGGGCCCTGTGTCCCGCGGCGGAGAAGGCCGCAGCCGCCGCGAGCAAAAAAGAAAAGGCGCGCTGAACACTCAGCGCGCCGCAAAAATTCAGCCGTCAGGCCGTCCGATTCTACCGGCCGCCCGTTGTAGGCGATAGCGGCGTCTCCTGCGGAGGAAGGCTGGTGAGGGCGCGCGCGGAGACCTGAATGACATTTCCGCCGTCGGACTTCGATTTGTTGTTCCCGTCCGCGCCGCCGGACGCCGTCTGCGGCGCGAGATCCATCGTGAGGAAGGCTTGCCCGATGATTGCAACCATCGCGGCGGTCATGGGGGCGGGCTTTCCTGTTTCAGGATTGAGCTCCTGGTGATTGCCGAGGACGACGAGCTGGCCGTCGTGGGTAAACGAAGCCTGGCCCATGAGAACACGAACGGTCGATCGCAAGGGCTGGTTGTTGTCGGCGAGCTGCCCCGCTTTTCCCCCTGGGGATTCGGGCGCGCGACTCACGATCTGAAAGCGGCTCTGGCGCATGTCCACGGCGCCGTCAGGCAAGGTGATCTCGTAGGTGGACGCGGCGCTCTGCTTGTTGACATTCCCAAACAGCTCGCCCTTCTGAAGCTCGAGCTGGGTGTCTGTTACAGTCTCCGATCCCGTGTCGGTCACTTGAAGCGCCCGCACCTTCAGGGCGGAGTTCTCCGCAACACGGATGACGCCGGTGTTGCGACCCAAAAAAACATCCACGCTTCCACCGGGAGACGTGTGGATCACCGCTCCGGGCGGCACATCGGCCCCGGGCTTCAGAGGCGTCTCGGGTTGTCCGGGAACGCTCAAGGTCGCCGAGCCCTGAACCGCGGTGACCTGGCCATTGATGTTGTGCGTTTCCGCCGCGGCGGAGCCCGCCCACCACAAGGGTGATGAGAGCAGCAGTCCTCCGAGGATTGAGCGAACGAGCAAAGTCTTCATACGTCGTAAAGGGAGCAGCGAAAGGGATTCCGCCTCTGCTTCGTTCCATCGGCAGGAGCGCTCTTAAACTTTAGCGCGATGATGCGGGATTGGCTCGGACACGGCGGCGGGCGCGATGGGCGCGAGGCCAAGGGGGCGGGTGTCTCGTTTTAGGACGCGGGAGGAGGTTGGGGCGTCTCGCGGACCCAGCGTTCCAGCTCTCGATGGTTGACCTTGCCTGTGCCCAGCTTGGGAATCTCGCGAAGAAATCGAGCCTCGCGCGGCGCGCAAAGATTGGACAGCCCGCGGGCTCGCACCGCGGCGCGGATCTCGTCCACGCCCAGGCGCGCCTCGTTGATGACGGCCACCAACCGCTCACCCTTGTCGGCGTCGGGCAACGTCACCACGGCGACCTGGCATCTGAGCCCGTACTGCGGAAACGCCCCCGCGAGGGCCTCCTCCACGGCGGTCAGGCTGACCATCTCGCCGCTGACTTTCGCGAAGCGCTTCAGTCGGCCAAGAATCGTGACAAACCCGCCGTCATCGACGCTGACAATATCGCCCGTGTCGTACCACCCGTCCCGCGCGCGGAACGCCTGGTTCGCGTCCGCGTTCAGGTAGCCCTGCATGATATTCGGCCCCTTGACGAGGAGGCGGCCTCCGACGCTCACGCCTTCCACAGGCTCGATGCGATGCTCGATGCACGGCAGGAAGCGGCCCACGGTCCCGTAAGAGGAGATCATGGGGGTGTTGATGGCCAGGCACGGACTGCACTCCGTGGCCCCGTAGCCCTCGAGAATTCGCACGCCAAATTTCCGCTTCCAGAGTTCGAAGGTCGACTGCTGGATCTTCTCGGCGCCCGCGAAAAGATATCGGAGGCTGCGGAAGTCGTAGAAATGAGCCTTGCGTCCATATCCATTGAGGAAGGTGTTGGTGCTCAGGAGCACGGTGCAGTCGCGGTCGTACAGCGCCGCGGGGACGACGCGGTAGTGGAGCGGCGATGGATACAGAAAAACGTAAAACCCGCGAACGAGAGGCAGGAGCGCGCCGATGGTGAGGCCGAAGCTATGGAAGAGGGGCAGGCAATTGAAAATGCGATCCTCATCGGTGAGGTCGCAGATCGAAAGCAGCTGGCGGATGTTGGACATCAAGTTGGACTGTGACAGCGCCACCCCCTTCGGGACGCCTTCGGATCCGCTCGTGAAGAGAACAACGGCCGTGCGGTCGGCGGACTGAGGGGTTCGGATGACCGAGCGCGGGTTCAGCGCGACGCGGGCCAGCGCGGCCAGGCGTTTGAGGGACGTGACTCGCTCCCGGAGATCCTCGACAAAAATCAGGCGGAGCCCCGCGTCCTGCAGCGGCTTCAACTCAAGCCTGGCCTTCGTCAGAAACGCCCGCGATGTGATGATTTCGCGAAGTCCGGCAAGTTCCGAGCAAACCTTCATGATCGGAATCCCCGTTGAGAAGTTCAGGAGAGCGGGCGCCTTCCCTAGGCTCCACAAGGCCAGAATAACGATTGGCGTCGCGTTGACGTTGGGCAGGAGGACGCCTATCCGCTCCGGAGAGCCTCCGAGGAGCGCGGCGAGCTCCTGCGCGAGGAGATCCGCGCCCGCCAAGACGCGCCGGAGGGTCAGGCTCTGGGTGATATCCTGCATCACCACCTTGCCCCCGTGAACGCCGGCGCTGGCCACCACCGCCTCCAGGACGGTGGAAGGCCCCATCAGGCACTCGACTTCGAATTGCTGTCGAACCATCTGATCGCGCAACCAGTCGGTGAGTCGAGTCCGCGCCGCCGACGCGCTGGCATCGACGCCCCGAGGAGGGTGGAGCGCCTCGCTGAAATGGATCGAGACTCGAGGCAGCAGCAGCTTGCGATTGGGATTGGGCGATGTGACGAGCCGGTCGGCGCCCCGGATGTAAGCCGTGATCACGGTTGCCTGGGTCTTGTCCAGCAGGAACCCAGTGCCCTCGAACAATTTCATCAAGGTTCCCGTGCGCGAGAGCCGTCCCTCGGCGAATAGCACAAGACGTCCGCCCTTCATGAGATGCTCCGCCATCCGTTTCACGGCGTAGGGCGATGTGGTGTCGATCGGAAAGGTTCTCCGGTTCAGCATGATCTTCCGATGAAACCAGCTCGTTTGGGCCGTCACGCTCGAAACAACAAATCGCCAGTCCGGTTCCAGGCAGACGCCCAGGAACAGCCAATCCAGCCAGGAGGTGTGGTTGGGAATGAGGAGCACGGGCCCGGGGGCCCTGAGAACCTCGGCGCGATGCGCGGTGAAACGAAACAGCAGCTCGGCCAGGAATCGCAGGAAAACTCTCATGAGTTGTCGGGAAGAGTGAGGCAGGGCGCAAGCGTTTGAAACACTTTCTCGGACGACACCGCGCGCATCAACGCCTCCAAGGCCTCGGGCGTGCCGCGGATGCCCTCCCCGTCGTAACGGTAGTAGTCGAGGTTGCGCCCCTGAAGAGCGGGGTTGGGAATGAGAACGTAGGGACGATCGTAAGGCTCGATGGTCTTGTTGAAGGTCGCCGTTTCGATCACGAACTGGTGGGGCACGCGAACGGCGGCGGCGAGGTGCATCAGCGCGCTGTCGATGCTGAGGAAGGCGTGGCAATGCTCCAGCAGCGCGGCGGCCTGCTTCATCTCCCGGGTCTCGGGAACGCAAACGCGCGGGGAGCCGATCCGCGAGAGGAGCCACTCATGGTCCTGGCGCTCCTCAGGACCGCCAAACAGGAGAACCTGGAGATCGGGCCTCAATCCGAGAAGCTTCTCGATAAGCTCCCGATAGAAATCCAGGGGCCATCGTCGCAACGCCAGGTTCTTCGTCTTCCCGGAACCCACATGGAAGCCGATCATTCGCCGCCCCCTCCATCCGCGCTCCTCCGCCATCCGCCGCGCCCACGCGCGCTCGTCCTCCGAAAGAAAAAGCTCGGCGCTGTGCGACGCGAGCATCCGCCGACCGTTCAAGGCCTCCAGCAAGGCAAGATTCTGATCCACGGAGTGGCGGTCGTAGCTCTGGTCGACTTCGCGGTTCACGAGCCATCCATCCCACCACCGGCGGTTGTCGTATCGATGGCTCACGCGAACGCCCGCTCCCAGGATGCGCGTGATCAGCCGGTACTCCGTCTTGCTTTGAGGGTATGTGTTGAGAGCGATGTCGTAACGCCGCCGGCGCAGCCGAAGGAGAAAACGAAGGCTCCGCCAGGGCCCCTCGTTGATCATGTGGCAGTGATGGACGGAGTTGAGATGGGGATTGCCCGCGAGGATGTCGCGCGACCCTGTCCACATCACGAGCGCGTCGAGAACGGCGTCCGGGTAATTCAACCGCAGCTCATGGATGAGCGGCGTCGCCAGCAGCGTGTCGCCGATCCCGGCAAGCGAGATGACGAGAATCTTCATTCGTTCGGAGCCCACATAACAAGGGAACCGCCGAAACACCAAAGGGAGGCGGGCCAGCCGTCAATGCGAAAACAGGGCCGCCGAAAATGGAACGAGCGGCGCGCGTTAGCGTGCCGCTCGTTAAATCATCCGTGGGGACCTCCGAATGGGTTGGATCAGAGCCTGCGGCGAATCAAGGCGAGCCCCAAACCGAGGGCGCCCAAGCCCAAAACACTGGGCTCAGGCACCGCGGTGATGGTGAACTGCGGCATGTTGATCGCGATCTCCACGTTCGAGCCCTGCGCTCCCGTGGTCACATCGAACAGGCCCGACTTGCCCACATGAATGTTGCCGTCCAGGAGGGCGGCGCTGTAGGCGTCCGACCAGGTGGCGTAGGCCGAGGACCACACGCGCACTTGCAGGGTGGCGGCGTTCCCGACGTTCACGCCCGCGATCTGCAATTCGTTGCCCAGGAAATCACCGACCGACTCCGGAGGCGAATCCAGGAAGTAGACCGGGACATCGAGAGGGTTCAACGCGCCCTCGATGGAGCCTTGCACTCCCGCGAACAATTGGGCGACGTAGGCGGAGTTCAGGTAATCGCCCGAGTAGGCGTCGGAGATCTTCTTCTCCACCATGAGGTCCTGCGTCACATTGCTGAAGAGGACATACCCCTGGCCCTGCGCGTTCATCGCGGCGACCACAACCCACGGCGCCAAACACAACAATTTCTTCATACTGCTTTCCTCCTGCTTCGGGCCTGTTTCATCCCGCGGTTACTGACTCTGTCTCTGCCTGGCTTTGGCTGGCGGGCGGGCTTCAGATCTCAACTCAACTCTGAGAGCCGGGCGCGAAGGGCGACTCCTTTACTTCGACGCCGACTTCTTGGGCCGGGTCCAGTCCGCGGGCTTCGCGCTGTTCCAGTAGCTCTCGTCGACGTCCGGGGTGTCTTCGTACTTGGTCTTGAGGAACTCGGCGCCGCGGTGATTGGGCGAGAACGAGTCATCTTCCACCACGGTGGGCGTGATAAAAATCAGCAGGTTCTGCTTGTTCCTGACGTTCTTCTTGTGCCGGAACAGGGCGCCGAGCCCTGGCGCGTCCCCGAGGAGCGGCACTTTGCTCATGGTGGTCGATGTGTTGTCGCTGATCAGGCCGCCCATCACCAAGGTGTTGCCGCTCGGGATCATCACATGCGTGTCGGCGCGGCGGATGGCGTAGATGTTCGCGGTGAAAACCTTGCTGTCCGCCTGCTGGCTGTCCTTGGAATCGATGTTCGAAACCTCGGGAATCACGCGCAGCGAGATATAATTGTTCGCCGTGATGCGAGGGGTCACCTGCAAGATCACGCCGATGTTGGTGTAGGTGATTTCAGCCGCCGGCGGGCTGTTCGCGGAGCCGGGCGTGACCTTGAAAATCGGATAGGCCTTGGTGACCTGGAGGGTGGCGGCCTGATTGTCGAGCGTCACAGCGCGCGGTGTGGCGATCACCTCGGTGTCGGACTCCTTGTTCAGGAAGGAGAGCACCGCGTTCACGCCGTCCGCGGTCAGAAACGCCGTGCTGGCGTTAAACGCCGCCCGAGGATCCGTCATAATCGAGCCGGCGGCGCCGGCCGCGTTGTTCCCCAGGGAAAACTTCTGGCCTTCCAGCGTATTCGCCCAGTCGATCCCGCGGATCGCCGTCGGATTCTTCGCGGTCTCCAGCATGCGCGACTCGATCAGCACCTGCTTGGTCGGCGTGTCGATGCGCGTGATGACATTGCTCACGGTCTCCCACTCGCGCGCCGTGGTGCTGACAATCAGCTGCGACGTGCGGACGTCCGCGAGCACCTGGCTCCGGGCGCTCAGGGTCGGTTTGATCAAGGTCACCGTATTGGTCGGATCCGCGAATCGCAGCTGCACGATCCGCGAGATCAAGGGTTCCTCGGCCTTCGGATCCTTGATCGTGATCTTGGCGATCCGGGAGTTGGGGACGCGCACGAGCTGCAGGTTGAAGTTGTCGAGCAGCGCGACCAGCGCGTCCTGAGCGGAGACATTCTCCCAGCGAAAGGACACATTCGGCGGCGCTGCGGCCTTCCCATCGGCGCCGGGCTGCGGGTTCGTCACCCGCGGGTCGAACTGGAAATTGAGGCCGGATTGACGGGCCAGATTCCGGATCGCATCGGTGAGCGGAACATCGTCGATGACGATCAGGGGCACCACCTCGGTGCCGTCGGGACCCGCGGGAGTTTCGGTCGGGGCGCCAGGCTGCGCGGCCCCGGCGACGACATTTGTCGACTGCTCTTCAGCGCCGCCGGGAGCAGGAGGGAGGGCCGGGGTCGGGGCGCCGTCCGGGCCGCCCTTCGGCGCGGGGGTCTCAGCGGGAGAGGGCGCCTGATTCTCAGGCGGCTTCTCAGTGTCCGCCGGGGTTCCAGGTTCGGCGGTCTTCTCCGCGGGAGCGGGAAGAGGCGCGTCGCCGCCCTTGCCGTCCGCCGCGGCCCATGACAGGCACGTGGACACAAGGAGGCTCGCGATCGTGATGCTAACAACGGACTTTTTCATAAAGTTCCTGATTCGATGTGACGCAATTCCCGGACCAAGCCATCAGAGGCTCGTCTTGAGCTGAATTTCTTGCCGCTCGACGACTCCCTGGATGTTCAGCAGGACGGAATGAGGCCTAATCTCCTCGCACTTGATCCGGTGGACTTGGCCGTTGAGCTTGAAATCCCACACCTCGCCGACACCCAGTGTCCGGTTGTTGAGCAACGCCAAACGTCGGGCGCCCGCGCCGGAGATGCCTTTCAAGACCAGATTCTTGACAATCAATGACGCGGTGTCCTGCGCCGGCTTTCCGTTGGGATTGTTCTCCTGCGTCTCCGCTTTGAAGCGCTGTGTGTTGGGAAAGAAGATATCCTTCCCGAACGTCTCCTTGTTACGAGCGCTGTCCTCGAAGAACGAGGGCGTGAAGACAATGTCCGCGGAGGCTTTCTCGCGCGCTCTGGCGGCGGCCGCCTTATCCCCAGGCTTGGAGGCGGCTGACGGCGACGGCGACGGCGCGGCGGCTTTCGTCGGCTCGCCCCCGCAAGGGCTGATCCACACAAGACCTAGGAGCACGGTGATGAGGAAGTGTTTCATGGAGTCGTGAGGGTTGGCTCGGTTCATGGGCGTGTCGGGCGGACCAACGCGACCAGCTCGAAACGGAAGGCGAGTTTCTCCTTGTCTTCCGTTGCGGTGGCGCTGGTGCTGGAAGCCGGCTCCAATTCCAGATTCTGGACACGCATGAAGGGAAAACGGTTCTCCAGGTCGGCGATGAACCGTCCCAAATCGTGATAGTACGCGGTGCCCCGGATGTTGTAGGTCGCGGCGCGATACGGGAACCTGGGAAACATGGGAATGTCGCCCACGACCTCGCGGCTGAAATTGGGAATATCGATGCGATCGCGGTACGGCGACTTGAAGGTCTTCACCGTTTGGATGATCCAGTCGTACATGTCGCCCTTGACCATGTCGTTCTCGATCTCGCGCAGGCGGCCCTTGGTTTCCTCCAAGCGCTTCTCCGCCTCGACGCGGGTGTCGACCACCTTCTGCGCCAACTCCAGTTTCCGAAGCTCCTCGGCGTTGCGATTGGCCAGGTCGATCAAGTTGGATTTCTGGGCGGCGATCAGCGTGAACCAGAGCGCCGCGGCGACCACGAGCGACGCCACGGTGACCAAGGCCAGCTTGTTGCGCTTATCCTTGCTGAGTTTTTTCATTCGCTGCTTTGTCTCCGCCCGAGCCTGCGGACGGGCGATCTCAATGGGTTCGTTTTCCTTCGTCGTCGTCGGGAGACCGGGTTCGTTCCCGTCACGTCACTGCCTCACTCGCTCCGCGTAGGTGGACTGCAGGGTGAACGTGACAAAGGAAGCCCCTGAGCCTTCCTTGTCGGTCTGCGGCGCCGAGATGTTCAGCAGAGCCACCTGATTGGTGATGGCGGGCGCCCCCTTCGGAACGAGGGGTGTCGCCAGGGAGGCCTTCAGCTTCGCGACCTGGTCGCCGGGCTGCGTGCTCGCGTCGCGGGCGTCCACCGTGATCACGATGCGCTCGGTCGCCGTGGCGGGACGCGCGACTCCCTCCTTCGGGGATTTGGCCTTGGACTCCGCCTGCTGCGAGAAGACCTGCTCGCCGCGAACGCGCGTGATGGAGATGCCCTCCGTGTCGGCGAGCAGATGCTGCAGGCCCTGAAGAGCGTTGCCCCAAAGAAAGCGATTCGTCGTGAGGCGCTGAAGCGCGATCAGATGGTCCTCGGCTTCCGCGGCCAGCCTCTTGTTCTCGAGAACCTGCTTGTGCATCTTCTCGATCGCTTGCGCGTGGCCCTGGATGCCGCTGTACTCGGCGTTGGATCGGATGGCCTTGAACTGAAGCACCATCGCCCAGCCGAGCATGCAGATCACAATGACCACGCCGCCGAGGACCGCGCGCTTCACCGGATCGCGACGACGCGCTTCTTCAGCTTCCTGATGTTCGCGGAGGAGATTAAGTCGAATCGGCATAGAACGATCGTTTGAGGTTCAGAAGGAGGCGGCCGCGGATCCGAGGGCGACCGATAGCTGCGGCGCGAACTGCTCCACCTCGCCTTGCTTGTCGGCCGGAACCGCCATCTGGACGAACTTCGTCGGATTCCAGCTGCGGCAGGGCACCATCAGCATGTTCTGGAGCGCCTGAACAATGATCTCGTTACGAGCGGCGCCTCCGGAGACAAAAACCTGCGCGATGGTTTTGTCCTGCTGATGCTCGAAGAAATCAAACGATGCGCGCAGCTCCCTTCCCAGCGGGGCGATGACCGCCTCCAGAGTGGGCTGCACCTCGGAGGGCATCCCCACCTTGATTCCCTCGGCCTCGGACAGTGTGATGCCCATCGCCTCCGCGAGGCTGCCGGTGATCTTCTCGCTGCCGATGTGCACAACGCGGTTCAGCAACATCTCCCCGGCGTCCAGGATGACGATCGAGGAATGCTTGAATCCGATGTCGACCAACCCCACGACCTCCTTGTGAAAGGAGTCGGGTTCAACAAACTCAAACGCGTTCGACGGCCCGATCATTGAAGGGATGATGCTTTCCGCCGTCAGGCCGGCCGCCTTGGCCGCCGACTGGATCGCCTCGACGGTTTTCCTCGGCGCGCCGGTCACAAGAACCTTGAATTTCTGCTGGCCTGCGCTGGCCGGCTTCGCGCCGTCCGCCGGGGCCGCGGGCGTGGCCTGGCGCGGGGGAAGGTAGGCGCAGTCGAAAAGATGATCGGGGAGGTCCAGCTGGAGATACGTCTTGGAGTTGAGCTTCAGCATGTGGCGAACGTCCTCGGACGCCATCATCGGCAGCTCAATCTGCTTGAGCACAGCTTCCTCAACCCCAATCGCGGTCACCAGCGCCTTGGCTTTGGGATTGCCAAGCGCGGCGACGATCGCCTTGAAATGTTCAGCGAGAGTTTCAGGATTGCGGTGCTTGTCGGGCGGCGGGGCCTCGACCAAAGCAAAATTCAGCAGAGCCCATCCGCCGCCACGGCGCTGCACGTGCACTGCTTTCGACTGGCAACCTCCTAGATCAACGGCTATCAGCTGATCAGGACGTCTCGATCCTTGACTGATCAGAGGCAAACCCATACGCGGTCGGCGTTCAGCACCCGCGATGCCAAGGGCTTCCTGTCCAGAGGCAATCGGGGTCCAGCCTCCCCTCGTCCCATTTCCAGACTATCTCCAGCACGCGCCGCGCCCCGTGTGTCGCGAATGGATGCAAGTGGCTCTGGCCCCTCCTTCCAGGCGGCTCCGCTGAAGCCTCGAACACGGGATGTCCTTGCCCTCCATCGCGAAGCGCTGTGGTTTTTACCCAGCAGAATCCTCATCGCTCAGTCGGATGAACGCTCCGACGCTGTCTCATTCCGATGCGCCCCACTGTCCCGAGTGTCCTCCCTCGAGACAGCGAAGTCGTCGAAGAAGATCAGCCCCAGGATCGAGTCAGGGACATTCCCAGGTTTGGGACACAAGGGATGGAGCGCGTCCGAAATCCTTGGACGAATCCCGTTGGCGGAGGCCGCCTGGGCGTCCGCCGCCTGCGCCCGCACTCTTGACACTGCGGATAAGGATGCACTTTGCTCGCTTCGCATGCCTGCGCCTTCCGCCGACCCAGGGCCCTCCTCCACTCCGGCCGTCTCCTCGCAGTTGGAGCGCCGATTCGGCCTGCTCTCCGCGACGGCGCTGAACATGTCGAATATGATGGGAGTGGGACCGTTCCTCACAATCCCGCTGCTTTTCACCGCCATGGGAGGTCCGCAAGCGATGCTCGGATGGGTGGTCGCTCTCCTGATCACGATCCCGGACAGCATGGTTTGGAGCGAACTCGGAGCGGCGCTCCCTGGATCCGGCGGGAGTTACGTCTATCTCCGGGAGGGCTTCGGCCCGCGATCCTGGGGCCGGGTCATCTCATTCCTTTTCATCTGGCAGTTCGTGCTCAGCGGTCCGTTGGAAATCGCCTCCGGCTACATTGGGTTCAAGAATTATCTGGGCTATCTCTGGCCCTCCATGACGCGTGGCGAGGAGGCGGCGGTCGTGGCCGCGTTAGGCGTGGGCGTCGTGGCGCTGCTGTATCGGCGGATCCATTCCATCGCGAAGCTCACGCTCGCGCTCTGGGCGGGAAGCCTGTTGACCGTGGCGTCGATCCTGGTGACAGGGGCGATCCACTTCGATCCCAAGATCGCGTTCGATTTCCCCGCGCACGCGTTTGAGATGAAGTCTTCCTTCTGGGGCAGTTTGGGCGCGGCGGGGGCGATTGGAATCTACGATTATCTGGGTTACTACGACATCTGCTTCTTGGGCGATGAGGTGCGCGACCCGGGACGCACGATTCCAAGGTCGATATTCCTCAGCCTGCTCGCGGTCGCGCTCATTTATGTGGGCGTGAACCTGTCCATCATCGGAGTCATCCCCTGGCAGGAGTTTGTCCCGGCGAACACACACCCCAAGGTGGCTCAGTTTGTCGCGTCCTCGCTGATGGAGCGCGTCTACGGACGCGGCGTGGCCGGTGTTTTCACGGTGCTCGTGCTTTGGACGACGCTGGCGTCCGTGTTCGCCCTGCTCCTCGGCTACTCGCGCATCCCCTACGCCGCGGCGATGGATGGCGGTTTCTTTTCCATTTTCTCCCGCATCCATCCTTCGCGTCGATTCCCGCATGTGTCCCTCCTCGTGGTGGGCGGGGTGGCGATCGGCTGCGCTCTGCTCCCGCTGGATGACGTTATCAATTGGCTGATCACCCTGCGCATCCTCGTGCTCTTCATCGGACAGATCGTCGCCCTCACACTGCTCCGACGGCTCCGTCCCGACCTGCCCCGCCCCTACCGGATGCCCTGGTACCCTCTGCCCAGCTTCCTGGCGTTGTTCGGCTGGCTGTTTCTCTTCTTCACTTCGGGCATAACCGCGCTGGTTGTCAGCGCCGGCACGCTCGGGGCTGGATTGATGGCGTATGTGTTTTGGTCCCGGCCGGGGATCTCCCCCCGGCGTGGCGACGAGCCGACTTCCTCAGATTCGCCATGATGTCGCTTGAATTTCCCCTCTTTTTCCGAGTCCATACTCCCTCTAAATGATGACTCAATCCTCGTTCAAAACCGTTATCACCAGCGTGAGCGCCGCCTGGATCCTTTCCGCTGCGGCCCTTGCCGCCCGCGCCGCCGACGCGCCCCCTGTTCCCACCGGACCTCAGTCCGACGGGCCATTTCGCAAGGTCATTCTGGATGCCGACCACGCGATGGAGACGGGGGGTCCGATCGAAGACACGATCGTCGACCCCATGGAGCTATCCGTGGCCAAGGACGGGAGGGTCTTTTGGGCGGAACGAGCCGGCGTCGTCAAGATGTGGAGCCCTCAAAGCAAGAAGACCTCCGCGATCGCCTCCCTCAAGGTCTTCGCCGGACTGGAGGATGGGCTCCTGGGCATGACTCTGGACCCCCGTTTTCCTGAGAACAACTGGCTGTATCTGAATCGATCATTGCCGGACACACTGACCGATGCGGACGGGAAGAAGTCGGGAATCATTCGTGTCTCCCGCTTCACCCTGAAGGACGAGCAACTCGACCCAGGCTCCGAGACGACGATCATTGAAGTGCGAACCCAGCGGGAGCAGTGCTGCCATGTCGGGGGCTCGTTGGGGTTCGACTCTGCCGGAAACCTCTTCATGTCGATCGGCGACAACACCAATCCGTTCGAATCCGACGGCTACGCGCCCGTGGATGAACGGTCGGGGCGATCTCCCTGGGACGCGCAGAAATCCGCCGCGAACGCGAACGACCTTCGCGGGAAAGTTCTGCGGATCACGCCCAAGCCGGAGGGCGGCTACTCGATTCCAGCGGGGAACCTCTTCCCCGTGGGCACGCCGGGCACGCGGCCTGAAATCTACGCCATGGGTTGCCGCAATCCCTTTCGAGTAAGCATTGATCCCAAGACCGGGACCCTCTATTGGGGCGATGTGGGACCCGACGCGGGCGGCATGAATGAAACGCGCGGGCCGGCGGGCTACGACGAGATCAATCAAGCAAGGAAGGCGGGCAACTTTGGATGGCCCTACTTCGTTGGCGAAAACAGGGCCTACTGGCACTGGGATTTCACCAGGAAGACCAACGACTTTAAGTTCGACCCCGCGAAACCGGTGAATCACTCCCCCAACAATACCGGCGTCGCCCAACTGCCTCCCGCCCAGCCCGCTTTCATCTCCTATCCCGCCGGGCCAAGCGCCAAGTTCCCGGTGTTGAACGCGGGAGGGGGCCGCACCGCCATGGCCGGGCCTCTCTACTACTTCGACGCGTCTCTTCAGTCCCCGCATAAGCTGCCCAAGGCGTTCGATCGCTGCCTCTTTATCTACGAGTGGTCGCGCAACTGGATTGTCGCGGTGCATTTGGACGCCCAGGAGAACATGGAGCGCGGCCCGGACGGAAAGCCACGGATGGAGCGGATCTGCCCCAACATGACCTTCAAACGCCCTATGGACCTTGAGCTCGGCCCGGATGGCTGTCTTTATCTCATCGAGTACGGAACTGCGTGGGGAAACAACAAGGACACTCAAATCGTGCGGCTTGAGTATCACGCGGACGCCCAAGCCAGCCGTTAGAATTCACTGGCGAGTTGTCGCTCGTTTTCTAAGCTCTGCGCTATGAGCCAATACCTCGAACGCGTCGTGGATCTTCTCGATCCCGCTCTCAATCGCCTCACCGACATGTCCGTCGAGGAAGCCCGCGCTCGCGTCCTATCGGGCGACTCCCGCCAGGTGCGAGCCATCCGTGGCTCCTTCGCCTTGGTCTCCAAGGAAGGCAAGACCGTTCGGATGGCGCGATCGTTGGATCGGCCCATGCGTTACTTTCTCGCCAAACGGCATGAAGGACCGGCGCTGATTGTGGCCGACCGCATCGACGCTCTCCGGTCGTGGCTCAAGTCCGAAGGGTTCGAGAATCAGTTCCATCCGAGTTACACGCGGATGACTCCGGCGCATCACATCGTTGAGATCCAGCTCATCGGCTGCCCCGACCCCGACCCCGTCTACACACGTTTCTTCGATCCGCAGCACAATACGCAACCCAAGGATCTCGACGCGATCGGCCGAAACTATATCGGCGCTCTGGCGGACGAGATCGCCGAGTGGCTTCGCCAGATCCCCGAGCGGGAACCCGTGGGTGTTTGCTTTTCCGGCGGAATCGACAGCGGCGCCGTGTTCCTTGCGACCTACCATGTGCTGCTCCGGCTGGGGATGAGCCCAAGTCGGCTGAAGGCTTTCACCCTTGATCTGGGAAATGGACCTGATGTCGCCCAAGCCCGACGGTTTCTCGACGGGCTGGGCTTGGGGGTGTTCCTGGAACCCGTGGAGGTGAGCCCGAACACCGTGAGCATCGAGGAGACACTAAGCCTCATCGAGGATTACAAGCCCCTCGACGTCGAGTGCGCCGCCATGGGCTTGGCCCTTTGCCGCGGAATCCGGCAGCGGTATCCAGACTGGAAGCACTTGTTGGACGGCGATGGCGGCGATGAGAACCTCAAGGATTACCCGATCGAGGAAAACCCGGAGCTGACCATCCGCAGCGTGGTTCACAATCAAATGCTCTACCAGGAGGGATGGGGCGTCGGGAAGATCAAGCACTCGCTGACCTACAGCGGAGGTCTCAGCCGCGCCTATGTCAGGACGTATGCTCCTGCGCGCCGGATGGGCTTCGACTCGTTGAGTCCGTTCACCCGTCCGTCCGTCATCGAGGTCGCCGAAGGCATTCCCTTTATTGAGCTCACCCAATACGACGTTCCCACACTCTACGGGCTCAAGGGAGAGATCGTCCGACGAGGGATTCGGGCTGTTTTCGGCGCCGAGCTTCCTGTTTTCCCCAAGCGGCGCTTCCAGCATGGCGCGATCCCCCGATCCGCGCTCCGTCAGCGCTTCCCCAGCCAGGAGGCTGACTACCGGCGTCGGTTCTTGGAACTCTCCCAGGCCTAGCAGCCCGGGTTTTTCATCCTCCGTCGGCGGACCCCCTCTTTCCGCATCAGGGTTTTCACTCCCCACAAAGGGGTTATCGCGAAACCGGGCGTCAGCGCGCTGGGTCCCCCGTGGGAAGAGCTCTGACCCGCACAGGGTTATGAGGCGAAAAGGAGGACGAAAGGCGCGGATGGGTCCTCCCCAAGCGAAATCCGGCGACCCAAACGAGGCAACAAGCCTCAGGGAAGTTTTCATAACAGTAACAATCCTGCCATGGTGTTGTCATATGTACAGGCGATATTGAAGGCGAGTATTGAAAATGAGCAGTGAACCGGATCATCCGGATCTGGATACGAAAGATGAAAACTGTGAGTTCAACGTCCAACTTGGCCCGCCAGATGGAACAAAGGGTGGCGGGGTTAATCAGCACTTTTGGGGAAACAGCGTTGGTGAAGCTGGTCTTGGATGCCGTGGAGGCAGCGGATCGTTCGCCGAGCCGTATCCCTTCACCTTCATTGTCCCGGAAGGATTGGGAGGCAAACCCCAAGACGATCCTGACTGTGCTGGCGTATTGCTACGCGGTGGGGATCTACAATCCCGAAGAAATAGAGGAAGCGATCGAAGAGCATCCCGCGGTTTCCTATCTCGCCACGCGAAACGCGCTTCCCGCGGCGGCGATTCGACGCTATCGCCGTGAGCACAGAATGCTGCTCTCCCAGACCCTTTCGAGCTTCTTCGAGGGGATATGGGTTGTGGCGGAGGCCGGAGTGGATCCAACCCGCGTGGACCCCTCGCAATTGGGCGAGATGAAGTCAGCGACTAACATGAGCGCCTCCATGCGTCTTCAGCTCGCGCGGTTGGCCGAGGACCACATCCAGCTGGGAGTCCTCTGGGACGGCCCGGCGCTCCACGACTGAGCCAAGGCTCCCCAGCCCTCCGCAAGCCCCACCATGGGAGCCTCTTTGGGCCCCTTCGCTTCTGCGAAGCCGGCCCCTTTCGCTTTCAATCACAGCCGCGAGTTCGGAATCATGACGAGCAGGTTGACTCATGGACGGGCGTTCTCTAGCCTGTGACCCCGTTGTAATCGCAACCCAAGCTCGCATGCTCGAAATCATCGAAAAGCTCCTCGTCCTCCAGGATCGCGATCAAAAACTCCTCGCGCTCCGGGAGGAAACCCAGGCCATCCCGGCGGAACTGACGACCTTGGAGGCCAAGGCCAAGTCCGCGCTGGCCGCTCTGGATCAGGCGAAGCTTAAGGTGAAGCAGCTCGAAACCGAGAGGAAGAAGCTTGAGCTTGAGGTGGACTCCAAGAAGTTGCTCATCGAGAAGTATTCCCTGCAGCAGTTCCAGACCAAGAAGAACGAGGAATACCGGGCGCTCAGCCACGAAATCGACGGCTGCAAAGGGGCGATCGTAAAGCTGGAGGATCAGCAGCTCGAGTTCATGGAGAAGATCGAGGCCGCCCAGCGCCAGACCGCGGCTGTGAATGAGGAGGCTCAGGCCACGAAACGCACCATGGACACGCGCGTCGCGGAGCTGAAAAAGCGGGAGGAAAAACTCCTCCAAGACCTCGCGGCCGCCGAGGCGGAGCGCTCCGCGCGGGCGATCGAGGTGGACGAGTCGCTGCGCAATAAATACGATAGGCTCCAGAAGAGCAAGACCGGGCGCGTGGTCGTCGGAATCACCCACGGCGTTTGCGGCGGATGCCACATGGGGCTGAGCCGGAGCATCGTGCTCCAATGCCAGGGCGGACGCGAGTTCATGCAATGCCCGAATTGCGGACGCATCCTCTACTACACTCGCGATATGGACCTCCAGGTCGCGGACTGAATCCGCTCGCGATGCCAGGCGATCGTTGCGCGGCCTCTTTTCCACGCGCGGCGCGATCCCGCGGCTCATCGCAATCATCGCAACCCGCCCTGGAGCCACCCTGCATAGCTTGGGCATGCCATGCGCCCAAGGTGCGCCCGGCATAAAAAGCCCAGCCCCGGCCTCTGGATTCCTCTCGATCTGGCTTGCCCGTGGGGAAACGGCGGCGATAGTTTCGCCACAGATGAAACATCAGCTGGATTTCGAGAAGCCCATTATGGAGCTCCAACGCAAGTTGGAGGAGCTCGAGCAGCACCCTGAAACCCACTCTCTGGGGATCAGCTTCGAGGAGGAGATCGAGCAGATCCGCGCGAAGCTGAGCGAGACCCGCAGGCAGATCTACTCCAACCTCACCCCGTGGCAGCGCGTGCAGCTCGCGCGCCATCCCCGACGCCCTTACACGCTGGACTACCTCAAGTCCGTGTTCTCAGATTTTCAGGAGATCCACGGCGACCGGCTCTTCGCTGACGACCAGGCGGTCGTGGCGGGCTTCGCGCGCCTCGGGGACACCAAGGTCGTCGTCATCGGCACCCAGAAGGGCCGGGAAACCAAGGAGAATATCCGTCGCAACTTTGGCTCCGCCCATCCCGAAGGATACCGCAAAGCGCTTCGCGTCATGAGGCTCGCCGACAAGTTCGGGCTCCCGATCGTCACCTTGATCGACACCGCGGGCGCCTACCCCGGCATCGGGGCGGAGGAACGCCACATCGCCGAAGCCATCGCTGTGAACTTGCGCGAGATGATGCTGCTTCAAGTCCCGATCATCGCGGTGGTCATCGGCGAAGGCGGATCGGGCGGGGCTCTCGGGATCGGGGTGGCGGATCGCGTTCTCATCCTGGAAAACGCCTACTACTCCGTCATCAGCCCCGAAGGATGCGCGGCGATCTTGTGGAAGGACCGCGCGGCGACGGCGAAAGCGGCGGCGGCCCTGCGCATCACCGCAAAGGATCTTCTCGAGCTGGGGCTCGTGGACGGCATCGTCGCCGAGCCCCTCGGAGGCGCGCACACGGACCCCGCCACGACTTCCGAAACCCTCAAGCACCACTTGACCAAGATCCTCGCCGAGCTCCAGAAGCTCAGCGTCGACGACCGCCGACGGCAGCGCTACGCGAAGTTCCGGAGCTACGGAAAGTTCCTGGAAAAGAAGGAAGCCACCACCGCGGCATGACTGGACTGGATCCGCGGCACGCCGCTCCCCCGACGCGCTCAAGCGCATGAACCCTGACGACTCCACCGATGCTCTATCCCTTTCTCTTCAACCCCTTTTTCATGGAGCGCGTCTGGGGAGGACGCAGCCTCGAACGCCTGTTTCACAAAGCCCTCCCGCCTGACAAGAAGATCGGAGAATCGTGGGAGATCACGGACCGCCCCGAGGCGGTCAGCGTGATCGCAAACGGTCCGCTGCGAGGAAACACCCTGCGCTGGCTTATGGAGAACCACGCGCAGGAACTGCTGGGCGAGGCGCACAAAGACGTCTCGCGCTTTCCTCTCCTGGTGAAGATTCTCGACGCCGCGGAAACGTTGTCGCTTCAGGTCCACCCTCCCCCGGACGCCGCCGCGAAGCTGGGCGGCGAGCCCAAGACGGAGATGTGGTATATCGCCCACGCGCAGCCCCGGGCAGAGATCTTCGCGGGCCTGAAGCGAGGAGTCACGCGACACGGGTTTGAAACGGGGCTCTCCTCCGGGGACGTCGAGGGCTGCATCCACCGCATCCCGGTGAAGACGGGCGACGCGATGATGATCCCCAGCGGGCGTGTCCACGCCATCGGCGCGGGGAACGTGATCTTTGAAATCCAGCAGAACTCGGACACCACGTATCGCGTTCATGACTGGAATCGAAAGGGGTTGGATGGAAAGCCCAGGGAGCTCCATATCGAGCAATCGCTCGCGAGCATCGATTTCAACGACTTCAAGCCCGCCCTGGCGATCCAGGATCCGGTGGGCAGCGGGGCCGTGAAGTTCAAATACCTTGTGGACGATCCTCTCTTTCGAGTGAACGTGACGCAGATCCGCAGAGGCGAGCGGTTTCATCTGCGCAGTCCAGGCGCGCAGATTCTTGGAATGCTCGCGGGGCGATTGGTCCTGAAGGCCGGCGGCGAGGAGGCCTCGCTGCGCGCCGGCGATTTCGCTCTCCTCCCAGCGAGCCTGGAGCGGATCTCATTTCACGCCGAGGCGCACGTCGACTTCCTTCAAGTTCAGTTCTGAGGCCCCGCGCGGGGAAAACGCGCGTCACGGCTCTCCCTGCGCCGCGGTCTTCATGCGCTCCCAGGTCGTTTGCCAGAGAGTCCCCTCATGGTACTGGGCGGGCATCGTGAGGAGGAAGCGGCCCATGGTGTAAAAGAAGACGAAGCACAGCGCGACTCCCGCGGCGCACCGCAAGGTGGTGATCATCCCTGAAAGACGGCCTCTCCCGGAACGAGGCGCCTCCCGAAGCGCGCGAATGCAGGAGGCGCACAGCATCCGCTCTCCATGCTCTGTCACGCACTCGCGACAATACATCCGTCGACACTCGGGACATCGCGCCACCGCCTCGCGCGCGGCGTGCTGAAAACATCGTTGAGCGGCGAGCGCGCTCATGCGGAGGCCGCCGGCGGGGACGGAGCTTCAGTGGGAGGAGGAACCGCATCCATTACCGCGGGCGATTCGGCGACGGGCGCTTCAGCGGGAGGGGCGGCGGGAATCGGTTGAGCGGCCACGGCAAGCGGACGCGCCTGGGAGATAAATCGACGGACATCCCTCACTCGCGCGAGCGCCGGAACGCGGTGGGTCCGGCCCGAGGTCACCAGCACAAACGAACAGGTCGCGCCTCGGAAGAGATTCACGACGAGGACCAGGAGGAGCAGGCCCGCGGTCAAGCCCGCCGACAGCTCAGACTCCGGCACCGCCACAGCCATGGCCACGCCGCAGAGCACAAGAATAGCGAGTCCGAGACTCAACACGAGGCCCGTGACCGTCCGTCGCCAGGCGAAGGCCTGTATATCCGCGAAGTAAAACCGGCGATACTCTTCCCGAAATCCGTTGGCGGTGACCAGGAGCAGGTGGTCGGGGCCCGCGAACAAGCGATAGCTTCCGCCCAGGCCGCTCGATTTCCCAGAAAGTGGTCTGTAGGGGTTCGTCATGCGCGATCGCGAGTTCTGTGGGTCATCTGGACCAGCTGAGGAAAATCATGATCGCGGCGGCGATCTCCAGAACGGCCAGGAGCAAGGCGGTGACCGCCGCGAAGGTGCGCCGGCCCACCAAGCTTCCCTCCCCGGTGAAGGAACGCGCGGCGAAATAAATTGCCAGCGGACCGGTGATGATCGCGATAGGCAACACAACGCCCGCGCACACAAGGGTCAACGCGGCGGACTCGGGAATGAAGCGATGACGCTCCATCGCAGGAAGCGCTCCGTTGCTCTTCGCCGTCGCCAGACACCCCGGACAGACATGCTTGCCGCTCACTTCCAGGTCGCAGAGCGCGCAAAGAAATCGTCCGCAAAGATCGCAGGGCACATGCGCGCGCTTCCGAGGATGGAAGAAACAGGCGCCTTCGCCCTCGATCATCACCGGGTCGGCGGCCTTCCCGGGAGCGATCCCGCGCCCGAACGCGGGGAAGGTGACATACTCCAGCCGGCTGGAACAGGCGGGGCAGGCGACCGCGACCGGGACCAACTGCGCCGGGGCCAGCTCAAGCGTGTTTCCGCATCGCAAGCACTCAATTCGCGTGGACATCCTTGGAAGGGCGCGACGTCAAGGCCGTCGGACCCGGCTGCCAAACATCTCCTCGTACGCGACCGCCAACGACCCCAGCATGAGGGGAACGGCGACGATCAGGCCAACGCAGAGGGCCAGCACTCCCCCCACAACCAGCACACCGCACAGCAGCGAGAGAACGAAAACCGTGAGAAGGTTCTTATTGACGACTCGCATGCTCGTCGTCATGGACTCCCATGGCCCATAGCCACGATCGGCCGCCAGGGGCAAAGCAAACATCCACGCCAGCGAAAGGTACATGATCAGGGGAACGAAGAGAATGGCGGGAGCCACACAGAGCGCCAGTTCGCCCGGCGTCAGGTTGTTTATGCGACCTGAGATGCCAAAAAACAACGCCGGGGCCCCCGCGGGCACGAGAGCGACAAGAGTCAGAACCGTTGTGAGAAGGTTCACAACCATCACTGCGCCCCACCCTTTCGAAAACACGCTGAACACGTCTCCGACCGATGTCTGTTCGCCTCGAATCGACCGGATGTACACCAACCAGATTCCCGCCATGATGGGGGGATTCACGACGAAATTGAGAACCCAGTTGAGAATCGGGATGAATCCCGTGACCATCATGACTCCATAGCCCGCCGCGATGCTGAGAATGGCCAGGGTGGGATCGTTCTTGAACATTCGCCAAGCCTCTCCGACGCAATCGGTCGGACTGAACCGTTCAGTCCGGGCGGCCGCGGCCTGGACCAGCGTTTCGGGATCCATGGGCTGCATGCCCGCCGCCACGCCGCCAGGGTTTGTTCCTTCCTTGAGGCGTTGGAGCAGGATGGGTTTGCAAGCCGCGCAGACGGATTGGCCATCGACGATCACAAGATCGTCCGCGCCAAACAAGTTCCGACACACCGAGCATTGCGGCGACTCCGGCGGCGCTTGGGGGGAAGGGGCGGGGCCCGGAGGAGCGGCGCCGGGCGGGGGCTCGACGCTGCGCCAATCCGGCATGCCAGGCTGCCACATGTCGCGGTAGGGCATCCACTGGGGCATGCCTTCTTTCCAAACCAGTGTAGTGCCTTGGATGGCCCCGCCGGCGACCAGCGTGGCGAGTTCCGTCTCGTCCACCGGCCCGGCTTGTTGTCCGTCTTTCGCGTAGTACCAGTTCATATTCGCAATGAAGTGAGAATGGAGGCCTCATCGACTACCCGAGCGCCAATGCGGCGCACCATGGTTGAAATGACGGTTCAGGAAAACCTTTTTTCTTCCATCTTCTCAACCCGCGGGCCGCGCGCTAGTGTGCCTCCGATGTTTCCGCGTCGACGCGCTCCCCTTCTCAAGTGCTCGCCAGAGCCACCCGCCGCGAGGAGGACCCTCGCCAGCCTCTCGCGCTGGCTTCACGCGCAATGGGTGACGGTCGCCTTCAGCATCGGGCTGCTCACCCTCCTCTCGGCGCGCGCTCAATGGCCGGTTCAGTTCGATCCGGAGGCGGGTTACTGGCCGCAGCCGCTGTCGCTCCGCCTGCAAACCACGAACGCGGACGCCGTTGTTCGATTCTCGCTCTCGGGCTCCGAGCCCGGCGTCGCGTCCACGGTCGCGTCCAAACAAATCTTCATTCAGGATCGCTCCGGAAACCCCAACCTCCTCTCCGCCATCCCCGGCACCGCAACCGTCAATCAGCACACGGACGGTTGGGCCGCGCCCAGAGGTCCGATCGCGAAGGCGACCGTTGTCAGGGCAGCCGCGTTCGGTCCGGGAACCAACCGCTCGGCCGCGCTTTCCCACACCTACTTCATCGGCACAAACAATCCGATGCGCCGCTACGGCCTGCCGGTCGTGTCGCTGTCGATCGCGACCAATGATCTGTTCAACTACACGAACGGAATCTACGTCCTCGGAAAAATCTTCGATGACTACGTCAAGGCCCATCCCGCCGAGCCTTTGACGGGACACACTCCCGCGAACTACACCCAGCGCGGCCCCGCCTGGGGACGCCCGGGCTTTTTTGAATGGTTCGATCCGGATGGGGTCCGGCGCGTGGCGCAGCCCGTGGAGCTCGACATCCAGGGCCAGTCCTCGCGTTCGTTCCGGGAGAAATCGCTCGGGGTCAAGGCGAAGGGCGATGATCTGTTCCCGGGCAAGTTCCATTTCACTTTCTTCCCCGGGCTGACCAACAGGCAGGGCGAGGCGCTAACGTCTTTCGATCATCTCCGTCTCTCCAACTCCGGCAATGATTGGACGTACTCGATGTTTCGCGACGCCCTCTGCCATGTCCTCGCCGGGCCCGTGGGCTTCGACACCCTCGCGTACCGCCCAGCGATCGTCTATCTCGACGGCGAGTTTTGGGGCATCCACAACCTGCGCGAGCAGGAGGATCCCGACTTCCTTTTCTCTCACTACGGCGTCGATCCCGCCGAAGCGGTGATCTGCGAATCCATCGGCAGCGTCGTCGACGGACTCCCGACGGACAACCTCCCCTTCCTCGCGCTCCGATCCTTCATCGAAACCAATGATCTCACGCTCTCCACCAATTACGCTTACGTCGCGTCGCTGATGGACATCCAGAACTTCATCGCCTACCAGGCGTCGGAGATCTACTTCGCAAACGCCGACTGGCCCCACAACAACATTCGCTACTGGAGACGGCGATTGGCCACGAACGATCCAACGGCGCCCATCGGGCTCGACGGACGATGGCGCTGGTTTCTCTTCGATGTGGACCTCGGATACGGGCATCCCTGGAGCGGCGGATTCGGCGACGACACTCTGGCGGCGGCGATCTCCCCGACCGGCAGGCCTGGCATCGACGCGCCGTGGTCGACGATGATGCTGCGCCGCCTCCTCACGAACCCGGGCTTCAAGCGCGACTTTGTGAACACGATGGCTGACATGCTGAACACCGCCTATCGCGAAAGCCGGGCCACCAACCTGGTGAACACGTTGCAGGCGGCCATCGCGCCCGCGATCCCCGACCACATCTACCGCTGGCGATCGATGGGGGATTCGACGAATGGATGGCGCGACGAGGTTTACGTGCTGCGCTTGTTCGCCGCCCAGCGTCCCACCTACGTGCGGCAACATATGATCGCGAATCTCGGCCTGACCGGATTCGCGAACGTCACCCTCGACTGCGATCCGCGCGGCGCCGGGGAATTCCAGCTGAACACCGCGCGGATCAATGAGCGCGCTCCCGGGGTCAACGCCACGAACGCCTTCCCCTGGAAGGGAACCTACTTCCGCGGCGTGCCCATCCATCTTCAAGCGCTCGCGAAACCCGGCTACCGGTTCCTGGGCTGGTCGAAGACGCCGCTCCCCGGCGAGACGAACGACATCACCATCGCGCTGAAGGGCAACACAAACTGGGTCGCGCGATTTGAGCGGATCGTTGCTCCCCACAATCTCGCCGCGTCCCCCTACGAATTGCTCTCGTGGTCATCGACCGAACCGGCGGGCGCCTACCCGCCTCACGCCTTCTTCGAGCAAACCACCCAGAAGGACCCGGGCCTGGACGCCCCGATGACTGGCCTCTGGACATTGCCCTATCGGTTTGCGACGCGGAGCCGCCTTGTGGGGCTTCAGGAGCGCGGAGTCGGCTTCATCAATACGAGCGACCCCCAGAATTCATCGAACGCGGGCTTCGCCGGAAGCCTGGTGGTGGCGATCCAAACCACGGGCATCGTCCATTGCGCGGTGAGCTGGATTGGCGGCACCGTTGAAACCAATTCGCAGATCTATGCGATCCGCTTGCAATACGCGGTGGGAGACGGCTCATTCAGCGACCTCGTGGGCTCCGACGGCAAACCCGTCGAATACATCCGAAGCGGGACGCCAGGTGATCAAGCGCTGATCGGGCCCACGCGCCTCCCGCCGCAGTGCGAGAACCAGCCTTTTGTCCTGTTACGATTGAAGTACTACCGCGTGACCGAAGGCAAGGGCGCCCGGGCGGAGCTCCGGGTGGACGACCTATGGATCGCCTCCGATCTCCCCCCCGCGCCCGCGCGCTTCACGACTGTGGAGCTCGGCGCGGAGGGGATGGCCGTGCATTTTGAGGGAACGGCTCGCAGTCGCTACCAGGTCTCGCAATCCTCCGATCTCAAGAACTGGAGCGCCGACTCCGAATCCATCACCGACCTCGACGGCAAAGGCTCTTTCCACTTAAACCGCGAGCCGACGCGTCGGGCTTCCTTCATCCGATTGATCGGAGCGGAGCCATGAGACGCTTCAGGAGCGGATCCGGCGTCGAACCGCGTTTGCGACTCCTCGACAGCGGGCTGTGTTTCATTCATGGTTTCTTTCGCAACCGATTCGATCCGTGCCTGACTCCTTAAAGAAACACTTGATCCGCTGGGCCATCACGACCGTCTCGGTCTGGATCGCCACCCAGTGCGTGCCCGGCCTTCGCTCCGACGACGCCCAGAGCCTCGTGCTCGCCGCCCTCACGCTTGGGCTCTTCAACACGTTCCTGCGTCCCTTGCTGATGTTGCTCTCGCTGCCCATTCTTCTCCTCACCCTGGGCATGTTCACTTTCGTGATCAACGCGGGCCTGCTGCTGCTGGTCGGTAAAATCTACCGAGGGTTCCATGTCGACAGCTTCACCGCGGCTTTCCTGGGCGGCTTGGTCATCAGCGTCGCGAGCACGCTCATGAACCTGGTCGCGGGCGTCAGCCAGCTGCGGGGCAGCGTGCGGGTGTCGGGCAATGTGGGCGCGTCCGATCGGTCCAAGCCCGCGGAATCCCGTTCCATCAAGGACGACGGCCCGGTGATCGATGTTTGAGCGGCGTCGCCGCTCGCTGGGTTGACAGACGCTCCGCGCAAGCCTATCCAACTGCCATGCGTCTTCGCCATCGCCTCCCGATCGGGCTCGTATGCGCCTGCCTCCTGAGGTGCCCTGCGGCCGTTCAAGCGGCGGATCCCGCCGCCGCAGGCGACTCCTTCGGAACCCGGATGTCTCGCGCCGACGCGGATCTGAGGTATTGGCTTCAGAACATGTACACCTTCCATCGCTTCTCCGTGGAAGAGGTCGCGGCCGCCACAGGCCTGACGAAGGAGGAGGCGGCGACCGCTCTGCGCGCCCACCGCATCCCTCAGCCAGGAAGGCTCGTGCGGATCTCCGAGACGGCCCCCCTGATGGTGCTCCCCTATCCCGGAGGACGCCACCCTCGCATCGGTTTTCAGGAGGGCGCCGTGAATCCGCAGCGCGATACAAAGCTGAGCGTGTTCACTCCGTGGGACGACAAGAGCTATGTCGTGATCGATGTGCCGGAGGCGATCTGGTCGAATCTCGGATTGATGTACCTCGCGCACACCCACGTGCCGACCCTTTGGACCAAAGCGCATATCGAGCTGCCCAAGCTGGACTGGCGACGCCGCAGGGACGGCAGCTTTTTCTCCGAACGAAAGCTGCCGAACGGAGTAAGCTTCGCCACCCGCGCCATTCCTTCGCGCGAGGCCGTCCGCCTCGAGATCAAGCTCACCAACGCGTCGACCAACCACCTCAGCGATCTTCGCGTGCAGATGTGCGCGATGCTCAAGGGCGTCGAAGGATTCAACCAGCAGACGAACGCCAACAAAGTGTTCGCGCCTCCCTTCTCCGCCTGCAAGTCCGAGGATGGGCAGAGATGGATTCTGTGGGCCTGGCAGCCGGTGAATCGCACCTGGGGCAACCCCCCTGTGCCCTGCCTGCATTCGGATCCGAAGTTCCCGGACTGCAAGCCGGGCGAGACCAAAACCATCCGGGGATGGTTGTCTTTTTACGAAGGCACTGACATCGACTCCGAGATGCGGCGCATTGAGCAGGATCCCTGGCTGTTCGAGATAGCCGCCGGGGTGAGGTAGGGAAGCGCGAACGAACGCCATGGCACCTCCCAACCCGCCCAACTCCTCGAATCGCATCCTCGCCCTCGACGTTTTTCGCGGCTGGACGGTCGCTTTCATGATCATCGTGAACACGCCGGGCAACGGCGACCGATCCTGGTCCCCATTGCAGCACGCCCGATGGCACGGCTTCACCCCCACCGATCTGGTCTTTCCCTCGTTCCTGCTCATCATCGGAGTTTCGGCCTGGTTTTCGTTGAAGAAGTTCCAGCACGCATGGTCCGGCGCCGCGCTCGGGAAGATCTGGCGTCGCACGGCGGTTCTGTTCCTGATCGGGATGCTGATGTGGTACATGCCTGGGTTCATTGTCTCCGTGTTCAAGGGGAACACGGGGGAGTTCGTCTCCGATCTTTGGAAGAATGTGCGCGTTCTCGGAGTTCTAGGGCGTCTGGCGCTCTGCTATGGCATCGGATCCACGCTGGCGCTACGGCTCTCGCGGCGCGGGCTGATCGGCTTCTCAGCCTTCGCCTTGCTTTCGTATTGGGCTCTCATGCGCTTCTTCGGAACCGGGGAAGATCCCTACTCGCTGCAGACAAACGCCGCGCTCCGGTTCGATCTGTGGCTCCTCGGACCGTCGCATTTGTACCACGGGGAATCAGTGGGAGGAGTTCCCTACGCGTTTGATCCCGAGGGCGTGCTCAGCACCCTGCCAGCCCTGGTGACATTCCTCATCGGTTATCTCGCCGGCGAGCTTCTCGGCCGGACTCCTGATCGGCGGTCCGCTCTCAACAAGCTTTTCCCGGCCGCGCTCGCGCTGATCGCCGGCGGACTTGTCTGGGATTACTGCCTCGGCTTCCCGATCAACAAAAAGCTGTGGACGAGCTCCTATGCGTTATTCGTGGGCGGCCTGTCCCTGTCGCTGCTGTGCCTGGCGATCTGGCTGATCGACGTGAAGGGGAAGGCCGGCGGCTTGAGATTCTTCAATATCTTCGGGATGAATCCACTGGTCGCTTACATCACCTCGGAAATGATGGTCGTGGTGCTTCAGGGCTTCTCGCTGCCAGGGAACGGCGGCAAAGAGGAACCGGGATTGGATTGGCTGTACCATCACACCACCGCGGCTGCGTTCGGGGACAATGGCCTGGGGTCCTTCTTGTTCTCCGCGGCCTACATGCTCTGCTGCTGGACCGTTTCGTGGCTGTTCTTTCGCCGCGGGTGGGTCGTCAAGGCGTAGGACGCCTGCTGACGCAGCTGTCCTCAACGCCACGGCGCGCCCGGAGCAAGCGGGGTTGTAAACTTAATTCTTTGACGGGGCCTTAGCTTGCCGCTCCATATGTTCCGGCAGAGATCCATTGGGCCTCTTCTCCGGTGTTTGTCCACTCGACATCGCCTTGGCAGATCACCCCGGCCGCGAAGATGAAAGGGCCTTTGACTTTCAGCCGATCGCATCCCGCCAGCGAAGGCACTCCTTGGGGAAAGGCGCGTTCGAAGGCGGCGATGGTCCTGTAGAACTTTTCATCCAACGTCACCTCGGGAGGAACTCCGCGCAGGCAGGCCGCGAGCTCAATGCGGTGATCCGGCGTGACGCGGCAGGCGTCGGAACGCAACACCAGCAAGTCCGCCGTGCTCTTCACCGGGGCGAACCGCGTTCGCGGAACGACAAGCGCTTCCGCCCGCTCGAAACACTCGATCGCGGCGCCCATGGCCGACTCCAGCTGGAGAACCTTCGGAGAGTCCTTGCGCGTCGGATCGACCGTCTTCTCATTGCGAATCAGGGGGAGCGGAAGAAGCCCGCCCCTCTTCTCCAGTTCATCGCGCAAATGGTCAAGCCGCAGCCAAAGGTTGTTCGTGTTGAAAAACCGATGACGCGCGATGTCCTGGAAGAGGGCGACGTCGGAGGAGGAACATTGCGCGAATTCCCTCAGCGACAAGCGGCCATCGGCCTTTCTTCGAGCCAGGTGTCCCCCCTTTCGATCCGAAGGAGTCCGCTCCGCGACTTCCATCAGAAAGGAGCCGCCGGATCGCGCGAAATGCTCCAACAGGCGAAGATCCACCGATGCCCCAAGGTTGTCCGAGTTGGATACAAACAGGTAGCGAATCCCCTGCTTCAGCAGCCGGTCCAAGACTCCGGAGCTCACCAAGGAGGGATAAATGTCTCCATGACCTGGCGGACACCACTCCAGCTCGGGATCGTCAGGCCAGGTCGCGGGTTCCAGAGTCTGGGCATCCAGCTTGGGAACCTTGCTCTGGAGAAAATCGAGCGACTCGCCCAGCCCGAGGTTCGAGTAGCGTTCCAGGTAAGCCAGCGAATCAGCCTGGGTGGAAAAGCTGTTCATCAACAGGAAGGCCAAACGCCCGGCGCCCGGACGGCCGCGAAGATCCTGAATCTGCGCGGCGATGAAATCGAGGAAGGCGCGATTGTCCCGAATCATCAGCAGCGACTTGGCCTTCTGGAGCCCCATGCCCGTGCCCAGGCCTCCGTTGAGTTTGAGGACCGCCAGTTCGCCGAGAAGCGCGGAAGCACGGGCTGAAGGCTCGGGTAGATCGTCGAGCCCAGGAAGCGTCGCAATGGCCTCCACCTCAGTCTCGGGGATGAGGCCCAAGTCGCCCTCGGCGACCTTGCGCGCGTTGGCAATGAAGGATTTGGCGGCGAGCGGGCTCACTTTCGCGTCCGCCATCTTCGCGACGCACAATCGGACTGCGCTCTCAATATCCATGGCAAAAAGTGTCGGACCGAAGCCCATCCGGCGTCAATGCCCCGCGCCAGCCCGCTTCGCCCACTATCGACAAAATCCATTGTTTGCCAACCAGGACTTGATCAACCCGGCATCCTGCATACACTCCCCCCCCATGAAAGTTCTCATCGGCGCCATCGCCAGCTGGCTGATCATCGGTTTGCTTCTGGGGGCGACCCTGTTCGTCCTCACCACCAAAGGAATGATCTGGCCTTTCGCCCTTTCGCTCCTGTTTGTCATGTATCTCATCAAACGATTCGGCTGCAGCACCCACTGAGTCTTCTCGCCCGTGTCGACAACCTGGAATCGCGACTCCGAGGCAAGTTCGCCCGCGCTCCCGCCGGGCGGATGGCCCTGAGGCCGCGACTTCCGCCCACATTCCACCCATCATCCATCCCATGCCGGCCGCTTTTCCCAAGATCCCCGCCATCCAATTTGAGGGGCCCAAGTCTCGAAATCCATTTGCCTTTAAGCACTACAACGCGACGGAGCTGGTGGAAGGCAAAACCATGAAGGACCATTTTCGGTTCTCGGTGGTGTACTGGCACACGATGTGTGGGACCGGTTCGGACATGTTCGGCTGGGGGACATGGGACCGTCCCTGGGATCGGAGCACGAAGGACAATTCGATTGAACGCGCGAAGCGTCGCGTGCCGGTGTTCTTCGAATTCTGCGAGAAGCTGGGCGCGCCGTTTTACGCCTGGCACGACCGCGACGTGGCGCCGCATGGCAAGACGCTGCGGGAGTCGAATCGGTATCTCGACACGATCGCGCGTCTCCTCAAGGAGCACCAGAAGGCCAGCGGCGTTCGCCTGCTCTGGGGCACCGCGCAGAACTTTGTTCACCCGCGCTACATGCACGGCGCGGCCACCAGCTGCAACGCGGACGCCTTCGCTTTCGCCGCGGCCCAGGTGAAGCGGGCGCTGGACCTGACGCACGAGCTCAACGGCGAAGGCTATGTGTTCTGGGGCGGACGCGAAGGCTACTCGAGCCTGCTCAACACCGACCTCAAGCGCGAGATGGACCATCTGGGCGCGTTCATGCACATGGCGGTCGACTACAAGAAGAAGATCGGTTTCCGAGGCCCCTTCTACATCGAACCCAAGCCGAAGGAGCCCACGAAGCACCAGTACGACTCGGACGCCGCGGCCTGCCTCAACTTCCTGCGCGAGTACGAGCTGCTGAACCATTTCAAGCTGAACCTGGAAACCAACCACGCCACCCTGGCGGGGCACTCCATGCAGCATGAGCTCGAAGTGGCGGGAGCGGCGGGCGCCTTGGGATCCATCGACGCCAACATGGGAGATCTGTTCCTCGGATGGGACACCGACCAGTTCCCCACGGATCTCTACCTCACCGCCCAGTGCATGCTCACCATCCTGAAGCACGGAGGCCTCACCACGGGCGGAACCAACTTCGACGCGAAGCTCCGACGGGAAAGCATCGAACCCGAGGACCTCTTCCACGCGCACATCGCCGGCATGGACACCTTCGCCCGCGGGCTGAAGATCGCGGCGGCGATCCGGAAGGATGGACGCCTGGGCGAGTTCGTGAAGAATCGCTATCGATCCTGGGATTCCGGAATCGGCAAGCAGATCGAGCAGGGCAAGGTCGGCTTCCGCGAATTGGAGGCCTACGCGTTGAAGCTCGGCGAAGTCTCAACCAACGAGAGCGGACGCCAGGAGTATCTCGAGAACTTGTTCAACGAGTTCATCTGAGGCTCCCCCGCAATGTCGAACGAACCCGGCGCCGGACCGCCCCCGCCTTCCAAGGCGAGAACCTTCGTTCGACGGCTCGCGAGCACCTCCATCCTATGGACCGTGGTGCTCGTCGCCCTGTTCTCCGGGAATCGAACGCTTTCTGATTCCTTCTTCCTGCTCATCCTCTCCGCCCTGACGTGGACGGGGTTGACGGAGTTCTTCGGCCTGGCGGGAAAAACGGGGCTGATCTCGTTCCCTGTGTGGGGCGTCAGCTGCGGCTTGCTGCTGATCGTCGGAACCCACATGCACCTGCACGGCTGGCTCGGAATCAGCGGCGCCCCCGCGCGCGTTAATGATTTTGAGACCAGCCTCCTGATCGTGTTCGTCCTGGGACTCTGTGTTCGTCAGTTCCTGAGGCATGAACTCGGACGCGCCATAGCCGCCGTCTCCACGACTCTCTTCGGCGTGATGTACATTCCGTGGCTCTTGAATTTTATCCAGAAGATCAATTTCTTCCCCGGGATCGAGGGCACTTGGTACGTCCTCTACTTCATCGTGGTCACGAAGGCCAGCGACGTCGGAGCTTACTGCGTGGGGTCGCTGATCGGACGCCACAAGATGATCCCGCGAGTGAGCCCGGGAAAGACTTGGGAGGGTTTCGGCGGCGCTCTGGCGGTGTCGGTGGGAGTGAGTTTGCTTTTCGCGCGCCTCGCCTCGGCGCATCTCGTCGGAATGGCCCCCATTCATGCGGTGGCTCTCGGCCTATTGCTGGGGGCCTCCGCGGTCGTGGGCGACTTGATCGAGTCGATCTTCAAGCGCGAAGCCGGCGTGAAGGATTCCGGCGGGTTCTTCCCTGGCATCGGAGGCGTTCTGGATCTCCTCGACAGCCTGCTGTTCAACGCCCCGCTCATGTACCTCTACCTCCGTCACATCCTCACCCACCCAACGACCGCCTGAGGCCCCAGTCCGGCGAATCGAACGCTCTTGGCAGCGCGGCTTCGCCGTCAGCGCACCATCCAATCCAGGATGGCTTTCTGCACATGGAGGCGGTTCTCGGCCTGGTCGAAGATCGTGTCGGCGTGCGACTCGAAGGTCGCTTCGTCAATCTCCTTGCCTCGATAGGCGGGCAGACAGTGCATCACCAAAGCGTCAGGCTTGGCTCGTTTCAAAACGTCCGCGTTGATCTGGTAGCCTTCGAGGACGCGCAATCGCTCCGCGGACTCCGCTTCCTTGCCCATGGAGACCCAAACATCGGTGTAGACGAGGTCGGCGCCGCTGGCGGCGATGCTCAGGTCTTCGGTAACAAGGACCCTGCCGCCCGCGCGACGAAGGACTTCGACCGACGGCTGAAACGCCTTGGGCGCGGCGATACGGAGCTCGAATCCGAGCTTCGCCGCGGCGAAGATCCATGAGATCGGCATGTTGCAGGCGCCATCGCCGACGAATGTGACCACCTTGCCCTGGATCGGTCCCCGACGCTCCTGAAAGGTGTGGATGTCGGTGAGAACCTGGCAGGGATGCTCGTCGTCCGTGAGCGCGTTTACGGTGGGTATTCCCGAGTATCGGGCGAATTCCTCGACATCCCGCTGGGCGAAGGTTCGGATCACGGCGCCGTGGACCATGCGTCCGAGCACACGGGCGGTGTCCTTGATGGGCTCGCCGCGTCCGAGTTGAATATCATTGGCGTTGAGAAACAGGGGGCGTCCGCCCATTTCATGAATGCCGACCTCGAAGCTCACGCGGGTTCGGGTCGAGGACTTGGAGAAGATCAAGGCCCAGGTCTGGCCGGAGAGAGGCTTCCGATCGGGATTGTTCCGATGTTGCTTGAACCCCGCGGCGGCCTGAAGGACAGCGTCCATGGCTTCGCGCGGCATCGACTCAAGACTCAACAAGTGTTTCATGGCTTCAAGTTCCCGGGGCGCGGGAAAGCGGGAACACTGAGCAGATCACGCGAGCTTTGCCAAGACGGATTCAATGATCTCGATCCCTTGCTCCGCCTCCGCCCGCGAGAGGTTCAACGCGGGCAGCAGTCTCAGGACATGCGTCCCCGATGGAATCACGATGACGCCGGCCTCCTGAAGGCGCGCCACCATCTGCTGGGAAGGCGCCTTCTCCGACCCGGCGAACGCGGGGATGTTTCGCGCGAGCTCGAATCCGATCATCAAGCCGACGCCGCGGACGTTCGCGAGCAGCCTCGGATGCAGGGCCTGAAGCCGTAACAGCTCCCGCTGCAAAAACTCGCCGACCTGGCGCGCGTTGTCCGCCAGGCCTTCCTTTTCGATGATCTCAAAAACCTTCAGCGCCACAGCGCAGCCCAAGGGCGTTCCGCCGTATGTGGTCCCATGCGAGCCCGGGCCCAAAAGACCCGCGTGGCGCTCCCGAACCCAGAACGCGCCAATCGGAAAGCCGCCGCCGAGGGACTTGGCCATCGATAGGCCGTCGGGCAGGAAACCCTCGCCGCCGGCAGTGTCCTCCAGCGCGCGCTGGAAGCTTTGGAACCGTCCTGTCCGGAAATGCCCGCACTGCACCCCGTCCATCAGGAGCAACAGCCTCTTCTCATCGCAAAGAGCCCGGAGGCCCAAGAGATACTCCCGCGAGGCGGGCGCGATGCCGCCCTCGCCCTGGATGCCTTCGATCAGGATCGCGACGGTCGACGGCGACAGCGCGGCGCGAACCGAGTCGAGATCGTTGTAAGGAACATGACGAAACCCGGGAACCATCGGTTCGAACCCCTTCTTCACCTTGTCCTGGCCCGTGGCAGCGATGCCCGCCAGCGTTCGTCCATGGAAGGAGTTCAGGGCGGTAAGGATTTCAAAGCGTCCGTCGGCATGCCCAAACTTGCGCGCCAGTTTGTACAGCCCTTCGTTGGCCTCCGCGCCGCTGTTGCAGAAGAAAACCTTCCCGTCAGCCAGATGGCTTACGATCTTCTGCGCCAATCGGCCTTGGGGCTCGTGGTAGTAAAGGTTGGAAACGTGGACGAGCCTCCGGGATTGCTCCACCAGGGCTTCTGTTATGGCCGGGTGAGCATGTCCGAGCGCGCACACGGCGATGCCTCCGCCCAAGTCCAGGTAGCGACGGCCGTTGACATCGAACAACCAGCTCCCCTGGCCGCGGTTCAGGACGAGATCGAAGCGGCTGTAGGTGGGCAGGACGTTCTTGTGAAAGAGTTCCTGGATCGCCTTCTGTTCTTGATGAACCAAGGCTGGCGGCGGTGGCATGATGTCTTTCATCGGCGTCGGAACGGCTTGCGGAGCAAACCATCCCACGCATCCAACACAATCATTGCCCCACAGCGCAAGAGGAACTCGCGCGCGTCGATGCGGAAGCCACGGCTTTTTGTTTCATCGGTGTAAACGACGTTGCTTGAGCCAACCGAGGCCGAGAGAAAGATCGTGGGCTACGTCCTCGAAGACCTCAGGCAAGGAGCCTCGCCCCGCCCAGCGGACTAGGCTCTGGATGGTGGCGCGGATGAGGGCTAGCGCACAGGCGCCAGTGGGGTTGCGCAGCAGGCACTTGTCCTCCCGCCAGCACGCATCTCGTTGCCAATGGCGGCTCTCGCAACTCCAGTGGGATCGGATCGCCTGAGCCATGGACTCCGGGCTTCTCTGCGTGGCTTCGCAGCTGGAGACGAAGTAGCGGGTT
>JACQFQ010000061.1 GCA_016199985.1 Verrucomicrobiota bacterium | reverse complement strand
TAGCCGCCTGCGGCGGTATACAACGACTGCCTAAGAAAACGGGGAGGAGAGAGACTCGCTCACGAAGCGGTCTTTCTCTTTCTCGAAACCCCCACAAAACCTATCGAAAGTGCAGTCTCCCCTTGACTAACCACATACCTGCCATCCGCGGTTTCATTCCTTGTCCCTACTGCGTCCCCGCGACTCCGCGTCCCTGCTTAAATCCATTTTCATGGAACGGATCCACGAAAACGGCGCGTGCTCGACGAAGATTCAGACCGATTCCAACAAAGGACTGAGGGAGCGAGGGAGGGTAATTGCCAAACTTCAGCCCGCGTTCCACGTGGCCTCGTGACGGCCAATAAGGCCCCGGGGTAGACAACGCCCGGGGTTTTCGCCTAACTTCCCGCGTCGCTCCAACATCATATCCAATAATGTCATCCAAAACCCATGTCCCCGTTCTCCGCTGAACTCATCGGAACCCTCCTGCTCGTCCTGCTGGGCGACGGAGTGGTCGCGAACGTTGTTCTCAAGAAAACCAAGGGCCATCAGGGCGGATGGATCGTCATCACCGCCGGTTGGGCGTTCGCCGTGACGGTCGGCGTTTACGCTTCGAACGCCGTCAGCGGCGCTCATTTGAACCCCGCTGTCACGCTCGGTCTCGCTGCCATCGGCAAATTCGCCTGGGCGGACGTCCCGACCTACCTCGCCGCGCAGATGCTCGGCGGGGGCATCGGCGCCGCGCTCGTTTGGCTGGCCTATCTGCCTCACTGGAAGGAAACACCCGACCCCGCGGACAAGCTCGCCGTGTTTTGCACAGGACCGGCGCTGCGCCACCTGCCCTCCAACTTCCTCACCGAGGCGATTGGCTCCTTTGTGCTGGTCTGCGGTGTCCTCGCGATCCAATCCCCGAAGAATCTCCTCCCGGCCTCGGGCTTCGCGACAGGGTTCGGCCCCTGCCTCGTGGGCGTGCTGGTGTGGTCGATCGGCGTTTCGTTGGGCGGACCCACCGGATACGCCATCAACCCCGCGCGCGACCTCGCCCCGCGACTCCTGCACGCGCTGCTGCCCATTCCGGGCAAAGGCGGATCCGATTGGGCCTACTCCTGGGTTCCGGTGCTCGGACCCATCGTCGGCGGAGTCGTCGGCGCGCTGTTCTATCAATGGGCGTGGCAACCCGCCTGAGGCATCTCCCCCCATTTCCCACCCGCTCTCCAGATATGAAATACATCCTCTCCCTGGATCAAGGCACCACGAGTTCGCGCGCGATTCTGTTCGACGTCACGGGGTCTGTCGTGGCGGTCGCGCAAAAGGAGTTTCATCAGATCTATCCCAAGCCGGGTTGGGTGGAGCATGACCCTCGCGAAATCTGGGCGTCGCAGTCGGGCGTCGCCGCCGAGGTGGTGGCGCGCGCGGGGATCCCGCCTTCGAACATCGCGGCCATCGGCATCACCAATCAGCGAGAGACCACCGTGGCCTGGGATCGTCGCACCGGCGAGCCTGTCTGCAACGCGATCGTGTGGCAGGATCGCCGCACCGCCCCCGCCTGCGACAAGCTCCGGGCGCGCGGGCTGGCCCCGATGATCCGGAAGAAGACCGGGCTTGTTCTGGACGCCTATTTTTCAGCGACGAAAATCCAGTGGATCCTCCAGCACGTCCCGGGCGCCCGGACGCTCGCCAAGAAGGGCGATCTGCTGTTTGGCACCGTCGACACCTGGCTGATCTGGAAGCTCACGCGCGGACGCTGCCACATCACCGACGTGAGCAACGCCTCGCGCACCCTGCTGATGAACCTTCGCACCGGAGACTGGGATGACGACCTCCTCAGCTGCTTCGACATCCCGCGCTCCATGCTTCCCCGCATCGCGTCCTCCAGCGAGGTGTATGGCGAAACCGATCTGCTTCTCGCGAAAGTGCCCATCGCGGGCATCGCGGGCGACCAGCAAGCCGCGCTGTTCGGACAAGTCTGCTCGCGCCCCGGGATGGTGAAGAACACCTACGGCACCGGCTGCTTCATGCTGATGCACACCGGAACGAAGATCGTGCCTTCGAAAAACAACCTCCTCACGACCGTCGCGTGGCGCGTCGGGGGCAAGACGGAATACGCGCTGGAGGGGAGCGTGTTCATCGCGGGCGCCGTGGTGCAATGGCTGCGCGACGGACTCCGGATCATCCGCGACTCCTCCGAGGTGGAAGCGCTCGCGGCGAAGGTTCCCGACACCGACGGCGTCTATCTCGTGCCCGCGTTCGCCGGGCTCGGAGCGCCGCACTGGGACGCCTATGCCCGCGGCGCGATGCTCGGGATCACCCGAGGCACGTCCGCCGCGCACATCGCGAGAGCGGCGCTGGAGGGGATCGCGTATCAGGTGGGCGACATCCTCCACGCCATGGAGGCGGACTCGGGCATTCGCTTGAAAGAGCTGCGGGTGGACGGCGGCGCCAGCCGCAACAATCTTCTGATGCAGTTTCAGGCGGACATTCTCGACGTCCCGGTCGTGCGACCCAGGGTCTCCGAGACCACCGCGCTGGGCGCGGCCTATCTCGCGGGACTCGCGGTGGGCTTCTGGAAAAGCAGGTCCGAGATCGCCGCGCAATGGCAGGCGGACCAACGATTCACCCCGGGAATGAAGGCGCCGCGTCGGACCTCCTTGGTCGCTGGATGGCGAAAGGCGCTGGAACGGGCGAAACGCTGGGAGGAGTGATGCGACGCGAACGACTCCTCGCGGAGGCGGCGGGAGCGTCGAGAATCTGGGACGTCCTCGTCATCGGCGGCGGCGCGACCGGATTGGGAACCGCTCTCGACGCGGCCTCCAGGGGCCTGAGCGTCGTGCTTCTCGAACGATTCGATTTCGCGTCCGAAACCTCCAGCCGCAGCACCAAGCTCGTTCATGGCGGCGTTCGCTACCTCAAGCAGGGCCGCCTCGGGCTCGTGCGCGCGTCGCTCCGCGAGCGGGGGATCCTGCGGCAAAACGCGCCGGGCCTCGTCAGGCCCCTGCCCTTCATCATCCCCGTCCATTCCGCCTGGCAAAAGGCGTTCTACGGCGCGGGACTCAAGCTGTATGAGGGCCTGGCGGGATCGCTGGGACTCGGCGACACCGAGGTCCTGTCGGCGGAGGCCGCGTCCCGCGAACTCCCCACCCTCCGCAAACAAGGTCTGCGCGGCGGAGTGAAATACTGGGACGCGCAGTTCAACGACGCGCTGCTCGCCGTCTCGCTCGCCCGGACCCTCGCGGCTCAGGGCGGCCTGCCGCTCAACTACTGCGAGGCGACGGCGCTCCTCGTTCGCGAAGGGAGGGTCTTCGGCGCGCGGGCGCGCGACTCGGAAAGCGGCGACGCGTTCGAGATTCAAGCGCGCGTCATCGTCAACGCCGCCGGAGCGTGGACCGACGACCTCCGTCGACAGGCGGAGCCCAACGCCGCGCCGAGCGTTCGCATCAGCCAGGGAGCGCACCTCGTTGTCGGACGCGAGTTCCTCCCCGGACCCGGCGCGCTCATGGTTCCCCAAACCGAGGACGGACGCGTGCTCTTTGCCATCCCCTGGATGGACCGCTGCCTCATCGGCACCACGGACACCCCCGTCGACCAAGCCCGCTCCCACCCGATGCCTTTGCCCGCGGAGGTCGCGTTTCTGAGACGCGAGGCGGGACGCTATCTCGATCAACCGATCGGTCCGGAAAACATATTGAGCGTCTTCGCGGGACTGCGTCCGCTCCCCTCGTCCGACCGCGCGCGCCGAACCGCTGGCGTTTCGCGGGAACACCACATCGGCGTCTCGCCCACGGGATTGATTTCAGTGACAGGCGGCAAATGGACCACCTATCGCGCGATGGCCGAGGAGATCGTGGACACGGCGCTCCGGATCGGCGGATGGCCGCCGCGCGCCTGCGGGACCGCTGGCCTCGCGATCGATGTGGGAGCGGGCGAACGCGCCGGGACTGGTTCGCCCGACGATGAGCCGTTGCATCCGAGGCTTCCCGTCACGGCCCGACAGGTTCGCGCGGCCGCCGACGAGGACATGGCCCGCACCGTCGAGGACGTGTTAGCGCGTCGCACACGATGCCTTTTCATGGATGTCGCCGCCGCGCTCGAGGTCGCGCCGAGGGTCGCGAGCCTGCTTGCGGAGGCGCTCGGACGCCCGCTCTCCTGGTCGGAGGACCAATGCCGGCGCTTTGCCCAGATCGCAAAGAATTACCAACTGGTCCCTGCGGATCCTTGACTCCTCGCGAAGAGCTTTCTATACCCATCTCCGTTGTGAGCTGGGAGGTTCCTTCACTCTATTCCGAGCTTCGGGCCCGGGCATTCGACTCCGCCTTCCTTCGCGAAGCCGAGGGCGAAACACCGCCTGAACGACTATTGCAGGCCGCCTGGGCGCATCAGCGGCTTCGAAAAAGTCCATTGGCGACCACCGACGGACGAGCGCTGGAGATCCTGCATCCGGGGTTTTGGAACCGCGAGGCGGGCCCTGATTTCCAGGACGCCCTCATCCGACGGCAGGGCGATTCAGCGGCGCGAGGAGACGTCGAGATTGATCTTCGCTCCAGCGGATGGCGCGCGCATCGGCATCGGGACAATCCCCGCTACAGCCGTGTGATCCTTCATGTCGTGTGGGCGGCGGAGTCGGCCCCCGAGCTTCCCACGCTCGTTCTTGCGGACCATCTCGACGCCCCCATCGCCGAGCTGTTCCGCTGGCATGGAAGTCCTTCGTGGAATCCCTGGTCTCCGCCGACATCCGGCCAATGCCGCATGCCCCTGCAATCCCTCCCCGACGCCGCGCAAGCCGCCCTGATCCGGGACGCGGCGCGCGTGCGACTCGAGGCGCGCGGACAGCGGCTCCTGCGCGCCGCGCGATGGCAGGGATGGATCGGCGCGCTGTGGGCCTTCGCCTTCCGCGCCCTGGGATACAAGCAGAACGCCTGGCCCATGCAGTGGATCGGCGAGCAAGCCGCCCATCTGGGAAAAGGCCTTGATTCCGTGGAGCGGACGCAGGCGCGCCTCCTGGGCATGGCGAACCTGCTCCCCGAGCATCCGCCCCGCGGCGGCGAGGCGGCGCTCGACCTCTGGGAACGCTACTCGACGTGGTGGCGACGGGACTCGACGTTTGCGCGCGCCCAACCCTTGCCGCGCTCCGCCTGGCAGCTGCACCACATTCGTCCCGCGAATCACCCCCAACGCCGGCTCGCGCTCGCGGCGCATTGGTTGATGAATCCCCGATGGGCCGAAGGGCTCGAGCAATGGTCGCGAGAATCACACCCGGGCCGGAGGGAATGGATCGCATCGTTGCGCGAGCGGCTCTGCGATCATGCGGATCCCTTTTGGCGCCGGCATTGGACGCTGCGCTCGTCGCCGGCCGAGGAGGATCGCGCGCTGCTGGGCCGCGCGCGCCTGACGGATGTGGCGATGAACGCGATCCTGCCCTGGTTGTGGATGCGCGCGATTGAAGGCGGGGACCGCGCGGTCGCCGACACGGTCGAATCGCGCTACTTCGAGTGGCCCGCAGCGCAGGACAACGCCGTGCTGCGCCTCGCGCGCCATCGACTCCTGCAGGGCGAAGCCTCCCGCAGCCTGCTCAAGACCGCGGCGGCGCAACAAGGCCTGCTGCAAATCGTCAGCGACTTCTGCGAGCACTCCGATGCCCTCTGCAACGACTGCCCCTTCCCCGAACATGTCCGTCAGCTCCATGGCGCCTCCCCGTGAGCGTCTCCTCTTCTGCGCATTGTGGATCGACAGACATGAACGCGAACGGCCTCAACAATGGATTAGGTCGCCGCTCTGCCGCCCTCAGCCCCGCCAAGTTCTGCCGAAACACTCTATGGGCGGCGCGATCCACCATGGATCCCGGACGCTTTGCATGACAAAAGACTTGCTCGATGAACGGTTTAAGGGTCCGATTACTGTGATGTTCAACCCCCTGTCGTTCCACGGACGCAAGGCGCGCTCCTTCGCGTTTCTCATTCTTCCCTGGGTGATGTTGGTTCTCGGCTTTGTTTTCGTGTCCCCGCCCCGTCTCTTCGGCAACACGGTCGTCCTGCTCGGCGCCATCCAGCAGATTGCGGGGCCCCAGGACTTGGATCTGGATGGCGAATTCACCTATGCCATCAACTTCAGCCCGGACGATCCCGTCCGCACGGTGCATGGCGTCAAGTTTCTCCCGGACACGCAAACCATCAAGGGCGCCGTGCTGACCGGCCCGCAGGTGGTGCAAGCCTGGCAGGCCAAGCCGGAGTTCGGATCGAGCGCGGACGCCAATCAGCTGGAGGAGATTCTCTTCGACATCCGTTGGGCCAACTCCGCCGGGGGAGAAAGGCTGCGCGCGAGCCTGACCGTCACCAACGGCGAGGAGTACAAGCTGCAGATCCTGATCTCCGGAAACAACCCCGAGAACCGCAGATGGGACATCCGGCTGGGAGGGCTGCAGGCGGTGGATGAGATCACCTCGCTCGGGGCCTCGCCGGGACAGTCCTACTCCGTTAACCGGGCGACGCTCTACACCTACCAGTTCGTCTCGACGACGAACCGCTTCGTGGTCGAGATGGGCGATCTTTTCGGCGCGAACGAAGGCGGGGATCGCAACCCCATCTGGCAAGCGCTCACGCTCGAGCACATCGCCAAGACGCCCGCCCCCGATGACATCGCGCTCCGCAACAACCAGTTTTTCCCCAATCAGTCCGCCCCCATCGGTCACCTCGACGTGATCGACCGCAAGAGCGGCGCGACGCATGCGCTGACGTTCGTCCCGGGAGCCGGCGACACGGACAACGCGAAGTTCACGCTCCTGAACGGCGACATCCTGCCAAGCCCCTTCGATTTCTCCGGTCAGGCCCCGGGCGCGACATTCTCCGTGCGCGTTCGCGCCACGGACACCAAGGAACCGGCGCGTCTCCTCGAGAAATCATTCACCCTCGCCGTGGCGGCGCCTCATCCGCCCACCGCCATCCTCCTGGACGCCTCGTCGCTGAGCGCGCGCGCCCAACCCGGCGCGTTGCTCGGCAACCTGAGCGCGGCGGATCCGGACGCCTTCGACCGCGTTGTGTTCAGCCTCGTGGCGGGGTTGGGCGACGACGGCAACGGGCTGGTTGAGATCAAGGGAACGGAGCTCCGGCTGTCCAAGCCGCTGCCGCTGGGCGCGACGTCGGCGAGCTTTCGGTTGCAGGCGCGGGACCTCGCGGGGTTGACCGCCTCGGGCGTCATCGCCCTCCCCATCGAGGAGCCACAAGTCCGCGTCAACGAGATGGTCGCCACCGGGATCGGCGGAGTCCCCGACGAAAACTCCGCGCCGCAGGACTGGATCGAGCTCTACAATGAGCGACCGCAATGGGTGGATCTGGGCGGTTACTACTTGACGGACCAGCACAGCGACCGCACCCGATGGAAGATTCCGTCGACCCTCGTCCCGCCGAACGGGTTTGTGGTCATCCTCGCCGACGGGCGCGGGCTCGGTCCGCCTGCGACGACGCTGCTCCATGCGAACTTTGCGCTCAGCTCGGGCGGCAGCCGTGTTGAGCTTGTGGCGCCCGACGGGTCGCAGATCCTGGGCGAGCTTCGCGCGTCGGAATTCTTCCCCGGCGTGGCGTTCGGCATCGGGCCTGACGGCAAGCCGGGCTTCATTCCAGCGCCGACTCCGGGGAAGACCAACGGACCCACCACGGAAGTGGGCGCGAATGAAGTGACGTTCAGCGCGCCCCATGGGTTTTTCACGAAGTCCTTCCTTCTGACACTGACCTCGACGATCCCCGATTCGATCATCCGCTACACCGCCGACGGCTCGGTCCCGACCGCGACGCATGGCACGACCTACACGAACCCCATCCCCATCAAGCCGAACACCAGCGGGGGCACTCGCGGCACGCGAATCATCCGGGCCTTCGCCCAAAGCGCCCGCGCCGCTTACGCCCCGATCCAGACGCAGACCTATCTGTTCATCAACGGGGACACTTCTCCCGCGGTGGACGGCGTGGTGAGCCAGAGTGTTCTCACCACCACGATCACAAAGCACCCCGTGTACGGACCGTTGATGGACGACGCGCTGCTCGCGCTGCCGGCTGTGTCCGTGGTCTTGCCGCAAAACCTGGAGGTCGCCGAGCATCCTGCGTCCATTGAGCTCTTCGATCCCCAGGGCAAGGAAGAGGGTTTTCAAATCGATTGCGGCATCACCGCCACGGGCACCACCAGCCTCGGGTCGCCGAAGCTGAGCATGGCCGCTCACTTCAGCTCGGACTTCGGGCATTCGAGACTCCAGTATCCCTTGTTCGCGCGCGGCTCGATGGTCCCGGACAACGCCGCGACCTCGTTCAAATCGATCCGATTGCGCAGCCATTCGCACGACACGTTCTACTGGCTGGGCACCGCGGAAAACCCGCCGACGCCCTATGGGGATCCGCCCGTGAACCGAAGCGGCGACGCGCAGCTCACGCGAAACCCCTGGATTGATGAAATGCAATTGCTCATGGGCCAGCCGGGAAAGCATGGACGCCAGGTGCACCTCTTCCTGAACGGCGAGTATCACGGGATCTACCACATCCACGAGCACGCCGACGACGACTACATGGCCTCGTACTATCAGGGCAATTCCGTGGACTTCCATTTCACCGCGGCGGCGGTCAGCGGCAGCGACCATGGGGACCAAGGCACATGGCGGGACGCGTGGACCCCCTTGAAGGCCAGCCTCAACAACTTCACCAACGCGCAACAGTGGATCGACCTCACCAATCTTTGCGATTACATGCTGCTGAGCTTCTACGCGGGGAACGACTGGGATTGGTCCGGCCAGCACAACTGGTCCTCCGCGGGGCCGCGAACGACCAACCAGGGCGGATGGAAATTCTTCGAGCAGGACTCCGACATCACTCTCCAGGACATCGTGGCGGACTGCACGGATCAGGACGTCCCCGACGGGATCTTTAGCGCGCTCATGGTTCATCCGGACTTCAGGTCCTTGTTCCGGGATCGGGCCTATCGGCACTGCTACAACGACGGCATGCTGACGCCGGCGCGCGCCGGCGCGCTGTATGAGGCGCGGATGAACGAACTCACCAACGCCATCATCGCGGAGACCGCGCGCTGGCAGCCGAGCAGCAGCGTCAGCGCGCTGCCCTGGGATCGCGACCAGGAATGGGCGAACGAGTGGAAGTATCTTCGCGAAACCTACTTTCCCCAACGCACCGCGGCCCTCATCGGTCAGTTCAAGAGGCGCGCCGGATGGTGGCCCGCCGACCCGCCGGTCCTGAGCCGGCTCAACGGCGTCGTGCCGCTGGGATATCCTCTGTTGTTCGCCACCGAGGTGGGCGCGGTCTACTTCACGACCGACGGATCGGATCCGCGTCTCCCCGGAGGCAAGATCAATCCGGCGGCCCGGCGGCTCAACTCGGCGCTCCTGCAGAGCAAGCTGATCCAGTCGAACGCGGTTTGGCGCTTCCTCGACAACGGTGTCGAACCGGCCGCCGCGTGGAAGACGCAGGGCTTCGACGACTCCGCATGGAAGTCCGGCGCCGCTGAAATCGGCTACGGCGACGGGGACGAAAGCACGGTGGCCGGCTTTGTGGACACCGATCCCGCGCTGGCGGGCATCCAGCGCAACATCACCACCTACTTTCGAAAAACCTTCGACGCGCCCGCGATCGCGAAATACTCCGCGATCCGATTCCGGCTTGTCCGGGACGACGGCGCGGTGGTCTACCTCAACGGCGCCGAGGTCTGGCGCAGCAACATGCCCACCGGGATCGTGACCTCGGTGACACGAGCGGTGCTCGATGTCTCGGGCGCCGACGAATCCACCTACCTCGAGCTCACCCTGCCCCCCTCAAGCGTCCCGCTTCAGGCCGCCAACAATCTCCTCGCTGTTGAGATCCATCAGCGCGCGCCGACCAGCCCGGACATGAGCTTCAAGTTTGAGCTGATCGCGATTTCGCAGCCTGTGGACGCGCAGTTCATCGTCAACCAACCCAGCCTCATCCGGGCGCGCACTTTCGCCGGCTCCGACTGGTCGGGGTTGGTCGAGGCCTTCCTCGTGCCGGACAGCGTCCCGCGCGCCTCGGCGGCCAACCTGCTTCTCTCGGAGATCCACTACAACCCGATGGACGGATCCGGAACCGAGTTCCTCGAGTTTCTGAACACCTCGGGCGGCACGATCGATTTGTCCGACGTGGTGATCACGCAGGCCGTGGCGTTCCGGTTCCCGCGTCCGACGCTGTTGTCCTCGCAGCAGCGAATCGTGGTCGCCAAGGACCGCGCGCTCTTCGACGCGCGTTACCTGAGCAACAGCTCCCCCTACCACGTCAATGGGCTTCGGGCGACAGGGCCCTGGACCGGTTCGCTCGCGAACGAAGGAGAGATCGTCACGGTCCTCGACGCGCTGGGAGCGCCCCTATTCTCCTGTCTGTACGGCGTCGCTGGAGCCTGGCCCGCGCTGGCGAATGGACAGGGCGCGAGCTTGGAGCTCATCGACGCGGCGTCCGCTCCTCCGACATCCGCAGGAAGGTCGGCGTGGTTGTCGGATCCCGCGCATTGGCGGGCAAGCTGCGAGTTCCATGGAACGCCGGGCTACACCGGGATCGGAACCGATCGTCGGATCCTTATCAATGAGCTCGTCGCGGCCTCCATCGCGCCGGCCACGGACGCCATCGAACTGATCAACGTCGCTTCAAGCGCCATCGACCTCAGCGGCTGGTTCGTCACGGACTCCGCTGACAACTATCGCAAGTACCGCTTTCCCCTGGGCGTTCAACTCGCGCCGAACGCGCGCCTCGTGTTGCGCGAATCGGATTTCAACAAGCTCGGAAACCCCGCAAGCCTGGTCCCCTTCGCCTTCTCGAGCGCCGGCGAGCAGGTTTTCCTGGTGTCGGCGGACGCGACCGGAGCCCTTCTGCGACGCGTGGATGGATTCGACTACGGTCCGATCTCGCCCGGCGTGGTGATCGGACGCTGGCCCGACACGACCGGTCCGCTCGCGTGGCTCCAAGGACCAACGCTCGGCGGGCCCAACGCGCCCCCGATCGCCGGCTATCAAGCCTGGGCCGCCATGGCCTTCCCTGCGGGGGCCGCGGCCGATCTGCTCCAGCCGACAGCCGATCCCGACGGAGACGGCATCAACAACATCGCAGAGTACGTGTTCGCGCTCTCCCCGACGCGGCCGGATCGTGGGCCGGTTCAATCGCTCGGGGTGGACGTCAACGGCGCGTTCGTCTTCAGCTATCGGAGGCGAACGGCGGCGCCCGAGGTGAACTATCAGGTGGAGATATCGTTCGATCTCGCGCGATGGGAGCCGGTGGGCGCGCGGCTCGAGAGCGCGCAGGAAACGCCGCAATCGGACGCGTCGACCCAGGTGGTGATCCGCCTCAAGCCAAACGCCGCGGACCCCCAGGGATTCCTCTTCGTGAGAGTCGTCGCGAATCTGTGAGGGTTGTCGGGCAGGCCCCCGGCCCAATTTGTGGTTTTCAATCTCGGGCTTGTCGCTCAGTTTTGCCCCCATGGTTTCCCGATCACTCAGGAGCCCTCGTCGCTACGCGCTGGGCATCGACTTTGGAACCTTGTCGGCGCGGGCGCTCGTCGTGGACGTTGACACCGGCGAGGAGGCCGCAAGCGCGGTTCACGATTACCGGCATGGCTCGATCCAAGAGCGCCTCCCCGGAACCCAGGACCGCCTGCCTCCCGAGTTCGCCCTCCAGGATCCCGGCGACTATCTGGAGTCTCTCCACGGAGCGGTGCCCAAGGCGCTGAAACAGGCCGGGATTCGCGGCGACCAGATTCTGTCCGTCGGAACCGACTTCACCTCGTGCACGATGTTGCCCACTCGCGCCGACGGAACGCCCCTCTGCCTCGAGCCGCGATGGCGCCGCGAGCCTCATGCTTACGCCAAGCTCTGGAAACACCACGCGGCCCAACCCGAGGCCGACCACATCAATGCCATCGGTCAATCGCGCGCCGAGCGTTTTATGAAGGCCTACGGCGGCCGGTATTCCAGCGAATGGTTTTTCTCCAAGCTTCTGGAAACCCTCCGACACGCGCCGGCGGTTTATGCCGAAGCGGACCGTTTCATCGAGGCCGGCGACTGGATTGTCTGGAAGCTCTGTGGCCAGGAGCGTCGCGGGCTGTCCGCCGCCGGCTTTAAGGCCATGCGGGTCTATCCAGACTCCCGCGACGGCTGGACCTACCCCTCGCGCGATTTCTTCAAGGCGCTGCACCCCAGGCTCGCGAATGTCGTCGCGGAAAAACTCTCCACCGATCTGCTCCCCCCCGGCGCCCGCGCCGGCGGGCTGACGGCCGCCATGGCGCGACGGCTGGGACTGCGCGAGGGCACGCCGGTGGCGGTCGGCAACATCGACGCCCACGTCGCTGTTCCCGCCTGCGGCGCGAGCCGCCCGGGGGAAATGGTGATGATCCTGGGCACATCGACCTGCCACCTTCTGGTTGGCGACCAACCGCAATGGGTGGAAGGCATGTGCGGCGTCGTTCAGGACGGGGTGATCGCGGGAAGCTGGGGCTATGAGGCCGGCCAGGCCGGAGTCGGAGACTTGTTCGCGTGGTATGTCGAGCACGGCGCCCCCGCGTCCGTCCAGGCCGAGGCGAGGCGCCGGAAACAGACCGTCTACGCCCGGCTGGAGAGCGAAGCCGCGAAGCTCGTTCCGGGCGAGAGCGGATTGCTCGCGTTGGATTGGTGGAACGGCTGTCGATCGGTGCTCATGGATTCAGCGCTCAGCGGCTGCCTTCTCGGCGCCACCCTGGGAACGCGCCCTCATGAGATCTACCGCGCGCTCATCGAGGCGACCGCCTTCGGCACGCGTCGCATCATCGAGGCGTTCACCTCGCAGGGCGTGCGGATTCATAGACTCGTCGGATGCGGCGGCTTGGCGCAAAGGAGCGCGCTGCTCATGCAGATCTATTCGGACGTGACAGGACTTCCGATCCGTGTTGCGGCTTCCGAGCAAACCTGCGCGTTGGGCGCCGCGATGCACGGGGCGGTCGCCGCCGGGTTGCACAAGGACATGACCGCCGCCACGCGCGCGATGGCGCGAACGCAAGGCAACGGCTATCAGCCGAACCGCGGGCGCAAACAGGTGTACGATCGCCTCTATGCTGAGTATGTGCGCCTCCACGACACCTTCGGTCGCGACGCCCAAAGCCCGATGAAGCGACTGCGCCAGCTGCGAACCCAGGCGCTGCGGCGGGAATCCCGACTTCAACGCTGATGGGCTTCAAGCCGGCTTGCGTTCTGACGCTCACCGACTACAGAAGGAACGCTCTATGAAAAAGCTGCTTTGTCTCCTCGCCGTGGCGCAATGGCTGCGCGTGGCGACTCTCGCTGGCGAAGCCGGGCTTGAGTCCCACTTGCCGGTGATTTTTCTCCAAACGGAAGAACTCGTCGTCTCCGAACGCAAGGTGGCCTGTCATGTGAGATGCGTCCCGCCCAAAGGACAGGAAGCAGGAAGCAACCTGGTCCACGCCGGGGTCGTAAAGCTGCATGGAGCGAGCTCGCTCCGCTACCCAAAGAAATCCTTCGGCCTGACGCTGGACGAGCCGACGCCGTGGCTGGGGATGCGCGAAAGCTCCCATTGGGTCCTCAATGCCGCGTTCGTCGACCGTTCCCTGATGCGGCATAAGCTGTCTTACGACCTGTTTCGGTCCCTGTCCGTTTCGAACGCTCCACGGTTCGCGTCGGCGAGCCGCTTTGTGGAGGTGAACCTCAACGGGAGGTATCATGGGGCCTACCTGCTCATGGAGCGGGTCGACCGCTCGATGTTCGGGTTTCGACGTTTTGACAGCAACGCGCTCCATCACGCCGCCATCTACAAGGCCGTGGACCATGCCGCCGGCTTCAATCGGCTCGGTCATGGAGGATTCGAGCAGCGGGAGCCGGACCCTCTCCTCAGAGAGTATTGGGGCCCGCTTGATCGATTCCAACGCTTTGTCAGCACGACAAAGGACGCGGACTTCTTTGACCCCGAAAAAGGCATCGCGGCGAGGCTCGATCTAGGGAACACCATCGACTTTCACCTCCTGGTGCTCCTCACCAGCAATATGGATGGGTTCGACAAGAACCTGATACTCGCGCGCGACATGCCGACGACGAACGGGCCTCTTCCCCGATTCTTTTTCGCCCCATGGGATTACGATGCGACGTTCGGACGCAACTGGGAGGCAAGCCGCGTGGGCGCCGACGCCTGGCTCTCGAACCATCTCTTCGATCGCCTACTCACGAACGCCGACTACCGCAAGGCATACCTGGCGCGCTGGGAGCAACTCCGGAGGACGCTGTTTTCCCTGCGAAGCCTGCACGGCATGATCGATGACAACGTCCGCGCGCTGGGCGGCGCCGCTCATCGCAACGCGGTTCGCTGGAGTGGTTTCAAAGAGGCTTATCCAGACCGCCTGACCTTTGAGGAGGACGTCGCGCAGATGAAAGAATGGATCGCGGAGCGCTTGAAGTGGCTGGATCAAGAGATCGGCCAACGAGCCCGCGCCTCAAGCGGGCGGAAGTAAGCGGCAGCCGGCGAGTTTGCCGGGTGAGGACAGGAGTTGTCATGCGTTTCACGCCCTATTTGATGGCTCTTCAGTCCTTGCCTCCCAGCGCCCTTGCGCCCCCGCGTTGCTTTGCTCCCTGTTCCGCGGAGTGAACGGACAAAGATCGCGCCCTGTGGACGAGGCAGACGCGTCTGGGTTCGTGGAGGCGCACGCCCTCGACACATCAGGATTTTGCAAATCCATGACACGTCATCAGTCTTGCTCCGGCAATGATGGCGCGTAGTGTTGACGCATCGTCCATGAGAGCGCCGCGATTTCGATCCTCATTATCGATTCATCTGGCTCGCGGGATCGCGTTGGTCGTGCTGTTGTCGTTCCTCGCGCTCGCAGGGTTCGCGGCCCTCTCCCACATTCGGGATCGCGAAGCCGTCACGCAGCGGGCTGAGCGCGAGGCGCGCGTCCTCGCTCCCCGGCTCGCGACTCTCGCGCAGCAGGATTTCCAACGGTTTCTCCAGGAATACGCGGATCGGAACGCCGCGGCCTGGCCCCCCGCCAACGCGATGGCGTTGCCGGCCCCTACGACGAACGGGTCGACGGACTGGAAGTCCCTATTCCTCCCAACACCGCCTTTGGCTTTAACGCTCGACGGCGCCTGGGAAAGCCCCGCTCCGCTGATCGACATCCCTTCCAGCCCGGTCTGGGTGTCTTTGCTTTCGGCCCGACAGCAGCAACAACTCGCCATCGCGGAGCGATGGAATGGCCGCGCCGACACGGCGGATGGCGTCGTCGCGTGGAAGCGTTTTGCCGAGATCGGCCCGCCCGACGCGGCCCCGCTCGCTGGTTACGGCGCGATCCTCTGCGGACCGAGATCGGAGTTTCAGATCGCGGTCGCGTCCTTTCTCAGAGCCGTTCCTTCCGCCGCGCAGACAGAATCGGGCCTGCCGCTGCTCGCTGTGGCCGCGATGGAATTCCTCCGCGAGAGCAAGACGACGCCCGAGGAGGAAGTCCCGCTGCTCCGCGCGCTGCGCTGCGCCATTGTTGAGTGCCCCAGCTTCCTGACATCCAAGCTGCTCGAGGCCATGGAGCGGTCTCCCACGCGGTTCTCGAACGAGCGCCGCGGCGAGATCGCCGCTCTGCGCGCGATTTGGAATCGATCGCAATGGGTCCGGGAGTTGGCGGCTAGATGCCCTCGCCAGGAATTGACGCGCGTTCCGCCGGAGCCCTTCTGGCTTGGCGGGGGCCAAACAAACGAGCCGGCGCTGCTCCTCCCCATCCCCCGAAAAGCGGACCGGGCCGGATCGACGATGTGGCTGCCCATGGATCGGTCAACTCTGGCCCGGCACACGCAATCGAGCCTCGCCTCCTTGCAGGCGTTGCTGCCGGATTACGCCGGCCTGGAGCTACGGCTTGGAGATTTCCCGCTCGGACACTCTCCTGGCGCATGGCCCACGGACGCCTCGCCTGTGCTTCTGGGCTCGGAGCGAGCCCCGGGGCTGCCGCCGAGCTCTCGAATGGCGCTTTCGGTCTCGATCCTCCTCGCCCAACCGGCGCAGCTGTACGCGCAGCACGACCGTCGGGCGCGGTTCACGGCTCTTTACCTGGGCTCCATGACGGCCACGGCCTTGATAGGGCTCGGCGTCCTTTGGCGCGTCTTCCAGCGACAGCGGGCGCTGGCGGAAGCCCAGTCCAACTTTGTTTCCAGCGTGTCGCATGAGCTTCGCGCCCCGGTGGCCGCGATCAGCCTCTTGTCCGAGAACCTCACGAAGGACGATTTCAGCGACGCCTCGCGCCGACGCGAATACTATCAGCTCATTCTTCAGGAGTGCCGGCGTCTGGCGAGCCTTGTGGAGAACGCGCTCGATTTCTCCCGCCTCGAACGAGCCGCGCAAACCTTCGAGCCGGAGCCCACGGATACGGCGCGCCTGGTCGCGCAGGTCTGCGGGGCGATGAGCCCGCGGGCCTCGGAGTCCCGGGTGCGGCTGACGGTCATCGCTCCTCAAGGTCCCGTGGAGTGGACTCTGGATGGACGCGCCGTCGAGCGAGCCCTCACAAACCTGATCGACAATGCCCTCAAACACAGCCCCGCGAACGCGGAGGTGGTGGTCGAGTTGCGTCGGGATCCGGACGCTCTGCGCCTGTCGGTCGTCGACCAGGGACCAGGAATCCCCGCCTCGGAGCGGCAGCGGATCTTCGAGCCTTTCTACCGTCGAGGCTCGGAGCTCCGACGCGAAACCCGCGGGGTGGGCATCGGCCTCACTCTCGTCCATCACATCATGGAAGCGCATGGCGGCGCCGTGCGCGTTCAGAGCGAGGTGGGCGCGGGCAGTTGCTTCACGTTGGAATTCCCCTGCGGCTCGCCCTCACCCCCCGCGGGTTCAAACGAAACTCAACCCGCCCGCTGACATGAGCTCCACTCCGCCAGGCCCACGAGTGCTGATTGTCGAAGATGAGCCCGCGATGCGTCGTGCCCTGGAGGATTGCTGCCGCCAGGCGGGATACCGCGTGATGAGCGCGTCCGACGGACAGCTGGGCCTCGACAAAGCGACCGAGGAACAACCGGATCTCATTGTGCTCGACGTGATGCTGCCGCGGCTCGATGGGTTTTCGGTGTGCGAGACGCTGCGTCGCGCGGGCTGTCGCGCCGCCGTGCTGCTCCTGACCGCGAAGGGCCAGTGGGCCGACCGCGTCAAGGGATTGGACCTCGGCGCGGACGACTATCTGGTGAAGCCCTTCCGATCCGAGGAGCTCCTCGCCAGGCTTCGCGCCCTCCTCCGACGACAACAGCGCGCCCTGCCCTCGACAAGCGGCCTGCGATTGGCCGACACGACCATCGACTTCGCGCGTCAGACAGCGACTCGCGGACGAAAGCCCCTGCATCTCACGCCGAAGGAATTCGCCATGCTTCGTCTCCTTTCCGAAAACGACGGCGAAGCGGTGTCGCGCGAACGATTCCTGGATGTCGTCTGGGGCTACGCCGCGTTCCCCACAACGAGAACCGTGGACAACCACATCGCCTCCCTCCGCCAGAAGCTCGAGCCCGATCCGGGCAACCCTCGCTGGATCCTCACCGTGTCCGGGGTCGGGTACCGCCTGGAGATCGCGAAGGCGCCGGCCATCGGATCCGCCAGCCCCGAGGACTTTACAAAGCGATGACAACTCCGCCGCCTCAAAAGCGCACTCTCCCTCCAGAGATTATGAAAACACTCACTCTGTGGTTGGTGGTCATCCTTCTTCCTCTGCGCGCCTTCACGGCGGACGCGCTCGTTGATCTTCTGCAGAAGGGATTGATGGAGGAAGAGGCGCAGCGCGATCTTCCCGCGGCGATCCGGACGTATCGCGAGCTGATCGAGAAGATCGACAACCAGCGGCGGCTCGCGGCGACCGCTGTCTTTCGTTTGGGGGAGAGCTACCGAAAGCTTGGGCAGACCAACGAGGCGGCGCAGCACTATCAACGGTTGCTTCGGGAGTTTCCGAGCGAGACGGCGCTGGCCAAGCTGAGCGAGCAGAATCTCGCGATGCTGGGACTTCGCCCCTCCACGCCGTCCACGCCGCAGCAGTCGGCGGACGACACCGAAGACAAGGAGATCCGCCGGCTGGAGACCCTGATCCAGAGCAGTCCGGATCTCCTGGAAGCGCCTGGATGGAACATGGCGGCGAACACGAGCGTCACTCCGCTCCAGGACGCCGCGGCCCGAGGACAGTTGAAGGTTGTTGATTTTCTGCTGAGCCATCACGTGATATTCACGAACGGGGGTCCGAGCGATCTGAGCCCTTTGCATTGGGCGGCGTGGCGAGGGCATCGGGCGGTCGTGCAGCGACTCCTGCAAGCCGGCGCTCCTCCCAGCCTCGCCGCGTCGGACGGCTACACAGCCCTGCACTTGGCGGCTGCCGCCGGGCGACGCCAGGTCGCGCAACTGCTCATCGAAGCGGGAGCGGACAAGAACGCTCTGATCACGTCGGGAAACAGCAGAGCCTCCAGCTGGTTCAATTATCCTCATCACGGAAACCTCACACCTCTCGCGCTGGCGATAGACCGGAAGGAGAAAGCGACCATCGCGGCGTTGCTGGAAGCGAAGGCGGATGTCAACAAGGGCCGCGAACACGGATCCAGCCCGCTAGAAACCGCGATCAAGTATGGAACCTCCGACGACGTGGAATCACTGTTCTCATCCGGCGCGGACCCGAGTTGGAATTACGAGCCCAGTCTGTACGAACGGCTGATTAGTCGCGTGCCCGACGGCGGCAGACCCTGGAGGCAGGATCTACTCGCTATTCTTGACACCCTCAGACGCAAAGGCGTGCCCTTGGATCCAGAACGGGGCAATGCGATGGTCTCGCGCGTGATCCAAGTCTTCCCTGACTCCGAGGCCGTCGACACGTTGCTGGAGGCGGGCGCGGACCCGAACCGAACGCCGGCTGGAGGGACCGCTCCCCTCATCGCGGCGCTCGGCAGAGTGTCTTCGGCCGCCAATGACTCGGACAGAATGGCGGTGAAGTCGATCATTCGAAGCCTGCTTAAAAAGAAGGCCGACCCCAACTTGCTCCTGCCTGAGACCCGGTATCGTCCGCTGACGGCAGTTCCGTGGGGCTACACAGACGTGGTGATGATGCTGCTGGACGCCGGCGCGGATCCCAACCTTCCTGCGACCATGGGCCACCACTTGCTCCAAGAGATTTGTCAGTACGGCGATGCTCATTCGGAGCTGGTTGAGTCGCTGCTGAAACACGGAGCGAATCCGAACGATCGCGGCGAGGACGGGTTGACGCCTTTGGATGTGGCCAAGCTGGCTTCGAATCGTTCAGCGAACAAAAACTTTAACGCCATCCCACCGCGCCCGGGAAATTCCGACACGCCGGCATCCTACGAAAAAGTGATCGCCGCCTTGGTCCGGTACGGCGCAAAGGATTCCCTCTCTCTCCCCGACTTCAAGACGATCCGCGTCTACCGGGAATCCACAGGATTTAGCGCGGTCCTCTTCCGGCGGGGGACGAATGATTGGAACACATTCACGCTGCACGAGGCGCTCGGAATGCTTTACGCAGGACTTCAGGCGCCGAGCGCGGCTTCACCTTACCCGCCGGCCACGTCAGGACGCTCAATACCGTCGCGAGGCTCGGTCGCTCAATTCGGCGGACTCTCCAGCCCCGGCCGGGTCTCAAACTACGGCTCATCCAGTTGGCCTTCCCTTGCGTGGCCACAAATGGACGCCTTGAGCATCCGCCGCCTTAGTCCCGACGGCGGATCACAAGTGGTGAAAGTGGGCAGGAAGGATGAAAAGCTGCAATGGGGCGACGTCCTGGAGATCCCTGAATCCACGCATCCTCTAAACGGATCGTTCCAAGGGCTGGGAGCGGAGTGGCTGCGTTTCCTGGGCGAGAGTCTCAGTCGCACGATCACGCTTTCCATCAGCGGAACAACCACAAATGTGACTTGGCGCTCGGGCAACGGAGGACAGCCCGTCACCTTTTCAATCGATAGGGTCATCACTCAACCTGAAGGGCTCATCCTGTCTTCCTCCGATCTGTCGCGCGTGAAGGTCGAGCGTCCCGCGTCCGCGAACCACCCCAAGACAAACTGGGTAGTGGATCTGGTGAACCCCGGTCCCGAACCCACCCTCTGGATCCGCGACCGCGACGTGATCACCATCGAGGACTACCACGACCCCAAATAATCGAAGAAGCCGCATCTGAACGGCTACTTGCCAGGATCGCCGCCTGTTCCTAAGGTCCGCCGTGATGTCGCGTCCTCGGCCCATGTCTTGCATCCGCCTACGCGGTGTCAGGCAGAATAATCTCAAGAATTTCGACCTCGATATCCCCCTGAAGCAGCTCACCGTTATCACGGGCCTGAGCGGATCCGGGAAAAGCTCCCTTGCCTTCGAAACGCTCTTCGCCGAAGGCCAGCGCCGCTATATCGAAACGTTCAGCCCTTACGCCCGACAGTTTTTCGACCGCATGGACAAGCCGCGCGTCGATCGGATCGAAGGGATCCCTCCCGCCATCGCGGTGGAGCAGCGGAACGCGGTTCGAAGCACCCGCTCCACCGTCGGCACCATGACCGAGATCTGCGAGCACATGAAGGTGGTCTGGCGCCATCTTTCGACGCTCTACTGCGCCGGCTGCGGAGAGCAGGTCCGACGCGAAGGCCCGGCGGATGTCTGGGAAAGCCTTCGCAAGTCGCCTCCCTCCGACGATGCCAGCGCGGCCGAAGGCGACGCGCTGTTGACTTTCGATCTTCCTCTCAGCGAGAAGCTCCCTCTGCAGGAGTCCCTCTCGCTCGTGGCGCGGCAGGGATATCAGCGACTGCTGCTGGGCCAGGCCGTCGTCCGCATCGAAGCGGCCGCGGGCATGCTGGCATCCTCGCCCGCCTCCTCGCTGATCGTTGTCCAGGACCGCTTGTCCCTGAAGCCGGAGAATCGCGCCCGCTTTGTCGAGGCCTGCGAGCAGGCCTACCACTTTGGAAAAGGGCGTCTCACGGTCTGGCGCCTGACAGCCCCCGAAAAGGGCTCGGAGGCTCAAGCGCGAAGCCCGCGCCGCTTCTCCAACCGATTCCATTGCGCAAGCTGCGACATCGACTACTCCGAGCCCTCCCCTGCGCTGTTCAGCTTCAACCATCCCCTCGGCGCCTGCCCAGAATGCCGCGGGTTCGGACGGATCATCACCATCGATTACCAGCTCGCGATGCCGGATCATTCGAAAACGCTGGCCGAAGGCGTGGTGAGACCCTGGAAGTCCGGCGTCAGCGCCGACTGCCAGCGCGACTTGATGCGAGCCTGCAAGGCGCAAGGCATTCCCACCAAGATCCCTTTCCATCAGCTCAGCAAGGAACACCAGGAATGGGTCGTTCAAGGCGAGCCAGGCTACGGGAAGGATGAGGAGCACGAATGGCCGAGGGCGTGGTATGGAGTGAAGGGCTATTTCCGATGGCTCGAGTCCAAGGCCTACAAGATGCATGTTCGCGTGCTGCTCTCCCGGTACCGCGCCTACACGCCCTGCCCTGTCTGCAAAGCGCGGCGCTTCCGGCCCGAGAGCCTCCACTTCCGCGTCGACTGGCCTCAGGATTGGCCGCTGCCGGTGGAGTGGACGCGGTCCCCGGCCTCCGAGACGGCGCCGCAGCCGCCACGAACTCAGCTCCGACGGACACTTTCCGATTTCTATCGGCTAACGGTGGCGGACGCGCTGCGCTGGGTGAAGGAATGGATCCACTCCCCCGCGCGCCCGCAGCATGACCCGCTGCGTCTGGTGCTTGAGGAGGTCCACGCGCGTCTCCACTATCTCAACGAAGCGGGGCTCGGCTATCTGACTTTGGATCGCCCCACCCGGACCCTCTCCGGCGGCGAAACCGAGCGCGTGAATCTCACCACCTGCCTGGGCACGCGCCTGGTGAACACGCTCTTCGTCCTCGACGAGCCCAGCGTGGGGCTGCATCCGCGCGATACACGGCGGTTGATCAACATTCTTCACCGGCTCCGGGACACCGGCAACACCGTGGTGGTGGTGGAACACGAGGCCAGCGTCATGCGCGCGGCGGATCGCATTCTTGACCTGGGCCCGGGCCAGGGGGAGAAAGGCGGCGAGATTGTTTTCCATGGCCCGTTCGAAGAGATTCTGAGCTGCAAGCGGTCGCTCACCGGCCAGTACCTGAGGGGCGCGCGGGGAATGGACACACGGCCGCGACGGCCCGTGTCTCCGCGTCTGTCCCAAACGCCATCACCCCAAAAGTGGCTGCGACTCGTCGGCGCGACAGCCCAGAATCTTCGCGACCTCGACGTCGATATCCCGTTGGAGCGCCTCGTGTGCGTCACAGGCGTCAGCGGCTCGGGAAAGACCACGCTGGTTCGGGAGGTTCTCATGCCCGCATTGCTTCAAAGGCAGAGCCCCGGTTCAACGCCGGAAGCCGGGAAGACCGCCGACGATGACGCGCCCGAATCCGGCGGCGACGCGTCCCCGACCGAGGCGCCCGATGCGGACGCGCGCGGGCGATTCCGAGAATTGCGCGGCGCGGAGTCCTTGACTCGTGTGGTGATGGTGGATCAAACCGCGCTCGGCCGAACGCCACGATCCAATCCGGTGGTGTATGTCGGCGCCTTCGACGCGATCCGCAAGCTGTTCGCCGACTCGCCCATGGCCCGGGAACGCTCCTTGGAGGCGGGCGGATTCAGCTTCAACTCCCCGCGAGGCCAGTGCGAGCGCTGCCGCGGCGCGGGATTCGAGAAGATCGAGATGCAGTTTCTCAGCGATGTCTATGTGCGCTGCGGCGATTGCGGCGGCAGGCGCTACCGCGAGCATGTGCTCGAGGTGAAACTGAAACCGCCTTCATCGCCGGCGCCGACCGTCAGCTATCGCCCCGCGAAGCGCGGCGGCGTCGCGGGCCGGAGGGCCAACCTCTTCGCGACCGCCTCCGCTTCGCTCCGCGGATCGTCCCGCGTGGACGCCTCGGCGCTTGTCCTCAACGATCGGATGACGGCGGATCTTGAGCGGACGGACGCGTCGGAGCCCATCGGCTCAAAGTGGGGGGAAGGTTGGTCGATCGCGGACATGCTCGACGCAACCGTGGAGGACGCCGTTGAGTTCCTGGAAGCGTTCCCGCAGAACCGGGAAGCGCTGGCCGCGGCGCGCGCGCTGCGGTGGCTCCAGGAAGTCGGATTGGGGTATCTGAGGCTCGGCCAGCCCATCAACACCTTGTCCGGAGGGGAAAGCCAGAGGCTGAAACTGGTCAGCTTCCTGGCGGAGTCCTCCGTTTCGCCGCGCGCCGCGGGGAAACAAGGCGTGACGTCCGTCGCGGCGATCCAGGCGACGCTCTTCATCTTTGATGAGCCAACCACGGGGCTTCACTTCGAGGATGTTCGCGTCTTGTTGAACGTGTTTCAGCGGCTCGTCGACGCGGGGCATTCCCTGCTGATCATCGAGCACAACCTCGATGTGGTTCGCGCCGCGGACTGGGTGATTGATTTGGGGCCCGAGGCGGGATCGGGAGGCGGGAATGTGGTTGTGGCGGGCCCGCCGTCGGTCGTGGCCGAGTGTCTGGCCAGTCACACGGGCCTGGCGTTGCGCGAGGCGCAGAGCGCCGACGCGGAACGAACCCGGGCGCGGCGGAGGGAGGAAGGATGAGCTCATCGAACACGATGTCCCCAAAGGCCCGCAAACAGAGAAGCTCCAAGCCCGACGCGCCGACGGCGCCAGTTTCTGACGACGCCATCCAGATCCACGGAGCGCGGGAGCACAACCTGAAGAATCTCTCGCTGCGGATTCCGCGCGATCGATTCGTGGTGATCACGGGCGTCAGCGGATCCGGCAAGAGCACCCTGGCGTTCGATCTTTTATTCGCCGAGGGACAGCGACGTTTCCTCGATTCGATGAGCGCCTACGCCCGCCAGTTTGTGGAGCAGATGTCCCGTCCGGACGTGGACCTGATCACCGGCGTGCCGCCAACCGTGAGCATCGAGCAGCGCACGAGCCGAGGTGGGGGCAAGAGCACCGTCGCCACGGTCACCGAGATCTATCACTTCATCCGCCTGCTCTTCGCGCGGCTGGGCGCCCAGCACTGTCCGGATTGCGGATGCGCCGTGGAGCCGCAGACCCGGGATGAGATGCTCCGGCGCCTGGCGCGGGAGTCCGCGCAGCGCGGCGATCTCACGTTGCTCGCGCCCCTGGTCAAGCATCGGAAGGGCTTCCACACGGATCTCGCGGAATGGGCCGCGTCCCATGGGTATGAGGCCATCCGCGCCGACGGAAAGATCTACAAGACATCCGAACCCATGCGCCTGGATCGTTTCCGGGAGCATGACGTGGAGGTGGTCGTGGGGACGCTCAGGGCGAAAGCCAGGCGCTCGTCGCCAGGCAAGGCGGACTCCATCGCCGGCCCGCGGGCCCTCGCCGAAGCGGCGTTGAAGATCGGCAAGGGAACCCTCCTCGCCCTGGATAGCGCGGGGCGCGCCACCGTGCACTCCACTGAGCGGGCCTGTCCGGAGTGCGGCCAATCGTTCACGGTTCTGGATCCAAAGATGTTCAGCTACAATTCCGCGCAGGGCTGGTGTCCGGAGTGCCGCGGCTTCGGGGAGCTCTTCGAGCTTCCGGACGTGGAGCGGGGCGCGAGGGCGGACGCGATCGAGGAGTCCTGGTTTGGGTGGACGGAAGGAAATCACGAAGCCTGCGAGGCCTGCCATGGATCGCGACTGAACCGGATCGCTCGAGCGGTCCGTCTGCCGGTCTCCGACTGGGGATCGCCGTCGTCGGTCCAGGCGGGAGCGGTTCGCGGCCCCACGGTCGAGGCGTTCAGCGACATGCCTGTCGCGGTGGCCGGGGATTTCTTTGCGCGACTGCGCTTCGAGGGCGCCGCGGAACAGATCTCGCGCGACATCCTGCCCGAGATCCGCGAGCGGCTTTCGTTTCTGCAGTCGGTGGGCCTGGGCTACCTGCATCTGGGTCGCGCCGTCACCACTTTGTCCGGAGGGGAATCGCAACGCATCCGGCTCGCGGCGCAGCTGGGATCGAATCTGAGCGGCGTGCTGTACATTCTGGACGAGCCCACGATCGGACTGCATTCCCGGGACAATGAGCGGCTGCTCGAGGCCTTGGAGCAATTGCGCGAGCGCGGCAATTCCGTGGTCGTGGTGGAGCACGACGAGGAAACGATGCGCCGGGCGGACTGGATCATTGATCTCGGTCCCGGGGCCGGGGTGCGCGGGGGAGAGGTGATCGCGGAAGGGACGCTGAGCCAACTCGCAAAGCATCCCCGAAGCGTCACGGGGGAGTGCTTGCGGGCGCGCCGACACCACCCGGCGCGGGGAGAGAGACGGCCCGTATCGGCCCCGAAGAGGGGCGCCGGCGAGCCGGGAGCGGAGTGGCTGACGATTGGACCCGTGACTCTTCACAACTTGAAGGCGCTGAAGCTTCGCATTCCCTTGGGTCGGTTCGTCGCGGTGACAGGAGTGAGCGGATCGGGAAAAAGCACGCTGGTTCGCGAAGGCCTGCTCCCGAGCCTGGCCGCGCGGCTGCGGAAGTCCGCAAGCCCGCCCTTTCCGATCGAAGGATGGGAGAGCCTGAAAGCCGTTTACGAAGTGGACCAGGCGCCGATCGGCCGAACACCGCGATCGACGCCGGCGACCTATGTCGGCTTCTTCAATGAGATCCGCGATCTCTTCGCCGCAACGCCCGAGGCCCGCATGCGCGGCTACACGGCCAGCCGGTTCTCCTTCAACAGCGCCGCGGGGCGCTGCCCCGGCTGCGAAGGCGCGGGGATGGTGAAGCTGGAGATGAACTTCCTGCCGCCGGCCTACGTGAAATGCGAGGCCTGTTTCGGCACTCGATTCAACCGAGAGACCCTCGACGTGTTGTTCCGGGGCAAGAGCATCGCCGATGTGCTGGAGCTCTCCGTCGAGGAGGCGATCGAGTTCTTCGCAAGCCAGTCTCGCATCCTGCATCCCCTCCAGGTCCTCAACGATACCGGCCTTGGATACGTGCGGCTCGGCCAGACCAGCCCGACCCTCAGCGGCGGCGAGGCGCAGCGGGTCAAGCTGGTGACGCATCTGCTGACGGGATTGAAGGACGCGCTATCGCCCTCGCGCCGTCCGAAGACGGCGGCGAAAAACCTCTTCATCCTCGAGGAGCCGACGGTGGGGCTGCACATGTCCGATGTGCGACGGCTGGTGGATGTCATTCAACGCCTCGTCGACGGCGGGCACTCCGTGTTGGTGATCGAGCACAACATCGACCTGATCTGCGACGCGGACTGGGTCATCGATCTCGGCCCCGAAGGCGGCGAAGGCGGGGGCGCGCTGGTCGCGGAGGGAACGCCGGAGGCGATCGCGCGGACCGCCGCATCCCACACCGCGCGATACCTGCAAGCGGCCCTCTCCGGGTCCCCTTCGCGTTCGTAAGCCACAACGCGTGTTTCGCCCGTCGAGATTCGCGCGCCCGTCGTCAAAGCGGCGGCCGCCGCCCCTTTGTTTATGGCGAGCCGAGGGGGACTGCCGCAGTCCATGAGGCGCGCCTCAGAAACGGACGCAGAGAATGCTCATGTCGTCCTCCAGATCGGCGCCGCGGCTGTGAGTCTCGGCAAACCGGACGCAATCCCCCAGGCGCAACGGCGATACCGTGACCTGCCGGGCGAGCCACTGCCTGTAATCGGCGAGGGTGATCGGAGCGCCATCCGCATTTTGAAACTCGTACGCCCCGTCGCTGAAGATGAGGAGCGTGTCGCCTTGTCCGAGCGGCGCCGACTGCTGCGAGAACCTGGCCTCGGGGAGGCAGCCGATGGGCGGCGCCGGAGTGCGAAGGTCGTGGATGGATGGCGCGCGCTCCCCGCCGGCCCCGATCCGAAACGCGGGCGGATGACCCGCGCTGGCGAATCGAAGCTCGCGGTCCGTCGAGCGAAACACGCCATACCAGATTGTGAAATATTGCTGGTTCTGCGCTTCCATCGGAAAGGCCTTGTTCAAGCCCGCCATGACGGCCGCGGGCTCCCGGGGATCCACGCCGGGGAGGGCCTCGGATCGGATCAGGTTCAACGCCGAGACCGAAAGGAGCGCGGCGCCGATGCCATGGCCGCACACATCCAGCAGGTAGAGAGCGAAGTGCTCGTCGTCGATCCAGTGATAGCCGAAGGCGTCTCCGCCCAGCTGGGCCGAAGGGCGAAAAACCCACTCCGTGGAGATGGCGCCGGAGAGGGGCGCAGGGAGCAAGGATCGGACGTAGCCGGCGGCCTCCGCCAGCTCCGCGGTCAAGCGCGCCTGGCTCTCGACCAGGGCCCGATGCGTGCGCCGCTCCTGGTCGCGAAGCTCCTTCTTCTCCAGACAGGCCGCCACGCGCGCGCGCAGGAGCACCGCGTCGAAAGGCTTGATGAGGTAATCCTCGGCCCCGGCCTCGATGCAACGCGCGATTCCCTCCTGCCGATCGAAACCGGACACCATGATCACCGCCGCTTCGCGCAACTCGGCGTCCCCCATGGCTTGCTGCAATAGGGTGTAGCCATCGAGGTCGGGCATTTGCACATCGAGAAGCACGACGTCAGGCCGCTCGCGGCGCCAAACCTCCAGCGCGCGATTGCCGTCCGCGGCTTCATGCGCGGTGTGACCTTCGCGCCGCAGCCGTCGAACGAGGAGATCCCGATTGCCGGCGTTGTCATCCACCACCAGCACGACCCCGGCCAGGCGGCGCGTCGTTCTGGAGGGTAGAGCTCCCGAGTGGAACGCTCTCGACGCGGGCGGAGACGAGGCGCCCATGCCGACAGACGCGACGGACTGCTCCGAGAGCGGGACGAGCAGCGACTCCATCAGCTGGAGCCAGGTCCCCGCCGCCTCCCGGATTCGCCGCAGGTCCGGAATCCATTCCGCGTTGCCGCACTCCTCGGCCCTCTCCTGAAGAATCTCACTGTAGCCGATGATGTGGTTCACCGGCGTCCGCAGGTCGTGGAAGACCCTGGGCAGGTCGGCGCGGGAGGATTCGAATGTTCGTTCGTCGAGATAGAGATTGATCAGCTCCAGAAGCCGCCTTCCGCTCGCCAGGATTTTCGAGAGATCGCTCCTGAACTCCTCCGGCGGATTCTCCTCCAGCAGCATTTCGGCGTATCCGAGAACGTGGTTCATCGGAGTGCGCAGATCGTGCCGCGCGCGGGCCAGCGCCGAGGGCTCGGAGCGGCGGGAGGTCGATGGATCGTCGCTCATCCGGGATTCGCAGATCGATTGAGCAGTCCCTGGATCTTCTCGAGAAGACGGGGAAGCTCGACGGGCTTGACGTCGAAGTCGTCGCATCCGGCTTCGCGCGCCTTCCGCTCATCCTCCGCCATGGCATGGGCGGTGAGGGCGATGATCGGAATCCCCGCGGTGTCCGGGTCGGCTTTGAGCCGCCGTGTGGCTTCCCACCCGTCAATGACAGGCAGGCTCATGTCCATAAGAATCAAGTCCGGCCGCTCCGATTTCGCCTTGGCGATCGCCTCCGCTCCATCGACCGCCAGCGTGACTCGAAACTCGCGCTTGAGAAGGCGCCGCGAAAGCATGTCGCGATTCATCTCGTTGTCTTCCACGAGTAGCAGGTTGCGTTGCATAGAATGATCAGAGGGTTCCCGTCGTTTCCGCCCGCTTCGCGTCCTCCGAGGGCGCGCCAACGTCGAGCTGAGGGGGCAGCTCGATGATCGCGGGCGCAATCACTAGAAAAGTGGATCCCTTTCCCAGCCGGCTCGTCATCTTCAGCTGGCCATGGAGCATGGTGGTGAGCTTGCGGCAGATCGTGAGGCCGAGCCCCGTGCCGCCGTACTTCTTCGCGATCGAGGCGTCCGCCTGGGTGAACGGCTGAAACAGCCGCGAAACCTGCTCGGGCGTCATGCCGATCCCGGAGTCGACGATCTGCAGGAACAAGTAGTCCCGAGAAGCCGCGCCTTCCTCTCCGTTCTCGGGGGCCGGAATCCGCTCGATGTCGGCGTCGGCCTCCAGGGGGGGAAGCGACGCCAGGGAATGACGCCGCGCCTTCAGAGTGATCCGGCCCTGGTCGGTGAATTTCGCGGCGTTGCTGAGCAGGTTGATGAGAATCTGTCGCAAGCGCATGTCATCGCTGCGGCATGGGCCCAGATCGACGGGAGCGTCGAGGACCAGCTGATTGCGATTCTTCTCGATCAGGGGTTGGACCGTCGCCGCGACTTCCTGCAGGAGGCGATTCACGTCCACCTTGTCGATGTGGACCGACATACGCCCCGCCTCAATCTTGGAGAGATCCAAGACGTCGTTGATGAGGCCGAGCAGGTGCTTGCCGGCGCCATTGATCCTTTGAAGATCCTGCCGCAGATCCACCCGCCCCGCCTCCTCCACTTCCTCCTGAAGCATCTCGCTGTAGCCGATGATCGCGTTCAACGGAGTCCGCAGCTCATGGCTGACGTTCGCGAGAAAGGCGCTCTTGGCGTGGTTGGCGTCCTCGGCGACCTCCTTGGCGAAGGCGAGCTGCGCGCGCTGCGTTTCGAGCGTTTCCTTGGCCAGCCGGAGGTCCTGGTTGGTGCGTCCGAACTGCCGAGCCAGATAGACCGAGTTGGCGATGACGAAGCTTGTCAGGCCGATTTGCGGCAGATTGTCGGTGAAGGTGATGCCCATCAGGTCGCGTAGGAAAGGCAGCGGCATGCGACTGACGGACAACATCAGGCAGGCGATAAAAAACCCGATGCCCAGGCCCACAATCCACGCCCCGGGGTATTCCCGGCTGCGCCTCAATCTCAGCACTCGAAACATCTCGTGCACCAGCATCCAGTAAAACCCGGCGGTCACCATGATGAGAGCGCCGCCCGAACTCAGGAAGGGCAGGAACGATTGAAGCACGAAAAAAACCGGCCAATAGGCAAGGAATCCCCAGAACCGGCGGTCGAGCTTGTGGTCGAAGAGCGAGTAGAGGAGCCGCAACGCCAGGATCAGCGTCGTATAGCGAAGGCCGAGACCCAGGGTCTTGAGAACGGAGCCCGAGGGCCTGTCCAGGTAGTCCACCAAGAGCGCGCTCGCCGTGCCGGTCGCGCAGAACACGGCGTAATGGAGATTGCTCTTGGCGGCGGGATAGAACGCGAACAGCACAAAGTGAAGCAGAGCGAAGGCGGCGAGCAGACCGGCGACCAGATACCCAACGGCCTGGTTGGTCTTCATGAAATAGGGCTCGAGGTTCGTGGGAACATCGATCGTTTTCAGCAGCCGATTGGCATGGTCTCGGATGTCCTTGTCCGGGCTCTCCAGGCACTCCAGGAGAACGCCGATCTGCGCGGTGGAAAGCGTCTTGATGCCGGCGAGCGTTTCGAAGGCCTTGAGCCTTACATCCTGGTCGGGATCGCGGAGCAGGAACATCAGGTCCGGTCCGGCCTCGGCGGCGCGAGGGCCGAGATCTCGCAGACGCTGAAGCATCAGCGCGCGTCGCCCCCCTTTTTGAGGGTCCCGGATTTCGCGACCCAGCCATCGCGCAAACTCGTTCGTGGTTTGCAGCGTGGCCGAGCTCGGATACTGGATCGCGAGGGCGAGGGAACGCCCGCGCTCGACCGTGAGGCCATTCGTCTCGAAAGAGCCAAACTCGCTCTGAACGCGAATCCCGAAGGGCTGCGACGGCGTGGGGCAGGCCAGGAGGTATCCGCCCCCGGAAGAAGGCTCGTCGCGGCGGCCGAACTCCGCTCCTCGAGCCTCGGCAAGCACCCCTTCAGGCCCGAAGAGTTGAACAATCGCCCGATCGATGTCGCCGCCTCCAGGCGCGAGAACCCTGAGCCGAACGAGAGCCGGAGCGAGCAGACTGGCGGCGTCAGGATAGGGGTCAGGCCTGATATCGGCGCCGCGCGCGTTGAAGAGGTCAAGATGGTAGGGACCCGCGTCCTGTAGCCCCGAGTCGAAGTTCCAAAGGGCAACGAGGCCGGCCTCTTTGCCCGACAGTCGACGTCCCAAGTCCGCGCGGATCATGGCCTCGCTCCGAGCGTGATCCCAGATCCGCACCTCGTCGATCGACGCGTCGATGCTCCGGTGATCCGGGCGTCCCCACACCGATTTGCCCAGGAGGCCGGGCGATCTTATTCCGAGATCCGCGAAGGTTTCTGGGAACGCGTTGGATCCCACCAGGAATCCGTTGAAATAAAGCCGCATTCCCTCCGCGCCCGACACCGCGGCGATATGGCACCATTCATCCAAAGGAAGGATCCCAGGCACATGGATGACGCCGGCATTCCCCTGTCCCGCCCAGATCTCGAACGCGAGGTCGGGCCGCGAGCCGAGATGGGCGATTGTAAAGCAATGAAAAGGGCGGCCCCACTCGACAACGCGGGAGTGTTCGCGGAAACGGTTCCATCGGGCCCAGCACTCCACCGTGGCTTCCCGAAGCTTGGCAATCCGGCTGTGGGGAACCTCGACGTAGTTGTTGGTTCCCCGGAACCGGAGCGCCTGATTCGCAGGAACGGTCAGCGGCTGAGCGGTCGAATCCGACGCGAGGAGGATCATCGCGATCAGCCAGACTCCGCTCCCAACGCGGCGAAGCCCCTCGCGGAGGCAAGCGAACGCGGAGCGCTGTGCGCCGAAGCGCTGAGGGGCCATTGCCATGACGGGAAGGACTGTAGAGAGAAAGAAACGTCGAAGAAAGAGAGGATCTGAAACTTTTATCTCCGGCGGCGGTCTCTCTCCATGGCTCGCCGCATCGCCGGCGAGCGGCAGGAGTTGAGCTCGGCGCGCGTTCGAGACTCCAGCCTCGACGCGGAGAACGCCGACCGTCGGCTTGCGGGCGCTCTGAACACGATTTCCCGGGTTTTTGGTTGCCCCAAGCGGGATGACGGCTACCTTACTAGAGTCGCATGTTTCGAGCCCAGCATCTCATCGCTGCTGCCGGAGAATCCCTCAGTGCAGTTCCCAATGATTTAACCCCCTTCCTGCTGATTCTGGGCTTCTTCTTTGTTGTCGGGATCGGGGGCCTGTTTGTCGCGCTCGTGATCCGCGGCAGCCCGCAGGCCCGCGGCGTGAGAAACATCCTGGGAGAACGACTTCTGTGGCGGCCGGAAAGCTCGAGCTGGGAGCCGCTCTTCGACGCGCCCTTCCGCTGGCTCGCCATCCGAGGCTCCAACCCGGCGACGATTCAGGCCGCTCTGGGATTGCGCAACCCCAAGCCCTGCTCCTGGGAGGAAGGAATGCACTGGGCCCTGGACCATCGACTGTTCATCTCCCCGTCGGTGAACGGCTGGATCCTCGTGATGGGATCCGACCTTCCCGATCCCGCGGACGACCCGGATCGGAGCTACCATTTTCTCACCCGCATGAGCCGGGAGCTCGGGGAGGTTCAGTTCTTCAGCATGAATCGGATGTTCAGCCACCATGCATGGGTGATGCTCGAGCGCGGCCGCGTCCGACGCGCCTACGCGCACGCCGGCGAGACGCTCTGGAATGAAGGGGAAGCGACCGAGGCGGAAAAGGGCCTCCGGATCATCACCTACGACTATTGCCAGGCGCCGGCGAAGTCGTTCTTCTCCCACATCGACCCGCTGGGCGCGGCGACGGAGAAGGTCGCCGCATTGGCCGCGCGGTGGAGCGTGGACCCGACGACCGTGGATTTCCGCCGACTGCGAGGGCACCACGGGATCTCGGGCCGTTTCCCCTCCCGATTCCCGTAAGCGCCCCCAGCATGCCGCCCGAGACTTGCCCCAACTGTGGATCTGAAGTGCCTCGACGGGCGAAAGCCTGTCCTGAGTGCGGCGCCGACGAGGAGACCGGCTGGAAGGACGAGGCGGTCGTGCAACGTCTGGGGCTCCCCGATGACTCGTTCGACTATGACGAGTTTGTGCGCGAGGAGTTCGGCGAGAAAAAGGCCAGCGTGAAGCCCCGAGGCATCGGGTGGCTCTGGTGGATCGTCGGGGTCCTGGTGCTCGTCGCCTTTGCTCTACTCCTGCTGCGGCTTTGAGCGGAGCGCCTGCCGCCATCAACGTGGCATCAGAAACCTCACGCAAGTGTAGGCGCTGAGGAAAAAGCGGAACTGTCGCTGCAAGTCAGGATTATCCGCTGCCACCACCGATCCATCGATCAGCGTGAATTGTCCGGAGTCGACGTGATTGGTTTTGGACCAGATGAACCGGGAGGAGATCGATGCGGATCCATCTCCGCAGAACATCAGACGCCGACTCCCCTCTCCCGCTGTGGCTGCTTCCTCGCCGCCTTCAATGTCCATGTCCAAGCTCAGAATCGAACTCGCGGCGCCGCTGGCGGTCGTATTGAGGCCATAGCCAACATTCCGGTCGGTCGTTTCATCCCATGACGCGGCGGGAGGACGCCACGACTGCAGACCGGGGCATCCGACGGCCTTGGGCGATGACAGATAGTTGGACATGGCCCGGAACTGTTGAAAGACGAATGGCAGGCCCTGAGATCCGTTCTCGCTCTGGGGAACCTGCCAAGGAAGACGATCCTCGTACTCATGCAGCCACATCTGCTCCGCCGTCCCGATCATCTTCAGGTTTTGGACGCACTGCGACCTGATCGACTTGTGCCTGGCTCGCCCCAGCATCAGCAGCCCGACCGCCGACACGATGCCGACCGTCACAAGTATCAGCAGCAGTTCCAGCATCGAGAACGCCTGACGTCGCCGGCCGTTCAAACCTTCGCAGGGTTTCATGGTTTTCTCGCGTGCGCGGAGCAACGCTTCGGCCCCGAGGATCCTCGGTTTCCCAAGGCCCTCAGGGAGACGGTCGCCCATCAGAGATTTGGACAAGAGGCGCAGCGGTTAGTGCCGACGCGGCGCGAAGAAAGCGGTGGCAATCCTCCCCGCGTTCGGGCACAGGGACGCTTGTCATGCCGACCTCCACCCCCTAGGCTCGCTCTCATGTTCAAGCGGATTTCCACCTGGATGCGTTTCTCGGCGCGCGCGGCGGTGGGCCTGTTGGCGGTCTGCGGAATCTCGCAGCGCTCGCCGGGCGCCGACGTCATCCAGCTGCGGGACCAGAGCTCGATCACCGGCAAAGTGCTCGCGGACAAGCCGGACTCCGTCGTGGTGGACATCGGATTCACGGCGATCACGATCCCGCGCTCCCAGGTGCTAAAAATCTCCACCGAGCGCGAAGCCAAGGGCAAGACCGCTGAAGCAAAATCCGCCGAAACAAGCCAGCACTCCCAGGTGTATTTCAGCGCGAAGTCTCCGCCACCCGAGCGGGCTGTCCGGGAGTGGGCGAAGGAATTGGGCGAGGCTGTGGTGCAGGTGCGGACTCCGGGAGGGCTCGGCTCGGGCTTCATCCTGAACGACGAAGGATTCCTGATAACGAATTTTCATGTGATTGAAGGCGAAACCCAAATCTCGGTGGAGGTGTATCACCAATCGCCCAAGGGACAGCTCGAGCGACGGCAGTATAAGAAGGTGCGCATCGTGGCGATGAACAAGTTCCAGGACCTGACGCTGCTGAAGATCGAGGACGAGGGCGCGCCGAAATTCAAGCGGGTCCTGATCGGAAGCGCCGACGCCCTGGGCCAAGGCGAACGGGTGTTTGCGATCGGCAGTCCACTGGGATTCGAACGCACCGTCACCGAAGGCATTGTCAGCACCAAGAGCCGCGCCGTGCAGGGCAACCTGTTTTTGCAGACGACCGCGCAGATCAACCCCGGCAACAGCGGCGGACCGCTGTTCAACCTCCGCGGAGAGGTCGTGGGCGTAACGAACATGAAGATCACTTTCAATGAAGGGCTCGGGTTCGCCATCCCCTCCGAGCAGGTGAAGTATTTCCTGGAGCACCGGGACGCCTACGCGTACGACAATGACAATCCGAGCAACGCCTATCGTTATCTCGAGCCGCCCCAACTCCCGAACAAGTCCGGCGCCGCGACGGGCCAACACAAGCCGGCGGGAGGCTAAGACGCGAATTCTGCCCGCTCCCAAGAGCCTTTTTTCCGTTTTTCGAATCATGCCATTCAGCCAAAAAACTATGCGACTCCGATGCCTCATCCCGGCCTTGCTGTTGACACTCCAACCCCGGCCCTTCGCGCACGCCGCCGCGACGCCTTCCCCGGACAAGTTGCTGCCGGCCTCCGCCTTCGCGGTGCTCACCGTGCCGAACTACGCGCAGTGGCAGGAGCGCTTCAGCGCCAATCCGATGATGGGCCTGTGGAAGGATCCGTCCATGAAGCCTTTCGTCGATAAGTTCACCGGCAAGTTCCAGAGCGAGGTCATCTCCAAGCTGGAGCAGCAGTTCGGCGTTAAGCTTTCCGATTACTCCAGCCTCGCCCAGGGTCAGGTGACGCTCGCCTGGCTGAGCAAGGGACCCGACGCCAAGCCGGGCGATCCCGCGCCCTTTGTTTTTCTGCTGGACGCGGGCTCCAAGTCCGATCAGCTCAAAAAGTCCCTGGAAGATCTGCGGAAGAAGTGGGTTTCGGCGGGCCGGGAAACAAGGCCTGAGAAGATCCGCGGAGTTGAATTCACGACGCTCCTTTTCCAGGACGCCGAACTGAAGAAGACCCTGGATACCGTCTTCCCGAGGAAGGACAAGGACGCGGACGAGCCGCCCGCCGCCAAGAAGGGCAACAAGAGCGAAGGCGATAAGGACGCGGGCAAGAACAAGGACAAGGACAAGGAAGAGGCCCCCTCGCCGCGTCATGAGTGGCTGGTGGGCCAGAGTGAATCCTTGTTGGTCTTGGGGAACTCCGCGAAGGACCTCGAGCGAATTCTTGCGCTTCAGTCCGGCGGATCGGGCGAGACGCTCTCCGAGTCCCCGAACTTCGCCGCATGGCGCGATTCGATCCTGCGCCCGGCGGACTACTACCTTTACGGCAACCTCCAGGAGGTCCTGGCGCTGCTGAAGAAGGAGTTGGCGAATGTCGCCGACGCGGGGGGCCAAGGCCGTCGCAAAGGAAATCCGGGAGGATCGCCGCTGCAATGGGTGGACGGCTTCGGGCTCGGCGCGATTCGCGCGTTCGCGTATGCCGGACGCAACGGGCCCGATGGCGGCTATGGCGATCTGAAAATCGCGATTCCCGAGAGCGAGCGGGTGGGACTGGTGAGGATGTTCGCGTTCGAGTCCAAGGAGTCGTCGCCCCCGGACTTCGTGCCCGACGATGTGCTCAGTTTCAGCCGCTCACGAGCGGACATCCAGAAGGCCTTCCAGGTTCTCGAGGACACGCTCACGAAGGTCATTCCCCAGAGCGCGAGCCTCATCAAGATGGTGATGGACAGCGCGGGCAAGGAGAAGGATCCGAGCTTCGATCTCCGGAAAAGCCTCTTCGGCAATCTGGGCGACGACATGATGCACTACTCGCGGGCCTCCAAGGAAAAAACCGTGGAGGCGCTCAGCTCCCAGCCTTCGATCCATCTGGTGGGCGCCAAGAATCCTGAGCAGCTCATGACCGCGATTCGCACCGTGACGGTTCTGCTGTCCGGGCAGGGCGGCCGCAAGGAGCGTGAGTTCCTCGGACACAAGGTGCTGGTGCTCGGGATGCCTGACAGCACCGACTCCGTCAGCATCACCACCCATGGCGGCTATCTGGTCGTGTCGCAGGACCCGGCCCTGCTGGAAGAATACCTCAGAAGCTCGGAAAAAAAGCCGAAGGCCTTGCGCGACGCCACAGGTCTCTCGGACGACGCCCAGAAGGTCAAGGGAATGTCCACGGGGATGTTTGGATACTTCAACGGCCGCGAATCCGCGCGGGCGCAATTCGAGGTGTTGAAGAAGGAATCGGGCTCGGTGGCGAACTTCGTCGCGAGCCTGCCGATCGCCTCCACGTTCGGCTGGGATGAGGACGCCAAGGCCTTCAAGGACTGGTTCGACTTCAGCCTGGTGCCCTCCTTCGACAAAGTGTCGAAGTTTTTTTATCGCAGCGTCTACGCGGGAGAATTCACGCCGCAAGGGTTCGACCTTCGGCTGTACTCTCCGAAGCCTCCCGCAAGCGCCCCCTAGGGCACAAAGGTCGACGTCCCGCCGGCGACCCGTCATTTTGGCGGGCTCGGCGGTTGCAGAAGTGTGGCGGCTGGGGTTTACTGGGAGGAGTGACGTATTATGTATCGACCGGAGTAATCTCATGAAGCCACACCCCCTCCCCTTTCCCTTCCGCCACGCCCGGAGTTCGCAAGGACCGACGCTGGCGATCCTGGGGTGGGCGGCTTTGCTCGCCGGCGGGCTCGCGGCGTTGAGCGGGAACCTGGACGCTCACGGATACATCGAAGCGACGCCGTTCCCGGGTAGCGTCAAGACCACGCATGAGGACGGATCCGTTCACAGCTCGAATCTTCCGCTGACCGTCAGCTTCTTCGATCCCGACATCAGCCTGGTGACGAGCAGCTTTACTCTCTCTGTGGATGGAACCGATCAAACATCGAAGGCCACGCTCAAGACGATCTCCCTCGGCATGCGACTGACATGCCCCTTGTCCCTGGGCCGATCCTCCCGCCACCACTACGCGATCCAATTCCAAGACGACTCCCAACCGCCGCAGCGATACTTCTTCCAGGCCTACTTCGACACCGACGCGCGAGGGGCTGGAGACTTCATCATCGAGTTGGAAGACTTCAACTACTCGAAAGGGAAATCGAAGCCCGAGGCGAGCGTCATGCCCTACATGGGACTGGCCTACAAAGGGCTGTCAGGCTCGTCGGGAACCGATTACCTGGCGCACGAGGCGGGCGATGACCTCACCGACAACTACCGGGATGGGGAAAAGCCGAATGTTTCCCTGCTTCCGACTCGAAATCGCGAGCGGAGCGGATTCCTGGCCGATGGCAGCTTCCTCCTCGCCGCCGGCGCTGGCGACTGGTTCCAATACACACGAAACTTTCCGACAAACTATTACGATGTCTACGCGGCCCTGAGCAGCGGATCGCTGGGAGACGGTGTTGTTGGAGGCAGATTGTTTCTCTCCCCGACGCCCTCGAGCGGCGACAGCCCTGGGCGGCTGCTCGGGACATTCACCGGAACCAGCACTGCGGGGTGGGGTGTCAGTGCGCTGATCCCGCTGATAGACCCGGCCGGACGGGAGAGCACGATCCTGCCTCTGGGAGGGGAAACCTCATTGCGCTTCGAATGCGGCGCCGGACTGGGCGACTATCTCCTCTTCGTGCCCACGGATCGAGTGGCTCTGCTGAACGCGCGCATCGAGCGCCTCAACCGTTTCGACCCAGGCGACTTGGTGGTTTCCTGGGCTGGCAACGGCGCCCTGCTGCAATCGGAGAATCTGGACGGCCCCTATCTCTTCCTCGACCATCTGGACACAAGCCCCGCCCGGCTCCGCATGCCTCCCTCAGGGCTCCAACGATTCTTCAAAGTGATCCCTCGCGCGAGCGTGGTCGATCCCGGGCCCGATGGCGGCGATTGAGAGGGCCCACCGAACCTTCGAAGTTCAGGCGCGCGCTCTTTCAAAGCCCTTTAGATCTCCCTGCGGAGCCCAAGCCCGATTGCTCCGCCACCAGAACCGCGGATCCATCCACCTTCTTCGCAAGCGCCCCTGGCTACCTCAGACGCGGCAGGATCATGTTGGCAAAGTTCACTGAGGGGACGCGTCCGCGCCCATCTGTCAGAAAGACGATCTGCTCGTCCTCATACATCCCCGGAGGCATCAAGAACACGTTTCGATTCACCGGCCGCAACCGGTAGTCGACCATGTTCTCGGTGGTGACGTACAGATGCCCGAACTTTTCATGCACAACTATAGGTATGACCTTGGGTCCATAGCTGCCCCGCAGCGGCTTCCAGGCCTCAGGAATCCCGTCCCGAGACTCTGGAACTCGCTTAAACTTTTGAATCCCGACAGTGCATCCTGTGATCGCGCCGGATTCCCCCCGGACGAACGTCATCGCGACGTCGTCATGGATCCGGCTGTTGAGCCGGAACGCGTCCTTGCCCACTCGCGCGAGGACGCAGGGCTGACTGGCATAGTTCCCTTCCAGCTTTCCCTGGCGGACGTGAAACTCGGCCCAGAAGCTCTGTGATTCGTAGGCGCCCGCGAACTCGGTCGGAGCCTCGCGCGGGATATCCACGTCCGCCGCGGGGGACGCCGGCCGTTCGCCCCCTTGGGTCTCGAGCAGCAGCGCCAAAGCCGTGTTGGCCAGCCTGCCGACACGGGCGCCCACGATATCCTCGTTGGCCAAAACGACGACGCCGATCCGTGCGTCGGGGAGATACAGCAGCGCGGTGGAATGGCCGTACACGGCGCCATTGTGGCCTATGGTTTTGTGGCTCCTGAATTTCCCAAGAGCGAATCCCAGCCCAAACGCGCCCTCGGGATCGAGCTGCGGACGCGTCATCTCCGCGAGCGACGCCTCGCTCAGCACAGAACCGCGCTGTCCCGCTCCCTTGGCGTCCAACATGAAGATGAACTGCGCCAGATCCGGCGCGGTGGTGTATAAGTTCCCCGCGGGGATCGTCCCCAGATCAAAAACAGGCGTCCGTTGATGGCTGAAACCACCCTTTCCGTCGGCGACCCGCAACCCCGACGGGATCACGGCCACCCCGGAAAGATCCTGAAGCCGCCACGCGCTGTGAGTCATGCCCAGGGCAGCAAACAAGCGGCGCCGTTGGTATTCCTGAAAGGTTGACCCGGTGACCGATTCCACCACGCGTCCGGCCAATGAGGGACCAATGTTGGAGTACCGCGTCTTCGCGTTCGGGGGCGTCACCAGCACGCATCCGCGGACGCTGTCGCAGGTCGCGGCGAGAGTCGGTTGGGTGAGGTCCAGATATCCGCCGACAGGCGCTTCGCGTTGAATCCCCGAGCGATGACACAGCAAATGCCTCAAAGTAAAACCCGGTGAGTCGGGATAAGGGTTGGCCGGCTCGACGGCCCCAGGCAGGGAGCCGAAGGGCGCGTCCAGGCTGAGCTTCCCCGCCTCGACCTGCTGCATCACAGCCACCGCGTTGAACAATTTCGAAATCGACCCCGCGCGAAAGACGCTGTCTCGGCTCGCCTGGCCATAGCCCGCGGCGTGGACGAGGCGCTTGCCGTCGGTCAGCGCGACGGCGATGCCGCCGATCCCGAAATCCTTGAGCTCGTTCTGAACAGCGCCCTCGAGAGCGTTGATCGCTGAGGAGTAGTTGATATCGGCGCTCATGGTCGGGGATGGGGAATGGAGGAATGCGAAGAGGGCAAGGAGGGCGAGGACGTTTGGAGGTTTCATGGATGCAGGATCTCTCGCAGGGCAGCGAGGAGACGGTCAATCATTTCAAAAGAGTGCTCGCTGCAGACCGCGATGCGAATCAAGCCCTCGGGTCCGGTCCCGGAGTAGCTGGGAACGTAGGGCGCAAGAATCCCTCGAGCCCGCAGCTCCTCATGCGCCCGGCGCATGGAACCGGCGTCTCCGAGGACGACGCCGACATTGGGCGTGGGCTCGTCGGTCGCGGGCGCGCCGAGAGCGCGCAATCCGGCGCGAAGCCGCTGAACATTCCGTCGCAGCCGATCGCGACGCTCCGGTTCCCGTCGGCAGATGGCAAGCGCTTCGAGCGAGCAGCCCGCCACCGGAGAGGCTGGGGCGCTGGCCCCATCAAAGTAATGCGAATGTCGGCGGGTTCTCTCCACGAACTCGGCGGCCCCCGGTATGATCCCTCCAAAACCTCCGAGCGCTTTGGCCAGCGTGGCGCACACGCTCAGGGCGACGTTCTGGAAAGGCGGCCCTCCATTCACGTGCTCCCACAGCCCGCACTCTTCGAAGACCCCGCGACCGTACGGACCCAGAACCCCCACGCCATGCGCGTCGTCGAGATGCAGGGTTGAAGGAGAAAAATCGCGGAGCACATCGATGTAATCCCGAACCGGGGCGATATGGCCGTTGGCGGGAGTCACCCCATCCGAGAGCACCAGGGCCCGCTCTCCTTTTGTCAGCATCGCGCGAAGGTCGGCCGCATCGCGGTGCTTGAAAGTCAGGACCGGTTTCCGCGCCAGGCAAGCCGCCTCCTGGACGCAGTAATGGGCCTCCGCGTCCACGAACACTTTATCCGCCCCGGACGCCAGGGCCTGCACCGCGATGTGGTTCGCCGCGTAGCCGGAGGAAAAATAGAACGCGGACTCCATTCCAAAAAAAGCCGCGGCGCTCCGCTCCACATCCATCAACAAAGGAGTGTTCCCAAACCCCTGACGCGAAGTCGCGGAGTGGACGCCAAAGCGCCTCAGCGCATCGCACCCCGCCTCGATGACACCGGGATGAGCATGCAACCCGAGGTAGCTCGTGCCGCCGAAGTACAGATATCGAACGCCATCGACGACAATCTCCGGTCCCGGCGCGGACTCCATCAAGCAAGGATTCGAAGAGCGGGCCGCGCTCATGGGGAGAGCCAGGAGGTGATGAACAATCCGAGGGGCGTTCCGATGATGTAGCCCCAGATTCCCACAAGAATCCCCGGGAGGACAAAATTCGCCCATCCCTTTGAGATTGCCATCGCGGCGGCGGTGGGAGGCCCTCCCACGGTGGCGTTCACGCTCAGAAGCAGGTCCTCGAGCTTCAGGCGGAAGATTTTTCCAAGGACGAGGGTGAAGAACAGGTTCGTGAAAGCGATGATGCCGCAGAAAGCGAAAAGGACAGGGCTCTTGAAAAGCACGGCCATCAGGTCGGCGGGCAGCCCGATCGTGAACAGGAAGAGGTAGAGAATGAAGCTCCCCAACTCCTCCGGCCCGTTCACGGCGGCGAGAGGCCGGGCGAACACCGTCGACACCGCCAAGGACAGGGCGGTGATAAGAACATAATGATTCGTCGCCAGGACCTTCCCCATCGCCAGCCACCGGGAGTCGGCGGGCTGCGCCGCGCAGGAGACATCGAGGCTCTTTTTCAACAACATCGCCGCCGCGACGACCGCGCTCGCCACGGCGAGGGACTTCCCGATGTCGAGGAGCGCGATGCCCTTCCGATCCCAATGAGCCGCGGCCTTGTTCTGCGCTCCCGCGGCATCAGACTCCTTTTCGTGCGCGAAGTGGCGGAGAAAGAAGGGAGATCCCGCGATCCAGAGCAGGGCGAGGAACAGCGCGGCCATGACGAGGTTGTCCGCCACGATGAGGGAGGACGTCATGGACCCCGCGGCGCGCGTGCTTTCGGAGATCGCCATGAAATTGATCATGCCCCCTATATAGCTCCCGGTCATGATTCCCGCGGCCTTCGCGGGCTCGGGAACGGCGTGCCGCAGGAGCCAGAAGGCAAGGACCGCCCCCAGCATGGTCCCCAGGGAGCTGATGTGAAACGCGATCATCATCTTCCCAGTGCGACGGGCGATGTCCATGAAGTTGGCGCGGAAAAGCAGGAGAGGCAGGGCGAGCGGGACCAGCCACTTGCCCACGAAGTCGTAGGCCGGGGACTCCATCGGCATGACACGCGCGTTGGTGAGCGCCATCGCCACGAGCAAGGCGATCACCGGGGCGCTGAGCTTGGCCGCCCAGCGGAAGCGCTGCTCCATCCAGATCGAGAGGGTCGTGCCCGCCACCATGAGAGCCATGAGCGGCCACGTGTCATCGGGATTCAGGAAGGGCATAAGTCCCGATCGTGGAATCCATTTTGGGATCTGTCGATATCGTTCCGGAGGCCGGGCGGGCCGACATGATTTCTCTGGTCAAAGTTTCCGAACGGTGGCAAACGCTAACCCTTCGATTTTTCGAAACACCATTCAATGAACGAGCACATCGTCATCCTCGACTTCGGTTCGCAGTACACCCAAGTCATCGCGCGCCGCATTCGGGAGTGTCACGTCTACTCCGTGATCCTCCCCTACAACACACCAGCCCGAGAGATCGCGAGACTCAAGCCGAAGGGGATCATTCTGTCCGGCAGCCCCTCCAGCGTCTACGCCCCCAAGGCGCCGCTGCCCGACAAAGGGGTTTTCGCCCTCGGCATCCCCATCCTCGGGATTTGCTACGGAGTGCAGCTGCTCGCCCAGTTCCTCGGCGGGAAGGTCGAGAAAGGCCTGAAGCGGGAGTATGGGAAAGGCACGCTCACCCTCCAGGATCCCAGCTGCGAGCTGTTCCGGAAGCTGCCAGGATCGATGCAGGTCTGGAATTCCCACGCGGACAAGCTCACCCGGCTCCCGAAGGGATTTGTCGCCATAGCCACCACCGAGAACTCCGACTACGCGGCGATCGAGAACCGCGAGCGCAAGTGCTACGGGCTTCAGTTCCATCCGGAGGTCGCCCACACGCCGCGGGGACGCGAGCTGCTGGCGAACTTCGTTCATGAGATCTGCGAATGCGGCAAGGAGTGGACGATGCGTAACTACGTTGACCAGGCCGTCGACGAAATCCGGCGTCAGGTCGGTTCGGAGCGCGTGATCCTCGGGCTGAGCGGAGGCGTGGACTCCAGCGTTGCCGCCGCTCTGCTGCACAAGGCGATCGGCGACCAGCTGACCTGCATCTTCGTGAACAACGGATTGCTCCGCGCGCGCGAGGAAGACGTGGTGCAACAGGTGTTCGGCCGCAACTTCAGGATCCGCCTGCAATATGAGAACGCGTCGAAGCTCTTCCTCTCGCGCCTCAAGGGAGTCACGGAGCCGGAGAGCAAGCGCAAGATCATCGGCAGAACGTTCATCGAAGTGTTCCAGGCCGCGACGCGACGCGCTGGAAGCGCGAAGCTTCTCGCCCAAGGAACCCTCTACCCCGACGTGATCGAGTCGGTCCCGATCGCCGGGAATCCCGCCGCGCTGATCAAGAGCCATCACAATGTCGGCGGGCTGCCGAAGAAGATGCGGTTCAAGCTCGTCGAGCCGCTGCGATGCCTGTTCAAGGACGAGGTGCGCCAGCTCGGGCTCGAGCTCGGCCTACCCGAGGAGATCGTTTATCGCCAGCCCTTCCCAGGCCCCGGCCTGGCGGTGCGCGTGCTGGGCGAGGTGACGCAAGAGCGCTGCGAGATCCTGCGAAAGGCCGACTCGATCATCGTGGAGGAGATGAAGCGCACAGGCTGGTATTACAAGATCTGGCAGAGCTTCGCCGTGCTGCTCCCGGTTCGCAGCGTGGGAGTCATGGGCGACGAGCGCACCTACGACGAGGCCATCGCCCTCCGCGCGGTGGAATCGCAGGATGGCATGACCGCCGATTGGGTGCGCCTGCCCTATGAGATTCTCGAAAACCTGAGCACCCGGATCACGAACGAGGTGAAAGGGGTCAACCGGGTGGTGTTCGACATCACCAGCAAGCCTCCCGGAACCATCGAGTGGGAATGAGTTCCAGGAAGCAGCCTCGGCCAGCCGCCCCCGCGCGGCGAACCCGGATCATCGGGACGGCCCCACGCCGTTGAGCCCACGCGCATGCTCCCTCACTTCTCCCCATGGGAATGGATGGCCGCCGCGGTGGCCGCGGTGGGGATCGGCGTTTCCAAGAGCGGGCTCCCGGGCATCAGCCTCCTGCATGTTCTCGTCTTCGCGCAGCTGTTCCCCGGGCCTGTCTCGACTGGCGTTGTTCTCCCCATGCTCATCAGCGGCGACATCGGCGCGGTGCTCCTGTTTCGGCGCCATGCCCAATGGTCCCATGTCTTCCGCACCCTGCCTCCAGCGCTCGTCGGCGTGGTCATCGGATGGTGGATTCTCGGCGCCCTGCCCCGGGTGACCTTCGGCCCGGTCATCGGCGGCACGGTGCTGCTGCTCGCGCTGCTCCAGCTCTTCCGCACCTGGAAGCCGCTGCTCTTCGCCCGGCTCCCGCATACCCTCGGATTCGCTTCAGGCATGGGACTGACGGCGGGAGTCACGACGATGCTCGCCAACGCCGCCGGGCCGGTGATGGGGCTCTACCTGCTCGCGGTGGAGATGCCGAAGGCGGAGTTCGTGGGAACGAGCGCGTGGTTTTTCCTCATCATCAACGTCCTGAAGGTCCCGTTCAGCGCGCAGCTGGGATTCATCGGACGCGACAGCCTGATGTTCAATGCGGTGTTGATTCCTTGCATCGTGGCGGGACTGTTCCTCGGACGCTGGGTCATCCCGCGAATTCCGCAGAAGTGGTTCGACACCCTCGTCCTGGGGTTCGCGCTCGTCGCGGCGCTGCGGCTTCTCACCCAGGGTTGAGGGGGCTCACTCGTATCGGAGCGATTCGATCGGGTCGAGTTGGGCGGCTTTATGGGCCGGATAGTAGCCGAACCCGATCCCGACGAGCGCGCTCACGCCGAAGGCGATGAAAATCCACTCGGGCGAGATCAACGTCGGCCAGTTCATCAGCCCGGAGACGACCTTCGAGCTCACAACTCCGAGAATGATCCCGAGCAGTCCGCCAATGAGGCTCAGCACGATCGACTCGATGAGAAACTGAACCAGGACATCGCGCCCCTTGGCGCCCACCGCCATGCGGATGCCGATCTCGCGCGTCCTCTCCGTCACGCTCACCAACATGATGTTCATCACCCCGATGCCTCCCACCAGCAGCGAGACGCAGGCCACCGAAAGCAGGAGCCACTTCATGACATTGGACGTCGAGGTGGCGGTGTCGGAAATCTCCTGCTGGGTGCGAACCGTGAAATCGTCGTCGCGGGCCGGGGGCAATCGATGCTTTTGCCGGAGCAGGTCGCGGATCTGCTCCTGCGCGGCCGCCATGGTTTGAGGTCCGCGGGCCTGAATCGTGAAGCTGCGGAAGCTCGTCACGCCGGCCAGCCGGCGCATCGCGCTCGTGTAAGGGATGATCAGCACATCGTCCTGGTCGCTGCCCATCATCGATATCCCCTTCGTTCCCAGCAGCCCGACGACCGCGAAAGGAACATTCTTGATCCGGATGATCTGCCCCACCGGATCGCCGTCGCCGAACAATGTCTTGGCCGTTGTGCTGCCGATCAACGCCACTTTGTTCGCGTTGCGAACATCCTGGTCGGTGAAATTGGCGCCGCCCGCGAGCGGCCAGGACCGGATCTCGATGTAGTCGACGCTGACGCCCAGGATCGAGGTGCTGAGGTTCTGGTTTCCGAAAGTCACCTGGGCGCCGGTTCGAACCTCGGGGCTGACCGCGCTGACTTCGGGCACCTCCTTCTGGAGTCCCGCGTAGTCGTCCGCGGTCAGGGAGCTCATGCTGCCGAAGCCCATCCCGACGCCGCCACGGGAGAAGTTTCCTGAGAAGACCATGATCACGTTCTGCCCGAGGCTGGCGATCTGGGCCTCCACCATCGCCTTCGCGCCGTTGCCGATGCTGACCATCGCGATCACCGCGGCAACGCCGATGATGATGCCGAGCATGGTCAGGAGGGTGCGCAGCAGGTTTCGCTTCAGGGCTCTCAGGGCGATGCGCAGGGTGACAAAAAAGATCATAGGCGAGGTTTATCCGGACGGCGTCAAGGTCTGGGTATGGGTGGCCTCCAGCCGCTTCAGTTCCACTTTCGCGTCGAGACGGGACTCCACCGGCTTGTCCGTCAGGATCAGCCCGTCGCGCATGATGACGGTCCGACGCGCGTAATGGGCCACGTCCAGCTCGTGGGTCACCATGGCAATGGTGATGCCCTGCTCGTTCAGCTCCTGGAAGGCGCCCATGATTTCAATGCTTGTGCGGCTGTCGAGGTTTCCCGTCGGCTCGTCGGCGAGCAGAAGCGCCGGCTGCATGACGAGGGCGCGGGCAATGGCGACGCGCTGCTGTTGTCCGCCGGAAAGCTGGTTGGGATGATGGTCGCCGCGCGGTCCCAGGCCGACGAGCTGCAGCGCCTTGTTCGCGCGCTCGCGCCGCTCCCTGCCCCTCAAGGGCGGACGCGAATAAAACATCGGCAGCTCGATATTCTCGATCGCCGTGGTGCGGGAGAGCAGGTTGAACCCCTGGAAGACGAAACCCAGCTTGCGATTGCGGATCTCGGCCAGCTCATCGCGTCCCAACCTCGAAACATCGATTCCATCCAGAAGGTAACGGCCCTCCGAGGGTTGATCGAGGCAGCCCAGGATGTTCATCAGCGTCGACTTTCCGGATCCGCTGGCGCCCATCACCGCGACAAACTCGCCTTTCTCGATCTGCAGGTCGACGCCGCGGACGGCATGGACGGCCATGTCGCCGTTGCGGTAGGTCTTGTGGATCTTCTCGAGCTGGATGATGGGCGGCATGCGCTTGGGCTTGGGCTTGGGTTCGAGCTAGCGTCGCATTCCAGGGCCGCCGAAAGGATTCTGCTGTCCGGGCGGGCGCGCCCCCATGCCAGCGGCCCCCGTCGGCGCAAGCCCCATCACGCCGACAGCGATCTCGTCGCCCTCGGTCAGGCCTTCCTTCACCTCGGTCATCGTGCCGTCGGAGATTCCCAGCTTCACTTCCACGGGCGTCAGCTGCTGAATCTTCTCCCCATTGGGGCCATCGATCATCTCCAGTTTGTACACCGTCTTGCTTTGCTGTCCTGCTCCGCCGCTGCCTCGCGAGCCGCCGCCGCCGCCGCCTCCGAACCCACGTCCGCCGCCTCCGCCGCCGGGGCCGCGACCGCGTTTCTCGCGCTCTTCGCGCCAAGCCTTCGTCTCCTCGGCGTCGAGCTTGCCATCGCCGTTCTTGTCGAAGCGCGAGAGCACGCGTTGCCGAATCTCGTCAGGAAGATCCTCCAGGGAAGGCCCGGCATCGCCGGAACCCGAGCCGGAGGCCGAAGCCACGGACTTGGGCGCGTCCTTGTCCTTCGCGACACCCGGCACGCTGTTTGATTTCACGTTCGCGCCGTCCGGGGGACGGAACCGCAGCGCGCCGCTCGAGATCCGGAGCACGTCCTTCTGGCGGGCCGTGATGATGGACACGTTCGCGGTCATGCCGGGACGCAGCTTCAGGTCGTCGTTCGCGGTGGAGATCACGGTCACATAGGTCACCACGTTCTGGTTGGTGGTCGGGGAGAAGCGAACCTGGTCCACGCGTCCGCGGAAAGTGCGGTTGATGAAGGCGTCCACGCTGAACGAAACATCCTGGCCTTCCTCCACGCCTCCGATATCGGCCTCGGACACCATCGCCTGCACCTGCATCTTGCGAAGATCGTTGGCGATCTGGAAGAGCACGGGCGCGTTGAAGCTCGCGGCGACGATTTGGCCGACATCCATGTTCCGAGAGATGACGGTGCCGTCGATCGGGGAATACACCTTCGCCCGGGCGAGATTCACGCGGCTTTCCAGCAACCGGGCTTCCTGGATCTTCACGCGGGCCTTGGAGCTCTCGACCTCGATCTGGGAGTCCTCGTACTCCTTCAGCGGGTTGAGCGCCTGAAGATCCTTCGCGCGCTTGAGCTTCAGCTCGCTGAGCTTGAGGGCGGCCTGGGCGTCGGCGAGGTTGCCCTCGGCCTGGGCCAGCGAGGCGGCGAAGGAGGACGGCTCCAACTCGGCGAGCAGCTGGCCATTGGTGACCGTGGAGTTATAGTCGACGTGGATGGCCTGAATGTTCCCGCTCACTTGGCTGCCCACCTGGACGGTGACGTAAGGGGTGACCTGGCCGCTGGCCGTGACGGCCTGCGTGATCTCGCCGCGCGTGATCTTCGCGATGCGGTATTCGAGCGGCTTCCGGGCGTTTCCGCGTTGATACCAGAAGTAGCCGCCGCCGCCCCCACCAATGAGAAGGAGCAGGACGATCCATCCGAAACCTGAGCCAGAGCGGTTCCTCGACATAAGTGAGTCTTAAAGTTGTGTTCGCTATTCTGGACAACTGCGCCGTTTCCGCAACGCGAGGCCCGCTCGCCAGCCGCCGATTCCCCCCGGCGGAGGGCCGCGAGAGGAGGCGGATTCGATCGTGCGCGGAATCCACCAATGGGCCTGCTGTCCAGAGTCTGAGGCCTTGCTGTGGATTCGAAGGCTCATTAGATAGTCGGCGCGGGGAAAGGTTTCAATGGTGAAAAGGAAAATTGCCAGGCGCCGCTCCCTTGGTTAGCGTCCAGCCTTTGCTTCGCGGCCCCGATCCGGGCCTCGCGCACATGAACCCATCGAGCGCGCGAAGCGGCCATTTATGACCGATCCTTACATTCAAAACCTGTTCGCCGACCGCATTGGCGGGAAGTCCTACGGAAAATCCACCGCGATCTACAAGTTCGAGAAGATCAAGCGCGCCAAGCGCGCCGCTCTCGCCGCCAACCCAGGCGCGGAGATCATCGACATGGGCGTCGGCGAGCCGGATGAAATGGCTTTCCCCGAGGTCGTCGCCGAGTTGCACAAGGAGGCGCTGAAGCCCGAGAACCGCGGCTACGCGGACAACGGCGACTCGGGCTTGAAAGAATCCGCGGCGCGGTACATGGAGCGGGTCTGCGGCGTGAAGGGGATCAACGCGGAGACCGAGGTGCTCCACTCCATCGGAAGCAAAGCGGCGCTGTCGATTCTTCCCGCGGCCTTCATCAACCCCGGCGACTACGTGCTCATGACAACGCCGGGCTATCCCGTGTTCGGAACGCACTCCAAGTATTACGGCGGCTTGACGCACAACCTTCCCCTCACGGATGCGAATCAGTTTCTTCCCGACCTCGATAGCGTCCCGGTGGACATCCTCAAGAAGTCAAAGGTCCTGGTTCTGAACTATCCGAACAATCCCACCGGCGCGAGCGCGACGCCGCAGTTTTTCGCAAGGGTCGTCGACTTCGCGAAGCGCAATAACCTCATTGTCATTCACGACGCGGCCTATGCGGCGCTCGTCTTCGAAGGCAAGCCCCTCAGCTTCCTCGCCACGCCGGGCGCCAAGGACGTCGGCATCGAACTGCACTCCTGCAGCAAAACGTTCAACATGACCGGATGGCGCGTGGGATTCGCGGTCGGGAATGGGCTCATCATCAAGGCGTATGGCGACGTGAAGGACAACACCGACTCCGGACAGTTCCTCGCCGTGCAGCACGCCGCGGCGTATTGCTTCGATCATCCGGAGATCACGGAGAAGATCGCCGCGAAATACAGCCGTCGCATGAGCGCCCTGGTCTCAACGCTCCAGAAGGCGGGATTCAACGCCCGCAAGCCCGCTGGCTCCTTCTTCCTCTACGTCAAGGCGCCCAAGGCGGCGACGAAATCCGGAGGCGGGCGCATTGAGTTCAAGAACGCCGAGGAGATGTCGCAGTGGCTCATCACCGAGAAGCTCATCTCCACGGTGCCGTGGGACGACGCGGGAAGCTATCTGCGGTTCAGCGTGACCTTCATCGCGAAAAGCGCGGAGGATGAACAGCGCGTGCTCGCGGAAGTCGCGCGCCGGCTCTCCGACGTGACCTTCGAGTTTTGACGCGGCGTCGGGTCAGCTTCCCAGCCTCTCGGTGTCGCTCGACTGGCGTCGACGCGACAGCACCGCGAAATACGGAACATCGGGGTCGGGGAGGTTGCTCGCGAAATACGCTAAAAACGCGAAATGGGAATGGATCGAGGATGTGGAACCACCGGTTTTCTGTCCCGCCTCTTTCGCGTGCTTAGCGTGTTTAGCGGGCAACCTCATCCGTCCGATGCCCAGAGGCAGGACGAGCAGAGAGCCGTAGAGTTCCGGCTACAGAATCCGCAGGCGGCCTGAATACCCAAGGATCGTTGCCCCTTCCACGGCTATTTCAACAGGTCCCTCTTTCCTGAAGCGGGTTCGTTTCAAGAATGTCAACAGCCTTGCGCGAGGACCGGATAACCAAGGCTTGAACTCGTAAGGGCTTCTCCTACCATCCGCCCCGGTAAAGACCCCGTCGTGCGTCCTGGGCCCAGAGGGTCGCGTCAGTCGGACTCGTGCAGCGCCATGCGTTTGCCTTAACTGAGACTATGCAGCCACGGAATGACCGGATACTGATTGTCGAAGACGTCGATTTCGACGCGGAGCTTATCGAACGCGAGCTCCATCGGGCCAAGATCGTGTTCGACGGGCGACGCGCCTGCACCCGGGCGCAGTTCATCCAAGAGATTCACCAGTTCAAGCCCGACCTCATCCTGGCGGACTACTCCCTGCCCCAGTTCAACGTCATGGACGCCCTCGCTCTGCTTCAAAAGGAGCGGAAGGACATTCCCCTGATCCTGGTGACGGGTCATCACTCCGAGGAGGTGGCGGTCGAGTGCATGAAGCGCGGCGCGGAGGACTACATTCTCAAGGCCAGCCTCAAGCGCCTGCCACGCGCCGTGCTCAACACGCTTTCCAAGCGAAAGGTGGAAGCGGAGAAGCTGTCCGCGGAGACGGCGTTCCGCTGCCGGGAAGAGCAGTATCGCCTGATCACCGAGCACACCCGCGACCTGATCGCGCTGCTCGACCTCGATCACCAGTTTCTTTATGCCAGCCCGTCGCATCAGCGCGTCCTGGGCCAGAATTCCGAGGCGATGCTCGGGAAAAGCTACGAGGAGTGGATCCACCCCGCGGACGTGAAGCTCCTGCGCCGCACCTTCGAGGAGGCGCTCTTCTTCCGCGAAGGGTGCAATGTCGAGGTGCGATGGCGAACGCTGGAGCGGGGATGGCAGAGCTTCGAAACGACGGGCAGCTGGATCTTCGACGCGCGCGGCAAGCCGGAGCGGGCGCTGCTGGTCTCGCGCGACATCAGCGAACGCAAGCGCGCGGAGACTGAAATCGAGCGCCTCGCCGCGTTCCCCCGCTTCAATCCGCAGCCGGTCTGGGCCTTCGCCGCGGATGGCGGCCTCATCTATTTCAACGACGCGGTGGTCGCCCTCACGCGCTCCCTCGCGAAGAATCACCCCAAGGAAGTGCTGCCGCTCAACATCGCCACAATCGTCAAAATGTGCCTCTCCACCGGACAGAGCAAGATCCGGATGGAAACCAACCTCGGACGAAGAACGATCACGTGGTCATTCGCGCCGATTGTGTCCCATCAGGTGGTGTACTCGTGGTCCGAGGACATCACCGACCGGCTGAACCTGGAGGCGCAGCTGCGTCAGTCGCAAAAGATGGAGTCCGTCGGCCAGCTCGCCGCGGGCGTCGCGCACGACTTCAACAACATCCTCACGATCATCCAGGGCCACGCCCAGCTGCTCCAGCAGGCGAAGGGGCTCGACGGCAAGGGCCACGACTCGATGCGACAGATCTCGCAGGCCGCCGACCGGGCCGCGAACCTGACGCGGCAGCTGCTCATGTTCAGCCGCAAGCAGGCCATGCAGCCCCAGCTGCTCAACCTGAACGACATCGTGCAGAACATCACAAAAATGCTGCGAGCGCTCGCGGGCGACCAGATCGTGCTGCAGTTCGATCGCGCGCGACAGCTTCCGATCATCAACGCGGACCCCGGCATGATGGAGCAAATCCTCGTGAACCTGACCGCGAATGCCCGCGACGCCATGCCTCGTGGCGGGTCGATCACGATCACCACGTCCTCCGTGGAGATCGACCAAAGCTACGCGGCCCGGCGTCCCGAGGCGGGATGCGGCCTCCACCTCTGCCTGTCCGTGGCCGACACCGGGTCGGGCATGTCGCCAGAGACCCTGAGCCATATCTTCGAGCCCTTCTTCACCACGAAGGAAGTCGGCAAGGGCACCGGCCTCGGACTCGCCACCGTGTATGGCATCGTGACACAGCACCAGGGATGGGTGGAGGTCCAGAGCGAGTTGGACGTGGGAACCACGTTTCGGATCTACCTGCCGGTGAGCGCGCACATGTCGGGGGCGGAGGAGCCGCTGATGGAGCCGACGCAGGCGCTCGGAGGCCAGGAGACCATCCTGGCCGTCGAGGACGAGGCCTCCTTGCGCGATCTCGTGACGGAGATCCTCGCCAGCTATGGATATCGCGTCATCGAGGCCGCGAACGGAACCGAGGCGCTCAGAATCTGGGAGTCGCGGAAGGATGATATCGATCTGCTCTTCACCGACATGATGATGCCCGCGGGACCGTCGGGGCGGGAGCTCGCGCAACGGCTGATGGAGGAGAAGCCGACCCTCCGGGTGGTCTACACAAGCGGGTACAGCGTCGATGTGGTGGCCTCGGATTTCAACTTCCGGGAAGGCGTGAACTTTTTGCAGAAGCCGTATCTCCCCGAGACCCTCGCGCAAACCATCCGAAACTGCCTCGACCACAAAGAACGGCTCTCCGCGATTTAGCGGCAGGTCTTCAGAACCGGGGCCAAGGATTGGCTGCCACGGACAGTCCTTTCTCCTCGGGTGCCGCGCTCCCAAGTCCAACGATCAAGCGGCAAAGCCGAAGATGGTCTTGCCGCGATCCTTTACGGATCCACCTCGCTCACCTTTGAGAGCACGTTCAACCACTGAGGCATGAGACAATCCCAGGACAATGTCTCGGCAAACGCGCGCCCCGCTTGCAGATACTGCTGTCGCAGTTCGGGAGACAGATACAACTTCTCAATGCATCGGGCTAGGTCCTCCACTGAACAGGTCGCACACGGATTCGATAGCCGCGTGCTGATAATCGAGATTGGGCTCGAAGCGAAGTTTCACGGTGCTCCGTCAGACTCGGGTGATGGTGGAAGGTGTTTGGCGGTGTCCTCCAACTCCTCGATGATTTCCCGTTCGGCTTCGGCCTCGATGTAAGCCCGGCGCGTCGCTTCAAATTTTTATATTCCAACTCGGCGCGGGCGTCGGCCTTTTCCTTGCTGATAGTGCCCGCATTGGGCAGCACGCGACGCTCGTTGAAACGCAGGAAATCGTTCAGCTTGGCTTCCCAATCGCGCAAGAAAACCTGCTTCCGACGTTGGGCTTGGTCCTCGGCGTAGTCCAGCCACATCACTACGATTCGGTTCAACTCGTCGATTTCGGTCTCCCTGAGGTAATTCTTGGCGACGGTCACATCTGCTTAGCGCACGACTCTGCCTTTCCACGAGGTCAGACCCATGTTGGGCTTTTTGCCGTCGGCAGGTTTGAGATTTGGTGACTCAACCCATCGTAGACAAGATCGATCACGTTTCCTTCAACGCCCAGGTTCTGCGTTTGGATAACCTGGATTCACCCCCAGGTCATTCACCGCATCCCCAGTGACATGAGTTTTCCTTCGTCGCAGGGAAGAGCGAGAGATCACGAATGCGGCTCCGATGAGAAACAATGCGTAGCAAAACCGATATCAATAAAGTTCTCATAAAACACCAGACAAAAAGTCTCATATTACAAAACAAGTGAGTCCTCAATACGGGTCGCCAATTCATCGAACAGGCGATCCGGAGCTTGCCCCACGCTCGGAAAATCGCCGCCCCTCAAAAGCCTTCCAGACATGGATGTGTTTGTTTGCCATATCGCTTGGGTTACTCGGTGGCGCCGGGATGGTCCGGAGGTACTGAAGAGGGAATGGGGACTCAAGATCGATCAGGTTCGATTGGATGATGCCTCCATTCAGCCCCGTCATCCGAACTGCAGGGCAAAGGTAGGCAAGGCCGTCTAGCTTCGTGGGAATGCCATTGGTGTGACCAAAAATGCTGTCTGGAAGCGCCTTCACCCCTCCCTGCGCAGGATCATTGATTGCGGCCGACCCTTTCGATCCATCCGCCCGTTGATTCACCCACAGCGGTTTCGGCTCACGGTACTCATCCAACAACAATGCATCCATCAGCGACATGGGGATCCTGGGAAGAAGGTTGGGATTGGGGTGATCATGGTTACGAAAACAAGCTTGAGGGCTCGGGTTGGAGTCGGGTGATCACCTCAGGAACATAACTCTCCCCGAAAAGAATGAAAGCCCAAGCTTGCGGTAAGGATTGACATACATCCGCTACGGATATATTCTCAACAAGTGACTGCGAATACCAGCGACTCGCCGCTAACTCCGGCGGTGCTTCACATCTTGATCGCTCTCTCCACACAAGAGCGGCATGGCTACGGAATCATGAAAGAAGTGGAGAGGGATTCCCAAGGCAAAGTGAAGATGGGACCTGGAACGCTCTATGGGTCGCTCGGCCGGATGATGGAGGCGGGTTTGGTGCGAGAGAGCGACAAGAAGGTTGATTCCGAAATGGACGATAAGCGCCGAGTGTACTACAGGATCACGGGACTGGGACAATCGGCGCTTGCGGCGGAATTGGAGCGATATCGCGAGGTCGTGGCGGTCGCCAGGAGGAGGCGACTTGCGTAGAACTCCTTCGCCTATGGCCACTGAACCTCGCACACGGCTGTATCGGAACTGGTACTCAAAACTGCTCCGTCTGTACCCGAAGGCTTACCGCGAGCGTTTTGGCGAAGGAATGGATCAAACCTTCAACGACCTGTGCCGCGAGCGCGTCAAGGCGGGAAGAGGACTGTTCAGTTTGGCTCTCTGGGTGTTCGTCGAAACGTCGGCGGCCATTATCCGGGAGAACGCAACCGTCGCGATGAGACGCATTATGAATCGAATCTCAACATTGTTCTTAAGGCTGGTCATTTCTCTGATCGTCATCGCCGCGCTGGCGGTGTGCGCTTTTCCGCTGCCGCGAATGATCGCTCAGGAAGCAGCCAAGACACCCGACACCGCCTGGCAGATCTATCTCTTCTTGGTCGGCGCGTACATCCAGGCCGCTCTATTCGTTTTCGCGCTGTATCAGGCGTTCCGATTGCTCAGCCACATCGACGGGAACAAGGCTTTCTCGGATTTATCGGTCAGGGCTTTGCGATATATTAAGCACTCTGCCCTCGCCATCGGTTTCCTGATGGTGGCAGGAATCTTGTGGGTCATGTTTCTCTCCGCTGGAACAGGAGAGGACGCGGCGGGTCCCAAGATGCTGGGATTGATAGGCACGCTTGCTTCAAGCGTCGTTGCGGCCGTCGCGGCGGTTCTTCAAACGCAGGTGCAAAAGGCCGTCGACATGAAAAAAGAAGGGCTTTCAGGAAAATGAAGACGAATCGTGCGCCTTGCTCCGATTACGATTACGGAGACCGACGCGTGAAGATCGCGTCGGCGTAGAGAAGAAAGCCTCCGGGACCGCGTCGCCATCCGTGGAATCCAAAGAGGTGGAATCCCAGGGGAATCAGCGCGGCGTGCAACTCGCCGAACAAAGCACAGCCTTCGTAGAGCCGCTCAAAAAGCACCTCCATGGAGAGGATCGAGACGCGACGCAGCGCCTGCTGTCCGCCCTGAATCAAGAACCTCTCGGCGCCCTGGATATCCACCTTCATCAGATCCATCGAGTCGATCCGCCGCTCAGTGAAAAGGTCGTCCAGACTCAGGCCAGGCACAGTGATTCTTCTCTCCTCTTCAAACTTTTTCCCAACACATTCCGCGGCCGCGGGCGCCACCGGAAGCAGGGAGCTTGAGGCCAGGTGCGAGTTCACGCGGAAGGTCACGTCGCCGCTTTGCGCCGTGATGGCGGCATGAATGACGGCGCACTGGGGCCGATTCGAGTACCGGCTGGAAAGATTCGCCGCAAGATCTGGAATCGCCTCCACCATCCACACTTTCGCGGGTTGAAAATAGTCGAGAGCGAGATCGGTGAACTCGCCCTTGTGGGCCCCGATATCCATGACGGTGCGGATCGGCTTGGGAGGGAGGCCGCGGAATTGCCGATGCGCCCTGCGGTAGGGTCGGCGGATCAGGGCAATCCCCTGACGCCACAGCGGCCAGCCTCGAAATCCGCCCAAATCGCTCATGAAGGAATCTCGATGGCCCCGATGCCGATGGAACGGCGGTTGGGATCCGACTCGATCCATTCCCCGGCCACACGGGCCGACTGCTTCAACTCATCCCAGAAGCGCCACACTTCTATGCGGGGTTGGTCACTGCGTTTGACAATATCGTGCAGCGCGACCAGTCCGCCAGGCGCAACCAGCGGGGAGTACAGTTCGAAGTCGGTCTTCACGCCCTCGTAGGTGTGATCCCCATCGATGAAGAGAAAATCGAGCGAGACTCCGCCCAGCAGCTCACGAATCCTCGACACATTCGAGGGATCATGGGAATCGGCGCGCACGAGATGGAGGTGTTGTGACGGACGCTTGAAAGCGTTGTAGAGGGGCGCCCGACAATCCCGGTACCCTCCCCCGAATTCACCGGAGGGAAGATCCAGACTGATGAGGAGCGCGTTGGGATGCGCGGCCTGGCACCACATGTAGAGTGTGCCCCCATGACAAGTCCCGATCTCCATCACGGCCCGAGGTTTTTGCGCGCTCACCGCTTCGAACAATCCGTGGATCTCGCGTTCGGACTGCATCGGACGAATGCGCTTGAAGAAGCCGCATCCGCGATATCGGAAAGGAACATTCCATCGATCCCGCGGATCCTGCACCGAGGACTCCAACTCACGCAGACGCCCCACAGACATCTCGAGATGGCGCTGTTGACGCCATCCGTAAAACATTTCTTTAAGCGCTTTCAGCATGGGAAGAGCCATGACCCGCGGAGTATTCAGAATCCCCGGAGAGGGTTCAAGCAAGGCTTCATGGGCGCCCCGCTGGTTTGCGCAGCCAGAGACGCGTGCCCATCCCCCACCGATATTTCATCGCGAGCAACGGCGTTCGATTCCACTGCCGCGCGCTGTTCCAAAGCATGCCCGAGCCCAATGTTTTCAACAGAGGGGCCGCGTAGGGCTCCAGTCCGGCGCGGGAGGCCAGAGCGCGAAGACTTTGGTTGGAGAACAGGTTGAGATGAATCATTGGCGCGACAGCGTCGATGTCCTGGATAGAAAGCTTCGACGCGGGCGATGGGCGCCCCGCCCCGCTGCGAATCTTCTTCAGCAGCCCGGGACGTCCAGGCACGCCCACGAGAACAAGGCCGCCCGGCTTGACGGACTCCGCGAGGCGCTGGAAGAGCGGCAACGGAGCGACGAGATGCTCCAATACCTGGTCGATCAGGATGAAATCAAACTCCGCCGGCCGAAGATCCTCCAACTCACGGAGACAGATCCCGTGACGGGCCGCGTGCTCGCGCGCCGACTCGGACATCTCCACGCCGTGAACCTCGAAGCCAAACCCCTGAGCGAGCAGCGCGAAACGGCCCCAGCCCATTCCGAAGTCGAGAACCCGCGGCGAGTCCATCGCAAGAAGCTGTCGGGCCAGAAGCGCGTCCTGCGCCAGGTGGGCCAAGGCGAGCGGCGCGTGGTCGGCGGCCAGCCGGCGACCGGATTTGTTCGCGCCATAGAGCACTGCGCTCTGATCCGGGTCCAGGGCATGCCGTTGATAAAGCAGACCGCAGGGTCGGCATTCGTGGAGCGCGAACGGGATGTCTCGAAACCAATCCTGCGGCAGACCAAAACCGATGTGGCTCAGATAGCGCTGAAGGTCCGCGTCGTCAAAGGGCAGGCTGAGCGCCGGGTCGGAAGCCCCGGAGCCGCAAATCGGGCATCGCTCGCGAGTGATCATGATGTCGTCAGCAGACGCGCCCAAAACTCAATGCCCCGGGAGAGGGTGTGTTGCGAGAGGAAAAACCGACGCGCCGACGCGCCGCGGCGCTCTCGCTCCTCAGGCCGTTCGATCAGCTCGCTGATCGCCGATTCCCAGCGGGGCAAGTCTTCCGCGAACAAGGCGGCTTCCGAATCGCCGAACAACTCCCGCGTCGCGGCCAGGGGCGTGGCCACAGTGGGAATGCCCGAGGCCATGTATTGAAGCGCCTTGATCGGGGACTTCGCGGCGGCGAACGCGCTGGTCTCCAAAGGCAGCAGGCCGATGTCGAACCGGTTCACCTCCTCCGCTTCGACGCCGGGCCGCCAAGGAATGTGCTGGAAGCGCGCGCGGGTCCAACGGGGCCTTTCGCCGCAGACCACGCGCACCGTCAGGGTCGGGTGTCGCTGCTGAAGCGAAACCAAGGCCGGCTCGAGCGGCTCCAGATAACGCAGGTTCCCGGGGGCGCCCGACCAACCCAGAACGACATCTCGCGAGCCGGCCGGGCGAAGCGCCGGAGTCCAGGTCGCTTCATCCAAAGCCATGGGCATCACTTCGACGCGACGAGCCCACTGCTCCAGGCGCGCGGCGATGACTCGATTAGCCGCCACGCACACATCGGCGCCGGCCGCCGCCGTTCGCAGACGCCAGACGGTGCGCAACCGCGTCCACCAATGATGTCGCCGGCCCTGCGGCAGCCAGATCGCGTCGTCAATATCGTAGATCAGGCGACGCGCGGCCCGACGAATCCAGCGCGAGCGTCCGACCGAAAAAAGCTTCTTCTGGACGATCACCCCGTCCAGTCGAGCCAGATCATCCCATGCGGAAAAGTCGTCTGCCGGTCCGGCCAGGATGTCGACCCCTCGCGCTCTCAGGCCGTCCACGTACGCGAGGATCCGATAGCGAGAGCTCGCGCAGTTGTCGTCGCCGAAATTCAGGCTGCGATAGCGACGGACATTCATGCGATAGCCGGATGCGGATGCGGATGTGGATGCGCCGACAGCATCTCCTCGCACGCTTCGATCGCCTCCGACAAGGGGGCGGTGGCGGCGGAAGTCGCGCTCACCGCCTCCAGGAAGTCGGGGCGCTGGAGCGCGGCGAGGGACTCGGGCGCGGTGACCAATCGATGAGGGGTTTTCCAAGGACGCCACATACCCGGGATGGATGGACCGAAAATCGCGACCGTTGGGCACTGGCATGCCGCGGCCAGGTGCATCGCCGCCGTGTCCACCCCGATGAAGAGAGCGGCCTTGCGCAACAACCCCGCCAGTTCGGCCCACGACGCCTGGCCGTCGGTGCTTATGGCGTCCCCGCCAAGAGCCTCGCAAATCGTCGTGGCCAGGACGCGCTCCTCGGCGTCGGGACCCGCGCTCACCACGACGCCAAGGCCTCGACCTTGAAGAGATCGCCCCACCTCAATCCAGTGCGCAACGGGCCATTGTTTGCGGGTCCAACGCGTGCCGGGATGCATCACCGCAAACCGCTTCCAGCCTGGAAAGCAGAGAGGAATCCGCGATCTCTCCTCCACAAACACCAACCCAGGGGGTGTCTCGGGAAGCGGGAGGCATTCGCGAACCAGTTGATAATCCTTTTCAACGCGGTGGCCCTGAGTCCAGGGAGCGCTGGAGAAGCGCGTGATCGCGCGGCGGGCCGACCAGTTCAGCCGAACATAATGCCGGGTCGCGACCCGTTCCGCGGCGCCGCTCAGCCAGGCCAGCCATCTTCCGCGGTCGCCGTCGCTCAACTCAAAAGCAAAGTCGAATCGCTGTTGCCTGAGCCTCCGCGCCATTTCGATCTGCCGCCACGAATCGCCCAGTCCGCGACGCTCCTTCTCGGGCGCCGAAGCGGTCAGGAGCCGATCGATGTGCGGACATCCCTCAAGAATGCCCTCGGCGCCCTGTCGCACGACAACCCAGATCACCGCATGGGGATGGGTCTCACGTATCGCCTTGAGCGTTGGCGTGAGCAGAAGCGCGTCGCCGATATGCTTCAGCTTGATGAATAGGAGACGCATGTGTCGGAGAAACCCGCCCGACCCGAAGCCACGCCGGCGTCCTAGCCCCAGGCGGCGGCGCGCGACCAACCCATCCAGGCAGGCGGCAGACCAAAGGACGATCAGGTCACCTTCGGACTATTCGCGTCCTTGGGAGCGGACTCCGCCTTGATCGTGAACTGGGCGCGGACCAGGGCGATGGTTCGTTCAGCCGTGAGGCCGTATTTTTCCCGGAGGTGATCCACCGTCGAGGCGTGCTCGATGAAGGCGTCAGGCCAGCCGATGCGCACCACGGGCGTATGAATGCGCTTGTCGCTGAAGAGCTCCAGGACGCTGCTGCCATAGCCGCCCACGAGCACATGATCCTCCAACGTGACGACCACATCGGAGATGTTGCCATAGTGCTCGGTCAACGGAGCGTCGATGGGCTTGGTGAACCGGGGATTGATCAAGGCCACATCGAAGCCTTCGGCGGACAGTTGCTCGACGACCTTGTGCCCGATCTTCATCATGTTGCCCAACGCGAAGATCGCCACCCGCGGTCCCTTGTTGTTCGCAAAATTTCGCGCCACCTCCGCCTGCCCGACTTCGAGCAGCTTGGGCTGATCCTTGATGGGCACGCCCTCGCCGTTGCCGCGCGGATACCGGATGAAGCAAGGATGCTTGGCGTGCGACGCCGTGTACATCATGTCCACCAGCTCGTCCTCGTCCTTGGGCGCCATGCAGATCAAGTTCGGCACGCAACGCAAATACGAGATGTCGAAGAGCCCATGATGGGTAGGCCCGTCGTTGGCGGAAAGACCGGCGCGGTCCATGCAGAAAATAACGGGAAGCTCCTGCAGGGCGACGTCATGGACGATGCAGTCGTATGCCCGTTGCAGGAACGTGGAGTAAATGGCCACGACCGGGCGGAAGCCCATCGTCGCCATGCCGGCGGCAAACAACACGGCATGCTCCTCGGCGATCCCCACGTCGTAATAGCGCTCCGGCATGGCCTTCTCGAGAGCCTTCAGGCCCGTGCCGCTCGGCATGGCCGCGGTGATCCCAACAAGGCTGGAATCTTTCTGGCACAGGCGGACCATGGCTTGACCGAAGACGTCCTGGTAAGTCGGCGGCGTCCCGGGTTTGGGTGGGGGAGTCGTCCCTGTCTCGATATCGTAGGGCCCCAGGCCGTGGAACTTCTCAGGGTGCTTGAGCGCGGCCTGATATCCCCGACCCTTCTGGGTGAGAATATGAATGACGATGGGTTGGTCGAAGGTCTTTGCGTACTCCAGCGTGCTGATGAGCAAGGGCAAATCGTGTCCATCAATCGGACCCAGATAGCGAACGCCCATCTCCTCGAACAGCACGCTGCTGCCATGGCCGCCGCGTCCGTCGGCCTCGAGCTGGCTGGGGCTGTGCTCGAGCGACACCGCCGTGGCGGCGCCCTTCAGAAACTCCTCGGCCTTATGCCCCAGCTTGAGGGCGAGCTCGCCCTTGGGGAGACGTTTGACCCAGGTCGCAAAATCGCGGGTTATCCTGTTGTAGCGCGGGTTGGTCGTGAGCTTGCCCAGGTAGGTGGCGATCGCTCCGACATTCTTGGCGATGCTCCATTCGTTGTCGTTGAGAATCCCGATGAAGCGCTTGGTGGTGTGATGGAGATTGTTGAGGGCCTCGAAGGAGATGCCATTGGTCAGCGCCGCGTCGCCGAAGATGCAGACGACATGCTCGTCGCCCTTGCGTTGATCGCGCGCCGCCGCCATGCCCAGGGCCGCGGAGAGCGCGGTTCCGGCATGCCCGGCGCCGTAACAGTCGTGCTCGCTCTCGGTCCGCAAAGCGAATCCGTTCAAGCCGTCCGTGGTGCGGATGGTATGGAAGCGGTCCTTGCGCCCCGTGAGGATCTTGTGCACGTAGCACTGATGGCTCACATCCCAGACAAACTTGTCCTTCGGAGTGGAGAAAACGTGATGGAGCGCGATGCTGAGCTCCACAACGCCCAGATTCGGTCCCAGATGGCCACCGTTCTTGGCCAGTTTGGTGATCAACTCCTGGCGCACCTCGACCGCCAGTTCGCTCAACTGGTCGAGCGTCAGCTTCTTGACGTGCGAAGGGTGGTCCACCATGTCCAAGTAACGACTCATACGTTTATTCATCTTCCGAATCCGCTGTTTTCACCGGCTTGACAGCCAGATCCCCAGCGATGGTTTTCTCCAATTGTTCAATCTTGAGCTCTGCTTCTGTCAGCTTGCCCTGGCACGCCTGAGCCAGACGCATCCCGTCTTCGTAGTGGGAGAGCATCTTTTCCAAGGGCAGCTCCCCCGTCTCCATCGCTTCCACGACGGATTCGAGCCGCTTCAAGGCTTCCTCAAAAGCAACGGACTCAAGATCCGACTTGGGGGAAGCTGTAGGTTTAGCCGCGCCAGGCACGGCCGGGAAAGTAGTCCAATCGAGGCAAAGGCGTCCAGCATTGAGTCCAGGGAAAGAAACCGACCCTCCCAACGCTGTGCCAGCGCCATGGCCAGCAACGTCGCAAACCTGAATCTGTTCACCCTCCTCCTCTCTCGAAATTCCCGGACCGGGTGGGCTGCCGGGATGCGATGTCAACCACATCGGCATCACCGGCATCGCCGGCAGCCATACAACAACCCGTCCGACACACGGAACACGGCTGAGCAACCTCTCAGCCTGAACCCACCACGGCGGAGGCCAGGCTCGGTGAGCCATGGGACTCCGCCGGCAATATGGACCGGCGGCCCGCGGCGGTGTTCAAAGAAAGATACGACGCGCTCGCGAGAGCAGGCAGGGCGACGTACGGCGGGCTTCAGGCCTGAGTCACCAGGGCCATGGGGCGGGTCTTGAGGAAGGCTTCGACTCGAGGACGTTCCAGAAGGAGGGTCTTGTCGGGTTCGAACGCCAGCACGCCGATCCCGGACCGCGCGCAGCATTCGAGGGTGGTGACGCCCAGACAAGGGATGTCGAAGCGCATGTCATGGCTCGGCTTGGCGACCTTGACCGCGACGGCCCCGCCATCCTTGCCGGCGAGCTTGCCGCCTCGCTCCAGACAGGCGTCCGTCCCTTCAAATCCCTCCACGGCGAGAACCGTCCCGCCTTTGACGACCACGGTCTGCCCGATGTCCAGCCTCGAGACCTCCTTCGCGATCCCCATGCCGTACGCAACGTCGGCAATCTCCTCGGATCGCAAAGGACGACCGAGCGAAAAGCCAACCCCCGGCATGAGAGGTCGCAGCCACGGAGTCGCCTCGACGAGCCGGACGCCATCCTTGGCCAACTCCTCGCCGATCCCGCCAAAAATCGAGTGGGCGTTCTTCTCCTTCAGGCCAAAGAGAAGCTTCATGGCGCGAAAGTCAGGACGCAGATCGAAGAGATTCCTGGGCGCGATCTGCCCCGCCATCACGCAGCGCCGGATATCGCGATCGACGAAGAAACGGATCATGCGATCCAGTTGGCCCACCTTCAGCCAGCAGACCTCGTCGACAAGCTCGGCGATCTGCGGATCGGTTTCGCCCTCGAAGGCCACGGCCGCCAGACGACGCACTCCCTGGGCGCGAGCCTGTCGCGCCAGTTCCAGAGGGAGGGAACGGCTGCCAGCAATGATGCCCAAAGGCGCCTGCGTGTCCGACATGGCCAAGACCCTACCGAGGATTCCTCATACTTCAAGACGAGGTCCCACGGAAGCCTCCCTCAGGGATTGTCGTCCACGGCGACAATCCCCTCAAGCCAACCGCTCGACTTCCGATCTAATCGAAGACGGCGCTGAACGCATGGTTCAAGAGCCGCCTTCAAAACCCATCATGAAGTGGAGTCCGCGTGAAAGTAGGATTCTCCACCGTCCCGTGGTCCATCCCACGCGTCGGCGCGCGTTCTCTTGCCTGGGCCCCGCTCTCATCCTCCTTCTGATGCTCGCGGCCGCAAGCCCAGGACTCGCCGTCGATGTCGACGATGCCTCCGGATCCGCTTATCAAGCCTCGCGAAGCGAAAGCTCGCGCGTCGGGTGGCCTCGGATCGGGGGGCTCGCCCTCCTCAGCCTCGCCGCCGCGCTGGTGGCGCGACACGCCCTCAGGAGGCCCGAGAGAGGCGAAGAAAACCCTTTCACAAAGCCGGCGAGGCGCTTCTTCAAATCACGCCCCTCAGGAACGGCGATAATCCACGCCTCCGACAGCGGCGTGGCGCCGACCCAGGCCCAGCTGACGCCCTCTCCCTCTTCTCCGCCTGAGATCTCCCGCACGCCGGCGGCGGGGCCGCGCGAGGCCCCTTCGCGCTCGGACCTCCCGCCCGCGCAGAGCTTCGTCCACGCCGCGGCCCATGACCTCCAGGAACCGCTGCGAAAGCTTAAGGGACAAATCCATCGCATCGCGTCCCAGCTTGAGCCATCGATCTCCGAGTCCGCCCAGGCGGAGCTGGAGAGCATGCGAAAAACGGCGACAAGAATGCAGCTGCTCCTGGACAGCCTGCTCAGCCTGGCGCGGATCCAGGGTCGGAGCGCGCGTTTCGAGCCGGTGAACCTCTCCGAGGTTCTCCGAGACGCTCAATCAAATCTGGAGCCACGGCTGCTGGAGACGCGCGCCGAGGTCTCGTTCATGATCACCGCGCCACCCATCGACGCGGACGCCGTGCAGATACTCCAGCTCTTCCAGAACCTGCTCTCGAACGCGCTCAAATTCCACGTCCCGGGCAAACCCCCGCGCATACAGGTCAGCGCCCAGTTCGAGACGCCCACGCCCGCCGAGGCCCAGGCCGGGGTCGGCGGAGGCAATCGCTCGGCCAAGATCTGCGAAATCCGCGTTCAGGACGACGGCATTGGGTTCGAGGCTTCGGAATGGGGCGGCATGCTGCAGGGATTCCATCGCCAGCATGGCCGTCAACGCTTCGAGGGCACCGGGCTTGGCCTGGCGATCTGCCGGAGCATCGTGGAGCGACACAGCGGCAGCATGACCGCGGTGAGCCGTCCAGGAAGCGGCGCCACCGTCATTGTGCGATTGCCGACGATCCAGCACAGCCGCAGCGGGGACACGACATGGATCGCCCCGACCTCGTCCCCGGACCCAGCAACCGACCCAGAAGCGGTCGCTCCACCCACCCGCAGCTTTTGAAAACGAGAGCCGCCGCATCCATGAACCTTTCGCTTCTCGAAACGCCGCTGCGAGTCCTGGTGATCGAGGATGATCGGGAGGACTACCTGCTCACCCGGGAGTTGCTGGCGGACGCGCCCGGCGCCGCATGCCTGACGGAGTGGCGATCCACGCTCCAGGAGGGCCTCACGGCGCTGATGAGCGGCCAATTCCACGCCTGTTTCACGGATCATCGCATTGGCGCCGACACCGGAATCGAGCTGCTGGAGATGGCGAGATCGCACGCGTGCGAGGTTCCGATCGTCATGCTGACCGGACAGCGGGAGCCCGCGGTGGAGGAGATGGCGCTGAAAGCCGGCGCGGCGGACTACCTCATCAAAGGAACCGTGGACGGCGCGGCGCTGCTTCGATCGGTTCGGTTTTCGATCGCCCGGCAGCGGGTCCTGCAGGCCGCCGCCGCCGACAAGCAGCGACTCGCGGCGTTGGGCGCCGCCGTGGGACGCGCGCTCACGCAGCCCGGAACCGTCGCGGAGGTTCTCCAGCCCTGCGCCGAGGCGCTCGCGCGGTCGCTGCCCATCGAGCTGGCGCAGATCCATGTGTTTCATCCCAAGCGCGGCGAGCTGAGGATGACCGCCAGCGCCGGAACGCTCAGCGACGACCCTCCGCAGCACTCGCTCGCGGCGATCGATTTCGTCCAGGGAGGCGCCTTCCTCAGCTGCCCCGCCTCGGAGGATCACCGGCTGGGCGACACCGCGTGGTTCACCTTGCGGAGCATCCGATGCGCGGTCACCTACCCTCTCAACCTGAACGAGCATCTGCTCGGCGTGATCACGCTTTACTCGCGCGAAGCTCTTTCGAACGCGGTCGTGAGCGAGCTGGGCTCCGTCGCCCCGGGGATAGGATCGTATCTCGCGCGTCTCTCGCTGGAGGCCCAGGTGCGCCGCGCGCAACAGCTCGACTGCGTGGGCAAAATGGCCGCCGGCCTCGCGCATGAATTCAAAAACAATCTCATGGTGATCCGCACCCACGTGGATCAGATGCTCCCCGAGTGCGCGGCGCGACCTGAAGTGATGGAGAGGCTGCAGGCGATCAACGCGGTGACCAGCAGCGCGACCCGGCTCGCGCAGCAGCTCATGCTGTTTTCGCGTCCGCAGGGGCTCGAGCCCCGCCCGCTGGACCTCAATGACACCCTACGGAGCATGAGGCCGATCATCCAGGGCGCGCTCGACCAGAGGGTGTGCATGAGCTTTCAGTGCGAGGCGAAGCAACCCGTTGTGGAGGCGGACCAGGGCCTCCTGCATCAGGTCATCATCAATCTCGCCGTCAACGCCCGCGACGCAATGCCCGAGGGCGGCCGCCTGTTCATCCGCACCGACAACGTCGACATCGACAGCGCCAAGGCCGCCACGAATCCGGACGCGGTTGTGGGGCGCTTTGTGCGCATCCAGGTGACCGACACCGGAAGCGGCATGACCCCGGAAACGCTCGCCCGCGTGTTCGAGCCCTTCTTCACCACAAAGGAGCCGGGCAAAGGCAACGGCCTCGGCCTGGCGACCGTGTTCAACATCATCCGCGAGCACCACGGATGGATCGAAGTGGGCAGCGAAGTCGGCAAAGGCACCACGTTCCGGATCTATCTTCCGGAGTCCACCAAGCCCCTGCCCGTCACGGCGTCGAACGAGACCGAGCAGCCTCCTCTGGGGTCGCCGGCGAAGCCTGCGTCCGGGAAAGCTCAACGTGTGCTGATCGTGGAGGACGAGCCCGTCCTCCGAATGGCCGCGGAGCAGGCGCTCGAGCAGGCCAACTATCGAGTGTTCGGCGCGTCCTCGGGCCAGGAGGCGATCAAGGTGTGGGAGGACCAGGATGGGGCCATCGACCTGCTGTTGACGGATCTTTCCATGCCCGAAGGGATGAGCGGCGTGCAGCTCGCGGAACAGCTGGTGCGTCGAAAGCCAGGCCTCAAGGTGATCCTCACCAGTGGCTACGCGGCGGAAATGGTGGATCACAATCTCCGCGCCCAAGACACCCTCTTCATCCAAAAGCCCTATTCGCTCAGCGCGCTTCCGGAATCGGTGGGCAGGTGTCTCGGGATATAACGGCGCGAAGGCGGGCCAATGCCGCAGCCCGATGGCTCAGCTGATTCTTTGACTCGGCGCCCAGTTCGGCAAAAGAGCGGTCATGGCCGAGGGGCGCGAAGAGCGGATCATAACCAAAGCCTCCACCGCCGGAGGGCGCCAGGAGGATTCGCCCTTCGCAGACGCCTTCAAAAAACAACGGATTTCCCATCGCTCCCTCCAAACCGACTCGCGACCAGGCCAGGACGCATCGGAATCGCGCGCCGCGTCTTTCGTCGGGAATCGTCTTCAGCAGCCGGAGCAGCTTCGCGTTGTTCGCCGAATCCGGCGTGTTGCCGACGATCGACGAATCCTCTCCCGCCGCAAATCGAGCCGACCGCACCCCGGGGGCGCCGCCGAGCGCGTCGACCTCCAGGCCGGAATCGTCCGCCAGCACCGCCCATTCGCCCCAGTCCTTCCGCAACGCGGCGACTTCGGGAGACGAAGCGAGATGACGCCCCACCCCCAGGCACTTCAAGGCGGCGTTGGCCTGAAAAGTGGCCCCGTCTTCAACAATGTCGGGAACGCCCGGGATGCCGGCGAGGCTGAGGCAGGAAATGGATGCGGGAAGCACCGCCATGATCTCCTCCACCTTGTGAGCGTTCCGCGTCGCGATGATCAGCGTGCTCATGATCGAAAGCGCGGCTCAGGCCCGATGCGCCGACGGATACCAGTGGTAGAGCATGAAGTAGATCAGCACGCCCGTGACGGACACGTACATCCAGATGGGCCATGTGATTCGCGCGATCCGGCGATGCCGCTCGAAGTCGCCGCCCAGCCCGCGCCGGATCGAAACCCACGCCAGCGGCACGACCGCGATCGCCAGCACCACATGGGTGAACAGCATGACGCGATAAAACAGGAGCAAAGCTCCCTCCGCGCCCAGTCGCGTGTGAATTCCACGAACCAGGATCTTGTGAAGAACGTAAGTCACCAGAAAAACGCAGGAGCAAACAAAGGCGCTCAGCATGCAGCGGCGATGGGCTTCCCGAAGACCCTTGCGGATGCAAACCAACCCGCAGATGAGGAGGACTCCCGCGGTGGCGTTCAGGCTGGCGTTGAGCGTGGGAAGATCTGAGACAGACATACGGCTATTCCTTCAACAATCGGTGGATCAAGCTATCGAATTGCGCTTCGCTGTCCTTCTCGAGCGCCTCCACGGCGCCGCGCAGGCGGCCATGGCGATCGACCACGACGGAGATGGTGCTGTGGACGAAGAGGTCGGCCGGATTGGCTCTTTGGTCGGCCTCCGTGTCCTTGACTGTGAGCTTCAATCCGTCGACGGCGAGCTCCCGGATCGTGGGCTTGGGCCCGGTGAGAAACTGCCAACGCGAAGGATCCGCTCCCATCTCCTCCGCGTAGACCTTTAACACCGCCGGGGTGTCGTGGTCAGGATCCGTCGTCAACGAGATGAACCGCACCGACGCGTTGCCAGCCCATCGCTTTTGGAGCGCCGCCATCCGCCGGCTCATCTGCTTGCACGGGCCCGGGCAGCGCGTGAAGATGATGTTCGCCACCCAGAGGTTTCCCTTCAGGTCGGAGAGCTGAACCGGCTGATTCAGCTGATTCGTCAGGAGAAACGGCTGAATTTGGCCGATGATCGGGGGAGGAGGACCGGTCTGGCGAATGACGACGACAAGCGCAACGACCAGGCCGACGACCAGGAGAAGCCCGAACGGGAGATAACGGAGGCTCTTGTCGGTTCTCGCTGTCATGGATTCAACGGAAGGATGATTCCCAAATCGCGGAGGGGTTGTCGTCTCCAAACGCCGCAAATCTCGCTCGTCCGCCGAGAGCGAAGGCCAAGCTGGGGCATCCAAAGCCACCGGCAGGCGGAAGGCCGCCAAGGAAACAAGGCGGGAACGACCCGCCCTGAGCTGAAACGCGCAAGGAGATTACTCGAACGCGGCGGGCGCCGTGGCGCCGCTGCCGGCCTTCTTGACGGTCCATGCGTCGTAGTCGGCTTGCGACAGAACGTTCAGGTAACCTTGAACCATGTTGGCATGGCCGACGCCGCAGAGCTGCGCGCAATTGATCTGGTACTTCCCCACTTGTGTCGGGATGAATTGCGTCGGGATCCGCATCCCGGGAATCGCGTCCTGCGTCACGCGCATAGCGATGATTTTGAACGAGTGGATGACGTCCTTGGAGCTGATGTAGGCGACGACCGGCCTATTCACCGGCACCGTGAGGTCGTTTTCGCTCCGAATGTCGTCTTTGCCCTTGGGGTCCGACGCGTCCATGCCGAGATCGTTTTCCTTGGTGACCATGCGCATCTCCTGCCGCCGGAACTCGCCGTCCTTGCCAGGGTAAAGAAAAGTCCACGCAAACTGCTGGGCCACGACGCGAACGATGGTGGGTTGCTGCTCGGGGCCCGGAAGGTCGTCGACGACCTTGGCCCAGAGAGGAATGGCGAACCCGATCAGGAGGAAGGCCTCAACGATCGCGACCGCGCCTTCAATGTAGGAAGACGCATGCGACTTTGCGCCATGGTAGTCGGCCTTGGGGTTTGCGCCCTTTCGGAACCGGAAGAGGACGTAGGCGAAGTAAACAGCCCATCCCGCGAAGAGGGCGATCATCAGGTAGTGCACCAGCACGATCATGTTGTCGACATCGTGACCGTGCTTGGAGGTGACTACAGGGAGTCCAAGGAGTTTATCCATATCTCAAATTCAAATCGTTTTCGTGGAGACGGCCGCGTCGCCGGAACCCGCCGCGGCGTCGGCGTTGCGACGATCCTCGGCCTCCAACTTGGCCGAGCGACGCGCGACATACACAAAGAAGGAACAGATGCCTGCGACGACGCCGTTCACAACGACGAGCAGGGTCATGATGCCCCAGTTCAAGCCCTGTCCCAGCGGCGAGTCGGTCTGGCCGAAACACGTGGCGCAGGCGCTCGCGTCCCCGGAACTGAGGCAAAACATCGCCGCCCCAAGCGGCAATGCCATCGCTGTCTTCAACAAGGCTTTCATAGATAGCTCACGTCCCTCAGCTTCCTCAGGAAGTACCTGCCATAAGCAAGAAGCGCCACGCCCAGCGCGGCCGACGTGGATCCCATGATCAGGTTCGCCCGCCGGCCGACATCCTCATGCGAATAAGCCCACAGCGCCCATCCCGCGAACCCAAAACAGAGGAGGGTCGAGACGATGATGAACAGGAGATGGAGGGCCTTCAACGACATGGTTCAGTGAAGCATCGTGTTCGTCGGAAAGTCGTGCAGCGCCCAGATCGTCAATCCCATCAGGCCGATAAAAAAGAACACGGTCGAGGCCAGGATGCCATAGATCATTTTCTTTTCATCGATCAGGTGCATGAAGAATCCAGCCACCAGGAAAGCCTTCACGCTGGCGATGAACAAGGCCAGGGTGATGGTCAGGGCCATGGAGTCGATGCGGAGGAAGTACGCCCCGACGGTGATGCCCGTCCCGACAAGCAGGGCCACAAAGACGGCGATGTACCTCTTCTTCGAAGCCTCAATGTCGTGCGCGCTATGATGATCGCTCATATTATCCTTCAAATCGGCGTTAGAGGAGATAGAGAACAGGGAAAAGGAAGATCCAGACCAGATCGACGAAGTGCCAGAACAGGCCAGAGACCTCGACGCGGTTGATGTAGCGCTCGGGATCCGTCTTATACATTCCAGCGCCGGGCCAGAGGATGTAGGCGATCACCAGGGCGCCGCCGATGACGTGGAGCGCGTGAAGGCCGGTCAGGGTGAAGTAGATCGACATGTACGTGTTGTGGCCGGGGCCATAGTTGCCGATCTTCTGGATCTCGGAACGCTTGATCTCCACCTCCGGATGATGGCCGCCATGCAGTTCCGCTTCACGTTGGGCCACCATCACTCCGTGCGCCTTGCCCTTGGAGGCGTCAATCAGGCCGCCCTCCAACACCACGACCTCATTGTCCTGTTTGACGAGGTGGCCGTCGTAGACCTTCCCGTCCTTCGTGATGACCTGGTAGTGCTTGAACTTGTCCGCGTACTCGTAGGACTTGATCCCAACGAAGGTCAGGGCGCAAAGCACCGTGATCGTCTGCAGCTTCCGATACTTTGCGAAATTCTTTTGCTTCAACGCCGCCCAACCCAGCACGACCGTCACGCTGGAGGTGATCAGCACCAGGGTGTTCACGGTGCCAATCGGAACGTTCAGGAGGCGCTGGGGCCACTCGCCCGGATCCGCCCCAACGCGCAGAAGGATGTAGGAGGAGAAGAGGGCCCCGAAGAGCATGACTTCGGAGGCCAGAAAGAGCCAGATGCCGAGCTTCGCGTTGTAGAGACCGGTGTCCCGGCGAGGTTGTACTGTGTATGGAATGTCCATTGCGTTGTTCCCTGCTGCTATCGGTTAAGCATTCTGGTTCTGGGGCACGAAGTCCTTCGACGCGCCCGGGAGGCTGTAGTCATAAGGCCCGCGAACCACTTGCGGAGTCTCGAGGAAGTTGCCGTGAGGCGGCGGCGTGGGAGTCTGCCAATCCAGAGTGGTGGCGTCCCACGGGTTGTCGGACGAAACTTTCTTCCCGTACGAAATGCTCCAGAAGAAATTGAAAATGAAGGGAAGCTGCGCCACGGCCAGAAACCAGGCGGCGTGCGAGATGTTCTCGTTGAGCCCCAGGATCCAATCCGAAAGGCCGCCGATGGACCCCGGCGCCGCCTTCGCGGTGGAATACATCGCGCCGCCATCGCTCATGCGCCGCAACATCCCCGCCATGCCCTGGAGGAACATGGGCTGGAAAACCAGGTTCATGCAAATCAGCGAGAGCCAGAAGTGCGTCTTGCCGAGCGTCTCATTCATGAAACGGCCGGTGATCTTGGGGTACCAGAAGTAGATCCCCGCGAAGAGGCCAAAGATGGTTCCCGGCGCCACAACGTAATGGAAGTGCGCGATGACATAGTAGGTGTCATGCAGATGGATGTCGCTGTAGTTGAATCCCAGCGGCAGGCCCGTCAATCCGCCGATGCCGAACATCGGCAGGAACGCGAGCGCGAAGAGCATCGGGGTGTTGAAGCGAATGGATCCGCCCCAGAGCGAGATGAAGAGACACGTGAGAATGATCACCGATGGAATCGAGATGATCATGGTCGTGGTCTGGAAGAAGGTGCTGATCTTCGTCCCCATGCCGGTGAGATACATGTGATGCGCCCAGACGATGAAGGAGATGAATCCGATGGAAAGCACCGAGTAGACCAGCGACTTGTAGCCCCAAAGCGGCTTGCGGGTATTGTTCGCGATGACCTCGCTCACGATTCCCATCGCGGGAAGGATGAGGACGTAGACCTCGGGATGGCCGAGAAACCAGAAGAGATGCTGCCAAAGGAGCGGGCTGCCGCCGCCGCTGATGTTGGCGAGCTTGCCGCCGATCGCGAGCCCGGTTGGCAGGAAGAAGCTTGTTCCCAGGACATTGTCCGCGAGCTGCATCACGCCTGCCGCTTCCAGAGGAGGGAAAGCGAGGAGGAGGAGGAAACCGGTCACGAACTGCGCCCACACAAAGAAAGGCAGCCGCATCCAAGTCATGCCGGGCGCGCGGAGCTGGATGATCGTCGCGATGAAGTTGACGGCGCCAAGGAGCGAAGAGGTGATCAGGAGCACCATGCCCACGAGCCAGAAAGTCTGCCCCAAGGTGGGCACTGATGTCGCGAGGGGCGAGTAGGAGGTCCAGCCCGCCTGCGCCGCGCCGCCAGGGATGAAGAAGCTGACCATCATCACAATTCCACCGGCGGCGAAAGCCTGGTAGCTCACCATGTTGACTCGCGGAAAAGCCATGTCAGGCGCCCCGATTTGCAACGGAACCACCAGGTTTCCAAAGGCGCCGAACGCCAAGGGCACGATTGCCAGGAAGACCATGATCGTCCCGTGCATCGCGCCGAACATGTTGTAGAGATCCGGGGAGAGCACCCCGCCGCTGGCGCCAAAGGCCGCGTTGAGGAGAGGCCCGACGATCGGGACCGGCCTGCCGGGATAGGCGATCTGCCATCGCATCGTCATGACCAGGCAGAAGCCGAAGAAGAGGAAGAACAGCGCGGTGATGCCGTATTGGATGCCGATCACCTTGTGGTCCGATGAAAACACATACTTCCTCAGGAAGCCGCCCTCGTCGTGGTGAGCATGTGCGTCGGCGCCGTGTGCGTGCGCGTGAGAATGAGCAGTCGATGTTTGCATTCTAAAAATGATTCAATGGGCATCCACAACGGAACAACTGACGAAACACCGTCAACAGATGGGCGAAGTTAAACTGGCGCTCCTCCACAGTGTCAACGGAACAAATGGGGGAAACGCTAGAGTTTAGTTTTGTCGATGACCATCATCACCAGGAGCAGCGGGAGGTAGATGATGGAGGCAAAGAAGAGACGTCGCGCGTTCGCGCGATTGACCTCGCGATAGAATCTGAACGCGTAGTAAAGGAACGCCAATCCCAGCAACAACGCGGTCACGAAGTAGGCTTTTCCCGCCAAACCGAACGCAAAAGGGGTCAGGCTGACCGGCAGCAGGCCCAGGGTGTGGCTGAGCGCCTGCCCCGCGGTTCTATGGCCGCCCTCGTCCTCCACGGCAAGCATGGCGAACCCCGCCTTGCGGTATTCCTCGCGATACATCCATGCGATCGCCATGAAGTGTGGCAATTGCCAAAAAAAGAGAATCGCGAACAAGCCCCATCCCTCCACGCTCAGGCGCCCGCGAGCGGCGGTCCAGCCCATGAGCGGGGGCAGAGCCCCGGGAATGGCGCCGATCGCGGTGTTGAGCGATGTCACGCGCTTGAGCGGAGTGTAGACCAGCAGGTAACTGACCGACGTGAGAGCGCCCAACAGCGCTGTCAGCGGGTTCACCCGGATGTACAGCTGGGCGAAGCCGATCACGGACACCGCCACGCCCACCCAAAGCACGGTCGATGGCGTCAAACGCTTCGCCGGCAGCGGCCGATTCTCGGTCCGCGACATCAGGGCGTCGTGCTCATGCTCGATCAGCTGATTGAGGGCCGCCGCGCCGAAAGCCAGCAAGGTTGTGCCGCAAACCGAGTGCAGCAGGAGTCCCCAGTCCATCGCTCCCTGGTAGCCGACGTAAAAGCCGGCCAACGTGGTCAAGACCACCAGGCCGCTCAGCCGCGCTTTGAAGAGCTCCATCCACACCGACATCGCCGAGCCGCGGGTTCCCGCGTCCACATCGGCCGGCATCACGGTTGGGGAGGTGGCCTTCATGTCATCGCGCCACACCCGCCTCTTCGGCCTCGACGATCGCGACCTCAGGTTGGTGGCGGCCCGAGGTCGAAATCGAAGCCCGGGTTGAAATGCCGGGCTGACAAAGACGGAACGCCACGGCCGTGAGAATAACCGTGAAGGACAGGCAAACGGCGCCGACAACCACATGAAGCGTGGTGATATCAGCCGCCCGCCCTGTCCACACCGTGCTCGCGCCCAACAACGCCTGCAGGACCAGGAGTCCCTGCCATACAAGAATGCCCTTTCCGAGGGGAGATCGCGGCCCTGCGGCCAGGAAGATCCGGCGAGTCATCCAGAAACTCACGAAGAGGAGCGCCACCGCCCAGAGGCGATGGAACATGTGCAGATGAATCTGGCCGGCGGTGACGGCCACATCGGGATGCGAGAGATTGATCCGTTGGAGAGCGGCGGCGTCGGTCGCGGGCCAAAGCTTTCCGTACGCGAGGGGGAAGTCGGGAATCGCGAGCCCGGCATGCTCATGTCGCATCGTGGCGCCGATCAGCAACTGCAGGAACACCATGGCCACGGCGACCACGAGCATCCGTCGCGCCGCGGCAGGCGCGCCGGAGGGCGTCAGTGATCTCCAGAATCGAGTCATGCCCAGCGTGAGCACGCAAAGGAGGGCCAGGAAGCTCTGGGCCAAGCCGGCGTGAATGATCCCGATCTGCGCCTTCAGCAACACCACGCGCATTCCGCCCAGGACTCCCTGAAGGATCACAAGAAGGATCGCGAGGAACGCCAGCCGGCGAATCCACCGACGGGATTCGCAAAAATGGGTCCAGATCCCGAGCGCCACAGTCAGCAACCCCACCCAGGAGGCGAAAAGCCGGTGCGTATGCTCATAAAGGACGCCGCCTTGCCACAGAGACGGCGGGAACAGAAACATGTTCTGTCCGTAGGTCGTGGGCCAATCGGGGACGGCCATTCCCGCCTCCTTGCTGGTCACCAGACCGCCCAGGCCGATGAGAAGAAGGGTGTTGAAGGCCACGAAAGCGGCAAAGCGGAGCAGCCAAGGGTTGTTGTCGGACCGTGTCATCAAAAAGGAAAAGCGTCTGCAAAGCCCCAAAAAGGAGCGACCCGCTGCAATGGCTCGAGCCATTGCAGCGGGTCACTGTAGAAACGAAACGCGAAACCTCAAGACCTAATCGTCTACTTGGCGGCCGGGGCGGTGAGCTCAAAGTTCACCTGGGCCTTGCCGCCCTTCACCTCGACATCCTTGACCACTTTGCCGCCACGACGATGGAGGGCTTCCACCTTGTACTTGCCGTCGGGGACGTTCTTGATGGTGAAGGAGCCGTCGGCCGCGGAGACCGCGAAGAACGGATGCGGCTGCACGACGACGTACGCGAACATCCAGCGATGCACATCGCACTTCAACGGGAGGAAATCCTCGGCGTTGGGGAAGACGTATTCAATGTCGGCGGCCTTGGCCATCTGGGCCTTGTTGCTGGGCTTGTTGCCATCAACCCTGGGCGCGATGTTCACGTTGTGAAGGGCTTCATCCGAGTTGCGGACGAGGAGTTTCTGTCCGGTCTGGATCGCGGTGACGTAAGGAATGTACTCGCAGTTCTTTTGGTCGAGCACGACGGGCTCGGATAAAGCGGAAGCGTTGGCGGGCACGTTGTCGACGAGGCGAACGACCACCTGGCCGAGTTCGCCGCCGGCGCCAACTTGGAAGACGCGGTTTTGGGGACCGGAGCTCTTTTTGCCGCAATACAGGTCGGCCTGGAGCATCTGGGTTTTGGCCTCGAGCTGGGGCTCGGGAGGGGGAGTGCCTGAAAGAGTGATTTTTCCAGTGATTTCACCGGCTGAAGCGGCGGCGATGATGCCGGCCCAAGCCGCGCCTGTGGCGACAATAGAGTTCAATTTCATATCAGTTCGATTCGAGTCAACAGTTGATCCAGAAACAGAGCCGCGGACGTTACCCACGGGATCCCCATCCGGCAAGGGTTTTGGTGGTGACGGCGGGGTCCTCACAGGCTCTGCCGAGCTCGCGTTCCGTCTCGATACGCCCGGATGCGCGGTCTCTCCCTCCCCGCGAGCCCAGAACCGCCAGCCGAGCGACACTGCCGCCAGCAAAGCGGCGACCAACACCCAAACCCTCGCTTCTCCTGGCAAAGCCATCGTTGAGGGGATGGGAGGAAACCGCTCCCATTCCGCCGAGGATTTGGACGGGGGTTGTGTTCGTGTATTCAGCCAGAAGCGCGAGGAGCAGGTGAACGGCCGCGAAGCGGACGGGGGACATCGGCGAATCAATTACCCCTCCTCCTCCGCGCCGTTCAGGACGGTCCGTTCACCCCGTCACTCCGTGTCGCTGCTCTGAACCCACAGGACCGCCTTGTGGACGAGCTCAGGCAGGGACGTGAGTTGCAAACGGCTCTTGATGTTCACGCGGTGCACCTCGACTGTCTTTACGCTCACGTTCAGCTGCGAGGCGATCTCCTGCGTCGTAAGGCCCTTGCCAATCCACTTGAACACCTCCAGCTCCCGGTCGGTCAACGATTCGACGAAGGATCCCGCGCCCTGGGGCTTCCCGCCGGCGAAAAACTCCAGAATCCGGCCCGCCATTTTCTCGCTCACGTAGATCTGGCCCTCGAGAACTTTCCGGATCGCCTCCAGGAGCTTCTTGCCGCCTTCCTGCTTCATGATGTAGCCGCGTCCGCCCGCTCGAAGCACCCGCTCCGCGTACAGCGACTCGTCATGCATCGAGAGGACGAGCACCTTCACGTCCGGATGCAGGATGTGCAGGTCCTTGATCAAGTCGAGCCCGCTGCGGCCCGGGAGAGAAAGGTCCGCCAGAAGCAAGTCGGGCATATGCTTCGGAATCTTCTCCAACGCCTCCCGTGCGTCGTGGGCCTCGGCGCACACCTGGAGGTCGACCTCGCGCGACAACAACTGCGCCAGCCCCTCTCGCATGATCGGATGATCGTCCAGGATGAGGATGCGGCACTTCGCTTTGCGAGAGGGCTTGGCGGACGCTGGTTTCATAAATCCAAACGAAAGAGACACTCGACCATCACGCCTCCCGTGTCGGCCGGCGCGAGGTGGAGCGAGGCGCCGATCATGCCGGCGCGATAGTGCATGATCCTCAGACCGAGCCCCGCGACGGGTTTGGCCGGGGTTGCGCCCGCGGCGAAGCCGCAGCCCGTGTCGGTCACCCGAAGCCTCGCGAAGTCGTCCCGACGCTCGAGCTCAATGCGAATCCGATCCGCCTTTCCATGGCGGATCGCGTTGTTTATGGCCTCCTGTGTGATCCGATACAAGTGCGTAGCGGCGACAACGCTGCGGATCTCCACGCTCGAGTCCATGCGCAGCTCGCAGGTCACTTGAAACACTGTGTGGATATTGGCGGCCAGATCTTCCAGCGCGGCGATCAGGCCCAGGGATTCCACCTGCACCGGGGAAAGCCCGCGCGCGAGACCACGGGTCTGGTTGATCGCTCCGCGCACCAGATCGCCCACCTGGCGCGCCAAGCCCGCCTCCTCGTGTCCGTCCTGCTGCAGGCGATCCTCAAGCGCCTGATTCATGAACTCGATGCCGGTGAGATGCTGGCAGAGGTCGTCGTGAAGGTCCTGGCCGATGCGCCTTTGCTCGTTCTCGCTGATCTCAAGGAGCTGCCGCTCCAGCTCCTTGCGCTCGGTATGATCGTGCAGCGTGCCGACCAGCTTTCTGCAGACGCCGTCGACATCCAGGCTCGGCTCGGCGAAGAGGCGCACGTAGCGGGTGACGCCGTCGGGCCGTGTGACGCGATGCTCGCACTCGACGGGCTGATGGCTCCGCGGGATCCGATCCAGCTCGGCCTGGACGCGAGCGCGATCCTCGGGGTGCGCATGCATCGCGACAAAATCCTCCATGGAGAGATCCGTGTGCACGGCGTCGATTCCCGTGATGCGGCGCGCCTCCTCGGACCAATAATTGCCGAGCGACCGGCTGAACGGGAGATGCACCTCGAAGCTGCCCACCTGGGCGATCTGCTGAGCCTGCCGCAGGTTCGCCTCGCTGCGGCTCAGCGCCTCGTTGAGGCTCGCGAGCTCCGCGGTTCGGCGCTGCACGCGAATCTCCAGCTCCTCGTGCGCTCGCCGAAGCTCATCCTGCGCGCGGCGGCGCTCCACAAACTGGCCGATCTGGTTCCCAATATCCTCCAGGACATCCATCATCTCGCGATCGAGGGAACGCAGTTCCGAAGAGGCGAACACGAGGGTCCCGAGAATCACGCCCGACGCCCGCACAGGGATCGCCACCGCCGAGCGGAAAGGGGTTTCGGGCGATGGTTCCATATGCTTGACGGCGTCATCGGTGCGGAGATCCGTCGCCCAAAGGCCGTGACCGAGCGCCATCACGCGAGTCGACAGCGCCCGGACGCACTCGCCCGGAAGGCAGGTCCTGGAGGCCGCCGCGGGGTCCTCGGGCAGAAAGCTCGCGGGCGCCAGGGACGAGTCCTCGGTCTCCGTCGAAAGGAACTGGCCGGACTCCCAATGAAAAGTGTCCATCACGCAGGCGCGAACCGCGGCGAAGCCGCCTTCGACAGTGTCCGCCAACGCGAGGATTCGGGTGGTGGCGTGTTGCGCCCGGAGATGTCCCTCGTGTCTCTGGCGTTCCTTCAGATTCCCTTCGAGCTCGCGCGTCCGATCCGCCAGCCGTCGTTGCATTTCATTCAGGCGCCGCTTCTCCACGAACTCCGCGATCATCCGCTGCATCAGGGCGCGTCGATGCGCCATCAGCAGATACAGGCTCCACGCGGCCGCCGGGCCCGCGATCCCCAGCATCAAGAGGGCGGCGCCCAACGCGGGGAGGCCGGGCCAGATCGCGTCAATCAGCAGCTTCACCATCAGCCCCACGAAAAGCGTGAGGGAGCTCGCGAGCGCGAGGGGAAGAAACCACTCGCTCGGCCGCGCGTTGAGGTGCGATGCGTCCTGCCGGAAGCCGCCGGGGGGAGCCGCGTCGCCCTTCAATCGGTCGCGCTCCCGAGCCGCGCGCACCTCCCGGCGAACCGCCGGGGCGAGCCGGGCGAGGTTGCTCTTCCCGATGAAGTCATGCGCGCCGGACCGCATCGCCTCCACCGCCACCTCCTCGCCCACAACGCCGGACACGGCGATAAACGGAAGATCGAGCCCTTGTTGATGCAGCCGGATCAAGGCGGCCATGGCGCCGAACTGCGGCATCGAGTAATCGGCGATGACGACATCCCACGCGCCCTGGGCCAGGAGAGCGTCGAACTGGCTGGCGGAATCCGCAATCTGCCAGTCCACGGCGAAGCCGGCGCGGCTGAGAGCGCGCACCATAAGGATCGCGTCCGCCTCGCAATCCTCCACCAGCAGCACTCGCAACGACTCGATCATGCGGTCAGATCAGAACCTTCAGGATCGCGTCGCCGATGCCCATCAATGCGGCGCCTGTGATCAGCCCGGCGCAAATGGGCTCGCAGCCCTCCACCCAGAGGCGACGCCGCGACTCGGTCATGCTCGCGGCTCTGCGGCCCTGCCACCAAAAGAGCAATGCGCCCGCCCCCATGGCCAGACAGGCCTCCGGTGGCAGGACCACTCCCAACCCCACCGACACGGAGGAGATCGGGAACCGGTCGCGCGTCCGAACCCGCAGGATCTCGAACAGCGCCGCCGCGGCCGCCGCGAACCCCATCGAGACGCGCGCCGAGTACGGCAGGCTGCCCACGCCGCGGGCGATCAGGTCCGCAACCCCCTTCCACTGCAGCGCGGCCGGCATGGCGAATTTGTCGCTGACCAGGGTCGTCACCGAACGTATTCCGTCCGCGTCGGGCTGCAGGAACAGGAGGAAGAAAAGAGGCACGGACACGAGGGAGCCCGCGAAGATGCCGAGCACATGCCCAATGGCCTGCTGCCGCGGCTTGGCCCCCAGCATGTATCCCGGCTTGATGTCGGAGAGCAGGTTCGCGGCGTTTGCGGAAATCTCCGCCGTCATCCCGGCGGGAATCAGGTTGCTGGCCGGCAGCGTGCGGTCGATCGCGCCCATGGTGAACTGCGTGATCTTCGAAAGCGCCCCGGTGGGAGTCCACGACGTGAGCGCCATCGAGTTCGTGCAGATCACGGTCAGGGCAAAGATCAAGGGCAACGACACGGACGCGAGAAAAATGGAGACGCCAAAGAACGCGTGAGCCACAGCGACCGCCACGGCGCTCAAAATCGGAACGCCCACCCAGGAAACCCACAAAGGAAGTTCGATGTGCCGCAACGGGTCCGGAGCGCCATCGGCGGCGGGGATTCGACGACCGAAGGACCCGACGACGCTGCGAATCAGCTCCGGCTTGGCGAGAAGGCTTGTCAGCGAGCCCACCACCATCATCGTGACGCCCCACCACAAGGACCATTGGTTCACGATCTCGGGACGCGAAATCGGAACCAGCACTCCGGCGGGGTTGGTGTAGGCCTTGATCTCCCCGCGTTGGATCATGATGGGCGCCAGCACGACGAAATTGAGAAAGGCCCCCAGCATGCAGCTCGAAGCGACCCGGATGCCTATCAATCCTCCGATGCCGACAAGCGAAGCGTCAAGCGTGAGGCGCAATCCGAGCTGCCGAATATCCGTGCCGCGAATCGTCGGAATCCACAACTGATAAGCGGTCGCAAGCTTGTAGTAGAGAGTGTCAATCCGTTCCGGGATGGAATAGGGCTCCGTCAGCTTCGTCCACGAGTGCATGCGGAGAATTTTGAACTGGATGAGCCGCATCCATCCGTCGCCCGTCAGCAACTGCCAGAATGCCGTCCACAAGCTGACCTTCGCCAGGAGCCGAGCCTGGGCCATCCCGGTCTCGGCGTCGCCGGTATAAAGCGTGCTGAGGACGACACCGCAGGCGCGTCCTTCCGGGAAAGGCAGCTGGTCTTCGTTGATGAACCGGCGCTTCATCGGAAACGCGACCAGGACGCCGAGGATGGCGATGACGCAATTCCAAATCATGATCTGCCACCACGGCACAATCTTGCCGGTCACCAGCATGTAGGCGGCCAGGCTGGAAATCAGCGGCATGATCATATAGCCCGCCGCGGTGGCGATGGACTGTGTGCAGTTGTTCTCAAGGACCGTGAAGTCCTGGATCAACCCAGCCTTCGTAAGCAGGCGCGAGATCGCGAAAGCGAGAATGACGGAGGTGAGGCCGACTCCGATGCTGATGCCGGTCTTGGCCCCGATGTAGAGCGCCGTGGCGGAAAGCACGCCGCCCAGGATGAAACCCATCACGGCGGAGCGAAGAGTGAGCTGCGCCATATCCCCGCGATACACCTTCTCGAACCACCAGGTGTCCTTCTGCGCGCGGGACCAGCCGCGGATCTGCTCATCAGTCAACTGCGGTAGCGCCATAGGATAGAATTGGAGCGCCCGAAGAAGAACACACCTCAAAACAGATTGCGAGGGTTGAGTGCGGCGGCGGCTTTCGCAACGTTTCGGCTTCGCAGGCCGCGGACGCCGCGGCGCGCGCCGCAAAAGCGCGCGGAGTTTTGGAACCTGTCCTCGCGACGAAAGATCCGAGTCTTTCGTTGCGCCGCGTTTGCCGGTCGCTCTAGCGTCGGACCGATGTCAGCCACGCCATGCCGCGCCCTGATCCCCGCCCTACTCCTGGCGTCCGGGCTTGTTCTTCTCGACCGCTCCTCTTGCCCGGCCGCAGGCGCTCCAGAGATTGTGCTTCGGGACGGACTCGTCCTGCCCGCCGGCGGACGGGCGGGACGTTCCGCGTTCCGCGTAGATCCGATCGAGGCCAGGATCATCCAAGGGGACTGGGCGCCGCCTCGCGCGGGAGACTCTGTCCATTGGGGAGCGACAGTCGACAAAACCTGGACCGCGGCCCAAGCGAACGCGGATGGATGGTTCACCAACAGCGCGCTTCGCGGCGGCTACGCGCATCTCTCGCACACCGCGGCCTCGAACGAAATCGTCCTGCTCCTGGCCGCGGGCCACAGCATGGTTTATGTGAACGGCGAGCCGCATGCCGGGGATGTCTACGAGTACGGAAACGTGATTGTTCCCGTGGCATTGCGGGCGGGCCGCAACGATTTCCTCCTTGCGGCCGGACGCGGCCGGCTGCGAGCGCGCCTCAGCCCGCCGCGACAGCCCGTGTTTCTCGACACGCAAGACAACACGCTTCCCGACCTCGTCGCCGACGAAGCCAATGACGTCGTGGGAGCGATTCGCGTGGTGAACGCGACGGATTCCCGCCTCGAAAACCTCCAGCTGACAGCCACGGCGGAGGGAGGAAGACGCGTCGCGACCCCCGTGCCGGCGCTCCTGCCAATGAGCGTCCGCAAAGTCGGATTTCGGGTTCGCCATTCCGGACGGTCGTCCACAAACAGGATTGTTGTCGACCTGTTGCTCACCGGTTCTCTCGCGAATCACGCGACCCTGTCCGACCGCGGCTCGGTGACCTTGCGATTGTTGAAGGCCGAAGACACGCGCAAGGAGACATTCATCAGCGAGATCGACGGAAGCGCGCAGTATTACGCGATCGCCCCGGCGCGTCCGGAGCGGAAGGATCGCCCGGCTCGGGCCCTGGTGCTGAGCACGCACGGCGCGAGCGTCGAAGCCAGCGGGCAGGCGGCGGCCTATGCCCACAAGCCCTGGGCGCACATCGTGGCCCCGACCAACAGAAGGCCCTACGGATTTGACTGGGAGGATTGGGGGCGGCTCGACGCTCTTGAAGTTCTGGAGCTGGCGCAAAAGCGCTACCACACCGATCCGGCCCTCACCTACCTCACGGGCCACTCGATGGGCGGCCATGGCGCCTGGCAGCTCGGCGCGACCTTTCCCGATCGATTTGCCGCCATCGCGCCCAGCGCCGGGTGGATCAGCTTCTTCAGCTACGCGGGCGGAAGAAAGGACGACAGCACCAACGCGGTGCGCGCCCTGTTTCAGCGCGCCGCGAATCCCTCGGACACGCTCTTGATGGCCAGCAACTATCTGCACCAGGGAGTCTACGTGCTCCACGGCGACGCGGACGACAACGTGCCCGTCTCCGAGGCCCGGACGATGCGCCGCGTTCTCGAGGGTTTTCACCGCGAGTTTCTTTACCATGAGCAGCCCGGCGCCGGGCACTGGTGGGGGAACGCGTGCGTCGACTGGCCGCCGATCTTCGACCTCTTCTCGAGGCGACGCATCCCGGATCCCGCAAGCGTCCGCCATGTGCTCTTCACCACCGTCAACCCCGGGATCTCCAGCCGATGCCACTGGGTGAGCGTCGAAGCCCAGGAGCGCGCGCTCCAAGCCAGCGTCATCGACATTGAGTGGGACCCCAACAAACGAGCGTTCAAGGGCCGGTCGCAAAACATCGCCCGCCTCTCGATCGAAACCGCCCCCCTCCCGCCGAACAAGACCTTCTCGCTTTCGCTCGACGGACAATCGCTGACCAACCTTACCGCCCCCGCGCCGGGCGCCCGGCTGTGGCTGAGCCGCGGCGAAGGCCAGTGGTCCGTCATCGCGGCGCCCGCGAAATCGCAAAAGGGATCGCATCGGAACGGGCCTTTCAAGGAAGCGTTCCAGCATCGCATGCTGTTTGTTTACGCCACACGGGGCGACGCGAAGGAAAACGCCTGGGCGATCGCCAAGGCGCGATTCGACGCCGAAGCGTTTCTGTATCGGGGCAATGGGAGCGTCGACATCCTCCCCGACAGCGCGTTCAGCCTTCGGAAGACGAAAGACCGGGGCGTTGTCCTTTATGGGAACGCGGACAACAACAGCGCTTGGGAGCCGCTCCTCAAGGACAGCCCCGTCCAGGTCCGTCGGGATCGGATCCAAATCGGCGCGAAGTCGATCCAGGCATCCAACCTGGCCTGCCTTTTCCTGCGACCCCGGCCGGACAGCGATATCGCATCGGTGGCCGTGGTGTCCGGCACGGGCGTCGAGGGGCTGCGTCTGACGGACCGTCCTCCCTATTTCCTCGCCGGTGTTGCTTTTCCGGATTGCACGGTGTTCGGTCCTGAGACGCTGTCCACGGGAGCGGACGGAATTCGCGTCGCGGGATTCTTCGGGAATGATTGGACCGTAGAACACGGAGAATTCGCGTGGCAGGACGCGCCCATCGCGTCCGCCAACGCCTCCCACGCAACCCAACCATGAGCACCCACCCCATCCCCCGGCTCGCCGCGCGGCTTGCGAGTCTTGCGGCGGCCGCGGCCTTGGCGATTGTCTCCGACGCCGCCACTTACGTTTCATCCACCGAAGCCCCGCCGGCGCCGAACCGCGAATTTCGCGGAGCGTGGGTGGCGACAGTCAATAACATCGACTGGCCTTCCCGCCCCGGGCTCTCCACCTCGCAGCAGCAGCAGGAGCTGATCGGGCTGCTGAATCAAGCGGCCAGGCTGCAGCTCAACGCCATTCTGTTCCAGGTGCGGCCGGCGTGCGACGCTCTGTATGAGTCGCGGTTTGAACCGTGGTCGGAGTATCTCACGGGAACGATGGGCCAGGCCCCGAATCCTCCCTACGACCCGCTCGCTTTCGCCATCCGGGAGGCTCACCAGCGCGGCCTTGAGCTTCATGCCTGGTTCAATCCGTTCCGGGCCCGATACCACCTCACGCAGGGACCGGTGTCGTCGCGGCATATCTCCAAGACCAAGCCTCAATGGGTCCGCAGTTATGGCAAGTACCTCTGGCTCGACCCGGGCGACCCTGGGGTGCAGGAGTACTCGCTCAAAGTCATCCTCGATGTCGTGAAGCGCTATGACGTGGATGGCGTTCACATGGATGACTATTTTTATCCTTACAAGGAAAAGGACGCGAAGGGCCACCCGCAGGATTTTCCCGACGGCCCGAGCTGGAAACGGTACATGGCGCAGGGAGGGAGATTGTCGCGCGATGATTGGCGACGTCTGCAGGTCGACAATTTCGTTCGCAAGCTCTACGCCTCGGTGAAATCTCAGAAGCCGCACGTGAAGGTGGGAATCAGTCCGTTTGGCATCTGGCGTCCCGGGAATCCGGTCGGGATTGAAGGGCTCGATTCATACAAGGAACTCTACGCGGACTCGCGCAAGTGGTGGAACGAGGGCTGGATGGACTACATGGCGCCCCAGCTTTACTGGCCCATTGACTCCAGGGAGCAAAGCTTTCCCGCGCTCTTGAAATGGTGGGGCGAGCAGAATCTGCGACACCGGCATCTGTTCCCGGGAATCAACACAGCGAACATCGGAACTCGCTACGCTCCCTCGGAAATCCTCAACGAAATTGGCATGGTTCAGCGCTCCGGGTCCGCGGCAGGGGTCGCGCACTGGAGCATCAAGGCCCTCCTGCAAAACCGGCAGGGCATCGGAGACCAGCTGCTCGGCTCGGTGTATCGGGACGTCGCGCTGACTCCCGTGTTTTCGTGGCTGGACAATCGTCCACCCGCGTCGCCCGCCGTGGCGCCCCTTCTCCCCCAGCCAGCGAGCCCGTCGCCCGGGTTCGCGTGGCAGTCCAAGGCCAGCGAGCCGCTGCAGTCCTGGCTCGTGCAATACCGCGACAAAGGAAGATGGCAGTCGAAAGTGTTCTCAGCGCAAGTCGGCAGCTGCGTGTTTCAATCGGGCGAGCTGCCCGAGGTGTTCTCGGTGCGCGCCGTGGATCGCTGCGGAAACGCAAGCGTCCCCACCGTGCTCTCCCGTCAGGAAGCGCAAGGAAGCGCCCTCCCCTCTCCTCCCGCCTCCGCCTCCGCCTCCGCCTCCGCGGTTCGGCCGGCGGCGGCGACGACGCGCGCTCCCGCGCCGTCGCCGCCAACTCGCCCGGCCGCGAGGCCTGATTCGCAAAGCAGCGACCGCAGCGGCGGTAGAACGCGCGCGCCGTAGGTCTTGCCGAAGAAGTCAGGGGACCACTGAGCGAGCCGCCCGCTCTGCGGCAAGCGCCCGCTTCGATCCTTTGGTTTTGGTTCCGGTTCGCGCGCCGCTGAACCCGCCGCGTTATGGGTTCGCTTCCACCGCGCGGAAGAACCGGACGTTCACTCCCGGCGTGATGGGCGCCAGCACGCGTTTCTCCTCGGAAGCGCCGAGCGTGAGCGTCTGGAACGGGGTCCAGACGGGCTGATCGACGCGCGTCGCCGACTCAACGCGGAATGTTCCACCCGCACGCCCGAACAGCGTGAGGGAAACCGTGCCGTCCACGAGGCGTTTGGCGTCGAGCAGGGGCGCCCTGCCCACAACGTAGACACGGCCGTCCCGGGTGAGCGCATGGATCGCCGCCGAGCCATCCGACGGAGTCGCGAGCGGATCCAGGGGCGGCAACGCGATGGAGAGCGAGAGCGCGTCCGACGGGACATTGAACGCCAGGTCGGCGAGGCGCACGGTTCCCTCAAACCCCGCTCCAGGACGAGCCTGAACAACCACCGAGAAGTGATTGCTCGAAACACGCTGCAGCGACGTCGCCAGGACATTAGGCGCCACCGGGAGCAGGTTGAGGCTCAGCAACGACGCCTCGGGCAGATCGAGGCCAAACGCAACCTTGTCCAAGGCCGTTCCTGTCTCGACGCTGATCGGCGTCGCTCCGGATCGGCCGGCGACAACGTTGGTTCGCCCCACGGCCACGGTCACGCCCGCCAGGGAGTCCGCGACCGCGATCGACCATCGCTGGGTCGCGCAAAGCGACGGACTGCCATCGTCGCATACCACGACCTGAATCGGATAGCTCCTTCCGCCCTGGAAGGCTGTCGGACGCCATCGGAACAGGCCCGTGTCGGATTGGATGGAGGCGCCAGCCGGAGCGTCCACGAGCGAGAAGCGCAGCTTCTGCGGAGGAAGATCCGAGTCATGCGCATCGAATGTGTAGCGAATCTCCCGCGTTTCCGACCCGGAGAGATCCGGCGCGGCCAACAAAACAGGCGCCTGGTTCACCTCGAGCACGGTCAGCGTCAGTTTCCCGACGCCGGTCTTCGAGGGGAAGCCGGTGTCCCGCACTTGCACGTCCACGTCGTAGGTGGCGGGCCCCGTGGCCTCGCCGGTGGACCACCGGATCACCCCGGTGCGGGCGTCAATGGTCATGCCGGCCGGGGCGTTGTTTCCGAGGCTGAAGATCAGGGCCTGCGGCGGCTGGTCCGCATCGGAGGCCACGAGCTGGAACTCAAACACATCGCCTTCGTTGATGGACAGGGGCGAAAGCGCCGCGAGCACCGGAGGATGATTGTCGCGCTGCTCCACCAGGGTGAGGGTGTCGGGTTCGATGGGGGCGGCCTCGCGGTTGCCCTTTCGATCGACGCCCACTGAGTAGAAGGCGTAGCGATTGCCAGGAACCCCGCGATACACCCCGCCCTGCTCGACCGAGTTGGTCACCCATGCGGTGAAGGGTCCGTCGTTGATCGCAACGAACACGTCGAAGGTGGCGAGACCGCTGCCGCCCGGCTCGTCGCCGCCATCCCACAACACCGGAATAATCGGCCCGCTCACCGCCGGCAAAGGCAGAACCGCGGTCTTGGGCGGAGTGGTGTCCGCGGAGGAGCGTTCGCTATAGAAGAGCGTGTAGCTGCCCTTCATCCCGTGCTCGAGGAAGTGGAGCATGGATTCGTATCGAGGGCGTTGCGAATGGCCGATGAAGGTGCGATCGGTGACCCAGATGTTGGTGCCCAGCGCCACAACCGATCCATCGCCGCGCTCCACGCGCGTCAGCTCCAGAAGCCCCGCGGAGGGATCAGGGATGAGCAGGTAGCTCCATCCGTCGCCTCCGCTCACCGTCAGCTGGACGGTGTGCTCCGGATCCGTGACGCGGCCGCTGATCGCCGCGTCCCGAACCACGTCCACGACGTTGGTGGATCCATCGCTCAAATACAGGCTGTCCGGCAACGCCTCCGGGTCCGCCTGGTCATTCACGAGGAAATCAGGCTTGCCGTCGCTGAACTCGCGGTCGGCCTCCACCATATGAATCATCTCATGGATCGTGACTTCATCGACCAGCGAGAGATTCGTTTTGCCGAGGCTGTCGACGTGCTCGAAGGTCGCCTTGTAGTCGATGAACAACCCCTGGAGCGTGGAGGTGAGCAGCCAGCGGGCGATGCCGCGATCGCCGCCCTTGATCTCGCCGAACTGCGCTGTCAGCGAAGGCGTCACCGATTTGCCGGCCACCTCGGTCGCGATGATTTTGAAGTCGATCGCGAGGCCCTTCTCGTTCTCCACGATCTGAGGCTGTCCAGAGATGATGCGGACGTTATGCGCGTCGCCTTTGCCCTTGTTCTCGACCATCACGCCCAGGGTGTAGGGCACGGAGGGCTCGAGGATCTCCTTGGTGAACGGATCGTCGCCCAGCACATCGCGCTGATGGAAATACTTCACGACCAGGCGCGGATCCGGCCGGACGGTGATGGGGACGGGCACCATGACGGTAACCACTTCCTTGCCCTCCAGCCGGTAGCTGAGGAATCCCCCGACGAAGTATTGCGTTTCCTGCTCAGGCGCGGCGTCGCGGGTTGGGATGAGGACAAACGCGGCGCTGCCGGTGCTGTTGCCCGCCAGAACGCCCGTTCCGTCGACAGCGGAGAGATTGTCGAGGCGCGGCGGACGGATGCCGAAGAGGTCCGTGGCGGTATGACCGTCCTTGTCGAAGATGGCGACGTCGACGCTGAGATTCTCCAGCTCATTGGCGGGATCTCGATTGACCAGCTCCAGCGTTGCCTCGAAGCCCTGCCGGGTCAGGACCAGGTCCTGCTCAAGCCGCAGCTTCACCCGCGCGCAGATGCCATCGGCCGTCCCCGCGAGCTGCGGCTGGCCTTTGGCGTTGAGTCGCGAGGGCGACACGCCCGCGGTGCGCGGGCCGGTGCTCAGGAGCTTCTGTCGCGCTTCCTCAACGAGCTTGTCGATCGCTTCCTGGACCTGGCGGTGAACATCCTTCGCCACATCGTCCGGCAGATCATCCAGCAACGACGCGGGGGCGGGGGCGGGGGGAGGAACGCAGGATTCCTTGACCAATTCCTGTGTGACCTTCGGATTGGATTTCAGCCCGCCCAGCTGGAACTCGAAACCGGCTTCCGCGACGAGTGGTTTGAGACAGTACTTGCTGACGCCGGGCTGTCCATCGCAGGCCTGGAATTGCGCGGAGTACCCGGAGTTGATATTGGCGTAGCCTCGGAGAGCGGACGTTTCCGTCTTGCCGCCAACGGTCGCTGTCACCTTGCCGCCCACGGAGCATTCCGCCGCGCCATTGAGCTCAGCGGTCACCGAGTAGCAAAGCTTGGCGTTCTTGTCGTGACACTCGCTGCTGCCTTGGAGCGATCCTTTGATGGCGCCCTGCAGTTTCAGCGCGCAACCGATCCCCCATTCAGCCGAGGCGGATTCCCCGCCGGCGCCCTGGACCGTTGTCTTGAACGTCTTGCCGACAAGAGGAATCTCAGCGGTCACCTGGCCGTTGAGTTCGATCGTCGCTTCCTTCGTGATGCCCCATCCATCGTCGTCGCAGCACGTGCAGAACTTCACCAAGCCGTTCAGGTCGAGGCTGGCGGATCCGTTGATCGCCTTGAGAGCGCCATTCGCGACGCTGCCCGCGGCGGAAGCGAAAGGTCCTCCGATCCCCATTTCAAAACACCCTTGCAGGAGCGGGGCATCGGGGCCGTCCGTGTCGCATTGGCAATTGTCCTTCGGCTTGAACGTGCGTCGAGCGACGAATGCTCCGGCGCCGCCGCCGCCACCGCCGCCGCCACCGCCGCCGCCGTATCCCCAACCGCCGCCGCCACCGCCGCCGCCGCCGCCGCCAGAGCCTCCGCTGCCGCCGCAGTTGCCCGCGTTGCGAATGGCGATGGGAGTCGAGTATTGGTTGTCCTTTTGCCCGCAGCGCAGCTTATGGCGCACCTGTCCGCTACCGCCGCAAGGCCCTTTGTTCTGCGCCCCGCCCGCCAACCGCAGGCCCGCCAACCCCGCCGGCGCTCCGGAGCTCTGCGTGCGTCGAAGGATGACGGGCACGACGATCGAGCTCTGCGCCGCCAGTGAGCCGAGTTTCTCGACCAGGGGCGTGAGGGTGTAAGCCGGATGCCCGTCGAACGAGATGTCCATGTCCCGCGCGGCGATCAAGCCGTGGTTTTGAATCACGAAGTCGATCTGCGTCTCCTCGTCCGGGTAGTCGTCGAGGTCGATCGCGGAGGGAGTCACCGTGACCACGGGGGCAGGAACGACGGTTTCGAAAATCGTTTCGATGACAATGTGCGTCCGGTCCTCCACCTGAACAGGCACGACCGTCCAGCTGTATTCCACCAACTGGCGGGAAATGAAGGTCGCGACCTGGTTGTCTTGGCCCGCGAGAATCTTGAAGTAGTCGCGGCTGTTGGAGTGCTTGGGCGACGAGGCTTCCACGATGTAATCGCCTTCGGGGACGCCGGTGAGCTTCACCTCTCCGTTGGCGTCGCTGACAGCGTTGGTGATGATCTGCTGGGTGACCGCGTCGCGGATGATGACCGTGGCGCTGGTCACCCGCGGCGCGCCCTGGGCATAAAAGGTGAACTCGTCCTCGACCCGCAAGGTGAGCGACCCCTTCGTGTCCGCCACGGCCTGGATCGAGAAGGGGATCGAAAAGCCCGCGCCCTGGCCATTCACCGCGATCGCGCCGTCATAGACGCCAATATCGAGGAACACGGAGGGCGTGAGCAAGAGGGTGACGATGTTGGTGCCGCCCGGCGGGAGCGGAGGAATGGGGTTGGTGCTGGCGATCGACATCCACGGCGCGTCCGGAAGCGTCACGAGCAACGGACCGCTGTCCGCGGAGCCTTGATTGACGACCTCAAACGCGAGAACGCTCTGCGCGCCAGGCCGCATCCGGGTTTCCAGGCTGCCCGGATTCGCGACAACGCGAGCCGTCGGGTAGAGAACGCTGAAGCTAATGGGAACGAGAACCTCCGCGCCTTCCGCGGTGGTCAGCCGCAGGGTTCCGCCGCCAATGCTGGGCGCGCTCGGCTGCGGCGTCAGCGCGACGTGAAGAGTGACCGTGCCCGAGCCCGGTATCGTTGAGGCGCTCGGAGTCATCGCGAGATCCATTCCCGGCGGCGGCGTCAGCGCCGAGGCGGTGAGTCCCGTGAGAGGCACGTCGCTCAGATTGCGCAGCACAATATCGGCTGCGGATGTCACTCCAGGCTTCAGCGTGAAGCCGAAGGCGCCGGGCTCGGCGGCGAAGCCCACAAGGGTGAACTCATCCTGAACAGGGGCGAACGCCTCGCCCGGATGCGCGGCCCCCAATTGATAGCGGCCCGCCTCGTTCGCGAGCGGTTGGAACTGCGTCGCAAAATTTCCCTGGGCGTCCGTCACCGCTCCAATCACGCGCCGGAATCCGCGCACCGTGATGTGCGCCGACACAGCCACGTTCGCCGCCGGCGTCCCGTCCCGCTTCACGGCCTTGCCCTTGATGGGAATCGGGGTTGAAGAAGCGACCCCTTGAGTGACGTCGGTCTGCGCGACCGCGGTGTAGCCCGCGATGACCTCGACGGGCTGCGCGGCGAGAATGGTGTTGTTGTCCTCGCGAACTTCCTCGATCGCCTCCAGCGCGTCCGTGGCGACGACCAGCCAGTAGCGCCCGGTCTGGCGCGGCATCCGCACCTGCACCGTTTGCTCCACGGGCTCCCCCACCGCCAATCCGTCGCTCAGCGTGTACTGCCCCAAAAGACTGTCATTGCCGAGCACGGGATCGGAGCTGATCAAGACCCGGGTGGTGACGGGCCCCGGCGCGCCGGTGAACCCATTGTTCACAATCCGGAATGTGACCGGCACGTTGGCCTCGGACTCGGCTTTCGCGGGTCCGACAATCTTCTCCGCGACGAGGTCGGGCAGGTTCACGTCGCTGACGACGAATCCCGCGGAAGCCGGGGCGAACCCGCCCGCCGTGGCGCGAATCACCACCGGCTGGTTGCCATCCACAACCTTGTCGTCAACAGTGGCTACCGGGAAGCTGGCGCTGGCGGCGCCGACGGGGATGGTGACGGTCCCCTGCACGGTGGCTTCCGTCGTGTCGCTGCTGGAGAGCGAAACCACCAAGGCCTGGGCGACGGGCGTGTTCCTCTCCACCGTTCCGATCACGCCGATGGCCTGGCCTTCGCGAGCGAGGTCCTTGCTGAGCGTGAGACGGAGCGCGGCGCCGTCGTCGTCAGTGACATTCACGGACGTCCCCGGAATCTCGGCGACGATCTCGGTCGTGCCGCTGCGCCGAACAAACACACGAATGGGAACGACACGCGTTCCGTTGACCAGCGCGTCGTCCGTGACGGAGATGGGGAAGGCGAACTCGGAGCGACCCGCGGCGATCGACACGACCTGGGGCACCTGCACCAGGTTGGGATTGGCGGAGGCGAGCTCGAATACCAGAGGCCGCGTCAGCGAACCCTGGCGCACCAGGCGGCCCACGGCGGCCTGAGCGCCCGCCGACTCGCCGAACGTATCGCGATCCAGCAGGAACTGCACGGTGGGGATGTCGTCGTCGAGAAGGTTCAGTTGGGCCACGGCCGCCAGATAGCCCGCGGACTGCACGGACACCGAGACAGCAACGACGCCCTCCACGAGCGGGTTCTGCCTCGCGGCGATCGTGAATGTCGCCTCGGTGGCGCCCGAGGGCATGTCCAGCTGGATGGGGGCGTCCAGACGATTGGGATCGGAGCGATCAATGGTGATGGACGCGGGCTGTGTGGAGGGGCCGGTGCGACGAACGGTCGCCACCAGGCTGGCGCCTTCGCGCAGCTCCGCCGCCTCGAGCGTGAGCTTCAACGCGGGCTGGTCGACGTTGCGCGCGACGAAAGCCGTGAAAGCGGCGCGCGCGCCGGGGCCTTCGAAGCTGAGCCGGCCCACCTGGTCCGGATCCGGGATGTTATCGGCGACGGCCTTCACTGGAATGCTGATCCGGCTGACCCCCGGCCCGAAAGTCGCCTGCGCGGGAGCGGAGAGCCCGCTGGGAACTGTATTGCCGATCGTGACCACGAGCGCATCCACTGGGTCGGCGTTGCGCGTGAGCGTCAGGGTGGCTTCCTGGCCTTCGTCGAGAACAAGCGACGTGGGATCGATTGAGAGCGAAGACTCCAGCTCTATCGCGGTCAGCGAAACCGCCGTGTTATTGCTTTCGTCCGACTCGATCACTTCGTTGTCCTGGTCGACATTCACGGTGATGTGAACGGATCCCGCGGCGACGGCGGGCGGAATCTGAACCAGCTGAGTTCGAGTGAGGGTTCCGCCGACGGGCAACTGGTTCGTGACGCGGAGGAACACGAGAGGCAGCGTACGGTCCAGGGCGTCCCGAACCTGGATGCGTTCCATCCACGCGGCGTCCACCGCGAGATTGCCCCGATTGGTCACCACCCAGCTGACAGAGAACGGCTCGTTCGGCGCCGTGGCCGCGGGAACGGTCACCTGCGCGGACATGAGGTCTGGAAGGGGCGGAAGCGACACCGTCACCGGACGCGACGCCAGGTTGTTGTCCTCCTTGGATTCGCTTTGCGTCTGCGTGACGTCCGTGAACAGAAGCCAGTAGTAGTGCGGATCGACGCCGAAGTTCTGAACAGGCGGGACCACGTTCAAGTTGCGAGAGTAGGATTGCCCCGGGTTCAGCGGCTGGCCGCTCAGTTCGCTGACGAGTATCCCGTCGACGAGGGCCGTGGAGGAACGGCTGAGATAGAGGCGATCCACCGCCGCCGAAGGCGTCGGAGCAGTGCCCGGGTTGCTCACGGTCCAGTTCACGGAGACGGTTTGTCCGAGCACCACCGCGGCGGGCGCGGTGAACGCCGTGATAGCCAGGTCTGGCGCGGTCACAGTGATTGGCGAAGACGCGTAGCGAAGATTGTTCCCCCGCTCGATCTCGATGACCCGAAGCCCCTGGTCCGCGCGGAGCCCGACGAAATGGGGGCCGGCCAGATTGGGAGCGAAAATGACCCGCTGCGTTACGACCAACGACGCCCCGGGGGCAATCGAGCCTTCGAATCGAAATGCTCCCAGCGACGCCGCATTCGCGCCGGCCGCCGAGTCGGCGATCAGGAATTCGTTGTCCCAGGGACCGACCGCGGTGGCGGAGCCCAGATTCGCGAGCGTGATCAGGACCGGCGTTGAAGAACCAGCCGCCGCGGTCGGAGGCGTCTCGAGCGCCGTCACGGCGAGATCCGCCGCGCGCACTTCGAGCGTCCACCGATACACATCATCCGTCGCCTCCCCCTTCACCCCGTCCCCGTCCTGATCCATGAGATTCCCGGCCCGGTCCGCAATGTTGGGGCCCACGGCGAGCGTGTACGTCCCGGCCTGAAGGGGCGCGTTCAGCTGGAAGCGGTGGGTGAAGCCGGAGAGCGGCGAGACGGAGCCGATGGCAGGCGCGTTGGCCCCGGTGATCACCAAGTCCGCAGGCGAAAGCGTGGCGGAATCAATGAGACCATCAAAGGTGACGTCGATCGCGTCGACGCGCGTCAACGCGACGCTCTGTGGCGACGTGGAGACGACTCGCGGACCCGTGTGATCCAGGGTCAAACGATTGGTGGCCGCGATTCCTCCCGTCATGGGATTGCCGCTGAGATCCAGAATCTGGGGCCCCACGATAACGCGAAAGTCGCCTTCGGCGGTCTGGCTCGGAAAGTGGATGGTGAATCTGCGGGGATCAGCGGAGGCTTCGATGCTGATGTCCGCGACGGACAGCGGACCTCCCGGCGTTTCGACGCGAACATCCTCCCGCGTGAAGCTGGCCGCGCCGGCAGGTTGGTTGAAGGTGATGGAAACCTGGCTCAGACTTCCGGTCAGCACGCCCGAGGGCGCGAACTGCTGAACGAAAAAGCCCTGGCTGGCGCAGCGCCCTCGGTTGCCACTCTGGGCGATCGCCAGAATCTCAACGGGATCCAAGGCGTGGTCATAGACAGCCGGTTCATCCACCATCCCGCCGAAATTGTTGCCCGCGCAGCAAGCCGTGCCGCCAATCTGCCAACCAAAATCCGAGGCCACGTAGCCCGTGTCTCCAGGGGCGTTCGTTCGCAGGATGCCATCGACATACAAACGAACATCATGCCCGTCGAATGAAGCGGCAAGGTGATACCAGGTCCCGATCGCGATCTCGTTCGTTGCCAGGAGGAGCTGACTGCACCCGCCCGGAGGTTGATACGCCACGCCCAGCGCATGGCCGCTCTGAACCAGGCCAGCGTCCCTGCACTGTCCGAACGCTCCCAGAATCGCTTTCGGTCCGCCGGGGAGGACCAGAGGATTGACCCAGGCGTCCATTGTCCAGGAGGTGCTGACAGGCAATTCCCCGAGCTGTATGAAGCTCGAGTTCCCATCGAGCAGGAAAGCCCGCCCCACGATCCCATTTGTATAGCCCACACCGTTCAGGATGAAGCCTGTGTGGGTTCCCGCGATATCAGCGGTCGAGTCCTCGCCCGGCCACCAGCCGACCAGTCCATGGGCGAGGCAGGATTGCCGTTGGACCATCTCAACGCTCCGGAGGCTATAGCGCAACGACCACGGATCCCCAGTGGATGACGGAGGCAAATCAGAGACGCCGAAAGTGCCTATGCGGGAATCCAGAGTCACGAGCGTGTAGGATTGCGACGGGTCGAGCGTGGCCCCGGGAGCAGGAAGAACCTTCAACGAACCGCCCAGGTCTCCGCCCGACCTCAGATGATACCGCGACTCCCCGGCGCCAGCGTAGACAGTGAGCTGACTGGACGGTTCGATGGACGGGGAGCTCCCGCTGAACAGAACCCCGCCTTCGACAATGATTTTGCCCCGCTCAACATCCCGCATGTCTCCGATGCTCACAGTCCCGGATGAAGCGGTCTTTCGCAAAACCCCGTCGTTGATAAACGTGCCTCCAGGCCCACCGCAACAATAGAAGGTCAGCTGCACGTTGGGCGCTTCGAGAATCCAGCTGCCGTGATTAAATATCTGAGAGGCGTTGAAATGGCGGATATAGGCGTTCGGGTCCACCCATCGCACTGTTCCCCGATTGATGAGGGAAGCGGGGTTCTGGGCTGAATCGGAGCCGAACATGTGATCTCCTCCCTGAATCAACAAGGTTGCGCCCTCCTCAATCGTCATGCTCTCGTAGAGTCTGCCGCTGCTCCAAATCATCCGCGCGGCCCCTGAGAAATGGCCGTTCCCAACAATGTTCGCGCCGGAAAGATCCAGAGGCCCCCCTTGCAGAAGCGTAGTGCCCTCGAAACGGGCCGTCCCGCCGACTACTCGAATAGGACGACTGCCTCCAATTCTCGAGCCGTCCCGGAACGTCGCGTCGCTTCCAATCTGGATCTCGCCCGAGCTCGCTGTCAGGAGTCCTTGCTGATCCAAGATGACTTGGCCAAAGGTCGCGACCCCGCCTCCGCCGGACTTCGTGTAGACGCCCTTGTTGAGGAAGGTGGCCGAAGGGCCTCCGCAACAGTAATAGATGTGGGTGCCATCGACCTCGAGCCGCCATGTGCCTTCGTTGCGAAACGGGAATCCATTAAAGGCGTAGATATAGGCGTCCGCCTCCGGCCACAACAGAGTGCCCTTGTTGATCAATGCGCCCAGCCCTGGCGTGTCGTTCCCCGCATAGTGCGAGCCGCCGCGCATCTCGAGAGTCGCCCCCGCCTCGACCGTGAGGAGATCGTAGAGACGCCCGCTGGTCCAAACAGCGGGCACCGGACCGGTCAGCCGGACGTTGCCACGGATGTTGGCTCCGACGAAGTTGAGGGTTCCTTGAAGTTGAACGACGCCTTCGAAAGTCGCGTCGCCCCCTTGCAGAAGAAGGCTGCCATCGCCCGTCAGCCTGGATCCGGACCGAAAAGTGGACGAGGCGCTAATAGCGATATTGCCGCTGCTCAGGTCCATCGTGCCCTGCTGATCCAGAGTGACGTTCCCAAGACTGGCGACACCGGTTGTGCCCGACTTCCTGATCGTTCCCGTGTTGATCACGCCGCCGCTCGGTCCGCCACAGCAATAGTAGAGAGGGGTGCCATCCACCTGCATATCGAAGAGCCCCTCGTTTCTGATCTGACTTCCGTTGAATAGGTAGGAGTAGCCCGCAGCGCTCGACCAAGCCAGAGTACCGCGGTTGGTGAGGACGGCAGGCGAGGCGGAATCATCGCTTCCGAGGTAGGTGGCGCCCCCAGTCAGTTTGAGTGTCGCGCCCGCCTCGACCGTCACCTGCCCGTAAACACGTCCGCTATACCATTCCGCGGGGATCGGGCCTTTCAGGCTACCGACACCACGAATGTTCGCGCCGCTGAAAAAGAGCAAGCCATCGAGCTGAATCGCGCCCATCAACTGAGTATTTCCACCGGCCAGGATGAACTGTTCTGGTCCGGTGATATGTGTTCCCGTTCGAAAAACAGCATTCTGCACAATCCTCAACACGCCAAGAGTCACCTTTATCTCCCCATCGTTATCGAATTCAACGTCACCGAGATCCTCCACGCCTGTCCCCGTGGATCGCTGCAGGATGCCATGGTTGACGAAAGCGCCCCGCGGCCCGCCACAGCAATAGTAGAGCTGGGTTCCGCTCGTGCGATCGGACCTCCAAAGTCCATCGTTAGTGATACGGGCGCCGTTGTACATGTAGAGGTAAGACGCATCGTTCGACCAGGAAACCGTCCCTCGATTGTGAAGCGTCGCCGGCGCCCCGCTATCATCGGATCCCAGAGTGCCGTTCCCCACGAACTTCAGGACGCCCCCGGGGTCGATCACCAATCCGTTCTTCACCCGTCCTCCGATCCACTCCATCGCGCCTGCGATCTCCCAGTCTCCCGGTCCCACCAAATGCCCGGAGCGAAACCGGAGCGTCCCCGTCGCGTAGACAACCCCCAGAGTTGAAACTTGAATGTCTGCGTCAACCACAAGGGCACTGGCGCCACCCAGAACATTTCCCAGTCGCAAACTCGCGATTGAGACCCCGCCTGCCACATTCACTGTCGCGCCATCGGCCTGGATGGCGACGTGGTCGCCAGGCCCAGGGAGACGCGTGGGATTCCAATTCCGCGGGTCGCCCCAGTTCGCGCTCACCCCTCCGATCCAAACAATCGTCGGATCGGGCAAGTTCTCCGCGACCAGAGGCAGCGCCATCGTCCATACGATGGAAAGCACGGCCAGGATCAAAGCGCCCGATAACTTGGGGAGCCTGCCGGAAAAGGAAACGCCCCCGGCAGAACGGGGGCGACGGGACAAACTGCATGCCTCATTGCGCATATACGAATTGAAATCGGTTGCGAGCGGGGGTAAGTAAGATATTTATTAAGGTATCTTCCTTGGTACCCGAAGCCCCTGCTGAGGTCAAATGCTTCCTCTCTGTTTCTTGGCTCGGCGCGCGGGCTGCGGGGGGGCTCGCGCGGGTTGCTGGGGCTTCTACTTCTCCAATAGGAAGCGTTGGAGCCCCTTGAGGTCGTCGGCGTTGAGAATATCGACTCCAGCGCTCCGCAAAAGTTGCCAGGACCGGGGATCATCTCCGGTGGCCCAGAAACGGAAACGTCGACCTTGGGCATGGCAGCGGGCGAGGATCACGAATAAGGCGTCACGCTCCGCGTCAGGGAGGGGCCCCACCCCGCGGTATCGGAAAGTGTCGACCCAACTGGCGCTGATCCATGGCACGAGCGACACCGGCGGGTTTGTGTCCAGATCGATAAGGCGCCCGTCAATGGCGCACCACCGGGTCGATTCCCGGGCGACCCAGGCGATCGGACGCTCCCCGGAGAGCACAACAGTAATGGCGCCCGGGGAAACCTTGCCCTGGTCGAAACGAGTCAGGATGTCGCGATAATGCCGAAGCGTGCGGCGCAGAACTTTGTAGGTGTCATCGGCGGGAGTCTTGATATCGATGAGCAGAGTAAAGTCGGCCGGTGTTGAGTAGACCTTTCCATGAAACTGGCGCACTCGATTCCGCAAAGGTTCGAGGTATAACTTTTCCAATGTGCGGTCTGTGGAGAGCCCGATGGCGTCGTGTCCCACGAGAAGCCTGCCTTTCACGAGATGGATGTCCGCCTCCACGCTGCAAAAGCCCGCGTCCAATGCGTCCCACAAAGGACGGGAATGTTCGTAGTCGTTGTGGGCATGGGAGGCAATCAGGGGCTTTGGATCGGCGCTCACGCCAGGCTCCCGTTTGTCCAGAGCGGCCCCGCCCGCTCGCGGCCCTCCGCCCAACAGCAGAGCGACCGTGCATAGAAGCGCCAGGCTGAGCGCGGGGCGCGGCGCCTGCGGGCGTCGCGCCGGATTCGAGTGTCCAGTTCCGCGGCAAATGGGGGTTGGAAGCATGCGAAACGACCCTAGCTAAGACACCCGGGGATGTCTCGCTCCAGTTCAACGAAATCCAGGGCCTGAGAGACGAGGCATTTCAAAAAAAAGCAATCCGTTCCTTGATTTTCGCGTCCGATGACGGCACTGTTTTGATGTTCTCTCACATCTTCAGTAGGGGGCTGTTTCCCTGTTGTGCCTGGTCGTTGTTGGATTCGTTATGCGTACATTTGTGTTCTGTTGTGCTCTGTTGTTCTCAGGGGAGGTCATGCAGGCGGTGACACTGGAAGTCGAATCACTTTATGACAACCACGGGACGTTCCAGTTCAGCATGAAGGCCGGCGACGGCCTGACCTGGAATTTCCCAGTCTCGGGCGGCTTCATCACGATGAAGCTTCCAGGGACCCTTGAGTTGATCACGCCAGAGGGGTGGGCGGGAATCGTTGATGAAGACGACATGGTGACCTGGACCGCGAAGTCCTCGCTCCAGGTGATCGGTAGCGACCCTGTGGTCTTCGGGGTGAAGAGCGCGAGCACCGAACTGGCTCGCTACGGGCGTTATGTGGACGGCAAGCTGCTCGATCCCGCGTATCCTGCCGGAGCGATGGCCGCATTTGCCATCGTGCCGGAGCCCGCCTCGCCTGTGTTGGGCTACCTGGGTTTCACCTACGTTGGGCCCGCCGCGATGGTTCCGGAGCCTGGTGTGGTCGGCTTGAGCGTGTTGGGCGGCCTGCTGCTCCTCCGCCGATGCCGTCGCTGAGGGGCGACTAGCCCGCTCATTTCACAGCTCCGCCCACGGGCCCGCGAAGGAGGTCGTCAACGGCCCGCGGGTTCTTGCTGCGTGATGCAGTGGAACGAGCCGAGCCCCCAGATCAACTCAGTGGAGTCGACGCCGACAACCCTGCGATCCGGGAACTGGGCCTGCAGGATTTCGACAGCGCGGGCGTCGTTCGGTTGACGGAACGTCGGCACGAGGACCAGCGAGTTTGCGATGTAAAAGTTGGCGTAGCTCGCGGGCAGCCGCTGTCCTTGATACTCCACGAAGCCGGGCGTCGGCAGCTTGACGATATTGAAGATGTGCCCGTCCTGATCGGTGGCCTTCCGCAGCCGCTGATAATTCTCCTGCAGGAGCTGATAGTTCGCGTCCTCAATGTCCTCCTCCACCACGGTGACGATGGTGTTGGAATTCACGAATCGGGAAAGGTCGTCAACATGGCCGTCGGTGTCGTCGCCCACGATCCCCTCCCCCAGCCAGATCACCTTGGTCACGCCCAGATTGTCGCGCAGGAATTGGGCGATTTCGCTCTGGGAGAGATGCGGATTACGATTGGGGTTCAGGAGGCAGGCCTCGGTCGTCAGCAGCGCGCCACGTCCGTTGACTTCAATGGACCCGCCCTCCAGCACGATGCCCGGACTGAAGAGCGGCAGCTTGCGATACTCCGCCACGCGCTGCGGGACGGCGTCATCCAGGTCGAAAGGAGGATACTTGCCGCCCCAGGCGTTGTAGCCCCAGTCCACGACGGCCCGCTCCAGGCCGTTCTCCCGCTCGCGAACGAGGAAGATCGGCCCATGATCGCGGCACCACGGCTCATACGCGGGGAAATGGTGGAAGAACACGCGCTCCAAAGGCGTCCCGTGCTTCCCCAGCAAACCGCGGACAGTCGCCTCCATCTCCGCGTGCCAGACATTGATATGGACCTCCTCGACCTCCACGAGTCGGCGGATGAGTTCGGCGTAGACGGGGGGAACGGTGTCGTATCGGTCCGGGAAGCTGATCCCCTCGGGGCGCGGCCAGCTGAACCAGGTCGCCGCGTGGGGCTCCCATTCGCCAGGCATCCGATACCCCAACTGGGTGGGGTTCCGACGCATCAGGAACGTCGTGCTCATGCTGCGGAAGCGTAGGGAAGCGCTCCGACGGGAGCAACCCCGATTCACTTTGGGAAAGTTTCCTTCGAAAGCCGGTTTGATCATTTTGCGGAGCGTTCGTAGGGTTGGCCCATGCGAATTCTGTCAGGCATTCAACCGTCAGGCGCGCTGCATCTCGGGAATTATTTCGGCATGATGCGCCCCGCCATCGAGCTCCAGGATCAAGGCGAGGCGTTCTATTTCATCGCCGATTACCATTCGATGACATCCCTCTACGACGCGGCGCAACGACGGAAGAACTCGCTGGACGTGGCGCTTGATTTCCTCGCCTGCGGCCTCGATCCGCAAAAGGCTGTTTTCTGGAAGCAATCCGACCTGCCCGAAGTGACCGAGCTCGCCTGGATCCTCTCGACGCTGACGCCCATGGGGCTCCTGGAGCGCTGCCACAGCTATAAGGACAAAACGGCGCGCGGGATTTCAGCGAACCACGGCTTGTTCGCGTACCCGGTGCTGATGGCCGCTGATATTCTTCTCTTCGATTCCAACATCGTGCCCGTGGGCCGAGACCAGAAGCAGCATGTGGAGGTCACTCGCGACATCGCGATCAAGTTCAACGAAACCTACGGCCCCACATTCGTCATGCCCGAGCCGCAGATTCGCGAGTCCGTCGCCGCCGTGCCCGGCGTGGATGGGCAGAAGATGAGCAAGAGCTACGGCAACACGATCGAGATTTTTGGAGACGAGAAGGCGACTCGCAAGAAGATCATGGGGATCGTGATGGACAGCCGGCAGCCCGCGGATCCCAAGCCCGACGCCGACAAGAATCTGGCCGTCCAGCTCCTGAAGCTCGTCTCGCCCTGCGACGTGGCGGCCGATTACGAGAATCGGCTGCGAGCGGGAGGCCTGGGCTACGGCGACCTGAAGAAGGAGCTCTTTGAGCGCTACTGGAACCACTTCGCTCCGGCCCGCGCCAAGCGGGCCGAGCTCGCGGCGAACCTCGACCATGTGCGCGCGGTGCTCCGGAGCGGGGCGGACCGCGCGCGGGCCGTGGCCTCCCGCGTTCTGCAGAAAGCCAGAAGCGCCTCCGGGCTCGCCTAATCGGCCCTCAATCGCCGCCGAGCCGGGATCGGGGGTCCGAAGAGGCGCTCGTAATCCTGGATCGCGTAGCGATCGGTCATCCCCGCGATGTAGTCGCAGACCGCGCGATGCCATCCGATCCGACGCGCTCGCTTGCGAACAAAAGCGCCCAACTCCGCTCGATTCTCCACGTAGTGCTCAAACAGCGACTTCAGCATCCGAACCGCGCGGAGGTTCGGCTTGTGCACCACCGGATTGTAATAAAGGTTCTCGTACAGATAGTGCCGCAGCTCCAGATTCAACTCCCGCCGACGCGGACTGTAACGGACCAACGGCCGCTTCTGGCGTCGGACATCATCGGCGGTCTTCACCCGGGAGTCCTTGATCTGCTCCAGCGTCGTGAAGACAACGTCCTGAACCTGGCTGTCGATGAGGCATCGGATGATGAAGTATCGCCGGCACTCGTCCGGCAAAGCCCCATGTTCCCGCTTCACTGTCAGCGCCGCGTCGTGCCAGATCCGCGCGTGCTTCATGAGGTGCTTCTCCTTCAGAAGCCCCCAGTCCAGTCCATCGTCCAGATCGTGGCTGTAGTAGGCGATCTCGTCGGCGAGATTCGCCGCCTGAGCCTCCAGGGATGAGCAATGCGCAACGAACCCGAGGGGCGGCTCCGTCGAGCCCGCGGGCGCTTCATGCTTCGCCAAGCCTTCGCGGGTTTCCCAGGCGAGGTTCAGTCCGAGGAAACCCGGATACTTCTGTTCGATCTCCTCGACCACCCGAAGGCTTTGGCGATTGTGCTCAAAGCCTCCATGGGCTTTCATCAAATCGTTGAGCGCCTCCTCTCCCTTGTGCCCGAACGGCGAGTGCCCGAGGTCATGGGCAAGCGCTATGGTTTCGGTGAGATCCTCGTTGAGCCTGAGCGCGCGGGCGATGTTTCGCGAGATGCCCGCGACCTCAATGGTGTGGGTCAGGCGGGTGCGGAGATGATCGCCGGTTCCGTTGAGAAAGACCTGCGTCTTGTACTCAAGGCGCCGGAACGCCCGCGAGTGGATGACGCGATCGCGATCGCGCTGGAAGTGGGTGCGCCACTCGGGCGGGTCCTCGGCGTGAACGCGCCCGCGCGTGTCGCCGCTGAACTGGGCGAACGGGGCGAGGCTGACGCGCTCGCGGTCCTCCAACTCTTGACGCGCGCAGGGCTTCATTGCGGAGGCGACTCCCCTAGGCCGAACCCGGAAGATCCGCCACCGGCACACCACGGAGCTCAAAAAGCCGCCGAATCGTGTCCTCGATGAGGTTGTTCGGACACGACGCGCCCGCTGTGACGCCGACGACCACAGGCCGCGACGGCAGCCATCCGCGCGTCTCCACCTCTTCCTTGCGATGGAGGTTGTAGTGAACGATCAAGTCGTCGCTCACCATCTTGGCGGCGTTCTTGATGAAGAATGTCGACAATCGCTCCTCCCCCATCTCGGCCAGGTGCGAGGTGTTCGACGAGTTGTAGCCGCCGATGACCACAAGAAGATCCAACGGCTCCTGGAGCAACTTCTCCAAAGCGTCCTGACGATCCTGCGTCGCGCCGCAGATGGTGTCGAAGAAGCGGAAATGCTGATCCACCTTCCCCGCGCCGTGCTTGGTCTCCATGGTCCGACGGAACCGGCGCTGCACTTCCTCGGTTTCACCGCGAAGCATCGTGGTTTGATTGGCAACGCCCACCGCCTGCAGATGAACATCCGGATCGAAGCCCGGCGAATGGGCGCCCTTGAACTTATCCAGGAACTCGGCCTTGTCGCCTCCTTCGAGGATGTAGCGACAGACGTAATCGGTTTCCGCGAGATTGTAGACCACGAGGTAATGGCCGTCCGGCTGAGCGGTGGCCTGGCTGCTTGTGGCAAGGGTTTCCTCGTGCCAGGCCTTGCCGTGAATGATGCTGGTGACGGAATCCCTGGAGTACTGGCGGACCCGCTTCCAGACGCTCATCACGTCGCCGCATGTGGTGTCCACGAACGAGCAACCGCGCGCCTCGAGCTTGCGGCGCGTGGCCACCTCGGTGCCAAAAGCGGGGATGATGACGATGTCCTGCGGGCTCAGACGCGCGATTTCCTCGTCGGAGGGCTTGCTGGCGATGGTGCGGATGCCCAGTCGGCGGATTTGGTCGTTCACCTCGGGATTATGGATGATCTCCCCGAGGAGAAAGACCTCGCGGTCGGGATAGGCCTTGCGCGCGGCGTAGGCCAGATCGATGGCGCGCTCGACGCCGTAGCAGAAGCCGAACTCCTTGGCCAAGCGGATAGTGAGGTTGCCAAGGGTCAGCGTTCCGCCGGCGGCGCGGATCCGCTCCACCAGTTCGCTGCGGTAGTGCGCCACGACCTGCGCTTGGACCTCCGTCATGATGTCGGGGCGTCGGAGGTTGATTTTCTGGGGCGTCGCAGGCGCGGAAGTTGACATATCGAGCGCAGAACCTAGCAGCCCAGCGTCTGAGGGCAAAACTTAATTGTCCCGCTTCTACACAGAAGCCGCTTCGACCCATGCGTAATACTTTTTGCGAGAAAGCGCAGAGAGGTGTAGTCATATGAACAGACCCATGAAGACGTGCGTCATTTTGCTGTCCTGCTCCCTTGCCGCGATTCCCTCAACGCTTCCCGCCGCTCAAAGCATTGCCCGCGTGTGGGACGAGGAGATCCTCTCCGCCATTCGCATCGATCTGCCGCATCCTCCGGTTCACGCCCGCAATCTCTTCAACTTCTCCGTCGCGATGTACGACGCCTGGGCGGCCTACGACTCGGTGGCCGTCGGATACGTCTACCACGACAAGCACCCCGCGCCCGACATCGAAGCGGCTCGGAAGGAAGCGGTGAGCTACGCGGCGTACCGTCTCTTGAAAGAGCGTTACGCGCTGTCCAAGTCCGCCGTGAAAACCCTGGCCGCGCTGGACGCGCGCATGGTGGCGCTGGGCTACGACAAGGACAACCTGTCGCAGGACGTATCGACGCCCGCGGGCGTCGGCAACAAGGTGGCCGCGGCGGTCTCCTCCTACTTTCTGCAGGACGGCGCTCTCCAAACCCGCGCGTACGCGGACTACCCCCCGGACCAGGGCGGCTACGCGTCGGTAAACCGGCCCCTGATCACCGGGAGCGAAACCAGCCTGGTTTTCGACGTGAACCGCTGGCAACCCCTGGTGATCACCAATCAAGTCAGCCAGAACGGCATTCCTTTGGAGGCGATCCAAAAATTCCTCGGCGCTCAGTGGCTGGGGGTGCGTCCCTTCGCTCTCACGCGCCTCGATTCCGCAAAGCCCTGGATCGACCCCGGCCCTCCTGACAAACTGGATGGCGCAGGGGACGCGGACTATCGCAGCCAGGTGGTCGACGTGATCCGGGCGAGCGACTTGATGACGCCCGACGACGGCGTCATTACGGACATCTCTCCTGGCGCGTTCGGCAACAACAGCCTGGGAACGAACGACGGCCAGGGCCGTTCCATCAACCCGGCTACGGGGCAGCCCTACGCGCCGAACCCGGTCAAGCGCGGCGACTTTACGCGCGTCCTCGCCGAGTTCTGGGCCGATGGACCGACTTCAGAAACGCCACCGGGGCACTGGAACACTATCGCCAACTATGTCAGCGACGTCCCCGGGTTTGAAAAGCGCATCGGCGGAACCGGAGAGATTGTCAAAGATCTCGAGTGGGACGTGAAGGTGTACTTCGCGATGAACGCGGCTTTGCACGACGCGGCCTGCGCGGCGTGGTCCTTGAAGCGCTACTACGACGGATGGCGGCCGATCGAAGCGATCCGGTATATGGGCATGCTGGGTCAATCGACCGATCTCAACAGTCTCTATTACCATCCTCGAGGCTTGACCTTGGTTCCCGGGCTGATTGAGGAAGTGACGGAGGCAACGGTGGCGACGGGGCAAAGGCACTTTGGGCTGCCGGTGGGCGAAATCGCGATCCATGCCTGGCCAGGCCAGCCCGCCGACCCGTCCACTCAGCACAGCGGCACGCGCTGGATGCTCGCGGTCGACTGGCTGCCGTATCAAAAGAAGACCTTCGTCACGCCGGCCTTCCCGGGGTACATCTCCGGTCACAGCACCTTCAGCCGCTCGGCGGCGGAGGTTCTCGCCGCGTTCACTGGCACTCCCTTTTTCCCGGGAGGCATGGCCACGTATAAGATGAAGGCGGGAGCGTTCCTCACCTTCGAAAAGGGGCCGGAGGCGGATGTCGAACTTCAGTGGGCCACTTACTACGACGCCGCTGACCAGGCGGGCATTTCGCGCATCTTCGGCGGGATCCACGTGTCCAAGGACGACTTCTTCGGACGCAAGGCCGGCTCGCAGTGCGGCAAAGGCGCGTGGAAGCTGGCCCGGCAGTATTTCGACGGGAGCATCCTCGCCGTGCCGTTCGCAATGACGCTGCGTCCGGTGAACGCTTTCGATTGCGAGATTAGCTTCGAGACGGTCCGTGGCTTCCACTACAAGCTCCAGTCCGCCGCCGAAGCGGACGACGAGTTTCTGGACGTTCCTTTCAGCGAGTTCCAGGCTACGGACGTCCTCCGCACGCAGATGGACAACATCATCGGAGTGAAGCGCTTTTTCCGGGCGGTGCGGGTCGAATAACCAGTGTCGGCCGCCGGATCCTCACCTTTCATTTGCCACCGCGCCTGGCTTGTGGTGTATTGCTTGTCGCGTGACGGGGATGAACGCCAACACGGCCAACGCCTTTTCATCGCGAGATCAAATTCATATGCAGTCCAGCATCGAAGAATCGGCGATTCAAAAGAAGACCCTCGAACTGTGCGAGTCGATCGTTTCGCATCCCGACTTTCAAAAGCTGCGAGGCCATGTGGAGTCCTTCCTGCAAAACAGCGAGGCCCGCGACCAGTACAACGCCCTTGTTGAGCAAAGCCAGATGCTGGAACATCGCCAGCAAACCGGGGGCATCATCACCCAGGAGGAGGTCAAGTCATTCGAGGCCCAGCGCGAAAGCGTGCTGAAGGATCCTGCGGTGAGCAGCTTCCTGACCGCTCAGCAGGAGATCCAGACGATCCAACAGTTCATCGGGAGCTACGTGACCAAGACCTTCGAGCTGGGACGAACCCCCTCCGAGGACGATTTCAGCGGCGGCAGCTGCGGCAGCGGATGCGGCTGTCACTAGCGGAAGCGCAGGCACGGCAAGAGCGGGCATGAGGCCCGACCCGAAGCCAGGTCGCCGCGCCGCTCTCGGCTTCCTCCCGAGGCCGTCTCTTCGAATTCACCGTGATGGATCTCATGCGCCAGATCATCGACTGGGTCCTTCACGTGGACCAGCACCTGGACGGACTGATCCAACAGTTCGGACCTTGGTTCTACGTCCTGATGTTCCTGGTGATCTTCTGCGAGACCGGACTCGTCTTCACGCCGTTCCTGCCCGGCGATTCGCTGCTCTTTGCGCTGGGGGCCTTCGCCGCCCGAAAATCCCTGAGCCTGCCCGTCGTTCTCGTGATGATCCCGGTCGCGGCGATCCTGGGGGATCTTGTGAACTACTCCATGGGCCGGTGGCTGGGACCGCGAATCTTCCGGGGAGAGGGGCTGCGGCTGCTCAACCGCAGGCATCTGGAGAAGACGCAAGCCTTCTACGAGAAACACGGCCGCAAGACGATCATCCTCGCCCGGTTCGTTCCCATCGTCCGCACTTTCGCGCCGTTTGTCGCGGGGATGGGACAGATGCGGCTGACGCGCTTCATCGGATTCAGCGCGGTCGCGGGTTTGCTCTGGACCGCGATCTTCGTGCCGGCCGGGTATCTTTTCGCGGACAACGCTTTTGTTCGAAAGCGATTCACGCTCGTGATGCTCGCGATCATTTTTCTATCGATCCTGCCAGCCGTTTTCGAAGTTCTCAGGGAACGCGCGCGGGCCAGGCGGGCTGGCGTTTCATGACCGCGTATGTCCCGGCGCCCTGCTCATCGCATCCTCCGCGCTCTCGCCGCCGCCCTGCTCTCCGCTCTTGGGGGATCGCCGGAGGTCGCGGAGGCGGCTCAACCGCTCCCCGCGTTCGATTTTACGCAAGCCGCCGTCGGCGCGCGATGGGGCGCCGCTCACGACATCGCTTCGCTCACGCCTTCTCCTGAAGGGCTCGTCGCGAAAATCGTCGGCGCGGACCCCTACTTCTCCGGACCTCCGACAAACTTTCCCGGGGGACAGCCGCTGTGGCTGCGATTGAAGCTCAAGTCGGACGCCGGCGGCGTCTGCCAGGTTTTCTACTTCACCGACGGGCCGCAGGAATCCCAGTCGATCCGGTTCCAGGCGTCCGCAGGCCAGTGGATGGAAGGGCGCCTCGCGCTCCCCGCCCTCGGACCGGGCTTTCGCTTTCGCATCGATCCGCCCGGAACCGACGGGCTGTGCGTTCTCGCCTCCCTGCGTTTTGAGGCTCGCGGACCCCTGCCCGATTTCGACTTCACGACATTCCCTGATGTCGCCGAGTGGGGGAATCCCCACGACCTGAGCGTCCTCCCTTCCGGCACGAACGGTCTGACGCTTCAGATCACCGGCCCCGATCCTTACCTCTTCGGTCCGCCTCGCGATTATCCCCTGGGACAAAACCTGTGGATGAACATGCGCTTGAGAAGCGATCAATCCGGGGGCGCCCAACTTTTCTTCTTCACGACAGCTCCCAGCGAGGAGCAATCCGTTCACTTCACGGCGCCCGGGGGAAAATGGTCGGACATCCGGGTTCCCCTGCCCGCCCTGGGGCCCGGCGTCCGGCTGCGACTGGATCCTCCGGGTTCGGGAGGCACATGCGTCGTCGCGCGCGCATGGTTCGAGCTCAGCCCCTCGATCCCCGAGCCCTCGTGGCAGAAGCCCATCGCTCCCGACTTCACGGGCAAGTCGGCCAGCGTCGTGTCGGGGCCGCTGCGGATGCGACACAGCGACGCGAGCTGGGGCGCCTTCGAAATCCAGGTGAACGACACGCGTTTCGCCATCGGACAATCGCGTTCGCTGCTGGGGTATTTCAGCGGCGCGACTCCCCGATGGATGTTGCTAAACAACGCCGCGGCGCTCAGCCAGGGGGACGGGTCCGTCGATGTGACCTGCGTCGCCACCGACCCCGACGGCGGCGTCTGGACGCTCGCCCAGCACTGGGCGTCCGGGCCGACGCCAGGAGTCCTTCAGGTCGAGACCCGAATACGATCGAGCGCCGACCGCTCCGTGATTTTTCTCCCGGCGCTCAATCTCTTCTCGGGGGTGGGCGCCTTTGGCGGCAACAAGACTCAGGCATTGATGGCCGGGTTGGAGTATCTCGAGAACGAGCCCAGCAGCAGCGAGGCGGATGTCATCGGACCCGGCGCCCGGCGCCAGGTCCCCGATCAGCTCAAGCTCACAATGCCCCTCATGGCGCTGGCCGCGAACGATCGGTATCTGGGTTTGAGTTGGGAGCCGCAGCTGGACCTCGCGCCGCTGCATGACACCCCCGATCGAATCTTTGGCTCCGGCGGCAGCGTCATGGGCTTGATCCTTCCGGGCTCGGATATCAGCGCGCGCGCCGATGGGAGCGTCCTCCCCTACGGTGGGCTCACGCTGCGATCGAACACGGATTTTGTTGTGAAGGCGCAGGTGTTCGGGGGCTCCGGCGCAACGGTGATTCCCGCGGTGCGCCAATACGTGGAAACGCGAGGCCTCCCCCCGCTCCCTTCCAGCGGCTACACGGCGCAGGCCTACTATCGCCTCGCGGCGGGCGGTTGGCTGGATTCGCAGATACGGGATGGCGCCCAGTTCCGCCACGCCGTGGGCGCGAACTTTGGCAGCCAGCCCGTCGCGGACGCTCCGCTCTTCATGGACTGGCTGAGCCGAAAAACCGACAGCCCGAGCCTCAGCAACCGACTTGCCGCGCTGTCGCGCGACGCCTTGAGCCTGGTGAATCCTTCCGACTACAACGCGGCCGCGATTGGCCACGTCCGGTCGCCCTCGCAAGCCCTGGTGTTCGGCGGCGTCGCGGAGAACGCGGATGCGGCGCTCGCGAGAGGCCAGGCGCGGCTCGCCATGTTCCAGCCCAACGGCGCGGTCCTCTACCAAGCGCCCCCGGGGCAATTGGACCTGGGCAAGACTCACTGGTCGAAAGAAGCGAATGGCTTGGCTGCGCCCCATGTCGTCTACGTGCTGGAACAGTCGCTCTTCTCAGGCGACGCGCCGCTGCTGAACGAAGGACTTCGCCTCCTGCGCGCGCTGAGCAAATTTCGAAACACCGTCCCGCGCGGCGCGCAAACCTGGGAGGTTCCCCTCCACACGCCCGACATCCTGGCCAGCGCGTATTTGCTTCGCGCGTTCACGCTGGGCTATGAAGCCACGGGCGACCCCGATTTTCTGGAGCAGGCGCGCTACTGGGCCTGGACGGGCGTGCCGTTCGTCTATCTGAGCTCCCCGCTGATCCGCGATCCGGCCGGACCGGTCGGCGTCTACAGCACCACCCCTGTGTTTGGCGCCACCGGCTTCGTCGCTCCGCTCTGGATCGGGCTGCCGGTCCAGTGGTGCGGGTTGGTTTACGCTGACGCGCTGCTCCGCTTCGCTCGTTATGATCCCCAAGGCCCATGGATCACCCTGGCGCGCGGCATCGCGCTGGCGGGACTGCAACACACGCATCCGTCGTCGGAACCGGCGTATCAAGGCCTGCTGCCCGACAGCTTCGATCTACGAGGCCAGATTCGAAACCCGGTCCCGATCAACCCAGGCACACTGCAATCCCAGGCGATCCCCCTCTTCAGCGATTCACCCGTTTACGATTTCCGCGCGTTCCCGCACCACGGCGTCTTCGCCCACGCCCCCGGTTTGATGACAGATTTTGAGGAAACGCGAGACCTGCTGCGATTCAAGGCCCAGGGCTGGCCGAGCCGTTCCTGGCGTGTCCTCATCACCGGATTGAAAGATCGCCCGAAACTCCGCCTCAATGGCCGCGACATTCCTATCGCCAGTCCGCACCAGTACCAGCAGCAGCAGGGCCGTCTCATTTTGCAACTGGGAGCGCCGACCACGATCGAGCTGCAGCTGCCCGCAAAGGACGCGCTGCGGATCGAAACCATCGCGCCCGGAAGACAGGTCCGCGTCTCATGGCCGACCAACGCCAGCGATTATGTCCTGGAACAAGCATTGCGCCTCGCTGACTTCTCCGAATGGAATCCGATTGAGCAAGGCATCGCGCGTGACGGGGTCGAGAACCTCCTGATCCTGACGCCCGGCGCGCAACAGGGTTTCTTCCGGCTTCGCAGGCATTACAGCGAGTAGCTTGCGCAACGAACCCAAACCGGAATGGGGCGTGGGTCAGCCGCCGGCCGGAGTGAGAACATCTGTGGCCAACCCAATCTTCGTGATTTCCAGCTGCTGCAACAAATCGAGAAGATCAATGACCCTTTGATACTCGGCCTCTCCAAAGCCGCGGATCACAACATTGGGCTCTCCGCTCTCCGCTCTCCGCTCCGCTTTCACCTCCTCCAGCTTGGGCCTCAGACTCTCCAGCGTGAAGACCGCCCCATCCAGGTTGAAGGATCCATCGGGTTGAACGATGATGCGAGTCAGCTTCGGCGGAGCGCTCTTTGGCGCGTCCTTCTTATCCGCCGTCGGGAGGTTTAGCTCGAGCTCATTGACCAACTGCGGCGTGCTGATGATGAAAATCACCAACAACACGAACACGAGATCGAGCAACGGAGTGATGTTCAGTTCGGCGAGCGTGCCGTGGCCGTCCCTGTGACGTGAAGCTTTGCGCATAGGTGAAAACAGCCGGGAAAGCCTAGTTGTTGGAGAGGGCGTTTTCGACCTCGACGTCGAACCTGACCATCATCTTTTGAGGGAACCCCTGAGGGGGAGGACGACCCAGGGAACGGACGCGGGAGAAGACTTGTTTCACGGAGTCGTCCCACTTCGCATTGCCCGAGGCCTTCCGGATTTGATGAGCGCTGATCTGGCCGTCGGCGGCGAGGGCGACCTCAACCTCGGCGACGAAGGTCTGGTCGTCCGTGCCATCGGGACGCACCCAGCGCGACCTCAACGCGCTTTCCACCATGCCCCGGTAGACCTCGATGGGGTTGGAGCCTGTCTGGACCGATGTGGCGCCATCGGTGAAGACAAAATCCGCTTTGACGCTGGCGTCGGGCGCCTCCTGCTCGACCGCCACGACGCGCTGCGGGGCCGTGTTCACCGGCGCCGGGGCCGCCGCGGCGGCGAACTTCACGGGAGCCGGGGCCTTCGGCTGATCCTTCGGCTTGTCCTCAATTTTGGGGGCGGCGGGTTTGGGGGGAGGCTTGGGTTTTTCGACAGGCTTCTCCTTCGCAATAATCGCGGCCGTGAACTGCTTGGCCTTCTCGCCCAAAATGCCCTCGTGCGCGGCCAGCAGGACGATCGCCCCGATGAGGATGCCGTGGAACACCATCGCGATGACGGCATTCTGCTTTTCGGTGTGATCCTTTCGCCTGCGTCGCGGTTGTTGAGTCTCTTCCATAGCGGATCTCCAAAATCAATTCGCGGGTTCTGTCGCCAGGTTCACTTTTCCGATCTTCGCCTGCTGCAGCACGTCCAGCACCGGAACGACATACTTGTAGTGCGCCTTGCCATCGCTCCGGAGCACAACGTTCAAGTCCTCGTCGGCCTTCCGCAGCTCGGTCAGCGCGGGGAGCAGCGCCGGAAGCTGCAGCTCGCTCCGGTTGAGAAACAGCCGGCCCGTTTTGTCCACGGTGACGTAGTTCACCTTGGGCTTGGGATCCTTCTGGTTCTTCGACGCTTTGGGCAGGTCCATCTCCAGATCGTTGACGATCGGCGCCGTGGTGATGATGAAGATGACGAGCAGCACGAAGGCCAAGTCCAACAACGGAGTGATATTCAACTCCGAGACGGCTGTGTGGGCGCTGCGAGAATATTTTTTCATCAGTCCTGCGGCCTTCCGTAACCGAAACCATCCGACCTTCGACAATCAGCTTTCCGACATTGTTAGTCAGCCATCGCGAATCCGGAAAGCGCGCTAATGAAACAAGTATGTGACACGGACAACAGACCAGGGCGGGGTCCGCCCAACCTCAGGCCGGCTGTCGCTCGCCTCCCCCGCAAACGGTTGCGCGAAGGAGGCCGAGACAACGCGCGCCGACGCTCGTCGGACTCGACACCCAACCCAGGTCCGCCGTCGACGACTAACACAGTTCCGACATCTTCAAGCGATCGAGGCCATCCGTTAAATCCAGCGCGCGCGGGTGATTTGACTTCGGTTCCTCGCCGCGGACCCTTTCTATACCGCTTGAGTCCGAGCCGTGGGAATGTGTCCCGCGAGTCAATGGCGGCGCGGCGAGAAGCGAGTTTATGAAACGAGTCATCTGGGGAGTAGCGGCGATCGTCTTGCTGGGCGTCGCCGGCGTGTTTTCGGTGAAGGAATACAAGACATGGCGTCGCGGACGACTGACGTCGGCGGCCCAGGGTTACCTGAAAGCGGGCGACTACAGGAACGCCGCATTGACCGCGCACCAAGCTGTGACGGGCGATCCTTCAAATGTCGGCGCCTGCGGTGTCCTCGCTGATCTGGCCGAACTCGCCCGATCGACGAACGCCCTTTTTTGGCGCCAGAGAGTGGTGGACCTCTCCCCCCGGGATTCGTCCCCGCGACTCCTACTCGCCCGCACGGCCCTGCTCCTCTCGCGGTGGGATCTTGCGTCGAACGCGCTGAGCGCCATCGATAGCGCCTCAGCCGCCGGCCAGTCCGCCGACTATCACAAGCTCAAAGGCAATCTATCCTGGTCGACGCACGATTGGGCCGAAGCCGAGCGGCACTTCGTTTCCGCGTTGCGGGCCGAGGCCACCAACGAGGTGACGCGCATGAACCTGAATCTGGTCCGACTCGTCAGCGGCAACGCCGTCCAGGCCGGGGCCGCAAGGAACGAGTTGATCCTGCAGTCAACGAACCACGGCATCGCAAGCACGATTCTACGACAGCTTGTGGAGGACGCCGCCCGGCGAAAGGATTGGCCCTCCGCGATTTCATTCTCGCAAAACTTGAACGAAGGAACGCCGAGCCTCGCGGATCGACTTCAATACCTCACTCTCCTGCACGACAAGCAGCCCGCGGACCTCGCGGTCGCGATGGCCCGGACGCAGAGCTTGGCGAGCACCAACGCGCGCGAGGCGGCGCTTGTGGCACAATGGATGATCGACGGCCAGATGCGGGACCAGGCCTGGTCATGGCTCAGGAGCCTGAACGCCGCCATGCAGGCCCAACGGCCCGTTCAGCAAATCATGGGCGAGCTCATGGTGCTCCGAAGAGACTGGCCGGCCATGACGCGCTACCTGACGCCGCTCGACTGGCAGGAAACGGATTACTGGCGAGAGCTATTGCTGTCCCGTTCAGCGCGCGAGGAACAAAACGCGATTGCCTCGCGGAATCACTGGCTGCGTTGCCTCAAGGCCGCGGGCTCGAATCTGGAACGCCTCGCGCACATCTCCAAGACCGCGGAGGGTTGGGGCTGGCGCGACGAAATGGACGAAAGCCTCTCCGCGCTGGTGCGCGCATTCCCCGACCAGCGCTGGGCGGAGGAGTATCTCGCCACTTCGCTGCATCGCGCCGGGAAGACCGTCGCGCTCCAAAACCTGTTTGCCCGGTCCTTGGAACACAACCCGGCAAGCCCGCTCGCCAAGAGCAATTTTGCCATCCTGGGGCTGCTTCTTGATCCCAAGGACTCGAAGTATCATCGACTGATGGCGGAAGCGTACAGCAGCGACTCCACCAACGCGTTCGTCGTGTCCAGCTACGCCGTGTCGCTGCATTTCCAGCGCAAGACACAAGAAGGCCTTCAGGCGCTCGAAAGGCTTCCGCGCGAGCGCCTGGAGCAGGCGGCCATCGCCGTCTGGTACGGGTTCCTGCTCGCGGAGTCCGGCCAACCCGAACGCGCGGCGCCCTATCTCGCGAAGGCGGATAAGACGATTCTATTGCCGGAGGAAAAGAAGCTCCTGGCTCGAGTGCTGAAGAACTCGTAGCCGCGCGAAGGCAGACGCGGGAACGAGGGCTTCACGGAGCGGGGGAAACCGCGAGTCGATCGACTGGAATCCAGATGTTCCGAGCTTGAAGGAACCCTTCCAAGGAGGAGCCCTCCTTTATGGCCTCCCGCTGCCAACTCAGAAGCGCTTCGACGCCATATCGAGAACGAACAAGATCGGCGATGGCGGCGCGACGGTCCCGCGTCGGCGGCTCGTCTTCATCGCGGGGAATCTCGACGTCCGACGTCCGAACGCCCTCGCCCCGCGTCTGCGCCAAAGAGGCCTCCGGAGCGGAAGGGCTCAAAACCTCGGCTGGAAAGGCGCCGCGCCCAAGAATGGTGCCTCCGGCCGGGCTCAGCATCGGGGTCCCGGGAACACCGGGAGCCGGCCTTCCCGCGAAAGTTGCCCGCTGCCCTAGCAACTGCGCCGTAAACCGCTCCGCTTCCTCCGCTGGCGTCGGGAGATGAGCCGATGCCGCGGCGCCGGGAGAACGAAGCCTCCTCTGTCGCTCGAGTGTCGCCCGCAGATCCGCGCTCACGATGTCGCGAATCGTCTCCTCGGGACATTGGATGGCGCGCAGGTTTTTGATGTAGTCGGCGTAGTTGGTCGACTCCAGTTGCGCCCAAGAGAATGCGGCCGGGCCGGGATGGGGCGCGCCCGGAAAGATCTCCGAGGCGACGGTGGGCGGAACCAAGGCCGTCGACGCTGGCGCGGCGGGCGAACCCTCGCGCGTCGTCGTGGCGGGCTGACTGAACTCCGCCGGCGCTGTTGGCGTCGGGCGGACCAACACGAGAGCCAGCCAGGCGTTGCCGGCAAGGGAAGCGAGGAGGAGAGCAAGGAACCCCCGTGAGGGTCTACGACTCCGGACATCGCGCGGAAGTGTCGCTGACGTCCTCGTGCGATTCGATGACTGTTTCATGGGCCAGAGAAGCCGGCGGTCCCGCTCAGAGGCTCGTGGCGGTCGCGACGCGACGCCGGATGAGCGATACCAGGGCAAACGCGGCCAGCCCAAGGCCCGCCGCGGCCGTTGACGCCTCCGGCACGGGGATGAACGAGGTTCCGATCACGCTGAGCTCACCCAACAACACATCCGACCCGGACTTGTCGCCAAGAATCTCGAGAGTGATGGCCCCCACCTTGTCGAAGCGCGCGGCTCCTTCATCCGAGGGCTTGAAGTCGGAAAAGGGAAAAAGGAGATGAAGCGGGGAGGCGTCTGACGCGCCAGGGATCATGGCCTTGTACTCGGAATACACGGTGGCCGATTCGTAAACCCGCAGGCGAAACTGCGCCCCCAGGTCGGACCCGGCCGAAAGGGAGAACATCGAGTTCGCGCCCTGCTGGGTGAGGTCGAAGCTGTTCAAGCCGCCGAAATTGACGCAATCCTTCCCGTCCTTGCCATCCCAGACCAGCGTGGCAACCCCCCGGGTCGAGACGCCTGTGTTGAGGGAGAAAAGGCCGGCCTCAGGGATGCCGGCAGAGGCCTCAACGGGCCCCTTGCCCGAGGAGAGCCGCTGCACGCGGATATCGCGCTCGCCGCCGAGCGTTTCGTCCGCGAGCATGCTCGAGTACGCGGTGGTGTCGGCGCCGACTCGCGTCGTTTGCTCCGTGAGGAAGGAATCGATGCTCAGCGCGCCATGGCCGACAAGAGGGAGGCCGAGGATCACCGCCGGAACGACGAGACCGAGAAGGTTCGAAAACTGACAAGAGCTCGTTTTCATGATGGGCGCCTAAACAATGAATTCGACACGTCAGCTTCGCTGAGCGCGCGACGACCTCCAAGGTGGAAATTGTTTCACTCAGGTGACTTTTCAAAGACAGCCCCGGCGGCCGAAGACTTGGAAACCCACTTCGACAATTGTTGTTTAAGGGCGGAGCGCGCTTCCTCCGCGTCGCGCGGTCCCACAACAGCCACCTCGAGAACGGTCTGACCGAGGTTTCGCCGCCCCGCCCAGGCCGCGCGGACACGGCTCATCGCGCTTCCATCGTCGCTCGCGGTAGCGAGGCCGGCAGGACCGACGGCGGCCTCGCGATCCTGCCAGAGGCAGTAGAAGACATGCATCTCGCGTTGGCCGAAGCGAAACTCATATTGGTCGAAAGCCAGATCGAGTCCGGCCGCGGAGAAATTCTGCCGCGGCCACCTATGGACGATCTGGCCGCCGGCGCCGGTGAGGCAAATCTCTGGAGTGTGGGCCCGCGCCAGCTGCGCGGAGTTGCGACCGGGATCCCAGCGCAGCCAGTACAGGCGCCAGACATCGCCATTGGCCTCCTTCCACGCAAGCGCCTTGGCGTCGCCGTAGCGGAGCATGGCGCGCGTCCGCTCCGGAATCGCAATGGGGGCCGCGCTGCGCTCGATGGCGCTCTCATCGACCCAAAAGCGAGCGTGAGCAAGAAGCGAGCGCTCGGCGCTGCGGTACCATCCCTCCACTGCAACGGTCGCGAGGATCATCCAGGCGGCGGGCCAGAGAACCAGAGCGGGGGAGAACAAGGCGCCAGGGACGCGCCGATCGGAGTCGGGGGCTGGCGCGACGGCGGGAAGGCGGGGAGATCGTTCGAGCCACTTGGCGGCCAGGAACAGTCCTCCGAGCCCGGCGCCCATCGCGACCAGGGCGGCCCCATCGTGAACGCGCTCGGCCTCCTTCAGCCCGTGCTGGTGGGCAACGAACACCAGCGTGTAGGTGCGAGCCACATTGGCCGCGAACGCCAGCGCCACGCTGAGGCTCAGGAGCGCCCACCGCCTTGGCGTGGAGAGGGAAAAGAGAGCGCCCAGAAACAGGCTGCCCAGCAACGCGGCCTGCAGGGAACGTATCCCGCTGCAGGCTTCCTCGATCCCCACCACTCCCGTCCGAATCTCGATCACATTCCCCTGCTGAAACGCGGGTATTCCCGTGAGGTTGGCCAGTTCGGTCGTCAGGCTCGCGGCGGCGCGGGTCAGCTGCTGCACCACCGCGTTCTCCAGCCCGGTCGGCCAGGGAACCGCGATCCACGGCCACAGGATCGTGAAGGCGAAAAACGAAACCCAACGGCGCCCGCCCAGGATCGCCAGCTGGGCGCCGGTGACCAGGGCCGCCACGCCCGCGTGAACCCAGAGCAGGAGCCGCCACTCGGGGTTGCCCTGTTCCAGCCAGCGAAGCGGCAGATACGCGAGAATCCCGAGAATCATCAAGGCATTCCAAGCGGGGCGCCATTGCGCCTCCGGCGCCGGTGGCGGGCGGGAGCGCCAGCGCTGACGCAGGAGAGCGGCCCCAAGCGCGGGCACCAGCCAGCCATGGCTATACTGCGCGTTCGTGGACCATTCGGGCGCGAGCTCGACGAACAGCGTGATCCAAAGCCACAGAGAGGGCAGCCAGTAAGCCCAACGCTTCCAATCCAGGACCGCCGCGGCGCTGAACAAGGGATCGCTCGCGGGCCGCGCGTCATTGGCCAAGACTGGAGGCGCTCCGGTGTTCATGGATGCGGGGACGGGGTCGACTCTTGATAACGCCACAGCAGGATGCCGAGGCTCAAACTCTTCCAATACCTGGGAATGAACCGGGACGGCGCGCTCAGACATCGCGCCAACCATCCGAGGAACATCCGATCCGCCCAGGTCGGAATTCGCACCTGGTCGCCCGTGAGAAACCCGATCGCCGCGCCGATGCAATGAATGCCCACCGGGAAGCCCAGGCGTTGCTTGAGATGGAGGCCCAACTTCTCCTGCGTTCCCCCTCCCAAAGCCACGACAACCTGCGAGGGCGAACGCGAGCGCACGAAGACCAGGAGTTCCTGATCCACAACTGGGCCGGCTGAATAGTGAGGCGCAATGTAGCAGTCATCCAACGACGCGACGACGCGTTGCGAGCTCAACCACGCCACGAGACGCCGCGCCGCCGCGAGACTGGGCATGATCCACACGCATCGGCCCAGAGAACGCCGTCGCTCCGGGCCCAGCATGATCTGGAGGTATTTTAAACCCGAGGTTCGCGGCAGCCACTCGCGCCTCAGCAGCCACCAAAGGAGAACCATGAATCCGCTGTCGGTGATGACAAGGTCGGCCTCGGTCGCTGCCGCCCGATACTCCAGATCATGCGCCAGCTCGACCAGCATCGGAGCCGATGGCACGACGACCAATCCGCCCGCCAATCCTCGCTCCACCGCGGCTTCGCTGCTCCCCGCAAAGAAGCGCACCCCGAGGATGGTGCGCTCTGGACCCGCAGGCATGTTCCTTCCTGCTTTCATCCCGCAACTCTCGGGCCCGCTGTTCATTTCGCCATCCTCTCTTCCCCCTGGGCCAGACTCGGCGCCGCGGGGATCGGCGCCCGTAAGTCGGAAGGTTTCCCAACGACGGCCGGAACCCGGGCTATCTCCTCCGTCTTGAGCACAATGAGCCACTCGTACATTGCCTGAAGCAGGGAGTAAACGCAGCCCGGCCGGCCATCCAGAATCGCGCCCCGAACAAACAACATGTAGATCAGTTTCAGCGCCGGACGAAAGGGGAGATTATAGAACAGAGCCTTCTGGTGGACGCGGCGCCCATTGAAATCGGGGGCAAAGAGCGCGGCCTTGAGGGAGAAGGAGGTCGCGGCGCGAGATTGGACCACGCAGCGCGCTTCCATGGTCGAATAACGGTTGTGCCTCTCGACCCAGCAGCCAATCCCCTTCGAGAAGGGAAAGTGATCAAAAGGCTGGGTGAGATCCACGATCCGGCCATCCACCTTCACCACTTCATTCACTTCACGCTCGTACCGTGTCCTCCCCCGGCGCTGCAAACGCACGAAGTAGGGCGAGAGCTGGGCATGCTTCAACCAACGTCCCATGAAGAAATCACGGCGACGCATTCGGAACGCTCCCACGTCGGACGCCGCGTCGCGAACGGCCCGGGCGCATTCAACAGCCAACTCCTGTGGAACGCGCTCGTCGGCGTCGAGAAACAGAACCCACGGATGCCGCAGGTCGGGCAGCGCGAGCGCCGCGTTGCGATGACTCGCATATCCGTCAAAGCGCCGCCGCGTCACGCGAGCGCCAAGACCTTCGGCGACCGCGACCGTCGTGTCTGCGCTGAAGGAATCAAAGACATGAACATCATCGCTCCAAGTCACCGAAGCGAGGCAGCCCGGAAGATCCGCCGCCTCGTTCAAGGTTAAGATGATGACCGAAATCATGAGGTAAACCTAAAGAGTCATGCCGTTGGCAAGCTGTTGTTGGCATTCGCTCGCCGCATCCATCATGACGCTTGATGGCGCCGGCGCGGCGGCCTCCGCTCCGCCATACACGGAGTCGCCGATGGCAAAAAGGCACGAGTAAAACCCGATGAGCCGGCCGAGCTTCACGTCCCGCAAGTCGGCTTCGTGAGACTGACCCAGAAAACTTCTCAATACTCGCCGGTGGCTGGGGTCGGGAGTTCCGAACCCCGCGCGCTCAGCGATCTTCGAGCCGAGGGCGGCCATTTCCCGCGCGCTCGCCCTGAGTGGATCCACGAATGTCCGACGTCCAAGCGAGGGCTCGAAGGTGTCGGGAAAGAACCGGAGCATGCATGTGTAGTGTTCAAAGATGTATTCGATCTCGCATCGACGCTCATTGCCTCCCTGCCGCAGCAAGAAGTCGACGGCGTGATTATCGCAACGCAGAACGCCCTGGATCAGGGCCGTCTCGCCTCGCGCGTTTTCCTCATGACGGAGGGTGTCCACGCGCGGCGGACCCTCGCGGAGCAGCAGCGCCAGATCCAGGAAGTGGATGGCGTAATCACAAAGCAAAGTCCGGCTGAGGCGCTCTTTCCGCAGCCACGCGGCGCCATCCAGAGCGACGGGCGGGCTGTCGAAACGGAGTCGCACATGGATGAGTCGCCCGCTGTGAACAGTTCCGAGGAAAGCGACCATGCGTCGAACGTTCTCCTTGAAGCGGTAATTGTGGAGAACATAGGCGTGCGCCCCCGAAGGGATGGATCCCAGGATGCGCCCAGACTCCTGGGGTCCTGTGGCGAATGGCTTCTCCATCAGGACGCGCGACGTCGAAACCGGGAGACCCGCAAGACTCTCCGCGCGAGCGAACGAAGGCGACGCGAGGATCACTTGATTGGCGCGGCTTTCTCCAAGCGATCCGATTCGATTCAAGCGGAGGCCGCGGGGCTCGGGCGGCTTCGCGAGAAAAGGATCCCACCATTCCACCCGCCCCTGGTAGCCCAACTCGCGCAACGCGGGGAAGTGACGATCCCGCACAATCCGACCGCAGCCGATAAACAACACGCAACCCTCATGGTCCGCCTCCAAAAGTTTCTCCATCGGCTTCGGAATCCCACCCGCGTCCGGAAGGGAATAGTTGCGCAGCGCCGCCGGTCTGGCGTCGAGCAGCGTCTCCTGCCAATCGCACCGCAAGTCCATGCCCAACTGACGGCCCGTCTCCGACGCATCGTAGTTCCTGACGTCCAGCATATGCCCCATGCGCGCCAGCAGGTTGACGCGGCGTCCGCGGAGCAACGAGAGCGCTCCCGATCCGGCCATCAGAAGAAGCATCCAGCACGAACGCGGCAGGAACCAGACCTCTTCTCCCAGCCCTAACGAGCGAGAAGCAAACCGCAGATACTCCCTTCGCGTCGGCGACTGAGGTGAAACGAGGAGATAGCTGGCGAGCGGGGGCGCCGCTCGTCTGGCAATCAGGCGCGCGATGGCCCGATGAACGGCTTCGCGATGGATCACCGGAACGACGCACGAGGCGGACCCGAGGCAAAGCAGTCGTCCGAGCGGCAGCGTCTTGCCGATGCCAATGATGGGATCCACCAATCCACCGCCCAGGATGAATCCCGGGCGGACGATCTCGAGGACGCCCCGCTTCCAGCTCTTTCGGAGCCAGCGTTCGGTCTCGATCTTCAAGCGCGAATAGTCGCCCTTGTGTCGGACGTTCTCCTCCAACGCCGTGGACTCGTCCACTCCTCGACTCTTGCGACTCACCACGCTCACACTGGAGATATGGATGAGCTTCCACACCTGAAGGATTTCTCCAATCCGCAGGAGCGTCTTGAGGAAGCCCAGGTTCGCCTCAAGGCTCTCATCCTTGAGCAGAATGAAGTTCACCACCACGTCCACCTCGCCCAGGGACGCGACGGCGTCGACAAACCCGGAGATCGGAGCCTTCAAACGAGCCGGCCGGCTGTCCTCGGCGCGACCGCGATCCAGGGTAAGGACGGCGTGGCCCTCTTCTTGGAGAAGCTCCACCAAGCCTTGAGCGGCAAAACTGCTGGATCCCAGAACGAGAATTCTCATTTGATGGCAACGACAAAGGTGGACTCGTCGGTCTTGGCTCGCGCCGGATCCCTATCCGCTCGGATGATCCCGGCGAACCTCGAGATCAGGCCTCGGTAAAAGGACCCGTCCCGCCCGCCCCACGTGTAGATGGAACGGCGATGGGACGACATTTTTCCAACCAAGCGGTCGGCCGCGGAGAGAAACGGCCAGAGCAGCGAGTATCGTTGGTGAAAATTCGGGTAGTGCCGAAGCGGCAGCACTTGCGAGAATCCGACCTCCCGGAGGATCCCAACCAGGGCGGCCTGGGTGTAGTGTCGGTAATGCCCGATCAGCTCCATGTAGAGCGGATCGTGGCGGTTTCCGGGAACGCTCATGATGAAGCGGCCGCCCGGGCGCAGGATCCGATGCGCTTCCCGCATCGCGGTCACATCGAACTGGATGTGTTCGCAGACCTCGAGAGACACCGCGACATCGAACGAATCCGTCTCCAGCGGGATGCGCGTCATGTCGCCCGCAAAAAGCGTTGCCTGGGGGACACGGCGCTCACAGCTCCGGAGGGGGCTGGGGGCGTACTCCATTCCGAACAGCTCGATCCCGCGCCCGGCGAGCGTCTCCAGGACGTGTCCTGTGCCGCATCCGAGATCGATGACTCGCAAAGGTCGAAGCCGGGGGAGCGATCGGAGGAGCTCATGCCTGCGCAGGATGTTGCGGTAGTCGCGAGTGAACTGCAGCACGTCCTTCTCCATGAAGAACTGATTGTAAAACTCCTGATCCTTGGGCTTGGAACGACGGCCCGCTTTCGCCAGCCGCAGGACGAGGCGATCGAATTTGTCGGACAGACGATCCGGGCGATCCAGAGTCCCGTTGCCGCGGAAGGATTCGTGTCCGCCCCGAGGCCAGCGAGAGAGGTCCGCGTCTTCAAGGCCTTCCCGCGTGAAGTTCCAAAAGCCATGAGTTTGTGAGAATCGGCGCCCGTGGCCATCCTCGACCGAGATTGCCAAGGGTTGCCCTGCGCTGGAGAGAGTCCTGTGGAGCCGCGTCCCTGACACGGGGCACACGAACGGCGACGGCAGCCCCTCCAATCGTTTGAGCTCTTCGACCGCGATCATGATTCTGGGGTCGGTTGGGGGGTTCTTGCCTTCAGGGCCCGGGCTGGGTTTCCGCCATAAACGGTCCATGGATTCAGGTCCTTGGTCGCGACCGATCCAGCGGCGAGAACCGCCCCCTCGCCCACCTTGACGCCCGGCAGAACAATCGCGCGAGCGCAGATCCAGGAGTAAGGACCCAATGCGATCGGTTTGGCGATGAGGGGAAAGGTCGCGTCGTTGTAGTCGTGGGAGGCGCCGCAAAGGTAGGCTCCCTGCGACACGATGCAGTGATGACCCACGTGAATCGGGGCCGGATTGTAGATCTCCACATCGCGTCCGAGCGTCGCCATCGCATCCACCCGCAGATTCCACGGAGCCCAGACTCGTGTGCAGGGATAGATGTGAACCGGCGACGCCAGCCGCGCGCCCATCAGCGAGAAAACCCTCTGGCGCCAGCCGAAGAGCGGCGTCGGACTCCATCGAACGACGAGAAGCCACAACGCCTGCCACGAGGCTCGGCGCAACCGATTCGCGGGCGAGAAAGCGGGCCGTTTGTAGGGGTCCGCCTCAATGTTGGGGAGGGCGTGCGTCATCGAGCGCATACCTCCTTCACGAGACTCGACGCGGCCTGTCGGACGGTGAATTGAGCCTTGAAGCACTGTGCGGCTTTCTCACGAAACCTTCTTCGTTCCTGCGGCTCCAGGGCCATCCAGCGACTCAGCAGACTGAAAGTGCCGGTCTCGCTGTCGTCGGCCACCAATCCGCCGCCCATGCGCAAAACCTCGCGCCAGATATTGACGCGATTGGAGAGAAGCACCGGCAAAGCGCAGGCGAGCGCTTCAGCGACCGCGACACCGAAGTTCTCCTGGTGGCTGGGAAGGATGAAGGCTTCCGCGGATCTGAAGGCGCCCCATTTCAAGTCGCCGCGCAACATGCCGGGCCAGTGAACCAGGGGAGCGATGTCCAGGACCTCGGTCAATCGCTTCAGCTCGGCAATGTAAGGTTCAGCGCCGGGACCCGCCATGACGAGCCGGAGCTCCTGCGGCCCGCGGAAGAGACCCGGATTGTGCCGACGCAGTTGAGCGAAGGCGCGCAACAGAAGATCACAGCCCTTCTTCTCATGAATCCGGCCGAGATAGAGAATGAAGCGACGTCCCTTCAGCTCCTGGAAGGCGTTCTGAAAAGTTCGTTGCTGGGCCACGGGGTCTCCTGATGGCTCCGCGGTTCCGTAGTTCACGACGGCCTCTCGGCATCGGTAAAGCCAGAACGACTTGCGGGCGAGCAAACGTTCCTCCTCGCAGGTGAAGAAGACGGCGCGGGCATCGCGAAGCGCCCGATGTTCCGCCCAGGGCCAGTACAGCCATTTCTTAAGATGCTTCAAGGGGTAGGCGCGTTTGAACCAGGGATCGAGCATCCCGTGAGGAAAGACATAGTAGGGAACCTTGGACCCGCGAAGCGCGCGCCATGTCCCAAAAGTCTGGTACTGCCAGAGACCGCTCACCACGACCGCGTCAACGCCGGACGCCTTCTCCCGCAGCCAGGGCACGAGCCGGGGCGTAAAGCCATAACCGTGCGGGCGGGAGCCGAGGGCCGTGACAGGCAGTCCGAACTCCCGGACCCAAGGAGCCTCGGGATGATCGAGAGTCGCGATCTCCACCGTGTGCCCCTCCCTCTGGAGTTCTTTGGCCACCTGATAGAGCGTTTCCACGGGCCCGCCCGATCGGGGATCCACAGAGCGAACGATTCTCAGCAGTCGCAGCGGTTTGGAATTTGTTGAGCGCATGGGGTTAACTCACCTGTCGCAGGAGTTCCGCCTCTCGCTCAACGGCGGACGCGGACTGCGCGCCGCCCTGACGCACGAAGTAGAGCCCCAAAACCACCCAAGACCACACCCGGGTCCAATGAAGCCGGCCACATCGGAAAGCACGTGTCATCTCAGCGCGTCCCGCTGCCGGCAGAAGCCCCAACTCCGAGGAGGCGTTCAGACCCTGGTTCACCAACCCAACCAGCGGACCCATCATCCATTCCCGCATGGGGAGTCCGAAGCCCATCTTTGGACGCTCATACACGCCGCGCGGGATCAGGTCCTTGCAGGCGTCAATGAGCAATGGCTTGATTCGTCCGCGACGCTCCTTCTCACGAGCCGGCAAACCGAGCACGAACTCGACGAGCTCATGGTCCAGAAATGGCAGTCGCAATTCCAGCGACACCGCCATGCTCATTTGATCCGAATCCCGCAAGAGCATGTCGCGCATATACCCCGTCAACTCGGACGCGCTGGTGTCGGCGAACGAGTCCTCGCCAGGGAGCGGCATAGGCGCGTTCGGGCTCGATGGCGCGCAAGGGAGTCCGAGGCCCTTCAACTCGGCGTCCGTGACGAAGCGACGTCGCCAGCGCGCGATCGCGGCGGCAGAGGCGTTGGGAGGAAGATCCGCCAGCCGTCGCCCCTTGCTTCCGAGCCAGCTCAGGACGGATCGCAAGCGTTCAGGAATCCGCGAGATCTGCCGCAAAGCGCGCGTCTCCCTAAAGATTGAGTATCCCCCAAAAAGCTCGTCGGATCCCAATCCCGAGAGCGCCACCTTGATGCCGTTGCTCGCCACGCTGTGCGCGATGATGAACGTGTTCAGGGCGTCAACGGACGGCAGGTCAAGCTGGCTCACCGCCAGCTCCACCAAACCCAGCACATCGGCCTCCTCGAGCTCCAGCCTCGTATGTTCCGTCCGATAGCGTCGCGCCACCTCCGCGGCGATATCGGACTCATCCAAACCGCCTTGTCGAAAGGCCACCGAGAAAGTTCGCAACGGGCCGCCCATCTTCCGCGCGGCGAGAGCGGTGATGATGGATGAGTCCACGCCGCCGCTCAGAAAGCTCGCCACGCGAACATCCGCCTGGAGATGATCCTCGACGCTGTATTCCAGGAGCTGTCGGACGCAGGCCGCCGGATCACCGGCGGGCAACCGCCGCGGGGGGATCGAAGGCCAGTAAGTCCCCTGGCTCTGCTCCCCGTTCCTCTCGACGCGGAGCCACTGACCGGGCGGCACGCACCGCAAGTTGGACCAAAGGAGGCGCTCCTCCCGCGCCGCGCCATGGCGCAAGTAGTCCGCGACGCCCTCCTTGTCGATCGGGCCGGGACACGCTGAGCGCAGCAGACGAACCTCGCTCGCGATCAACAGCTCGCCGCCCTGCCGGCAAAAGTAAAGAGGCTTCATCCCGAAGCGGTCGCGGGCAGCCACGAGAGACTGGGTTTCACAGTCGTAAATCGCGAACGCGAACATGCCCTTGAGGCGGGAAAGCATCCCAAGGCCCCAGCGGTCGTAGGCCGCAAGGATCGTCTCGGTGTCGGACGCGCCGCGCCACGGATATCCCTCCAGGCGTGAACGCAGCTCGAGATGATTGTAGATCTCGCCGTTGAACACGATGTGGCGTTGCCCGGTGGCCGACGACATGGGCTGTGCGCCGGCCTCGCTTAAATCCACTATGGAAAGACGCGTGTGCCCCAACCAACAGACGCCGTCCCTGGATTGCCACGACCCCCTGGCGTCCGGTCCGCGATGCCGCATCAGCTCGAGATCCATGGATCTCGAGCGTCCCGAAGGATGAAAACTGACGGCGATGCCGCACATGATTCTAGTCTCTGGGATCGGCGCAGTTCATGTTCAATTGCTTCTGAGGAGGTCGTGGTAAACCTCCAGGTAACCCTCGATCATCTTCGGTGTCGTGAATCGCGTCGCGTTGGCCAAGCTCCGTTCCCGCGCTGCTCGCGCCTCCAAACAGGGACGCGCCAGAAGATCCCGAATGACCATGGCTCCCTCAGAAGAATTGTGTGGATTGCAATAGAACGCGGCATCCCCTCCCACATCGCGCATCGGGGAAAGGGGAGTGGTGATCACGGGACACCCGCAGGCCTGCGCTTCGATGATCGGCCATCCGAAGCCCTCCGCCAGCGAGGGAAAAACAAGAGCCCGCGCGGTCGAGTAGAGCGCTCGCAGATCCTCGTTCGACACCTGATCGATGACATGAACCCGTTTGCCCAAACCGCGCGCCTCGATCCAGGATCTCCAAAATGGCGGCAACGGGCGCCCGACCATGACGAGAGCCGGCGCGTCAGCCATCAACGCCACAAGCCGCTCATACATGCGAATGACGGTGGGGCGATTCTTGTACCACGAGTTGCCCCCGACATGGAGGAGGCACCCGGGGCCCCCGGGTAGAAAGAACGCATCCTCGATGCGACGGCGGCGCAACAGGTCCGCCGCCCGCGCGCGGGCCGCGGAGGACTCCATCGGAGAGTAAGCGTGATTGAGTCCGTTGGAGACCAGTCGCACCTGGCCCTGTTTGAGGGAAGTGAGTCGCAAAACATCCTGGCGTGTTTGCTCCGACACACACACCACCCGATCGGCGCGTCCGATCCCCTTCAGGATCATCTCCTGCAGCCGTCGACCCGTGCGCGACGTGGGATTCTCCGGGAACTCTCCGCGAGCGGAGCGCACGGCCAGCAGATCATGGCAGGTCACAACCGTCTTCACGCCCCGCAGCCTCCCAAGATAGACGGCGTTGGAGTGATCGCAGACATGAACCAGCGTCCCGCTCCCGGCGGCGCGCAGCGATCGGAAGGTCCGCTGACTGGGAAACAACGCCAGCTTGTCGACGTAAGCCAGCCACTTGTTCAGAAAGGGCGATCCCGTTGGGCGTCGCGCAAGCCGCGCGGGAGGTTGAAGCCATTGCACGCGCAGCCCGCGAGCGCTGAGCTCCTGACGCATGAGCTCTCCGAACCGCAGCATGCTCTCCTGTTGATCCGCGGCGTAGTTGCCAATTAACACAACGTTCATAACGGGGAGCCAAGAGTGGATTGTTCGTCGCGCGGCCGCGCCGCCGACGCGACGCGCAGCTTCCGAAGGTGAAGGAGAATCCGAACGCTCGCGTACGCGCCAACCAGCCAGAGCGGCCTTCGAATGACCGTCAGGGTCATCGCGGCGATGGTTTGTTCGGCAAAGAAGTGCTGATACTCGGCGTACAGGTAGATGCACCAGGGGTTCCCGCGAACCTCGCCGACGAGATGGCTGAACAGCAGGGAAAAACTGCCGGCGATCAGGCCCGGAATGAGGAGAACGCCCCACCACTCAAACGCGCTGTAGGCGTCGGCGATGAAGCCAAACGACACCTGAGTGCCCCAGTCGTCGTCCGAGATGACTCCCGCCTTCTTCCCCAGGAAGGTCCCCGTGTTCACCGCGGGTTTCTGAGGATAAAAAAATCGTGGCGCGGCCATCTTGAATCCGTGGGTGATCGTTTCCCAACCGGACCCCCCCTCCCTCATCGTGGCCGCAACGAGCATATCCGCCACCTTCACCAGGGACACGCGTTCGAGCAGCGGAATGGAATGTCGGTAGTAGTGAGTAAGCGTTGTGGAATCCAACCCCTCCTGATCCTGCTGCATCATGTCGCGATATCCGTCGAGCGTTCCCAAATGCCGCTGAGCGAACGCGGCGGTGACTTCGAGCGTCTCCCAGAATCCGTATCCCCGCGTGTAGTTGCGGGCGACCTGGCCGAAGGGAAACAGAACCGCGACGCAGAACGCCGCGAAAGCGCCGCCGGCGAGCCAATGTTTGGCGGAAAAACGGAAACCGAACCCGATCGCCGTGAAGACGACCAGAAGCAGGGGTTCGCTCATGCCCTGCTTGCTCGCCGACATGACGCCCATGATAAAATACAGTCCGCCGGGCAAGGCGTTGAACCATCCGATCAAACGACGACCCTTGGATGTCACCAGCACATAGGCCGTGCTGAAAACGATCGAGAGGCCCAGACAGAACGAGAGCTGACGGAGAAGGCCGGGAACGCCCCCAACCATCAGGGCGCCTTCCTCGACCCCAGTCGCCATGACGCCGAGAAAGCTGCCGAAACCGATCACGAAAGTGGCCCAGAAGCTCATGCGCAACGCCTCAGGCGAGATGTCGGGCTGAAACAAGGGACGCCGGCTGTGAAACACCCGGGCGAGACCCATGCCCGCCGTCACGCTGATCAATCCAAGCAGCAGAGCGAGCATCGTGCGAACCGGCGTCTCCAACTGATCCTCCGCGGCCTCGCCGAAAAGCGCCTTGGTCACCTGCGAGATCACCACGAGCTTCAGCGCCATCATCGAAACGCAGAAGCCCTGGAGACTTCTCATGCCGCCCGCGATGTTGACCGCGAGGCCCGACAAGACCACGAAGAGAAAAACAAGCTCCGCGAAAAGCAGGGAAGTCCCTGTCGCCAACTGGCCGAGCAACAGCAGCGCGGCGAACGCGAACAGCCCGTGCGGCGGGATCCGCTTCGGAACCGGAACTTGAATCGAGGCGATCATGAAGTCGAAACGCGTCGGCGGCTACCGGTTGCTCGCGATAAGCTCGTCGGTCTCCTCGACGCGGGTGTTGCCATCCAACGATTGGACCCTGTATCCGAAGCTCCGGAGGAGCCGGCAGCATTCACGATGCGTTTCGACGCCGTGGGTCGCCAGAAAGAGCGTCGGACGAAAGCGCCGCAACAATCGCTCGCCGCCCCGCAAAGCTCCGGCCTCGGCGCCTTCGATGTCGATCTTCAGCAGATCCACCGGAGGCAGCGCGCCTTGCTCCCACAGATGATCCAGCGTGGTGACGGAAACCGGAGTGCGGCCTTTGGGATCCAAGCGCCCCTGATAGCTGCCGGGACTCGTGTCGAAAAACGCTTGTCCTACGCCATCGGAAAGAGCCTCCCCGTGCACGGTCGCATTGGACACCTTGTTGAGCGCCATGTGTTGTCTGAGGAAGGCAAGATTCCCCGGCGAGGGCTCAAAAGCGTGGACGTGTCCCTCGCGCCCAACCCGCCGCGACATGAGCAGCGTGTAGAAGCCTGTGTTCGCTCCGATGTCGCAGACCACCATGCCGCGCGACAAGATTTTGGAAAGCGCCCGCTGCTTCTCGCGCTCATACGTCCCCAACCAGCATCGATGAAGCCCCGCCCCTACGATCCATCGACGAAGAAACAAGGGCCCTGACAACACGGGCAGCACCGCGTTCACAGAGAGCCGATCCAACGGCCAGCGCAGACCGCGGCCAATCCAATGGTCCCGGGTGACGGCTCTATGGAGAAGGGAAGCTGTCATGCGAAGGAAGGGCGAGTGGGTTCAGGGAGGAGCGAAGCCGGGACAAGCGGCGTTGCCGACGCGTTCGGATCGCCCCAGTCGGAGAACTCAGGCTCTCTCAAATCCGCGATGCCGAGCGCGGCGGCGATGCCTGTGGCGGCAGCCTCCACGGAATAGCGCAGCATGAAATCACGCTGACCTCGCGTCGATTCCGGGGGCGGGAGCGAAGCCAGACAGGCCGCCAATCCACCGACGCTCCCATCGAAGACCCTGACGGAGGGCAGCGCGCAGAAATCGGCATGACAGCCCGCGTGGCGCGAGAGAATAACTCGCTTTCCGGCCAACAAAGCCTCGTTCGCCACAAGACCCCAGGTTTCGCCCTCTTGTCTCGAAGGAAGGACCAGGATGTCCGCGGCGAGATAGTAGGGGGCGAGCTCGGTCTGGTTCTTGAAACCCGTGAACGCGACGCGCGCATCGCCGAGTTCCCGGGCGCGTCCACGCAAGCCCGGCTCCAACTCGCCGGATCCCACATAAAGCACGCCCAACCGCGCTCGAACGGAGGGCTCGCACTGGGCGAGCGCCTCGAGAATGAGTCCGGGGTTCTTCTTGCGCTGGAGCTTCCCGCAGAAAAGCAGAACCACGTCCTCGGGCTCGAAGCCAAGACGCTTTCGGAGTCGGGACCGGCATGCCTCGCGATCGTCGGGGTCCCCGCCCAGAAAACGGTCCTTCACGCAGTACGGAGCCCAGACGTGCCGATGAGCCGGGATTCCATGAGCCAGGTAGTGTTCTGCGTTCAGCCTGCCAATGGGCAAGGCTCGCCTCACAAAGTGGTACGCGACGCGATAGCCCAACCGACGAATGAACGCCTTTCCCCGACTCCGCGCGAAGGCCCTGTCCTGAGTCTCTGTGCGCATCCAGACCGGAATGCCGAGCGCCTGAGCGGACAAATACGCGGTCCAGTCCCAGACATAGGCCAAGCCCGTCAGCAGCGTGGCGGAAGGTCGCTCCTTCGCCAGAATCCGAAACAAGCCCGCCCCGCAAAGAGACCTGAATCCGGACAGAGGTTCGCCGCGCTCATTCCCCAGCACCGTGCAAGGGTATCCCTCCAACAAAGGTTCATCCCAAGAAAGTGTCCGTCCGAACCCGGGGTCGCGATGGCCGCGCAGACTGACGTCGCTGGCGTAGTACACATGTATCGATGCCTGACCGTTCTCGCGACACATCTCGTGAAGCACGCGGTACACGGGAGCGCGGTACTGAACCGGGTGCGATTCAAAGACGAAAAGCTTCTTCATGCGGCCCTCCCAGGAAGAGCTTGAAGAACATCCCGCAGCCTGCGGCGCAGACTGTAGTCGCACTGCGTCGAGCGCTCATACCCGCCTTGCGCGATCCGACGCCGCGCTTCGGGATGATCGAGATAAAAGCGAGCCTTGTCCGCGCACTCCTCCACCGACGAGAAGAACTCCGCCTCCCTGCCCTCCTCGAACAACGCCTGATGGGCGGGGGTGCGTTCCGCGAGCATGAACCCGCGACACGCCGGAATCTCAAACGACCGCATCGTGTATTCGTCCTGGTTCGAGGACGAGACAAAGCCCAGGTTCACGCGGGAGGTCTGGAGGACTTCAGCGTAGGCTTCTCCGAGCACCGGGGGAGCGAAGTGCGACCGATGCCTGTGATAGACCAGCGTTCTCTCCCATCGATTCCCAAAGACGCGGACAGGGAGCTCCTCCCGCCCGATCAACTGCCGAACGAAGCCCACGCGATGATCCAAAGCGGTGCCGACAAATGAGACATCGTGCTGATGCGCGTCCTCGCCGCCACGCGGACGAAACAGCTTCTCGAAATAGCCGTGCATGAACAGCTCCGCCCGACGGGCGCCTATCGCGCGCAGTCGCTCAACATCCGTGGCGCGCTTGACGAGCAGGAGATCATACTGCGGCGCCGCGTCCAGGAAGCGCCGCCATTGCCATGCGTCCTGTGTTCGTCCACCGAATGGATTGTCATCGTAGAAACCAACGAACAGGCAGCGGGGAAACTTGCGACGGGCGGCCTGCAGGGTTTCCGAAGAGAGCAGCTTGGGCCACTCCAGCCAGGCGAGGTCGGGAGACGCGGCGATCAGCCTTGCAAACCACAGTTGGTTGAACTCTTCGGCCTCCTTCTGGTTCCACTCGGGCTTCCGCAAGAGGAGCCGCCATCGCGAGGGATGGGCGGACCGCATCGCGGCGTCATGGCAAAGGGACGCGACGTCATGGCCGAGATCGCGCAGTGTTTCGCGTCTCTGCCATCCGGACATCCAGTCCCCGCCCACGCCGCCCTGGAAGAAGATCTTCACCGCCATCCACACTCCTCGCAAACGGCGTGCGCCCATTCCTCCTCGCTGGGGAATCTTGGCAGCGGCGCCCGGGTGAACTCGCCGCTCGCGATGCGCGGCAGCATCCGCCGAATTCCCGCCACAAGGCTCTCCGCGTTTCCATCCATGAGCTCGGCCCAGGGAGTCCCTTCCAGGATCTCGCTCACGCCGGACTCCCGATGCAGCACCACCGGCATTCCGCAGGACAACGCCTCCAGCGCGGGCAGGCCGTAGCCCTGTCGAGCGGGCATGAGGAAAAGGTGCGCGTTGCGGTACAGAGCCGCCAACCGATCATCGTCGACCCGGCCATGGAAGGTCACGCAGTCGGACAAGCCCAACCGATAGCATCGATTCTGCAGGGACTCGGCCTCGCTCCCCGCGCCCACAATGTCCACAAGGACGCCGGGCGCTGGCTCGGTCCGGAGGGCGGCCATCGCCTCCAGGATCCAATCGACGCGCTTGTTGGCCTCCAACCGGCACACGCTGAGCATCCGCACGGCCTCCCCGGGACCCGGGGCCCGCGGCAGAAAGCGCCCCTGAGGAGCGCCCTGATGAATCACAACAGGCGTCCGATGGTAGAGCCTCTTGATTTCCTCCGCCATGTAGCCCGTGGTGGCGATCACCGTGCGGGCCTTGTGCATCGCTTTCCGGATCAGCGGACGCGTGCATTGATCCCGGAGGGCGGCTCCCAGCGAGCCCAGCGGGCGCTCGGGCGAGGGAGACAAAAGGCTCGGCGTGTCGAGAATCATCAGCGAATAGCCTTCTGCGGAGCAGAGCGAGGCGTGCAACGCCGCCTGAATGCCCACCAGAAGGACGCTGCCGGAATTCGCGCCCTCAGCGGCTTTCAGAAAGCGATCAAGGGCCTGGATCTTCTTGAGCGGCCGACGCGCCGGATTCAAGTGGTTCTCGCGCACAGGCCACGATGCCCGTGGAGCGAGCTTCACGTTATCGTAGTACCACGCGAAGCGGTGCGGCATCGACTGTCCGTGGAGATACCGCGAGAGCGCGAGCAAGACCCGCTCGCCGCCGCCGAACGTCGTGCTCTCGGGCACAAAGACGATGCGCTCGCCTCGCTCGATCTCAAAAGCCGTTGACGTCAGGCGGGACAGAAGGCCTCCGAAGGAAGAGAGTTGATGGGGAGGGAAGAATCCGGCGAAAACAGATGGAATTGCGCGCAGCGCTCGCTGATGTCGAAGAGCCGCCCTGTCCATCCGCGTCTTTGGAGCAAAGGCGTCAGGCGCATCCGGGACTCCGCCTGATGGTGCAGTTCGCCAACGATGGTGGTGCGCGTCCAGTCGCGTTCGAGAAACTCCTCCAACACCTCGACCTCGGCCCCTTCAATGTCGAGCTTGATCAAGGTGCGATCCCCCGGAGCCGGCCGGCAAACGCGGCTGAGGGGAACCACATCAACCGAGATGACGCGATCGTACGCCAGCTCCGGACTGAAACTGCCCTGGTTCGCCTCACGGCAGTAGAACGCAGTCTCGCCTGACCTGCCCCCCAGGCATACGCCCATGGCGTCGACATGGAGGCGATTGATCCGCGCGTGCTCTTGAAGCAGCTCAAGGTTTTGCGGAACCGGCTCGCAGGAAATGAGGCGCGCTCTCGGCCACCGGGCCTGGGCGGCCAGAAGAAACATCCCCGTGTTGCCGCCGCCGTCGACGATGAGGTCGGGGGTCGGAAGCTCGGCCAGGCGATAGCAATCCCCGACGGCGAGTTCCATGAAACTCTGCAGATCGAAGGGCAGCTCGCTCAGCCGGAGAAAGGCCCGACGTTCCTGGTCCTGCAGGGAGAACCTCACATCCAGACGTCCCTGTTCCGACAGCATCTTCAGCACAGGCCCGCAGATCGGCGCGGACCACGGACGTGTGATCATGGCCGTGGCGAGAAGCAGCTTCAAGCGACTCCATCCGCGCAGGTGACGACAGATCTGTCTGGATCGAGGCAGCATCATCGCGAGTGCTCCTGGGTTGAAGCGCGTGGCCCTTCGGGGACAGCGTTGGAGTCTGTCGGACGAGGCGATGCCGCGTGGCGGGGGCCGGCGCCCATGCCAATCCGCTCACGGCATAGGGACTCGAAAGCGTTGCCATACGAGGACCACCCGCCAAAGCTCCGAACCCGCTGGAGCGCGGCGGCGCCCATGGAGTCCCGGAGCGGTCGATCGTCCGCGAGGCGTTGCAGATGTTGCCGGAGGACCTCGGCATGTCGGGCGGGGAAGAGCAACCCTTCAACACCGGGTTTGATCACATCCGGCGCGCCGGTGTGATCGGAGGCGATCACGGGACATCCGCAAGCCATCGCCTGGCACAGCACCAACCCGAAACCATCCTCCACGCTCGGAAGAACCAGGACATGGCTGGCGCTCATCAGAGCGGCCAGGCGAGCCTGCGGCACATGTCCGAGAAACTCGACCGAGTCGCCGGCCATTCTGCCGAAGAGTTCCCGGATCTCTGGATTCATGCTACCCGCCATCCGCAGTCGCTTCCCCCGCGCACGGAGCTTGGAGAAGGCTTCCAGCAGATACGGAATGCCCTTGCGCAGGGAGATCTGGCCAACGAACAGAACATCGAAGCGATCCGGCGGCGGAACCTGGGTCGCTGAGAATCGACGCAGGTCCACGCCATAGGGGATGACGCGGATCTTCTCAGGCGCAACCCCGTGCCTCCGATAGGTAGAGGCGGCAAAGGACGAAGGAACCGTCAGGGCGTCCGCCATGGCGTACTCCTCCTCCTCGCGCTCGAGACAATAGGGATCCACTGGATCGTAGGGCACGTTCCAACGAGCGTGCTCCTCCGCGAGAATCTCGTCGCAGAAGCGGATGTGGGCGGAACCGCGGTCGCAGAGATAATGTCCGCCGCGACGCTGCACTTGCTCTCCGGCCTTGCGCCCCGCTCCCGAGATCCCAATGAACACGTCGCACGCATCCAATTGACGGAGGAGGTAGCGATCGAAGGATCCGATGATCCATCGCGCGAGCTTCCGGTCGAACCCAGGTTGACGGAACCCGAGGCGCTGGGCGGCCAGCGAGGCCAAGTGGAGGTAGGGAAAAGTGTGAATCCTCTCCGCCGGAATGCCCTCGTTCGACAGCTTCCAGGAGGGATAGGTCGTGTAGATGGAACCGAGCATCCCGCGCTGATGGAACTCGCGCGCCAGGTCGAAGTGGTGGAATTTGCCCCACACGGCTTGAGATACCTGGATCATGATCCGCCCTTAGAAGGGAAACGGGAGCTCCGGTTGCGGCTCGGCGCGGTGAGCCATCACAATGAGATCATTTCCCATCAGCGCCGGCCAACGTTGCTTGAACCAGGGGAAGCGCCCGTGGGCCGCCCATCGAGTCGGAGCCAGGCCTTCCTTGCGCAAGAGCCAATCCAGGCTGGCTTGCGTGAAGTTGTGGAGATGGTAGCCGTCCCAGGCGTTCTCGCTGAAAGAGAATCGCGCGGAGGTGATCGGGAGCCTGCAGCAAAGCAGTTCCCATCGACGCTTGATTCCCGCGAGGTTCGGAACGCCGATGATCACCCGGCCCGCTGGTTTGCAAACGCGCCGCAACTCGCGCGCCGCGTGGTACGGATCGAAAACATGCTCGACCACCATGAGGCACGTGACCGCGTCGAAGGTTTCATCCGCGAACGGCAGCGGACCTTCGTCGACGTTGCGCGCCTGAGCCTCCACTTGCGGATGGGCATCCCACGCCGGGAAGGACGCGATATCCACGCCGCATCGTCGCTTGAAGGATCGCGCCTTCAGCAACAGCCCCAGGCCAGCGCAACCGACATCGAGGATCGACCCCAGGACCCCTTCCTCGCGAAGCCAATGCAGGGCGTAATCGGTCTCGCTCGGTCGAGCCGGCAAGGTTGAGGAATCGGCTTCCGCGACGTCGGGCCCCGCCTGGCCGTGGAGCACGACGTTACGTTGATAGTATTGTTCCGCGTTCACTGGAGATGCAGGAATGTTGTTGTGGCGGGGATCGGCGTCGGACGAAACCGACGCCATAACTCGCGAAGAAAGTGAGGGCCGCGAAAGAGGAGAAACACACAGACGCCAGCGAGCAGGCAAAACGACAACGCGGCGCCCCACTGTTCCATCCGGTTCAGGGTGACGGTTTCGGCGATTGGCGAGGAGAAGAACAAGGAAACAGCTCCGCACGCGGACCACATTTTCATCGTCGACATCCACTCCAAACGCCCATTGGCGCCCATCAACCGGCTGTTGCATCGGTGGATGAAAAGCCCTTGAACGATTTCGGTCGCGATCCACCCGGCAATCAGCGAGGAAGATCCGCCGAACAGGAGCGCGAGCGGCCCCCACAACAACATGAGCGCATAGGTCGCGGTGGTGAACGCAGCCGTCCTGACATGCTCATTGGTTGCGTGCTGGAAATACAACTTAAGCTCCTTCACCTGCATGCAGAGGGACGCCGCGAACATCAGGGCAAAGAACCCTGGCTGAAACAGTTCCGGCCTCCGAAGCCAAAAGCCCACGACGGCGGGCGAGAGAACAAAAACAACCGCCCCGCCCATCAAGGAGAGGCCATACAGCAAGGGCTCCGCCCACTGATACGCCCTGGCCAAACCCGCGCGATCTCGGAGTCCCATCAGGCGGGTCAGCTCGGGGGAAAGCGCGGCAAGGGCGACATTCGATATCTGGCGCGCCGACGAGAACAAAGTGCGAGCTGTGGAGAACGTCACGACGGCCGTGGCGTCGCCGAACTGCGCCAGAAGGATGAGGGGCAATTGAAAGACCAGAAGCTGATTGATCGAGAACAACCCAAAGAACGCGCTCTGGCGAGTCATGCGAAGCGCTTCGTTTCGATCCCATCGACCCCAACGCGGCAGGGCTTCCGGGAAGGCGCGAGAGAGAACGACCATCATGGAAAGGAACACTCCCGCGAGACTGATGAGCTGGCCTGCGGCGATCATCCAGAAGCTCTTCCCGCTCCATGCCAACATCGCGGTGACTCCCAGGTTCACAGCTCGCTGCGCGTTCTGCCAATGCGCTCCCAGTCGCGGATGTCCCATCACACGGAACAGTCCGCTCATCTGCCCAAAAAGGATCAGCCCGAGCATCTGCAGCCCCAAGAGGCAAAGGGCTCCCTTGATTCCGGTTGAAAGCGACGCGCGCATCCATCGTTCCACGGGGATCAGCCAGACCCCAAGGCAGAACACACAGCCCAGGGACATCAAGCCCAGGGACAATCGAAGCCCGACGGACTGGAGCGACTGGAACCGGTCCATCTCCCCTCGCTGGCGCAGCAATGTCAGCTCGTTGATGAGGAAGGTCTGAAGACCAAAATCGAGAGTATTGAGGTGACTCACCGCGGCGGTCAGGAGCAACCATGAGGCAAATCCGTCAACGCCGTAGCTCGCGAGGAACACAGGAGGAAGACACCACTGGCCCAGGATCTGGAGCATCTGGCCCAGTCCCAACGCCATCGCGGTTTGAAAAACGCGCTTCAACATGCGGCGAGATCCTCCTGAGCCGCGCGAGGCGCCAGTGGGGCTTGGCGTCCGTTGCTTTGAGGCGCCCGCGCGAATGTGAAGGATGGGAGGAGCGCTTTCATCCCTTCGCGAGTTGAACGTCGGGCTTCAGCACAGGCGGTGGAACCGCGCTGGGAGGCGCGGTGGAACGCGGTGTCGGCGCGGGACCCGAGTAGCCCTCGTAGGTCTCGAACGAAAAGCCCGATGAACGCGGATGCGCCTGGTTCAGGACCAATCCCACCAAGGCGGCGCCGCTGAGCCGAAGCTGATCCAAGGCCTGCTCAATCGAGGCGAGCCGCGTAGATCCCATCCGGACCACAAACAGGATGTGGTCGGACATCCCCGCCAAGGAACACGCCTCCGAGGCCGCGAGCACCGGAGCGCTGTCGAGAATGACGTAGTCGAAACGGTTCCGCAGATCGCGCATTCGGTCCCGGAAATGAACCAACGCTGTCTGCCGCTCCAACGCCTCAGGCTCCAAACCCACGCCCATCATGAACAGACGGGGCACGTCGGCGGCGATAACCAACTGTTCGATCGGAAGCAGGGTCTCCGCGAGATCGGAGAGCCCCGGACGAGAGGACTGCGAGAAGACTTGAGTGAGCTCTCGTCGATGGATGTCCCCATCAATGAGGAGCACCGAAAACCCCGCGCTTGCGAGAGAGCGAGCCAGGTTGGCGGCGACGAGGGTTTTTCCCTCCCCGGGTGTTGAACTGGCGACCAGAAGCACGCGGCCAGGCTGATCCCTGAGCGGAGAGTTGGAAGTGATCGCGATCCGCAGGCGACGGAACGCCTCCGTCCAAAGACGGCTGGAGTCCCCGACTCGAATGCGGGCGGTCCGCTCCTGGCTCCGCCCCTGGCTCATTCGCGGAACGCAGCCGAGAACCCGAACGGGAATGAAGGCCCGCGCTTCGGCGGGCGTCATCACCCGCTGATCAATGCGCTCGACGAGCAGAGCAATCCCCAAGCCGAGAATGACGGCCACCAATGAACTCAAGCCCGCGTTGTAAGCGATCCGCCGGGGCGTTGGAAACACAACGGCCCGCTCCATCACGCTCACGCTCTCCTGATCGACGCTCTTGTTGACGCCCACGTTGTGCATGGCCTGTAGCAAACGCGTTTGTTGGGCGGCCACTCGATCCAGGCTCGCCTTGTTGCGATCGTGTTCCGCCAGCTTCTGATTCATCTCCGCCACCTTGGGCTCCAACGCCTTGATCGCGTCCGTGACGGCCTTGATCTTCAGCTGCGCGCGACGACGCGCCTCATCCAGATCGTCCTGGCTCTGCTTGCGAAGGAGCTCCATCACGGCGTCGATGCGAGCGATGTCCTCAGCCAACTTGACCATCGTGGGATGCTCAGGCAGGAGATCCGACCCCTTCTGGGTCTGTTCAAAGCGCTTTAGCTCACGCTGCTGCCGCGCGGCCAAATAGTCGGTGGGGATGGAGGACGAGCCTCCCTCCGAAGAACGATTCACCAAGGAACCGGCGCCGACAGCCCGGCGCTCGAGGTTCTCTTCGGGGGACGTGAGCTCCAGAGTGTCATGCTCCAGCTGCAGATCCCCAAGCTGGAGATGCAATCGGGCCAGCTGATTCCCAGCGCTGATCGCCGCGCCTTGGAGGACCGAGAGGTTGTTGGTCCGCTGAAAATCGGCGATGCGCTCCTGCTCGCCTTTCAATTCATTCTCAACCTTCTCGAGCTGCTCCCCGAGGGAGGCCACGGTGTCATCGGAGCTGGTGGCGCGAACCTCCTTCTTGTACCTGAGGTACTCCTCCATGACGGAGTTCAAGTAAGCCGCGAGAAACTCAGGATCGGTCCCCTGCATGGAAAGGTTAAAGATCGTGGTCTTGCGCGGCTGAGTCACGTCGAGCTTCCGCAGAGGCTGACTGCTGTCAGGCTTCTTGCCCGAGATCGCCGTCAAAGCCCGCATGCGGATCTTTTCGCTCTGCATGAGCTCGATCTGGGTGCCAAAAAAGTTCTGCCACTCCTCGGTGAAGAAGCTGCTCTCTGGAATCCTAACGCGTCCTCCGACCCACATCCGGGCCACGGCCGTATAGTCGCCCGGCGTACTCAGCAGGTAGAAGGCATGGATCCCGCCCCCGAGGAGCGCCAAGCACAGAGGGATCCACCACTTCGTCTTGAGGAAGAAGAGAATCCTTCGGTATCGAACGATCGCCGAGGCGTCGCTGTCATCGGGCGTGGAAGGGCTGGAGCTTGTGGACATCTCAAAAATTCAGCAGTCGTTCGGGCACGTAAATCAAATCCCCCGCTTCCAGCTTCAAGTCCTTGTCCACTTCGCTTTGCCGAAGGATCCTTTTGACATCCACCTCAAACACCTGAGGCGGCCCCGCGCGGGTGGAGGCGCGGGTGACTTTGACCTTCCGTTGATTAGCAAAATCCGTGAAGCCCCCCGAACGGATGATCGCGCGCGCGAGGGTCAACACCTCGTCGCTGGGGAGGGGTTGGGCGCCGGGGACCCTCACCTCGCCGGAAAGGTAGACCGTGCCCCGCGTGCGATTCAGCTGATCGATGCCGACCACAACGGTCGCTTCGTGGTAGAACCGCTTTTCCAATCCCTCCTTGATCATCTGAGCCACTTCGACGCAGGACTTGTTCTTCACTTGCAGACGTCCGACATGCGGCGCCTCGAGCTCACCGGAATCGGACACAACGAGAAGCTTCGGCTCCTCCTTGTCCTGCTGGATCCGAACACTGACTCGATCGCCGGCCGCCAAACGCGCACAGGGTTCCTCGGCGGCTGGCGTGGGGGCGTCGGGGCCGGCCAGTTTCCCAGAAGGCGTCGTCCGACACCCGCACAACACAGCCAGCGCAATGAAAGCGAGGGCCGGGAGAAGCGCGGCTTTCCAGGGTCGTGACGATGATTCTGTAATCTGGCTCCGATACATATTTACTGGATGCGCGCAAGCTGAGCGCGCGATCCAATCTCCTCTCGATCGCGTGCGGCGGAATGTCGGCGCTGTTACATTCGAGAAACAACCCAGGCCGACTTGGCTGAACAGTGTCCTCGAGAACGGAGCGCTGGACCTCCTCTCGTAACAGTTCCGTCGGACAAACGCGGATTCTTGGGCTCAGAACCCCAAGTCAAATGTCAGCCGATGATTGGCATAGGCCCGGGAGGCGGCTTCCGAGGAGCGAGCCATGAACGCGTAGTGGAGGCCTGCTGAGACATGTTTGGCGACACCCCAGGATGAGCCGCATGAAATGCCCCACCGATCAAACTTCTCGCCCTTGCGTGTTCCTTGCTCCTGGCCCCGTTCATACTGCAGCCCGACCTGGAGCGAACCCCGGGCTCGATATGTCCAGTCGAGCTCGGGACGAGCGTACCAAAGGTCCAGTTGGTCGTTGTTCACGCCCAGAGTGCTTTCGCGTCCCGTTGGGATATGCAGCTCAATGTGCTTCCGAAGACGGTGACGGGTATCAATGGAGAAGTAGGTGCTCGTCACATCCGAACTCCTCGGTTGGCCGGGGATCGACGCGTAGTGAAACGCGACCATCCCCACGCGAGCCTCCAATGACGAGTGACGACTCGCTGTCCATCGCACGAACGCCCCTCCGCTGATCGACAGGTTGTCGCGCAAAAAAGAATGCCGATACCCGGTCGGAGTGATCCCCGTTTCCACGCCCGCGTTGAGCGTCGGATAGACCTCGCCGTCGACGCGTCCAACGATCAAGTGAGAGCCGCGGTCCAGATGCCGAAAATCGGCCGTCGATGAGAGGAAGAGCAGGTGATGGTACCCCACGGAGGTCTTGATGCGATTGGCGTCGTGAAGAATCGTCAACCCGGCCAGATTCTGGAGGCCTCCGAACTTCGCCGTGCCGGTCACCACCGCGCGCTCCGCCGGATCCTGCTGGTAGGAGAAGCTGTCCTCGAACGTGATTCGAAAGGGGGTGAGGAACAAGTCGAAGCCCACGCGGCTTCCCGGGAGAAGATAGGGACGATCGAACTCGGGGTGCTGGACGTACTTCGCATAGCCGCCCGATAGGCTGAACTCGAGCTGATTCCGAGTTGAAACCGGGAGCCTCGCTTCGATGCCCGCCTGCGCGCGGAGAATCAGATCGGACAGCGGGCGCTCCGGAACCAGAGTGATATTGTCGTTCAGCTCGTTGAAGAGCCGGCCGTGGAGGCTGACCTGGAGGTTGCCCCAGTGTGTGGTGGCGGTGGATTGCTCCAATGCGAGACGGCGCAGGCGGGCGGCGGATTCGCCCGCCAATGAGAACTTCAAGGCCTCCTGGGCTTCCACCCGGCAGCAGACGAAGGATGCGATTGTGAGTCCCGTGAGCGCGCGCCCCCAGGCGACGTCAACCTTCAACCGGCGCCCGCCGGGCTTCCGGACCGACCCTTCCGCTTCGGTGGAGACCAGATCTCGCACAGGTCAGTATGCGGTCTTTGGGGGGAAGAAGAGCTGAGTGACCGTTCTGAGGATGATCCAGCAATCCAGAAAGAACGACCAATTCTCGAGGTAATCGATGTCGGAGCTCACGCGCCGGATGATGTCCAACTCGGTGCGCATCTCTCCTCGATAGCCACGGACCTGCGCCAAGCCGCTGATGCCTGGCTTCACCATCGAACGAACGAAGTAGTTGCGCATCACTTTCGAGAAGGCGGCGTTGTGTCCGGTCAGGTGGGGACGAGGTCCGACGACGCTCATATCGCCGCGCAGCACGTTCACGAACTGCGGAATCTCATCAATGCTGAGACGCCGAAACCATCGCCCCGCCGGGTAAATGCGATCGTCGTCCTTGGTCGCCTGCCGATCCTCCGGCCCCTTGTGAACCTTCATGGTGCGGAACTTGAGGATCTCGAAGGGGCGATTCTGCAAACCAGTCCTCTGTTGGACATAAAACACAGGGCCTGGGGACTGCCACCGCTGGAACAACCAAACGACCGCGGTCACGGCGGGAAGGATCAGCGCCACCACAGGGAGACTCACAACAATATCGAGGGCCCGTTTTAGGAAACGATTCATTGGATTCTCCAGGGGCTCCTCCCTAAGAGCGATGAGATGGAAGCCATCGTCCTCGAAAAAGGCGACGGAGTGGCGGAAGTGCTCCTCCAGATCGCTCAACACAAGAAGCCGGACGCCTTCGCGCTCACAGATGGAAACGGCCTCCTGGATGATGTCCTTCCTCCGCACGAGCTCCAGAATGATCACCTGGTCGATCTGCTCCGATTGGATGGCTCGTTGGAGGTCTGAGATGCGACCCAGATGCGGGATATCATCAGCGAGCGTCTCTCCTTCGGTTTCATCGCTCAAGAATCCCACAGGATCAAGACCAAGCTCGCGCTTGCTCTCGAGCCAGCGATGGATTCTAGGAAGACGGGAAACGGTGCCCACGAGAAGGACGCGGTAATGATCGCGTCTTTGGAAAAGAGCCGTGGTGAGCCAGGGCCGGACTCGATGGTGGCAGAACCACGAAACGACGTACAGGAGGGGCGTCAAGGAGAAGAAGAACACCCTCGGGAACGCCTGATCCTGGGACGCGAGAGCCGCGGCGAATAAGGTAAACATCACGCCGATTGTCTGTCGTCGAGCCAGGCGCTCCGCGGCCCCGGGGCCTTGTCGGGCTAACGCGACCCTCCGTGCGCCCGATTCCGAGGTGAACAGAAACCCCAGAAGCAAGAACTCGTTGTAGAACAGGGCGCCTCGCAGGGGGATGCCGCCGTGATACAGAAGGAGATCCCAAACAACAAAGCTGGCCCAATAGCAAGCCGTGGCGATTCCGAGATGGACCAGCAGGAACGCGTTGGCGATGCCTCGACTGCGACTTGAGACCATGGCTACAGTGCGGCAACGCGACCGCCTCGGATCCGGCGGAGCGCGGCCCGCGAGGATTTGTTCAAGGGGGCGGCAGAATCACGGTCACGCGTCCCTGGGTTTTGACGAGGGACGCCGCGACAGCCCTCTTCTTGTCCTCGGGGGTCTCGCCCTGCTTGTCGCCCTTCTTCGAATCCTCGACGGAGGTCGTCGCGGCCGCCGCCGTGGAAGCCGAGGAAGGGGCTGAGACATTTGCTGTTGTCGCCACCGCGCCCCCTGTGGCGGACGAGGCGAACACCGTGGCGTCCACCTTCCCGCCGCCGGCGTCCACCGAGCCGCCCGCGATCACCGTTCCCGACACGCTGCCGCCCGCGTTCAGGCTCACATTCCCGCTCGCCAACGCGGTGACGTTCACGTTCTGGCTGGCGTTGATCTGAATGTTGTTCTGGGCGATGATCACTCCTTCGACGTTCTTGGTGGCCGTCAGCCGGACATTGCCGCCGATCACGCCGGATCGACCCGCCTGGATATTCCCGCCGAGATCCGAGCCCGGCGTTCCGGCGATGAGCTCGACATTGCCGCTCGTGTTCGCTTGCCCGTTGAAGGCGAACTGCGCGATGCCTCCGGCCCCAGCACGGATGTCGCCCTTCGGCGCCTCCACCTTGATGTCGCCCACCAAATCGTCGGTGCCCGGGAACGCGATGGCGAGAATTCCGCTGCCGGGAATGCCTCGTTTCTGAACCGAGACCGCGCCGGTCTCGTGGTCCGTCAACACACGCTGCACACGAACGAAGCCCGCCGCGCCGTCGCCGGCGTCGACATCCCCCTCCTCCGACTTCACGTGAACTTTGCCGCCGGAGTACGCCGCGATGCGGGACCCATTCACGCGGATATCGTTGCGCGCCACAACGTCGACGTCGCCGTCCTTCGCGGAATAAATGCCGCGAGCGACCTCTGAGCTGGAAAGCAGGTCCTGGGCGCCCACGTCCAAAGTCCCGCCCACGTGAACAGTCACGTTCCCTCCGGCGCGGGTTTGAACGCTGCTGGAGAACATCGAGAGGTCGCCCGTGAGTTGAACATCGATATCCGCGCCGCGGCTTGAGATCTCGGCCAGTCGCGTGTTCACCGCCGGCCCCAGGGACACGATTCCTTCGGTGATCCCCAGGTCCATGTGGCGCGCGCTGACTTCGAGTCGTCCAGGCCCGCCAATTTGATAACCCTGGGAGCGGCGGTCCGGCACATCCTGGCTTCGGGCGTAGATGTCTTGAAGCAATGGCGCGGGAAGAAACACGCCGGGAACCGTAACGAAGTTGCCGGAGTCGTCTATCACGGGCTTCCCGTCAAACCCGAAGGTCTTGAAGTGAAGGTCCGACAGGTAAGCCAGCTCCAGAGTGCTCATACGGCCTTGAAACGCCAGCCGCCCGGTTGTGGGCGTGTAGACAAACTTGTTCTTCACGCCGTCGAGCGTGATCTGGGAGTTGGGCGGATCCACGGCCGTTGCGAGCAGGTCCATGTCAGGGACGTCTCCTGGGAACGCGAAAGTCCAATCGTTGCGATTGACGATGTCGCCATGGACCCTCAGGCGGGTCACATCCGAGTCGCGAAGGTTTTGAGCGACGAGGCTTGTGTTCACGACGTTGCCCTGCACATCCGCCTCGAGTCGCTTCGGCACAGTAACGAGGAGATCCTGAACGTTCCCATCGATGTCCAGTCGCGCAGCCTGGGGATCATTGAGGTGTTGGAGGCCCTTCTCGCTATCGGTCGGACCGAAATCCCGGTTCGACGTGAATTGCCGGCGGGGGCTGTCGGACATTGTCAGCTGGCGAATCTTGCCTGTTTGCGAACTCTTGAGGCCCCCCCCCTGCGTCGTATGGATGCTCAACTGTCCCACCGGGGACGGAAACAAATTGATATCGTTACCCAGGATGACGCCGCCCGCGCCCGCCTCGATCGACAGCGACGGAGCATAGAGCGACGTGATGACCTCGCCCGTGTTGCGAGGCAAGGCGGCGCCGAGCAATTGGACCGAATTGCGGCCATTCAGGGTGACCGAGGCCGCATCGTCATAGTCGAAGAGATGGCGTGTGATGGAATCTGATCCGCCTCGGTTGTTGAAAACCCCATTCGGATTCCGGACCTCCTGGAGGAGGATGTCGTGAGCGGCTTCCACCGACCACGAGCCCTTGATGAGGCTCAACGCGAGCTGCCGATTCCGCGTGCCGGCGTCGCGTCCCGCTGCAATTGTGCCAGTTCCGTTGCCCAATACGAAATGGCCTTGAACGTCGCGACCGGCCCTGATGGTCACGTCGCCTGCCGCCGCCCCAAACGCTCCGCTGCCCGCATCCGCATGCGACGACCCAAATCCGCTCGGGAAGTAGCTGAGAACGTCCGTCCCCGCGGACAGCTCAACATTTCCGCCGGCTGCGGTGCTAATGCCGCCCAACTCCGCCGCATTGACGGAGATCGCGGGCTCGTCGTCGCTGAAGGTGTAGCCCTTCTCGTTAGATCCAGTATTGATAGCGCCGGAGACGGCCTCAACCGCGATCGACCCTCCCGCGGTGGTCCGGATGGCGCCGGTTTGCACCGTCACGTCCTGCCCCGCCTGGATTCCGATCGATCCATCCGAGGCCTGGATGGTCGCGTTTGCCTGCAATAGAACCGTTCCCACGCCGGGAAGAATGTCTTTGTTGTGGGCGAAATCCGCTCCGGCCTTCAGCGCGATCGACCAGTGCGGCCCCGCGAGGATCGCGCTGCCGGATTGCAAGGTGATGTTTCGGCCGGCGGTCAGCGACAGCAGGCTCCCGGACGGCGAGGGATTCAGTATGGCGTCCGGATTCGCCGGATCTGGCTGGTCATGGCCGGTGGACGCGCTCAGGTCCCAAACCGTGTTCAGCGCGAGAGTGATGTCGCGCGTCGCCTCCAGGGTAATGCGTGACAATCCCTGGAAGGACAGGCTTGTGTCGAGCTTCAGCAGCGTCGGCGTGCTGGACGCGCCCGATCGCCCGATTTGGATGTCCGTCGGATCGAGCAAGAGCGATCCTCCCAGCCAACCGCTTCGGGCGGCGCCATTGATCGCGCTGTTCAAGGACGACATTTCGACCGCTGAGATCTCCATGCGACCCCCTGCCCCGCCCAGCGAACCGCCGCGAGCCTCGATTCGAGATCCGTTCGAGTCCTCGAAGCTCTTTTCAGACTTCACGAGAATACTACCGCCCGGCGAGACCGCGCCGGCTTCCCCATTGGCCTGGAGCCTTGAGGTTGATTCCAGTTGCACGCGCTCGGAAGCGAGGATCTCGATGGCGCCCGCAACCTCGGCGGCGGTGTCCGTCCGGATCAATCCAGACTGATTCACCGCCTGCGCATAAATCGCGACGGTTCCGGCGTCGGCGATGATCTCCCCTTGATTGTTGATGACTCCCTTGGGCGCCTGGACCTCAACGCTCAGCCCTTTGCCGTCCGGACGATCCGAAACGAGCACCCGTTCGCCCGCAAGCAAGCCCACATGGCCTTCCGGCGCCTCGAGCCTGCCGTGGTTCTCGATACGCTCCGAGATCAGGAACAAGGACCCGCCCTTCTCCGTCGTCAGAACGCCATGATTGATGATGTTCGCCCCAGGAGGAGCGCCGTTGAACTGCCAAAACCCGCCTCCGGCAAAATCCGGCGGAAGTCCGGGCGACGTGGTGATCATCAAGCTGGCGGCGCGCACATACGCGTTGGGACCAAAGTAGAAGCCGGAGGAGTTTTGCAGCACGACCACGCCATTGGCGGTGAGGCGACCAAAGATCTGCGAGGGGTTGGGGTCCGTGATGTGGTTCCACGCCACGGAAGCCGCCGAGGGTTGAACGAAGGTCACTGATTCGCGAGCTCCGATGTTAAAGCTGTTCCAATTCAGGAGCACGCGATCGCTGGTATGGATCGTCATGTTTCCAGGAGCGCCGGACACCGTCGCATGTCCCTGCCCCACGGTCATGCCCTGCGGTCCGGCCAACAGGCTCGCTGTGCTGCCCCAGCCCAGGATGTTCAACACAAGCTGGGCGCCCGATTTGGCTTTGCGTCGACGCCGCCAAGCTTTCGGAAGCCGCGGGGACCCCTTTGGGGAAGGATGTGAAAAGGAATAGTGCATGATCTTGGCGGTTAGAATTGAAAGGACATGCTGAGATAGAACCTCATTTTCCCGACTCGGGAATAATGAGTGTCGGTAAGCGACCAAGCGGCGACGGCGGACAGATCCAAGCTTTGACCCATCGTGACATTGAGTCCTGAGCCAACGCCCCAGAGGGCGGTTTGAGTGTTACGGCCTTGAGGATCGATCAGGTACGTGCGGCCGTAGTCGGTGAAGACAGACATTCGGGCGAACATAGGCAGCGTGCCGTCGACCAATCCCAGACGATACGCGGGCGTTCTCGGCTCGAGCGTCAGCTTCCACCCGTGATCCCCAAACTCATCGCCCTGAACATAGCCGCGCACCGCGCCCATGCCGCCCAGCGCGAACTGCTCATTGCTGAACAGAGGCTGAGGCGCCCACTGGCCGTCCGCTCGAGCGATCAGGCGCCAGTCATCCTTGAACACATGCTCGTGAGCCAAAGAGGCGTTGAGCGTTAGAAAGTTGGCCGAGGCGTGCTTCGAGCCCGCCGAGCGCTCGAAGTCCTGGCTCTTCGAGAAAGCGCCTCCGTGCAGAACGTTGTAGGTCAGGCCCAACGAACCGCTCGTTGTGCCGGACTTGCCAGGGACCGCGCCTTCCATCCGGAGCACGAAGGGAAAGTAGGTGAGGCCGTTGCCACCCTGCTGTCCGGACCCGGTGGATCCTTTTACGATCTGAGGCGGATCGCTGGGCGTGGCGCCCGGAATCACCGAGGTCTGGTCGAAGACATTGGTGCGGAAGCTGGAGCTGTCGTAATTCTTGTAATCGAATCCGAGGGACAGCCCGAGCTTGGTTGACGCGCTGGCGAGCGGAAGGCTCAAGCGGAAACCCATGCTCTCCGTGATCGACAGATCGCGACTGACATCCCGCGACTCAATGGTGGTGATCGCCGTCGCGGTGACCAGGGTCGGGTCGGTTGAAACAACGCCAGTGTCCGTCGTCGAGCGGTTGGCGAAGAAAGTAAGCTCGGGAACTGATGCGATCGGGGGCAGATTGAACTGTCGGGTGGCGGGGTTGTATCCGAATTCCAATGGCTTCTCCGCGATCTGCCTCTCGAGGGAGGTTGGCGCCCCCAGCGGCATGCGGTAGCTGGCGTTGTAGTAGCCGATCTCGGGCCGATCATAGAACGGGATGCGCCTGTCCTGGCGATTCTCCTTAAACGCTTGCGGCGTGAAGCCGTATTGAACGCTGATCGAGTGCTCCCGCTGCCATAGGTTGTTGTACTGGAGATTGGAGTTCAGCCGGATGTCGGGAGTGCCGGGCGTCTTGTAATTGTTGGCCTCAAAGCGACCGTGCAGCGGCAGTCGATCCTTCACCTTGAGGAGCAGGGTGCTGGCGCCGGGCTCGGACCCTGGCGCGATCTCCGGGTAGATTTGGCGATCGCGATTCGCGTTGGCTGCGGCGATCTCAGCCTCGAGGACCCGACTGTTCAGCACAATATTGGTGCGGAGGCTGGGCACGCTTCGGCGGACATTGTTGGACGAGAAGTGATGGTTGTTCAGCACCACGATTTCGCTGAGCTTCCCCTCGATCACGCGAAGACTCACGATCCCGCTCGTTTTCCACAACGCGACCCATTGCGGATCCAGCCCGACGCCGATACCCGCCCATCCCCGCTCCTTGTAGGCCAGAAGGAGCTCCGACCGCGCCTTGTCCACCAGAGCCTGGCTCAGAAACGCGTTCGTTCCTTGATACGGACGGAGGATCGATTGGAGGGACTCGGCGGAAAGAAGGGTGTTCCCTTGAACGGAATATCCTTTCACGGGAATCTGGGCCGGGGCCGCGTTCGTTCTCACCCGGGCAGTCCCGTTCGTGATTGCGGCACCCGGGGCGGCCGTTGATGTCGCCGGACCGGACGCCTTGACCTCGCCGCCTCCGCTCACGACAGGGCTCTGCGCGGAAGGATCGGCGGCCCAGGCGGTATCCCACAGCATGCGCAAGGCGGACACCGCGGCCAGAAGCACCATGCCAACGCCGGCACGGGGGGACGAAGGTTTGCGCTTGGCCTCCCGTCCGCGCGCGCGCCACTCCGTTGGCGTCATCTTGTAGCGCTTCTTGAACATCACGTTGAAAAGACTCAGGCTCTGATATCCCACATCCAAAGCGATGTTGATGATCTTCTCCGGCGTGGTCTCAAGGAGGTGTCGGGCCCGCTCCAGGCGGAGTCGCTGCTGCTTCTCACGCAGCGAGACACCCAGCTCCTGCCGAAACAGCCGGCTGAAATGCCGCTCGCTGAAACACAGCCGCTTCGAAAGCTCCCCCACGGAGCACCTCATCAGCTCGCCTTCGGGCAACTCGCGCATGAGCTCCCTGAAGCGAGCGCGCCCGTCCTGGTGCACGGGGACCGAAAGCGTTTCGAGCTTCAAGCCGTCGCCAACCAACTCGGTGAACAGTTGCAGCACGCGAAGACGCGAGGCCAAGCCGTTTTTTGGAGTATTCTGGCAGATGTCGACAAACCGCGCGGCGAAGGCATGGTTGCGCGGAAAAAAGAGGACGTCGCCTCCGTGCTGGCTTGAAAACTGGGTCAGCGCACGGGATTCATCCATGCTAAAGACCCCGCTGAGGAGACCCAGATCAATGGAAAACACCTGCAAGTGCATCTCGGTAAGCTTGCTGGCGAGGAAGGAACAGGAGGCCGAAGGAAACGCCAGAAGGACATCATCCGGACCCAGCTCGACATACGATTTGTTGGACTGACGGTAACCCAGGCCGGAGGCCACGCGCAGAAGATGCCAAACTGCGGTCTTGTCCGAGCGAAAGTGCCACTCTGTCCCCGACCCAAACCGAATGTCGCTCAAAACGAGATGCCCAGTGTTCAACACGACGCGATCCTGCCTTTGGAATATCACGAACCCGTGACGGAGTTCCGAACTTCGTGTGAACTTGGTCCGAAGATGATACGCAGAAAAAAGACCGGCATGGGATTTCTCCCATGCCGGCTACCGCGCGACTTTGACTGACTGAAGTCCTTAGCGGAGCGCTACGATCACGGAGTGACCGTGGCGCCGTCATCGAGACGGGTGGACTTCATCGTGCTGAACTGGATCGCGGTGGTCGAGGTGGCGAGCTGGTTCACCTCGATTTCGGTTGCGAGAGCGGTGCGGAGGGTGTCCTCGTCCGAGCCAGGGGCAACGGAGTAGGCATCGAAGCAGTGCTCATACGCCCAGAGGGTGTACTTGCCCGAGCGAACGTTGTCGAAGGTCATAGGGACGCCTTCGTACTTCAGGATAGCGCCGCCGGCTCCGGTGACGGTGGGGGCGTCACCCAGCCCGAGGTAACCAATCGCGCCGCCAGCTCCGTTGGCGCTGGTTCCGACGTTGAGAGCGAGGTCGGTAGCAAGAGCGCCGCCGCCGCTGAATCCAACAGCGTCGGCGACATAATTGCCAGCGGACACCTTGCGTTGAACGATGGTCGCAGAACCACCCACGCCGGTTTCGGAAAGGACGGTGATGCGCGTTCCAGAGCCGGAATCACGGCCTTCCACATTGACGATGCCCGTGTCGGTAGGGACGCCGGTGAAGAAGCGAACGGGCAAACGGCCGTTGCCGAAGATGGCGCGGGCATTCTGCGCGGTGATGTTGTCAACGCTGGCGGGGACAGGAGTGTTCTTCACCCAAACGAACGGGATCACGCCAACAACCGTGTCGGTCATGGACGGGCTGTTCGCGACAGTGGTCGAAGTCTGGAACACGTCCGAGAAGGCAAATGTCGCCGGAGTCGTCGTCGTGGCGGCATCGCCTTGAGGCGTGGCGTTGACATTCACCGTGACCGGTGTGCCGTTGGCCACCGCGGCGGCGCCGGTGCCGGATCCGCTCCAGGAGAGGCGAACCGTCACGTTACGGGTGGCGCCGAACACGGAAGCCATCTTCCCTTTGAGCGTGACGCGGCTTGCGCCGCTTGCGGGAAGAGTAGTGGCGTTCTCGGTCGAGGTTCCCGCATAGAGAGCCTTGATGGCATTGTAGACCGTGCCACGGAAGGCGGTGGATCCAGTGAAGGTCACGTCGACGTCCTGCGCCTGAACGGCGAAGGCGCCGAGCATGCCAACGGACAGAGTAAGAATCAGTTTCTTCATATACTTATTATTATTTGATATGTGGTTGATGATGGTTGATTGCGTTGGTGTCGAATTCAGCGAGTCGCGGCTTAGGCCGTTTTCTGTGTCAGCTGACGGCGGAGAGCCATGAACAAAAGGCCGGCGCCAGCGGCGAGGCCGTATGTGGAAGGTTCAGGAACCGGAACGAACCAGAGGTCGCCATCGGCCTGCAGCTCGAAATACCCGAGGTGCTGCACGCTCGCGGGAACCGTGAGGTCGTTGGGGGGAACCGCGAAGAGGTCGGAGCGGCTGATCGCGCCACCGGTGAACCCGGTCCCGGTGTCGTTCTGCATGGCGTTGTATCCGGTGAACGGCGCCTTCGAGTTATAGGAGAGCGCGTTGCCATCAGGTCCCGAGACCGCGAGGCCGCTCAGAGGGGTCCCCGCGTTCGCGAAGTTGCGAACATCTTCCATCTTGTTACCGGTCAAGCCCTGGCTGCTGCTGCTGGCTTGGTTCCAGTTCGCGCCTTGGGTTCCAATGGTCGCGGTAGGGCGGGCTCTGGTCAGCAGCCAGGAGCTGTTCTCAACAGGGTCCGCTCCGGAGTTGACGCCGAAGACGCCCCATTGGACGCGATCCAGGTTTCCGAACAGCGTGTTGACGTCCGATGCCGCGAAGCGGCTCTCGCTGGTCGCGGTGAAACCGTTGTAGGCTTCGCTGGCATGCGAGCCACCGAGGAGGATCGGGTCTGTGGCGCTAAGGAACCGGCTGTAGCTCCCGAGATCGATGACGAGATCATTCTGGCCGGCTTGGGCGCCGTTGATCTCGTTGGCGCCGAAGAGGACGTCGCCACGAACAAATTGGGCGTTCGCGGTTAATCCGGACAGAGTCAGGCTCGCCGTGCCGATGAGGATGGCTCTTTGAATCAGGTGATTGGTTTGCATGGGACTGAGGTGTTGAACGATCGTGTTGTTTGCTAGTTTGGTTGCTGGCTCTCCGCCGTTCCAAAACGATGGTGGCGGATCACGCGGCTTGTTGTAATCGACGAAGCCTCAAGGAGGCTTTCATCTGTTCGCCACGCGACGCGATGGATCGGACAGCTGTCACAAGCCCTGTTTATCGAGTGTTTGTCCTCTTTTGATCCCGCTTCAACCCGCAGGGCCGTCGCCAGCGTCGCGCCCCGTAACTCGATGCTCACATCGCGCGAGTAAACGTAACTTTGGGAGCGATCCGTCAGCCGATCCGACCAGAACCTCGGAACCTGGATCGTGTTTTCGAGGCGCCGAGAAGAACTCATCAAGAAAGGAAACCCGGCGTCGGGGAGGGCCGGGTTTGTAGCAACTGCTTTCACGACTCAGATGGGGGCAAAAGGTGAAAGGGATCAGCGTCCGGCCTTGATCGCGTAGAACCGGTCATCCTCCACGCTCTGATCCTCGAGCGTGTGCGCCTGCCCATCGCCCTTCACTTCTCCGACGCAGACGGGCCATTGCTCGATCGGCGTGTTGAGCCCAAGGCTGTTCGTGATGCACAGGCGGTAAACGACCGTGGCGTCGTTCATCGTGGAGAATGTCACTTTCGAAATGGTAACGTCGCGAGCGATGCCCTGGATGGTAGGACGCTCCAAGGGGAGCACATCGCCGCCGGCCGCCTTGAAGAAGAGGGTTCCCTCAGGGCTGAGTTCGAAATAGCCGAGATAAGTGGCCGGCGCATTGTCGTCACTCGGAAGCAGTTCGTAGAAGTCCGAGCGGATGGCGCTCGTGAATGTCTTGGTGTTCGCTTCGACACTCGCTTGAACCGTGCCTCCAAGGTTCCCCTTGGTCGTCATGAACGCGCTGTAGGCGAGCTTGTTGCCAGCGGGCTCGAGGACGAGCGCCTTGGTGTTGCTGAGGGGGTCCGCGGAACTTTGAGAGCCAAGAGCAACGCCGCCTCGAGCGATGGAGTCGATCTTGTTCGCGGCGAGCGCTTGGCTGAACTCAGACTTCCGTTTCAACGCGTCAGTCTGTGTGTCGAACTTGGCGCGCGGCTTCGTTGTCCAAACTGTGCTTTCGGGAATCGCAGGATCGCCGCCGTCAGCGACGCGGACACCCGCGATGACGGACCATTGGAGGTTGTCGAGAGTGGAGAACGCGTTCTTGAGCTGTTCCGCGGAAAGCTGGGCAATAGGAATCATCGCGCCCGGCTTGGCTTGGGAAAAAGCCGTCACCGGTCCCAGGTTCACGAGCAGCTCTGAAGTGGCGCCCGTCTGCCGGAAGCCGAGCAGCAGATCGCGCGGAGTGTAGGCGAAGGTTTGAGCCACGGCGCGGCTGCCCGCGCCGCCGAGACCAAGTAGTGCGAGCCCGACGAGCAAGGGAGCAACCCTGCTTCGCGGCATCCGTTGAGTGGTGTTTGCTTGCTGAGCCATAATCCAGTTTCTTTCGATTGTTTGTTTTCCGTCTGCTGCCCTGGCCCGACTTCTTCAACCGCGAGGCATCCCATCGCATCCTCATCCGCGGCGACCGCAGGATGGCCCAGGGTGAGTCGAGAGGCTGCTGCCGCTCTCACGATGGGCTCGGACACTCGAGCACAGGATCGCTGACAGGGTAACTTCTGCCGGCCGTGACAACGCGGTGTTTTCAGTCAACGTGATCCTCGATTCGGACACTCGTGACGAATGAATCCTGTGAAGCGGGGGCGGAATGTGAAAACGGGCCGAACATAAACGGAATACGGACGACAAGGGCGCGGTTGCGAATCTGTGACAATCGGACATGGATTTGTCACAGATCGGTCAACCACACGCTCCGCCTCCCGGCGCGGCGAACGCGCACGAGCGCCGCATGCGGATTTTCGAAGAATCACCTCCCTCGTCTGGGATTTCAGCGGTCGGCTCGGCAGCCGGTTGGCACGATCGTGTTTCGGACATCGCGCGCGTTCTCCTCACCAGAACGTAACTCAGCCGACCTTTTTCCGACACGCCGTGTTGTCAGCTTGAATTCATGAGCTCATTCCTTCTCGAAAACCTCGGCGAGCCTGTTTTGGCGAACGCGCTTCAATTCGCGTTCAAGCAGGCGACCAACGAGGGAAAGATCACGATCTGCCTCCTCCTGATTGTCTCGATGTTCAGCTGGACTGTGATCATCAGCAAGGGGCGACAGATCATGAAGGCCTTGAAAATGTCGAAGAAGTTCTTCGCGTCGTATCGCTCCACTCGCGACCCTCTGGATCTGTTTCGGAAGCAGCAGGAATTCGTGGGCGCGCCCGCGAACGAAGTCTTCTACGCCGGGTGCGAAGAGCTCGAGTATCATCTCAAAAACAACCCCATCAAGCTCAAGGGGGAAACCCGCGTGAGCATGCCCTCGTTTGAGTCCGTCAAAGTCTCTATGGAAAGGGCAGTGAGCTCTCAAGCCATGTCGCTGGAAAAAGGCATGATCGTCCTTTCGACGGCCGTCGCGGGCGGCCCCTTTATCGGATTGTTGGGAACAGTCTGGGGCGTGATGGAGACCTTTTCCGGCGTCGCGATCGCCAAGCAGGCGAGCCTCACAGCGATGGCCCCAGGCGTCGCGGGCGCGTTGATCGCCACGGTCGTCGGCCTGTTTGTAGCGATTCCCGCAATGTTCGCCTATAACTACATGGTCACAACGATCCGGGCGATCACCCAGGAGCTCGACAATTTTGCGACGGAGTTCGTCACCGCCATTGAGCACAAGTATGTCGACAACCGGCCCATCTCCGAAGAGATCGCCGACGCCCTGCGCAACGTGCAGATGGCGACCCGCGAGACCAAGGCGCGTGAGTTCTCGGAAACGCTGGGCTGAACAGGCGCCGGGCTTGGGGGCCATGCTCACCACACACCCGTCACGAGTCCGGGCGGAAAGGTTTCGCTGAACATTCCCCGGCAAAGCCAGCGGCCAGGAAGCGCAGCGCCGTTCCCATGTCGGCGGCCAAATCGATCGGCGACCACTCCGCCTGGAACTCCGCCAACTGCTGCTCGGTCCATCCGGGCGCGGGCTCCCGCAGCGCGGCCCAAAGAGTGTCAAACGTCGTGGCCAAGCAAGCGTGCCTGACCGACTGACCGATGATGAATCGTTCCAAGTCCTGTCGGCTCACGAGCTGGATCGCGGCCGGGAGGTCCCGATGAGCCCGGCCTAGCTGGCCGAACCGCAGTCCCCATAGCGCTGACGTGAAGAGGAGTTGATGAGACGTCTTGATATCAACAAAGCATCGAGGGGAGGCGAGTGAAAAGTCACCTCTGGAATACTAAACCCTGGAACCTCGGCAACGCGTGTCAGCTCGAGAACATGTCGTGCCTCGACCAGAACGCGACGCGGGGGCCTGCCCCTTCTGAAAGAAACGACTCAGAACAATTGCGCGGCGGACAAGAACTCCACCTCATCGCTGAGCGTATCCCTGGCTTGGCGGGTATCCGCGTGAAGGTCGTATTTGTCCTAACCCGACTTCCGCTACTGGCGATGCGAAATATTGCAAGTTGTTGATAGAGGTGTTTTGAACCTCAAAGGTCGCCACTACACGGGCGGCGCCAAAGCCACTGTCCTTGCCGCCGTGATCTTCGGTGGAGGTTGCGAGG
>JACQFQ010000009.1 GCA_016199985.1 Verrucomicrobiota bacterium | reverse complement strand
CGGCAACAGTGGATTCGATCGTCGAAAAACTAAGCAGATGCAAACAAACACTGGAGACAATCAAGCCCGGTTGCACTCAACCGCGAATGCGGAAAACCAAGGAAAAATAACTCCAGTCGTTTGTGAGACACTACACTAGGGGATTCCATCCGAACGAATCGACTGGACTTGCCGAATCGGACGTTCGATCTAGTCGACTTTTTCGAAATAAAGCAAGGCAACCGCTTCCTATTCACGTGTCGAACCGGAGAAGCTGTCAATCAGGCTCTCATCCTTGATGGCGATGGGAAGGAGGTGGGGCGATCCCAACTCAATGGGACTCCGGTTGCCAACCCTGACTGCACGACGATCGTTGCTCTCGACTCAAAGCAGAGGACGGGTCTGGACGATGGAAAACCTTTGCCTCTGAAGGTCTGGCTTCCCGACTCCAAGCGGGAGTATACGCTTTCGCTGGACACGTCATCAGTGCTCAAGGCGATGAAGAGGAAGTGGTTCTGAGTCCATGTTTGCCGTCTCCATGAATCACTGGCTCGCACGAACTTTGAAGCCAAGTCTTACTAGTCACAGCTCCTGCTAGACCCAGACCGCTCATATGAAAACCGCAATCGCACTACTCATAACGTGTTTCGCGCACACCTTAGCTAGCGCGGATGAACTCACCATTTCCGCCAAGGAGCCGGTGATCGTGGTGACCCCTAGCCAGTGGAAGTCGACCATGGAAAAGTCGCCAGGCAGGGCCTTCCCGTTCGAAACCTGTCGGATCGCGGCGCCCGCTGGTCGTAATGCGGTGTGCTTGCTGTCCATCTATGACAAGGGCAAGGAAGCGTTCACGGATCCGAAGTTCCTCAAGGAGCTTCTACGCGGCGACAGCAGGCCATACGTCGGTTCGCCAGAGGACCTGCGTAAACTGGAATTCAAGGAAGCAAAGATCGATGGGGGACTGGCTTTCTATGCGGATTTCGTTGATCCAGATCTGGTCGGGAAACCGGTCAAGCTGGGAACCTACAAGACGGCGACACCCGTCATCCTCGGCTTGGGCTCGAAGTATCTGATCAAAGTCACCGTTCTATGCGATGAGGTCGATAGCGCTGACTATCGTGATTTGATGAAGATCGTACAGAGCATCAAGATCAAAAAGGAAGTCTGACACACGGAATACTTGGGCCGTGCATTTCAGGAGGGACCGTGCGTGCGCTTGCTCTAGTCAGTGAGGGCCGTTGGGGTCGCATCTTGTCATTCAACAACCAGCGGCAGTAGCGAATGGTCGAGAGCAAGCGTCTATTTCACGACCCCTCCCTCGCTCTGCCGAATTCTGGCTGCGATCTGGAACTTCCCACCACGGGACCGACCTTGTCGGTAGCCGTGAGGGACACAACGGAACCACAACTTGCGGATTGCCAAGGAGCGACCGTCGCGGCTAGCAGAGGGGATGAACCCTGCCGCAGCCACTCGCGACGAGACCCCTTTGTCCTGGGCTATGCTTCTTGGCGCATGCGCCGGAGGCCTGGGGTGGGGAATCCGAGGGCAGTATGGGCACGAGACGGGCGCCATGATCGCCGGATTGCTGGTGAGTCTCGTGGTGGCGCTTCTTTTCGGAGGATCGCTCGATTCCCGGCAACTGATCCGCGCCGTCGCCTGGGGCACGATCGCGATGGGTTTTGGCGGATCGATGACGTATGCGCAGACGATTGGGTTGACGCAGAACGCGCCTGTCATCGGAAACGTGGCGGCGCTCCGCTGGGGCATGATCGGACTCGCGCTCAAAGGCGGAATCTGGATCGCGTTCGGCGCCCTCTTCCTCGGCATGGGGTTGAGCGGCGTCCGTTACAGGACTCGGGAGATGCTCGTTCTGATGCTCACGCTCGTCGGCCTCTACTTTGTCGGATGCGCCACGATCAATGCGCCGTTCGATCCCGCAAACAAGATCCTCCCTCGAGTCTATTTCTCAGCGTCCTGGGAGTGGGAGCCCGGGGCTTCCTTGAAGCCGCGTCCGGAGTGTTGGGGCGGATTGCTGCTGAGCCTCGTCGCCGTTTTCGCGTTCACCTTCGCCTGGAAGCGCGACGCTTTTGCCTGGCGACTCGGACTTTTTGGGCTGCTGGGCGGAGCGATGGGCTTTCCGCTGGGGCAGTCGCTTCAGTCCTTCCACGCGTGGAATCCCCAGCTGTTCAGTCAGGGAGCAATCCACGCGCTGGACGCTCATATTAATTGGTGGAATATGATGGAGACCACCTTTGGGGCCGTGATGGGCGCGGCCATTGTTTTCGGCGTTTGGAAACACCGAGTCCTTATCGGAGGAGGCGGAACCTCCGCGACGGGTTCGGAGCCATCTCCCTGCTGGTTCGAAGGGCTGCTGCTCGCCGCGCACACGGCCCTGCTCATCGAAAGCGAGTTCGGGTCTGTTCGGTGGATTCATGCGACCTACGACATCGGCCTTGTTCTGGGTTTGTTGCCGATGGTCGCAAGCGCCTCAGGACGTTGGTGGCCGTGGTTCCTGGCGCTCCCCGTGACCCTCCTTCCGATCGCGGTGAAAACCGTGAACCAACTCGCCAGGGAGGAGCGCGCGGTTGAACCCGAGCTCGGCTGGGTCGTTTACTGCGCGCTGCCCATGGCCTTTGCCGTCGCGCTGGCGATTCGCCTGGCACGGTCCGCGATGCGGAGCGGCGATGGCAACCACGCCGGCCTTCGATGGCCCGCCTACGCGCTTCTCGCGTCGACGTGGATCTACTTCGGATTGAATTTCGCTTTCTTCAGGTATCCCTGGCCCTGGAGCCCCTGGACCTATCGAACACCGAACGGGATCATCTATGCGGCGTGCGCGACTCTCCTGACGATCGCGTGCGTGAAGCGGCTGAGAGCCGCGAGGGGTGAGCCTTGAACGGCTCTCGGCGCAAACGCGCCCTTTCCTGATGGCGTTCCCCGGGCTTCTCCCTGGGCTGTGATGACGAGGGTCGTTGCCCCTTGATCCGCCGATGGGCGCCTAACCGGGCAAGGGGTTCAGGGGAAGGAACAGGCTGACGCAACCGCCGTGTCCGCCTTCGGACGCTTGGATCTCGAGCCGTCCCTGGTGCGCTTCGAGCACCTTCCGAGTGACCGCGAGACCGAGGCCGAGGCCCACGCTGCGTGTGGTGAAGAAGGGTTCTGTCACCTGCCCCGCGGCGTCCGCCACGAAGCCGTCTCCATTGTCGAGAATCTCGATTTGCATCCACCTGACGCCGTGCTCGGCCTGCAGTTCCGCGGTCCGCGCCGCGACTTTCGCGTCCGCCGGATTGGCCTGCATCGCGTTGATGAACACCTCCGTCAGCGCGTGGCGCAGCGCGGGACGATCCCCGATCACCACCGCTGTCGCGGACTCGTTGCTCTGGCGCAGTGTGGCGGTTTGGATGGGCAGGTGGCGCTGCGCTTCCTTGAAGGCCTCCTCGATCAAGGGCGCGAGCGGCAGGGACTCCATGCTCATCGGGTGGTCATGGGCGAGGAACACCATCTGGTTGACAAGACGGCCGATCCGCTTCACTCCGCTCGCCAGCGCGTTCTCCAACGAGACCCGGAACTCGGGGTCCTTGTGGCGTGTGGGGAGCAGCTGCTGATGCGTGGAGATCGGCACGAGGGCGTTGCCGATCTCGTGCGCGAGGCGGTCGGCCATGGTTCGAACCAGGCGCAGGTTGGCGGCCTCCACCTCCAGGCGCTTGATCTGCTCCGACTGTGTTCGGTCCTCGAGCACGAGGAGCGCCGAGCTGGGCAGGAGCGCGTCCTTGCTTTGAAACGGGATGACAGACGCCAGAAAGAGACGGTTGAGTTTGTCCTGGAATCGATAACGGAAGGGCGTCATCGGGGCGCCGGCCTTGAGCACCTGATAGACGCGCCCCGCGAGATCCTCGGGGAGGTCGCTGAAGTTCAGCTCGGCCGGGCCGTCGACCGTGCTCTTGAACAACGCGTTCGCGGACGCGTTTGCGTGCAGAATGCGAAGATCCTTCCCCACGACCACGCAGGCGCTGGTCAGCTCTCGAAGGATGTCCGTCATCATGCCGTGGTTGGCCGCCACGCGCTCGTGCGCCCAGATTCGCTCCACCGCGTTCGCGAGCGGCTCGGCGAGGAAATACAGGTCGCGAAGAACCCCCCCTGGCAACAAGGCCTGGTCGACGGTCGCTCCTAGAGCCATGACGCCCACCAGCAAGTCATCGCGCATCAGGGCGATCAGCGCATCCATCCCCAGCGCGTTCAGCTCCCGCAGGCACTCGGGTTGCGAGGCGACCCGGGGATCCCATCGCGTGAGGACCCCGGCCCCAGGCGCTGATGACGGCGCCGCAGCCCGAGTCGATGGACAGCGAGAAGTCGCGGAGGGCGTTGCGCGAGACTCCCGCGGCGCTCACCAGATGGAGCCGCCGGCTTTCCTCGAGTTGAGGCTGCCCCGGATCCAGGGAGGCCGAGCCTCGCAAGAAAACGGCGACCCGCCGAACTCCGAGGACCTTGCGCAGCTTGGGGAGCACCGCGTCGAAGAGATCGGAGGCGGCGAGAGTGACGGGCGTCAGCGTCACCGCTTCCTCAAAAGCGGCCAGCAAACGATCGGTCTCCCGGGACCTGGGCCCGTCGGACGACATGGCGCGATCGGCGGGGATGGCGGGAGGAAGAGCCGCAGGGAACGACGTCGGCGCCGCGGAGGCCGCGGGGAGTTTCGTATTGAGCCGCTCGATCAATGTTGCGAGCAGACGCGGGCGAATGGGTTTCGCGAGAACCTGGTTTACGCCGCGAGTGTAGAGCTGCTCCTCCCACTCCGGAGTGCGCGTCGCCGAGAAGACAAAGATGGGAAGCGAAGGGGCGAGCTCCTTGAGTCGCTCGATCACCCACAGCGCCTGGACCTGCGGCTGATCGGCATCAAGCAGACACGCGTCCAACGCGCCATGCTTGAGCAATGGCTCGGCTTCCTCGATATCTGGGCGATGAATAAGGCGATAACGCTCAGACTCCAGAATGGATCGAATGGCGCATGGCAGCTCTGGATTCTGAGCCAGCACCAAGATCGTCTTCACGATTACTACTTACAAACCGGGTTGTTGAATGGGCCGCCTTCTGAAGCGGGAGCAAAACAGCCAGTGCCCCAAATTACTGCCATTCTCGCTGGGCAAAGCAACTTCAAACCGTCCTGCCCCGTTTCGATGTTTCGACGGGCTTGAGGCGCCGGGGTTTTTGGTTGTGTCGAAGGAGGGAGAAGCTATGCTCCGCGCGTCCCTCGGCTGCGCCGGGAAGCGCGATTGGGTTCCCAGGAATTGGAACGAAGCCGGTGGTCCCAAGAAACCCATGGCGCCACAGCCCATAGCACAGGACGCTCAGAATGCCTGGCTCCGTCCCTCAATCCCCCCGCCCTCCGAATGCCTGATGATCGTGGATTGGCAGACTGAGAAGGTCTGCTTTTCCGGGGATGCGCACGGCTTGGGCCTTGTTTCGGAGCGGGTCCATTCGCCCGCCGGTTTTGCGGAGCTTCCGTCCCCAACGCTGGCTTGGCTGAGGGAGCTTGCCACCGCCCAGCCAAGCCGCGAGCCCCGCCGGATTCCGTGGTCATTCCCCAACTCCGGCGTTGGGGAGATTTCGGTGGAGATCCTCCCTGCGCCCGCCGCGTCCGGCCCCGCCTCCCACGCCGCCTTGCTGGTTCGGCGGGCCGGGGCGCGAACATCGGACTCGGTCGCGCAGGGATCGCCCATGGACTTCGCGCTGTTCTCCGCGATGGCGCACGAGATCAAGAACTCCCTGGTCGCCATCAAGACATTGGTGGAACTGCTGCTCGAGAAAGATCCGAAGTTGGAGATGGCGCGGATTGTTCGTCAGGAGGTTGATCGGATCGCGTTCATCGTGACTCAAATGCTGAGCTCTTCCGCGCCGGCGGAGCGACGCGAGGAGGCGGTGAGTCTTCATGCTCTCATCGCCCAGGTGACCCAGCTCATTGAGCCCATGGCGCAGGCGCGGCTGATGCGCGTGGAGTCAAGACTGGGCGCTTCCTCGGATGCCGTTCGCGGCGATCGCCGCCAGCTGGAGCAGGCGGTCTTGAACGTCGCCATGAATGGGCTGGAGGCGATGACGCCCGGGGGCTCGCTGACGATCCGGACGGAGATCCGCCAGGAGACCCTCCCTCGTCCAGCGGCCTCCGCGCCCCCGTCGTTCCGCGCGATCGTCCTCTCCATCCAGGACACCGGCTGCGGTATTCCTCGGGAGACAATCGACCGTCTCTACGACGATTTTTTCACCACCAAGAGCCGGGGCAGCGGACTTGGGCTTTCTATCGCCCGACGCGTGATGGAGTCGCACGGCGGCGGCATTCGCGTGCAGAGCGAGCCGGGGACCGGGACCCAGTTTGAGCTTATCTTCCCCGCCTGACGCCTCCACTACGATCCGCGTCGAGATCATGAGCAGCAGCCTCCGACTGGTGATCGTGAGCGACATCCACTACGCCGGTCCTCGCGAGCGCGAGCGCGCTGGAAAGATCTCGGGCGACCGAACGCGTCCCTGGCAGCGGATGTTGGTCCGGGCTTATCGGAAGTACTTCTGGCTGGCCGATCCCTTCGAGCACAACGGCCTGCTGGATCAATTCCTCGCCGCCGCCGGCGATCCGGATTGGGTGGTTGCCAACGGGGATTACGCGTGCGATTCGGCTTATCTGGGAATGATGGATGAGGAGGCGTTCGAAAGCGCGAGCTTGAGCGTGGGCCTCTTGCGGGCGCGCTTCGGCGATCGGCTGCGGCTCGTGCTCGGCGACCACGAGATCGGCAAGCGGAGCTTGACCGGAAACTACGGAGGGCTGCGCATGGCGAGCTTGGATCGCGCGGTCGGTGAACTGGGAATTCCCGAGTTTTGGACACGAACCCAAGGCCCCTGGACTCTGATCGGCGTGAACTCCACGCTGCTCGCGTTTCCAGTTTTTCGCGAAGAGAGCCTCGCCGAGGAGGGATCGGAGTGGGAGTCGCGCCGACGGGCGCATTTCGAGCGCATCTCGAGCGCGTTCGACGCTTTGGATCGGTCGCAGCGGGTGATTCTGTTCTGCCATGACCCATCCGCGCTGCCGTTCCTGCTGGGTTCGGGAGCGGTGCGCGAGCGTTTGGGGCAGCTGGAGCGCACCGTGATCGGCCACCTCCACTCGCCCCTGATATTTCGGAAGAGCCGCTTGCTCGCCGGGATGCCGCGCATCGACTTTTTGGGGGCGACGGCCAAGCGCCTCAGTCGGGCGTTGCGCGAGGGTCGCTGCTGGTCGCGATTCCGCGTCCAGCTATGCCCGTCGCTGACCGGCGTCCAACTCCTGAAGGATGGAGGGTTCTACACGGCGAATCTGGATCTTGAGGGGCGGGATCCTCTGCGACTCGAGTTTCAACCGCTGGAGTGGATCCCGAAAATCGTCTGAAGCCGCGCGCGGGCCGCTCTCAGCGGATCGGGGCCGAAGGCGAAGCGGGCGCGTTGGTGGCCTTTGACTCCATTCGAGCCATCTTTTTTAGAAGGGTGTCCTTCGTGGTCTTGAACATGAGGTTGGTGACGGCGTTCAGGGCCGCTTGGGACTCGGCGAACCGTCCGGTGTCCATGGTCCACCGCGCGTAGTGAATCTGCACGCCCTGTCGCTCCACGTCGTCGCGGGCGAGGAGGTACGCGTTCGTCCAGGCGGCCAGCGCCAGGTCCGCCCGCTGACGCAGCGTTTTGGAGTCCGCGGCCGGATCGCTGGTGGCGGGCTTGGGGAATCCGTAGAAGCTTTGCGCGTAGTCCGCGGACAGTAGAAAGTTGTTTGGGCTCAATTGCAGAGCCTTTCGGTAGAGCGCCATCGCGTCATCCATCACCTTTATCGGCTCCTTGTTGAGGAACGTCCCCGAGGCGTGGCGATACTGATACATCACGGTTCCCAGGTTCCAGTAGTAGGTCGGCTCCTCCGGGTTGAGTTGAATGGCCTTCGCGTAATGAATGAGCGCGTTGGTCACGGGCCCGTTGTGTCCGTAATAGTCCCCTAGGTTGTTCCAGACGGCCGGATCGGAGGGATCCAGCTCCTTCGCCTTCAGCCATTGGGCAAGCGCGGCGTCCTCGTGCGAGATCTCGTTGAGAAACGCGCCGTAGGCGATCCTCGCCTTGGCGTAGGACGGATGCTTGGCGATGAAGTCATCGTAGGCGTTCTTCACCGCGTCGAGCTTCTTCTCGATCACGGTGTCGGTCGTCAGCTTCTTGATTTCAGGTTGATCGGGCTTGGGCCCTTGTTCCTTCTGGAGCATCTCGTCGATCTCCTCGCGCGCCTGGTCGTCCATGTCCATGAGGCGCTTCAGCTCCAGCGTCAGCGGATCGGAGGCGATCTTGAGCTGGATGCCGGTGTGCTTCGCCAGCAGATTGCTCGCCGCCGCCGTTTGATTGGTCGACAGCAGCGCGCTCAAGAGTCCGGCTAGAAGATCGTTCACGCGAGCGACGCTAACAACGCCACCGGACATGGCGAACAGAAAAACCGAGGCCCGCCAACAATCGTGCGCGTCGGCAATTGAGCGCGCCACACCCCGGGGTTGTGTGGCGGTCCTTTTTCCTTCACAGTCCTCGCGTGCATTGGATGATGATCATCCTCGTCGGACTTATTGCCTTTCCAGCCATGGCAGCGGACACGCCTCCTCTCGAAAGCCGGTTTGTTTCTGGGATTCTGGGAACCTCGCGATGCGTTCGCGTCGCGCTTCCCGCCTCCTACCTTCGTCGCCCGGACGCCCGGTATCCGGTCCTCTACCTTCACGACGGCCAGAACGTGTTCAGCTCCGCGGGCCCTCATGCCTGTTTCGGATGGGGAAACTGGCAGGCCGACCTCACGGCCGTCGCGCTCGCGGCGTCGAATCGATGCCGCGGGGTCATCGTGGTGGGCGTCGACAACACGCGGGAGCGTTACATGGAGTATCGAGGGCTTGTGGCCCGCAAGGAAGGGCGCGTTCCGGACTCCGACCCGTATCGCCTTTACTCCCGCTTTCTCGTGGAGGAACTGAAGCCTTGGATCGATCGGCAGTATCGAACCCTTCCCGACGCCGCGAACACGGCCGTCCTGGGCTCGTCCATGGGCGGGCTTTGCAGCCTGTCGTTGGGGTGGGAGTTTCCGGGCGTGTTCGGGTTGGTCGGGTGCATGAGCGGCGCGTTCCAGGTGGAGCGGCAGGCTTTCGCGCGGGAGGTTCTGGAGCCGTACCGGGGCTCGCCGCCGCCCCTTCGCGTTTACATCGATTCTGGCGTTGTGGATTATGGCGGCGACGACGATGGACGCCGCCACACCGATCGCGTGGTGGCTCAGTTGCGTCGCATCGGCTGGGCGGACGGGACGAATCTGCTGCGCGTCCTCGACCGTCTGCCGCTCACCCCCGACCAACTCAGGCGGGCGGAAGCGCCGTCCTCGAAGTGGGCCGAAGCCGCCGTCAACCAGCACAACGAGCTGTATTGGCGTCTCCGCCTTCCCGGCGCCCTCGAGTGGCTTTTTCCTCCCCGGTAGACTTCGCCGGCGAAGCGCTCAAGCGAGGACGGCGGCCGCCGATGACCTGGAAACAGCTTGCCCTTGCGCGGCGGCCGATGAGATTTTGAACGCGCCTTCGCCGGCGGCGGTCATCCTTTGGGCGGGGCAACGCCGACTTCATGAGTTCAATCAACGATCAACGCACGGCATGCTTTCGGGGTCCGCGGGATTACCAGGACCCGGCGGCGATCATTCGAACGGCGCACGCGGCCCTGGACGCCTTGGGTTTGCCCGCGGAGTTCGTTCGTCCCGGCGATCGGGTTGTGCTCAAGCCCAATTGGGTGAAGGAGCACGACGAGCGTCGTCCCGGGCCGGGCCAGTGGGAGCACGTTGTCACCCATCCCCATGTCATCGAGGCGGTCATTCGCTGGGTCGCGCCGCGCTTGCAGGGCCGCGGATCCATCACCGTATGCGACGCGCCCCAAACCGATTCGTCCTTCGCCACGCTGCGACGGTATTGCGACCTCGACGCCATGATCGAGCGCTGTCGCGGGGATTTTCCAGGCGCCCGGATCGAGCTGCTGGATCTCCGACCCGAGGAATGGCATGCGGTCGACGGGGTGACGGTTTCCAAAACCATCCTTCCGGGCGATCCGCTCGGCAGCACCCATGTGCGGTTGAACGCCGACAGCGAATTTGTGGGCTACAAGGGCTGCGGCCAGCTCTACGGGGCCTCCTTCGACATGGCCGAAACAAACGCGCGTCACTCCGGCGTCCTGCACGAGTATCTTCTCTGTCGCACTCCCATGGACGCCGATGTCTTCATCAACATCCCGAAGCTGAAAACGCACAAGAAGGTGGGAATCACCTGCGCGCTGAAGAATCTGGTGGGCATCAACGCGAACAAGAACTGGCTGCCGCATCACACCGAGGGCACGCCCGACCGCGGCGGCGACCAGTTTCCGGCGGCAACGACGAAAGCGAAGCTCGAACATTCTTGGATGGGCGCCGCGAAGCGCATCGTCAAGGGGAACGCCCTGCTTTCGCGGTTGTTTGTTCCGATGAAGAAACTCGCGCGCGTTTATTTTGGCGATACGCAGAAGGTCGTGCGGTCTGGCAACTGGCACGGCAACGACACCTGTTGGCGGATGGTGCTGGACCTGAATAAGTGCCTCTTCAGCTGTCAGGGGGACGGAGAACCGCGACGCCGGCCGCTGCGCTATCTGGCCGTCGTGGACGGCATTATCGGAGGCGAGGGCAATGGTCCCATGGCTCCCGATCCCAAGCCGGCCGGCGTGATCATCGCGGGCTCGCATCCGCTTGCTGTCGATTGCGTCGCCGCGACGATGATGGGCTTCGATTGGTCCAGGCTGCGAATGCTTCGCGGCGCTTTCGCGATGAGCCGCAAAAGCTTCGTCTCGTTTGCGTCGGACGCGATCGAGGTGTGTTCCAACGAGCCGGCCTGGCATGGGCCCTTGAAGAGCATCAAGGAGACCTTCGCCTTCCGTCCGCACTTTGGCTGGACGGGCGCAATCGAGACGCGCCCGCCACAGGGCGCAAGCGATCGCGCCGCCTAGGCCGCCCGCCGCCTGTTTCACTCATTTGTCACCCGGATGTCCCGGGCTCGACATCCCATCCACGCAAGTTCTCGCGAGCGACGCCAACCCTTGGTTTATCCCGCGCTCCAGCGGCCGCCGGTCTTTTAGGCCGTGACGATGAAACCAGAGGCAGGGGTTGGGGCGGATCGACGGAAGCACAGATGGAATTGGGCTCCTGCCCCTGGCACGACCTGACTTTCATGGGCTGATCGGGTCGCGCTGCTGCTCCCGCAGCCAGGAGAGGCATCTGTGTTTCCGTCGGTTCGAATCGCCTTAGTCGGCGGAACGCGGGGAGGAACCATTGCGTTGAACGCGTCGCGAAGGCTTGGGAGCCAGCTTCACCTGGGGATACGGATTCTTGCCTGTCGTCGCTTTTTTCTTGGGACGCGAGGCCTCAAGGGCGAGCGCCATGAATTCACCCTGGCTGTCCCTGGTCGGCTCGCCTTTCTTGGGCGAGAGCCGTTCATAGACTCCCTGCGAGTCCAAGGTCCGCGCGCGGACGTTGTCATGGAGGATCGCGTCGAGGAGCTGGCGCACGATTCGGTCCTTGAGGTTGCCGTCTTCGACGGGAAACACCACCTCGATCCGGCGGAAGAAGTTCCGAGGCATCCAATCCGCGCTGCCGAGGTACACCAGGGGCTGGCAGGCGTTTTCAAAATAGGCGATCCGGCTGTGTTCGAGGAAGCGACCGACAATGCTCCGGACGCGGATGGTTTCGCTGAAGCCCTTGATCCCCGGGCGGAGGCAGCAAACGCCGCGGACGATGAGGTCGATCTGCACTCCCGCCTGCGACGCCTCATAAAGCGCCTCGATCGTCTCTCGATCGACCAGCGAGTTCACCTTCACGATGATTCGCGCAGCCAGGCCCTTTCTCGCGTTCGTGGCCTCTTGGCGGATCATTTGGATAAGGCGGCCGTGCAACTCGAAGGGCGAGACCAGGAGCTTGCGCATTCCCTGGAACTGGCAAACGCCGGTGAGCAGATTGAAAAGATTGGTCGCGTCCTCCCCAAAGTCGGGGCGACACGTGAGCAGCCCGAGGTCGGTGTAGAAGCGCGCGGTCGTCGCGTTGTAATTCCCGGTTCCGACATGCACGTACCGCCGGATCCCGGTTTCGTCGCGGCGAACGATCAGCGCCACCTTCGCATGGATCTTGTATCCGACCAGCCCGTACACGACATGAACGCCCGCTTCCTCGAGCTGGCGCGCCCATTGAATGTTGTTGGCCTCATCGAACCGGGCGCGCAGCTCGACGACGGCCGTGACCTGCTTTCCGTCCTTCACCGCGCGCATGAGCGCGCCGATGATCCGGCTGTCGCCGCCTGAACGGTAGAGCGTGATCTTGATGGCCAGCACGAGCGGGTCCGCCGCGGCTTGCTCCAACAGCGAGATGACGCTGGAGAAATGCTCAAAGGGGTGGTGGAGCAGTATGTCCTTCTCCCGGATGGCTTCGAAGAGATCCGTCCGCTCGCGCAGCGCGCTCGCCAGGGGAGCGACGAAAGGGGGGAATCGCAGCTCGGGCGAGTGATCGCCCTCGCAGATCGCGAGCAGCCGCGTAGGGTTCAGCGGGCCGTCCACGACGTAGAGGTCGTTCTCGGTGAGATGGAGCGTTCCCAAAAGCGCCTGACGGATGGGAGGAGGCGTCTCCTTGTCGACCTCGAGCCTCACCGCGTCGCCGCGTCGCCGATTGTGCAACTCGTCCTCCACCGCGTTGAGGAGGTTGTCCACCTCCTCCTCGTCGATGTACAGCTCGCTGTTTCGAGTGACGCGAAAGTGCCAGAAGCCCAGGATTTCGGTGCCTGGAAAGAGGTCGGCCAGATAATGGCCGATCAAGCGGCCCAGCAGCACATAGTCCATGCGGCCATCCTCCCGAGGAAGGCGGACGAGGCGCGGGAGCACGCGCGGCGTTTGCACAACGGCGAGGTGACGAAGCCGTTGTCCGGACTCGCTTCGCTCCAGCTGAACGATGGTGTTGAGCGATTTGTTCAACAGTTGGGGAAAGGGGTGCGCGGGATCAATCGCCAGCGGCGTGAGCACGGGGCGGACCTCGTGGTGATAGTAGTGGTTCAGCCAGTGCCTGTCCTCCGGGGAGAGCTCCTCGGGGTCGAGGAAGCGGATCCCGCCCCTGGCCAGGTCGGGAACCAGGTGTTCCCGCCAACAGCGATACTGGTCTTCCACCATCCGACGGACCCGTTTGGTGATCGCGCGGAAGGTTTCGGTCGCGGTGAGCCCGTCCGCCGATCGCTCCACGACATCGCTCTCGATCTGCTGCTTCACCCCGGCGACGCGAACCTCGAAGAACTCGTCCAGGTTGGAGAAGGTGATGCAAAAAAACTTCACCCTCTCCAGCAGGGGATTCGCTGGATCGAAGGCTTCGTCCAGGACGCGCTGGTTGAATTCCAACCAGCTCAGCTCACGATTCAGAAAATGGCTCGGACCACAGCGTTTCATTCGAGCCTCCCTCAAACCTGGAGAGGAAGAGCGGGGAGGCTAGCGCGCGGGGCAAACCGCGCAAAGTGACAAACAGGTGACGGCGGCGGTTTCATACGACCGCGTGGGGTCTTTGCAGCGGAAGAAACTGCCCGGGCTCCGGCAAGGGGCTGTAAACGTAAAGTTCCGCGGTGGCGATCTTGAAGAACCAGGCGTGGAGGTGGAGCGTGCCCTCCGATAATCTGCGTCGGACACCCGGGTAGCTGTGAAGGTTTTCGAGGGCGAAGAGCACGTTCTCCTCCTCCGCGACGCGCAGCTGTTCTGTGGGGTCCACCACATGCGCGTACTTTTCCAGCACGGTTCTGCGGACGGGATCCGCGATGCTCAGCCAGCGTTGGACGTGGCCCATGCGTTCCGGCTTCGGGACCCCATGCATCAGGGCGCGGACGGCGCCGCACTGGGAGTGTCCGCAAACCACCACATCGCGCACGCCGAGGATCTCGACGGCGAACTCGATCGCCGCGGCGGTCGAGTTGGTGCTGCCGCTGACCTCCGAGGGAGGCACAATGTTGCCGACATTCTTTACGACGAACAGATCGCCGGGCTGACTTTGCGTGATCAGCTCCGCGAGCATCCGCGAGTCGGAACAGGTGATGAACAGCGTATGAGGGTTTTGGCCCTCCGCGGCGAGACGCTGGAACAGCTCCCGGTGCTTTCCGAACTCGTCTGCGTGGAAGCGATGGACGCCCTCAATCAATCGTTGCACCCCGGCCCTGTACCCGACGACCCAGCTCAAAGCGAGACCAAACGCGTCCCTGTTCTGGTTTGAAGCTTCAGCGCCTCTCTCATTCCACCAGTCCAGCGATAGAAGGACCGGTCAATGGTTGTGATGAATCGCGCCTGGGGATCCGGGGAGGCGTGGGTCATTGTGGCTCATCTTGGCGGGCCGGGGGGAATTCCTTGTTCAAGAGCGAAGGCTTCGGTTTATAACGTGGCGGCATGAAGCAACGTGTTCTCACGTTCCTCGACGACATCTACGAGGATCTCGAGCTGTGGTATCCAAAGCTGCGGTTGGAAGAGGCCGGCTGGGTCACCCACGCGGCCGCTCTGGAACGAAGGACCTTCACCGGGAAGCATGGGTACCCTGCGGCGGCGGACATCCTCTTGGACGAGGTCCAGGCCGACGACTATGACGGGCTTCTGATCCCGGGCGGCTTCATGCCGGACAAGCTGCGGCGCGACGCGCGCGTTCTGCGGCTGACCCGTGAGTTCCACGCCTCAGGCAAGCTAGTCGCTTTCATCTGCCATGGAGGATGGATTCCGATCTCGGCGGGGATCCTGAAAGGAAGAAGGGCCACGGGATCGCACGGCATCAAGGACGACCTCACAAACGCGGGCGCGCTCTGGGTGGATGAGCCAGTCGTCGCCGACGGCCATCTCATTTCCAGCCGCACACCCAAGGACCTGGCTCCTTTCGCTCAGGCAATGGTCGACTTCCTTGAGCGCTGACTGACTTTCACCGAGACGGCCTATGTCACGACATCCCCAACTTTCCGCTCACATGGACGCGTCCCTGACCGCGAAGCCTCGCGGCGTCTGGGAGGTTGTTCGCCGCGTCGCGCCCTACCTGCGTCCCTATCGGAGCATGGCGGCTGGCAACATCGCCTGCGCCATCTGTTCCCTGGGGTTCGCGTTCGCCTATCCCAAGCTCACCCAGCAGATCATCGACGTTGTCATCGGGCAGCGCAGACAGGATCTCCTGGCGCCGGTGATCGCCGCCCTTGTCGGGGCTTTCCTCCTTCGCGAGCTGTTCAACAGCCTGCGCATTCGGATTAATAATCAGTTCGAGCAAAACGTGATCTTCGACATGCGGCGCGACCTCTATGGACGGTTGCAGCGGCTCCCTGTCGCCTACTACGACCAGAGGGCGTCGGGGGATCTCATGACGCGCGTGATCGAGGACGTGAATTCGCTCGAGCGGGTTCTCATCGACGGAACCGAGCAGGGGACCGTGGCCCTTTTGAGCATCGTTGGCGTTCTCTTCGTGCTCTTCCGCGCGAACCCTGGGTTGGCGCTGGCGGCCATGGCGCCGCTGCCGGTTCTGATTGGCGGCGCCCTTTGGTACACCCTGACGGCGCACAAGAGATATCGAGCGCAGCGACAGGCATCCAGCGCCATGAACGCTCTGCTCATGGACAGCCTTCAGGGCGTCCGCCAGATCAAGGCCTTTGGCCGCCATTCGCACGAGGACGCGCGTTTCGCGTCGCGCGCGGACGATCTTCGCCAAGGCACCCTCCAGGTGATGCTGGCCTGGGCCAACTACTCGCCCGCGATGGCGTTCGCGTCCTCCCTGGGGATTGCCCTTGTTCTCTGGGTGGGCGGCGGCCAGGTCATCGCGGGGACCCTGAAGCTCGGCGAGCTTGTTCAGTTTGTCCTCTATCTCGCGCTGTTTTACGAGCCGGTCGCCAGGCTGCATGGATTGAATCAAATGCTCCAGGCGGCCCGGGCCGCCGGCGAGCGCGTGTTCGATATCATGGACGCGCAACCTGAGCCGGAGGATCGCCATGGGCATCTGCCTCTGCCTGTGCGCGGCGAGGTCGTGTACGAGGATGTGCGTTTCTCCTACGTCGCCGGCCAGGAAGTGTTGAAGGGCGTCTCGCTGCGCGCCAGACCCGGCGAGATGATCGCTTTGGTCGGGCCCACCGGCGCGGGAAAGTCTTCCATGGTCCACCTGTTGCCCGGCTTCTATGCGACGACGTCGGGCCGCATCACCATCGACGGCCAGCCGATCAGCGAGCTCCCGCTGGAGACGTTGCGGACCCAGGTGAGCGTCGTCAGCCAGGAGCCGTTCCTGTTCAACGGCACGGTCCGCGAAAACATTTTGTACGGACGGCTGGAAGCGAGCGAGGAGGAGATGATCGCGGCCGCGCGAGCCGCGAACTGTCATGACTTCATCGCCCGGCTTCCCGACGGCTACGACGCCCGTGTCGGGGAGCGAGGCGTGAAGCTCAGCGTCGGGGAAAAGCAGCGCGTCAGCATCGCCCGCGCCCTGCTCAAGAACGCGCCCATCCTCATCCTCGACGAAGCCACCGCCAGCGTGGACACCGCCACAGAGCGTCTCATCCAGGAGGCGCTGCGCCGGCTGATGAAGGGGAGGACCAGCCTCGTGATCGCCCATCGGCTCAGCACCATCCGCGACGCCGATCAAATCCTCGTCATCCGACAGGGCCAGATCGTGGAGCGCGGGGACCACGATTCCCTCATGCTGGAGAATGGCCTCTACGCCCAATTGGCCCGGATTCAAAACACCACGTTCATCGAGGAGGGCTTCGAGCGACTCGAGGCCGCGGCCACAAAGGCGTAGGCCTGAATCGCGGCTCGTTTCCTCCTCGGCGCGTTTTCCTGCCCGGGGATCTGTCTAGAAACGCGCCCTGGCTCGGCTGAGTTTTGGATGCATCGCGCTGAGACACGCGTCAGTTGTGCTTCAAAGTCGGATGAAATCGTCTCGAAGGAGGACAGCTTGGACTGAACCGGCGCGTGCGGAGAGGATGAAGGCGCGCTCAGCGGTTTGGCACACGAGATGATCTATGCCGGGCAAGATGGATGCCGCGGCGATCCCAACTGAACCCGAACTGACTCTCGACTCTCCCACGCTCAGGGCGACGCGGGGCCAATCGTCGTTCGAGCCGCAGATCCTGCGCGCGCCGCCGAAGGTGCGCCTGGCGGGGCTCGCCCGGGAATCCGCTGCTCGCTGCGCGATCCAGCCCCGTGTCACCCACTTCCATTACCAAGGCGATGGACCTTTCATCAGTCGAGAGCTCCTTGCCCTTCTCACGCTCAGCTACGCGACCCGGCTATTCACGCTCGAAAGGATCTACGAAGCGCTCCGCGAGGAAATCGTGTTCCAAGGCCTGCTCAGCACGTCGCTGCCGCATCCTTCGACTGCCCGAGCCTTCCGTCGCTTGGAACGTCCGTCGCTGGTGAGTTCCATGGAGTGCTTCTTTGAGCTGTTCACCGGGCTGCTGGCTCGGGAGCCAGGGGACCCGGATCAGATGCGCGCCTGGATGGGCGCGGTGGGGTTGAAGTCCGACGCTCCGCTCCGTTCGCCCCTGGAGGTGGAGCGCATGGTCGTTGATCGCGTCAACCAAGCAACCTGGACCGACAAGATGCTCCTGGATTTCTGAAGGGCCGAAAGCGCGCCGGGCGCCTCCTCACGAGGTGAGCTGAGCGCGCGCCTCGTCCGCCAGCGCGGTGCTGAGATATCGCTCGCCGGTCGAGCACGCGATGGTGACGATCGTCTTGCCCTTGTTCTCCGGCCGCTTCGCGATCTGGATCGCCGCCCAGACATTCGCTCCCGTCGAGATCCCCACTAGAAGCCCCTCCTCCTTCGCCAGGCGTCGCGCCATCGCGAAGGAGTCGTCGTTGCCAACCTGAATCGCTTCCACGATCTGCGCGTTGCCTTTGGCGTCCTTGAGGTGAAGGTTTTTCGGCACGAACCCCGCGCCTGTTCCCTGGATCTTGTGGCTGCCCGGCTTGATCGGCTGTCCGGCGAGCGTTTGCGTGATGACGGGAGAATCCTTGGGCTCGACCGCGATCGCCTGAAACGAGGGCTTCTGCGGCTTGATCACCTCGTAGCATCCGGTGATCGTGCCGCCGGTGCCCACTGCCGAGACGAGAATGTCGACCTGGCCCTGCGTGTCCTCCCAGATTTCGACGGCGGTGGTCTTCTTGTGGATCTCGGGATTTGAAGGGTTTTCGAACTGTTGAGGGATCCAGGAGTTGGGCGTCTCCTTCGCGAGCTGCTCCGCTCTTGAGATCGCGCCCTTCATCCCCTCCGCGCCCGGCGTCAGCACCAGCCGCGCGCCCAGCATCGCCAGCAGCGTCCGGCGTTCGACGGACATCGTTTCGGGCATGGTGAGGATGAGCTTGTATCCCTTCGCCGCCGCGACGAACGCGAGCGCGATCCCGGTGTTGCCGCTCGTGGGCTCGATGATCACCGTGTCCTTCTTCAGCAGGCCGCGCTGCTCGGCGTCCTCGATCATCGCCATGCCGATGCGGTCCTTGACGCTGCCGAGAGGGTTGAAGAACTCGCACTTCAGCAAGATGGCGGCTTCAAGCCCGGCGGTCACGCGGTTGAGGCGAACGAGCGGCGTGCGCCCGACCGTTTCGACGATGTTGTTGTAGATGCGGCCCATAACGTTCGTGTGTTGAGAGTTTGTGAAATTGTTCGGGCGCATCATGTTGAACTCGGGTTTCGCGGCCAAGTCTTTTTCTACCGCGCGTGGATGGCCGGGGGCCCTGAGAATGTGGGCGCCTCCGCGATGACGCCGCCTCACGCGGCCTTGCCTTGGGTTGCATTTCCCTCCGTCCGGCCGCCGAGACCGCGATCCCGCGAGCAGGAGGGAGACCCCCAGCTTGACAAAGCCCCCCCGACTCTTTACTCGCGTTGCATGCATCCTCTTCCCGCCCCCTCGTGCTGGCCCCCGACACTCGCCGCCACCGCGCTCGCCGCGTCGCTCCTTTGCGCAGGACTCCCGGCGACCGCCGCGGAGGTCCACGATCGACTCACGCAAACATTCACAGGCCTCATCCGCCTCGATACAAGCAACCCCCCGGGGAACGAAACGCGCGCCGCCGAGTATTTCAAGGCCCTCCTGGAGAAGGATGGGGCGCGGTCGGAGATCTTCACGCTCGCGCCGAACCGGGGTAATCTTGTCGCGCGCATCAAGGGAAACGGGAAGAAGAAGCCGCTGCTCCTGATGGGACACACGGACGTTGTCGGCATCGAGAGGAGCAAGTGGACTTTGGATCCTTTCGAAGCGGTCGTGAAGGACGGCTACCTTTACGGACGCGGCGCGCTGGACGACAAGAGCATGACCGCGGTTTGCTTTGAGGTCTTTCGCCAAATCCACCGGGCGAAGACGCCGCTCGACCGCGACTTGATCTTTCTCGCCGAGTCCGCGGAGGAAGGCGCCCCGCATGAAGGCATCGATTTCATGGTCAGCCGTCACTGGGATCAAATCGAATGCGAGTACGCGCTGAACGAGGGCGGGATCATCCAATCGGAGCCGGAAGGGAAGATTCGATTTGTTGGCGTCGCCACAACGGAGAAGGTGCCGCGCCAGGTTCTGCTCTCCGCCCATGGCACGAGCGGGCATGGCTCGCGTCCGCGATTGGACAACGCCATCGTCCACCTCTGCGCCGCGGTCGCCAAACTGGGACAGTGGCAGCCTCCCATGCGCATGAACGAAACCACGCGGACGTTCTTCCAGCGCCTGAGCTCGGTGAGCGGACCCGAGGACGCGTTCCTCTACACGAACCTGGAGCACCCTCGTCTCGGGCCCCTCGTGCAGGAGCGCCTTCGCGCTGAAAACACGGGATACAACTCGATGCTGCGAACATCGATCTCGCCCAACATCATCAATGGCGGATTCCGCTTCAACGTCATCCCGGCGGACGCCCTGGCGACGCTCGATGTTCGCTGGCTGCCCGATGAGAACGTGCCCGCGTTCATCGAGGCGATGAAGAAGCTGATCGATGATCCCGCCATAGAGATCGTCCTGGCCGAGCCGGGCAGCCGCAAGCCGGCCGCGCCCTCAAGCATCGAGACCGAGATGTTCCAAGCCCTGGAGCGGGCGCAAAAGAAGCTGTTTCCTGGAACGGCGACGCTTCCATTGATGCTGACGGGCGCGACAGACTCGGCTCAGCTTCGCGAGAAGGGCGTGCAGGCCTACGGCCTGGGGACTGTCTCCACCGAGGCCGACAGCGCGCGGGTTCACGGCAACGACGAACGTGTGCAACTCGAGGGCCTTGCGAGGTTCTACGATTTCGTTTACGAAACAGTCATCGACGTTGCGGGCGCCCAACACTGAACGACCCGCCTCGCGCATTCCATGAAGATCTCCTTCATCGCCTCCTGGTCCCTGGCCGTTGCCGCGTGCGGCGCATGGATGATGGCGAACGCGGCGCCGCCCTATGTGCAGTCGAAGACTGACAAGCCTGTTCTTCATGCGCGTCACTGGATGGCGATCACGGGCAAGCCGGCCGGGGCGACCGCTGGGGCGATGATGTTCGAGCGCGGAGGAAACGCGATCGACGCCGCCTGCGCGATGCTCGCCGTGGTCTGCACGATGTACGACGACCTCAGCTGGGGCGGCGAGACGCAGGCGCTGGTTTACGATCCGCGATCCAAGAAGGTGATCGGAGTCAACGCGCTGGGCGTGGCGCCGACCGGAGCGACGCCTGAGTTCTTTAAAGGCAAGGGCATGATGTTTCCTCCCGGCGAAGGCGCCCTCGCCGCGGTGACTCCCGGCAATCCCGGCGGACTGATGACGCTCCTCTCGGAGTTCGGAACCCTTTCGCTCCGGCAGGTGCTCGAGCCCGCGATGCAAATGGCCGAGGGCTATCCGATCGAGGCGGAGACCGTGCGTAAAATCGAGTCGAACAAGGCGAAGCTCAAGCAGTGGCCCTATTCGCGCCAGCTTTTCATGGCGCATCCCGGCGAGGATCACGAAGCGCCGCATCCCGGGGAAATCTTCCGCCAGCCCGACTTGCTCTCCACGTTGCGGAAGCTCGTCGACGCGGAGACCCAGGCTCTCGCGTCGGGGAAGAACCGCAAGGACGCGATCCACGCCGCGTACGAACGCTTCTACCAAGGCGACATCGCGGAGGAGTTTTGTCGCGCGTCGCGGGAGCAAGGCGGTTTGCACCAGGTTCAAGACCTCGCGCGATGGCGGGTCAAGCTCGAGGAACCGGTCCGCGCCCAGTACAAGGGCATCGAGGTTTGCAAACTCACCCACTGGACGCAGGGGCCCGCGCTGATCGAGTGCCTGAACCTGCTGGAGGGCCTGGATCTGCAAGCCATGGGCTACAACAGCGCCCGGTATATTCACGCCCTCTACCAGGTGATGAACCTCGCGTTCGCCGATCGTGATTTCTACTACGGCGATCCCGACTTCCCGCCCGCGGAGCCGATCGCCGGCCTGCTTTCGAAGGACTACGCGCGAAAACGCCGGGAGACAATCCCATGGGACAGGAACAACCCGGAGGTGTTTCCGGGCGATCCCTACCCCTTCCTGGGACGGGATAATCCGTTCGAGGCGCTTCGAACCAACTGGTTCAAGGCTCGGGCGGAGGCGCAGGCCCGGGCGAAAGCGAAAGCGGTGGCTCAGAATGGGCAGCCCGCGCCGGCGCGCGACATCACCGAGGTCTTTCAACTGGGAACGACATCCATCCAGGCGGCCGATGAGAAGGGTTGGGCCATCTCGGTGACGCCGAGCGGGGGATGGATGCCGACCTGCATCGCCGGGAAGACGGGCATAGGCATGAGCCAGAGGATGCAGAGCTTTGTGTTGGACGAGGCGGAATGTCCGTTCAACGTTGTTGCCCCGGGAAAGCGACCCCGTGTCACTTTGACGCCGACGATCGCGTTGACGAATGGAGTTCCGTTGATCTGCTTCTCGGTGCAAGGAGGCGACACACAGGATCAGAACCTTCTGCAATTCTTTCTGAACATGGTGGAGTTTGGGATGAACGTGCAGGAGGCCTGCGAGGCGGCGAACATCACGAGCTACCAGATGCGCTCGTCGTTCGACAACCATCCGTCGGAGCCGGGCCGTTTGACGATCAACGAGGAAGTGCCCTCGTGGGTGCGGCGCGAGTTGGTGAAGATGGGGTATCGATTGGACACGCAGCGGAAGAGCTCGGGTCCGATCACGGCGATCTTCTTCGATCACTCCCACGGCTCCATGTGGGGCGGCGCGAGCAACCACGGCGAAGACTACGGCATCGGGTGGTGAGGCGCGCACGGCTTTTTGTTTCATCGGTGTAAACGACGTTGCTTGAGCCAACCGAGGCCGAGAGAAAGATCGTGGGCTACGTCCTCGAAGACCTCAGGCAAGGAGCCTCGCCCCGCCCAGCGGACTAGGCTCTGGAGGGTGGCGCG
>JACQFQ010000060.1 GCA_016199985.1 Verrucomicrobiota bacterium | reverse complement strand
GCCGGATCACCTCGGCAGAGGATGATCTTAGAGAAACTCGAGCCGTATGAGGGGAAACTCTCACGTACGGTTCCTAGGGGGGCTTGGATCCGAAAGGATCTGAGCCTACACGGTGCAATGAACGTAGCAATGCGTAAATTTAAATCTGATATTGTAAGCATCAAAATCGTGCATCCCTATGCGTGGCTATGGGAGCCGTTAGAATCGGATGCCTCTTTTTTGCTTCGCCCGATGTTTGGAGCGAAGGCCGTTTATCTCAATGGCAAATTGATGTTTTGTTTCATAGCCAAAGCGGAGCCTTGGCGCGGCGTGCTTGTCGCCACCGATCGAGAGAATCACGCATCATTGATGGCTGATTTTCCAGATCTGTCACCACATTCAGTTTTGAGGAAGTGGCTGTATCTCCGCGAGTCCTCGGACGCCTTCGAGTCAGTAGCAGGCGATCTTGTTCGATTGGCCCGGCAGCGTGATTCTCGGATCGGTGTCACTCCTCAACCAAGAAAGCGCAAACGTGCCTAACACAGAAGGGTGTAATGCTGCGAAGCCAGCAATTACACCCCGGGTTGAACAAGCCCGGAACGATGTGAAGCAGTGAGCAGACTCTCCTTCCTCTATGGCCTTTGTGTTTGAAACTCCACTCTCAGAGGAGTGTTTTCACGAGGACTCCGACGTCGTCCCCTGACCTGCCACCCACTGCCTGTCGCTTCCACCCCTGACCGGGAGTCGCTCAGTTCCGAGACGTTAGGCCTCAGCTCGCCCGACGTTTCTGAGTTCGTGACCTCAAAGTAAGTTCTCCTTACGCTACAAGGTGGAGGATGAGGGCGTTGTGAAAGGAGCCCGTAGGGCGACTGGAACAACGCCCTCATCCTGGCGGTCTACGCACCCTATGGAATCCTTGCGCCGCAATGCACCGAGAGTTGTTGGGTGGGGCGGGCTGCTGACCTACCTCGCGGGCTCAATGCTATTTGCCTATCACGCGCGTCAGTTCCTTGTGGACTTGCGCACTCCGGGCGTCTTTCTCTGCGGCAATGCGATCACGGATCCTTTGAGCTCGGTCCTCGGCGTCTTGGCCCCGACAGGCTTGGGCGCCGTCATCATGTTGATCTTGGCGTCACGCTCTGGCGTTGGGAGTTGGCGCTTCGCTACGGTTGCCTGCGCGCTGTGGATGGCTTGCACGGCGGCGATGCTGGGTTTCGGCATCTGGCTTTTTCGCACGCACCTCCCTGGATCTTCCCTGGGTGAGATTGTCTGGTGGCTGCGATCGCCTGTGTAGGGATCGGTGGACGACGCCGACCACCCAACCACTCCATCGAGCGAACGGCCATGCCGCCACCGTTCATGCTCGGCAGGTGTCGTCACTGTCTCCAGCTTTCAGTCTGAGCGGCTCACCCCCCTGACCGGCCGTCGCTCAGCTCCGATTCGTTAGGCCGCTTCGCACGTGCGCATGAACAACCGCAAGACATCGTTCATTGTTTTCGGAATAGGCATCGCGTGGTTGCTCTATCGTGGTTTTGCGAAGGGGTGGACGGTTTCAGAGGTTGTGCCGCTGACGGCGATCATTGTCGTGTTCGCAGCATCATTCATGGAGGGTTCACATATGGGATTATTCGGAAAATCAGAATACGAAAAGCAGCTCGAAGTTTCCGCGAAGCAGCAAGCGGAGACAGCGCGGCAGTTGGAGATCATGGAGCGCCAGCAGCGGGAGCACGATGCATTGATGGCTCGCTCGCGCGAGCAACAGGAGCGTTATGCGAAGTTACTCGATACTTGGGAGGAGCAGGCCCGCCGATTTGATGCGATGCTCGCCAAGTGGGAGCAGAGGTAATGAGTAGATCAACGCCTAGCAAATCGCTCGAGTGAACGGCCTTCCGCCTTCGCTGAGAGCTGCGGCGGACGCGTGAGCGCCAGGCTGTGATCAACGGTTGATTTGGTCACTATTCTCCTTGGCATCCTGGTCGTCCCATTCGTTCGCAAGCCGTTGCTCAGCTCTTGAGCCACTCGACCTCGCTGCCGCGATTACGCCATCTTTTTTGCTCTATGGGACTGCTTTCATTTCTCTTTGGCGGGTGTGGCAAGCAGTCAGCCGCGGCAAAAGGCGTTACACCGCAAACGATGCCGCCCGGCGAGCTTTCTTACAGCCAGTTGGACATCACTGAACGGTTCGACGACCCTCTGCGCCTCAAGCCGGATGATTGGATTCAGACAGCGGCCCTGAACGAGTCAGTCCCGGATGGGAAGGGATTGCCGCCGGTTGGCGCGAGCGCCGATGAGGTTTACAGGGCTGCGGACAGATTGTCGCGGTTTCGAGAGTCCATCGCGGTTCCGAACGACGGGGTCTATTGTCCGGTCTGCCACATCGCGAACACTCAACTTGCGAGGTTGCGCGCGCCTTGTCCGAAGTGCGGCAGGCCGTTGCTTCAGTTTGGCTGGGACTGATATGACGTGGCCTAACCAGATCGCTCGAGTGAATGGCCTGGTTCGCTGGATTCATCAGCGGGCGCCTGAGTTGGTTCGCTCCTTGGTAGTCTGGCAGCTCGAATCGTTCGGCCGGTCGTCACTCAGCTCTTGATCGGTCGTGGCTCAGCTCCTCGTCGTTAGGCCGGCGCACACGCTTACGCTGAAACACTCGAATCTCCATGTTCAGAAGGACGCATCCGATTATTGGGACACGCGACGTCAAGCGCGCGATCGAGTTCTATGCCCAGCGACTTGGCTTTCAACTCGCCTTCCAAGACAACACCGACACACCCAATTACGTTGGATTCCGCCGTGACCAGGTCGAGCTCCACATGCAGTTCCAGCACGAGCACGAAATGGGCGCCATTCGATTGCGCTTTCTGGTGGACGATCCGGATGCTCTCTTCACCGAGTATCAGCTCCGTGGCGTCGAGTGCGGCGCCAGCGGCATCCGCGACACGCCTTGGGGGACACGTGAGTTTGCCCTCTACGACATGGATCGTAACTCATTAACATTCTACCGCGACTTGAAGAGCGCCGAAAGTGAACGCACAACGGGCTAACCATACGCTTGCAGCGCCTTAACGGCGGCATTGCATCGCTGGTGTAATCCACGCGCCTCGTGGCCGGGTCGCTGAGGGCGTGATACGCCCTAAACCTTGGTTCGTGCAGGCCGCATAGGCGCTACACCTCGAAGAAAGAAAAATGGAATACGTCATTGGAATCGTAGCCGCAGCAGGAGTGGGGTTGTTCGCCACCCTGATTGGCTTCGACAAGGAGCGCAGCTTCTACCCCGTCGTGTTGATCGTCATTGCCGCCTTATATCTCCTATTTGCGGCGATGGCCAAGTCCACGGGTTTCCTTTTGGCGGAGACCATTCCTGCGCTCGTTTTTGTGGGGATGGCCGCGCTTGGATTCCGGAAGACTCCATGGCTCGTGGTCGCCGGCCTGGCGCTTCACGGAGTTTTTGACTTCTTTCATCACGCAGTGATAGCAAACCCTGGTGTGCCTGTATGGTGGCCGGGTTGGTGTCTGGGTTACGATGTCGCTGCTGCCGCCTACTTGGCCGTGCTGATTGTTGCTCGCAGGACTTCGCATGCCGCCTAGCGGCGAACGCGGCTTCGCTTTCGTCCTGGACGATTTGTGCCCCGCCGTCGCTGAGCGTTTGTCATGGGGCCCACGATCTCATGGCCAAGCGCGCTAGGCAGCATGGAACCATCGCCGTGTTAAAACGAGTTATCATCTGGCTTACAGTCGCTCTCGCAGGAGTTGGCACGATTGCCGTACAGCGGCACATCAAGCACACGGAGATGGAGCAAGAGGGGCGAGTCGCCTACCGCAATAAATCCGGTGACCTCCTTCAGTTTCTCACGCATGAGTTGCGGCAGTATGGAGGCACTGTCACACCCACAAGCAACCTACCAGTCATGCGCGCAGAGTGGCGCTACGCCGAGGACGCCCATGGTTTCCAGATACTCATTGCGCAGAATCACAGGGCCGAGTTGGTTCGATGTCTCACGAGTTCACTCGGGGAGCCGCTCCTGCGCGAGCAGTATCCTCACTTGGTTTACAAGGAGGACCGGTTTGGAGTGGGTATCGTCGCTAACTTACAGAGCGACCCCATCCACATCATTTGCTTGAGGAGGGGAGCATTGTGACGAGTCTGACGCCGCCTAACCAGTCGCTCAAGGCAGCGCCCTCAATCCTGGGCATCCAAGGTCGCCCCCGCTCATTCCGTTTCCCTATGTCTGGCTGACATCCTTCTCGATTCGGTCGGGCGTGCCTCAGCTCTCTTTCGTTCGACCACCGCTGACGACGCAACCCTGCATGCTTGATTTCCTATTCGAGATTCTCGGTGAATTTGTGCTGCAATTGGCGCTTGAGGTGCTGGCTGAAGTTGGGCTCCGTGCCTTAGGAGCACCATTCCAAAAAGCACCCAATCCGTGGCTAGCTGGAATTGGTTATTCGGTTTTCGGTGCTGCAGCCGGAGGCCTGAGTTTGTGGCTGGTCTCCTCGCACTTGGTGAAGAGTCAGTCCTTGCGCGTTCTCAATCTAATCCTGACACCAATAGCCGTTGGCGTGCTAATGGCAGCAATCGGCACATGGAGGTCGCACCGAGCACAGAGGGTGCTGCGCATAGACCGATTCGCCTGCGGGTATCTGTTCGCATTCTTACTTGCGCTGACTCGTTTCGTGTTCGCGAAGTGAAGTCGAACAAACCGGATGCGGCGAGCCCTGCGATAGCGCCTTGGTTCTATGCCGATCACCACTGGCGCGCGTGTCGGTGATCCGGAGCGTTAGGCCCCGAACATAATGACCTCTCATCGGCTCATATTGCGTCTGGCGGCGACGTGCATCGCTTGCTTGCTGTGCGCACTGTTCGCGGGGCCTCCCAGTCTTTCGATCGGCCGTCACTCAGCTTTTGTCCGCATTCAGACGCCATGAATCAATCAACGATTGCCGCCAAGTTACTCACGCTTTTCGCCAGCGGCGGAACGTTTGAGGACATTGTCGCGGGTCTTCCAATATTCGAGACGCAGATCGAGTCAGCGTTCGACTGGATGAAAGTCGTCGGTCGATGCTCCGCAACGGAGATTGCAGAGCGGGCCGCTCAGTTGCGCGACCTTTTCGAACGGAAGAGCCAAGCGATGGAGCGTCGGGATTTCGGCCTCGCCGCGAAGATTCGCGCCGAAGAGTGTGCGTTTTTTGAGTCATTCAGATTGGAAGCGCCCACGGGAGATACCTGGCACGCGGTCTTGCACGTCGGGGTTGACGAACAGATGCGACACCTATCAGCATTTCTCTATGACACCAACGCGGCTTAACCATGAGTTGAAGCGGACCCGACGTGAGCATCGTGGTTGCAATCCGCCTTCGCTCCAAAGCTACGGCGGGACAAGTCGTGGCGTCCCAGCCTGTCACGCCTTAGCGCTTGGCGAAGGCGGATGCGCCGGGTCGCCGAGCTTGGGTCTAGGCGTCATCAGACGCCTCACATAAAAGCACTAAGCGTCATCGCACTCGTGTTGGTAGGCGTGTCGCTCACTTCGGGTCCGTTAGGCCGCTTCGCATCACACCATGAAGTCGCGCATCGTTTCAGACGGAGAGTCGAGGTTGCATCGCAGCCCAGAGTTTCAGGAGCGCTTACGCCAATTGCGCGAGTCCGTTCGAGCGCGGAACGCTGCCGAGCTTGCCGAGGCTGGTTTCTTTGGGCGCCTTGTTTTGCGCTGGCGCATGGCTATGGAGTTGCGCGCGGAGCGTCGGAAGATTGAACCGTCATCCGGTTCTCTTTACAGCAGCGAGATTGCGGTGAGGGAGATTGAGTGATGACGGTGACGGAGCCTAACGATTCGCTGCGGCGCCCCAACGTGTTTGTGAGATACCGTCGCCTTTGCCTCGTCCTGATGTGCGCTGTGATGGCAGCAGCGGGTCTTTGGCTGAGCCTCTCGGCGTATTGCGAGTATCGTGGCCGGGTGGATCTGACGGAGGCGTACGCCACTGAGGTCGTCGAGGCGGTCAACGCAATCTGCCGCCAGAGCAGGGAGCGCGGTCTCCCGTTGCCTCGGTCGATCACGCTCCAGGAGCTTGTTCGCAGCGGGCATCTTAGACCGGATATCTTGCGGTCGTTCGGCGGGCTCGAGGTCAACATCTCAATGTCAGCCGATGAGACGCGCGCGGGGTCGGTGTTAACGACCATACGGATGCCAGACGGGAGCACCATCGTGGGCTTTGCCGATGGCAGCGCGCACCAGGTCAGTCCCGGTCAGCGTCTCCCGTGAGGCGACGAACAGATCGCTGGAGTGAACCACCTGGACGCTCTCCTCCGTCGCTGAGCTCTTCGGCATGCTCATTGTCGTTCCATCTTTGATCGGCCGTCGCTCAGCTCACAGATGTTAGACCGCGGATCCCCATGAGGTACACAATTGGTATGTAATTCACAAAGCGGGCTGGACCAGATCGGGAGGGCCAAAGGCTCGATCACAAGCCAGCCCAGGGCAACGCCCTGGGTTCATCGTCACACCATGACCGCAAGCCCTGAAGGGGCGTCGCAACCCATGGTCAGCCGAATCAAAGAGGCGTTACAATTTCTGGCATGCCGCAATCATTGGCGAGGGTCGTTCTTCGCAGTATGTGTGGGATTGAAGTCCATTGTGCCGCCCCGTTGGGGCTGACCCTCCAAACAACGGCCCTACCCAGGGCTTTGCCCTGGGCTGGCTTGTGATTGGGCCCTTGGCCCTCCTGACTTTTATCCGGAAGGTGGAAGCATGTCGGTCCGGATGGCTGCCCCTGCGATCTTTGGCCTTATTGCGATGGGTTGTTTCCTGGGCTTCGGTCGTGAGGTTCTGATTGTTACCACGCGCATAGGACAATTCATGAACGTTCAAACCACGCTAAATTTCTACGGGCGCACTGAAGAAGAGGTCAATTTCTACTGCCGGACGATTGGAGCCGAGACTCTCTTCACGATGCGGTTTCGCGAATGTCCAGACCCTTCCCAAATGAGGCCAGGACTGGAGGAGAAGATATTTCACGCGACATTCCGCATCGGTTCCACTGAGGTCATGGCGTCAGACTGCGGTTGCGAGAGGCCGCCAACCGAAACGACGTTTGCAGGCTTTTCGTTTGCTCTCCGAGTGGAAACTGCGGAGAAAGCCGAACGGTTTTTCGCGGCTCTCAGCGAAGGCGGGCAGATCCAAATCCCTTTGCTGAAAACATTTTTTGCTGAGCGATACGGAATCGTAATGGATCGCTTTGGGATCTCCTGGAAGATAATGGTCGAGTCGAGTTCGCAAAACCGAGATAGAAAATGAATGTGCCGTCGTCTAGCACAGCGCTGGAGCCAACGCCGATTACGCCGGCCAGTTTTCGCTGCGGGTTTCGGGTTGGCGGCGACCGCTTGGTGGAGCTTCTTGAGCAGCACGAATTTGGACTGCGAGAGACCAAGACTTACGAAGTCGATTACGCCTTCATCTCCAACTATGCAGCGGACGCAAAAAAGCCAAAGGCCGGAAACGCCTCCTGTCTGTGATGCAACCCGCAGCCACAACTATTGCCCCCGAGGGATTTCAAGTGACGACCTCTCGCGATGGTGACGTGGTCATCAACCGTCGAAGAGTTGGTCCGCCGTGGTTCATGTGGACTTTTTATTTGCTCTTTGGAGGCTGGCTGCTTGGTTGGCTTTTCGCGGGCCCCTTCTTAACTTATCAGGCCCTCGCCGTTCGGAAAGCGCCGTTATGGCTCGCGGTGCTCTGGTGGGTTTGTGGCATCGTCATCTTTCGCTACGGTTTCGGCACGGCTTGGTGGCGTTTGTGGTCAGTCACGGCTTACACGTTTCACGGAGACAAGCTTTTGGTTGAGAATATTTTCCTGACACGTCGCACCCGCCGCAAGGTGGACAAACGGGACGTGCGGATTGTCCGACAGGTCTACGACGGTGGTAAGGTTGATGATTTGGTCAAGCACTCTTGGGGGCTTCTGCTCGAAGGCGCCGGCGAATTCAAACTCCTGGCACATGAAGAGTTTGAGACGAGTGCTTGGTTGGGACCCCTCGTCGCGCAGTGGGCAGGAGTCAATTATGAATCATCACACAGACACAATGACGACGATAAGGCCTAACAAGATCGCTCGAGTGAACGGCCTTCGTTCTTCGCACAAAGCCTCGCAGGACGGGTGGGGCCTGGGTTCATCACCGGTTGCGTCAGTCACTGAGCTCTGTGGCATCCTTGTCGTGCCATTCGTTTGCAGGCCGTCACTCAGCTCATAGACGTAGGTAGCTCATGCGCCCGAGAAGTCCCAGCATCTTCGTCTGCGTGTTCATGTTCGGATTCGGACTGATGTTGTTTCTTGTTGGCATCGTTGCCCTGCTTCTACGTCAGTTCAGGTTCGAGTCCGCGGCAGACGGTTATAAAGTCGTCACTCCCCAAGACCGTCCCGTGTTCTTCGGAGTGTGCTTGTTGGTCAGCTTGGGACTTGGCTCGCTCGCCCTGTCCAGCGCAGTCGCAGAGTTGCGGCGGTGGCGGCAGATTCGCAAGAGGAATCAATAACCGGTTGATTTAGCGGCTGAGCCCTGCGGCATCTTGATCGTCCCGCTCGTTCGCAGGCCGTCACTCAACTCTTATGCGTTTCCTCGCGCCCCGTACGAACGGATTATTTACAATCTTTTCACAAGTTTCTGATAACCTCCGCAGCCAGCCGCCTGACACTTGAGGCCATGAATCTATTTCGACATACCATCACCGTTGTTTGCGTCGTCGCCTCGTTCATCGCTAACGCGGGCGAGCAACTCGCCGCCAACGCCAAACACTCTGCCAGTCAACCAACCGCTGTGGAACTGCGACTTCTCCAGGGAACGTGGGAGGGAGTCCTGGTGGGCGACAACGCGCGCCAAAAAATCACCATCACGATCTCCGGCAATTCCCTGCATTTTCACCGGGACACGAACTTTTGGTTTGAGACGACAATTACACTGCCTGCAGGCAAAGACCCAAAGCAGTTACACGCCACGATCAAAGGTTGTCCACCGTCACAGAGCGTTAGCATCGGGCAATCGGTCCGAGCCTTCTTCAAGATTGAGGACGGGACATTGACCTTGGCCACGATCGGTGACGACGCCGAAGAGACGCTGAAGGGCTTTGAAGCCGCTGGGACTCGCTACGAACTCCGGAGCGTGCCACCTCAAAAGACGAAGACTCAGCCGCCCAAAACCAAATGAACCGAAAACGCCTAACAACTCTCTCGACTGAACGGCCTTCCTTCTTTGCACAAGGCTTCGCAGGACGGGTGATCGGTCGGTTTCGTCATCGGTTGATTAAGTCACTGAGCCCTGTGGCATCTTGATCGCACCATTCGTCCACAGGCCGTCACTCAGCTCTTAAGCCATAGCCTACTCGCACACTATGCCGACAATCACACGAACAAGCTTTGTCATCGCCGTTCCAGATTTGCGGTCGTCCGCCGCCTTCTACCGGGACGTGCTCGGGTTCGCCATCCAACCCATCTCAGATCCTGGCTGGCTTTTCTTCACTTGTGGGGACTGCACGATTATGGCGGGCGAGTGCCCATCCGCGATTCCTCTGCGAGCGTTGTGAAAACTATGAAACATCCGAGCCTTAGAATCTGGATCGCGAAGAACACAGTTCGTGTCGTCACTCTCTTTTTGCTCCTTGCCGCCAGCCAATGCACCGGAGCTGACTGGGTAGGAACGGACGATTTTTCCTCGACACTCTATTCCTCGACCCATTGGACGATTACCAACCAATGGCTCGGTCAAATGACTGTTGTCGTCACGAATGGTCATGCCAGCTTGCTTGATTCGATCACCACCAGCGACCACCAGCGGGCTGGCAAGATTTGGAATGGGAAGCCGACCGTGGCCGAGGGCTGGATGGTTGACATCGTCGGCCATAACACTGTGCCTAACGGCGATGGCGGCTCGGCTTTGTATTTGTTCGTGTTGGATACAGAAGCCTTTGCGAACGGCGGATTTCACGGCTTTGGCCTGGGCATGGGGCAGCATAGAACCGGTTCGTCGTTCGGTTCGGTTTGGATTCGGGCCCTTGAGGGCGGCTCAACAAGCCCAGTCGTCGTTCCCTCCACGAACAACACGCTGTTCGGCCTGCGTTTGGTTTATTACCCCGCGAACCAGACGATCCAAGCCTGGTATGATTCCACTGGCGCCGGCTCGGCATGGACACAACTCGATTCACTGACGGTGAGCCAAATGTCCCCCGGAATGACAGCAACCAGTACGTTCTCGTTTTGCGTTGCGGGGGATACTTTTTACGGTCCTATTTCCGAAGGCCAGATGTGGGCGGATGATTTCCGCGCCTTGCCCTTGCCTCCACCGCTGCTGATTGCGGGAGCGAATCTATCGGCAGGCTCGGAAGTGCTCCACCTGACATGGACGAACAATGGCAGCTTGTCTCTCCTGGAGAGCGCTGGCGCTTTGACGGGTAGTTGGGGCACGGTTTCGACTCCTTGGACGATAGACTCCGGATGGGTATCCGCGAGTGTGACCAACGCAAGTCCAGCGCAGTTTTACCGGCTCCGAGCGAATTGAAGTCGCTCTTGCCCAGAAAATGAGCGTCGCAGAAAGAGACTGTGATCTCACCATAGGACCGCAGCGAACCACCGCCCCGCTGGGCGGTTGCACGGTTCAGGTCATTTGTCCGCGACTGTTGCACCCGGCCGGCCGTTTCCGGCGGCGGTCGCTGAGGGCGTGATACGCCCTAAACCTTGGGTCGTTGGCCGCTTCGCACGCCATGAGAATTCTGAAGCGCATTGGAAACATCATAGAGGGCCTCGTGTTCGGACTGCTGAGCCTTCTTTTGCAGTCCCTGTTCATCGGTCTGCTTACCGGCGCCGTGGTGATCGGGCTATCGGCATTGGGGCTCAGGCTTGATGGTACTCCCTGGCCTTCGCTCCTGTTCGGTCTGCTCTTGATTGCCTTCAACGCGATCGCATGTTGGGAGTACTTCGTCAAGGAACGCGCGGTGGTTCGGCTTGGCAGCAAGGCATCCATCATTTTCATGGTTCCGCGTGCGATCGATTTGATCTGGAATGGCTCGGAGCGGATCTCGCGGTGAGGTCGGCGAACAAATCGCTCGAGCCAACGGCCTTCCGCCTTCGCTGAGAGCTACGGCGGACACGTGAGCGGCCTGATTCACTGAGTTGGCGAGCGTGTGAGCTACGACCTGGCGGAATCACGCACATGGACACCACCCCATCAACAGTGTTTCGGAAGGCAGCGCTGAAGAAAGTCACGCTGGGTATTCTCGGCTGCCTCTTGATGGCGGGCGTCTGCGTTGCTTTTGCTTTCGCCGGCTACATGCCCGGCAATCCATTTATGCTCATTCCGGCGGCGATTCCGTTTGTGTATGCGTGCATCGGCGGGAGTGAGTTGATTACCGGCCGACCGTATCAGCAGTTGGCGGACGCATGGATGTCGCTTAAGGGATGGCAGCGCGGCGTCGTCGGGACCCTCATCGTGCTGGTTGCCGGTTTCCTGATTGTCGTCGTGATGGTCGGAGTAGTGATGATGTTCACATGACAAACGAGCAGATTCAAACAGCGATCAACAAGGGCGTCCCCTTCGCGATCAGGATGACGGACGGGGAGTGTTACGAGGTCAATGCGCGCCACAAGATCGCTCGTGGACGCACTGCGGTTGTTGTCCTCGGGGACAATGGCATGCCGCGCATCCTTCCTCTTCTCACCATGACAGGGATCAGTTAACGATTGTATGCTCAGAGGCTAACTATGCGCCGCGCCAAGACAAAAGTGATTCTCGCGGGAATAGCCGCGGTTGTGTTGGGTATCGTGTTCCTTCCGCGCTTGGCGCGGCGCATCGATTCGGCTTTTGGACCTATGTTCGAGAAGGCCGCGGCGATGGAGGCGCAGTATCAAGACATGACCAATACCTATCCGGTAGCCGCCGAGATGGCATCTGAGCATCCCGCGGCACGGCTTTGGCGGGAGCGCAGGGCCGCGCTGCTGGAGGCAGGTTACATCGAGACTCGGGAGTTGCGGATGGGGCGCACTCTCGCCGCCAAAGGCGCCGAGTGGGACTTCTTCGTGGCGTTCCACGCGCGTTTTCCTGGAGTCGAGCGCAGCGTGCGAGACGCCAAATCCGACCAGCCTGTGGTCGTGGTCACGGCACGCAAGACTGACTTCGGCCCATTCGGAGCCATCGAACAGTTCGTTCGTCAGTATGAGCGAAGCCAATGAAAGATCCGCAACCTCACAATGTGCCGCGGCAAACGGCGGCATCACGTCCTGGTTGTGCAATCGGAGTCCCTCTTGGCCGCCGCCGCTTGCCCTTTGGACGTTCTAGGCGGTGTGCGTCACGGTCGCGCCAACAACAGAACCGACTCTAGTTATGCATCCCATGCTTGCGTTTGATTTCAATGGCGGGACGGTGATTCAGCTCGCCCTCGGAGTTGCCGCCTTGCTTGGACTCATGCTTTTTGCGCCGCGCCGCAGTACGCGGCCTCCGCCCACAGCGGAACAGATGAACGCGGGAGCTCCTGTCGAGGAGACTCAGAGCCAGTCATCCGCTGGATTGCGGGGGGTTGCGGGTTGGTTGCGTTTTTTCGTCGTCATGCGCATTTATCTCGGGCCCATCGTTACTGCTCTCACGTACATTCTCATCTCCCTCGCGTATCGTAAGCATACGCTGAAGATGATGGTCTGGGCGCTCGTTGCGACCGCCGGCGCGAGCGTTATCGCCCTTACCGGAATCGCCGTTGGCCTCCGTCTCCGCGATCTTCAGCCCCGCGCTGTGCAGGCCGCACGACGCTGGTTGATTATGGCTTTCATCTGGGCGGTCATTTCGACGCCTTGTCAGTTCGCATTGTTCTCCGGCATGCATGTGGACGACCCCGAGACGCGCATCCTTCTCGGACTCGCGCAGAGCGTCTTTGCCCTTGTTATTTGGTACTCATACTTTCGCGTTTCCAAGCGGGTCAGAGCAACGTATCCAGACTGGAAGTCATAATCATTCGCGCCGTTCATCCGTCCGCTGCGCACGATGAAAGGGATTAACTACCTGAACCGCCAGGCGGCCTCATGGCCCGCCTAAAAAATGACTATCAGCCCTGACTACTAAAGATGACCAAAACCGCCTCTAAAATCCGTTTCAGAGCGAAGCTCCGCCAGCCGGCAGCGACCACCAAGGGCGGCTCTTGGACCTTTATCACCTTGCCTAGGAACGCCAGCGCCAAGCTGCCCTCGCGTGGCATGACGTCGGTCGAAGGCGCCATCAATGGCTTCCCCTTTCGAGCCACGCTCGAGCCAGACGGTCAACGAGGCCATTGGCTCCGAGTGAACCGGAAGATGCGCGAGGCCGCGGGCGCGGACCCAGGCGACATTGTCACACTGGAGATCGCGCCGGCGGGAGAGGAACCTGAACCCAAAGCGCCGGCAGATCTCCGGAAGGCTCTCGCGGCCGCGCCGAAGGCCCGGGCCTTGTGGACGGACATCACGCCCATCGCGCGCCGAGATTGGATCCAATGGATCACCTCCGCCAAGCGGATGGAGACTCGCGCGCGTCGGATCGTCAATGCCTGCGCGATGCTCGCCGCAGGAAAGCGACGCGTTTGCTGCTTCGATCGTTCCGGGTTCTATAGTAAGAGCATCAGCCCTCCTCAAGCGGCGATCTAGATGAACGCGAGCGAGACGGGTTGAGCGGGGACATGTGCGCCCAGGGACGCAGAAGGCGCAGAGAAAGCAAGACCCTGCGAGGCGGGTTGGTGGCGCGGTTTTCATCTTGCCCAGTCCAGGCGGGGGAGTTACATGCCATCGAACCACCAGACGACCATGAGCGATCAACACAAACTCTCCGAGATCCGACAGATTGCCCTCACCGTCAGCGACGTCTCCACCGCGTTGCCGTTCTATCGCGATGTCCTGGGCCTGAGTTTCCTTTTCAGCCCCTCGCCTCAGCTGGCGTTTCTCGCGGCCGGGGGCGTGCGCATCATGCTGAGCACGCCGCAGGGCGCGGGAACCGTCGGCCACAACTCCATACTTTATTTCACCGTGAAAGACATCGTCGCCGCGCACGCCGCGATCGTGGGGCGCGGCGCCAGGAACGAGCGCGCGCCGCAGCTCACAGCGAAGATGCCCGACCATGAGTTGTGGGGGGCTTTCGTGCGGGATCCCGACGGCAACTTGATCGGCCTCATGGAGGAGAAACGGGGATAGGGACTCGGCGGCGATCCTTACGCTGCAGCGGATACGCCCAGAACATGCGGCTTCATGGCCTCTGGTGAATCCATCTCGGCGGGACGTTTCGGACAACAGCCTGCTAGGGCTTTGACTCGCGCCAGCGCAGCGTAACGAGCGATTCGGGGGGCATGGCGACGGGGGTCGTCCGGCGATTCGTTCTGACCGAGAATCTGACGGCGTCCTTGCCCGGGTTCACCGCGACGAAGACAACGTTCCCATCGGGATTGCGAAAGGCCACGTGCGAAAGGCCGCGGACTGGACCTTCGCTGGAAACCCGCACCGCTCCCCGTTGGAGGAACTTCATGAAGTGCCCGTAAGCGTAATACTCCAGCAGGTATTCAGCCCGCAGGTTTTCGGAATGGAGGCGAACGATCGCGCTGGTTGCGGGGAAGGGGCCGTTGTTGGGACGGCCCTGCTCATCCAACATGCTTACCCATGCGTTGTAGCTCGACGCCCAGTTGCGCAGTCGCGCCACGAGCTCCGCGGCGCCCCCGACGCCAAAGACGGAGCCTTCGGTGAAGTGGATCGGCGTGGAGGGGAACTCACGATGGAATTGGGTCATGCCTTCCGGCTGGCCCTGATATTCATGGAAGCCGACTCCATCGACGAATGTCGCGGCGCGCGGATCCGAGAGGATCAGCCGCGGATGGCCGATGCCGGGGTCTTCGTCCGTGGCTTCGACATTGTAGTTGTGGTCGTAGCACCAGATTCGCGTCGCCAGCCCCCGATAGCGAAGCAGCGGTCCCAGGTGATCGCGGATAAAATCCCGTTCCTGTTCTCTCGTCCAGCGGCATGAGGGGTAGCGCCACTTCGGATCCTTCGCCTTCGCCCTGTCCACCCCAGGCTCGTTTTGAACGGTGATCGCGTACAGCGGAATCCCCTCGTCACGGTAGGCTTCAATGAAACGCGCCAGATACAGCGCGTAGGCCGCGTAGTGCTGGGGAAGCAATGATCCGCCTGTAAGAACCCCGCCAGACTTCATCCAGGCCGGAGGGCTCCACGGCGACGCGAAGAAAAGGAGTTTGGCGTTCTTTTTCCGCGCTTCTTTCACCACCGGCAGGATGTAGCGGCGGTCTTTGGCGATGGAGAAGCGTTGCATGCCGGGATCTGTCTCGCCCGCTGGCAGGTCGTCGTACGAATACCAGGGATCCCCCGTGAAGTCCGAGGAGCCGATGCAGATCCGCATCAAGTTCATCCCGATGCCGCGATCCGGGTCGACGAGAGCGTCCAGCACCCGGCCTCGTTCCCGGGGAGTCATCCGCCACAGGTTGGAACAAGTTGTCGCCTCGAGCGAGGAACCCAGTCCGAGGAGCTTTTGAAACCGCAGCGAGGCGTCCACCTCGATCACCGCGCCCTGAGGCTCCGACTCGGCCATGCGCAACGGCGCTTCAGCGGTGAGCCGTTTGCTCAGATCAGCGGTGGTTCGCCATACGGAGACATCGATGGGCTCGGCGGCCTTCGCGGCCACCGCGGCCACCGTTGCCAGCGCGAGCAAACATGTCGAGCGAAGGAGGACGTGAATTGACAAGCGCATGCTTCAGGCCAGGAGCTGGGTGACGAGATTGCCATGGACGTCCGTGAGCCTGAACTGTCGTCCCTGGGAACGATAGGTGAGCTGCTCGTGGTTGAATCCGAGAAGGTGAAGGAGCGTGGCGTGCAAATCATGGACGTGGACGCGGTCCCGCGTCGCGTTGAACCCGAAGTCGTCGCTCTCTCCCAGCGTGAGCCCGGCGCGGACGCCGCCGCCGGCGAGCCAGATCGTGAAGCAGTTCGGATGGTGGTCGCGTCCGTCGTCCCCGCCTTGAACCATTGGCGTGCGCCCGAACTCGCCGCCCCAGATCACCAGCGTGTCGTCCAGCATCCCTCGTTGTTTCAGGTCCTGGACGAGCGCCGCGCTCGCGCGGTCGGTGTCCTGGCAGTTCTTGGCGATATCCTTTGTGAGATTGCCATGTTGATCCCAGGCTTCATGGAAGATCTGAACGAATCGAACGCCGCGCTCCACGAGGCGTCGCGCGAGCAGGCAACTCGTCGCGAAAGAAGGCTTCCCCGGCTCGGCCCCGTAGCTGTCGAGCACCTGCCTGGACTCCCTCGATAGGTCCATCAGCTCGGGCGCGCTTGCCTGCATCCGGTACGCCATCTCAAACGAGGCGATCCGCGTGGCGATCTCGGGATCCCCAACGGCCTTGAGCTTTTCCTCGTTCAGGAGCCGGATCGTGTCGAGCGAGTCGCGCTGGATGAAGGAGTCGAATCCCTTGGGATTGGAAAGGTAGAGCACCGGCTCGCCGCCGTTCCGGAAGGGCACGCCCTGGTAGGTGGTGGGGAGAAACCCAGCGCCCCAGTTCGACGAGCCGCCGCTGGTTCCCTTGCTTCCCGTGTTGAACACCACATAGGCCGGGAGGCTGCTCGACTCGCTGCCCAGCCCGTAGGTTGTCCAGGCGCCGAGGCTCGGACGTCCGAACTGAGTGCTCCCGGTGTTCATGAAGATCTGCGCCGGCGCGTGATTGAAGGCGTCGGTGTGCATGGACTTGACGATCGCGATGTCGTCCACCGTTCGCGCGAGATGCGGCAGAAGCTCGGACAGCTCGGCGCCGCTCTGGCCATGTCGAGCGAACTTGAACTTCGGTCCGAGGAGGTTGGAGTTCGGGTTGATGAACGCGGCCCGATAGCCTTTGAGAAGCTCCGCTGGCGGCGGCTTCCCGTTCCATCGGGTGAGCTCGGGCTTGTTGTCGAACAGCTCGAGATGGCTGGGGGCGCCGGCCATGAAAAGATAGATCACGCGCTTCGCCTTCGGAGCGAAATGGGAGAGTTTGGGCGCCAGCGGATCGGACGGCGCCGCGCCGGCGGCCTCGCCCAGAAGCGATCGCAGCGCCACCGCGCCCAGGCCCACGCCGCATTGCTTGAAAAACCATCGGCGCTTCGCCGCCAGGCGCCACGCCTCCATCGCGTCCTGTTCCCGTGTGATTCGGTTCATGGGCTATTCCTTGGTGATCGTTTCATCGAGGTTCAGCAGCACGCGCGAGAGCACCGTGTAGGCGGCGAGCTGCGTTGGGGTGACGCCCGGGGGGAGGCTTTTGGGCAGGGAGTGGGCGCCGGTGGCGAGCTCGTTCGCGCTGATCCAGCCTTCGCCAATATGACGCTGCTCCCGTTCAAGAAGGCCCGCGAGATGTTGCTGCTCCCGCTCGGTCGGGGGCCGGCCCACCGCATGTCGAAACGCGAGTCGGACCCGATCGGCGTCCGCGGCGGGTGCTTCCGAAAGAACGCGCAAGGCGAGCGCCTGGGCGCACTCCACGAACAGCGTTTCGTTCAGCGACGTGAGCGCCTGAAGCGGGGTGTTGGATCGCGCCCGGCGCACGCACGCGGCGTCGCCGTTGGGGGCGTCGAAGTTCTGAAGCATCGGGTAGGGGGTTGATCGGCGACGGAAAGTGTAGAGCGCGCGACGATAGCGATCCGACCCGGCCGCGTCCTGCCAGGGGAAGGGCTCAAAGCTGGTGGGGGGCACGAAGAGAAACGCCGGCGCGGGCGCGAAGACGGACGCTCCTCCGACGCGCGGGTCGAGCAGGCCGCTGGCCGCGAGCGCGATGTCGCGGACCGTTTCCCCTTCGACGCGAAAACGCGCGCCGCGGGCCAGAAGCCGGTTGTAGGGATCGCGCTCATAGGCGTCGGGAGCGATCGCGCTGCGCTGTCGATACACACTGCTGTGAACAATCAGCCGGTGGAGATGCTTGATCGACCATGCTGCGGGCGCGCCGCCGGTCCTCCCCGGGTTCTCGAGCTCCGGTGTCATGAATTCGCAGGCGAGCCAGTCCAGGAGTTCGGGGTGGCTGGGCGCGTCGCCCTGAACGCCGAAATCCTCCGGCGTGGCGACGAGGCCGGCGCCGAAGTACGCCTGCCAGACGCGGTTCACGAACACACGCGCGGTGGTGGGCGATCGTTTGTCGACCAGCCATTGCGCCAATGACAGCCGTGAGGGCTGGGCGTCCGCCAACGGCGGCCGCAGGAATCCCGGGACTCCTGGCCGCACGGCGCGGTCAGGCTTCAGCCAGTCGCCTCGCTTGAGAATAGATGTCGGCCGCGTGTCGCGTCGCGCTTGCAGCGCAAGGGTCGTGCCGCTGGGCTCCGGATGCTGCTTCCAGATCGCCTCTTCCTTCAGCCTTTGCGGCTCCAGCCCCTTCTCCGAAGCCCGCCACGCCTGGAAGAGCGCGGTTTGTTGCTCGGGCGTCCGCCGCTCCGCGGGCGTTGCCAGTGTCTCGCGAACGACGCGGGGGAGCGGATCGGCCACGGCGTTCGTCGCGGTGGAGAGGGAGATGCGGAAGCAGGCGATCTCGTCGTGACATGTCAGGGTGAAGGTGAGCTCGGTCCCTTCGACGAAGCCAAAGTTCGTCGACGCGAGGAACACCGCCTTGCGGTCGGTGTTGCGGCGCCCGGGGCCGGCGTCGATCGTCCACGCGGTTCGATCATTCCCATCAATCGCGAATCGAACCGGCCCGTAGTAATCCTTGTCCTTGGCCACCGGCCCTCCGGGGGATTGCGATGTTTCGAAATCGGCCGTTGCGGAGGCGAATCGGACGTCCACCGGCGCGTTGGTTGTCTTCACCGGCGCGATCTTCAATTGAAACTCCCGGAGAGCGAACATGCCATTGCCGGATCGCCCCGGGCCATTGAAGGGAAGGTTGGCGTTGGCGAACGCCTCGAGACGAACGGCGGCAATGTTCGTTATTGTCGTGCGCGCCCGGATCCGCCAGGCGCCGCCGGCAAACCTATGACCTCCGGCGAGCAGCACGCCGTTCTTTTGGGGCTGCAGCTTGGAGAGCCCGCCCGGGTCGCCGTATTCCACAAGCTCGGGCGTCGTCCACTCGGGCTGATCATTCCTCACCCGGTTTTCCCAGAGCGCCAGTCGCTCGCGCCAGTCGGGAAGCGCGCGTTGTGTCTCCTCGTCCAGGCGGCGCAGCTGCTCATGCACGCTATCGCGCTTGAGCAGCTCGGCCTGGGAGTAGATCGGAGCGGTGTATTCATCCACGTCGTTCAGAAAAGCGAAGAGGCGGTAGTAATCCTCCTGGGAGAAGGGATCGTACTTGTGATCGTGGCATTGCGCGCACTGGACGGTGAGTCCGAGCACCGCCTTGCCCAGGCAGTCCATCCGATCGAACATCGCGTCCATGCGAAACTGCTCGGGGTCGATGGCGCCTTCCTCATTGATCATCGAGTTGCGAAGGAAGCCGGTGGCGATGAGCTGATCCTGGGTGGCGTTGGGCAGGAGATCGCCGGCGAGCTGGTGGGTGAGGAAGGCGTCGTAGGGGAGATCGGAGTTGAGGCTTTGAATGACCCAGTCGCGATAGTGCCACATCTCTCGCGCGCGGTCTTTTTCGAAGCCGTTGGAATCGGCGTAGCGAGCGGCGTCGAGCCAATGGCGGCCCCATCGCTCGCCGTAGTGGGGAGAGCTGAGCAGGCGCTCGACCTGGCGCTCACAGGCGTCGCGCGCGGGGTCGCTGACGAAGGCGTCAATCTCATCCAGGGTGGGGGGAAGTCCGGTCAGGTCGATCGACAGCCGGCGAATGAGCGTGAGTCGGTCCGCCTCGGGCGACGGGCGCCATCCCTCCTTTTCCAATCTCGCGACGGCGAAGGCATCGATGGGCGAGCGAATCCACCCGCTCTCCCGCGTCCGCGGCGGCTGGGAGCGCAGGGGAGATTTGAAGGCCCAGTGGTTCGTGGCGGGCTTTCGAAGCAGAGGGGAACCGGGCGTCGAATCGGCTTGGGCCGAGCCGAAGCTCAGCCAGAGCGCGAGCGGAACCGCGAGTAATTGGCGGCGCAACCGGGAATCCATACAGGTGATTGTTGGACTCTCCGGTTCGCGGACTCCATTCAAAAGAATGTGGCAGGGCCGCGAGGACGCGGCCCTCGGCGGCGGGCAGGAAGCCCGCCGGTCGGGTTCGCCGGTCGAAAGCGTCAACCGTCCTCGGTGGCGTCTTGTTCATCTGTTAAGTGTCGTTTGTCCGGGCGGGCCGGACGAGGGCGATGGTCTTGCGCGATACCTGAACCCCAACACCGCTCCGACCGCCGCGAATAGATGGAATACCGAGGGTTCCGGGATCGCCACGACGGAAACACCATCAATGAATGGCCATGCTGTGCTGTAGGCGTTGTAGAAATTGAGTTCCGTGGTGTCCGTGTTTGCAACCGTCTGAAGAGAGTAGCGCTTCCACGAGTTTCGATTGAGGACCGGGATCGCGCTCAAGGTCCGATCGTTCCAACGCACCTCTATAGTGGCAGACCCTCCCTCCGAGTCGCCGGCGACGGGAACCCACACCCCGGGATCGATTTCAAACAGGTCCGGGAGCCGCAGGGCGAAAGCAACCTTGTAGCTCGCTCCCGGTTGTGTGTGTATTGTCTGCGTGAGTGTGCGATTTACACTGCTGTGCGTGATGTCGACCAGCACACCCACCGTCTTGCCATCGTAAGGTGTCGGGCTCGTGCCGTAGAGACCGAAGCTGCCATACCAGCCTGTCGTGCCCGCCTCAAAGCCGCCGTTAACGATCAGATTTGCCGCGCGCGAGTTTTGGGCCCACAGGAGCAAAGAGAGCAAGAAAATCGACGTCTTCATTCTGTGTTCCAGGATACCACTCTGGGGATTCAGACAACAAGTCAGGAGAGAGCATCATCTCGCGGTTGTAGGCGCCTTTATAGTAGCGCTGCTGTACCGCCGACTGCCCAGTCGGCAGGCGTTCAAGAACGGACTCGCGCTGTGGTCGTATCGGACGTGCGAAGGCTAAGTTGACCGCGATGCAGGCTAGGCAGCCTGCGGCACAGCAGACTTGGCACTCTGCGCTACGGCGGTGAAGCCACAACCTGTGGTTGCACGGCCCGCGCTGTGCGCGCCGGCGCGTCGATGGGGCTGGCTTTCAGACCCTGTTCAATGTGGCGAGCCCTCCGATTCGTTGGCTCGGGCTACGAGGGCTTCTCCCCAGGCTGTCATGTTGACGGGGGCGTTGCCCCTCTTGCGTTGGGCGGCGGAGGCTCGCTAGGCTTCGGACATGCGCGCGCTTCCTCGAATCGTTTCCCTCGTCGCCTTCTCGGGACTGCTGGCGGGTTGTGATGAGCCTCAGGCCTCCGTCGAGAAAGGGGCCGTGTCGGGGCACGTTCACGTGGCGCCGCACGGAGGTGTTCTTTTGCCGCTGGGCGAACACGCTTTCAATGTCGAGTTCGTCCTGGATCGCGTCGAGGGCGCACTCGACCTCTATGCGCTCGATGGCCACGCTGAGAACTTCCTGCGGCTTCCGTCGACGTCGATTGCCGCGCGGACTATTCGCGGCGGGACTGTCGAGACCATCTCCTTCGCTCCCGTTGCGAGTTCCCAGACCGGAGAGACCGTGGGCGATACGTCGCGGTTTCGCGCACGATCGGATGGATTGAAGCAGGGCGGAGCGTTTTCAGTGGAACTGGATTTGGTCGAAATACGCGGCCAACGGTTCGAAGGGAAACGCGTCGACCTCGGACGATGACCCTCTCCTCGGGGCAGGCCCCTCTTCTCGTTCGCTGACTCAATGCAGTGTGTGGTGCAGACGGGGTTGTCGAATGAGCGTCGCGTCCAGGTCGAGGTAGTAGTCGAGGCGCGCGTCCGTCTCCGGCCTGTTGATGCCCTGCGCCAGCAGGAGGTAGGTCGCATAATGATTCCCCTCGGACTCCACCAGGCCGCCATAGAATGCCGCGAGCTCCGGATCCCGCTCCTTCAGTCCTTCCGCCAGGCGTTGGAACTTCTCGCAGCTGCGTCCTTCGATGAGGGCGCAGCACAGGAGATGATCGATGGCCTGCTCCTTGCGTCCTGGGCGCACGCTCCGCATGAGTCCGCTGATCCAAAGGCTCGGATAAGGCTGTCCGAAGTCGATGCTCCGCTTCCTCAGAAGATTCAGCACGAGCTGGAAATGCTGCAACTCCTCGATGGCGATCGCGGTGAGCGCGTCGACATACGGATAGAGGTCCCGATACTTCTCCAGGTTGATGGAGGTGGTGGCGGCCTTCCGCTCCAGGTGGGCGTGGTCCACCAGCACTTCGGGCAGGTGGTCGAGGACGGAAGGCATCCAGTCCTGCGGGATTCTTTCTCGAAACAGCAGCACGGCGCAGGTGTTAGCGGAGCCGGCGCGCGACGCAAGCCCCGAGTGAACCCGATCACGCCGCGCGCAGCAGGCTTGGAGCGGCGCGGGAGCGGCGTCGGGGGGCGATCGCGCGCTCTCCCAACTCGACGGATTCCGGCGCGACGACCTCGCGCCAGTCGCCTTTGACGGGCACCAGGCGGACCTGCGTTCCGGAGCGGACGAGCCGCGCCAGCAGCCCTGGGATGTCCAGGCGATGCCGCTCCTCGGAGGAGAGAAACTCGAGCGCGCGACGGATTTGCGACCATCCTTCCTGGGATAATCGCCAGAGTCCCACCATGCGCCCCGAGCCGTGAGCGGGGCTGCGTCGGATCTCGCGCGGCGTTGTCAGGATACCGGTCAGCCGGTGGGTCGCGTTGTAAAGCACCCTGAACCGCTCGCTTCCCGCCGATCTCGTGGCGTTGTCGCCGGGTTCAAACGCGATTTCGATGGGGTCGATCCCCGAAGTCATCGCGCGGAGGACGTCGCTCTGGATCGCCAGCTCGCCATAGGCCACGAGGCACGGCCCCTCCTCCAAATAGCGAGCGGCGCTGACGAGGAGGCCCAGCCGATTCCTGCCCAGCGTTGAGGGGATGACAACCAGGTCTTCGATGCCGGCGTCGGAGAAGGACTCGCGCTGCCAATCCCGCAGCGTGTAGGGATTCTCTGAGGAGACCGACCACTGCTCCAGATCCGGGCCTGACCCGAGGATTATTGCGCGCATTGCCAAGTCGATGAATCGAGGACGAGTCCGTGGCGTGGCGTCCTTGCCGCGTCTCGCGACCGCCCAGGGGAAGATCGACCTTGCGGGACAACGCTTGAGCTCGGGAAGTCAGGCCGCGCTGGCGACCTGATGCTGCGGCGGATGCTCGATCAGCCGAACCGTGAACACCGATCCTTCTCCCTGCAAACTGGCGACGTTGACCTCGCCCTGATGCGCCTGGACGATCGCTTTCACCAAGCTGAGGCCCAATCCCAGTCCTCGCTGGGACCGGCTCTTGTCGCCGCGATAGAGGCGCTCCCAGATCTTGTCCTGCTCCTCAAACGGGATGCCCATGCCATTGTCGCGGAACTGGACCACCACGGCCCCCGGCTCGGTCCGGGCGCGAACGGTGACCGTGCCTCCTTCGGGCGTGTACTTGATCGCGTTGTCGAGCAGATTGGCGAACACCTGCCGCATGCGGTTGGCGTCGATGCTCGCGAAGCAGGGACGCTGCAGTTCCAGCCGCAGGTTCAGTCGCTTCTCCTCGGCGACGTAGTCATACAGGCTCGCGACCTCCTCCAGGAGCGAGCAGACATCCCAGCGCTCCAGGCTGAGCCGCATGACGCCAGCCTCCGCCTCCGCGACATCGAGCAGGGTGCGGAGCATGGTGAGGACGCGATCGGATTCCTCGACGCAATCCGCGAGCGCCTCGGCGGCGTTGGCATGGTCGTGGGGTTTTTGAAGCGCGAGCTCCGCGATGCCGCGGAGGCGGGTGAGCGGCGTTCTCAGATCGTGAGCCACGTTGTCGAGGGAGTCGCGCATGCCCCGGATCAGCGCCTGGTTTTTGTCCAGCATGTGGTTGAACAGACGCGCGAGTTCCGCGAGCTCGTCGTCGGTCTGCGAAGCCGGAACGCGCGCGTCCAGCTTGCCGGTCTCGATGATGGATTTCGCCGTCGCGAGAATCTGGCGGATGGGCCGCGTGACCCGGTGCGCGAAGATCGCGCCGCCCAGGAGGGCGAGGATGAGAACCGGGGTCATCACGATGAAGAACGTCCGCCGGAAGGGCTCGAGGAGGATCTCGCGATTGTGCGTGATGCGGCCGACCTGCAGCGAGAAGCCGTCGCGGAAGGTGACCGATCCGATGGTGAGATCGCGCTCGTCGTCCTTGGGGATGCGGATGTAGGGGCTGACGACCTGATATCGCTGGTTGCCGACCAGCTGCTCCGACTTTTCATAGCCCACCCAGTCCGGCGGCACAAAGACCGTGTACACTTGGCCATTGGGGCTGAGCAGGCGGACAAAATAGCTGCGCCCTTTGCGGCCTTCGGTGGACGCCTGCGCGCGAAGCTGCAGGGCTCTCAATCCGCCGGCTTGATACACGACCTCCAGCTCCTTCAGCTGCGCGTTGATCACCTCGCGATCCGCCTGCTCAATGGCCGTGGAAAGCAGCAGGTAGATGAAGAAGTAAAGGGCGGCCGCGCTGGCCGTGAAGACGAGGGCGTACCAAAGATTCAGCCGAAAGCTGATGGTGCGGACGAGTCGATTAAGCGCTCTTGATGACATAGCCCACGCCTCGGAGCGTGTGGATGAGTTTGACGGGAAAATCTCTGTCGACCTTGGAGCGCAGTCGGTGGACGAGCACATCGACCACGTTGGTTTGCGGGTCGAAGCTATAGTCCCAGACATGCTCGAGGATCATCGTCTTCGTGACCACCCGCCCCGTGTTGCGCATGAGATACTCGAGCAGGCCGAACTCGCGCGCCTGCAGCTCGATCTTCTGGCCGGCGCGCGTCACTTCGCGAGCGAGGAGGTCCATGGTGAGCTCGCCGCAGATGAGCTTGGTGGGCTCGGCCGACTGGGTGGCCCTGCGGATGAGGGCCTGGACGCGGGCGAGGAGCTCGGAGAAGGCGAAGGGCTTCGTGAGATAGTCATCGCCGCCCGCCTGCAGCCCCTTGATGCGGTCGTCGAGGCTTGCCTTGGCGCTGAGGATGATGACAGGCATCCGAACGCCTTCAGCCCGCAGGACCTTGAGCACGCCCAAGCCATCGCGTTTGGGAAGCATGAGGTCGAGGACGGCGGCGTCGTAGGGAGTGGATCGCGCCATCACCAGAGCCTCCTCTCCGTCGCCGCATCCATCGACGGCAAAACCCGCCTGCCTCAGGCCATTCACAACGAAGCCGGCGATCTTCTTGTCGTCTTCCACAACCAGGATGCGCATCGCGTCGGTCAGTAAGGGGGATTCATTCAAAGGTTTCAAACGTTGAATTCATCGGAGCGGCCTCATCGCCGTTTCGGACGGGCGCCCCGGCGAGCGCGGCGGTCATGGGCGCGCGGCGTTATTAAAAGGACACCCTCCCATGAGATGCCTTCGAAGCGGCACTGGGAGGGTGGTGTTGGTGGGATTTGATGGAAGTGGAGTTACTTCCGTTTTTCCTCCTGTACCACTACATAGCGGTTGGTTCCGTGGCCGTTGCCATCCGGAGTCCAAACCCGCAAAAGCACTGTGTCTTCCTTGATCTTCTCGCTGAGGTCCACGGCCTCTTCGGCCGTCGTCACAGGGTGACGATTGATCTCGCGGATGATATCGCCGACCTTGAGTCCGGCCTCGGCGGACGCCGAGTTTTCCTCAATCGCCGTTACGACCACGCCCTTCACCTCGGCAGGCACGCTCAGGCGGTTGCGGGTCGCCTTGTCCAGGTCGCCCACGGTCACCCCGTCCAACGCGTCGGACTTGCTCCCGGACTTCTCTTTTTCGTTCGACGCCGCGAGATTGTCGGGCAGTTCCTTCAGGACGATGTCCACCTTCCGCTTCTCGCCTTCGCGAACCACTTTCAAGCTGATCTTGGTTCCTGGGGCGGTCTGGCTCACTTGCAGCCGCAACGAGTGGCTGTCCTTCACGGGTCGGCCGTCGAGTTCGAGGATGATGTCGCCGTCCTTCAGCCCCGCCTTGGCCGCCGGCGTGTTTGGCTGGACTTCCGCGACCATGGCCCCGGAGGAGTCGCCGAGCTTGAACTGGCGGGCGAGGGCGGGGGTCATCGGCTGCAAATGCACGCCCATGAATCCGCGCACGACGCGGCCGTCCTTGACGATGCTTTCCATGACGAAGCGGGCGAGGTTAATGGGAACGGCGAATCCGATGCCCTGATTGCCTCCGGTGCGGCTCAGGATGGCGGTGTTGATGCCGATCAAGCGTCCCTGGGAATCAACGAGCGCTCCGCCCGAGTTGCCGGGGTTGATGGGGGCGTCGGTTTGGATGAAGTTCTCGTAGTGGAGCCCGAGCGCCGAGCGTCCGGTGGCGCTGACGAGCCCCATGGTGACGGTTTGCCCGATCCCGAAAGGGTTTCCGACGGCGAGGACGATGTCGCCCACTTCGATCGCGTCGCTGTCGGTGGTCGTGATGGGCGTCAGGTCGCTGGCGTCGATCTTCAGGACGGCGATGTCGGTCTTGTCGTCGCGGCCGATGACGGTGGCGATATAGTCCTTCTCCTCCTCGCCCACCGACACCTTGATTTCGTCGGCGTTCTCGACCACATGGTTATTGGTGAGGATGTAGCCATCCTTGCTGATGACGACGCCGCTGCCGAGGCCTTGTTCGCGGGGGGTGCGGTAGTTTCTGCGGTCGCCGCCGTTGCCGCCGAAGTCATCGCCGAAGAAGCGGCGAAGAGTGGGATCGTCGAGCAGGGGGTTCCCGCCTCGCCCGCGGACAATCTTCGATTTTACGGTGGAGTAAACCTTCACGACGCTCGGGCTGACCTTTTTCACGACGTGGGAGAAGCTGGAGGTGAACTTTCCTTCCCGGGGAATGGGGGTCTTGTCGATTTCGATCCGGACGGGAGGGTTTTTCTCATCCTTTGCGGAGGCGACGTCGTGGAGCGCGAGCCAGAGGCCGCCTGCGAGTAGCCCGATGCTCAGCCAGGCCGAGACGGGACGGGGACCAAAGTTCATGATCGGTTTCATATTCAGTGCCTTTGTTTTCAAATTGATCTCTGCCATGTGACGCAGAAGGTAGATCGGCATTCTGTCCGCAGCCTTTCCGCACCATTACAACTTTGTAAGCCGGGAGGGCGCGTTCCAATTCTGCTCGACACCCTGGAACCTCGTTCGAATACTCCGCGCGCTGTTCAAAGACCCATCGAAATGAAGCAAAAAGCCTACGCCGCCGCCGGAGTGGACATTGATCTCGGGAATCGAGTGAAGGCCACCCTCCCCCAGTTGCTCGCCTCCACCCATCGCCGCGAAGTGATGGGAAAGGTGGGGGGGTTTGGCGGACTGTTCGCCCTCGATTTGAAGAGGCATCGCCAGCCGATCCTCGTGTCCAGCGTCGACGGCGTCGGAACCAAGCTGAAAGTGGCCTTCGCGATGAATCGCCACGACACCATCGGCCAGGACCTGGTCAACCACTGCGTCAACGACATTGCGGTGCTCGGCGCCGAGGCGCTCTTCTTTCTCGATTACCTCGGCGCCGGGACTTTGGAGCCCCAGATCTTCACCGAGATCATCAAGGGCTTCGCGAAGGCCTGCGCCGAGAATCAGTGCGCCTTGATCGGCGGCGAGACGGCCCAGATGCCTGGTTTCTATCAGCCCGGCGAGTACGACCTGAGCGGCACGATCGTCGGCGTTGTGGAGAAATCGAGAATGCTCGACGGCGCGCGGGAGATCCGGCGCGGGGACGCGATCATCGGCGTCGCCAGCAGCGGCCTCCATACCAACGGCTACTCGCTGGCGCGGAAGCTTCTTTTCGAGAAGCTCAAGCTCAAGCTGTCCAGCCGGCCCGCCGGCTTCGAATCCACGCTGGGCGAGGAGCTGTTGAAGGTTCATGTTTCTTATGGGCCGCTCGTTCAATCCTTGGTTAAGAAACATAACCGGCCCGGAAAGTTGCGAGGAGTTCGCGGGCTGGCGCACATCACGGGCGGCGGCTTCGTCGACAATATCCCCCGCGTGCTGCCCAAGGCCCTCGACGCGGTGATCCAACGCGGCTCGTGGCCGATGCTTCCGATCTTCGACCTTCTCCGGAGTCGCGGGGGCGTGGACGAGACGGAGCTGTATCAGGTGTTCAACATGAGCATCGGCATGACGGTGGTCGCGGCGGCGGACCAGGCGGACGCGATCCTTCGGACGATCCGCAAATCGGGCCATGGCGCGTGGATGATCGGCGAGATCGTCAAGGGACAAGGCCGCACGCAGCTTCGGTGACCCCGGCATGTTCCGACTCCCCTTCGAGCTCTTCCTGGCCCTTCGGTATCTGAGACCGAAGCGGACGTCGGTGTCGGTCATCACTCTCATCTCCATCCTCGGGGTGATGCTGGGCGTGGCGGTGTTGATCGTGGTCATCGCGGTGATGAGCGGTTTCGATCGCGAATGGCGGGCCAAGATCCTCGGATTCAATTCCCACATCGAGATCGCCCGCGCGGAGCAGAACGCGACCATCCGCGACTGGCGGACGGTGATGTCTCTGGTCACCAATCTTCCCCGGGTGCAGGCGGCCGCTCCGTCGGTGTTGGGCAAGGTGCTTGCCGAGGTCAAGCTGCCCAACGGCGAGACCTTGAACGACACGCCAATCCTCCGTGGCATTCATGCCGGCCTCGAACCCCAGGTCAGCCTCATCCCGCGGAGCGTCGTGCTGGGCACGAATGACCTCGATGGCCGTGGCGCGCTGATCGGAAAGGACCTGGCGGTCGGGCTTCAACTGAAGGTTGGAGATCGATTCTCTGTGTATTCTCCGGCGAACGTGCGGCGAATTGTCGACAATGCCAAAGCCAAGAAGGACGAGGCCATTCTGCCGGATGAGCTCGAAGTGCGCGGCATTTTCGACGTGGGTTTCGCCGACTTCAATGCGCTCTTCGTGATCACGTCCCTGGAGACCGCGCAGGATTTCTACGAACTGGGGACGCAGGTGCACGGACTCAATGTGGTGCTGAGCGATCCCTTCGCGGCCCCCGCGGTCCAAACCCAGCTGCGGCAGATCCTCGGTCCCGAGTTTCGGGTCATCACGTGGATGGAGCGCTACTCCGAGCTCTTCAACACGCTCGTACTGGAGAAGAACATGATCTTCTTCCTCTTGTTCTTCATCGTGCTCGTCGCGGCCTTCGGCATCACGAGCTCGCTGATCACCTTCGTGGTGCAAAAGACCCGCGAGGTCGGCGTTCTGAAAGCCCTGGGCGCGACGCGCGGCCAGGTGGTGTGGATTTTCCTGAGCCAGGGGATTGTCGTGGGCGTCATTGGCGTCACGACAGGCCTCGGGCTCGGGTTGCTCGCGCTTCATTACCGAAACGAGTTCCTCCACTTTCTGAGCCATATCGCGGGCCGTAATCTGCTGACCGCGTCGATTTACAAACTCTATGATTTGCCGGCGGACCTGATGGCGTCGGACGTGGGGATGATTTGCGTCGGCTCCCTTCTGATCTGCACCCTCGCCGGCGCGGCGCCGGCGTGGACGGCGGGGCGACTTCAACCTGTGGAGGCGTTGCGCCATGAGTGAGCCTCTCCTGGCGGCGCGCGGAGTGTTCAAGTCGTACCGGCTGGCCCGGCGCGAGATCCCGGTGTTGCGGAACATCAGCTTGGAGGCGCGCCACGGCGACTTCCTGGCGTTGAGGGGCTCCTCGGGCGCCGGGAAAAGCACGCTGCTCCATCTGCTCGGCGCTCTGGATGCTCCTGATCGCGGGAGCATTCGCTTGAACGGGGAGGAAGTGGCGACCGGCTCGCCGGCGGTTCTCAGCCGCATTCGCAATCGGAGCGTGGGGTTTGTCTTTCAGGCCTATCATCTGCTGCCCGAACTCGACGCCCTCGAGAACGTGGCGCTGCCGGCGCGAGTCGCGCGTCGGGAGGCGTCGGAGGTTGAGGCGAAGGCGCGCGAGTTGCTGCGGCGTGTGGGGCTGGCGGAGCGGGTGGAGCATCGGCCTTACGAGCTGTCGGGAGGCGAGCAGCAGCGCGTGGCGATCGCGCGGGCGCTGATGAACGATCCCGCGCTCCTGCTCGCCGACGAGCCGACCGGGAATCTGGATTCAAGAACGGGCCACGAGATCATTGACCTGCTTCTCGAGCTGCAAGCGGAGCGTCAGATGACCCTGATCATGGCCACTCACGCCGCGGAGATCGCCAGTCGCGCCCCCAGGGTGTTGGAGCTGGTCGACGGAGCGCTCTCTTCAATTCTGTAATCTCTTCGGGATCCAGCAAACGAAGGGGCCTCGGGGCGACCCTTGGAGCATGGGATCACGCGATGGAAAGCGGGCGTGCCGTGTTCGTTTCGTTCGGCCCCGTCCCCATGCCTCCCTGTTATCCGCGAAAGGGGGCCTCCGAAACAAAAAGCAGACTCCATCTCTTGCCTTGGACGCATTGTTACGATACCGTGTCAGGCACTTGAATCGTATCCTCTGCACCCTCGTTGGCGGCTTCGCCTGCTGTTCACTTCTTTCCGCCGATCTCCGCATTTCCGACATCACTCCGAACGGGGATGTTGCTGTTCAGAACGCTTTCAGCAACGGCGTCGTGACGGTGCAGCGGGCCGGATCGCCGACGGGCGCCTGGACGAGTGAGCGCAGCGCGTTTACGACCGATGGCAGCGCGCGCTTCCATGTCGGTTTGGAGGGGAAATCGGGGATGTTCCGCGCTCAGGCCGTGGACCTCGCAGAGACCCAGGGCCCGTGGACTTTTCAGGCCGGCGACATCCTGGATCTGGAGACGCTCGTCGCCAAGCTGAGCGCTTCCACGGACCAGAACCTCGCCTCGGCTTACATCGCCGCGCAGCTCAGCCTCAAAACGCAGGAGCTGGTTGGCGCGCATGTCGAGGGGCCGGATCCCGCGCTTTCGGACGCGCTCATCACGGGTTTCAACGATCTTATCAACGGCGCGCCCTTGTATGCGCCCGACATTTTCGCCGCCGTTGGGCTGTCGCCCTCCACCCAGGCGCTCATCGACGGGGGAGCGACCGGCGACTCATTGCTTCGTCTGAATCGCCAGCTGCTTGAGGACGTTTATCCCTCCGCGCTGCTCCAGAAGCGCGCCGCCAATTTCGAGAAGTTTACGCACTCCTTTGGGCGTCTGACGACGGTGGCCGGGTCAGGTCAGATTGCCTGCCTGACCTGCAACAGCTGGCAACCTGAGTCGGAGGGCGGACCCGCGCTGGACGCGGCCCTGTCGTCGCCTCACATCACGATGGCGGATCGCGCCGGCAACCTTTACATCGCCGACAAACGGGCGCACGCGATCCGCAAAGTCGATCGCGACGGAATCATCACCACGGTGGCCGGCAACAATGTGGCCGGGAAGGGCGACACCAATCCCGCGCCAGCCACGCTGATCTCGCTCAACAATCCCAACGGGCTCTGGGTTCGTGGAGACGGCACATTTTACTTCCTGGATCGGGAGAACGGTTACATTCGCAAGGTGGACACCCTCGGGACCATGACGGCGTTGGCGGACTACGGAGGAGCGATTCCGGGAGGGCGGGGGCTTTGGGTGAGCGAGGATGAGTCGATCCTGTATTTCTCCGCCTCGTCGAGGATCATGAGCTGGGATTCGACGAATGGTCTTTCGGTCTTTGCGGAGGGATTCTCCGATCTCGCCAATTTGCTGATGGATCCGGGCGGACACCTCGTTGTCGCGGACGCCGCCCGGGATCAGGTCACTCGATTCGAGTTCGATGGATCGCGAACAGTTATTGCCGGAACCCCGTCCTTTGCGGGGATCAAGGGGGGCGACGGATACCTCGCGACGGAAACCTCGCTGGTCCAGGTCCGTGGAATCTGGTTTCTGCCCACAGGCGCGTTCTTTGTCTGCACCGACGCTCCAAGCCAGGTGTGGTATGTGGACACCGACGCGCACATCCACCGGATTCTGAACGGCGATTCCACCGGGGCCCACGATGGGGATGGAGCGTGGTTCTATGCCAACCCGTCGCTCCATAAGGTGAGCAACACCCGCCAGATCACCACCGACTACGACGGCAACCTGTTGATCACCGAGAGCAATTTCGGCTACGTCCGCAAGATCGAGTTTCTGCCGTTCCCGCCCTGATGGGCCGCCTATCGGCGAGTCCTCCATCCCACAGCGCTCCGACGCATCCCCAAGGGCGGCGTTTTGCCTCAAACCCCTATCCGCGGATATGCAAACAATGCGCAGGCGGGATGGCAGTCTTGGCTTGTAACCCGATCACCATTTTGGACTCTGGGTGCTGATGAAAATGTTCACCTCGATGTCACACGGTGTCCGATTTCGTGTTCCTGCGTCCGTTCTCTGTGTTCTCTGCGTTCTTTGCTCCTGGATCGCTATTCCGTTCGCCGGGACAGCAAAGGATAAGCCCAAGGACAAGGACCAGGCGGCCCGCACTGCGGATGAGGGAGGCGCGGCGGCGGTGCTCCGGCTTACTAACATCTGGCCCGTTCACCTGACGGCATCCCCTGAGGAATGGGCGAAGCTGGAGCCCAAGGGCGGTGGTGGTTTCTTTGGCGGTCCTCGCGGCGGCGGACCTGGGGGAGGCCCGGGTGGACGCGGTCCGGGTGGCGGCTTTGGCCCCGGCATGATCGTGGCGCCCGCGTTTCTGAAGGAAGGCGACACCAATGCGGACGCGAAGCTGACGCGCAAGGAGTTTGAAGCTCTGGCCGAGAAGTGGTTCGCGGCCTGGGACAAGGAAAAGCGGGGAAAGCTGAGCGGAGACAGCCTCAGCGAAGGATTGAACCAGGCGCTGATGGCATCGGGCGGCGGCTTTGGCCGGGGACCGGGCGGACCCGGTGGACCTGGCGGTCGAGGGCCGGGGATGAACCTCCAAGGCGCGGAAGGCAAGCGCAACGGCGTCGCCGCGGCGGCGGGAGTGGAGTTTGAGTCGGCGCACGGCGAGCTCGAAATCGGCGGGCAGACGCTCAAGGACGTCATGCTTCGCTACAAGGGAAACGGCACATGGATGCAGTCCCGCGACTCCGACAAGAAGTCATTGAAGGTCGATCTGAACGACAATGTGAAGGGACAGAAGTTTTCAGGGCTCACGAAGCTCAACTTCCACAACAACGTCACCGACGCCAGCTGGATGAACGAAGTATTGGGCTATCGGCTGTACCGGGACGCGGGCGTTCCCGCTCCCCATACCGCCTATGCGAGGGTTTCGGTGACCGTTTCGGGCAAGCATTCGCGCGACTACCTGGGGCTCTACTCGATCGTCGAGAACGTCGACACTCATTTCGCGAAGGACGCTTTCGGGTCGAAGAAGGGCGCGATTTTCAAGCCTGTCACGCCCGCCCTGTTCGCGGATCTCGGCGACGATTGGAAATCCTACAACCAGACCTACGATCCGAAGACGGATCTCACCCCTGAGCAGAAGCAGCGCCTCATCGAGGTCTGCAAGTTCGTCACGCGGGCCAGCGATGGGGACTTTGCGGCTCGGCTCGGCGATTACTTGGATTTGGAGGAGTTTGCTCGCTATATGGCGGTGACGGTGTGGATCTCGGAACTCGACGGAATTCTGGGGCCGGGACAGAACTTCTACCTGCACCTCGACGCGAAGTCCGGGCGACTGCAGTTCATCCCCTGGGATCTGGATCATTCTTTCGGCCAGTTTGGAATGCGCGGATCGCAGGAGGAGCGGGAAAATCTGAGCATTGAAAAGCCCTGGCAGGGTGAGAACCGGTTCCTGGAGCGCGTTTTCAAGGTCGATGCCTTCAAGACGCGGTACCTGGCCCGCCTGCGCGAGTTCAGCGAGACCCTGTTTGATCCGAAGCGTCTCGCCTCCCAGGTCGATGAACTTGCTGCTGTGATCAGGCCCTCCATTCAGGAGGAGTCGAGGGAGAAAGCGGAGCGGTTTGAAACAGCCGTTTCTGGGAAGCCGCTCGCCGGCGGTTTCCCCGGGTTCGGCGGACCGGGGCGGGGTGGGGGAGACCGTGGCGGATTCGGCGGACCTCAGCCGGGAGGGCCCGGCGGTCCTCCCCCGGGTGGCTTCGGCGGGCAGATCAAGCCGATCAAGACGTTCGCCCCAATCCGGGCGGAGTCCGTGAAGGATCAGCTCGCCGGCAAGTCTCCGGGCAGCAAGCTCGGCGAGTTCGGCTTTGGTCCACCGGGAATGCGGGGTGGGGGAGGCCGGGGGCCGGGTGGAGGTCCGGGGGGCGGGTTCGGCCCAGGGCGATTCATTAGTCGCGGGTTTCTCGACGCGCTGGACACCAATGAGGATGGGGCTTTGAGCCGCGACGAGTTTACGCGGGGATTCGCGAAATGGTTCGACCGATGGGATAAGACCAAATCAGGCAGCCTGACCGAAGATCAGCTGAGGGAGGGCCTGAACGAGGAACTGAGCCCGTTCCGTGGAGGTCCGCCGCCGCCGCCTTGAGGTCGGCTCGCTAATAGACCTTCCGCAGGTTGGACGGGAGGATGTTGAGCTCGTCGCGGTACTTCGCGACGGTGCGACGAGCGATCACGATCTGGCGTTCGGACAGCATTTTGACCACCTCCTGATCCGATAAAGGCTTGGCGTGGTCTTCCTTCGCGAAGATCTCGGCGATGATGTCCTTCACGCTTGTGTTGGACATGATGCCTCCGTCGGACGTCGAGATGCCCGAGGTGAAGAAGTACTTCATCTCGAAGATGCCCTGAGGCGTCTGCATGTACTTGCCGGACACGGCGCGGCTCACGGTGGTCTCGTGAACGCCCACCACTTCAGCCACCTGGACCATGGTCATGGGCCTGAGCGCCGACACTCCGCGCTCCATGAAGTCGCGCTGCCTCACCACGATCTCCTTCGCGATATTGGTGATGGTCTGCTGACGTTGGTGGATGCTCTTGATCAAGAATTTCCCCGCGCGGATCTTCTCCCGGATGTAGTCGCGCACCTCCGTGGAGCTCTCGGCCTTCGACATCAGGTCCTTGTAGTAATTGCTGATGCGGAGCTGAGGCACCTGGTCGTTGTTTGTGCTGACGACGAAATCGGTTCCGAGCTTCGTCACGAAAACCTCGGGCACGACGTACTGGTCGTTGTCCGGCAGGTAGGCGCGGCCGGGACGGGGATCCAGCTTGGCGATGTCCTGAACAGCATCCTGGATCTCATCGACGGAGACGCCAAGCCCCTTGGCCATCTCAGGCATGCGACGCCGGCCGAGCGCGTCCATGAACTTGTCGACGATTTGGTACTCCAGCGTTTCCTGGCGTCCGGCCCGCTCGAGCTGCAGCATCAGGCATTCGCGGAGATCCCGCGCCCCGACTCCCGGGGGATGAAAAGTCTGGATCGCCTTAAGAACCAGGGCCACCTGCTCCACGGGCTTCTGATAGTCGACGGCGAGCTCCTCGATGGAGCTTTTTACATAGCCGTACTCATTCATGTTCCCGACAATGAGCTCGGCGATGACCTTCTCCTCATCGGCGAGATCGGAGAGTCGCACCTGCTCCATCACTTCATCGTGGAGGGAGACGCTGGAGGTGAGCGAGTCGAACATGAACTGGCGGCGCTCCTCGTCTTCATCCGTGGCCCGATTGACGCCGCTGGTCTGCGCGTAAAAGTCGCGCCACTCGCTGTCGAACTGGACCAGCTTCTGCCACTCGGCCTGAAGCTCGTCGACGGGCGCGTTGGAAGGCTTTTCGGTCGCCGGATCGTAGAGGACGTCCTTGGGGGGTTCGGTGGGATCGGCCGCGGCGGGGGAATCGTCGTCCCGCTGGGAGGTCTTGTCAGTGATCTCGACCTCCACCGCAGCCACTTCCTCAAGGACCGGATTCTGCTGCATCTCCTGCTCCACGAGGGCTCTGACTTCAAGGGTGGGGGCCTGGAGGAGCGCCAGCGATTGCTGGAGCTGTGGCGCCAGCACCTGCGACAATCCGAGTCTCTGTGTCTGTTGTAAGCCTAACGCCATATATATAGCTGGATTATCGGCGTGATCGCCGGCAACTCAAGGGCTTTTGCGGAAACAGGCCTCAAATTTGCTTCAAATCAGAACTTGCCTTAGCCCACAGCGCGCGCGTAACTTCACGGCTCTTTTGGTAAGGCAATTGACCGCAGTCCTCCGCATTTGAGACGGGGGGCTCTGAATGACAAAAATCTATGGCAGTGAGAATTCGCTTAAAGCGTATCGGGTCCCGGAACGATCCCGTTTTTCGAATCGTGGTGGCTGACAACCGCAGCCCTCGAGACGGCAAATGCATCGAGGAAATCGGCACTTACGATCCCAAGAAGTCCGGCGACATCAACTTCACCTTGGACCTGGACCGGGCCAAGCACTGGATCAGCAAGGGCGCGCAGCCCTCTCATACAGTGGCCACTTTCATCCGGCGCTCGTCGCGAGCCGTGGTGGCCTAGTGGGCCGCCTTTCGTCGAGCGGGGCCGCGTTCCCGGACTGTGACAGCACATGCAGAGCTTCATTGAAACCGTCGTGAAAGCGCTGGTTCGGTTTCCTGACCAGGCGACCGTCACTCCCGTTGAGCGCCATGGCGCGACTCTTTACGAGCTTCGCCTGGAGCCTTCCGATGTCGGCCGCGTGGTGGGGAAGAGCGGCAAGACGATCAACGCCCTTCGATCGGTCTTGTTGACGGGGTCCGCGAAGAAGGGCGTTCGTTGCTCCCTCGAGATCATCGAGGACAAGCCTAAGTCCTAGGACTCGGGCACTGGGAATTGATCCCGCCCGATGCGCATCGACGTCCTCACGCTTTTCCCCGAGATGTTCGCGGGACCTTTGGACGTGAGCATCGTGCAGCGGGCTCGGGTTGCGGGGTTGTTGGATCTGCGCGTGGTGAATCTGCGGGACTTCACCCACGATCGCCACAAGACGGTCGATGACCGTCCTTTTGGCGGCGGGCCGGGGATGGTGCTGAAGCCCGAGCCTCTGTTCGAGGCGGTCGAGGCGCTGCGACAGGAAGACACAAAAGTGATCCTGTTCTCGCCGGCGGGCCGGCGATTCGACCAGTCGATGGCGCGCGAGTGGGCCGCTTGCGCGCACTTATTGATGATTTGCGGCAGTTATGAAGGCGTGGACGAACGGGTGCGCGAAGCCCTGGTGGATCACGAGGTCAGCTTGGGCGACTACGTTCTGACGAACGGCGGGCTGCCGGCGATCGTGACCATCGACGCGGTGACACGATTGCTCCCAGGCGCCCTCGGCGACGATGAGAGCTCGCAGGACGAGTCGTTCAGCCAGGGATTGCTGGAGTATCCGCACTACACGCGGCCCGCGGAGTTTCGCGGGATGAATGTGCCCGAGGTGTTGTTGTCCGGGCATCACGCCGAGATTACGAAGTGGCGCCGCGAGCAGTCGCGGCTACGGACAGCGGAACGGCGGCCAGATTTGTTGAACAAAACAGAGAATGAAACCGGGGCGTCACGCCCCACCTGAATTATGAACCAAGCGCTATTGGACAAGATTGAATCCGAACAGTTCCGCAAAGACGACTCCGCCTTCAGGGTTGGGGACACCGTGCGGGTGCACACCAAGGTTGTCGAAGGCGACAAAGAGCGCATTCAGGTTTTCACCGGTGTTGTCATTGGCCGCCGCGGCCATGGACTGAACGAGACCTTCACCGTCCGCCGCATCAGCTATGGCGAGGGCGTGGAGCGCGTGTTCCCGATTCATTCCCCGCGCATCGACAAAATCGAGATCGAGCGCCACGGACAGGTGCGACGCGCCAAGCTGACCTATCTGCGCAATCGCGTGGGTCGCGGCGCGACCTTGGTCCGAGAGAAGGAGAAGGAAACCGTCGCGACCCCCGCGGCCTAGCCTCCGAATCGCCCGGCTCCTCGGGCCAGCTCATTTTCTTTACGGATCGCCGCAGCCTCCGCCGGTTGCGGCGATTCTTTTTTTCTGACCTGCGCTCTGGAGTTTTGGAAGGCCCGGCCGGCAACCCGTTCCTTGACGGGTTGCTAGACCTTGATCTTCCTCGGGTATTGTTGGTTGGCCTCCCAATAGGTCTTCTTCAATCGGATCCGAGGGTCGTCCGGGCCGGGTTGGACGACTCCGTTGGCATCCGTGGCGCGGGAGACGATGGTGTGCTCGCCGGGCGCGGGGTTCTTCCATTCCATCGACCAGAAGGTCCACGCGTAGCGGGAGGAGTTCGAGCGATCCATTTCGGCCGCCTGCCAGCGCCCCTGGTCGATCTGCACCTCAACGGATCGCAACGGGGCCCCGTCCGTCCAGGCCGCGCCGCTGATCCGAAGGGCGCCGTTCGACCGCCGCGTGACGCGTCCGACGAGGGATTTCACGTTCATCAGGCTGACGCTGGTCTCCCGCCACACGGTCTTGCCGTCCTTTTCCTCGCCCCGAATGGTGACGTAGTCGCGCGCCATGTACTTGCTCATGTAACGGCGATCATGAACCTCGATCCTCTGAAGCCATTTCACCCAGGCGATTCCATACCATCCGGGAACCACGACTCGCAGGGGGAAGCCGTGTCCCTGCGTGAGCGGCTTCCCGTTCATCTCCCAGCACAGCATCACCTCCTTGCGAAACGCCTCTTCCAGCGACAGCGATCGCGCGAAGTTCTGAAGGTAGTCCTGCTCCCGGATTTTTTCGGTCTTCTGGTCCGCGCCGAAGAACACGATCTCCTTCGCCTGAGGCAGCATGCCGCTCTCCTTCAGGATGGGGCCGAGAGGCGTGCCAACCCATCGCGCGTTTCCAACGGCGCCCATGAAGCCTGTTCCGGCGCCATTGCCGGAGCACTCGAGCGTGGCCACGACCTCGCGCCTGGAACGCGAGCGAATGTCCTTCATCGTCAGCCGGCGGGGCGTCTTGACAAATCCGGAGATATCCAGGGCCCACTGATCAGCGTCCGCGTTCGACACGACGCCGTAGTGATTCACGGCGAAGAGATCGTTGGTGGGCGTGATCCAGTCCTTGAGATCCTCCCACTTGATCATGCGACGATTCGGGTCCATGGGCTGGGGATCGACGAAGGGAACGAGCTGTTCGTCCGAGGCGGCTTCGGGAAAACCAAAAAGGCCGAGCGGGTTTTGCGCGAACGCGACGGCCATGAAGGCGACGCTGCCACGGAGCGCGGATCGTCGGGAGAGGGAGTGCATTTGCGCGCCATGCTGCCAAGCGGACGCCGCGTGTCAATGTCTTGAAGTTCCCGCCGCTGCGCCATCCTCGAGTCCGACGCAGGACACGATGGGGCGCTGTGACTTCGCCCCACGGAGCCTTCGGCGGTGTTTCGCTTAGGCCGCGCCGCCTGCGAGGACCTCAATGGCGCGAAGCGCCGCGGCGGTGCGGGTTTCGACGCAGAGCTTCTCGAAGACGTGGCCGAGGTGAATCTTCACTGTCTTCTCGCTCATGCCGAGAATCGTCGCGACATCGGCGTTGGCTTTGCCTTGGGCGACCCAGAGGAGCACCTCGGCCTCCCGCGGCGTCAGAGAAAGCGCCTCGAGGGGCTTGGCGGAGCTGAAATCCGGAGTCGCGCCGCTGGCTTGAAACGCGCGCTGTCGGGCGAGCCGGGTCTGGATGGCCGCCAGCAGATCCTCCGCGTCCAGCGGCTTCGTGAGATAGTCGTCCGCGCCCAGGTTCATTCCATCGCGCACCTCCCTCTTCTCGCCGCGAGCCGTGAGGAAAATGAACGGAATGGCGTTGGTGGACTCGTGCGCCCTCAATCCCTTCAGCACGCCATAGCCGTCGAGCTCCGGCATGGAAACATCACAGAGCACCAAGTCTGGCGGATGCTGGCGCGCCATATCCAGGCCGATGCGGCCATTGGCCGCCGTGGCGGTTTGAAAACCCTCCATCTCCAAAATGATCTGGAGGTTCTCCCGCGTTTGCGAGTCGTCTTCAATGATGAGGATGGTGTTCATGCAAGAGGGTTCTCAGAGGTCCGCAGGTTCTCTGCATTGCTTTCGGTCGAAGGGGGGATGAGCGCCGAGAGCCGGCCCCGTCGCCGAGAGGGCGGATGGAGCGGCGTTGGGAGCAATCCGGAGGGGCGGCAGCCAGTGAACATGCCCCAGACGCTAGACAAATCCCCGGGATTATGAATCGGAAAGATCCCAAAACTCCTAGGTCTTTCGCCCTAGTCCCCGGCGCGGTCGGGTGGCGTGAGCACGCTCCCCACCCGAGTGCGCCGGGACTCTGGGCGTTGCTCGGAGCCGCTCCCTCAGTCCTTTGTCGGTTATGGGGAACATCCCATAGCCTACGAAATCTCCGACAAAGGAAGGCCGAAGGCGGCGCCAAACTCGTTGTGGATCCATACATTCTAACGACGCCGCGCAGGGGGAAAGCCTGGCAGGCTGCCAGCCGAGGGTTGCCAGGAGGAGGCATGCTCCGCATGATCCGGGAATCGAACAACAACATGAGCGCTCGATACTGCCAGCTGTTTGTCCTCCTTGTCTCGGTCCTGGACGCCGCACAGGGGGCGGAATCCCCTCGCGCCGCGGCGCCCGTTGTTCCGGTCGCCATAGCGCCTGACGACCGTTCCGTCAGCGCGCTTCGGTCGATCATCCAACGCTACGTGACCGACCGAGCGGCGCTGGATCGGCTTCGGGATGTTCCGTTCTCGCCTGCTCGCGCTGAACGCGCTCGACGGTTCCTCGACGAGCAGCAGAAGGCCCTGGGCTCGGTCAGTTTCCCCACCCTCGATCCGGACTCCCGTGTGGATTATGTTCTGTTCCAAAGCCGGCTCCGATTTGAGCAGCAGGAGTTGAAACGGGAGGCCGTTCGCTTTCAGGAGGTCCAGCCCTGGGCGCCTTTCGCATCGCCGATTCTCTCGATCGTCGAAGCGCGGCGCGGAGGACATCCGTTGGACATGCCCCAAATCGCCCAACAGATCGTCCGGCTGGGAGATCAGGCGGCGGAGACGAAGAAGGGATTGGAGGAGACGCTGAAGGAGAAGCCCGCCTCGGGCGCGACGAACGCAACGAGCCGGCCGCTGTCGAAGACTCTCGCGAATCGTGTGGCGCGGAGCGTGGACCAGCTTCGGGACGCGCTGCGCGATTGGAATGGGTTCTACTCGGGCTACGACCCCGAGTTCGGCTGGTGGATGAAGCAGCCCTTTGAGCGCTGCGACAAGCAGCTCTTGGAATACGCCTCGGCCCTGCGCAAGGAGGTCGTCGGAATCAAGGAGGGCGAGGACGCGCCTCTGGTCGGCGATCCCATCGGACGAGAGGCGCTGATGAGCGCCCTGGCCGACGAGATGATTCCCTACACGCCCGAGGAATTGATCCGCATCGGCGAGGCGGAGTTCGCGTGGTGCGACAAGGAATGGCGGCGCGCGGCGCAGGACCTCGGCTTCGGCGACGACTGGCGCAAAGCCCTGGACCACGTTTCGTCCCTGCACGTGAAGCCCGGCGCGCAGCCCAGGCTTATCAGCGAACTCGCGGACGAAGCCGTTCGGTTCCTGGAGGAGCGCGACCTCGTCACGATCCCGCCCCTGTGCAAGGAGGTCTGGCGGATGGAGATGATGAGCCCCGAGCGACAGAAGGTAAACCCGTACTTCACGGGCGGCGAGGTCATCTCGATTTCATTTCCCACCGATGGCATGACGCACGAGGACAAGGTGATGAGCCTTCGCGGGAACAATATCCATTTCTGTCGCGCCACGGTGCAGCACGAGCTGATCCCCGGACATCATTTGCAGGGCTTCATGGCGGCGCGATATCGCACCCATCGCTCGCTGTTCTACACCCCCTTTCTTGTGGAGGGCTGGGCGCTGTATTGGGAGATGTTGCTCTGGGATCTTGGATTTCCGAAGACGCCCGAGGATCGCGTGGGGATGCTCTTTTGGCGGACGCATCGTTGCGCGAGAATCCTCTTTTCACTGAAGTTTCACATGGGACAGATGAGCGCCCAGGAGGCGGTCGACTTTCTCGTGGACCGAGTCGGCCACGAGCGACGCAACGCGACCGCCGAAGTGCGTCGGTCGATCATCGGTGGCTATGGCCCTCTGTATCAGGCGGCCTACATGCTTGGCGGACTCCAGCTGCGGGCCCTTCGCAACGAGCTCGTGGAATCCGGAAAAATGACGCATCGGCAGTTCCACGACGCGGTGCTTCGCGAGAACACGATCCCCATTGAAATGATCCGCGCGAGTCTCACCGGCCAGCCTCCCGTCGCGGACTTTGCGCCCCGCTGGAGATTCTACCCCGGGCTTTGAGCGCCCCGAACTGATCTGGGGAGCCGTTTTCATTCATGCCTGACAGCAAAAACTCCGATGCCTCGTCTCCGCTGGCGGGCTCCAGCTGGGAGGGCGAACGCCTGTGGGGGCGCGTGGGGGCCGGATGGCGGCAGCTGTTCGGCAGCTTTGAAGAGCTCGGCGTGAGCTTCGAGTGGCATGATTTCCAGGCCGGCGAGCCCGTGGATTGGAGCCGGAGCTTTCATCCCCATTCCCTTGAGCTTTGCTTGAATCTCGAGGGGGTGGGCGTCGTCCGGGACCGCGCCACGGAGGCCCGCTTTCTCCCCGGGACCGCCGGCTACTACTGGACCGGAGCCAAGGGCGCCGACGCCTGGCGCGAAGGGGGCCAGCGCCATCGATTCATCAGCGTTGAGTTCTCGAGGGAATTCCTGCGCCGGCATCTCGGCGCGAGCTGCGAGGGGCTTCATCCGATAGCGAGGCTGGCATTGGACGGCGCTGATGGCGACCGGCAATTCGGCGTGAGCGGGGTCACGCGGATGACCAGCGGCCAGACCGGCCTGGTTCGAACGCTGCAGCATCCGCCCGTTCTCATCGCGGCCCAGCAGCCCTGGTACATCGCGAAGGCTTTGGAGCTGGCCGCGGCCTTCCTCTATGAGCCGCCTGCTGAAACGGACCTGTTTTGTCGACGTCAGCAGCATGTGGCCGCGGAGAGGGTGGACAAGGTGATCGCGCTGCTCCGTGCGCATCTGGCCGAGCCCTTGTCGCTCACGGAGGTGGCTCGCCGCGTCGGATGCAGCCAGTTTTACCTCAGCCGCACCTTCACCCAGGCGACCGGCATGACGATCTCGCAATACCTGCGGCAGCTCCGCATGGAGCGCGCCGCCGAACTGCTTCGCAGCGGTAAATTCAATGTGACCGAGGCGGCGCTCGAGGTCGGATACAACAGCCTCAGCCATTTCAGCCACACTTTCCGCCTGACCTTCGGCTGCTGCCCGGGGCTTTACCCGGTGGCAAAGGTTTAGCCTGGGTTGCCGCCGCGCATTCCGGCTTGGCTGGGCGGCTTAGGGAGGGCCCTGCGAGCTTCACTCCACCTCTTCGGTCAGGACGCGGAGCATTTCCATCTCGCGGCGCTCGAACAGGTCCGACAGCGGCCCCAGGCTCGCGGTGTAGCCCAGCCAGCAGAGGCCGGCCACCATCATCGAGAGCGCGAGGTTGAGCAGGCCGCCGGGCGCGGAGGTTAACTCGCTCAGCAGGACCGACGCGACGACCGGGAGGAAGATGGGGAGGGCGAGCAGCGGAAACACGAGGTGGGCCGCCAGCAGGAGGAAGACCGTCTTGGGCGCCTGTTTCGTGGGCTTCAGCGATCCGGCGTTGATGCGAAACGGGGCGACCAACGAGAACAGGTTGCCGATGGCGCAGAGCACGCAATACATGGCGATCATCTGAAAGACCGCGGACAGGGACGCAAGGGGCGGCACATCGCCCACCACGCTCACCAAGGTCAGGATCACCAGGCCGGGAATGAAATAGAAAGGCGCGAACGCGAGGTTCTTTCCAAGGAGCAAGGATCGTCGCGGAGTCGGGAGCAGGGCGAGCCCGCGGAAAGCGTGCCGGTCCAATCCGAATTGGTTGAGCAGCAGCTGCAGGAATCCGAAGCTCATCAGGGCGATCAGGCCCGTGGGCATGAACGTCTTGACGTTGACGGGCATGGCGAAGTTGTTTCGTTTGAGGAACAAGGCGCCGAACACGAACACCATGATGATGGGGCCTACGAGCGCGAGCTTCATCTCCGGCGCCCGGAGCATCGACCGGAGCGAGATCAGCGCCACGCCGGCGGTGTCGTCGCGCACGCCGGGCAAACGACGCTCAATCCACAACGGCTTCAGCGGTCCAGAGGGAAGCTTCTCGGACGGGCCGGAGGGCGAGGTCGGCGCCGGGGTCGGGGCCGACCTCGCGGTCGCTTTTTCCTCGCTCGTGTAAAAGCGCATGGTCGCGCGATACGATCGTTGCAGGCCGAGCGCGCCCGCCAGCCACAGGCCCGCGGCGCAGGCCACCACCCCCGCCCACTCCTCGCGCCGCAGCTCGTTCGCTCCCTTCGCGAGCCAGAGAGGCGGGACGACGAGATGCGCCCATCGCGAGATCCCGCTCCGCTCATAGCCCTCCACGGAGAAGGACGTGGCGCGCCGTCGGTTCGCTCCCTGCCGGAAGAGGTTGAAGTAAAGGTTGGGCGCTTGCGCGGCGAGAATAATCACGACGGTGAGCGTGGTGAGGATCGCGCGCCGTCGACGTTGGTTCACCATCAGGCTCACCAGCCATCCGCGCAGATAGTAGGTCCAGGCCGTGATCAGGAAAAAGAACCCCAGCTGGAGCGGGATCAGCGCCAGTCGGGAAGGGCCTTGCGCGACCGCCCATCCGAGAGTCAGGGAAATCGACGCGGGAATCATGAGGAGCAGCACCGGAGTCGCCAGCGAGGCGACATAGTTCATGAAGAAAAGCTGCGGCAGCGAGATGGGCAGATGCATGAGCCGCTGGAAATCGATGGCCTCGGAGCGCTGGAGCTCATGCAAGGCGCCGAGCGTCCACATGAACAGGAACGCTCCGGTGAAGATGTCGAGACCCATCAGCAGCCCCTCGGGCGTTGCGAGCTTCATCAGATGAAGGCCCGCGAAAAATCCCCCCACGACGGCGCCCAGGATCCCCACGGCGCCGAAGACCAAGGCGATCGCGCTCAGGACCGCGTTGACGGTATGACCGCGCCTCAGCTGGTTCCTCGACAGCCTCCAGCGCAGCCAGAGCAGGGTTGTGAACTGATTCCAATTCATGTGAGTCCGGGCGTGATTGCCCTATCAGAGCCAGCTCAACTGCTGCGACGCCGCGTGCTCGCGGCCCACCGCGGTCATGAACCGCTCCTCCAAGCTGCCCTGCGCGCGGATCTCGTCCATGGGCTGTTGCAGAACGAGGCGCCCCTGCGCGATGATCCCGACGTTCGTGCAGAGCCTCTCGACGATCTCGAGCACATGGGACGTGAGAAAAATCGTGGCGCCGCGCTCGACGCATCGCTTCAACACATCGCGGAGCACCCTGGAGGACACCGCGTCGACGCCTTCGAAGGGTTCGTCGAGGAAGATGAGATCGGGGTTGGGGAGCAAGGCCGCGGCGAGCGCGAGCTTCTTCTTCATCCCGTGCGAGTATTCGAGGGTCAGCTTCTTCTCCTCCTGGTCGAGGGCCATGATCTGGAGAAGCTCGGCCGAGCGGGTTTGAATCGTCTCGCGGGGAATCAGGTACATGCGTCCGATGAAGCTCAGATACTCGCGGGCCGTGAGATTCTCGAAGAGGCCGAGGTTTTCGGGCACCACGCCGATGCGTCGCTTGATCTCGCGCGCCACGGCGGGATCGGACACGTCCTCCCCGAGGATGCGCATCCGGCCCGAGGAGGGGGCGAGCAGCCCGGTCAGCATTTTGATCGTCGTGGACTTGCCGGCGCCGTTGGGTCCGAGGAAGCCGTAGAAGCACCCACGCTCGACGCGAAGGCACAGCTGATCGACGGCTCGCTTGTCTCCGAACTGGCGGACGAGATCCTGGGTTTCGATGGCGATCGCCGGGACGGGCAGGGGAGGAGGCGCTTCGACGCTCGGCTGAGATGCGGTATCCATGATCGATGTGCGTCGGACCCTACATCCCGGTCCAGCCGATGGCACGCGCAATTCTGCGGAGTCTCGATCCGCGAAGGTTGGGGCGGAGTGACCGCGGAAACACCGGATTTGGCGGCCTCGGAGGACCGGCCTATGGGTTTCTCAGCCGATAGAACCGTTGACGCCCATCCACGGTGACTCGGCGCTGAGTCTCTCCTGCGCCGATGGCGACAGCGGACCATTGAGTCGCATTGTTTCCGAGATGATCGGCGCTTTCCAAGACGTACCCTGCTGGGGACGCCGCCCACTTCAGCAGGATGTCATTTCCATCCAATACAATGCTGAGCCCCGGGGGAACGCTCGGATCGGGCGCTTCCACAAAGTCCACCGTGACATCCGACTCGGGTAGCTGAATCCGGGATTGAGCGGGGAAGAAGAAACGATTGACTCCGATGGCGGACACAAAATAGGGCCCATTGATCGCGAGGTTGTCGAAAGTGTAGTGGCCCCCTTGGTCCGTT
>JACQFQ010000059.1 GCA_016199985.1 Verrucomicrobiota bacterium | reverse complement strand
ATCGCCTAAAATCCCTCACCCAAGCCGTCGAGAATCAATTGCCTGGTTGGCGCTGGAGAACCTTGTGCGCGCTTTGATGACCTTCCGGGGGATCGCTCTGGTAAACGCCATGACCCTGGTCAGCGAGATCGGCGACTTCACACGCTTCGACAACGCTCCGGGGTTCATGAAATTTGTAGGCCTCATTCCCTCGGAATCCTCCAGCGGTCTGAAGCGCTCTCAGGGCGGCATCACAAAAGCCGGCAACTCCTTTTGCAGAAAAGCCCTCGTCGAGTCCGCCTGGCATTACCGCCAGCCCGCCCGAGTGGCCCCCATCCTACGCTTGCGCCAGCATGGCCAGCCCAAGGCTGTCCTGGACCTTTCATGGAAGGCCCAGCAGCGTCTCTGTTCTCGTTTCCGTCATCTTCAGCGCCAGCACAAATCCAGCGTGATCACTGTCACCGCCATTGCCCGGGAATTGGCTGGCTTCGTCTGGGCCATGGCCCAACTGCTCGCGGGCCGACCGGTTCCTGACCGCGACACCAAAGGAGGGGCCGCTGCTACTGCCAAGCAAGCAGGCAAGCTCTACATTCTAAAACCCAGCAAACGATTCAAAAGCAAAACAGCACTGAGTGCTTCAAAGGGGATGCCGCAGCGCTGAGAGCCCACTCCACATAGGCCACGCGACCGTGTGTTGTGTGGTGCAGGCAAGAAGGCTGGTCAGGCGCACGCTCGACGGTCGTTAAGTGATAAGGTCTCCTTTGGAGAACGAACTCACGAGCCTAGAGAGAGACAGCGCCGCGCTGAACCTGGGTCTTGTGGTAACCAACCCACGCATATGAGCAGGATCAACCATCGCATACTGCCAACTTGCCTTCACCACTCAGCACACACGCTGGGGAGCTTTTACCGATCAAACGGACCGCGCACTGTCCACGCCCTCTTGACATCTCGTAAGCCATATGAGCGATCGATGATAACTGAGTAAGCGCACCGACTGGGGAACGATGCGCGAGTGAAATGACTCTTGCGCCATGCAGTCGGATCTTGGCTTCAGAACGCCAATGCATCCTGAATGTTCCGCTGCCAGGAGGTGGTCGAGCTCGAAGTGCTATCAAAAATCCGGACTAGCAGTCCGCGCAATTTGCCGCAGAATCATTGCCGATAGAGGCATCAATCCATCTGACCAGTCGGTAGAACCGATGCTGTTGCGTTCCTGGTGTCAACAAGAGCAGACCGCGCAACCTCCGCCGCGACTCGCTTCCACGTCGATCGAGGTCTTTCTGAAAGCTTGCCTCGTGTTTGTTACCCAGGGAAGTCACGAGATGCCATCCGCCGAGGTGCTCAAATCACGAGAATCTCGCCATCCGAAACACCTCCCCACCTCTCATACCGATGGTCACCCATACAGAAGACAAGAGATGTGGCCCTTTTTGGGTCTGTCTGTCTTCACCGCTTATGGTTCGACTCCGGGATCACGTCAGGCTCGGGTTCCTCAGGAAACGAAAGTATGTTCTGCGCCATCCATCCACTGGCTCCATTAGTTACACTAAATGTAAGCTCGTAAGGTCTGGAATTAGATCTCGTCACCGAAAGATAAGCCATCCATTGCCCGACTGTCGCGTTGGTCCCTCTTAAGCGCCATGTCTCAGCAGTCGATACCCACAGCCAGCCCTCAGCTCGAAGCGCCTTGCAGTATTTTACGGCCATGCCTTGGGCTATGCGTGCGGCTTCCTGTTCCGAGATCTGCCTCCAATAAACGCTGTAGGCATGCGTCCAGGCCCAAACCGCGGCAATGACTGGTGGCAAGATCAGCAGAATCGTCGTCGCACGTGGAAGCTTCAGGATGCTTTGGAACAAGATTCTCATTGAGTTTCCTACCTACTTCGATCCATTGCTAATAATCATTATCTCCTTTCCGTTAGAACCGACTACAGCGAGGGGAATCTCACTTACCTTGTACTCCGCATCGACAGTTAGTACAAACGGAAAACTCCAGGTACGCCCTTGTTGAGCAACGAAGCGTATTGCACGAACCTCATATCCTCCGAGTCTGGAACATTCAGCCAAAGCCGCACGTTCTACATACTTTGCGGTCCAGCGAACCATCATGGGTGGAACAACAAACGCCGCCAGAACAGCTGCGATCCCGGCGAGCCATACAACGCGAACAGCTTTAATATGAACCATAGCTTGTCCTGAAGTCGGTCTGGTCTTCAAGGTTGAGCATCCGATCCCCTATATTGGACGGGGCGTGTGAGAAAAGCAACTTGCGCTCCGACCGCTGAGGGACGTGATGAGGCGCCGTGTTCGAAACGGTGACGATCTTCACCTCGCCCTCCGGCAGGGTTGCGGTTAGCTTATCCTATCAATGACTTCGTTCACGCCAACACGGCCAGCCCGAATCTTTGGCGTTTTCGTCGTTTGGATTTCGCTGTTCGCCGCCGCTTCCGCGTCGTCCGCGGCCACCTGGGCCGAAGACGCCTTGCTCCGCGAAGCGGGTTTCATCGTCAACTGCTCTTTCACCGAATTCGCCGCCAACCATTCCGCCGCGCAGAACACGGACAACGCCTACGGCGCAATCAACGTGGACCGCATCTACAGTTCTGGTCCCGACTGGGTGAATCCCGGCGAATCTGCCGTGGCCGCAATCGGACTGATGGCCGCTGCGCTTCAGTTGAAATCGCTCGGGGACAACATCACGACATACGATCAAGTCCTGAACAGATTCTTCCAGACCTGGCTCCTCGCCCGCAAACAATCCGTCAATACCAACGTGGCCGACGCCAGCTACGGCGGCATCTGCGCGCGCGTCTATTACGACGCATCCGGCAATTGGCGCAGCAACGACAACTGCGCCACCGCCGTCAGCGGCCAAATGCTCTGCGCGATGTGGAAGTATTACGAATACAACGCCGCGGTAGGCAACAGGGTCGCGGCTTCCAACTGGCTTCACCAAAGCTGGGACACCGCCCGCGTCGCCGGCGATTTCATCAGGCGCATGACCAACGCCACCTGGAAGCTCGTCCGCGGCAGCCCCGGCGGGAGCGACCTTTGGGTCTCTGACAGCAGCATGTCGGTCGCCGCGCTACGCTGCCTCGATCAATGGGCCGCCACCGCCGGCAAAACCAAATCCTTCGATTACGGCGCGCTCGCCGACCTCATTGCCACCGGGCTCCAACAGCTCAAAGACAACGGCATTCGCAAAAGCTTTTTCAGATACCGCTCCAGCGGCGGCGGCGGCTACACGGCCACCTACGGTGATAGCATCGATCAACTCTGTTTCCTTCCCTACGAGGCCGACGCGCTCGATCCGGGCGATCCGTTTTGTCGCGCGCTCAGCGATTGGTGGACGGTTGGCGGCGGCGGCATCAGCATGACCTACCCCGCCGCAAGCACCAACGACTGGCGCTACTTCGGCGCCCATTGGCACTACTACTTCGTCGCGCGCCCGGAAAACGATTACCTCTATCCCGGTCCCGGACTCCAGCTTGCCAAGGTCGAATGGAAGCATGCCCAGCGCACCGGCGATCCTGTCACCCTCGACCGCGCGCAGAAGCGCCTACAATGGGCAGAGGGCGCGCATTACTCCGGCCTCTGGTTTGGCGCCACAAGCGCCAGCGAGGCTGGCGTCGCCAACGGCCTCGTCGACTGGCGCAACGCAACCAACTACGCCAGCGCCGCCCCGACGTGGCAGCGCTTCGTCGATACCAGCGCCTACTTCATCGAAGCCGTGCTCATGATCCATTTCGGCGTGAACACAAAATACATTCCCAACTCCGACGTGATGATCGTTCGTCACGGGGCCGATCTTCAGCTCACTTGGAAGGGCACAGGAACACTGCAGTTCGCCAATCAAGTGACGGGTCCTTGGCAGGATCTCATGAATTCCACCAGCCCCTACCCGGCCACCGGCCTTTCCACGGCGCAATTCTATCGGCTGAAAAACTAGGGACGCATCTTGGTTTCTGAGATCGCTCCGCGACCGCAAGAAACTGAACCCCGCTGCGGCGGATGCCGTGCGCGCGCTCTCACACTTTTTAAAGCATGAAATCCCTTATCACCGTTCTCACGTTCGTATTCTCGGACAGTATGGGGATGTCGCGGCCTACATCGAGGGTGGATGGCTCACCGGACTGTGGTGGCAACATCATCAATGGCTGTCACATCAAATCTTGCCATGAGCTTTGACCTCCTTGCGCCGCATTACCGCTGGATGGAATTCATCCTCGCGGGAGAAAAGCTCCAACGCTGCCGCAGGGCGTTTCTCAGTGAGATCCCCGCTGCCCGGAACATTCTTTTGGTGGGTGAAGGCCACGGCCGTTCTCTCGTGGAATGCCGAAACCGCTTTCCGAACGCCCAAATCACTTGCGTGGATGCCAGCGAACCGATGCTCGCCCAGGCCCGCCGGCAACTTCTGCGCCACAACATGGCAACCGCCTGCGTTCGCTTCATCCACGCCGACGTCTTGAACTGGACACCAACCGGCGGAGACTACGACCTGGTCATCACCCACTTTTTCCTCGACTGCTTTCGCGCGGATCAGTTGGAACAAATCATCGCCCGTTTAGGCGCAGTGACAACGCCGGACGGGAACTGGTTGCTTGCCGATTTTCAAACACCGGCCGCCGGATGGAAACGGATTCGCGGCCGGCTGATTCTTTGGACGTTATATGCGTTCTTCCGCGCGACAACGCGGCTGCCCGCCCGGCGGCTCACCGCGCCCAACTCCTATTTGGAACGGGCCGGATTCACGCGGCATCGCCACACGGAAGCCGAATGGGGGCTGCTTCACAGCGCGATTGGTGGAAGCGGTAAGGAAGCGCGGGGGAAACGGAGATGGAAAATGACTTTGACGCTTGCCCTGATCTCGCCCTCCTTGGAGCCGAGTCGGAAGATGGAACTGTCCGGATCAAAGAAAAAGCGGCACAGCCAAAGGGCTGTGCCGCTTTCAAGGAGATCGCAAGCCGTCTTCTTACTTACGGATTCGGCGCGCGAAGGAGGCTAACATCGCGAGGGCGCCACCGAGCAGCGACGCAGTAGCGCCGGCATCCGGCACATGATCAGGGATCGTGTTGGGATCGTACTCGATCACATAGCCGCCAATGAGGCCCAGGTTGCCTTCGTCATTGAACCCCCCCACGACACCCAGGTTGATTCCCAGATACTGCTCCGTACCTGCGCCGTAATAGTCGTTGGGCTCGCCAGAATTCCAATTGGAGTAGGGGTTGGCAAAGCCCAGCGCACCATTGACACCAGGGAAGGTGCCTTCGCCATTGACCCACGTCCAACCAGCTGCCGCAGTCGTTTCTGTGATCGGGTTCTGAAAACCGCCCAGCCAGAACTCGCCGGAACCGGCCGCAGCCACGGCTGCTCCAACGTAGCCGTCCTCACCGCTCGACGTAACAGTGGCCAGGTGGCCTTGCAAGCCGAGATAGAAATTCCCCAAGGCGCCAGACCTTGCGTCGTCCCACGTAATGCCGGACGCCGGGATGACATCGTAATAGTGCCCGCTCGATGGATCGAGGATCGGGGCGGCCCACGCACTGGCGCAAGCCAGCGAAAGACAAAGGGTCAAAACATGTTTCTTCATAGAGTTCAAAAGTAACGATTTGGTTTTCTGACTGTCCTGTAATTGTTCCGATTGGGTGGCAAGAGTCCGCTTTCAAGCACTCCATGTGCCAGCGTTCTCAAACTTCTCCTAACTGTGGATTCATTTTGTATGGCAATCCGTTGTCGATCAGGTGATTAAACCTTTCCGGCGATCGGGCTCATTCCCCTTGGGCGCCATTTGCTTTTCGCGGGGTCTGTAAACCTATCCGACCTGCAGAATATCAAATAGTCTTAAACGGGCTGCTGTAAGCCGTTTGTGAATGTTGTTGTTTCTTACAGTAATGCAGTCGAATGCATCGCGTTGGTCCCTATCAGGCCTGCTTTGCGTCTTCGGGAAGGAATTCGGAATCGGACAATTCCTGGCGTGTTCCTTCACTTATGGTCAAAAACACTCATGCGACCTCTGGGCAGGAAAACCTCCGACGCGTCCGAGGCGCTCCCGAATGTCGTCATTGGTGCGGTCCTTTCTGCGCGTTCCGATCCGGCGGCTCCTTGCCCATCAAATGGCGGACGAAGAAATCCTGCAAGCGCCGCTGTCCGTACGCGCCGCCCGCGCCATGGCCGCCTCCGGGCACGACGAGAAAATCAAAATCCTTGTTCGCCTTGATGAGCGCGTCGGCGAAACGGTAGGTCGATTCCGGCGGCACGTTGTCGTCCATCTCGCCAACGACGAGGAGCAGGTGGCCTTGCAATCTACGAGCGTTGTCGATGTTAGAGCACTCGCCGTAGTGCGGCCCGACCGGGTAGCCCATCCACTGCTCGTTCCACGAAGCCTTGTCCATGCGATTGTCGTGACAGCCGCAATTCGCCACCGCCGCCTTGTAGAACTCAGGATGAAACAGGACCGCGCCCGCCGCGTTCTGCGCGCCGGCGGAAGTCCCGTAAATCCCGACCCGCGTGACGTCCAGGCTCGGATACTTTTTCGCCGCCGCCTTCATCCACAAGATGCGGTCCTCGAACCCCGCGTCCTTGAGGTTGCGCCAGCACACATCGTGGAACGCCTTCGAGCGATTCGCCGTCCCCATTCCGTCCATCTTGACCACGATGAAGCCGAGCCGAGTCAGCGACTCGTAGCGCGAACTGGCGCTGAAAATCTTCGGCGTGAACGAACCCTGCGGCCCCGCGTAAATGTCCTCGATGATCGGATACTTCTTCCTCGGATTGAAATCCGCCGGCCGACAGATGATGCCCCAGATGTCCGTCCTGCCATCGCGCGCCTTCGCGGTGAAAACCTCCGGCGGCTTCCAGCCGCCGGCCTTCAACTCCGCGATGTCCGCCTCCTCGAGTCCGCAGACAAGCTTGCCGTCCGACACGCGGCGCAACTCATTCACCGGCGCCAAATCCACACGAGAGTAAGTGTCGATGACGAACGTCCGGTCCGGCGAAAACTGAACGGAGTGATTGCCGTTGCCCGCCGTCAGCCACACCAGGCCGCCGCCGTCGAAGTTCACGCGGCCGTGATGTATGAGATACGGGTCCTGGTCCGGCATGACCCCGCTGGCGCGGAACCACACCTGCCGCTTCGTCTCGTCTATGCCCTCGATGCCACGCACGACCCACTCGCCGGTCGTGATGGGATTCCTGAGTTTGCCCGCTGCCGCGTCAATCAAGTACAGATGCCGCCATCCATTGCTCTCGGAGGCGTAGATGATTTCCTCGGAGTTTGTCAGCCAGTTGACCGCGCTCAGGCCCACGCTCTCCGTGTGCGCCGTCCAGATGAACGTCTCCGTCTTTTCGTCGATGAGATGCCGAGTAGCGCCCGTTCGTGAATCCACTTCAATGACGCGGAAGCGTTGATGTCCGCGGTCCACCTGCTGGTAACCAAAGCGGCGTCCGTCGAGACTCCAATGAAGGCGGGGCGCAAGCCACTCATGCTCGAAGCGGTCCACATCCGGCTTCACTTGAATCCGGCCAGCCACGTCGAAGATGTTCAATTCGTACTTCGCGAACCTGTCACCCGGCAGCGGATACGGACGCGTCTTGAGCTTCGCCCGCCCGCCCTCCTTCGGCGACGACTCCACCAGGTACACCTCCTTCTTCTCGCCCGGCTCGACACGAAACGCCACGAGCTTGCTCGAATCCGGCGACCACGAGAGCCTGCCATAGGCCATTCCGTCCCTGCCGTCCTTGCTCAGTTGAATGTCCTTCGCCTCGCTTGTCCGCGACCTGATGAAGACATTGTGCTCCTTCACCAACGCCGTCCAGTTGCCGTCGGGCGAGCGGTCGGACGGACCGCGCGCGTTCTCACCGTCGGCGTCGTCCTGCGCCGGACCCCGTCGGCCGTCCCGGTCTCGCGGCGCATCCGCCTCGTTGTCGGGATTCTTCCCGGCCGTCGCCTCGGTTTTTGCGCACTGGTAGGAACCCAGATCGCACTTCCAAGTCGCATCGCCCGCGTTGAATCGAATCGCCTTGGCGTCGTCGACGAACTCGAAACGGTCGAACGGCAGCCGGTCGCCCTTGAACTCCGCGCCCGCCGCTTTGGACAGCGCCGCGGCCAGCCTCGCGTGATCGAACGCGCGTTCACGAACGCCGCGCTCCGCGTCCACGACAACAAACTCCTTCGCTCCGCCGCGCAGTTCATTGCGATACCAGAAGCGCGCGCCGTTGGCGAACCAGTGCGGCGAGACGCGATCCCGGAACACCCGGCTCGCCCCCGACTCGGCACGCAAGAGGCCTTGGGGTGATTCATGCAGAGCGTTCGGGGCGCTTGCCTCGTCCACGCCAACTGTCACGAGCGGCGAGTCCGCCGGCAACCCTTCGATGTCCCTCGCGTCCAGTGACGATGCTCCAAGCAAAGCGCCCGCCAGCATCAGACCACGTGTGTTCCGCAGGCACGAACGCATTAGCAAGCACGTCCAACGGTCAAGCGTCACGGCGGCGGTCAGGCTCGCGCAAGTCCCGAAGAGATGGCGCCCATCGCCGCGGCGAGCGCGGCACAACCTCATGGCCGCTTTCCTTGTCGCTGTGACACAACGAAGCGGCGGACAATTCAGTGGAGTCATGCTGTTTCGTCCTATGGATGGGGCTGGCAGAGGTACTCCAGCAGCGCCTTCAAGTCTGCCGGCGGCAACGCCTCGAAGCCGACGGGCAGGATGGAGAGTTGCGAAGCGTCGAGGCTGGAGGAGTTGAGGCCAAACAAAAGCGCGCAAAACCCACCGGCCTGGCGCAGGAGTGATAACAATTTCATCTGAGAGACGCGGTGACGACCGCAGTACGGAGGACCGTTCGTGTTGCCCAAAGCGAGCCAGCCATCCAAAGATCGCGAGGGCCGGGCCGCTCGCCGCCGCGAGGACTGGCGAAGCCCGCCCAACAGGCGCTTCGGCCTGCTCTTACAGTAAAGGCGGATTCTCATAAGCCAGAGTGCGTGTTCGGGTGCTCACACTGAGCCGGTGAAAGTCTTCAATGAGAATGACGGTTAAGCCATGAAAATCAGCGCGCTCGCCCGTGGCTTCGCCACGACGGTCGCGCCGGACCGACAGGCCGCGGTCGCCGCGGCGCAGCGAGGTCCGAGCGCTGACGCGCGACCGCCGGACACACTTTCGCAAAACCTTGGACACTCCGGCGTCCGCGTGGTTTCATGTGCGCTTCTCTTGACTATGGAAGCCACCGATTCGTTGATCGAGCAGCGCAAGGCCAAGCTCGCGGCCATGCGGGCGAAGGGCGTGAATCCCTTCGCCAACAAGTTCACCCCCGGCGAGACCTGCGCCGCCGCGCGCCACGATTATGCGGAAGGCCGCCGTGTGGAGCTCGCCGGACGGATCACGGCGCATCGCGACATGGGCAAGAGCCAGTTCATCGACGTCCAGGACCAGTCGGGACGCATGCAGGTCTACGCCCAAAAGAACGTGCTCGGGGACGCGGCGTGGGAGATTTTCAAGCTCCTGGACCTCGGCGATTTCATCGGAGTCGCCGGAACCCTGTTCACGACCAAGACCGGCGAGATTTCGGTCAAGTGCGAATCGTTCACCGTTCTGACCAAGGCCCTCCGGCCGCCGCCGGGACAATACTACGGACTCGAGGACACCGAGGTCCGCTACCGCCAGCGCTATCTCGACCTGATGGCCAACAACCCCGTGAAGCAGGTGTTCCTCGCGCGCAGCAGGATCCTTCACGAGATGCGCCAATTCCTGCACTCCCGCGGGTTTGTCGAAGTCGAGACGCCGATGATGCAGGCCATTCCCGGAGGCGCCGCGGCGCAGCCGTTCGTCACTTTCCACAACGCGCTCGGATGCCAGTTCTTCCTTCGCATCGCGCTCGAGCTCTACTTGAAGCGCCTGCTCGTTGGAGGCATCGATCGCGTGTTTGAGATCGGGCGAAACTTCCGGAACGAAGGGCTGTCCCGCCGCCACAACCCGGAGTTCACCATGCTGGAGGCCTATCAGGCTTACGGCGATTACGAGAGCATGATGGAGCTGACGCAATCCATGATCTGCCACATCGCCCAGCGCGTCCTCGGCGGCTACAAAATCGAGCACAAGGACGCCGCGGGCGCGGTGACGAAGACCATTGATCTCTCTCCGCCCTGGCGACGCGCGCGCTACAAGGACATGGTCCGCGAGAAGGCGGGCGCGGACTGGTTCGACATCGCCTCCGCCGAGCGGCGCGAGCGCGCCGCCCAACTCGGCGCCGAGATCGGCAAGGAATACGAGGACTTTGAAGTGACCGGCGCGGTGTTCGAAAAGCTCATCGAACCCACGTTGATCCAGCCCACTTTCGTCACGCACCTGCCGAAGGAGCTTGTCCCCCTCGCGAAGCTGTCTTCGGACGATCCGACCGTCGTGGAGGTCTTCGAGTGCTGCATCAACGGGCAGGAGATCGCGCCCGCCTACACCGAGCAGAACAACCCGATCGAGCAGCGCGAGCGGCTGGAACACCAGGCCGGCGGAGAGCAGCAGAAGCTCGACGAGGATTTTCTGATGGCTCTCGAGCATGGCATGCCCCCCGCGGGCGGCATGGGGCTGGGGATCGATCGCTTGTGCATGATGCTGCTCGGACAGGAAAGCATCCGGGACGTGATCCTCTTCCCGCAGATGAAGCCGAAGTAAGACCAACACCCAACGAATGCCACCCCCATGAGAACCATCCACGCCCTCGCGATCGCTTGCTTCGGATTCACCCTCTCCCTTCCCGCCGCTGAGAACAGCGTTCTGGCCCCGGGCGCCAAGCTGGAAAGGATTTCCAGCGAGTTCCAGTTCACCGAAGGCCCCGCCGTGGATCGCCGCGGCAATCTTTACTTCACCGATCAGCCCAACGACCGGATCATGCGCCTGGGCACCGACGGCGCCTTGACGACTTTCCTGAAGCCTGCCGGACGATCCAACGGAACGTATTTCGACCGCGATGGCAACCTCATCGCCTGCGCCGACGAGAAGAACGAGCTCTGGTCCATAGCTCCCGACGGCAAGGTGACCGTCCTGTTGAAGGAGCACCAGGGCAAGCTCCTGAACGGCCCCAATGATCTTTGGGTGCGTCCAGACAACGCCCTCTATTTCACGGATCCTTTCTACAAGCGCCCCTACTGGCATCGAGGCGGAGGGGAGCAAGGAGGCGAGCATGTGTATTTCATGACCGCCGACCGCAAAACCGTGACGCGCGTTGCGGATGACCTGAAGCAGCCGAACGGGATCATTGGCGCTCCGACGGGAAAAACGCTTTACGTCTCTGACATCGGAGCAGGAAAGACTTATTCCTACGCGGTTCATCCCGATGGCCACCTCACAGACAAGAAGCTGTTCTGCGAGCTGGGATCCGACGGCATGACGATCGACAATCGCGGCAATGTCTATCTCACTGGAAAAGGAGTGTTCATCGTGAGCCCGGCCGGCAAGACCATCGAGCACATCGACGTTCCGGAGCCTTGGACAGCCAATGTCGCCTTCGCCGGCAAGGACCGATCCACACTGTTTATCACCGCGAGCAAGAGTCTTTATCGGATCAAGACCGTGGTGAGGGGGCGCACGAAGTAGACAAAGGCTCGCCGCGGTTCTTGTCGCGCCTCGTCCGTTGACGATGAAGACCGATTCCAAGCGTTGGCGGACCAGGAGGGTCGCGGCCATCTCCGTAGGGCTCGCCCTCTGGTCCTCCGAACCGGCAGTGCTGGCGGCGCAAGACGCTGGAGCCACGGCCGGGAGTTTTCTCCCCAAGCAAGGGCTCACGCTCTCGCTGTGGGCGCGAGAGCCCCAGGTCGCGGATCCTGTCGCCCTCAACTTCGACGACCAGGGGCGATTGTACGTGGCGGAGACGGCGCGCCGCGGAACGGTCGACATCGATATTCGATCGCATCCGGGCTGGCTCGTGGAAGATCTCGCGAATCAGAGCGTCGAGGATCTTCGCGCCTTCTTTCACTCGCGCATGTCCCCGGAGCGCAGCGCGGAGAACGCCCGCTGGCTGCCGGACTACAACAAGGACGGTTCGCATGACTGGAAGGACCTCAAGGGCGTGAAGGAACGGATCCGACTGCTGGAAGATCCGATGCGCACAGGGCGCGCCACACGATCCCGTGTTTTCTTCGAAGGATTCAACGAGGAGGTGACAGGGGTTCTGGCGGGCGTTCTCCCTTGGAGGGGAGACGTGTTCGCCACGGTGTATCCCGATCTGTGGCGGCTGCGCGACACGAAGGGCGTCGGCGGTCCCACGTCCGCGAAATCGATGTTCCGCGGCTTTGGAGTCCACGCGGCCTTCGATGGCCATGATCTTCACGGCCTCGTCATCGGTCCTGACGGCAAGCTTTACTTCTCGCAAGGCGACAACGGATTCGTCGTGAGGACCCGGGAAGGACGCGTGCTGAAAAAGCCGAACACGGGGGGCGTTTTCCGGATGAACCCGGACGGCTCCGAGCTCGAGCTCTTCGCCTGGGGTCTGCGCAACGTGCAGGAGATCGCCTTCGACGAGTTCGGCAACATGTTCGGCGTCGACAACGACGGCGACCTGGCCGATGAGCGGGAACGGTTCGTATACATCACGGAGGGCAGCGACTCCGGCTGGCGGCTTCATTGGCAATTCAAGGAGCGAGGATGGCAAAAGCAGACGCGCCTGCCGAATTACAATCCGTGGATCGACGAACGCATGTGGGTTCCTTTGCACGCGGGTCAACCCGCCCACATCACGCCGCCGCTCAGCAACTACTCCGTGGGCCCGTCGGGTTTCAAATACAATCCGGGAACCGGCCTGAACGACGCCTATCGCAACTCATTTTTCCTCGTGCAGTTTCCGGTGAAAAAGATCACCGCGTTCCAAACCCGACCCAAGGGCGCCGGCTTCGAGATGGTCGGCGAGCACGTGTTGCTCACGGGGATGATGGCCAGCGCCACCGCCTTCGGGCCGGATGGCGCGCTGTATATCGCAGACTGGGACGGGATGTGGAACCCGGATGGCAAGGGCGCGATCTGGGTTCTGGATGATCCGAAGGCGGCCAGATCCGCCATCCGGGGCGAGGTTCAACGGCTTCTGGCAGAGGGAGTGGAAGGCCGGCCCAGCGCGGATCTCGCCCTGCTGCTGAGTCATGTGGATATGCGCATCCGAATGAGAGCCCAGTTCGAGCTGGCGCATCGGCGCGAAGCCAAACTCTTCCTCCGCATGGCGACGAACGCCGCGGCTCCTCGCATGGCGCGAGTCCACTCGATGTGGGGCGTGGGTCAGCTCAAGGACGGAAGGCAGGCCTCCATGCTCCCCTTCGCCGATCCGGATCCGGAGATTCGGGCGCAGGCCGCAAAGCTGGCCGGCGAGCTTCACGCCACCAGGACCGCGCCGATGTTGACGCGGTTGCTGGAGGATCCCGACCCACGCGCGCAATTCCACGCGGCCCTGGCGCTCGGAAAAATCGGGGACGAATCCGTCATTCCCGCCATCGCCCGTCTGCTGGAACGCAACGGCGACAGGGACGCGTTCATCCGGCATGCCTGCGTTTATGCGCTGGCAGGCGCCGGAACACCCGCGTCTCTGCGTCGGCTCTCCACGCATCCTTCTCCATCCGTCCGCATCGCCGCGATCGTGGCGTTGCGACGCCTGGGCGCTCCCGAGGCAGCGTCCTTTTTGAGCGACGCGAATCCATTCGTTCGGCAGGAGGCGGCGCGCGCAATCCACGATGATGAGGGCATTCCCGAAGCCCTGCCGCGACTGATCGATCTCCTCGCCCCGGGTCGCGCCACGGAGCCGGAAGCGATCGCGCGCCGCGCGATCAGCGCCTGCGTCCGGGTGGGAGGAAAACCGGAAGCCGAGAGACTGCTTCAGTTCGCGCTGGACGCGGGCCATCCCGAATCCCATCGCGCCGAAGCTCTGGAAGCCCTGGCGTCATGGGATCGCTCCCCTGCCCTGGACCGAGTCGAAGGCATGGTTCGGCGACTGACTCCGAAGCCATCGCAGGAGGCGCAATGGGGACGAGCCTTGATTCAAGCCAACATTGCGAAGCTCTTCGAGAAGTCCGGCCCGCTGATGAGCGAAGCGATCGCTCGCGCGATCGGCGACAACGCCATCGCCGTCGACCCCTTGGTCTTGCGCGCGCTCATCGCCTCGGAGAGCCAGCGACCCGCCACACGGGCGCAGGCGCTCAGGGTTTTCGCCAAGACCGCGCCCGACTCGGCGCTGCCCCTGGCGCGCGAGCAACTCGATTCCTTCGTTCCAGCGCTGCGGCTCGCGGGGCTTGAACTCCTAGCCGAGCTCGACCCATCCGCCTTCACGAGCACGATCACACAACGATTCGATCACTTCCCTCTCCCCCTGCAGCAAAAGGCGCTGGAGTTGGCCGGAGGCATGACACGAGGAGGCCTCGACGGACTTATTCGTGAGAAATCCGATGAGCTCGCGAACGGGAAACTGGCCAGGGAGCTCGAGCTGGATGTTCTTCAAGCGGCCGCGAGGCGACATCTCAAACCCCAAGGTCGAGCGGGCGAACCGACACAGCCGACCGCGTGGAAAAAATCCGGCTCCCAGCTGAAAGAGGCCCTCTATGGGGGCGATCCGGCGCGAGGCGAGGACCTGTTTCGCAATCATGTGGCGGCCCAGTGCGTGCGATGTCACGAAGCGGGAGGAAAGGGCAAGCAGGCGGGCCCCATACTCAAGGGAATCGGCAGCCGGGCGACGCGCGAGTACATCCTGGAATCGATGGTGAATCCAAGCGCCCAAATCGCGCCTGGCTTTGAAACCCTGACGCTGACTCTGCGCGACGGCGGGGAGCGGATCGGCGGGCAGAAATTGAGCGAAGACGATGCCCAGATCACCCTGGACCTGCCCGAAGGCGAAACACGCTCAATACCGAAGGCCCAAATCGGATCGATGACCACCGACAAAGTCAGCAGCATGCCTCCGATGCTGGATATCCTCTCCCCTTTCGAGATCCGGGACTTGGTCGCGTTTCTGATGGAACAGAAGTAGACGTCGCATCGCGACGCGAAGCCTCGGGGCGCGGAGACGCAGCCCAATCCATCCTTTCGATCATCAGGTTCGCGTCAGGCGATCCCCGAGACTGAGCAAGCTTCAATCGGCGCGCCGCGCTTCTCGACGCGAGAGGCGGGAATCGATAGAACGATCCGCATGTATTGTGCTGGGGCGATGGGAACAGGCCTGAGATGGGCGGCTTGCTGGACGGCGGCGATGACGGTCGCCCTGGCCGGCGATGCGCCCGACTACGACGATCTGGACCAACCGGCTCACCGGTACCACGAGCGTCCTCTGCATGATCCCTTCACCCGGCTCAAGGAGGCGGTCAGCTCCGGAAAGCAATCCTTGGACAACTCGAGCGAAGGCGCGTTTCTGAACAGCGTCCTTCGCGCCCTCGACATCCCCGCCACCTCGCCGAGGCTCGTCTTCTCCACCACCAGCCGTCAGCTGAGCCTCCTCTCCCCCTCGCACCCGAGGGCGCTCTACTTCAACGAGGATGTCTACCTGGGTTATGTCCCAGGGGGACGCATCGAGGTGGTCTCCATCGATCCGGAACTCGGCGGCATTTACTATTTGGTCGACCTGCCCACCGGCGGACGCTCCTTGAAGATCGAACGATCCGATCGCTGCATGAACTGCCACGCCAGCGAGGAAACCGGCCAGGTCCCAGGACTCGTGATCAAGTCGGTCGTTCCTGGAATCTCTGGAGGCAGCCTCACCGCGTTTCGCATCGGCCAGGTTGGGCACGCCGTGCCCCTGGGCGAGAGGTTCGGCGGGTGGCATCTCACGGGTTCTCCGGGCTTTTCGAATCAGTGGGTGAATTGCATCGGAAGGATGAACGCGGGCGTGGTGACGAGGCTCCCGAACGCTCCCGGCCAGCGTTTCGACTGGGCGCGCTATCCCGTCAAAACCAGCGACGTCCTCCCTCAACTGCTCCATGAGCATCAAGCGGGATTCGTGAATCGAGCGGTGGAAGCCACCTATCGCGCCAGAGCGCTGCTCCATGCCGCGCAGGGCAAGGTCACGTCCGGCGTCGCGCATGAATTGGACTCGCTCGCGGAGGGCATCGCCCGCTATCTCCTGTTCGCGGACGAGGCCCCCCTGCCTCGGGAAGGCGTTTCGGTGGATGACTCATTCGTCCGGGACTTCGGAAAAAGTCGCCGCCCCACAAAGTCGGGGCTTTCACTCAAGGATCTCGATCTCCACGGAAGGCTGCTGAGCCATCGGTGCAGTTACATGATCTACAGCGGCGCTTTTGAGGGACTGCCTCCCGCACTGAAACATCGCGTTTACCTCAGGCTGGCAGCGGCCCTCAGCTCGAAGCGCCCGGATCCGGCGTACGCCTATTTGCCGGCGGATGAACGGGGACGCATCCGGCAAATCCTGAGCGAAACAGTTCGTGACCTGCCCCAAGGCTGGAGGGATCACTGAAAGAAAAAGGGCGCATCCTGGAGGATGCGCCCTTCAATTCAATGGCGGGAAAAGATCCGCTTAGCTGCCTTTCTGGGTCGCCTCGCCGGCTTCCTTCCATCCGGAGATGCCGGCGGACAGGTGCTTCACGTTTTTATACCCGAGCTTCTTGGCGGCCTTGGCCGCGGCTTGGTAGGCGTTGCACTTGGGTCCGCCACAATAGGCGACGACCAGGGCCTTCTTATCCTTGGGGAGGGACTTGGCCAGGGTGTCCTTCGATTTCTCGAAATCGACGGCGCCGGGGATGTGGCCTTTCTGCCATGACTCGCTGCCATTGGCATCCACCAGCGTGACCTTGCCAGAGGAGATGGCAGCCTTGAGTTCGGCAATGCTGATGTCGGGATACTCGCCGGCGAATGAGGATGCGCAGGCAAGGAATAGAACGGCTAGGAACGCGAGGAACTTGTTCATGATTTAGGTGTCTTTGCTGGTTCGGTTCACTGGAAACCCCTACCGGGGTTGGGTGGCTCCGTGAACCAAACTCCGAAGCCGGCCCTGATCAATGACGGCAACCGCCGCATTGCTATTCAAGCATTGCCCGGCAAAGGCCGCGGATTCCATCACAATCTTGGGACGGGGCGAGGCCTCAGTCCTGCGATCCTTCCCAGTCGTGGACCGCGGCAAGCCCTCCAGCGCTTCTCTCTCTGTCGCGATCCGCGCGCCTACTGGCGGCGCCAAAGGAGCGACAAGGAGGGAGATCAGGAGGCGAGGAACGCTCGCGGGATGACGAAATAACCTCATGAGCTTTCGTTCCGGACCGCGTTTACGAGTGTGACCATGAATCCGTGTTCGCGCACTGGACGTCAACCTCAACCCTCTCATCCCCGCGTCAGCAAGGAGAGCCGTTACTTGCGCGTGGCGAGCAGTCGCACGCCAAATCCGACCAGCGCCAGCCCCAGAATCCGTTCGATCCACGCCACACTTCTAGAGTTTCTGAGCGATCCTCCTCCGCGCGCCGCAAGCCAAGCGTAACTCGACAACACAACGCCATCCACGACGATCGTGAGGAGCACAAGAATCGAGAGCTGCAGCGATACCGGCCGCCCCCCTTCTCGATCGATGAACTGAGGCAGCAAGGACGAAACAAAGAGCAGGGCTTTGGGGTTTGTCAGCTGGATGAGCAAGCCTTGAAGAAACAAGCCGGATCGCGCTGGAGGATCTTGCGCAACCGTGGGAGCCGTCGGAGAACCCTTCCTCAAGGTGGACAGAATGAGGCGCGCGCCGAGGTAGAAGAGGTACCCCGCGCCGAGCGCGCGAAGCACATCGAACGCCGCCTTCGTCGTTTCCAAGAGGGCGCCCAACCCCGCGGCAACGCACACGAAGAAGACGACATTGCCCAGCTGGATTCCCGCGATCCCGACCCAGCTGGACCGGAATCCATACCGACCGGCTTGAGCCATCGAACACATGACGGCAGGGCCCGGCGTCAAGGCGACGAGCGACCAAGTCAGCAGATAGAGTAGAAGCACATGCGCGTTCATAAAGTCAGGTCCCACACAACCCAAGCGCCCCGATCCGCGCTGACGCGGACCGGGGCGGGCGAAACAAATATCGGCGGAGCGTTACTGCCCCATATCGACGACCTTGAAATACCCCTGTGAGCCAGTGGCGTCCACCGTGACGGGGTGCGCGTTGACAGGCGCTCCGACATCGAGCCACTTCGCCGCGTTGATGGTGTCCTTGCGCTGCACTTGATAGGGGCCCTTGCCGCCCGTCCAGTCCAGGTTCAGCTTTTTGCCCGCGAGCTGGGGCTGAAGGAGCTTCAGCGGCGCCGGGCCGGCGTCCACTGCCGCGAGGAAGTTGTCCAGCGCGACAGTCGCGGAGATCGGAACGGCTGTGCCGTGCAAGGAGCGTCCGAAGACGCCGACTTGGAAGCGGCCACCGGCGCCCAACTGCCAGTCGGCGTCCCCGGAGTCGATGATGTAGGCGGCGAGAGTGGTCCAGGTGTATCCGCCCGCAGCGCCGTTGGCGTCGTATTCGAACAGGAGTCGCTTGGCGGCGGCGTCCCAACGCGCCCGAACAGCCGCGGTGGTCGAGACCGTGGGCACGACCACGTCCTGATCCGGGAAGGTCAACCCATCGCGTCCGATATGGCTGACGAACTGCCGATCGAGACTGTCGCCGTTGGACAACTCCAGGCTGATCGTGGCGCGATCGCCTGGGTCGAGAAGGTTCAGCACCTCGAGGCCCACCTCAACATCGCCTCCGGCGTCCAAGGCGAGCGCGGGCAACGCGACATCCACCTGCGCCGTCCATGACTTGCCAAAATCGCCCGCGCCCGGGGACCAGCGGCTGGAGGCGAAGTCCTCGTCGCTCGCGCCCTCGCCCAGCGTGAAGAAGCGCAGCGACGCGTTCGTCTCCGCCAAAGCGCCCAAGCCCAGCAACGCATCCAGTTTTCCCCAGCTCGGGAGGTTGCGCTTGTTGTCCTTGAAATCGTCGCCGCCGGACAGCGAACCAATGACGCGGGCCGGTTGTTCCACGATTGAAAAGTTGTCCGCGGTGACCTGTCCAATGCTCGTGCTGGCGCTCACGCTTCGGCCTTCCACAGAAATCTCGAAGGCGGAGTCCGCGTTCATCCCCCAACGCGCCGTGTTCCACGCCGCGAGGGTCCGGACCTGACCGCCGACGCCCACCACTCCAGCCACCAGCATTCGGGAGTTCGAGTCATAATTCATGCGAAGTTGGGCCGTGGTGGAGGTATACAGCTCCGACGTGCCCGCCCCGCCGTCCGCGGCGCCCGTGGCTTCGACGACGAGAGCGCGATACAGGGTGTCGAGATCCGGGCGGATCAACTGCAAGCTCAGGACCAAGCGGTTGTCCGGATTGTCCCGGTTCGCGACCGTCAGACCGACGATGGCGCCATCCTCGCCGCTGAGCGACAAGCTGCCGAGTTGAACGTCGACACCCGCCTGCCAGTCATTGGTATATCCTGGCGATCTGGCCTGCCAGATTCGCGACGCGGAGCTAAAGCCAAAAAAAGCGCTCGGAACCACGAAGCTCATCTTCCCCGAGCTCTCTATCCACTCAGAGTCGCCGGTGCCCGCGTCCGTCGAGCCCCATTTCGCGGCATCGCGGGTGGGGTCCGTGAAATCATCGCCGACGCTGAATTGGGCGTGGGCGGCGGTCGCTATCAGGGGCAGGAGGCAGCTTAGGGCGCGAGTGAATGGAGTTTTCATGATGAGCTTGGTCTAGAGCGGAGCGTCTCTGTCGAAACCGTCCCGGGTCGCCGCTCTCAGAACGGCTGCTTTATCCCGCGTTTCGAAGGACCGCTACTCCCATTTAATACGACGCTCTTTTCCACTTCTTTCAGTTTCCCCACATTGTTCAGAACAAATTAAACCACCCCTTGATGATCCGGAACGTGGTTTGGTTGACGGAGAACAAGGTATCACGGACGAGGGGCAACTGCATCACGATGATAACGGCGATGAAGCCAAATCGGGCCAGTTGAGCATAGGTCTCCCGGCTCATCCCCACGAGAACCCTGAGGACATGGGATCCATCCAGCGGCGGGATCGGAATCATGTTGAAAAAACAGAGCATCAAGCTCAGGGAGGCGTACATCTTGCACAGCGGCACGGCGTCCGGAACCCCGATCGTGATGAGCAGCCGGGCCAATCCCACGAGCAGAATCGCGAGAAACAAGTTCATCCACGGGCCCGCCATGGAGATAAGAATGTCATCCCCGCGAGGGTTTTGAAGGTTGTTGGGATTCACCGGAACTGGCTTGGCCCACCCGATGAGAAAACCCGCCGCCGCGGAGCCGGTATGGGCGAGCACCATGGCCAGAATGGGGAGAACCACCGTGCCGATGGGATCGATGTGGACGAGCGGGTTGAGCGAAACCCGGCCCAAGTCCTTGGCGGTGCTGTCCCCGCATTTCCACGCCATCCAGGCGTGGCCGACCTCATGAAATGTCAACAGGATGATCAGCCCCGCGTAGTTGATCGCCACATTCCAGATCCAGTCGCCGTTCATCGGTCGGAGTAAACGGAATCGAAGGGCGCAATGCCATTCGAAAGTCTTTCCCGCCAAAGGCGACACGGCGCGGAGCGCGGGGCGCGAGGTTTTCTGAAAGGTAGGTTCCGGCGACCATTCCAGGACCGCCTGGGCCTTCATTCCGTTGACTTCACGGGCAAAACTGTCCCATATTCCACCTCAAGCATGAATTTTGATATCTCGCACATCCTGGACCGTTGGGATTACAGGCCCGGGGAAGTGATGGTGAGGAAGATCAAAGGCAAGGATGGTCAATCGAGGCTCCAGCTCCGCGTGGACCTTGGCATGTTGCAAATGTTCGCCGAAGGAAGGCCGGATGGAAAGCGTCCCAATGGCTTCCAATCGTACTACGACTTCCTTGTCCACCAGCTGGACGAGCACCTGGCGAAACATGGGAGCGACGAGACCTTCAGGCTCAACCCCGAGTCCTGCACCCGGCTGCATCTGGAAGCGCTGCAATACCACCACCGCTATATCTGCCTGCTTCAGTTGGGCGATCACGCCGGCGTCGAGCGCGACTGCATGCGCAACCTGAACGTTTTCGATTTCGTGAGCCGCTACGCCGGTTCGCTCGAGCTCGCCTGGAGCCTTCGACAGTTCCAGCCGCAATCCCTGATGATTCTCACTCGGGCCCGGGCCACTCCCCTGCTCCGGAAGAAAAACCCGGGGAAGGCGATCGATGAGATTCAGTCAGGCATCCAGATGATCCGGGATTTTTATGATGAGCTGGATCGCCCCGATCTCCGCGACCAGAGCCTTGAGATCGAGTCGTTGCAGAACTGGCTCGAAGACCTTCGCGGCAAGTCCGCGCCACGCAGGAAGCCAACCCGGCGCGAGGCGCTGGAGGCGCAGCTGGAGCAAGCGGTCCGCGCCGAGAACTTTGAGCGCGCCGCTCAGGTGCGGGATCAACTCCGAAACCTCAAGGCCCCGCGCAGCCAGTCCTAGCCGCTCCCTCCCCCGCCGCCAATCCATGTCCCTCCAAGATCGAGTTTCGCAAGAAATCAAGGCCGCGATGCTCGCCAGAGACGCTGGCCGGCTCGGCACGCTCCGGTTGCTGAAGTCAGCCCTCGGCTACATGCAGATCGAAAAGAAGGTGGATCAACTGCCCGACGCGGACGTTATCCAAGCCGTTCAGCGGGAGATCAAGAAGCGTCGGGACTCGATCGAGCAGTACCAGGCGGCTGGACGCGCGGAGCAGGCCGCGAGCGAAGCGGCTGAAATCACTGTTTTGGAAACCCTGCTCCCTAAGGCCTTCTCGCCCGCGGAGCTGGAGGCCTTGGTCCAGTCCACGATCGCGGAGCTCGGGGCCACGTCCAAGAAAGACATGGGCCCGGTGATGAAGGCCATCCAGGCCAAGGCCGCTGGACGTGCCGATGGGAAGACCATCAGCACGATCGTCTCAAAACTCCTTCCCTAACGCGGCCTCCTAGGCCGGCATCGCCGTCGACTCCCGCTGCTCGATCCGCGCCCGCATTTTGTGCAGCGCCCTCTCCTGGATTTGGCGGATCCGCTCGCGGGTCAGGCCGAACTGCTCGCCGATCTGCTCCAAGGTCCGTTCATCATCGCCCGCAAGGCCGAACCGCAATCGAAGGATCTCCTGCTCACGGTCGTTGAGGGTGTCGAGAACCTCGCGAACCAAATCGCCATCGGCCTGGGATGAGGCTTCCTCGGAGGGGTCCGTCGCCGAAGGATCCGGCACCACATCGAGGAGACGGCTGGCGTCCTCATCCGACCCGAGGGGGGCGTCAAAGGAGCTCGCCGTGATCAGCGCCTGTCGGTAGTGACGCACCCAGCCTGGATCCAGCCCGAGCTCGCGCGCGATCTCCGTGTCGTTCGGCTCGCGCTTCAGAACCTCAAGAAGCTTCGCCTCGACTTGGCGGATCTGGGCGCGCTTCTCCAGAACGTGGGAAGGCAGACGAACGGTCTTCGACTGATTATCCAGCGCACGACGGATGTTTTGCTTGATCCACCAGGCCGCGTAGGTGCTGAGCTTCGCGCCCTTGTCAGGATCGAAGCGTTCCACGCCTTTCATCAGTCCCATGTTCCCCTCGCTGATCAAATCGAGCAGCGGCACGCCAAGGCCCTCATACTCGCGGGCAATCTTCACTACGAGCCGCAAGTTCGCCTTGATCATTTGCTCGCGCGCCTCGGGATCGCCGCTTTGCACACGTCGGGCGAGCGCCACTTCCTGCGCTGGGGTGAGGAGCGGAGTCTGGCCAATCTCGCGAAGGTAAATGTCGAACGCATCCCTCCGGGAATAAGCCGGCGCCCACGCGGGCTGAGGTACGACCGGTGGACTTGGGGGTTCGGCGAAGAGGTTCACGACGTTCGTCCCAATCGACTGGGGCTGAAGTGGCGCCGCCACCTTCAACGCGCTCTCGCGATGCCGACCTCGCGGGGAGGCGGGCAGGACCGTCCTGGGACTCTTTGCTTTACGTGGGTTGCTTCGGTTGAAAAGTTTCATAAAGGCACTAGGTCTTCTGTTGGCCGCTTCCGAGTGACGGATTGCCAGCTATCAAGATCTCCCATCCTGGCATCCCGGTGTTCGTCACGGGCAACGGGCTACACCATTTCCAATGCCAGGGGCTTAGAACCGTTCCCGCCACGCCCGCTGGCTGACAAGTCCCAGAAACCCAGACACGCCAGCCAGGCAATCGTCACCTTCGACGCGAAAACAACCCAAAACATATCAAGCGAACTCCCGCTAAACCATCTTGCCCATCTCTCAAGGCCGTGGAGGGTGACGAAACTTCCTAGTCAGGCAGGGGGCCGAAGCATGGATGAGACACTGCCAAAGTGGCACAGTGGCACATTTCTGTCCCCAAAGAGAAGTCGCACAGGGAGAATGGAGCTGAAGCGATCGGCTCCGATGGGCTCGGAGAGAATGGGTCAGGCCCGCGAGAGGGCCCGGATGATGGACTCCGGATCGTAGACGCACCCGCCCCAGGCGCCCCCGCTCACCCCTTGCAAAGCTGCCCAGACACGGGTGTCAGCCGGGAGCTTGGGGTGTTCCCTCATTTCTGGATGGGGGAGCCGTGTCGCAAGGGCTTCGGCGACCTTGTCCGCCGAAACCGCGCAGCCCCCGAGGCCCACGACATCAACGGCGCCTTCCATTCGATTCCGATCAATCACGATCCGGACCAGATCGCCCGTTCTCACCCGGGACAATGGGCCGCCCGCAAGAGCCTCGGGGCCGATATGTCCGATGCACGCGCCTGTGGATACCCCCGAGAAGCGGGCGTCCGTGATCAATGCCACATGTTTCCCGAAAGGCAGATGTTTGAGAGCGGAGGTCAGCTGATAGGTTTCCTCCATCCCAGTGCCCATGGGTCCGCATCCCATCAGGACAAGCACATCGCCGGAACAGACGCCGCCCGCCTTGATAGCCTCGATGGCGGCGCGCTCGGAGACGAAGACCTTCGCAGGTCCTTCATGCCGGTAGACGCCATCCGCGTCCACGACCGACGGATCGATCGAAGTGCTCTTGATCACCGAACCCTCCGGCGCGAGGTTTCCTCGGGGAAAGGTGACGGTGCTGGTGAGACCGCGTTCCTTTGCCTTTTGGGGAGCCAGGATCACGTCATCCGGAGAAACGCCGTCCTGCTCCATCAAGGCCGCTCGGAAGCGGCTTCGTCGCTCCGACTTCTCCCACCAATCCAGGTTCTCCCCGACGGATTGCCCGGTGACGGTCAGGGCCTGGGTGTCGAGCAATCCGAGGTTGCGCAGATGAAGCATCACTTCGGGCACTCCTCCCGCAAGAAACGCGCGGATGGTCGGATGGAAGGTCGGCCCATTGGGCAGCACGTCGACCAATCTTGGCGTCCTGCGATTGATCTCGATCCAATCCTCCACGCGCGGCCTTGGCAAACCGGCGGCATGGGCGATCGCGGGGATGTGGAGCAGGAGATTTGTGGATCCCCCAAACGCGGCATGGATCGTCATCGCGTTGTGGATGCTGCCGGCGGAGAGGATATCGCGCATCCGGATCCCCTTCTCGTGCAGGGCCACCACGGCGCGCGCCGAACGCGTCGCGAGATCCAGCCATACCGGCTGGCCGGACGGGGCGAGAGCGGAATGGGGCAGGGACATCCCCAAGGCCTCGCCGACGACCTGCGACGTGGCGGCGGTTCCCAGGAATTGGCATCCGCCTCCCGGCGAAGCGCAGGCCCTGCAGCCCAGCTCGGAGGCCTCCTGCAGGGAGACCATCCCGTGCGCGAATCGAACGCCAAGCGTCTGGACCTTCCCGGCGTCCTCCCCATCCTCCGGGGGCAATGTCACGCCGCCAGGAACAATAACGGAGGGCAGGTCCGGAACGCCCGCCAAAGCCATCATCATCGCCGGGAGCCCTTTGTCGCAGGTCGCGACGCCGATGACTCCCGCGCGAACGGGCAGCGAACGAATCAACCTTCGGAACACGATCGCCGCGTCGTTCCGATACGGGAGGCTGTCGAACATCCCCTCGGTTCCCTGGGTTCGCCCGTCGCAGGGATCAGAGCAGTAGCCAGCGAAGGGCACCGCTCCCAGGCGTCGGATTTCCTCGGCCGCCTCCTGAACCTGGAGTCCCAGCTCCCAGTGTCCGGTGTGGTATCCGAGAGCGATGGGGCGACCGTCCGCGCCGCGAAGGCCTCCGACGGTGCTGAGGATAAGGAAAGGCTTGCGGCCCGCCTCGCTAGGATCCCAGCCCATGCCCACGTTCTGGGTGAGGCCGAAGAGATCGCCGCTTGGGCGATCCCGCAGCATCTCGGGCGTTAGCGGCAGCTCGCCGCGGGGCCCCGGGGCTTTGGTTCGGACGCGATAGACGTCCGCGTTCGAAGCTTCGACCAGCCGGGAGTCCAGCATCAATCAAAGGCGCGGCCTGCGCAGCAAAGCACGTTCTTCACCTTGTGGCGCACGAGCTCCTTCACCATCTTGCGGGCCGGGGCGAGATACTTGCGCGGATCGAATTCCTTGGGGTTTTCCCAGAGAACTTTTCGGATCCCTGCCGTCATCGCCATGCGAAGATCGGTGTCGATGTTCACCTTGGTGCAGCCCGTGCGGCGGGCGACCTCGATGTCCGACTCCGGCACGCCTGCGGTGTTTTCACCCATGTTGCCGCCGTACTTGTTGATCTGCGCCGCCAGATCCTTGGGCACGCTGGACGCGCCGTGAAGCACCAGGGGATAGTCGCCCAGTCCCGCGTCCATAAGCGACGCCTTGATCGCCTTGAGCCGCTCCAGGTCGAGATGCTGCTCGCCGGCGAACTTGTAGGCGCCGTGCGAATTGCCGATCGCAACCGCGAGGGAATCCACGCCGGACTCGCGAACAAATTTAACGGCCTCCTCGGGGTGCGTGTAGTGCCCTCCGCTGGAGAACCCCCCGCCCTCTTCGCCCTCGTCGAACTGGGCCCCGACCAGATGTCCCAGCTCGCCCTCGACCACGCAGTTGTGCTTGTGCGCATAGTCGACCACTTTGCGGCAAATCTCGACGTTCTTTTCGAAGGGCTCGTGGCTGGCGTCGATCATCACGCTGGTGAAGCCCTCGTCAATGCACTCCTTGCAGAGCTCGAAGGTGTCGCCGTGGTCCAGGTGAACCGCGATGGGGATGGTGGAAAGGCTGACTGCCGCCTCAATCAGCTTCTTGAGGTACACCGGATTGGCGTACTGTCGAGCCCCCTTGGAAATCTGGAGCATCACGGGAGCCTTCTCCTCCTCGCAGGCCTCGATGATGGCTTGGAGCAGCTCCATGTTGTTGACGTTGAAGGCGCCGAGGGCGTATTTGCCCTTGAGAGCCTTCGAAAAAAGATCGCGTGTGTGTGTCAGTGGCATAGTTCTTACCCGTTTGCCCGGCGCACAGTCGACCGCCAGGTTCAAGCGAGCGGGCATGTTAAGGAGAGGGGAAGCGCACACAACCAAAAAAAAGGGAAGGCGCCAGGCTGGGGAACCTGGCGCCTTCGAAACACTCCGACGGGGCAACCCTTCGGATCAGTGCGCGTTCACGATTTCCGACATCTTGAAGATCGGAAGGAACATGCAAACCGCGATCCCGCCGACCGTGGTGCCGAGAAACACGATCAGCAACGGCTCGATCAGCGAAGTGAGGCCCGAGAGGATTGTCTCCACCTCGTCGTCGTAGAAATCCGCCACGCGCTCGAGCATCTGGTCGACTTTGCCGGTTTGCTCGCCGGCGGTCATCATGCGGATGACCATCGAGGGGAAGATGGGATGCTTCTGGATCGCCTGCGACATCCCCTCGCCCTGCTCAATGTCGGAGGAAGCCGAGCGAATCGCCTTTTCCATGATCACGTTGCCGCAGGTGTTGGCCACGATGTTGAGCACCTCGAGGATCGGAACGCCGCTGCGCACCATCGACGCCAGGGTTCGCGCGAAACGGGCAAGACAGATCTTGTGCGCGATATGCCCGAACATCGGAAGCCGGATGCGGTATTTGTCCCAGAACTCCCGGCCCTTGGGAGTCTTGATCCACATCAACCATCCGTAGATCGACAGGACGACCGCGGGGAGGAGCACGTAGATCCACTTCTGCAGCCAGAGGCTGAAATCGATCAGGCTTTGCGTGGGGCCGGGCAGCTTGGATCCGAATCCCGCGTAGATCTCGCCGAAGACCGGCACCACTTTCACGAGAAGGAATATCGTGATGCCCAGCGCGACCAGGGTGACGCCGATGGGATACATCATCGCGGACTTCACCTTCTTGTGAAGGCGCGCGGTGTTTTCCAAATACGTGGCGAGCCGTCCGAGGATCTCGGCCAGCAAGCCGCCGCGCTCGCCGGCGCCGACCATGCAGACATACAGCTTGTTGAAAACCTTGGGGTGCTTCGCGAGCGCCTCCGAGAAACCGTCGCCGCCCTCGACGCGTGTCGTGACATCCTTGATGACATCGCGCATCACCTTGTTGGAGGTTTGCTCCGCGAGGGCCTGCAGCGACTGAACCATCGCGAGACCCGCCTCGAGCATCGTGGCCAGCTGGCGCGTGAAGACGACGAGGTCCTGGAGACCCACCGACCCTCCCCCGGTCTTCCCCTTCTTGCTCACCTTCTCCTGAATGGAGACGACGAGAAGATTCTTGTTGAGGAGCGTGGAGATCGCGGCCTGCTCCGTGGAGGCATCGATGGTGGCCTTGATCTCCCGACCGCTTCCGGACTCGCGTGCGATATAAACAAAGGATGGCATATACTTTCCTGCGCCGACGCTCGACTCGATCCTCGATTCCTGAGGGAGACGTTGCGGATGCCGACAGGCATTCGTGTCCAACGCCCGGGGACAAGCCAAGGCCACGCATTCCATCGGCAATCCTCCGGCTGAAATTCAACCCCGGCCCCTCAAGGCGCCGGAGTGTCTCCTCTATGGACACTGTGGCCCCTTTTCCCCAAGGATCGCGCTCGAAGCGGCCGATAGAACCATCCGGCGCCGTCTCGCCGGCTGGTGGCTTTCCGTTTGCTCGCCTCTCTTGGCGGGCCTATAAGTCGCGAACACGAACAAAAGCGTCGAACGCATCGCATGTGGCAACTGGTCAAAGAATTCTGGGCCTTCCTGAAGCAGGAGAAGAAATGGTGGCTGGTGCCGCTGGTGCTCCTGCTCCTCGTGCTCGGCGCCCTGATCCTCTTTGGCGGCGGGTCCGTGCTCGCGCCGTTGATGTATCCGTTTCTGTAACCTCGACGCCGCGCTCCTGATCCCTTACCGGCCGCATGCGACACATCCTTGGCATCTCCGCCTACTACCACGACTCGGCCGCCGCCCTCGTCCGCGACGGGGAGATTCTGGCCGCCGCGCAGGAGGAGCGATTCTCGCGCAAAAAGAACGATGAGCGCTTTCCCAGGCACGCCGTTGACTTCTGCCTCGCCCAGGCGGGGATCCGCGTCGATCAGCTGGACGCCGTCGTTTTCTACGACAAGCCCATCACGAAATTCGACCGGCTGCTGGAGGCCTATCTTGCCGTCGCCCCCCGGGGCTTGACCACATTCCCCAAGGTCCTTCCGACCTGGCTCGGTGAGAAGCTGAACCTGCGTCGGACCCTCATCGAAGAACTGGGTCCCGGCGCCGAGAGCTGCCGCGTCTGCTTCACCGAACACCACAAGGCGCATGCCGCCAGCGCGTTCTACCCATCTCCCTTCAACGAGTCCGCGATTCTGACCGTCGACGGCGTCGGAGAATGGGCCACGACGACTTTGGGCGTTGGACGCGGCCACGCGATCGAGATCCTGTCCGAGATCCGATTCCCCCACTCCCTCGGCCTCCTCTACTCCACGTTCACCGCCTACTGCGGCTTCCGGATCAATTCCGGCGAGTACAAGCTCATGGGCCTGGCTCCCTACGGCGAGCCGCGATACACCCAAGCCATCTACGATCATCTCATCGATGTGAAGCCCGATGGCTCCTTCTGGCTGGACCTCGATTGCTTCGGCTTTCTCGACGGGTTCACGATGGACAACGATCGGTTTCGACAGATCTTTGGCGGCCCTCCTCGATCCCCCGAGGCGCCGATGGAGGAGCGCTTTCTGCACATCGCGCGATCGATCCAGGCGGTGACCGAGGACGTGATCCTGCGGCTGGCCCGGCACGCCCGCAAGACCACGGGCATGTCGAGGCTCTGCATGGCCGGCGGCGTGGCGCTCAACTGCGTCGCGAACGGAAAACTGCACCGCGAGGGCGTCTTCGACCAACTCTGGATCCAGCCCGCGGCGGGCGACGCGGGCGGCGCCCTGGGAGCCGCGCTCCAACTCTGGCACTCCACCGACGAGGCCCGATCCCGCCCCCGCCCGGCCCGCGACTCCATGCAGGCGTCGCTGCTCGGTCCTGAGTTTTCGGATGAAGCCATCCGCGAGGTTCTGGAGCGCCACGGCGCTGTGTTCGAGCGACTCGACGACACCACCCTGCTCCGCCGCACCGCGGAGCTGCTGACGCAGGAGAAAGTGATCGGATGGGTGCAAGGCCGGATGGAGTTCGGCCCACGGGCCCTGGGCAACCGTTCCATCATCGGCGACGCCCGATCCTCCAGGATGCAGTCGGTGATGAACCTCAAAGTGAAGTTCCGGGAATCCTTCCGCCCCTTCGCTCCGATCGTTCGGCGAGAGCGCGTGTCCGACTACTTCGACCTGGACGCGGACAGCCCCTACATGCTGCTCGTCGCGCCGGTGAAGGAATCACTGCGTCGCGCAACCGACCCGACGACCACGGGATTGGACCGCCTCAAGCAGATCCGATCGGAGATTCCCGCCGTCACCCACGTGGACCACAGCGCAAGGATCCAAACGCTCACGCGGGAGCAGAATCCGAAGTTCTACGCCTTGCTCGAACAATTCGAGGCCGTGACGGGCTGCGGACTGCTGGTAAACACCTCCTTCAATGTGCGCGGGGAGCCGATCGTGTGCACTCCGGATGACGCGTATCGCTGCTTCATCAACACGGAGATGGACTATTTGGCGATCGGCAACTACCTGCTCGATCGCCTGGCGCAGCCGCATCGGAGCATCGCGCGCACGTTCGAACCTCAACCCGACTGACGACTTGAAACTCAAGCTCAAGGAAAACCCGCGGGAGTGGCAGAAGTTCGCCGCCGTGCTGTGCGTGTTCCCGGCGGCGCTTGCGATCGTCGCCGTCCGCCAGGGCCGGATGCCTCGATGGGCATTGGTGTATGTCGCCATCGTGATCGTCGCGGTCCTCCTCGCCAGCCTCGTGTGGCCGCGGGCGTTCCGCCCGATCTACCGGACGGGGATGACGATCAGCTTTCATATCGGCCAGGTGATGGGGCGGATCCTCCTGACGGTTTTCTTCCTTCTGATCCTCACCCCGATCGGTTGGCTGCTCCGGCTCTGCGGGAAGGATCTTTTGCGGCTCAAGAAGGAATCTGCGGAAGGGACGTATTGGCGGCCCGTGAAACCCGGCGACGACTTCGACCGGATGTTCTAGGCGGCGGCTGAATCGAGCCACGACTCCTTCCACAGCCTGGTTGTCCCAGGGCGAAGCGTCATAGAGCACGGCTCGCTTCCCCTCGGACCCGCCATAGGGATGATACAGCGCGCGCCGCTTTTCGCCCCACGGGACTCCCGAAGCAGAAGCGCATCGGTTCGCTCGTTTGAATCACCCCAGTTCTCCTTCACGGCGCCAATCGGGGGAGGGCGGTCGCGTTCCGAACCCCACGCTCACCGAGCCTCCAGCGCCCGGAAAAAGCTCAGCTTCGCGTCCGCTGTGATCGGCACTTTCACCACGGTCGGCTGCGGACCATTGGTCACGGTCACTAACGGCGACCAACCCGCGCCTGAGTTGACTTCAATCGCATACGCAGCGCCTGAGTATCCCTCAATGACTAGGTCGACTCGCTGCGCCACTCCTTCGGGTGGCCACGCGACCGCCTTGATCGTTGGACGGCGGGTGAACTGCGCGGTGACGCTCTTATTTCGATCCAACAACACTCCGAGCCGCGGATCGGTTCCCGCGGCGTCTCCAGTCCATGAAATAAAAGCTTGTCCGGGCATGGGCGTGGCTTCGAGCGTTACACTCTGCCCCTTCTTAAAAGCGCCGCCGGCTGGGCTCTGAGCGACCGCGCCACCGCCGCTGACGCGGACCACCAGCGATTGTTCGCCGGTTTTCAGGCGAACGAATTGCGCGATGGGCCTCGGGTCAGAGCTCCCAGCGGTCCACGACACACGGTCAGCGGCGTTCGACGCCAGACCGCTCCAGCCGCCAAACGCGTACGCACTCGAAGGCAACGCCGTCATCCAGATTGTCGAGCCAAAGGGGTACAGCGCGAGATCGGGATCAAACAACACGAGACCTCCGGCAGCGCTCGAGCGTGGAACCGTCGAAGCAAACACCGCCTCGAGCCTCACATCTCGACTCATCGTCAGCGTCAGTGGCGTGACTGAGCTCACAACATCCCCTTGCCAGCCGACGAAGCTCCAGCCTGGGAAAGGCGTCGCGCTGACGGAGACTGTGGTGTTCGACGGATAGAGTTTGGCGGCGGGATCGGCTGAGACCGCGCCTCCACCAGCGGTGTTCGCCGCGATCAGAAATGCCGGCTCGATGCCGATATCGAGCGGATCCGCCTCGATAGGCGGAGTCCCGTCGTCCGAATAAGCAACGACCCGCAAACGACCCGAGTGACGGAGAAGGATATCGCGTGCCTGCGGATGGCTCAGCAACTTTGGAAGCGAACCGTCGAAGGTCCAACTGAGAACAGCGTTGGACAAGGAGCTCTGCACTGATAGCCGAACCTCGCGTTGGCTTGCCAGCGTCGGCGATGTGATCATGCGCCCGTCCGAGACAATCGCCGGCATGCCAACAGGGGCTTTGCGCGTGACGCCTCCCACAACGATCGTTTCGAGTCGCGTGGTGGGCGCAAAGATCGCCGTGAAGTCGTTGACGGTTGAAACCAGGTCCGTGCGCGTCGCCGTTGCTACCCAATCCCCCCACCGATCGAACCTGTGCCAGCGCCCCGGGATGGCGGTGAGGGTGACGGGGGCATCATAACGGATGTGACTGGAATCCGGCGATGCGACGATCCTGCCCTCGCCGTCGGTTCGGAGAGTCAGGTCAGGCAAGTCAGGATTGCCGGAGCAAAGAGCCAATCCATAGTCGCGATTGAGAAACACGAAGCGGCCGTTCCCGTAGGCGGCGCTCACGAAGCCTCGAAGCTCATTGGGTAGCTCGGTCTCGAACACCTTCGTCCAATGAGTGGCGTCCTCGGAGGAATGGATCTGCAGAAGGTGAGGTGAGGAAGGTTTGGAGCCATTCGCCAGCCCTCCCAGGGCATAACGTCCTCGCCCATACGCTACGGTTTCGGACCCAACATGAATTTCGGGAACAAAGCTCCCGAAGGAACTCCAATCTCTACCGGTGTCCGAATGCAGGAAATAGGTAGTAGTTGGCGACCCTCCGGAAATGACCTGTGTAAACCCTTCCTCCACGGCGAGCAAGGAGTCAGTCCTCTGGACGAACAAGGCATTCCGGGCGGAAGATAGTCCGCCAGGGAATGAGGAGAAGTCATCCCACTTCAGCCTATCGGTCGAACTCAAACTCCCCGCAAGGACGCCGATCAAGTAGCGACCATGATTTGCCGCTATTGGGTAGAAGTCTCCTGCCAGATTGTTTAGGGTAGGGTACGCAACCCAACCCGACTTGTCCTGGGAGACCCATAGCCGCTGGAGGGAGATGCTATATCCATTGTTATACATCTGCCCTTCAGTCACCAGAAACCCGCCGTCACTGCCTGCAACAAAGCATTCTGTGTTTACGAAGGAAGTGCTTTGTATCTCCCAGTCGGCGCCATTGGTCGAACTGACGATACCGCCTTGGCCCGCGGCGACGAACCGTCCGGCGAAGTAACCCACACCGGTCAGGCCTCGTAGAGATGCCGGGCCGTGAAATCTCTCGGTCCAAGTCGCTCCATCCGGCGATGTAAGAACTACACCTGGGTTTCCCCCCACAGCCACGAAGAGGCCCGAGCCGAAGGTGAGTTTGTTCAGCGAGTAGGTCTGTGGCGGCGCGATCAAATGGGGAGTCCAAGTTTCAAGGGGCGATCCAGTGACTACCTCAACGCGAATATCTCCAGACTCCGTTCGCCCGACTTCGTTTGAGAGTCGAAACCTGTAGAGGCCTCCCTGCCGGAGAGTGACATGGTCCGATGACCAGTCCTGTGCCATGCCATCGGGCAGGCGTTCTCCATCCCGACGCCATTCCCAGCGTAGCGGCGCAAATCCTGTTACCCAGCTCCGAATGTGAAGGCGCTCACCGAGTCTAACGACGACGTTGGTGTCGTAGGCTATGATCCTAGGCGCTCTGCGCGGGACCGTCGGTGACAACTCGAATGCGCCGATGTCAATCCCATCCCCGGGAGGCCTTGGAAAGCCGCGTTGATCCACGGAAGGCGCTCCCCCGATCGTCCCTGCATCCACGGCGGGGCTTGTGGGCTGCAGCGACTGCGTAGGCGTAGGCCCACCGTTGTCTTGCAGTGCGCCCAACTGGGGATCCGCCCCAAGAATGTCCGCCACCAGCCAGCCATCCGAACCGTTGGTGGCGACTATGAGGTTGAATCCACCGCTCGCGATGGAGCCATAGACATCGGGGGCGCTGGACCTGGGCCTGCTCACGTTCCCTGCGACGATGGTGTTTAGCATCGAGACTTTCCCATCCACATTGGCTATCCCGCCGCCAAGCCCGGTGCCCGTCGTGTTGCCATAACAACTGATTCGACCGCTGCCCGCCCCGCCCTGGCCGATGTTTCCGCTGATCGTGCTACTCACCACGAGAACTTCACCTCCGTTGACACTCATCCCCGCCCCGTAAGCGGGGCTTCCATAAGTATCCGCGCACGAGATAGGAAAGTAGTTATGAAACTCGGATCCGAATGCTTGATTCTCTGAAAGGGTCGAATTGTAGACCCGAAGAGAAGCGCCTGAAAAGCGGAACCCGCCCCCCTCGGACCTTCCTGGATTGCCTTGATACTTGAACCCATCTCCGGCGGAGCCATCTCCCGCTCGGATTGAGTTGCGACAAATGGAGCATGAGTCAATGACCGCGATGACTCCTGGACCAATGCATAGTCCACCCCCCCACGCATTTCCCCCGTAGTTCCCGCTGCTCTGCGCCACGACGTGGTTGGAGGAGGCATTGCAATAGGACATCTCGATCGTGCCACCCTCGACTAGGATCGCTCCCCCAAGGCCTCCGCCGCCCTGGGAACCCCCGAGTGTTCGGTTGTTTGTAAGCGTGCAGCTCAAGAGGCTGGATATACAGTCGCGAAGGTAGATGGCCCCACCATGTGCCGCCTCGCCGTTTCGCGTGAGATAAGTCCCGTCTCCGCGGTACTCTGACCATTGGTCATGCCCTGTCACAGTGTTCTCTGTGAGGACGCAACCGATCAAAGTCACCCTCCCGCGGAAGGCTCCAACTCCCGCTCCGCCTTCAGGAAGGGAGGTAGCGTTGGGGAGTGTGTTCAGCACGGAGTTGCTGCGAAAAAACGTGTCTCGAACCTCGATCTCTCCCGCACTGAACACTGCCCCTCCCGAAAGAACCGTCGAATTGTTCTCGAATCGACAGCCGAGGACCTTAAGCGACCCAACGTTCGAGATCGCTGCGCCGCGTGTCGCGGAGTTGGCCTTGAGACCCGAGAAACTCAAACCCGAGATGAGGCAATGAGCATTCGTGTCAATCTGCACCGCGCTGTTCATATTGCTCCCGGTGATCAACAACTGATAGGCACCCGGACCAAGCAACGAGATGTCGCGAACCAAGACAGGGAGAGCCTTTGTCAGCAGCACATTTCCTGTCAGGTTAGACAGACTGATTTCGCCGCCGCCGGTCGCGTTCGCGTTGTGGATCGCTTCACGCAATGAACCGTCTCCTGCATTTTGGAGTGATGTGACGGACTGAACCTGTGGCGGCGCTGGAGCCATCACCACTCGTATGATGTCGCTTGTGACACAACCAAACGGATTGCATGCGACCAACCGATAGTCGCCCACATCTTCAACGCGAGCCGAATCGATTCTCAGAAATGGTTCTATGGCTCCGAGGAGGGGCTGTGCTTCTTTTGTCCACTGATAAGCGATCGGAGAGACCCCCTCGACGTAGGTCTCAAGGGTGATCGGGTTGCCTGGGTTGAACGATCGTTCTCGGGATTGCTCGACCACTTTGGGCGCCACCGCGGGGCGGGAGCTGAGAAACAAAACTCTCTCTCCCTGACCCGCGAGCGAAAACGTGTTGGTTGGAGCTCCTTGCTCCACGAGCTTGTCATAATAGTCAGCAGCGTCCAGCCCCTGCAGACCCTTGACCGTTCCGTCCTCCAGCAGCGCCATCGGATAACCGTCTCCCACAGAGAACTGACTGATTCTTCGATCAAAGTGGTTTGTCCGTTGCGGTGTTGAGGAAGATGAGGGATAACGAAGAAGGACACTCCCATCGCCGAAAGCGACCCAGCTCTGCTGTGAGGCTGCGACATTCGCCATTCCTACTGCTACCGCGCCTGGTATGCCTGGCCAAGCAGTGAGGTAAGGGCGGATGGGCGGGTTGAGGGATTCCATCCATTCCTGAACTCTCCCATCTCGCATGAGTGCTAGATTAAAGACCCATCCCCCCGCGACGGCTACGACGTTGGAGATTCCAGGAATGGGCTCAGAGGTAATGGCCTGCGAGGCATCCGTAGCGAACGAGCAGTAGACATTGCCTAAGCCATCCACGCCTAGAACACAGCCCTCCTGCTCCGCGGTTCCGATCACTTTGGTGCTTCCAACCGCTCCGCTTACCAGTAGTACCCCTGGAAAAGGATTGAACCCCGCTTTATTTGATCTCCATAGGAAGCCGGTGCCATTGGAGAGGATCGCAAACCTCCGTTCATACCGGGCGTAGATCTGGGAAGCGCCAGTTAAAACCACCACCGGATTAGTCGGAGTGCTCCACTCGATCACGCGGCCATCCTTTGTGAGAGCCAGGTTCTTATCGACGGCCGCCGCAATGCCAACGACATCATACAAACTCGGCGGAACTTCTATCCTAGCCCCGTCGGCATAGACATTGATCATGGTCACCACACCGGTGGTGGGTTCATCCGCACCCAAAACCAATAGTGGTGAGAGCAGGGCGATGAGGAGGACCGTTAGCCCTGCGCGATGAAACCTGAGATGAAGTCGAGACGGCGACGGAGTGGTCCTCCGACACCACTGAGAGGTGGGACTCATACCAAGGATAGTGTGGTGACACTAAGGCTGAAGGCGCACATGTCAAGGAGCGCAAAGCGGTGCGACGGGCTTTGGTTTCAACCGATGCGCATGGATGGCCAACCAGGTCTCTGCGCCCCCACTTGCGCTGCTCCACGGTAGAACACCCCTTCGGGCTCGATCCTCGTGCTCCGATGACGTAAACGCAGCGGCTCTCCCCGGTAACGGTCCTTTACGAAGCGCTGCGCTTGTGAGAGCGTTTCTACTACCGGGTCCCATACTTCGCGGGTGACCTCTGTCTGGCTCACGCGAACGCGTTAGGTCGAGGAGCCGGCAGGAATAGTAAAGTAGTATGCGAGAATCCATTCTCATGACGTGCTCGAGAAGCGTGATTGGTGAAACCATAGGGGCTCTCTCCATGTGGCGGTCCTCGAACCGCGAAGTTCAGATTCGAACGAGAACGTTGCAGGGAGCTCGGGGTCCTCGAACGAGCTCGAACCGAGTCGCGCGAAGATGTCTGAGCGCCCGTTCCCGCTTGTTACTCATCCTGGTCGCCGGGCTGATATCGTCGAGCGCTTCCGCCGCCACGTTGGTCGTCACAACCACGGCGGACTCAGGGCCGGGTTCGTTGCGTCAGGCCATCCTGAACGCCAACGCAAGCGTCCCGGCGGATACGATAACCTTTAAGATTCCCGGCGCCCCGCCCTTCAAGATCTCGCCGACATCTTCGCTGCCCACCGTCTTTCTCTCTCCCCTAGTCCTCGACGGCACGACGCAGCCCGGTTACTCGGACAGGCCCATCATTGAGATCGATGGGTCGCTCGCCGGCGCGGCAGGCGTGGACGGCATCGAACTGGGGACCCCGGGATGCGTCATTCGGGGCCTGGCCATCAACCGTTTCAGTCAGTCCGGAATTCGCATTAGCGCGCGGAGCAACAAGGTCGAACGCTGCTTTGTGGGAACAGACGCCACGGGCACGCAGGCGCGAGGGAATGGATATCGCGGAATCTGGCTTACTCCGGGCGGGGACTTCGCGACGATCAGAAGCAACTTGGTCTCGGGCAATCTGGGGCACGGCATAGATCTCGGAACATCGGCCACCAACGCGCTCCAACACAATCTCATCGGAACGGATATCACAGGCGCGCAACCGCTGGGGAACTGGGAGGCCGGCGTGTTCATCTCCGGCGCCTCGCTCGGACAGGCGCTTGGCAACCGCGTCGGCGGCGATCAGAAGGACGAAGGCAACACGATCGCGTTCAACAAAATGGTCGGCGTGTTTGTTTCACGCTCAACGCTCAACGCCATTCTCGGGAACTCCATCTTTGGCAACGGCGGGATAGGAATCGACTTGAGCAAGAGCGCGGGCACCGCGGATGGCCCGACGCGCAACGATCCCGGAGACGGCGACAAAGGCGGAAACTTGGGCCAAAACTTTCCCGAGATCGCGCAGGTCACGCACATCGCCGGCAACACCCTCGTCGCGGGCGCCCTGGACAGCGCGGCGGGCAAGCAGTACCGATTGGAATTCTTTTCAAACCCAAACCCCCGGCCGACATTCATCCTCAGCGAGGGGCGCGAGTGGTTGGGCTCCACCAACGTGACGACCGACGCCAATGGAAAGGCCTCCTTCCAGGCGATGTTCGCCGGTCTCGCAACCAACGTGACGGCCACAGCCACCGACCCGGACGACAACACATCGGAGTACTCCACGCTGAACCCGCCGCTTCCGCCCGCGACGCCGCAGCTCGGCGACCTCTTTGTGAGCATCGACGGCAGTCGGATCCAGTGGCGGCGGGCGGACGGAACTCCGGTCAAGGAGCTGCGCACCGGAGCGGCGACCGCGGCCGCCCCGCAAGGTCTGGCCCTGGATCCGGCGGGCAACCTTTTCGCCACCACGGTCGATGGGCGATCCGTGGTGAAGTTCGACGTGAACGGGAATCCGATCGGAACGAACACGAGCGGGATCCTCTTCAACACCATCGGCGTCCGATTGGACGCGCTGGGAAACCAGTGGGTCGGCCTGGACAATGGGGATCTCATGAAATTCAGCCCCGAGGGATCTCTAATGGCAACGCTTTCGTTCGGCAAGCGCACGCGATTCGATGTGGCGGCCGATCAGCAGACGCTCCTCTTCAGTCCGTCCATCAGCACCGTCCGGCGCTACGACATCGCGAACGAGTTTCCTCTCTCCGATTTTGCGACGCTGTCCGGCCCCCAGGTGCTCGACATTAACATCCTTCCCGATCAGCAGGTTCTCGTCGCGAACGCCAACTTGATCGCACTTCTCAGCCGGGCGGGAGCAACCCTTCGGCTCTTCGGTCAGAGCTCCGTTCCGCAAGGCTGGTCGCAAACGCGCGCGTTGCCCGACGCCAAGTCCTTCTGGGCCGCGGGAAACGGAGCGTTCCTGAATCGGTTTAACATCGCCACCGGCGCTCTGTTGGATCGCATGTACATCGAGTACCAAGTGGATCCGCTGAACTCTTCCAGCCAGCAGCTCGGGCCGGTTCCAACGTTCGCCATTCGCGGCGGATTCAACGCGGCGAACAGCGGGATGGCAATCGCCAGCTCTGACAACGCGGATCCTGTCAGCGCAGGCGCCAAGGTGGCTTACAGCGTGACCGTGGTGAACAACACCGGGGCCGCGGTTGCGAACGTCGTGGTCACCAATCTCCTGCCCGTGGGCGCGACTTTCACACAGGCGACAACAAGCCAAGGGTCATTCTCGCAGGCCGAAGGACGTGTTGTGTTCAGCCTCGGTACCGTGCCGACGGGGGCCACCGCCCGGATGACCGTCCAGGTGACGCCCCTTTTCGCGGGCACAATCACGAACAGCGCTCGAATGATCGGTGATGGATTGAGTTCCAGTTCGGCAGACTACCTCTCCCTTCAAACAACACTCGTGGTCGACGGCCCGGCGTCGCCCACGGTGGTTCTCACGACCAATGACTCCGGGCCAGGCTCGCTTCGGAAGGCGATCCAGAACGCGAACAACCGGGCCGGGCTGGATGTCATCACTTTCAACATCCCGGGTGGAGGAGTTCACACCCTGCGTCCCGTCGCAGCGCTGCCCCTCATCACATCGCCGGTGATCATCGACGGCTACACGCAGCCGGGCTCGAGGAGCAACAGCCTCGCGTCGGGGCACAATGGCGCGCTGATGATCGAAATCGACGGCAGCCAGGCCGCGGGCGGTTCGGCGAACGGACTGACGCTGCTCAGCGGAGGCGCCGGAAGCGTCGTGCGCGGATTGGTCATCAACCGCTTTGGCGGCAGCGGCGTCGCGCTCCTCAGCAGCACCGCCGGCGCTCGCATCGAGGGGAACTTCATCGGCGTGGACGCTTCCGGCATGAACGCGGCGCCCAACAACACCGGCGGGATTACGTTGAATGATGTTCACACCCCCACGAGCGCCGATGAACCCACACTGATTGGAGGGCTCACTCCGGACAAAAGGAACCTGATCTCGGGCAACAACAACGTCGGCGTGTTTGTGTTCGGTGCATCCAGCAGTCGCGTTCGGATACAGGGCAACGCGATCGGCACGGACCGGACGGGCGCGGCGCCGCTGCCGAACCTCGGGCCCGGCATCAGCGAGTCCGCGCCCGATTGCGTGATCGGCGGGACCGACCCTGGCGCAGGAAACACAATCGCCTTCAACTCGCAAGCCGGAGTGACCCTCGGGGGTCGTGCGGCCGGTGTGTCCATCCTGAGGAATTCCATCCATTCGAACGGCGCCCTGGGCATCGTCGGCTCCTTCGTCGGGCCGCGCGTGACCGGCGCCACGCCGGGCGCCTCGAGCGTGAGCGGCTTCCTCCTCGGAGCGCCTTCGAAGCAGTATCTCGTGGAGGTGTTCGCCAACGACGCTTGCGACCCAACGGGCTTCGGAGAAGGCCGCGATTTTATCGGCGCCAACGCCGTCACGACCGATCCATCGGGCGCTTCCGGATTCTCCATCCCGGTCTCTCTCGCGTTGCCGGCCGGAAGATTTATCACCGCAACCGCGACGGACGAGGACGGCAACACTTCGCTGTTCTCACATTGCACTCAAACGGGGCCGGCGAACGACCTATCCATCGCCCAGAGCGTCTCCGCCTCGCCGCTGCCGGCGAGAAGCAACGTTGTGTTCACCGTCACCGTCTCGAACGCGGGCCCAACCGCGGCCACAGGGGTATCCATGGGCTGGGAAATCCCAACAGGATTCACTTACGTTTCCGGCGCGAGCGGCGTTCAATCGAGCGGCGGCAGAGCCACAGCGTCGGCCACCATCTTGGCCGCTGGCACCGCGACGAACTGGAGCATCGTGGTTCGGCCGAATCAGATCGACGTCGTCATCAGCGCCTTCTCCGTTGCGGGCGACCAACCCGACCCGAACGCGGCCAACAATCTTTCCATCGTTTCACTCAACGTCGTCAATCCCGCGCAGAAAACATGGATGGTCACAAACACCAACGCCTCCGGCGCGGGCTCCCTGTCGCAAGCCATCCTCGACGCGAACGGGGGGCCCGGCGGAGACTCCATCGCTTTCAACGTTCCCGGGCCGACGCCTCATACCATCACAACGACCTACGTTCCAGCCGTCACTGTGCCGGTCACGATCGACGGCTTCACGCAGCCCGGATCAAAGCCAAACTCGCTCGCGACGGGCAACAACGCGGTGATGGGAATCGAGATTACCGGCGATGGCTTGGAGTTCTACGGCGGCCTTACAACCGTGCGCGGACTTGTGTTGAACGGCGGGAATTTCGGGATCTATTTCGGCGAGCGCAAAGGCGGCGCTGTGTCGGGACATAACCTCGTCGAAGGATGCTTCGTAGGAGTAAATTCAGCGGGAAACATCGCCAGGAAGACCAGGGCTTATGGAATCATCGTGACGAAGTCCGAGGGAGATCGTATCGGCGGCAGCGCGCCAGCGGCGCGAAACGTGATTGCCGCCGCGGGTTACGCGGGGATCGGCCTGCTCGAGGCGGCGCAGGGCACGGTCATTCAGGGGAATTACATCGGGCTCGACGCCGCCGGCGCGGCCCCGATCCCGAATGCGGCGGTGGGCGTGTATTCCGAAGCCGGAGCGAACGCTCGAATCCTGATCGGCGGATCCGAGCCGGGTCAGGGCAATGTCATCGCCTTCAACGGAGGGCCGGGCGTCCTGATCTACATCGGAAGCGCTCATACCATCAGCGGCAACTCCATCTTTGGGAACGGCGGCATAGGGATCAACCTGGGCGGCGAGGGCAGCGTCAACGATGAGCCGCAGATCAACGACCCGGACGATCTGGATACTGGCGCGAACGATCTTCAAAACTCCCCGGTCATCACCCAAGTGACTTCATCCGCCGGTTCCACAAGGGTGCAAGGCACGCTTCACTCGCTGCCGAACAGGACATACCGGGTGGAGATCTTCTCCAGCCCCGCCAACCCCGCGGCGTTTTACCTCAGCGAAGGGAAAACCTTCCTGGGCGCGGTGAACGTGACGACCCTCCCCACCGGGGATGGCGATTTCGACGCGACCTTTCCCGTCGCATCAGAGCATGTCAGCGCCACGGCCACCGACCCTGACGGAAACACATCCCCGTTCTTCACCTTCGGCAGCCCGGCTCCCGAGGCATGCTTCGAGCCCGGCGATCTGCTCACGGGATACTCCGACGGCGCCGTTCAGTGGCGGCGGTCCGACGGCACCCCCGTGCGCGTGCTCAGGCTGCCCGACTCGGAGGCCACGGGGATGGCGTTCAACGCGAGCCGACACTTCTACGTGACCGGACTGGAACAGGGCCAAATCCACCGGTTCGACGCCTGCGCCCATCCGCTCCCTCCGCTGTTTACCGGAAACGATTCCGACACGGAATCCATTCTCTTCGACGCCGCCGGCGGATTTCTTGTTGGCTTTGAGAACCCGACAGACAATGTGCGCGTGTTCGGACCCACCGACCTTGCCCTGTCCTCGTTCACCGCCGCAGTCGACCGAGGGGGCGTGAACTGGCTGGACGTCGGCGCCGACGGGCACACGGTCTACTACACATCCGAGGGCTCGAGCATCAAGCGCTTCGATCTGGGCGCCCATCAGCAATTACCGGATGTGGCCACCGACTCGCTGGACCTGGCCGGGCTGCGCGTTCTTCGCGACGGCAGCCTGCTGCTTGCAACGCGCTCGAGACTGGAATTGCGGGATCCGGCGGGGACGCTCATCCGTGAATACAGTATCGCCGGCGTCCGGAACTGGATGTCCGTCAACCTGGATCCGGACGGCGTCTCCTTCTGGAGCGTGGGCGGCACGCCGCCGACAATCGCGCGCTTCAATGTGGAAAACGGCGCGCTGTTAGCGCGGATTCCTGTGGACGTCGTCTCCTCCGCGAACAGCATGGCCGTGCTGGGCGAAATCACGCTCTTCAGCGGGGGCGTGACCGGGGCGCCGATCTTATCCATCGCGCTGGATGGCCTCGATGTGCTGGTCTCCTGGCCCGAGACCGCGACCGGGTATTCTCTGGAATACTCCCTCGCGATCGGGCCACAAGCCAACTGGCAGCCCAGCGCCATAGCGGCCGCGACGGCCGCCGGGCGAAAGTCCGTGCGGCAGCCCACCGACGTCAGCGCTCGGTTCTACCGGCTCCGAAGACCCTGAGCGGAGTGGAACATCGGACTCACGGGGAGGCCAACGAGACGCATACGATCTCCCGATCGTTCCGCGCGTAGATGGATCTATTGGCGAAGGCCGGATGCGACCACACAACCGGGCGGCCTGGATCGCGATTCGTCGGCTCGAGCAGCGGGGAGCGGCTCACTTCTTCGTACTTCCCTGGCGACAGCTTCGCGATGATCAAGTCGCCTCGCTCGCTAAAAAGAAACCAGCGCGAGCCGTTCTTCACCACAAAGGCATGGCCCCATCGCTCCGACTTGCCGGACGTCGGCTCGTAGGTTTCCCAGAGCCGGTCGCCGGTCGCGGCGTTGACGCATCGGAATTGCCCGTAGCTGCAGGGGCTGTAGATGTAGCCGTCCTGAATCCACGGCGTGCTCATCACGCTGTGCAAACCATCTGTGTCCTTCTCGCTGATCTTTCGACTCTCCCAAACCTTCGCCGGCCCTTCCGGCCCGACACGCAGCATGAGCGAGCCATTGTAGAACGACGTCAGAAACAAGAGATCTCCCGCCTGCCGGGGCATCGGAATCGTCATGCCGAATCGGATGGGCGCGGTCGGGTAGGTCCAAAGCACCCTGCCCGTCTCCGGATCCAGGCTATTGACCGACTCTGGATGCCAAAAGATCAGCTGACGTTTTCCGGCGTAGGTGTAAATCACCGGCGGCGCATAGCCGGGCTCCTTCGCGCTCAGCGCCCGCCATAGCTCCTTGCCCGTGTCCTTGTGGAACGCCACGGCCACGCTGCCCGTGCCCCCGGCCAGGCAAATCACCCGATCTCCATCAATGAGCGGATGTCCCGCAAATCCCCACAACGGCGTCGGGATGTTGAAGTCCTTCTTGAAATCATGCGACCAGAGCACGGCTCCGTCCGTTGCGTTCAATGCGAGCAGATGACCCTCGGTTCCGAGCGTGTAGATCTTCCCCTCATGCGCCACGGGCGTCACGCGAGGTCCGGCGGCGTAGCTGACCGTGTACGGGCAGTCGTAGTCATGATGCCAGATCATCTTCCCATTGGAAGCGTCGAGGCACAGCACACGCTCTTGTCCGGGTATCTGCGCCCGATCAAAGGGATTGGCTGGATTCTTTCCTCCCGCCGGCAGCTGTCGATCCATGACATAGACACGCCCTCCCGCAACGGCGGGGCCGCTATATCCGCCGCCGATCGGCGCTCGCCACTGAGGCTTGAGGCCCTCGGCCGGGAACTTCTCAACAATCTTGGTTTCACGCCACTCCGCGTCGCGCTGAGGACCCAGCCACTGGGGCCAATCGTCGGCCCTGCCAGGGACCGCGGCCATAAACAAGGCGGCCGCCACACAGGCAGCGCGGCCCATGAAGGACTGAACCGAGAAGGGTCGACGCGTTCGCATTTGCCGCGGAGCAGAACAGGCGCGGCGCGGATCGTCAATCACGGCAGAGCAAACGCCACATAGGCATCGCCGCTGCGCGTGCCGATCTTTCCGCCGCCGCAGGCAATCACGATGTATTGCCGGCCGTTCGCCATGTAGGCGGCGGGCGTCGCGTATCCCGCCGCGGGCAGCGGGGCGCTCCACAGCTCCTTCCCGGTCTTCCGATCGAATGCCCGAATCCTCTCATCACGGCTCGCCGCGATGAACACCAATCCCCCCGCGGTCACGATGGGGCCTCCGTAGTTCTCGGTACCGGTCGGCGGAATGCCCTTCGCCTTCAGCTCCGAATACTCTCCGAGAGGAACTCGCCATCGATAGTCGCCTGTGTTCAGGTCAATCGCGTTCAGGGTTCCCCAAGGCGGCTTCACCGCGGGGTAGCCATTCGTGTCCAGCCACCGGTTGTAGCCGGTCATGGTGTAGGGCACCGACCCGAGCGCGTCCGCGGCGCTCGCGGCGTCGGTCCCGGGCCCGGAGCGCTCCGCGGCGTCCTTGGGCTCCGCGGCGCCCAACAGATAGTCGGCGACGCGCTGACGCTGCTTCTCGCTCAAGAACGCAAACGAGGGCATCACGCCCTTGCCTGCGCTCAACAGCGCGAGCACAGCGTCCGTCTTCATGCGCTGCCCCAAACCGACGAGCGACGGAACATTCTGGGCCTTGTTGCCGAGCTTCTCAATTCCGTGACACGCGGCGCAGATCTGGTTGTAGATCGCCAGGCCGCTCCCCGAGGATTCGGATCCCTGTCGACGGGTCTCCACCATGTTGAGTATCCACGGCATCTCGTTCGCGTTGACATAGAGCACGCCATCAGGATCCACCGCCGCGCCCCCCCACTCCGCGCCGCCGTCGAAGCCCGGGAAAATGATCGTTCCCTCGCGGCTCGGCGGTTGAAACGGGACATGGGGACGCGCCTTCACGAAACGTTCGAGAACCTGGCGATGCGACTCGGGGGAGATGTCGGTGATTTCGTCGTAGGTGAACACCTGCCGGGCGAAGGGCGCGGGACGGACAGGAATCCGCTGGGTCGGCCACGCGACCTCGCCTTGGAGGTCGGATGCCGGGACCGCGATCTCCCGCAAGGGAAAGAGAGGCTCGCCGGTCTCGCGATGAAACAGGAAGACATGGCCCGACTTCGTCACCTGGGCGACCGCGTCGATCCTCCGTCCGCCGCGGACGACCGTGACCAGATCGGGAGCCGCCGGGAGATCGCGATCCCAAAGGTCATGTCGCACGAGTTGCTGATGCCATAGCCGTTTTCCGTTGCGGGCATCAAGCGCGATGAGGCAATCGGCGAAAAGATTCTCTCCTATCCGATTGCCTCCCCAAAAGTCGAAGGCGGCCGATCCCGTCGGACAAAAGACAATTCCGCGCTTCTCATCGAGGGCGAACCCGGCCCACACATTCGCGCCCCCGACATGCTGGTACGCGTTGGGCGGCCAGGTTTCGTAGCCCGGCTCCCCGGGCTGGGGGATCGTGTGGAATCGCCAGACGAAAGCGCCGGTTCGAACATTGTAGGCTCGGATGTGTCCCGGCGCGGCCGGCGCCGGGCCTTCTCCGACGCGCATTCCCATGACAATGAGGTCGCCATAGACGATGCCCGGCGTGGTGACTTGCAACGAGAGCCCGGTCACATCGCGACCCAGATCGCGTTTCAGGTCGATCGAGCCCGCCTGGCCGAAGCTGGGAATGCGCCGGCCGGTTCGGGCGTCGATGGCGTGGAGAAAGCGATCGTTCGCGTAGAGTATCCGGCGATCCTCGCCCTCAGCCCAATACGCCAATCCCCGGTTGACCGCGGATTTCGCGAGGCCCGGCTCTGATGCGGGATTGAAGCGCCATCTCTCGCGTCCGGTGGAAGCGTCCATCGCGAACAATTGGAGATCGGGAGTCGTGCCGTACAGCACGCCGTCGATCACGAGCGGATTGCACTGGATCTGCGATCGGTTGTTGGGATCCACGCCGCCGGCGTGGTAAGTCCATGCGACCTCCAGGCGCGCGACATTCTTTGGCGTGATTTGCTTGAGAGCGGAGAAATGGCTCGCGGATTTGTCTCCGAGGTACGCGGCCCAGTCGGGGCCGGCGGCGGCGGCGGCGCACGGCAGCAAGAGAACGGCGAGAAGCAATCGGTTCATAATTGGCCTGTCGGAGCGGAGCACGAAGCCCATGCGAGCACGAGCGGAAAGAAGTCCGTGAGGGAAGCCCCGGCGCACCCGATGCCATGGGCGCCGGTTGCGGCGAGATGTCCCAACAGCGCCAAGACTGCTAGGCCCGCGTTATCACGTCCTGAAAACTGGAGATGGCCTTCAGCAGCGACTCCGCCGCGTCGCCGATCTTCCCATCCTCAGCGTTGGCGGTCACGACGGCCTGGAGTTCCTTTGCCGCCTTGGCCGCGTTGAGAGCGGAGACCAGGGCTTGGGTCAGCTTGTCATGACGAATATTGGCGGCCTGCGCTTCGTTGTCGGCGGTGGTCGCGTTGAGAGCGTTGCCCAGTTGACGCAGTTCCTCGGTTCGGCTGGCCAGATCCTCGTTCGTCGCCACCGTGATATCTACCGTCATTTGGCCCAAGGCCTCGCGCGCGGTGTGATCCAAATCATGCGTCCACAGATCGCTATCGCCCAAGGCGTCAATAAACTTGTTCAATGCCTTCACGGCATCGGTGAGGCCTTTGCGATCCTTGGATTGAACGGCGATACGTCCGTCCTTGATGATATCGTCGAGAGCGCTCGCCCATGCCAGCGCGGTTGTCGGTTTCTTGGAATCGTTGCTCATGGTTTGTCATCCTGTTTGGTTATCTTCCTGATGCTCTTTTCTATCCGATCCGCGGACTGCCTCAGGAGCGTCCAGTCCGGAGCCAATCCCTCCTGCAGCGCCCGGGTCAACTCGCCGTGCGCCTTGCCCCACTGCGCGAGAGCCGCTTCGGTGTCTCGGAAAAGTTTGACGTGCTCCGTCAACTGCCGCTCCGCCAATTCCACGCGCGCCTTGTGCGGGAGATACCATTTATCCGACTCCTCCAAGTACTTTTGCGTCTCCGACATGTCTTGATTGAACCCGCCAACGGCGTTGTTGAGCGGTTGGCCTCTGAGATTCTCTGTGAGCTTCTCCGCGAGCGCGCCGACGCGCTTTTCCACTTGTCTGCGGGCCTGCAACTGTTGGCTGAGCGGATCATCCATGAGGTTGCGGATGCTCGATTGTTTATCTTCGAGCTCGCGCCTCATGATCCCGAAGTCAGCGGAGAGAATCCGCGCGACGCGTTGCATGTCCTTGTCGGTGGTCAACACAGCCTTCTTCAGCTGTTTCACCGCGCGGACCCGATTCGCGAGATCGATGAGTTCGAGGGCGATGTCCTTGGCGCCTTCCACGGCCGGCGCGTAGGGCCCCGCCGCGATCGCCAACTCCGACACCGACTGACCGACCCCTTCCAACGCGGTCTTCGACTTGTCCGGCGCCTCGGCGACCGACGCCAAGCTGCTCGCGTATTTCACCATCGACTCCATCACGTTGACGCGAGCGGCCCAGTTCGTTTTGAAGACCTCGATCTGCTTCTCCAGCGTGGCCTTGGCGGCGTCCGGAACCAGGTCCTTCACCCGTTCCTGCTCCTCCAGGAAGAGATCCTTGGCCTCGAGAACACTGCTGTGGATCTGGGCGGTGCTGTCGCGGAACGGTCTCAGGTCTGGGGTTTGGCAACCCGCCAGCATGAACCCTGAAATAATCAGGAACGCCTTTCCGCCCATCCTACGAAATTGAATCCATTTCATATATATAGAGTGCTCACAGATCATGTTGCCGCGCTACTGGTACTTGTCCTTGGTCTCGTTTCGCGAATTCAGCTCCGACTGCCACAGGTCCCACAACGTCCTGACCTGGGCATCCTGATAGAGTCCGTTCATCAACGTCTCCACATAGATGGGGTCCACCGCCAAAGTGGTCGCGATGTGACTCGCGAGAATGCCTCCCTTCTCCGGGCTGGCCTGCGGCGATCCCCAAGCCATGTCGATCGCTCCAGAGATGAAACCCACCCTGCGCAAATCGATCGCCTTCTGCCCCATGCGGTGAATGAGGACCGCTTGATCCACCCAATCCACCAGCGTTCGAAGGTTGTATCGCGTGGCAAAGGCGAGGTCGAGAAGATCGCAGGTCGCAAGGTTTTGAACGTTTTCGATCCCCTCCTCCTCCAGGCGATACTCATGCCAGAAGTTGATGCCCTGGATCAGCGACAGCGGCAGCTCATCCACCTTGCTCCGCTGAATCTGAAAACGATCGCGAGCTCGATCCAGGGTCCAGCGAAGCACATCGTTGACGATGAAACCAATGGCAAAAAAGACGATGTGCGAGTGCTCGATCACCCCTCCATCCACAAGGCCAATCGAAGGCTTGAAGGACACTGAGGCGGCCAGAACCGAAGACAGACCGACGACCAACACTGTTCTCTGGAGGACATTCCAAAAGACCTGTGTTGTCAGATCCCAGACGTAAAGGCGGCGCAGAATCTGGCTGTGGCTAAAAAGAACGACGCCCAGGAACGCCATCAATGGCAGCTCGGCTGCGGCGAGAGTCTTGGGAGTGTAGAGAAGCGCGGGAATGTCGACTTCTTTCAGCGCGAACCGGTGTCGAAGCAGATCCCAAAGGACGCTAAAGCCAATCAAGTTGAAACACACCAGCGACCCCACGGGCAACCAAAACCTATTATACCCGTAGCGAGATCGCATCGTCGCTTGGACCCCCTCCGGTCCTTGGATCTGCGCCTTCAAAGACTCCATCTCGAAGGCCTTGGAGTGCCTCAAGTCGTTCACCAGCCCCTGCGTCTTGCGAGCCAACACGACATGCCTGAAAAACGCGTAGACGAGCAATGGAAATACAGCGATCCCCACCAGCGCCAGTCCGATCCACCCAAACCCCGACTCGATCATGTTCATGCGATCCTTGCCTCGACCCTCAAGGTCGAAAGTCCACGACCGCGAACCTACTCAGTGTCACAACACCCGCAAGGCCGAACTTCACGGGACGCGGATGCTCGCGAGCGAAGGCGGGGGCCGAGAGCCCGCTGCGGTCGAACTCAGCCAGGAGCCGCTGGCGTTGGGCGGAGGTGGTTCGGGAGCGGCGGGCCGTCGGGGACAGGAGGCTTGGTTTCATGTCCCAGCGTGATACCGCGTCCCCGGCCGCTCCCGTAACGAGGTGGCTACTACACCGCCTTCGTCTCGTCGCTGACGCCAGCCCTGCAAAAAACTGAGCAAACTTGAGTGCCCTCTCAAATTTGCGAGAGGTGCACGCTCATGGAACAAGCTGAAAACACTCTGAATCTTACCGACAGCGCCATAATGAGAGTTGCTGCTGAACCGGTTTGGAGGGTTGACACAATGCTCGTCAATCGATCGCACCGCAATCACCGGCAAGAAGCAGTCTGATGTTAGGGTAAAGGTTCATCAGTAATAGCCCATCTAGCGCGGTCTCACCAGCGCGGTTGCGCGCATCTATTTGCGCACCCGCCCGTATCAAGAGTTTCACAATCTCCTCGTGCCCAACCAGGGCAGCATCCATGAGAGGCGTAGACTCGAATCTACTACGAACATTCGGATCCGCGCCTAACGCAAGCAGGCACTCAACTTCCTTGCTCCACCCCTCTATGGCGCAGTAGTGAAGAAAGGACTCCCCGTGGATTCCTCTGAAATCATTGACCTTCGAAATCGGAACCATGGCACGGATAAACCGAGACTTGTCGGTTCTCAGCCAGTCCAGAACTTCATCAAAGCTATGGCCTTGCGTTAGCATTGGGTCCAAAAGTAAATTTGAGAGGAGGAGGGTTGGATTGATCTCCGTTGGAGTCACCGCTATCGATGCTTGGCATCGAACTTGGCCCATCGGCCCAAAGCGTGCTCGCCGGCCAGAGAGCATCGTCGAATGCGGCATCTATTCCGTCGTTGTAAAGCTTGTATCCGAGGGCAAGCGGTCCCATAAACTTTTTAAGGCATTTCGCAGCCTTCAGAGACTTCTCAGCAACCTTACATGCGGCGTACTGCGCCATTACATTTTGGAATTCTTCAATCGCAGCCTGCGCCATTGCTTCAGCAGCGGCCTTCCACGCTTTGTGCTTATTGAGCAACTCCCAGTGTCCTTCCCGAGTCTCGCTCGGCTTGGCACCGGGCCAGCTTCCCTTGTGTTTCTGCTCCAACAAATCCTTGCGGATGTCCTCCAGGCGATCTTTGATCTCTCGCTCATGGGCTTTGGCGCTCGCTCTCCACTTCGCGATGCTATTCGCGATATTCTTTAGCTTGCCTCTAAACTTGTCCTCGCAAGGACCAAATCCCAGGACGTCCAGTTCGTCAACAGGATCGTTGCTCAGCAGGCTATAGAGGTTGACTCCCCCCTCCTCCTCCATCGGATCCTTAGAAAGCCACCTGCCCGTAGCGGCATTGTAATATCCTTGCACGTAGGCAGGGGCCAGCGGGCAGGAAAGCGGAGGGCTGCGGCCTGGGGGTCGTTCTTCCTTGGTCGTTCTTCCTTGGATCGACTGAGATTGGGGCGATCATCTCGCTCTTCTCTTTCTTTCGATGCTTTAACCGGTAAGCGCGTCTTCTCGCCCTTACCTTCCTTCTTCCGATCGCAGATTTTTTCTTCTTCGACGCGGAACGGCCAAAGCACTAGGCGCGTCGCGCAAACCTGTCAACGAGAGATCTTGGCTTTGCCAAGAACTGTTTCATCAGAGGAGACCCAGGGTCGATGGCTCGGGTCGCTCGCGCGGAATGCCTCCATCGCCAGCGTGTCTAGGGCTTTGTTTGGGCGCGAGTCGGGCCCTGCAGTCGCTTCGCTTCGCTTTCCCATCCGTGCTATCCGCAATCCGCGGTTTCACTCCCCTCCTGCCCCGCGCCCCAGGGCCTCTGTGTCCACGTTCTACGTGGTAAACCCTGCGCTCAATTCCCACTTCGGGGAGCGGGCCCGCGCGACGGCGATCCGGCTCGGACCTCCATCGATGATTCCAGCTTCCCTCGGCCTCCCGGATCTGGCAAATACCGGTCATGCCCATCGAGCCTTCTTGCTCTCTGTCTCGCCGCCGCTTCCTCGGCGCCTCGCTCGGCGCAGGAGTCGCGGCCGCGCTGGCGACCGATCCATCGCGCCGCGTCTTCGCCGAGACGCCCCGCGCGCTTCCTCCCGTCGGAGTGTTCAGCAAGGTTTATCAGGAGCTGAACCTGAGCTTCGAGGAGAGCGCCGCGGTCACGGCGGAGGCGGGGCTGGATGGGATTGACTGTCCCGTGCGGCCCGCGGGACAGGTGCTGCCCGAACGCGCGACCGAGGATCTGCCCCGATACGCCCACGCGTTGGCGGCTCGGCGGCTGAAGATCCTGCTCCTGACCACCGCCATCCAGAGCGCTGACACGCCCCACGCCGAGTCCATCCTTCGCGCGGCGTCGAAGCTCGGGGTGAAGCATTACCGGCTTGGATACTGGAGCTACAAACCAGGCCAGCCCGCGGCGGCCCGGCTCGGCGAGATCAAGGCGCAGCTGAAGGATCTCGCCGCGATGAACAGGCAATTGGGGCTCTGCGCCGTGCTGCAGAACCACGCGGGGAAGGATCTCGTGGGCGCCCGGCTGCGGGACTATTTTGAAATCGCGCGCGCCTTTGACCCGCGGGACGTCGCGATCGCCTTCGACATCGGCCACGCGATCCACGAGCTCGGGGAGAATTGGCGCGCAGAGTTCGACACGCTGCGCTCGCGGTTCGCGGTGGCCTATGTGAAAGACTGGAAGCGCGGCGCGGAATTTGTGCCTTTCGGACAGGGGGAGGTCGGCGCGTCCGGGTTCTGGCCGATGCTTCGGCAGTTGAAATATTCCAAGCCCATCTCCTTCCACATCGAGTACCCCTGGCAGGGGTCGCAGCCCAAGACGGCCGCTTTGTTGACCAAGGCGATGAGGTCGGATCTGGCGGTCCTCCGGGAATGGTGGAACGCTCCGTCGCGGACGCCCCGTTGACTTCGGGCTTCCCCCCTCCAGATCGACTCCCCTACCCTCCGGCCCTCGGACTGAGGACGAGTCTTGAATGATGACCCCTGTGCTGAAATTGCTTCGTGACCTGGTGGCGCTGCCCAGCGTCAACCCCGCCTTCACCCCAGCCGCCGATCCCTTGTCGGGCGAGGAGCGGGTCGCGGAGCATCTCCGGAGCTGCGCGCGCAAGGCAAAGCTCGACGCGGAGTTCCAGCCGGTGCTGCCCCATCGCTCCAATCTGCTTATCAGGCTGGCGCCCAGGGGCCGCGCAAAGAGACGGATCGTGCTCGCGCCCCACTTCGACACCGTCACGCTCCATGACCTCAGCCAGCTCGAGCCCCGGATCCGCTCGGGCCGTCTCTACGGACGCGGCAGCTGCGACACCAAAGCCTCTGTGGCCTCCATGTTCCAAGCCATGGTGAATGTCTCGCGAATGCCTTCGCGCCCGAACGAAACAGAGATCGTCCTGGCGGGACTTATAGACGAGGAGAGCGGCCAGTCGGGCTCGCGCGCGCTGGTCCGATCGGAATTCCGCGCCGACTTCGCGATTGTCGGCGAGCCGACGCGACTGCGGGTCGTCACCGCGCACAAGGGAGATCTGTGGCTCGCCATCCAAACCCGGGGCAAGGCCGCGCACGGGAGCGAGCCGCACCGCGGATCGAACGCCATCACCCACATGTCGCGCGTGATCCAGACGCTCGAAGGGCCTTACGCCGCCCAGCTGAAGCGCGAGCGGCATCCGCTGCTCGGATCGGCAACCCTGAACATCGGCACCATCTCCGGCGGACGGCAACCCAACATCGTTCCCAACTTCTGCGAGATCCGCGTCGATCGTCGGACGCTTCCCCACGAATCCGACGCCGCGGTCGTGCGGGGGCTGAAGGCAACGCTGCGCCAGCACGGATGCCAGGCGGTGGTCCGCGATTGGAAGGGAGTGCCCTCGCGTCCCCTGGAAACCCCCGCGAACCTCCCGTGGGTGCAGGCGCTCCTCGCCGTCGCGCGACAGAAAGTCCCCGCGGGCGTGAACTTCTTCAGCGACGCCGGCGTGCTGGCCGACGGCGGCATCCCGAGCGTCGTCTTCGGCCCCGGCGACATCGCGCAGGCCCACACCATCGACGAATGGGTCTCCGTGGATGAAGTCGAGCGCGCGACCGCCCTCCTCACACGGTTTCTCGGAGGCCTGGCTTGAGCGGGTTGAAAGCGTTGTGGAGCCATCCGCGGCTGAGGTTTTTTCAAGACAGCCTGCTCATGCTCTGCGCCAGCGTTGGCGGCGGCGTTTTCACGATGCTGACCAACATCGCGACCTGGCATTTTCTTCAAAAGAACGCGCTCGACGATTACACCACGCTGACCGCGCTCCGCGACACGCTCACGCAATTCACGATTCCCGTCATGGGAGTGCAAACCGCCTTTGCGCAACTCGCCGCGAAGCATGCCCCAGAGGTCGACCCGTCGCCGGTTTCCGGGGCCTTGCGGGGACAGATGCGCTGGCTGGCCGTCTATTGGCTCGGGGTCGCGGCGCTGATGCTCGCGTTCCAGCCGAGCATCGGAAAAACCTTCAAGGTTGGCGATCCGGCGAAGCTGTGGATCGGATGGGGCTATGGCTGGCTGCTGCTGCTGACACCCGCGTTTTTCGGAGTCATCCAGGGCCGGCAGAATTTCAAGGGCTACGCGATCGCGAAGGTGTCGGGCGATGTGGGCATATTAGTAGCCGTCACGCTCGTGACGGGCTTTATCCTCCCCAACGCCACCGGCGCCATCGGAGGACTGGGTCTCGGAGCGCTGCTCAGTTTCCTGGTGGTGACGTTCCTCACGCGCCGCGACTGGAGCGCGGCTCCCGCTCCGTTCGAGATCTGGAAATTCCTGAAGCACTTCATTCCGCTGACGGCGGGCGTCGGCGTGATCACCTACATGTTCACGGCGGACATCCTTGTTGTGCAGCGCTACTTCGCGGAGGGAAGCGCTCCCTACGCCGCCGCGCGAACCCTGGGCAAGGCGGTGATCTTCCTGGTCGCGCCGGTGTCGCTGGCAATGTTCCCCAGCATCGCCCGAAGCGCCGCGCGATCGGAGGAGACCCCCGTTTTGGGCCAAGCTCTGGGCATCACAACGGCCGTGGGCTGCTGCGCGGCGCTGGCGTGTACGCTCTTCCCGGAATTCCTGCTCGGCATCCTCTTCCCCAATGCCTCGGACATGGGGGCGGCGCAACTCGTTCCGCTGTTCGCCTGGCGATTTCTCCCTCTCGCGATCGCCTCGTTGTTGATCAACAATCTGCTCGCGCGAGAACGGTACGCCGTCGTGCCCTGGATGCTCCTCGTCCCTCTGTCCTACTCCATCACGCTTCACTACTGGCATCCTTCGCGGCGCAGCGTGATTCAAACACTGGGATGGCACTCGCTGGCAGTGCTCGTTCTGCTGGTTTTCTTCACCTGGCGCGAGACTCGCCCGAAGCGCGCTTGACCCCCGTGTCGGGGCTGTCGCCCGCCGTCGCCGTCGATGCGTTCGCTCGCCATCCCGCCCTGTCGGAAACGAGGAAATCGGCGATATGCAAAGCCCGTACGTGGTCCGCGCCCTCCGCTCGAAGCCCTGCTTGAATCTGCAGCAGGCAACCGGGGTTGCTCGTGACAACGATTTGCGCTCCGGACTTGAGAATGTTCTCAATCTTTCGCTTCCGCAGACGAGCCGCCATCTCCGGCTCCGTAAGATTGTAGCTGCCTGCGCTTCCGCAGCAGACATCCGACTCCGGCATCTCCACATACCGTTCTCCCGCCGCGGCCTTCACCATCTTTCGCGGCGGCTGCGTGATCCGTTGCGCATGCGCCAAGTGACACGCGTCATGGAAAGTCACGATCGGGGCGTCCGACGCGCAAGGCGTAGGCGTCGCCCACTCGCGCTCAGCGAGGATTTCGCTCAAGTCTCTCACCTTGGAGGAAAAAGCGGTCGCGCGATCCCGCCACATCGGGTCCTCCGCCAGCAGTTGGCCATATTCCTTAAGCGTGGACCCGCAGCCCGCGGCGTTGATCACGATCATCTCCACGCCCGCCTTCTCAAAGACTTCAATATTGCGACGCGCAAAGGCTCTGGCCTGATCCAATCGGCCGGAGTGAGCGTGCAAGGCGCCGCAGCAGACTTGGTCGGAAGGGGTCGCGACCTGAAAACCGGCGCGAGCGAGCAACTCGAGGCTATTCCGATGCGTCTCGCCGAACATCACCGACATCACGCATCCGCTGATGAATCCCACTCTCCGCGTCCCCTCGGGGTTCACGACAGCGGGAATGGGGATGGAACTCGGCGATTCGGGAATGAGCGCCAGGGCGTCGCGAATCCATGCCGGGCAGACCGCGTCCATTCCCAGCGCTTTCACCAGGCGGGCGGGCAGCAAGGCCCAGCGCATCCGTTGGGGGTAAGGGAAGATCCGCTCAATCGCCACGCGCCGGAGGAAACGTTGGAACCAGGGCCGCGAGTGATGCTTCTCGATGTGATCGCGGGCGTGCTCCAGCAACTCGCCGTAGGGAACTCCGCTCGGACAGGCGGCTTCGCACGCGCGACACCCCAGGCAGAGATCGATATGCCGCACCGGCGCGGCCCCCAGCTCAAGTCGGCCCTCCTGCAAGGCCCTCATGAGATAGATGCGTCCGCGAGGAGAATCGTTCTCGTTGCCTGTTTCCAGATAGGTGGGGCACGACGACAGGCAGAGGCCGCAGTGGATGCAGCTCATCGATTTCCTTTCATCGAGAAACCGCTCGGGCGCGGGACCGACAGCCGACTCGTTCGAGGGGGACGCGCTCATGCGGGCAATGCGGGAAGGATTCCACGCGGGTCGTAGGTCTGCTTGACGCGGGCTGACAACGCCGCCAAGACAGGGTCCGTGGTTTTCGCGCGAGGCTGGCCGCCTTCGAAATAGATCATCCCGTTTCCCGCGCGGGCAACATATCGAACGCCGGCCGTTTGGCGAATCGCGTCCATCGTCTCGGAGGGCCGCACCGACACTCGCGCGAGGCGATCCCGCGAGACCGTGGACCAGAACTCGGATTCATATCGAAGGTCGCTCGCCAGGAACGGACCCAACCGGCGCAGCTCATCGGTCTGCCACGCCGTGTCCTCGCGACTCCCCGCGATGCCGACAACCAAGGTCGGGCCCTTGTCTCTTCCGGCGCCGTGCGCGTCGAGGATGATGGGCGTGAGGGCGGAGGCATGGACAGCCTCCAGCAACGCGCTCGCCTCATCGACGCTGGAGGTCTCGGCCGAGAAGATCGATTCGATCTCAGGAAGGGGAAGGAGTTTGAAGCTCGCTTCAACGATGATCCCCAGGCTGCGGCGGGCCCCGATGAATAGCTTCATCAAGTCGTATCCCGCGACATTCTTGACAACCTGGCCGCCCGACTTGATGAGCCGTCCGTCGCCCACCACCACCTGCATTCCGATGACATGGTCCCGCGCCGGGCCAAATCCGCACCGACGCGGACCGCTGACATCGTTCGCGAGCATTTCCTCGACCGTCAGCCGGTCGGCGTCGAACGGATCCACGGGAATCCATTGTCCGTGGGCGGCGAGGGTTCGTTGAAGGGCGCCGAAGGAAACGCCCGCCTCGACCCGAACCGTCATGTCCTCGGGCACATGCTGGATGACGCGATCGAGCCGGCTCAGGTCGAGCAAGCCGACGGGCTGCCCCGCGCTGTGGGCCGATCGCATGCGCTCGCCCATCCCCTGGATTGTGGCGGGACGGAAGGCGATCATGCCGCCGCCTGCTTCTTGGGGTGGAAGTCGCCGCACTTCTTCGATCCGGGAAACATCTTGTGCGGATTGCATCTTGTCTGCGGATCGAACACGGCGCGCAACTGTTTCATGGCTTCCAGGTCGTCCTTCGAGAACTGCTTCGCCATGAAATCCATTTTCTCCGTCCCGATGCCATGCTCGCCCGTCACGCTCCCGCCGAGAGCGATGCATTGCGTCAGGATCTCATCGCTGATCAGCAGCGCCTTCCTCACTTGCTCCGGATCGCGTTCATCGTACAGGACGAGGGGATGCAAATTCCCATCGCCGGCGTGAAACACATTGGGGATCCGGAGGCCGTGCCGGCGGCTGCATTCCTCGATGAAGCGCATCATCTCCGTCAGCTTGCTGCGGGGCACGACGCCGTCCTGCGTGATAAAGTTCGGGCTGAGCCGTCCGATGGCGCCGAACGCGCGTTTGCGGCTCTTCCAAAGTTCGGCCCGTTGCTGTTCGGTCTGGGCCAGCCGCACCTCGCGCGCCCGGCGTCGCCGGCAGATCTCCGTCACCGATTGCGCCTGCCGCTCCAGCCCCGGAGCCAAGCCGTCCAGTTCCACGATCAGCACCGCGCCGGCGTCCATGGGGAATCCGAACTTGTAGGCCTGCTCGACCGCTTGGGTGATGAGCTGGTCCATCATCTCAAGCGCCGCCGGAACAATCCCCGCGCGAATGATGTCGCTCACCGCCTGGCTGGCGTCCTCCACGGTTTCGAAAACGCCGAGCAGCGTCTTGTAAGCCTGCGGCGCGCGAATCAGGCGAACCAAAACCCGGGTGACGATCCCGAACATGCCCTCGGTTCCGATCGCGGCTCCGCGAAGATCGAGCCCGTCCACATCCTCGCCGCCTTCCCAGGTCGTGCCCAGCCAGGTCACCTCGCCGCTGGGGAGCACGAGCTCGTATCCCAGGACATGGTGGGTGGTAACGCCGTACTTCAATGTGTGCGGCCCGCCGGAGTTCGTGCCCACGTTGCCGCCGATGGTGCACGCCGTCTGGCTGGAGGGATCCGGGGCGTAGAGCAGACCGTGGCCTTTGACGGCCTGCGTGACCCAAGCGTTGACGCACCCGGCTTCGACGAGGGCGCGACGGTTGCGAACATCGATCGAAACCAATCGCGTCATCCGGGTGAGAGCGATCATCACCCCTCCTTCGACGGCCAGGACGGTTCCGCTCAGGCTGGTTCCCGCGCCGCGAGGAATGATCGGCAGCCCTTCTCGGGCGCAAACACGCGCCACAGCGGCGACCTCCTCGGTGCTGGCCGGAAGCACCACCACATGCGGAAGGTTGCGCTCCAGCGTATAGGCGCCGCACTCGTAGACGAGCAGCTCCTGCCTTCCGGCGATGACATAAGCGTCGCCCACGATCCGACGAAACTCGTCGAGAAGCGCCGGGTCGAGGCCGGGTCGAGGTGTTGATGGCATCGCAGAGGTTCGTTGTCTGTTTCTGTCGCGCGGATGCGATAACAACTTCCCGGATCCAGCGCCAGCCCAGAAGAAAGGACTCCGCGGACATCGAGCTCGTCCGGATCGTTCGAACATCGCCTGACATGTCTCCACTTCCTCGTTTACAAAGCCCGCGGTGAGCCCAGAGTTCCTCTCGCCCGGAGACGCTCACTAACAACCACCCAAGGCCATTCGCCATGAAACACAAGAAAGACCTCGAACGACCGACGCCTGAGTCGATCGCTCACTACGTCCAACGAAACGCTAGCAAAGCGCGGGCCTGCCTGAAGATGAAGATGAGGGGCGGCGCCGGGGCCGAGACTGTTCGCGAGACCGACTACAAGGGGCATAGCATAGTCGTGCGAACCACTTATCGTGTGGATATCGACGGCCGCCCCTTCATGGGAGCAATAGGCGTATCGAACAGCGGCGAAGTGCACTATCACGGCGTTCCGAACATGAAGTTCAGCTCCGCTTTGGACCTGATCCGAACCGTGATTGATGTCTTCCCGGATGACTTCAAAAAGAAGCGTTCCGGCGGCGGGAAGACTTCGGGGAGGACAAACGGGATGTCCGGGATGCCCGGCATGATGAAGCGACGCGCGAAACAGACCCGATGACCCCTGCTAGGAGGATCTATGGCTATTATCCGACCCAATATCTTAAAGGACGCGGTGGCTCGGCAGAAGTACGCGCAAGGAGTCAACCTGCTGAAGAATGAATTCACGACTTCAACGACCCAATCGCTCGGGATACCGGGCCCGTCGAATCCGATCAGCACCTATGACCTGTTCGTCGTGTGGCACCAAGTCGCGATGATGACGATGACGCCGACTTCCCAAAACGAACGCAACGCGGCGCATAGCGGACCCGTGTTCCCCGCTTGGCACCGGTTCATGCTGCGCCAACTCGAACTGAACCTGCAACGAGCGCTGCAGGATCCCGCCTTCGGCCTCCCCTATTGGGACTGGGCCGCGGACGGCGACCTGACCCCTTCCAAGCAGAAGAAGTCCAAGATCTGGGCCGCGGACTGCATGGGAAACACAGGAAGCCCGATCAGCAAGGGCCCCTTTGTTTTCAAAGCATCGAATCCCCAGTCGTTTCGTGTGCGGATCGACGCGGACTCCTCCAACCAATTGCGCCAGGTGAATCGAGGCCTCAGAAGGGCTATCGGCGCAGGGGCGACGACGTTGCCGAGGAGGAGCGACACTTCGACCGCGTTGAAAACGACCCCATACGATCTACCCCCATGGGATCGCAGCTCTGGAGGATTCCGGAACTTCCTGGAAGGCTGGGCCCAAAACCCAGTAGTCATGCACAACCGCGTTCACGTTTGGGTGGGCGGTGACATGCTGCCTCCGACATCGCCCAATGACCCGGTGTTCTTTCTGAACCACTGCAATGTCGACCGTATCTGGGAAGCATGGATGAACAAAAACGGACGCACCTACGTTCCCTTGGACAACGCCTCAATCGACCTCAAAGGCCATCGACTCCACGATGATCTCTCATCCCTGATCTCTCCGCCCACTCAACCCGCCGCGGTGCTCAACATGACCGCCACCTACACCTACGACACACTGCTCGTCTAACGCGCTGCTGAGCCACGAAACCGAACGCGTCACTTGCGAAGGAACGCCCTTCGACAAAAACCTGCGCTTGCCTCTCGGACGTCCTCGCGTAGGCTGTCAACCATGTCTGTGAGATCACTTGACGCCCTTCCGCGGCAGCGGTTGGCGGAACTGGGCCAGCGGGTTATCGAGGGCGGGAGCGTGAGCCGGGAAGAGGCCGCGTTCCTCTTTCAGCTGAACCAGCCCGCCGACATCTTCGATCTGCTTTCCTGGGCCAATCGAATCCGGGAGCATTTCAAGGGCAACAAGGTCCATCTCTGTTCGATTGTGAACGCGAAGGCGGGAGGCTGCTCGGAAAACTGCAGCTTCTGCTCTCAATCCTCGTTCTATCAAACCGGTTCCCCCAAATACGGATTCATTGATCCCGAGCCGGTGCAGAACGCCGCGGAGGAGGCGCAGCGCCATGGCGTCACCGCGGTGGGATTGGTGGCGGCGTGGAAAGGATTGCAGGAAGGGCCGATGCTCGACGAGGTGTGCGACCGCATTCGCGAGATGGCTCAATCGGGCAAGGCGCGTCCGGACGCGTCCCTGGGCATCATCAAGAGCCCGCGGGTCGCGGAGCGCCTCAAGGAGGCTGGGCTGGAATGCTATGGCCACAACCTCGAGAGCTCGCGCCGGTTCTTCCCCAAACACTGCACCACCCACACCTTTGAGGACCGCCTGCAGACCATCCAGCATCTCAAGTCGGCCGGCATCAAGATCTGCTCCGGAGGAATCATTGGCATGGGGGAGACCTGGGAGGATCGCCTGGACATGGCCTTCACGCTTCGCGAAATCGGGGCGAATGTGGTTCCCGTCAACATCCTCAATCCGATTCCAGGGACACCGTTCGAGAATGTGACGCCGCTGCCTCCGATGGAGATCCTGCAGACCATCGCGTGCTTCCGTTTCATCCTGCCGCGACAGGAGATCATGGTCGCCGGCGGACGTACAGTGAACCTGCGCGATTTACAGAGCATGGTGTTCCTGGCGGGCGCGAGCGCGCTGATGGTGGGCAATTACCTGACCACCCTGAATCAGCCCATCGAGAAGGATCTGCAGATGCTGCGCGATCTCGGATTGGACCCCGACTGGGACAACCACGGTTTCGCGGACCAGTCGGCGCCCATTGGGTCATGTCCACCCGCCGCCGCCCGAGAGCCGGCGGTGGTCTGATCGGCCGTGAGCGCCGTTGAGTCATCCGGAAAGGGACCGCTCGATCCGCGAAAGCGAGGGCTCAACCGTGGCGGCTACCATGGCGAGCGCATCGATGTGTGGTCGACGCTCGCGCAGATCGACCACGAAGCCCAACGTCGCGGCTGGGAAGTCACCCCGCTGAACACTCCTCCCGACGCCTATCTCCCGGCGTATCGACGCACGCGCGCAGGCGCCGCTCGAAATGTCTACATCTCCGCCGGCATTCACGGGGATGAACCCGCGGGCCTCAGGGCGATCGTGCGATTGCTGGTCGATGACCGGTGGCCCGAGTCAGTGAACTGCTGGTTGGTGCCGTGCCTGAATCCCGGCGGGTTCGAGAAGTCCACCCGGGAGGACGAGGACGGCGTCGATCTCAATCGCGACTACAAGACGCTCCGGACCTCCAGGGTGCGATCCCACATCGCGTGGCTGAAGGAGCAACCGGCGTTCGATCTCGCGCTGCTGCTGCACGAGGACTGGGAATCCGGCGGCTTCTACATCTACGAGCTGAACCCCGACTCGCAGCCGAGCATCGCGGAGGCGATGGTCCGCGCCGTGGCCAAGAACTGCCCCATCGAGGTGGCGGCCGAGATCGACGGCCGTCCCGCGAGCGGAGGAATGATCCGCTTTGTGGGCCGCATCCCCGAGCGTTCTGAGTGGCCAGAGGCCCTCTGGCTGATCGAGAACAAGACCCGCCACAACTACACGCTCGAGGCCCCTTCCGACTTCCCGCTGGACCTGCGCGCCGAGGCCCTGGCCATCGCGGTTCAAGCCGCCATGGAAACCCTCCGCTCGGTCTGAAATTCCATGGAGACGTGCTGGTCACTCGAAGGCCTGCTTGGGCCACTGTGCCAACACCCCCGCGCCAACTCCCACTCTGACTGGCCCAGGCGACCATTCCCCATTCGCTGTGTGGTAAATCCGGAATCAGGGCGGACTTCAACTTACTCAAAATTCTCTTTGCTCTCATTCTCAGTTTCCGAGGCTTGCGGATACGCGCGCTTCCTCGCAAGGTGGGGCGTGTGAAATCGGTATCTGAAAACCCTTACGACGCGATTATCATTGGAGCGGGGCCGGGGGGAAGCAGTGCTGCGACGTTTCTTGCCCAAGCGGGAAAGCGGGTTCTTGTTCTCGAGAAAGAAGTTTTTCCGCGGTTTCATATTGGAGAGTCGTTATTGCCCCGCAATATGAGCATTTTTCGAGAGATGGGCGTTTTGCCCGATTTGGAAGCCGCAGGGTTTCCTAGAAAATTGGGGGCTCGATTTGAACTGGCTAATGGCGCGCTAGGAACGAGGTTTTCATTCCGTGCGGGCAAGTACAATCGAGAACCTGAGGCGATTCAGGTGGAGCGAGCCGTTTTTGATCATGTGCTTCTCAAACACGCTCGTAATTCTGGCGCGGAAGTCCGTGAAGGGTGGACGGTTCGGAGCTTTTCCACGGATGATGCCGGAATCACGCTCGAGGTGAGCGACCCAGAATCGCGCGCTCAAACGCTTCGAGCGTCCTTCCTCATTGACGCGAGTGGGCGGGGCAACCTGACAGGGAACCAAGAAGGCCTCCGGGTCATGCATCCCCGGCACAAAAAGCTCGCGGTTTTCGCCCACTTTAAAGGTGTTTTGCGCCCCGAAGGCGAGACACACAACGACATCATCATCGCGCGCCTCGTGAACAAATGGTTCTGGATCATCCCCATTTCCGCGGAAAAGACCAGTGTGGGTCTCGTCATGGATAAAGACGAGTTCGCTCAGGAGAAAGGGTCGCCCCTGGAAATCTTCGAAAAGCATGTCGCTATTAGCCCTTCGGTGAAGGAGCGCATGCAAAACGTCCAACGCCTCGGTGATATTCGTACTACCAGCGATTTTAGTTATTTCAATCGTCGGCTTGTTGGCGATCGCCTGCTCCGAGTTGGCGACGCCGCCGGTTTCATGGATCCCATCTTTTCCGCGGGAGTCTTCCTTGCGATGTGGTCGGGCAAATTAGCGGCGGAAGCCATTCGACAGACTCTGGACGGGGGCAGGTCCAACCGTGAGACGTTCTCTCGATACGAAAAGCGCGTGCGCAGAGGAATGACCTACTACTGGCGAATGGTGGACCATTTTTACACCACTCCTTTCATTGAGCTCTTCCTTCGTCCCAGCGAGCATGCAAATTTGTTTTCTGCCGTGATAGGAGTGCTCGCGGGAGAAGTGGAGGGGAGCTGGTCGCTTCGATGGCGCATGGAATATTTTTTCTTTCTCGTCCGTCTCCAATCGGTTCTGCCATTGGCGCCGAGAATTCGGTATTTGGCTGAACGCTCGCTCTCTCGAAGCCCTTCGTGATCCGAGCCTCACGGATGAATTCTCCAAATCCACTATGTGTCGGCCTTATAGCGCTGCTTTTGGCCGGATGTCGCACCGCCTCTTTGCTTCCTCCGACAAATCTTTCCGACTCGGGCTGGCAGACGCGGCAGGGCCAGGCAGTTTGGCGACCCACGCGCCGTCGCGTTGAGATCGCGGGCGAATTGCTTTACGCAACAAATGCCAATGGCAAGTGTTTCGTGCAGTTTTCAAAACCGCCATTCGATCTCGTGACAGCACAGATTATGGATGGGCAATGGCAAATTGAATTTGGAAATGGGCAGCATCATTGGAGCGGTCGCGGTAATCCACCTTCACGTTTCGTCTGGTTCAAAATTGCTTGGGAGCATGCGGACACGATGTCGAAAGGCCCTTGGCAGTATTCTCAAAAGGGTAGTGACTCCTGGCGGTGGGAGAACCCTTCCACAGGAGAGTTCTTGGAGGGCGCTTTTTTCCGATGAAACCGCGATGGACCCGGCGATGGTGGTGGTTGTTTCTCATTCCCATCGCGCTCGGGCTCGCGAGACTGAGATTCAGCGTGGATGTTCTCGACTTGCTTCCAAAGGGAATTCCGGTCGTCCAGGGCATCCAACTTTACCAACAGAAATTCTCGAATTCACGTGAGTTGATCTTGACGCTGGAGGCGCCTGATCGCGAATCCGCGACGCGTGCCGCCGAGATTGTGGCGAGCAGCCTTCGAGCTTCCACAAACTTGATCGCCCAGGTGACCTGGCAGCCCCCCTGGCTTGAAAATCAACAACAGATCCCCGAGCTCATCGCCCACATCTGGTTGAACCAGCCGCCACACGCCTTTTCTGCTTTAGTCGAACGCTTGGCCGAAACAAATCTTCACGCGGTTCTCACCGCAACACGAGAAGAGCTCGCCACAACTCTTTCTCCCACGGAAATCGCGCGGCTCAGCTACGATCCTTTCGGATTTACCCGCTTTCCATCAAACGTGATGATGCTCGCCCCAGGGTTGAGCCAGGATGGCGAAGCGTTTTCATCCCCCACAGGCGCATTCCGGATTTTATTTGTGCGCGCGCAACCAGCGCTCGCCGATTATCGCGAGTGCATCGCGTGGGTTGACTCGGTCAGGAAAATCGTCGCTTCCTCCATCCCGGCGGAAGCGCAAGCCGGATTCACCGGGCGTCCTCAATTTGTCGCTGAAATCGCGACGAGCATGAAGCGCGACATCGCCACCTCAGTCGTCGGCACCGCGGTGATTATCGCGATTCTGTTTTGGATCGCTCACCGCAGATGGAAGCCCATGCTGTGGCTGCTTACTTTATTAGGACTTATTCTATTAAGCACCCTGGCGCTGGGCGGCCTTTTCTTCGGCACGATCAACGTTGTCAGCATGGGGTTCGCGGCCATTTTGCTGGGCCTCGCGGTCGACTACGCGGTCGTTCACTATCAAGAAGCGGTTGCCCATTCGAATCTGAGCATTCCTGAAATTCGCCGCGCTATTGCCCCTAGCATCTTTTGGGCGGCGGCCACGACCATCCTGGCGTTTTTAGTCCTGAATTTCGGAGGGCTGCCTGGCCTTGCGCAACTGGGGTCGCTCGTCGCTATTGGTGTTTCGCTCTCGGCATGCATCATGATCTATGCGTTCCTCCCGCCGCTTTTTCCCGAACGTCTGGTCGAAATCTCCCAGTTTAAGTCATCGCTTCCTATTCCTTCCTCCAAATCAAGCAGCCCCGCCAAGTCTCGAGGATTCTTCGCCACATCGAAAATGAACCGTTCGATCACAGTGATCCTATGCGTCATTTTACTCGGGTGCATAACGATCCTGTGGAAGGGCCTCCCCAAGCTTGAGACGAGCGCCAAAGCGCTTGAACCTCGCGGCAGCCAGGCTTACGCCGCGCTGGAGGCCATTAGGAAGAATCTCAATCAAAATCGTGAACCGATCTGGCTGGTTCTAGCCGGTCATGACGAGAGCGAGGTCGCGACTCGGCTGGACGCGGTTCTTCCGCTGTTGGAAGCGGCTGTATCGAATCAAGTCATCACGCGCTTTACGTTGCCTACCGCTCTATGGCCTCGGCCAAACAATCAACGATCAAACCGCGAGGGCGTTCGCCGCCTTGTTGAATCGCGCGCCGGACTGCATCGCGTTGCAACGGCCGAAGGTTTTTCGAATGACGCGCTCGTTTTGGCCGACGGCGTTTTGGCAACATGGGAAGCGGCGTCGCGTTCTTCAAATGTGTTTTGGCCTACAAATCCTTTATCCTCCTGGATTATGGAGCGACTTGCGGTGCGCGAACCCACCCAGGTTTGGAGCGCCGGGTTCTTATTCCCGCCGGCGCAAGAAGGAAATCTTTCCGCATTGCGGCAGTTCGCAACGACACTTCCCCGCGACGGCGTCTGGCTTGGTTCGTGGCCTTTGTTAGGGGTGGAGATCCTCGAAGTTGTAATCCGGAATTGGTGGAAGCTTACGCTGCTAATGCTCGTGCTTGTTCTTGCGTCCCTCTGGCTCGCTTTCAGGAGCGTCGTGGAAATCATTTTGAGTCTGGGTGCGCTTCTTTTCAGTGGACTCATTCTGCTCGCGGTGATGCGCGCAATGGGAATGTCGTGGAACCTTCTCAACCTTATGGCCGTTCCACTCATTCTTGGGACAGGCGTGGATTACAGCCTTTTTATGCAACTGGCGTTACGTCGACATGATGGCGATTTGAACACCGCATTCCACTCGGTTGGAAAGGCCTTGTTGCTTTGTGGGGGCGCCGCGGTCACCGGTTTTGCGTCTTTAGGCATTTCCAGCAACATGGGAATGGCCAGTTTGGGGCAAGTCTGCGCAATCGGGGTTGGCGCAAACATGTTGATCTCGATTTTCGCCCTCCCGCTGTTGTGGAACCGTCTCAAACGACATTATCCCGCCAGCGATTCTAACAAGCCCTCCTCCCTGTATTCGGCCCAGAATTGGTCGCTGGGCTCGCGGGCCATCAGTCGCATTCCGCGGAATATCACTCGCTGCGTGGCTTGGGCCGTGGGCTTGGCTTACTGGGCTGGAGCGCGGCATCGACGGGAGATTGTCATTCAAAACTTGTTGCCCGTGTTGCGGGGCGACCGCCGCCGCGCCGTGGAAACTTCACGGACAATGTTTTGCGGTTTCGCCTCAAAGATAGTGGATCTCTGGCGCTTCGAAGCCGGGGCCCATGTCAGCGATCAAAAGACACAATGGATGGGTTGGGAGACATTCAAGGAAGCGCACGCACGCGGACGTGGCGTGCTCATCGTCACTCCACATCTTGGCAATTGGGAAATTGGCGCGGCATTCTTCGTCGAGCATGGATATCCCATTATTGTGCTCACTCAAGCCGAACCAGAGGAACAACTCACTCAGATCAGAATTGATTCACGCGCTCGTCGAGGGATTAAGACAATCGTGGTGGGGGAAGATCCGTTCGCGTTCATTGAGATTATTAAGCGACTCCAGGAAGGCTGTACGGTGGCGTTTCTCGTGGATCGACCGGCCCGCGCGTCCGCGGTGAGAGTCGAGTTCTTGGGCCAACCCTTTTTGGCTTCAAGTGCGGCGGCCGAACTCGCGCGAACTTCCGGTTGCGCTATTGTGCCTGGCTTGATTCTGCAGAGCGGATCCAACTATTCGGCCGTCATCCTTCCGGAAGTGGCTTACGACCGCGCCGCCCTAGGGCGTCGCGAGGCGCGTATTCGGCTCACACAGGAAATCATGCGCGCATTTGAGCCGGCGATTCGTGAGCACGCCGAACAGTGGTATCATTTCGTGCCCGTTTGGCCGGCGGAGCAGTGAACTTCCTCGAAATAAAGGCTGCCTTTTTGAAGCCCCGCCCCTTTAAAACTACCGCCATGCTTAACGTATGTTTGAGCGGTGGCATCACGCGCAGGTGGTCTTTAATGGGAGCATGGGTTCTCAGCTTGTGGACCTTGGGAGTTCATGCGGCCGATCCCAATGTCGTATTGGACCAGTGGTTTGCCGCGCAAACGAACCTGCGCTCCTGGTCTGCTGATTTTACCCAGACACGCGCGCTCAAAGCGCTCACCCAGCCGTTGGTCACTCAAGGGCATCTTTCGTTTGCGATGCCGAAAAGCTTTCGCTGGGAGCTTGGGCGACCCGCCAAAACCATTGCCATGCGCCACGACGATGAGATGTACGTAGTCTACCCATTGCTAAAGCGCGCCGAGCATTACCCTATGGGCACTAACGCGCCTTCGGAATGGCGTGACATGACATCGTTGCTCGACGCGGGCTTTCCAAAGAATCGTGCGGCTTTTGCCGCTGCGTTTCGTCTCGTTTCCTCGTCGGAGACCAATGGAACGTGGCTGCTCGTTTTGCAACCCAGGAGCCTTTTCGCGCAAAAAATGCTCAAAGAACTTCGTGTAAACCTCCACACCAACGATTTCTCGCTTCGAAGCCATGAGATGATCTTTATCGATGGCTCAAGCATGCGAAATGACTTCACCAACGCCGTTTGGAATCCATCGTTGGAACAATCCCTTTTCAGCTGGAAACCCGATCCTCATTTCAAAGTGCTAGAGCCGCTTGGAAAATGAATTCCGAACTCCTCCATTCTGCGCTATTGCGTCTTCCGCATGGGCCGGAATTTCGCTTTGTGGATCGAATGACAGAATTGGATCCGGGTGTCAGCGGCACAGGGGAGTATGTGCTTCACGGCAATGAGCCCTTTCTCAAAGGGCACTTTCCAAACGAGCCATTGATGCCCGGTGTGTTGATGATCGAGGCGGCCGCGCAAGTGGCGGGTGTCGTGGCTCAAAGCATGCCGGGCGTCGCGCCGCTCAAGGATCTGAAGCTAACCGCCATGCGTCTTGTTAAGATCTTCGGAGCCGTCAAGCCGGGTGAAGCCATTATTATCAGGGCGACTGTGTCAGGTCGCTTGGGAGGATTGGTGCAGGCCTCAGTGGAAGTGTCTCATGGCGATCAAAAGCTTCTTACGGCTGAGTTGACCTTGTCAGGGCATTGACTGGAAAGAGCGCAATCAATATCGCCAGCTCCGCTTCTCAGTTGACCTGTCGTTTCATGATCACATCCGACTCGCTCATGTGAGCCAACTCGAAGCCGCGTTTTCCCATGATATTTAGGGAGACGGTGAGCCAATACATTCGATAATCGGATCCCTTCGGATACTTCTCACTTCCATTTTGGAACGTCTTTTTGCCGGTCAACGTCATCACATTTTCCACCACGCCGTCTGGCCAAATGATGCTCGTTTTCTCCTCCATGAAGCGAACGGACGCGTATTCGAACACTGGATTTGCTCCCGGCATTTTGGATCGCGCCGCGTCGCTTTGTGACATTGCGCGGTGGGTTACAAGAGCCATCACGGCCAACCCAAGCAGAATTGCGGATCTCTTTCTCATAGGAGCACAAACTTATAGCGTTCGGGCGTTGATTGTCCAAATGGATTGATGGAGGAGCAGACCGCCGCGGCGCCATGTCGCTCCAATCCCTTTGGCCGCTAACTTCTCCTCTGGATCGTGGAGAAACCATCGGCAGGCATGTATAGATCTCCAACGCGCTCTCATCGAGAGCCGAATGGGTTGACGCAATTCGTTCCTATCCCTTGTTCCGAGAGTTGTAGCGTTGACGCCATTCTGTTCGGGAAATTTTTCCGCGTTCATTGGTTTGCAAGGAATCGACCGCCCACCATTCTCGGGGCAACTGCCACGCGGGGAGTCGTTCCAAGAGAAAACTTCGCAGTTCTTCTCGAGTAACAGAGGATCTTGCGACGTAGCACGCCACGATGATCTCACCTCGATCGCCTCGTTGATTTGGCGTTCCCCAAACTAAGCAATGAGTCACGAGCGGATGTTGGAGCATGGCTGATTCGATCGCCCCGGGATCAACTTTTCTGCCAGCCACATTGATCTGGTCGTCGAGTCTTCCTCGCAAATAAACGCCGCCATCCCGCAATTCCACCAAATCGCTCGCGCAGAAATGTTCGTCTCTCAATCGCTTTTCCGGCGTGGGCCAATAAGACGCCCCGACGGCTTGACCGCGAACTTCAAGACAACCTTCCTCAGAAATGGAGAGATGAACGTTCTTCAACGCGGAACCCATGTAGGAAGCGTCGGCGCGCGGCGTCCTCGTTGAGTCGTACGCAATGCCGCCGCATTCTGTCGCGCCGTAGAAATTGTGGATTTTGATCTTGCTCGTCGAGAAAACCTCCCGTTCCAACGAAAGCGGCAGTGGGGCGCCCGCGGAAATACCAAGCATAATGTTTGCGGGTATTGCGGCGGCGTCATGCCAGGCGCGCCACATTGCGGGGACCGCCGGGAGTGTTAGAGCGCTGTGAGTTTGTGCCGCGCGTCTCACCGCTTCTGGCAACGGCGCTGCGGCGACGATTAGTGGAATCCCATGCAGCAAGAGCGGCAGCACCAGGTTCGAAAAACCGTAGGAATGCGACATGGATATCACGCCTAGGTTTGGCCAATCCTCGCGCAGCTCCATCGTGTCGACAATATTCCGCGCGTCGGCAGCGAGCTGTTGGGCGGTAAACGCGACGAAACGAGGAACGCCTGTCGTCGCGGAAGTGGTCTTAATATGAACCCACTTTGCTGGCGCATCCTCGATGAAAGGGGGCGTTTGGCCAGCCTCCAATGGACAAATGGCGCACTGGCTTCGCCACGCCGCAAGGATCTCAATCAGGAATTCTGTGGAGCGCCCGCGCGGGAACGCCACAGTGCGGGGGCGCGATTCCCTCATCTCGCCCTCAGTGAACAATTCTCCAAATGTCCAGCGTCGGCCAGCCGCGACATCCTGCAGCGCGATTTTACTGTGCCGACGCGCTGCTACTTCGCGCCAGAGTTCATAAAGCATTGTCTGCTTGTTATTGTGCCTTTAAGTTAAATCACAAGTCCGACTTAATGTCATCTATTGCGAATCCACTTCTTTCCGTTCGCCAAGTGTGCGGGACCGCCCGGGCATTTGTGTTTGAAAGAGATAGTTTTGCTTTCGCGAATGAACTCCGTTGGGCCTACAGCTTCGATCCGAGATCGGGGAAGACTTCATTTAGTAGGCGTGATCCCAAGCCTCTTTACTCGCATCGTTGTTTCGTTCTGGCAAGCGCCGCCAGACAATTTGTTTTCCACGCAACTTTCGAGCCCTCAGAAGCCAGGTTAGACGCCGACGGGTATCAAGTTTTGATCCGACAAGTCTTATCGCGCAGCCCAAGGCTGCCGTCGCCTCGGCAGAGGCTCATTGCATTTCCTGGTTTTGCGAGTCTTCGAGAATTCAGTCTCCACCACGAGACGTTGTTGAAAGCGGAATGTGGCGGCGCGTGGCGATCGTATGTTTTGCGTAGTCATTGGCGCATGGTTTTCCCGATCTCAAGGGCCCATCAAAAACGGACCGCGGAACAGCTGAATGAGCGCATCAAGTCCAAGGGCAGCGCAGTGATCCATTTGGTGTGCTTTCCCAAACTGACAATCAATCACGGCATGATTGTCTTCTCGGTAAACACGCAAGCCCAAGGCGTTGTTTTCGGCTGCTATGATCCCAATGAACCGGGAAAACCCGTTGAACTATTCTTTGACGCCAACGCAGGCAGATTCGAACTGAATCCCAATAGTTATTGGCCAGGCGGCGCCCTGAATGTCATCGAGATTTACCGAAACTGGTTTATGTGATTGCGGATTCCGAGGCGGCGGCTCGCGCCGAACCCTCGCTCCCGCTCACTCCTTCACTCGGAATTGAGTTTCGGTCTTCGCCCAAGGAAGTCATTTGATTTCGATCGGCTTGCGGTTGGGGCGCCAAAAAACCGAGCCGAAGAAAACCAAGCCGCAAACGTTGACGCCGGCAATATAACCGACCTTGTAGCCTCGGCCCGAATTATTGGTGGAATAAATCTCCACATCCTTTCCGATCAGCAAACTGGGAAGGGCCATGGGCATCAGTGCTCCGTGGAGCATCCCATAGCAGAAGCCCGCATTTATATCCTTTGGAAACGCTCGGGGAGAGGCCCAACCGTAAACCCAGCCGAATACCGAGGCTACGATCACCACCAAAACGGCTTTTCTGATCCGCATCCTGACGCGGGGTCCGGGAGTCCGGCGTGAGACTTGTGCATGGGGAATGATCGCGCTGATGGCTGAGAATGTTTTTGCGCGACCGCTCCATGCAAGTCGAATATTTCGACGCGCGGGGGCGGGACGAAGCTGAAATGGCGCGCGCCTTTGAGGACCTGGACCGACTCAATCGTTTGTTTCAATTCAGTCGACCCTTTCGAGAAGTGTTGCAGGCGAGAAAGAGCTGAGTTCATCTGCGCGCATTGGGTTGTTGCGCCAACCACCAACGCATCCATCTCCATGTGTCTGAGACAGGCCGAATCTTGCTCTTTCCTTTCCCATAAATCACTTGAACAGGAACAGAGCGTAATTGGAAACCCGCGCCGAGAAACTTCACGAGCAACTCAGACTCCGTCTCAAAATGGCACGTTTCCAGCTTGAGTTGAGCGAATGGTTCCAAACGAATAAGCCGAAAGCCGCATTGTGAATCTTCCAAAGGCACGCGTGTCAGCTTCGCGAGGCGAGCCGTCATCCATCGGTTTACCCTCCGTCGCACCCACGGGATTTGTTCTGATTGGGTGAACCGATTGCCAATGACCAACTCGACGCCGGTGCGGTCGGCGCACTCGAAGAATTTCGGAATATCTTCCGGCGCGTGTTGTCCATCCCCATCCAAGGTTAAGGCCCAAACAAAACCTTCGGCACGGGCCTGCTCCAGGCCTGTGCGAAGCGCCATGCCCTTGCCGCGTTTTGTTGAATGACGAATGACGCGTGCCGCCGCTTCCGTCGCTCTCAATTGCGTCAGATCCGTCGACCCATCGTCTACAACCAGCACGGTGGATACGTAGGGCGTCGCGCGGTCAATGATATCGCGCACAGTATCTTCCTCATTGAAGCAGGGGATGACGGCGGCGCAGACTTTCAGCCAATTCGTGGGTTCCATAATCGCTACATGAGGCCAAGCACAACGAAGACGTAGTTGAACAACCACGGGTTCACAAACGGCGGGCAAAAACGCCTCATTCCAGGGACGCCACTAGAGTCCTTTTCGGATGCCGGTCGCGCACGACGAAACAGTCCTACGCAGTGAACACCATTCACGATGACACGAGGCGTTTTGCATGGTCTCATGCAAATTACACGAGCCCGCATTTGATCGCAATGATTCCGCTTCCCCATGAAGACGAGAATGCGATGCGATGACAGTGAAACAGTCAAATGCCTTTGAGGAATTGCATTGCGCCTCGCTGATATCGCGGCGACAATCGAGACGTGTTCGACCCGCCTTACAGTCCAACCGAACTCGATCTTACCCAAGCCGGCTCACCACAATTGACTTTCCACGACCGAGCTCGCGCCGCGACACGTCATGTATTTGGAGACGCCGTTTTTGTTCGTGCCGTAGTGGAGTTGTCGAATTTCTGCAGGGAACAGTGCGCCTATTGCGGCATGCGCCGGAGCAACCGCGCGCTCCAGCGCTCCCGTGTTTCGCCAGATCAACTGGCGGAGCTCATTTTGCGCCATCGGCCAGCCTGTGTTACGGACATCAATCTGCAAGCAGGTGAAGACCCGGTCGCAGTTCGCGAAGTGGCTTTGCCGCTGATTAAACTGATTCGACGTCACACCCAGTTGGGAGTGAGTGTCTGTCTAGGAACGCTCGAGCCAAGCTTATACCAGGAACTCCAAGACGCGGGCGCGAGCATTTACATCATCAAGTTTGAGTGTTCGAATCCGACACGATATATCGAGTTGCGGGCTCCGGGAACCTTGGAGGAGCGGACGGCGCATATCCGATGGCTGGCCGATCGGGGATGGTTTGTCAGCTCTGGATTCATTGCCGGTCTTCCCACTGAAACCCCTTCAGATGTGCTGGCGCATTTGCAATACGCCGCGACGTTACCGCTTCACGGGTGCAGCGTGAGCCCATTTATTCCTGGCGAGCTCACGCCGCTGGCTGCGGCAAACCAAGCCGATCCTGATCTGACTCTTAATTGTATGGCGGCACTACGGCTTTTGAAACCAGATTGGGTCATCCCCGCGGTCAGCGCCCTCAATTCCGTTGACGAAGAAGGCTACCGCAAAGGACTCAGGGCAGGCGCGAATCTAGTCACTATCAACATGACGCCCGATCAGATGCGGCAGGATTATGTGATCTATAAGCGCGGCCGAATAATCATGACCGAGGAACTCGTGCTTTCAGCAGTCAACGCGGAACGACTTACCCCGTCTTCCGTCAGCCTGGCAGAGTATTATCGCCGTTCAACGGCAAGCCCAATCGTGGCGCCGATGGCAAGCTGCCACGCTGGGTGAAAGTGCGCCAGGGGTCTTCTTGACCTTGTCGGAGCCACTGTGACTGTGACGCCAGTCTATCCTTGATCGAAGCCGCCCTTGCGATGACACACAGGGCGTCGTTATCATTCATGCTTTTTCCACGGCCCAAAACCTCTTCGACCCCACGACGCGTTGTCGTAACTGGGGCAGGTATCGTGACTGGGCTCGGACGGGGTTGGGACTCTAACCTGAATGGCTTCCGCAATGGTCTTCAGTCTTTTCGCTCGGTGACGCTGTTCGATGTTTCTCGTCAACGCGCTCGCATTGCGTCCGAGGTTGATTTGCCGTTAAAGCTTCCCGCCACAAAGCTCTCTGCTCGCCGGGTTGGACGGTTGGATCGAGCAACGACGATGCTTTTGTTAGCCTCCGTCGAAGCGTGGAATCAGTCCGGATGGAAACCCAATGCGAACACGCCGCTGGTGCTTGGCACCACAGGATGCGGCATGACTCAAGGGGAGAGCTATCTAACTCAAGCGATAAAAACACCTCTCTCACAGCGCCTCCAAGCGACTCGCATCGTCAATTATCTTCCACAACATCAGGCCTTGGATGTTTGCGACGCGCTTGGTTTTGGCGGACCCATTACGATCATCGCCAACGCGTGCGCGTCGGGCGCCAATGCCATTGGCCATGCCTGGCAAATGATTCGCAATGGAGAGTCGGATCGCGTTTTAACAGGAGGGTTCGATGCGTTATGCCATCTCATTTACGCTGGATTTGATTCGCTTCATGCTTTGTCGCCCTCGCCTTGTCGACCGTTTGACGCAAAGCGCGATGGCCTCACGCTAGGTGAAGGGGCCGGGATACTCGCAATGGAAACACTTGAATCCGCGCAGGCCCGTGATGCCGCAATACTGGGCGAGATCGCAGGTTACGCTGCCTCCACTGACATTCATCACCTGACCCAACCTCATCCTCAAGGCAACGCGGCTTTTGACACGATGACCGGCGCGTGCGAAATCGGCAATATCACGCCCCATGAGGTGGACTATCTGAATGCCCACGGGACCGCGACGCCGCACAATGACAGCACCGAAGCGGCGGCGATCAATCGTTGGGCGGGAAAGCGCGCGTCCACGCTGCCAGTGAGTTCTACCAAAGCGTCCATTGGGCACACGCTTGGCGCCGCCGGGGCCGTCGAGGCCGTCGTTTCCTTGATGGCCCTGCAGGAGCAGTTTTTACCACCGGAGCTTGGATTGGAAACAGTGGATGCCGCATGTCTTTTTCCCATTGTTCGGCGGAAAACCAATGCCTTGGTAACGGTGGTGATGTCCAATTCATTTGGTTTTGGAGGAGCCAACGCAACTCTACTCCTGAAGAGGTGGTTGTGAATGGGATTTACGTCCATGGAATAGGCGTCGTTTCGCCCGCAGGGTGGGGAACCGCGTCGCTGCGCTCAGCCATCCAAAGCAATCATCCCTTACCGATCAGTGGAATGGAAAGGAAGGGCACAAATAGATCCTTGCCGATTAGAACCGTCCCCTCCTTTAGCGATCGTCCGTCATTCTTGTCGCACGCTCGATTGCGACGTTGCACCCCCATCACCCACTATGTGATGGCCGCCGCATTGGAAGCGTTGGGAAAAGGGGCCCTGCCATTTCAAAGGGGTGAAGAGCGTTTGGGAATCCTGGTTTGCTTGATGTCCGGCTGCGTAAGTTATTCGAGGCGTTTTCACGAAGAGGTCATGTCCGATCCGGCCGCCGCCAGTCCCCTGATTTTCCCCGAAACGGTCTTCAATGCTCCGGGCAGTCACCTGTCCGCCTTTCTCAACTCGTCCGGGATAAACTACACGCTGGTTGGGGATGATTCTACTTTCCTGCAAGGCCTCGCTGTGGCCGCAGGATGGTTGCTGAGTGGCGACGTCGATGGTTGTTTGGTCGTTGGAGCCGAGGAAATGGACTGGCCGGTCGTCGAGGCGATGCGCCTGTTCACGCGCGCGTCGATTCAGGCCGCGGGCGCGGGAGCTTTGTATCTTCGGCGCGAACCTGCGTCCTCCGCTGTGGAGTTGCTCTCAGTGACCGACGCCTTTCCATTCAGTTCTCGCTTAGGGAAATCGCAAGCGGCTATCGCCATGCGCGCTCAACTTCCCCCAGGTTCGAGTCTCGAACTTCTCGTGCTAGGCACTCAAGGGTTGGCTTCCGACGATGCGCACGAATTGGAAGCATGGGCGGAATGGACAGGCGGACGAATCGCTCCGAAGCGCATTCTTGGCGCGGCGTTCGCCGCCTCAGCCGCATGGCAGTGTGTTTACGCTTGCGATGCGCTCGTTCGTGGCGAATCTGAATTGTGCAATGTGAGCGTCGTCGGAGCAACCCAGCAAGCTATCGGCGCACGATTCTTCAAAAAGCGATAAAGCATGACGACCGATTCGCGTTTAGATGTGCTCGTCAACAAGGCCGGGTTTCACAGTGATTCCTTGTTGGGGATGATGAAGCCAGAAACGTGGCGCGGCGTGTTAGATGTGAATTTGGACGGGGTTTTCCATGGATGCCAGTCGGCGCTTCCCTTGATGATTCAGCAACGCTACGGTCGAATCGTTAACATCTCTTCATTGAGCGCATGGCTCGCCCCCGCGGGACAAACGAATTACGCGGCCGCAAAAGCGGGCGTTCTTGCGTTGACGCAATCGCTGGCAAAAGAAGTCGCGAGATTAGGCGTGACGGTCAACGCAATTTGTCCTGGGTATATTGAGACAGCTGCGACGCGTTCAATGGAGGCGTCTCAGCGAAAACGACTAGAGGCCAGTATTCCGATGAGACGCTTCGGTCGACCGGAGGAAATCGCGGCGGCGGTTCGCTTTCTGGCTTGCCCGGATGCGTCCTACATAACAGGCTCCGCGCTCAAGATTGACGGTGGAATTCTGTGATGCAATCCACGAACGAATTGAAGGCAAAGCTTCGGGAGCTTCTTGCATCGGATTTGATGTTGCAAATCAAGCCCGAGGAAATCGCAGATGATCTTCCCCTCTTTGGTGACGGGCTTGCTTTGGATTCAGTCGATGCACTGCAACTCGTAGTCACCTTGGACAAAAACTTTGGACTCAAAATCCAAGACGCTGAAGTAGCCAAGGTCGTTTTGAAAAACATCAATTCCATCGCGCACGCAATCGAGCAGCTCCCACCCTCCAAGCTTCAATAGCCTTACAGTTGGGGTCGGTTTAAGTTCAATTGAGTGCGCCCGCGATCATCCCGGGAGAATAATCCACTTTGAAGCCCGGGCGTCCGCTGGTAGGTTCCGCGCCGCTGAAGTCCTTGTATGGATTACAAAAACACAGTCAATTTGCCGCGGACGGACTTTCCCATGAAGGCCGATCTGGTCGCCCGAGAGCCTCAACGTCTCGCCCAATGGGAGAAGACGGGACTCTATGATCGCATTCAAGGGGCGCGCGCCCAGGGGCCGAAGTTTGTGCTGCATGACGGGCCGCCCTTCGCCAATGGCGACGTCCATGTGGGCAACGCGCTCAACAAGATCCTCAAGGACATCATCGTCAAATTCAAAACCCTCTCCGGCTGCAGCGCTCCGTATGTTCCCGGATGGGACTGTCACGGCCTGCCGATCGAGTTCAAGGTCGCCCAGGAGATGCGCAAGGAAGGCAACACCCAGGCCAGCCCGGCGGCCATCCGCACGGCCTGCGACGCCTACGCGCGGCGCTATGTCGACCTGCAGCGAACCCAATTTCGACGGCTGGGCATCCTCGGCGAGTGGGACACTCCCTATCTCACGCTCGACCGCGCCTACGAGGCGAGCGAGCTCCATCTTTTCGCCGACATCGTCGAGCGCGGTTTTGTTTATCGGGGCAAGAAGCCGGTTTACTGGAGCATCCCGTGCCGCACCGCCTTGGCCGAGGCCGAGGTCGAATATCAGGACCACGTCAGCCAGAGCGTCTACGTGAAGTTCCCCGTCGTGGGACAACCCGGAACGTTTATCCTGATCTGGACCACGACGCCGTGGACGCTGCCGGCGAATCTGGCGGTCGCCTTCAATTCAAAGTTTCACTACTCGCTGATCCTCGCGCAGGGCGAAAGCTACATCGTGTCCAACGCGCTCCTCTCCCAGGTGTCGGCGAAGGCGGGATGGGACGCCTATCAGATCATTCGCACGATCTACGGCGACGAGCTCGCGACGCTGGAATACGAGCATCCGTTCTGCTCCCGCGTCGGACGGCTTTTCGCGGGCGACGATTTTGTCGAGAACTCCACCGGCACGGGATTCGTCCACATCGCTCCTGGACACGGTCTGGAGGATTACGGCCTGGGTATTCGCCACAAGCTGCCCGTCTACTCGCCCGTCGATGACGAGGGCTGCCTGGCGCGCACCGACGATCTCCCGGAGGATCAGCAGATGCCCGCGCGGCTTGTCGGCAAGTCGGTGCTGGAGAAGGGCGGGAAAACAAGCGAGGCCAACCTCGCGGTTCTCGATCTCTTGAAGGAGCTGAACCGGCTCCTGATCCACGAGCCCTACACCCATCAGTATCCCCACTGCTGGCGCAGCAAAACGCCGGTGGTCTTCCGCGCGATGGATCAATGGTTCATCCGGATCGATCACGACGCGGGCGACGGCCCGTTCCGTCAAAGCGCGTTGCGGGAGATCGATGCCGTCAAATGGGTCCCGGACTGGGGCATCAATCGCATCCGGGGCGCCGTCGAGGGACGCCCCGACTGGTGCATCTCGAGGCAGCGCTCCTGGGGCGTGCCGATTCCGGCGTTCTACGACGCCCAAGGCCAGGCGCTGCTGGACGCGCGGATCATCCGTCGCGCCGCCGACCTCATCGCCGAGCAAGGCAGCAACGCGTGGTTTTCGCTGAGCGCCGCGGAGCTCTGGAAGCGATGCCGGCCCGAGGGATGGACCGGCCCCGAAGCGGTTCGCCAATCCACCGACACCCTCGACGTCTGGATCGATTCCGGATCTTCCTCCCGGGCGGTGATCGCCCAGCGGCCCGCTCTCCACGGTCCGCGCGAAGGGGGCGTCACGCTGCGGGATTTCCAGGCCGACCTCTACCTCGAAGGATCCGATCAGCATCGCGGATGGTTTCAGTCCTCGCTGCTGCTCTCGCTCGCCGGCAACGGAGCGGCGCCCTATCGGGCGGTGCTCACGCATGGCTTCATGGTGGACGCCGACCGGGAGAAGATCTCGAAGAGCAAGCAGGGCCAGGGAGGCTACGAGAAGCCGCAGACCTCCGAGCGCTACGTGAAAGACTTTGGCGCGGACGTCCTGCGGCTGTGGGTCGCGAGCCAGGATTTTCGCAACGACATCGTCGTCAGCGACGAGCGGATCCGAACCGTCGGCGAGACCTATCGCCTCCTCCGCAACGCGCTGCGCTACTAGCTGTCGAATCTATACGATTTCCAGCCCGCGCAACACGCGATCGCGGACGAGAACCTCACCGGGTTGGATCGCTGGATCCTCGACCAGTTCTCCGCCCTCGAGGCCGACGTTCAAGCCGCCTACGAGGCGTACGAGTTTCACGCCGTTTACCAGCGCGTGGCCCAGTTCGCCGCTGTGGAGCTGAGCGCGCTCTACCACGATCTGGTGAAGGACCGACTTTACACGGAGGCGGCCAATGCCCCTCGAAGGCGCTCGACCCAGACCGCCTTGCATCGTCTCGCCCAAGGCCTCTGCCAGATTCTCTCCCCCATCCTGGTGTTCACGTCGGACGAGGCTTGGGAGTTCATCCCCGCCCGGCCGACCGCCAGCGTTCACGAAGCATTGTGGCGGCGGACCCGTTTCCAGCGGCCGGAACCGGAGGTCACGCTCTGGCGCTCGCTGTTCGATGTCCGCGAGAAGGTGCTGTCCGTCCTCGAGCACGCGCGACAGAGCAAGACCATCGGCAAGGCGCTCGACGCCAAAGTCCAGGTCAAGCTGCCGTCAGAGCTCCTGCGATCCTTGCAGCCGCACCAGGACACCCTCATGGAGCTATTGAACTGCTCGCAGCTGGAGATGAGCGCCGGCGATGAGGCGACCGCGACCGCCCTCGTGTCGAAGGCGGACGGCGCGAAATGCGAACGCTGTTGGCATTGGTCGGTGGATGTAGGCCGCAACGCCGCGCATCCCCTGCTCTGCGCCCGTTGCGCAAGCGCGATCGCCTAGCGCGGCATACGCAGGCTCGAACGCCCGATCCGAGTCCTTCGCCTCGCCATCGTCGCTGTTGACTCGGCGCTGAACGCGGAATGCTGGCTCGGAGCGATCCGCGCTCGGAAGACAGAGAAGATCACTCCTTTTCCGCTCCGCTTTCGGGAAGCCGCCCCTGGTGTTTCGCCGTTACTGGGCAGACTGACCAACGACCTCCGCCCAGGTCATTGGATCCCGCATCTCGAGCATCAGGGATCGGAGCCTCCGATCCATCTCCGCGAGTCTCGCCGCGTAGCGCGGATCGGCGGCGAGGTTTCTCATTTCCCACGGATCCCGCTTCACATGGAAGAGCTGCGTCCGCCCCTCCTTGGGCGTGCGGATCAGCTTCCACTCCGCAGTCCGGACGGAGCGTTGAAGATTCAGGAAAGCCCCGTACAAAGCGTCATGCAGGCTCGCGCTCCTACCCGTGATGAGAGGGGCGATGCTCGGGAATTGAACCGACGCCGGGATCGGCACGCCCGCCATCTGGCAGCTTGTGGCGAACAGACTCTGCAAATGAAAGAGCGCGTCGTTCCGTTGGCCCGGCGATATCCCCGGTCCGGCCACAATAAACGGCACTCGCAACGAGTGGTCGTAGAGACTCTGCTTGCCCAACAGCCCGTGCTGCCCCACTGCCAGGCCCTGATCCGAGGTAAAAAACACGATGGTATTGGAGGCTTGGCCGCTCGTCTCGAGAGCGTCGAGGATTCTGCCGACCTGCGCGTCCATGTGCGTGATGATCGCGTAGTACTCCTGAAGATGGGTCCGGATGATCCCGGGGGTCCGCGGATAGGGCGCCAGGATTTCGTCGCGGCCGTTGTATCCGTCGATCGGAAACGGGTGCTTCGGCAGGAAGTTCGGCGGGAGCCTCAGCTTTGCGGGCGGGTAAAGATCGAGAAACTCCCTGGGCGCCTGCCTGGGATCGTGGGGCGCATTGAAGGCCACGTACATGAAAAACGGATTCGTCCCCCGAGCCGCATGAGCCTTCAAATAGTCGATGGCGGCGTCCGCAATCCGCGCGCTGCTATGAACCACCTTGCCCTCGACATTGAGCCAATGGCCCTTCCACCGCGGATCATCCGGCATCCAACCGTTATCGCCCGCGGGCCGGTGGTAGGCCTCGCCGTCCTCCTTCGTGGACGGGAGGAACCCGCCGGTCAGCGGCCCGAGCGTCTTGAAGCTGCGCTGGAGGGCCCACTCCGGGAGATGCCATTTGCCCGCCATGAATGTGTCATAGCCGGCCTGCCCCAAAGTTTCGCCCCACAGCGCGGCGTCTGGGGCGACTCCCTGTCCGTTCGTGCCGCGACATTCCCAGATATGGCGCCCGGTGAGCAGCATTGTGCGACTCGGAATGCAGACCGCGCCGCTCCACCCGCCTGGGTTGAAGCAGTGGGTGAAGAGCGTCCCGCGGCGGGCCAATCGATCCAGGTTGGGAGTCTTCACCTCCAACTCGCCGAGCAGGCTCAAAGCCCGGTGCGTCTGGTCGTCGGAAAGCAGCAGCAGAAAGTTAGGCCGCGATTGCCCCGGCGCGGTAAAGGAAGACGCGCCGACGAGCGGATTCGCCGCCGGAAGGAACCACAGTGCGAGGCTGAGGACAACGCAGAGCCGCGACAAAAGAGAGGTTCCCAAGCTCATTGCGCCCGAGGTGAACAGGAAGGTCTCACAGCGCCAGAAGGTCTATCGATCGCGCGCTGGGGTCAACGCGGATCTGGAGCTCGCTTGCCTTCCGGCTTCGCGACCGGCCGCGCTTTCCTGGCGCCCGCCGCCGCGCTTCGAACAGCTCGGACGGCTTGCTCCAGATCCTGGTGAAGGCCGGACTGCTTCAGCACGATTTCACCCTCCGGATTGAGCGTGGCAATCAGCGTGGAATGGGAAAACTGCCCACTCGCGTCCTTTTTGAACTTCACTCCGAGCAGAGCGGCAAGCTCCAACACATCGTCGGGACCGCCTCGAAGAAGCGTCCAGCGGCCCGGGGCGAGGCGCTGGGTTTGCCGATAGTCGCGGAGCGCCTCGACCGAGTCCCGCTCGGAATCGAAGGAGATCAGCGTGAATCCCACATTGGCCCGTTCGGAGTCGGACAGCGCTCCTTCGATCCGCTTCAAGTCATGAACAATGGCCGGACAAGCGTATTGGCAGCGCGTGAACATCATCGCGACGACTTGCACGCGCCCACGAAGAGCGGCCAGCTTGATCTCGCGGCCTTCGTCGGACGTCCACATGGAATCCAATTGGTAGAGCGACTGTCCGCTCAACGCGTCGGCGCCGGGATCGACGCTCCCCGACGGCCGCCCAGGGATCGCGCAACCCGTCAGCAACACAAGCCAGGAGACGCTCGCCGCGAACCAAAATGCCTTCCGAGCGATTATAGGGTTTTCGCGCATCGGAATCCCAGGTTGTGAACGACGTATCGCGCCTCAAGGCTGCTGCGGAATCCGAAGCGCAGATACGCGGCGTAGTCGGAGACATCCTTTGCGCCCTGCGCCCCGCCGCCGCAGAAGAGCCGTCGCTCGAGCCCGTTGTCCCCGCGGGCGTCGCCGGTCACCATGGACGCATTGAAATCGGAGACCCATTCCCACACCAATCCGTGCAGGTCATGAACGCCATAGAAATTCGCTTTTCCGGCGCCCACCGGAGAGAGCCGCTCGGGCGCGGGCGACGAGTGCCACGCGGCCACCTGTTTCAGGAACTCAGGGTCCTTCTCGCCGTCCGGCAGCGTCGTTCCCGATCCGGCCACCAGCTCCCATTCAGCGGTGGAAGGCAGGCGCTTGCCCTTCCATCCCGCGTAGGCTTTCGCCGCGAACCAGGAGACCCATGTCGCCGGCGCGTTGGTCGCGGCCCCGGGGCCGAGCTCGAGATCTCCGGCCCAGTGCTTCAGGTATTGCGAGTCGGCAAAGATCGGTTTCACCTGCGAACGTCGCCACCGAGGATGCGCGCGAACGAACTCCAGGAATTCGGCGTTCGTCACGGGATAGCGATCGATCGCAAACGGCTGGACGACGATTTCCTTCAGGTCGGAGTCCGCCCGAAAGGCCGGACGGTAGACGCCCGGCGGAATGGCAACCATCCCGGGCGGGGCTTCGGCCGCCATCGCGAGGATTTCGGAAGCGGCCCCAACGGCCGCGAGCGCGAGTCGAATGAGCCGCCGACTTGCCATGCGCGAGCGCGAGCTCATTCGAATGTGTCGGCGGGATTGGCGGGCGCGGGCGCCTCGCCTCGGATCCGGCGCACCTCGGCGGCGCCGACCGCGTCTCCAGAGTTGCCCCAGCTGTTGCGAACATAGGTCAGCACGTTCGCGATCTCGTCATCGCTGAGGTAATTCAGGGGAATCATCGCGCCGTTGTACACCTTCCCGTTGACCTTCATCTCGCCAGATTGTCCCAGCAACACGCCGCGAACGGCCCGCTCCTTGTCGGCCATCAGAAAATCGGATTGGGCCAGGGGAGGGATCTGCCCCGGGATTCCCTGCCCTTCCACCTGGTGACAAACAAAGCAAGTTTGCATGAACACCTGTTTGCCCTTCTCGATCTGAATGTCCTTGGTGAGGCTGGCGATGCGGGGATCGGTCTTGATGGCCTCCTTCATCCGGGCCTGCAGCGAGGCGACCTTCTTTTCCGACTCCGTTCCGGCTTCTGCCTGCTTGCCCAGGTAGACCGCGTCCACCTCCTTGCCGGAATACACGATCAGGTTCTCGGGGCCCGTCACCTTCAACATGCCCAAGGCGCCTTTGTTGAAAGCCCGCGAGAGCGAATGATCGACGAGAATGAAGGTGCCGGGGGTCTGCGTCTTGAACACGACAATGGCCGAACCGCCCGCCGGCACCAGGGTCGTCTGAACGTTCTTCTGCGACGGCAGGGTCCCGCCCTCGGCATAAACGACATCGAAAATCTCCCCTATGACGTGGAAGGAAGAGAGCAGATTGGGCCCGCCGTTGCCCACGAAAAGACGAACGGTCTCGCCCACCTTGGCGGTGAGCGCCTTGTCGCCCACAAGCGCCCCCACCGATCCGTTGAACACCACGTAGGTCGGACGCTCATCGGTCGCCTTGTCCGCGTCGAAGGTCTGCAGCCCCCCCGCTCCATATCTCCCCGCGGTGTAGAATTCGCCCTGCATCACATAGTACTCGCGGTCCACGGGAGGGAATCCTTCCTTCGGCTCCACCAGTATGAGCCCGTACATGCCGTTGCCGACATGCATTGGCACGGGCGCTGTGGCGCAGTGATAAACGTAGAGCCCGGGATTGAGCGCCTTGAACGAGAATCGCGACGCGTGTCCCGGGGCGGTGAAGGACGAGGCCGCCCCGCCGCCGGGGCCCGTGACCGCGTGAAGATCGATGTTATGAGGCATCTTCGAAGACGGATGATTGGCGAGAGTGAATTCAACGAGATCGCCCTCGCGCACGCGAATGAAGCTGCCCGGAACATCTCCGCCGAAGGTCCAGAAAAGGTAATCCACACCGTCCGCCATGCGCTTGACCACTTCGCGAACCTCGAGCTTCACGATGATGCGCGTCGCATGACTTCGATGGATGGGCGGGGGAACGAAGGGAGCTTGAGCGAGAACGGCGACCTCCTCGCCCACAACATCAACATCAACTTCGGCGCGCCGCGCGGGAGAAGCGCCGGGCTTCGGTGTCAGGGGGTCCGCGGCCGATGCGGCGTTCCCGATCATGCAGGCGGCGACAACGAGCAGGGCCAGAATTCGAGCACTGGGCGCCAGGACTTGAGCTTCCATGCCCGAAAGCCTAGCGAACCGCCAACGGGCTGCTCACCTTCGCTTGCCAACTCCCGGCCAAGCATTGCCCGCGTTAGACGCTCAGCAACTGCTGGCAGGCGCTGCGAAGCTTCTTGAGCTGGGAGGAAGACTTGGCCTCGACATAGGCGCGGATCAAGGGCTCGGTGCCGCTCGCTCGGAACGCGACCCACTCGCCATTGGGAAGAAGAAACTTGAATCCGTCCGTGGTGATGAACTTCTGAACCTTGAAGGGCCCGACTTTGTCGAGGCCTTCGCTCAGGCTCTTCAGCAGCGCCTCCTTCTTGTCGGCGGGGATCTTCACATTGAGCCGGTCGGTATGGTATTCGCCCGTGTGCTTCTCGAGGCTCTTCAGGATCGAGCCGAGGGATCGGCCTTCGGTGGCGATCAATTCGGCCATCAGCAGACAGGCGAGGATCCCGTCCTTCTCCGGAACATGTCCCTTCACGCTCAATCCGCCGGACTCCTCGCCGCCCACGATGATCGCCTCGCTCTCCATGAGAGCGCCAATGTATTTGAACCCGACCGGGGTTTCGTGGAGCTTGACGCGCAGCATCTCGGCGACTCCGTCCACCTGATGGCTGGTGGGCACGGTGCGAACGACGGCGCCGGTCCAGCCGCGGTTCTTTTTCAAATGGTACAAGGCCAGCGCGAGAACCTGGTTGGGAGTCAGCCACTGGCCGTCCTGGTCCACGATCCCGAAGCGATCGGCGTCGCCGTCAAGCCCGAGGCCGATTCGCGCCTTCCCCGATCGAACGAATTCACGGACCTCCGCCATCCCCTCGGCGTTGGGCTCCGGATGATGCCCGCCGAAAAGCGGGTTCAGCTCATTGTGAAAGCACGTTACCTTCGCGCCGGCTTCCTTGAGAAGATCGTCGAGATAGCCATGTCCGGTGCCGTACATGAGCTCGACCGCCACCTTCAACTTCGCCTTGCGCAGCGTCGCGAAATCGATGAGACGGTGGATCTGCTTAAAGTAATCGGTCCTCGGGTCCAGCGTGGGACAGCGAAACGTCCCGACGAGGGCGCCCTTGAAAGTCCACCCCTCAGTCGCGAGCCGCTGAATGATGGCCTCGACCGGACGCGTGACATCCGTTGTGGCTGGAGCGCCGTTGGAAGTGGAGAACTTCAGCCCCTGGTATTCCGCCGGGTTGTGGCTTGCGGTCATGTTGATCCCGCCGATCGCCTTTCGCAGCCGGATGGCGTGGGAGATCACGGGCGTGGGGGTGTCGCGGTCGCAAAGGAGAGGCGACAGTCCGTTGGCGGCGAGCACCTCGGCGGCCGCGAGCGAAAACTCGCGTCCGAGAAAACGCGTGTCATACCCCAGGATCACAACGGGCTTGCGTCCGTGGATCGCCGACCGCGGATCCGCCAGCTCGCCCTTCAGATACTGGGCGATCCCCTGTGTCGCCAGGCGGACATTGTCGAAGGTGAAATCCCGGGCGATAAGCCCGCGCCATCCAGAGGTGCCGAACTTGATCGGGGTGCTCATGTCAGTTCCGTTCGAGAGATCAATTCTTCCAGTCCAGGGCGTTCTTCTTCACCGCGTAAACGTAGCCGATAAACAAGACCCCGAGGAATGAGATCATGCTGGAGAAGATCATCCAGGGGTTGGTGGCGAGCAGATCCTTGTAGACCACGGCCCACGGATAGAGGAATACCACCTCGATGTCGAAGAGGATGAAGAGCATCGCGACAAGAAAGAACTTCACCGAGAGGCGCGAGCTCCCATCGCCGATCGGCAGCATCCCGCACTCATAGGGGATGTCCTTGATCGGGCGGGTCCTGGCTTGGATCTTTTTGTTGGCCCAACGACCGATGATCACGGACAGGATCAACGTGCCCGCGGCGAAACCGATCGCCACGAGGCCGAGAAGAGCCACCGCCACATATTCTTCCAGTTGCATCTGCGGCCCACGGTAAAAAGCGCGCCCGGGATATGCAAGGGGGAACACAGGCGGCGTCCGTGAATGCCGCGCAGCTCTCAGCTGCGCATAGCGCCGGGCTGGGACGCTTCGTCACGACGAAGGCGTCCACAACGTCGCGTCGCACCGGGTCAAATGGTGGGCCCCCTCCATCGGGGCTTTGACCCCAACCCGACGCCAGCCTCAATGGGGATTTGACCCCACTCCCTCCTGCCTGACCGCGGCTGAGGATCGTCTCACCAGGGTCTCCAGGCGCTTTTATTGGTGTTTTTCAATTCCCGCCCCTGTCCCATTCCATGGCATGGATCTAGCAGTAGGTGGTTTACTCCTGGGCGAACACGGCGGAGTCAAGCAGAGCAAGATCGATGATGGGATCGGCACGAACGGAATCAGCCGCCGGGCGACGCGGGAGTCATAGGGCAAACGAGCGGCGTAGGTATAGCGCGATTGAAGGCCTTTGAGTCCATTGCGCGCGCTGGTGGATGCGGCGCCTGAAGCGGGAACGAAGCGAAGAGCTCCATCAAGACCGGTGTGGTATCCGGCGTAATGGCCGACCGCTCGTTTTTTTGATCTTTGATAATTTAAGCGGAACGCCTCCGAAAGGGACGGCTATGAAATAATTCCGGGCACGTAGTCGTCCTTGTAGGGGAACGTTCCGCTGATCTTTTGTCCCAGAGCTCTAGCGTGAACCGCCGCATTCCTCCCGCGAGAGCTCAGGGATAAAGCGACCCCAGGAGCAGCCGCGGCAATGTGCACACCGCGCTCCGTAAGGTCGCTTAGATTATCCCTACCTCTGATATCGTAGTTGGTGACAGAGAAGGGTTGGTACACCCGGCTGGTCGATACTGGTACACATCGACCGGCCGGGTTTCTTTTGTACCTGGCCTGAGGCGCCCTCTCTCATTTGGATTGTCTCCCGCTTGGGGGCGGTGCTCTGATGCGCGCATTCGCACATTTTGATGATCGAGCCACCGATTCAATCCCTCGCGCCGCGACGGGCGCTGCTTCCTTTCGCCTTTTGGACGCTGATCGCCCTCTGCTTCACCGGCCAGTTCTACATCTCGAGCGCGCAGATCGGCCGGCCCATTCTGTGGCGACAGGCGCTCATCTACTCGCTCGCGGACTGGTACGTGTTCGCGGTCCTGTCCTTCATCCCCGTTCAGCTCACTCGCCGCTGGAACCTCGAAAGCCCGCAGTGGCTCCGCTGCCTGGGGGTCCATCTTGTGGCGAGCGTGTTTTTTTCAGCGGCGTATATCGCCCTCCGCGGCGTGGTCACGCTATGGCATGGCGCGCCGGACGGCCGCGTCATCGGCCTGCGCGAGGCGGTCTCGCTCCTCACGATCAAGACCTGGTATTTCAATCTGCTCATCTACTGGGTGGTCGCGAGCGTCACTCACGCCCTGGATTACTACCGCAAGTTCCAGGAGCGAAGCGTGCGCATGATCGAGCTCGAGCGCAGCCTGGCGCAGGCGAAGCTTCAGGCCCTCCAGATGCAGCTGAATCCGCATTTTCTATTCAACTCCCTGAACGCGATCGCGGAGCTGGTGCACACGAACCCCGACGGCGCCGAGCGAATGATCACGCGCCTTAGCGGCCTGCTCCGCGCCGCGCTGGACTCGAGCGACACGCAACAGGTCCCCCTGCAGCGGGAGCTCGAGCTGGTGCGTCGCTACCTCGACCTCGAGCAGGTGCGCTTTGGACCGAGGCTCACGGTCGACTTGCATATTCCCGAAGACGCTCTCGACGTCCTGGTCCCAAGTTTGATACTTCAACCGCTGGTCGAAAACGCGATCCGCCACGGCATCGAGGCGCAGTCGCGTCCAGGCCTCATTCAAGTGAAAGCCGTGAAGGAACCGGGCGAACTGGAACTCGTCGTCGCGGACAACGGAGCCGGCCTGCCCCCGGGCGGGCTCTCCCGCGAGGGCATCGGCCTGTCCAACACCCGCGCGCGCCTCCGCGAGCTCTACCAGGATCGCTTCACCCTCGCCATCGAGGGCAACCCCGGCGGCGGATGCCGGGTTCGCATCCGCATTCCCGCGGCCACGTCGACAGACCACCAGACCCCATGAAGAAGCTTCACATACTGATCGTTGACGACGAACCGCTCGCCCGGGAGCGGATGCGGCGGCTCCTCTCCGACCAGCCGGAGGTGGAGATCCTCCGCGAGTGCGCGTCGGGCGCCGAAGCCATCGAGGCGATCCGCGGGCTCAGGCCCGAGCTCGTCTTTCTCGATGTGCAAATGCCCGAGATCGACGGCTTCGCGGTGCTGGCCGCCACGCCCGCCGAAGCCCGCCCCCTGGTGATCTTCACCACCGCGTTCGATAAGTTCGCGGTGAAGGCCTTCGAGGTGCACGCGGTGGACTACCTGCTCAAGCCCTTCGACAAAGAGCGGCTCGTCGCCGCGCTCGACAAGGCCCGCAGATCCCTGAAGCCGTCCGCAACCTCGGAGACACAGGCGCGACTCGACCAGCTCCTCGAGGAGGTCCGTCCTCAGAAGCCAGCGCCCGATCGCATCTCAGTGAAAAGCGGCGGCCGGATCACGCTGCTGCGTCCCGAGGACATCGACTGGATCGAGTCCGCCGACAACTACGTCACGCTCCATGTGGGCAAGCTGTCCCACATGATCCGCGACACGATGAACTCGATGGAAGCCCAGCTGGAGAACAAGAAGTTCCTGCGCGTGAGCCGATCCATCATCGTCAACGTGGAGCGCGTGAAGGAGCTTCACTCCCTCTTCCACGGGGACTACGTCGTGGTGCTGCACGACGGCACGAAGCTCAACGCCAGCCGCAACTACCGCGATAAGCTCAAGCAGGTGTTTGGAGTCTAGAAACTGATGTGGCTTCACCGCGCTGCGATGGACCTTGCCCGGCGCCTTTCCTCGAGGCGCGCCGCGCTCGGAGTCGCGATATGCGCTGTGATCGCGTTGGCCGACGCCATTGCGGCCCGCGCCTCCGACACAAACACGCCGACGGCGCCGAGCCGCAAATCCGATCACTGGGCTTTCCAAGCCCTGACGGATCCAACGCCTCCTTCGGTCGCGAACGAACGCTGGATCGAGAATCCGATCGATCGCTTCATTGTCGCCAAGGCGGCCGAGCATCATCTCTCCCCAGCGCCTCGCGCGGAGCGGCGCACGCTTCTCCGTCGCGCGACCTACGATCTGACGGGCCTGCCGCCAACGCCCTCGGAGGTTGACGCGTTTCTTGAAGACCGGTCGCCCGACGCTTTTGCCCGAGTGGTTGAGCGCCTGCTCGCCTCGCCCGCCTACGGTGAGCGCTGGGCGCGTCACTGGCTGGATGTCGTCCGGTACGCCGACGCCCGCGACCTGATCCAGCTGCCCCCGGAAAGCGATTTCCGCGAGGCATGGAGGTATCGCGACTGGGTGGTCGACGCGCATAACCGCGACCTGCCCTACGCCGAGTTCATCCGACTCCAGATCGCCGGGGATCTTCTTCAGCCGCGCGACCCGGAGCGCATCGACGCCGACGCGCTGGTCGCCACCGGGTTGCTGGCGATCGCCGATTTCGTTCCTGGCGATGTCGACAAGGATCTGATGATCGCCGACTACGTGAACGATCAGGTCGATGTCGTGGGCCGGGCTTTCCTTGGGCTCACTCTCGGATGCGCCCGGTGCCACGATCACAAGTTCGATCCCATCTCGATCGAGGACTACTACTCGCTTGCGGGCATCTTCTTCAGCACTCGCCTCATCCCCAGTCCCGTTCCCGGCAACACTCCGCTGGTCCGAGCGCCGCTTCTTCCGAGGGCGGAGCTGGAAAGAATCGAAGCCCGGAAAGCGCGCGCCAAGGAGTTGGAGAGCTCGCTGCGAAGTCTCCAAGCCGAAGCCGAATGGGAACACGTCCAGCTAGTGGAACGCCTCGTCGCTGAACAGACCGCCCGCTACCTCATCGCCGCCTGGGAATACAAACGACGTTCCGCCTCCGCCACGCCGCTCCTTGTGGCGGAGCTTGCGGAAGCGCGCTCGCTCAACGCGAAAGTCTTCGCGCGTTGGCTGGATTATTTCGGGTGGCGCAGCGACAAGAACGCTCAACACCGCGCTGCGGGATCCGCGCCATCACAAGACGGCTGGGCGGCCTGGCTGCGAGCGGTGGCCGCCGCTGAAGGCCAGCAGGACGCGGAAGCCATCGTCGCGCGCGCGGCCCGCGAAATGGAAAGCGCCCTGTCCGCCGTGGCCGCGCGACGCAGGGAAGCGGCGGACGGCCCAAGCCGATCCGCCGGATCATCCGGGATCATCCATCTTCGCGCGGACGATCCCGGCTTGGCGACAACCAGCGATGGCCGGGTCCAGTTCTGGCCCAATCGCGCCCGTTCGACGGCGCGCTTCGCCTCGGCCGCATCCGGCACGCTTGCGCCGATCCGCACCAACATCACCCTCGCCGGGCGAACCCGGACCATTCTGCGCTTCACAGGCAAGGAACTACTGGAGATTCAGGGATCAGCGCCGCCCATCGGCAGCCTCTTCATCGTTTACCGCGCCGCCGACAGGGCGGACAGCGGGCAGCGGTTGATCGGCTGGGAAGATTCCAACACAGGGCGACATGGCCTCGGCCTGATGCCGCTGGGCGGAGGCGGACTTCATGCGATCCTGCGAAGGGAAGGCGTCAACGGAGATGTCATCGCGCCGGCGCGAACGAACGCCAACTTCGAGATGGTGAGCCTTGTTTGGGATCTTAAGGGCGCGACCCTGTATCGGGAAGGAATGGTGGCGGGCCAGGGCGCCGCGACGGGGGGAATATCCTCCGCCGAGAATATCCAGGCGCTCCGCATCGGCGGTCCCGGCGCCGGCGACAGCGCCCGGTTCCGCGGCGACGTGGCCGAGATTCGCGCCTACGCGCAACCTCTCGACGCCGCGACGCGCGCCACGGTGGAAAGGGAGATGCGCGACGCATGGCTGCGGTCCGACGGACCTGAACCGGATCCACCGAGCGCGCTCGAAGTCGTTTACGCCGAGCTCTGCTCTCCGCGCGGCCCGTTCTGGCTCGAGGCCGCCGAGCGCGACGCCGGCATGGCCTCGGAATCGACAACGCGCGTTCAGCAGACCCAGGCCGCGTTGACCGCGCTCAGAGCCAGCATCCCCACGAACATTCCGCTCGCCGTAGTCGTGCAGGATGGCGGCCCCGCCAGCACCAAGCACGAAGGCTTCAAGGACGCCCGCGTTTATCTCCGAGGCAACCACAACAATCCGGGCAAGACGGTTGCTCGCGGATTTCCGAGGATTCTCGCCGGCGAAAATCAAGCGCCCATCACTGAGGGCAGCGGACGCGTCCGATTGGCCGACTGGATCGCGCGCCCGGAGAATCCGCTCACGGCCCGTGTGGCGGTCAACCGGATCTGGCAGCATCATTTCGGCGAAGGCATCGTTCGCACCTCGACCAACTTCGGGAAGCGGGGCGAGCGACCCACCCACCCGGAACTGCTGGATTACCTGGCCTCGCGGCTCATTGAGTCGGGGGGGTCCATGAAAGCGATGCACCGGCTGATAATGCTTTCGTCGACGTATCAGCAATCGAGCGAGGCTTCGCCTCCCGCGCTGGCCGCCGACCCTGAGAATCGGCTGCTCGCGCGGATGAGCCGATCCCGGCTGGACGCCGAGTCCTTGCGGGACGCTCTCCTCTCGGTGGCGGGCCGGCTCGATCGCTCTCGCGGAGGCCCGGGCTTTCAGGATGTGGCATCGCCTCGTCGTTCGCTCTACCTCATGTCGGTCCGCACCGGCGCGAAGTCCGGGTTTGCGTCGGTCTTCGACGCCCCCGACTGCGGCGCGATTGTGGAACGCCGGAACGTCTCGACGGTCGCGCCCCAGGCCCTCTTTCTACTGAACGATCCTTTCACCGCCGCGATCGCCGCCGCGATTGCGCGACGGGTGGAAACCGAATGTTTGCCCTCGACTCCGGAGGATCAGGTTCGCGGCGCGTATCGTCTGGTCCTGGGCCGGCCTCCGCGCGGCGAGGAGATGGCCATCGGCCGGGAGATCCTTCAAGGCGGGGATTCGGCGCGGCGGCTCGAGCGCTATTGCCAGCTCTTGCTCTGCGCGAACGAATTTGTTTATGTGGATTGAGGATCCGCCCGCGGATTCATGAACGCTTGAAACCCCAGCGCTATTTCGATCCTCTGCCCACGTCGCCCGGAGTTGTGACCCGACGGCAGATGCTCCGCCGAACTGGCGGCGGCTTCGGCTATCTGGCTCTGGCCGGTCTGTTGGGACGGGATGCGAGGGCGGAACTCTCCCCAAGCCCCCTCTCCTCCCCCATGAACCCTCTCGCCTCCAAGCCGCCGCACTTCGCGGCGAAGGCGAAGCGGGTCATCTTCCTGTTCATGCCCGGAGGCCCGTCCCAAGTGGACACCTTCGACCCCAAGCCCGCCCTAACAAAAAACAACGGCAAACCTTCGCCGAAGCTTTACCTCGGACAGCAACGAAACCTGCTGGCCTCCCCATGGAAGTTCCAGAAGCATGGCCAGGCGGGATTGGATGTCAGCGAGCTGTTTCCCCGCATCGCGGGGAGAATCGACGAGCTTTGCGTGATTCGATCGATGACGGCGGATGACACCAACCATCCGGGCGGCTGCCTGCAAATGAACACAGGCGAGCGCGTCAACTCTCGTCCCAGCATGGGCGCGTGGGTCACCTATGGATTGGGCAGCGAGAATCAGAATCTCCCGGGTTTCATCGCCATCGGTCCCGGGCCGCTCATCGAAGGAGCGCGCCAATACGGATCCAGCTTTCTGCCCGCGTCCTATCAAGGAACGTTCGTTTCCGACCTCGACAACCCCATACGGAATCTCAGCAACCAAGCCGTGGGAGCCCCGCAACAACGCCAGGAGCTCGACGCCTTGAAGCGCTTGAATCAGCTGCACGCCCAGGGACGCCCGGAGGACACGAGGCTCGCGGCGCGCATCGCGTCCTTCGAGCTCGCGTATCGAATGCAATCGGAGGCTCCGGAGGCGTTCGATCTCAAGGGCGAATCCGCGGCGACGAAGGCGCTGTACGGAATCGACCAGCCCCATACAGCGATCTTCGGCAAGCAATGCCTGCTCGCGCGGCGGCTGGTCGAGCGCGGCGTGAGATTCGTTCAGCTCTACCACACCACGGGCGGCTTCCAGCCCTGGGATCAACATGACAACCTGAAGTCGGGCCACGAAAAGAACGCGCTCGCGACCGACCAGCCGATCGCGGGGCTGCTGCAGGACTTGAAGACGCAGGGCTTGCTGGACGAAACCTTGGTGATCTGGGGCGGCGAGTTCGGACGCACGCCAGCGGCCCAGGGCGCCGACGGCCGCGATCATCATCCCTTCGGATTCACGATGTGGATGGCGGGAGGCGGGGTCCGCGGCGGAATGACCTACGGGGCGACCGATGAGCTGGGATGGGATGCGGTGGAAAACCCGGTTCATGTCCACGACCTGCACGCGACCATCCTGCATCTGCTCGGCATCGACCACGAGCAACTAACCTACCGCCACGCCGGCCGCGACTTCCGCCTGACCGATGTCTCCGGCCGCATCGTCCGCGGGATCCTGACTTGAGAAGAGTTTCCGCTCCCTCCCTCCTCTGACACCCGATTTCCTGTAACCCCACGCGCCGCTTCCACAAGTACGGGGTGGAATGATGCCGCGCCTCGAGAGATTGCTTTATGCCGGACGATGCCTTTCAGGAGGCTGGACTCTGATCGTCTGCTTGTGCGCCGGTCTCGCCACTCCGCTGCCCGCGCTGGCGCAGTCCGGATCGGCGCTTCGCTTCGACGGCAAAACAGGTTTCCTACAGGGCCCTGCCGACGCGGCGCTCAACCCCTATCCGTTCGCCATCACGGCGTGGTTTCGCACCACAAACACCTCCTCCATCCAGGGTGTCGCCAGCAAATACGTGGATAGCAGCAGCCAGGGCTGGGCTGTCCTTGTCCAAGGCGGCCGATTGCGCGGATTCTTCTACCGCGGGGGCGCGTTCAGCAGCTTCGCCATCGATGCCACATCGGTGGCAACGGTGGCCGATGGGGGATGGCATCATGCCGCGATGACCGTGGACGCCAACGGCGGCCGGCTGATTCTCGACGGGCAGCAGGTGGGCGCCTCCGCTTGGACCGGGACCGCGGGAGCGCCTGTGACATCCGCCCCGCTGCAGATCGGCCGCTACTTCAATTATCCGGATCGCTTCCAGGGCGACCTTGATGAAATCACAATCTGGAATCGTTCGCTCGGCCTCGCGGAAGTGAACTACCTCAAGCATCGCTCAATGACCGGGTCGGAGGACGGTCTGGTCTCCTGGTGGCGATTCGATGAGGGCGGGGGCGATATCGCGACCGACTCCACCCCGGCGGCGCGCGTCGCCAACCTGGTGGCGTCGCCGCAATGGGTTCCTTCCACCGCGCCCGTCGTTCTCTCGCCCATGGCGGCCTCGGCGCTTGTCACCGACGGAGTGAAGGACCAGGTCGTCGCTCCGCACAAGGACGCCCTGAACACGCTCCCCTTGACGGTTATGGCGTGGGTGAAGACTTCGCAGCGGACCGGCGCCTGGCCGGGCATTGTCACCAAGTATGTGGGCAATTCAGGCAACGGCTACGCGATTGCCCTGAACGCTGGACGCGTGGCGCCTTGGTATTACGCAAGCGTCGGGCGCTTCGTGGAGCCGGGATTCACCGGGCCGAACGACCGGTTCATCGCCGACAATCAATGGCATCATGTGGCTTTCGTGGTCGACGCGACCGGGGGGGGCCGCACCTTCATCGATGGTCAACTGGCCAACACCACGACGTGGACCGGACTGCCCGCGGCCACGACCTCTCCGGCGGATCTGCGGTTCGGCGTCTACGCGGGAAGCGGAGTGTTCTTCAAGGGACAGATCGACGGAGTCTCGCTCTGGAACGCGGCTCTTTCCGCGACCGAGATCAACCGTTACTCCCATCTGCCGCTGACCGGCGCCGAGTCTGGCCTGTTGTCCGCTTACAACTTCGATGAAGCCGCAGGCGACGACGCGCTGGACATCACCGGGCTCTCGAACGGCAACGCGCCTGCCGGGCTCGTCCGCGCCGCCTCGCTCGCCCGTATCGGCGACGCCAGCACGAGGCTGCTTCCCGCGCTCGACACGGCGTCGCTGTCCCGGAGCTGGGCCGTGCGGAACACCACCGCGGCCGCCTTCCCCATCCTGACCCGGGCGACCTTCCGTCGGATCTACGACTACGGCGACGCGCCGCCGTCGTTGGTCCTGAAGACTTCGCTGGACGCCACGCTGACCGACTCCGCCGCGACGCCGATCGCGGACCGGGCCCCCGCCACGGCCTCCAGCGTGATCGCGCTGGGCTCCTACAACGCATCCGATCCCGTCAAGCCCGCCGGCCTTGTTGTTCTCTCTCCAACCCTCAGCATGGAACCGGACGCCAACCTGGATTCGGTCAACCTCACCTACATCGCCACCGTGGCTCTTTCGCACGACGACCCCGGCGGGGCCGGCCCGGTCCTCGACGAATCGCGGCAGTCTCCCCCCGTTCGGCTTCTGCACTTCAACGGCAGGCTCTTGTTCGGGGATATTCCCACGACCTTCAACGCTCCAGTCAACTCCCCAGCGCCCGGCCCTTCCTCGGCGCCCGATTTCATCCAAACCCAGCTGCAGCTTGCCGACAAAGGCGGAGTGATTGAGGGGCATCCCGAAGCCACTTTCGGGGGAGGCGGCGTGTTCAAGGTCAACCTGGCGGTCGACGGCACCGCGATCAACCTGGACGGCAGCTTCCCGATCGGCCCCCGAACCCCTGTCGTGACGGCCGGGATCCGACACTTTTTTGTGGGCGTGCTGAACGCCTCGGGTGCGCTGGCGCAATTCTACTACGCCTTTCTTCCCACAGGATTCGGCGTTCAGGTCGATCCGACGATTCGCGCGCAGTACCCCTACGTCGTCGCCGCGAATCTTCCGCTCACCGCGGCGCTGGAGCCGGTGACGGATCCCCTGGTGTTCAGCCCCGCGGCGATGGACGCCGCTGCCACGCGGTTCTATTTCGCTGAGGAAACCAAGCCTGTGGTGTTCTCTTCCCCCTCCATCCAATGGAACATCGCGGGCGGCGAATTCTACATCCCCCAGGCCGACACGCTGGAGTTCGTCCGCCAGGCCGAGGACGACGATCTGGGCGCGCTTCGCGCGCAGCTGGTAAACCCGCCCGCCGCCGATCGCGTGTCCAACGATGGCTATTACCGGAACGCGGCGGCCATCCCGGACGTCCCCATCTACATCCGCCCGGATCCGGTGAACGGCTCGGCGCGCGTCCAAATGCAATTGGAGCTGAATCCGTCGGAGCTCCGTCCCCACTTCCCCTATACGGGCCCCGACGTCAGCGCTCCCCTGCCCTCGGCCGGCGGAAGGCTCGCGATCCAGGACGATCTCATTGATCCCGCCGGCAGCTATCTCCAGCTCAGCGACGCCGTGCCCGTGCCCTATCGGCGCGACTGTTCGGACACGAACTGCAGTGGCGCCTCGCTGCCGCCCGCGGTCCTGCTTTTCACCCCGTCTCCCTCTCTGCGACTCGAGTTCACGTCCGACGGCGGTCTGCTCGCCTTCGGCGGCGTGCCCGCGCAGAACCTCACCTGGGGCTTCACCGGAAAGCCGGATGAGTTTGCGCATCGCACGAGCGATGTTGCGGCGGGGGCGTATCACATGCCGGGAACCTTCCTGCGCGGCGATGAACGCGCGGCCGCCGACGGGCTTCGTCCGGCGGTGCTGCTGTTCACGGGGGTCGGGGACGCGACGGATCCGAGCTACGTGGAGCGTCCGGGGTCGGCGGCGTACCACGACGGCTTTGCCAATTACGCCGGCGTCAACTTCCGAGGACCGTCGAAGGGACGCAGCACACTGGCGGGCAAGGACACGGGCCTCTACCCGCTCGTGCCCGAAGCCAAGTACTACTCGCGATTCAGCGGCGTGGCGGGATTGCATCAGGCTTCGTCGTTCCCGGGCAGCCTCCCCCTCTCGGGCTATGCGATGACCTTCTCGCGATTCGCGCTCTCATTCCTCGACAGCTCCACCTGGGAATCGCGCACGGACGGACGGATCACGTTCCAGGAGCAGCCCTCCGGCTTCTTCGTGGATTTTGAGCGGATGAAGTTTCTGTGTCGCGGGAGCCTCGCGGACGCGCAGCTGCCGCCCAACACGCCCCAGAAGCATCTCAACTACTGGAACGCCGACTTCCTGCCTTTGAGCATGGAGTTCCGCGAAACGACGACGCGCCCCTGCGCCGTCGACGAGCGATTCCTTGTGCTGGGCGTTCAGACGAAGCTCCCCTTCATCCCGGAAGCGCTGCACGCGTCGCTCGCGTTCAAGCCCAACGGCAACCTGGGCGTTCCCAGCGAGAAGATTCGAGGCGTCGATTCGCGCTTCGCCGTGCCCGGCCAGCTTTCGTTGCAAGGCTCGGGCGGAAGCTTCTTCAAGATCAACACCGCCGGCGATGGATACTTCAACAACTGGGAAGCGCCGGGCCGGCCCAACGAAGGCTTCTACAATCTCGTGGGACGCGTCGATCTTCCGTTCTTCGAGGACAGCAAGGTTCACCTCCACGTGACGCCGATCACCGCGGAGGCGTCGACGATCGCCATCATGGGGGGGTGGCGCGCGGCCGATCAAGGCGGTCCCAACTACGGATGGAAAGAGGGGACCGATGATTTCTTCAACACGAAAAAGTTCGACCCAACGAGCCGGGGCTTCCCGGGGCGCAGCGTGGACGGCTCGCGCGCGATCACGGTTCAACAGTACAGGCAATCGGACGCGCTGGACTTCCACCCCCGGGCGCAGCGGGACTGGATCGAGGTCGCGAAGTTCGACTATCCCCTTGTCTGGAACTCCGTGCTAAGGGAGTTCGCCTCGTTCGAGGACTCCAAGGTGATCCTGCCGATCATCGACGTGAACAGCCGGCTCAAGGAGCTCACGCCCGGAAAGGTGGACCTGGATTTCGCGCAGGACCTCGACCTCAAGCTGCCGCGCATCAAGTTGCTGGATCTGGCGAACGACGCCATCAACGAGATCAGCTCGCCGCTCAACTCGCTCAGCAACGTCGTGCGCGAGGCCTTCGGCGACGCGCTCTCCGCCTCGGGCCTCACCCGAGGATTCCGGAGCATGCAGCGCGCGCTGCGCGATGACGCGGCCGGGTTCTTCCGACCGGTCCTAGAGCCCGCCCTGGATCCCATTGTGGACGCCATCTACGCCAAGCTCGCCGCCGACCTCGCGGTGAATCCCACGACGTTCTCGAACCACGTCTCCGGAATCGTCGCCGACGGCGCCGTCGGGTTGCAAAACGCCATCCGCAACATCAACGGCGCCGCGGGCCAGGCCAACACCGTTGTCGGCCAGGTCGACGGGACGCTGGCGGACATCGACGACACGCTCGGACTGTTCCTCCGCATCATGGAGAAGGGCGGCGATGGCAAGCGCCACGTCATCCAGCTCATACTGAAAAAGATCGCGGGGGATCAAGCGCCGGCGCTCGGCATTGTGGGCGCCATCGCGGATCCGATCGCGGACGATCTGCTGAAGGACTTGGAGCCGACGCTCGCCAAGGTGCAGGAGCGCCTGCAAGAGACGCGCAACGAGCTCGGCGGGGTGCGCGGCCAGCTCTCCAGCGCGACGGGCGGCTTCAGCAAGGCGCTGAGCGCCGTCGCCGGAAACGCGAACGCCCTCAGCGATTATATGCGGCTCGCCGGGACCGGCATGTCCAATCTTATGGCGAGCGCGATCACCCCGGCGCGCGATTACTTCACGGCGAACCCCGCGGCGGCCAAGCGCGCCATCCGCGAACGGCTCATCGTGGCCTTCCTTTCCTCGCAAATGCCCTCGAAGTACCAGCAGACCTTCAAGCAGTTTCTGTACGACGACGACGCGATCGTGAACCAGCTCACGGAAACGCTGTTCCAGCAGATCAACCAGTCCATCCGGAACGGACTCGCGTCGCAGCTTGGCGACGCCAAGGACGGCTCGTTCTCCGCGATGAAGGGCATCGGCCTGATGAGCAGCTCGCTGGCCTCGGCCCAGATCCGCGGCGCGCCAACCTTCAACGGGGACGCCCTGCGGAAAATCCGGCTCGACGCGAAGGTGAAGTTCAAGCTGCCGGACGACCTCGATTTCACCGCCTACATGGAGATCCGCGAGTTGGATTCTCAATCGACGCCCCTCGATTGCATCCCGCCCGGGGCGCCGGCGGCCGAGATCATCATTGGCGCCGCCGACGTTCCGCTCAAATGGCCCGGGGTCAGCGCGTCGGGCGTGCCGCTCACCCTGACCGTCGAGGCGCGATGGACTCAGCAAAGCGGAACGGTTCTCGGTGTCGGAGGGCTCATCCTCATCAAGGGCGAAGCGGGCTTCAAGGGATGCACGGTGAAGGCCATTGGGGCGGCGCTCGCGGTCGGCGAATTCGAGAACTACTTCGCGGCGAAGGCGGCGGGCACGATCCTCATCCTGGGGGTTCCGGTGGACGTGCAGGCCGGTCTCTTCGCGGGAAAAGCCTGCAGCCTCGACCCGTTGATCTTTGTCGATCCCGAGGCCGGGAAGGTGCTGGGCAATCCGCTGGGCTTTACCGGGGTCTATGTCCAATTCGGAGGCGGCTTGTCGCTGTCCGAGATTCTGTTCGGTGTCTCCAATTGCTTCCTCGACGCCGAGGCCACGGTCTCGACGGCGGTTTACTATCAGGACGGCCCGCGCTCGGGGAAACTCGGAATGCGCCAGAAGGTCGCCTTGGATCTGAGTCTGCTCTGCCTGATCGAGGGACACGCCGACCTCACCCTGTTCGCCTCGGCGGAGTTCGGCTCGGACGGCTACGTATTGATCCTCGGCGGCGAGGCCAACATCTGCGGCAAGCTGGGCTACTGCCCGTTCTGCGTCGAGGGATGCGCCGGACTCTCCATTCGTGGAGAAGTGCGCGACGGCAAAATTGATTATCACCTGGACTAGCGATGAACCTCTCCGGAAACAGCGCCACCCACCGCCGCGTCGCTCGATCTCCCTTCGAGATCCTGGCGCCGGCGCTTCCTTCATCAGCGCGCCGCGCGTCGGCCCTTGTGCTTCTGCTCGCCTGCCTGGGGCCCTGCTGGGTTGAAGGCCAGACGCCGCTGAACGATCTGGTGTTCTCGGTCGGCACGACGATTCGAGACGCCGGGAACAAGCACTGGTCCTTCGTGCTGGTCGGCGCGGTCGACCCCGACTCGCTCAAGGGCAAACGCTTCGGCGTCTATGCGAAGCCCGGCGACGCCGCGAGCGCCGCGCCTTTCACGCAGCGCGGGACCCTGTCCCGCCAAAGCGACGTGGGCGCGATCAACGCGTTGCTCAACCAATCCGTTTCCCTCGGAGAGAACCTCGGCGCGCTGTCGGACACGCTGAACACGATTCTTCGGCGCGTGCCCGGGATCGCAAGCCAGACAATCGCGGAGAAGGTCGTCACCCTGCTGCGGCAAGCCGAGACCGATGCGTCGACGGGCAGCTCACTAGGATTGCTCACGGTGTCCCACCCCGGTCTGCGGCTCTGCCTCGGGCAGGCCTTCGCGGAGACCATCGCCGGAGTCACCACCTACGAGCTGCGCGAGCTCAACCCGGCGAGCGGGGTGGCGGGCGATGTCATCGGTCGCGTCACGATCGTGCCCGGCGCCCCGGTGATTCTGCCCGCCCCGGGCAAACCCTTTCAGGTCGTCACCAATCATCCCGACGATCATCTCCTCATCAAGCTGCGCTGGGGGACTCCCGATGAGCTGCGCCGGCTCTCCCTTCTCAGCTACGGATTCAACGTCTGGCGACTGCCGCGCGCCTTCGCGGAGGCCGCGGGCTTCGACGTCCAGCCGCCCACCCTCGGACAGCTGATCGGCAATCCCGCGGTTGTTCGCGTGAATCAGTCGCCGGCCTCCGCCACCAAGAATTTCTCCGCCGGAAGCGGGGTGGGCGCAGCGGATGATCCCGCCGACCGGGTCACCTATTTCCTCGCGGACAACAATGGCCGCCGTCAGCCGGGAGGCGCGCCTTTCGTGGACGGCGACGAGTTCTACTACTTTGTGACCGCGCGCGACCTGCTGGGCCGCGATGGATTGGTTTCGCCGGGCGGACGGGCGCGCGCCTGTCGACGAATCCCTCCTCTCGCGCCGATTGATCTCGGCGCCCGCGACGAGGTCCAGGTGGTCCCGCTGCCCGGAGGATCAACCACCAACGAACAGCGCATTCGCGTCTCGTGGAAACAAAACACAAACATCGCCGACCAGGTGACTCACTACTGGATCTATCGGTGGCCCAACCCGTCGATGGCCCTGAAGAACGACGCGGCGCCGGAGCTCAATCGCATCGGCATCGTTCCGCGGGCCGACGCGGTTGACACGGTCACCTATCTCGACAGCGGGCCGGGAGCGCCGACGACCCCGGGCCTGAGCAACTTCTGGTACACGGTCCGGGCGATCAGCGTGGCCGCCTGCGATCCCCTGCTCTCCCCGCACAGCCCTCCGGTCTCCGCCGTGCTGCGACAGCGCGAGGGCCCGGCCGCCGCCAACGGGATTGTTCGCGGGAGCTGCGGCTCGCCCGCCGTGAAGTTTGACTCCTTCTCCCGCGACCTCGATCCCGGCCTCCCGACGAACAAGTGGAACTACAAGCTCGTCTGCGTCCGACGCGACCCCGGCGTCGCCTGGGTGACGTTCGGGATGACCAACAGCGTCACCGGAGTGGATTTCGTCGGGCCGATCTACTTTCCACCGGGCGAGGATCGTGTGGAAGTGGACTACACTCCCGCCAACGATTTCGGATCGGCCACGCTGGATGTGGGATGCACGGTGGGCAACTACTATGGCGCGACTTCGCGCACAGCGCTCTACCACTCCGAAAGCTCGCCTCCGAACCGCCAGATCTGGACGCTCAACTTCCTGGCTGGCCAGCTCCTCCTCACGGCCATCAACCCCTTGGACTCCTTGATAGCCGCCGCCAGCGGGATCGTTCCGGGCTTCTGCGCGACGGCGCTGGATGTCACGCCGGACGAGAGCGGCACAGTGTCCATGCGATTCAACCACACCACCACGCTGCCCGTATTGGTTCAAGCCTCCAGCAATGGGCCCAATAGCGGAGTGTGGATTAACGCCGGCATCGCGTTCCCCGACTCCAACGGGGTGTATGCCATTTCCTATCCCGCCTGCCTCATCGGGCCTCTGCCCGGCTTCCGCGGCTGCATCGTCTCGCTGCCCTCCGAGGGCGATTGCGCGCAGCACATCAGCGGCGGAGCGGACGGCGGAAGCGTCGCCCCGATCCACGTGGAATTCGGCACAACGCCACGGACTCGCGAGTATCGGCTCTATCGCACCGTGAACGACGGCCCGATGACCCTCCTGTCGCAGGGCGCGATTCGTCATACGACCGGCCGTCGCGTGGTGCGCACGGATGACACGATGCCGTCCTCTGCGTGCCGGCTCTGCTACTTCGTTCAGCTTCTCGACGAACACGGCAACCCCAGCCCCATGTCGTTCCTGGGCTGCAAGGAGGCAAAGACTGAAAAGCCTCCGACGCCGACGCTGGCTGAACCCCAGTCCCTCGGCACGGCCGCCAATCCCCAGATCTCCTTGAACTGGTTCTGCCCCACGGCGGGCGTCCATCGCTTCCGTGTCCTGATCGAAACCGGCGGGGGGGCTCCCGCCGACGGCGGCAGCGGAATCGTCAGCGCGAATCTCAAGGCAGCCGCGGCCAAGATCGAAGCGATCTACCTCAGCGGCGTGCGCAAGCACGTCAGCTCCCGAGCCCATCGGTCGTTGGTGAAGCCCGACGACATGCAGCTCACGCCTCCCATCGGGCCCTCCTTCGGGCCCGGACCGCAGTTCACGTTGATCGCGAACGTGCTCGCTGGAGTCCCCTACAAGATCTCCGTCCAGGCGCTCGACGCCCAGGACGGCAAGGGGGACTCGTCCACGTCGTGGGATTTCACATGGAAGCCCGCGGTCCGACCCGACCTGGTCCCGTGGCCCGCGCGACCGCTGCCGCCGGTCCATGGGTTTGATGATCGCGTTGTGGCCGTCGTGTTCACCAACTCAGAGAACAACAAGCTCGAGGATCGTCGATATCCGGTGGGCATCCGTGTCGGCCAATTCCTCGTCAGGCAGGACGCCAGCGAAACGATCGGGACCATGGAATTCATCAAGTACTACCGAAGCGAGGCGGTGAGCAGCGACCCGAACGACCAGATCTTCTTTCGTCGCACGACGGACCCGGAAAGAAACGGCGAGCCGCTCCTGCCGATCGTGGTTTACCGCCAGCAGGTGACCAACGCCTTCTTTCCGAAAGTCTCAGGGGATGTGGCGCAGGTCAGCCCGATGATCGAACGCATCCCCTGGCAGGCCTTCGCGGTGCCCAACGATCCCTTCGCGCTGGTCATCCCCGACAGGCTGCTCGCCGCGGGCCGCGACCGCAACGCCGATGACGGCGCGTACCTCTACCTCCGGGACCAGCAGCCCGTCCTCCTCGGCGCCCGATACCGCTATTTCGTGGCGCGCTTCAAGCCGAACCGCGAGATGGATTACATCATCCCGGCGGGCGAGGTGGAGATTCCCCTGGGCAGCCTTTGAGAGCGACACGATGAACCCGACACCGATGACAAATAGAACGCCGCGCGAAAGCCGCTGGTCTTCCAGCATCCTTGGCGTCGGGATGGCGCTATTCGCGCTCGCTCTCCTCGGCGGGCCGCGCGGCTCCGCGGCCATCGTGGATGAAACCGCGACCGAATTCCTCAGCTCCGGAGATTTCAACGGCGATGGCCGCGTGGACGCTCTCATTGTGGACAAGGCCACCGGCAACGCGCGCGTGGGCTATCAAGACGCCAATGGAGCGCTGGCCTGGACGGCGGCGACGCCCAGCGGAGTGGCTCAGGTCGGAAGCCTGGCAGTGGGACATTTCATCCAGACCAACCGCGACGCGATCGCCGTCACCTCGATCGCCTTCAACCGGATCCATATCCTGAATCTCTCGGTCCCAGGCGTCGCTTCCTCGCCCATCGTCACGCAGCCGCCCCATCCCGCGATTTCAATGCTGGTGGGACTTGAGGATCCGTACAAGACAGCGGCCAATCCGGGGAGGCAGTTGGATTGGCTCAGCGCGGCGAGCCACGATCCGGGGATCACCCTGCTGGATCTTCTGGCGTTCATCGGGGACGGGCTCGGGAGGTTCCAGGACCAGATCGCCGCGGAAGACGCCTTGGCCAGCGGGCGATCGCTCCGGCGAATGCTCGGCGACGCCACTCTCCTGGCCGCGATTCGGCGGGGCAGCAACGACACCCTCCTGGCCTATGATTACGCCCATCCGGCGGTCCCCGCGTTGCAGCGTCTCAATCTTCCCAGTGGCTCCGATTACACCTTTGGACGCTTCAACAACGAGAAGTACGCCCGGTTCCTCTTTTATGTCCCCGGCCAATCAAACATCATCGTGCAGCGTTTGGTGAACAATGCGGGCGTGATCGGATTCGGCCCGGCGGCCGTGACGACGTTCCCCGCGGCGGTGGAGAAGGCTTACTTCGTGGATGAAGGAACCAACGGCGCGGTTTTCGTGCGTTTTGGCGACGGCGAAGTGTCGGGGTTCCGGCCTCCGGTCGGGGACGACGGACCTCTTCAGGCGAGCTACCGCTTGGGCATCGGCCCCGCGGGCAACGTCGTTCCGCTCGGCACCGGAAAGTTTGCGTTCGTGATCGGAGACTCCAATTCCATGGCGTCCGTTCAGGCAAGCGTCTTCACCAAGACCGCCGGCGGCTATGTCCAGACCAGCAGCGCCGCGCTGCCTTCAATCACCGGCTCGGGAACACGCGCGAACCTGTGGTTTTTCAACAAGGAGCCGTTTGTCAACGCGGAGCCAGGGTTCATCGCATCGCTCAACGGCGGCGGCTGGACGACCGCATTGAGCGCGCTTGTCGGCGTCGTCCGCGCGCGAATTGAGAGCGATCAAGGCGTCTCCATCGGACTCGGGAGCCCGGGCACCAATAGCTTCGGCCAGGCGCCGTCCGGCGGCTCCTTCACTCTGGCGAATCAGTTTCATCCGGCCATATCGCTCTTCAGTTACTCGGCGCCCCGCGCCGCGGATCCCGCGCGCCTCGCCCTCTCCCCCGCCCCGGGGTCGTACTCCGCGCCGATCCAAGTCTCGCTCACAAAGTCCAATCCCTTCGACAGCGCTTACTTTCGACTGAGCGACGGCGGGGCGTGGAATCTGTATTCGGCGCCCTTCACCGTGAGCAACGACATCACGATCGCGTACTACGGCCAGACGCTCGGTGGCGCGCGCGGCCCCATCCAGCAAGCGGCCTATAGCATCGCGAAAGCGGGCCTTCCGCCTGTGCTCGACACCCGTGGAACCGGAACCGGCGGCGACACGAATTCCCCGCCCGCGAATACAAACGTCCACCCGTTCCAGCTGTCCCTGGCCGGCACGCTCTTCTACGGCCGCCAATCCGGAGCCACCGGCAGCGTATGGGCGATCAACCTTGACGGAACGGGCGATCAGTTCGTCACCACCGGGACGCGCCCGCGCGTTTCTCCGGACGGACGCTGGCTGGCCTTCACCCGTGAAGGATTCCCCTTCGCCTCCCTCGGCAACCTCTGGCTCCGCGATCTTCTCACCGGCGACGAGCGACGCCTGTTCATCAACTCAAAGACGGTGACTCTCTATGATTGGATGAACAACAGCTCGGGGTTGGTGTTCGATTACAACTGCGCGATCTACGCCATTGATCTCAATGGCGCCGCCGTCGACCTGCCCATGGCGAATGACTGCTTCGATCGCGCGCCGGTCGTGAACCCCTTCGACGGTCGGATCGTGTTCCACAATCTCAACATCGCGCCCGTGCGAGGCCTCTACCGCTCCGACGCCGCCGGCGCAAGCCGGCAGCGGTTCGCCATTCCTGTGGCGGGACCCGCCTGGCCGTCGTGGTCTCCGAACGGCGCCATGCTCGCCTTCGCCGACGTGCGTCCTGGAACTTCCGCCGGGAAGGATCTCTACACGATGCCGGCGGACGGATCGGAGGTTCATCCGCTCACGGGCTTCACCGACGCGACGAACGGTTTTCCCTTCGGCGCGCTTTGGTCCGCGGAGGGAGACTCCTTGGTGGGCGCGGGAAGCATCGGCGGCGTGAATGGCCTGTGGGTTCTCCCGCTGAACGCCGAAGGGACCGCGTGCGTCGGACGTCCCTACCGGCTGCCGACGACCCCTGGCGATCTCATCGACATCGCCGGCAGCATCCGGGTCGGAGTCGCTCCGCCGACGCTATACATCCATCGCGAGCCGGGTCTCGCCACGGTGTACTGGGACGCGCGAGCCCGGAATTTCACCCTCGAGTCCTCCTTCGATCTTGGACCCGGCGCCGTGTGGACGACGGTGCCCGGCCCCTACGCCGTGAACGCGGGCTGGCACGAGGTCCGGGTGACGAACCCCGAGCTCCTGGAGGACGCCTTCTTCCGCTTGCGAAGCCCGTAGCGAATCGGTATCCGTTTTGCAACGCCCTCACGGACAGCTGCGGCCCTCTCAAGGGATCCGATCCACGTGTTGCATCCGGTGAACTATTTCTTGACTCAGCAGAGCATACGGTGCGTACGGTTCTTGGTCTCGATGCTTCAAAAGGGCTATCGAGAGAGAAAAAGGGCGCGAATAGAACCAGGGACCTCACTTGCTGTGAAACATCTCGCAAGATTCGCCTTCGCTCTGACCGGAGCGTGTATGCTGTCAGCAGCAAGCTATCTGGACAAGCGTCCTGCGGCGATATGGAAAATGGACGATCCAATCACGTTCGTCTGGTTGCTGACGGGGCTAGGTGTTCTCATTGAGATCTGCGTAGCGGTAGTGCTGCTCCGGAATAGGGACATGAGTCGTATCGAGCGCCTCTTGCTTGCTGTCTGCTTGCTGATTTCGGTTGTGATGCTCTTTCTCTGATCACGTTCTCCAACATTCCGATTATGAGCAATCATCGCAACTTCGGCCTGACATTGACCTTGGTAGGGTTCCTCTCAAACACTCCTTGCACCGCGGCCAGCGAAACACCAAGAGCCCGAAAACCTCTGACCGCGGATGACGCGGATAACGCGGATGGGAAATGAAAGACAGAATACCCCGCTTCCCATCCGTGTCATCAGTGAGGGTATGAGGTTCGTTATGGCGATCCTGAAAAACTCAGGCAGCAACGGTTGCAGAAGGGACGGAAACTGGGTCACCATACGACCTGTCGGACCGCTAAACCAGCAGGTGGCTTACGGGACATGCTCGAGGATGACGC